>NZ_CP191849.1:177500-1490000 GCF_050956135.1 Actinoplanes sp. CA-131856 | reverse complement strand
GCCCCGCGGCCACCACGTAGCACTGGTTCTCGATGGCGCGGGCCCGCAGCAGAACCTCCCAATGGTCCCGCCCGGTGTGCATCATGAACGCCGCCGGCACCACGAGGACCCGCGCTCGCCCTTCCACCGCGAGCCGCCGATAAAGCTCCGGGAACCGCAGGTCGTAACAGATGGACAGCCCCGTCCGCACACCGTCGATCTCCGCGACCACGGTCTCGTCACCCGGCGCCACCGACCGGGACTCCTGATAGGAGACCCGTCCCGCGATCTCCACGTCGTACAGATGAATCTTGCGATAGCGCGCCGTAAGCTCGCCCGAGGGCGAGAAGACCAAAGAGGTGTTGTACGTACGTCTCGCGTCCGGCCCGTTCTCATGGAACGACCCCGCATGGACCCAGATCCCGAGCTCCCGGGCCGCCCGCGCGAAGAAGCCGGCGAACTCCCCATCGACACCCTCGGGCTTGGGCGCCCTGTCCCCCGGTCCCAGATAATCGACGTACTCCGGCAGCACAGCCAGCTGAGCCCCACCCGCCGCCGCCCGTTCGAGCAGCTCCCGAGCCGTAGCCAGGTTCTTCTCCCGATCGTCCCGGGCATTGAGCTGACACACCGCAACGCGCATGCCTGCAGCCTACGAGCGCTTCCGACCAACACCCAAGACCTTCAGACGTACGGCATGAAGCCCTTGCCCTTCGAGGTAAGCAACTCGCCGTCGTCGAAGCGTCCTACTAACTGAGGGGCCAGAAAACCTTCAGGACGGGGAAGTGCCATGACCAGTACGCCGGGCGCGGTCCAGCAGGCCAACGTAGAAGCGCCGATGAGCGGGAGCAAGTCGTGTCCAGACGAGGCGCCCAAGCCCCGTGTCGTAGCGAACGACCATCGCATGGGCGACCCGTCCCGCCTCCACGCGAAGCACCAGGCGAGCAGTGACGCCGGCACTCGCCCGCACGGCCAGCATCACAGCGCCGGCGTCGCTGTGCTGGATCCGCCAGCCGAGCACCTGCCCCGGCTTCTTCAGCGACGCCAGGTCGACACCGAGAAGCCTCCAGACGACAAGCATCTTGACCCGCTCCGACCAGGACGCCTCTTCCAAGATCCGCCGGGCCCAGGCCTCGGCGCCCAGCCTCTCCCCGGTGGCGAAGCCAAACCCTTCCCGGTAATGGACCGGCTCGAGCCCGGCCAGCCCCAAGGCCTCAGCACCGACCTCCACGTCGTAGACAGCTCCACTCCCCACCGCACGCTCCTCACACAACGCCGACACCCGCTCAGGAGTCCCTTGCCGAAGGTGAACAGGCCACCGAACGCCTGGCCGGTGGTCAGGCTGAGGGCTGGGACAGGCGGGACTTCATGGACTCGGCCAGGGCGAGGGTGGCGGAAAGGGGGCGGACCATGACGGTCAGTTCGGCTATGCGGCCGTCGGGGGTCTGGTGGATGAAGTCGCAGCCCTCCAGCTCCCGGTCGCCTATGTGGGCGCGGAAGACGAGCGCGTGGTCGAGGGCGCCGGGGGTGCTGATCTCGCGGACGTAGCGGAAGTCTTCGAAGACCTGGACCACGGCGCGGAGGATCTCGGCCACGGCGGGGCGGCCGCGGTACGGCTTGTGGACCACCGGGCTGTTGAAGACGACGTCCTCGTCCAGGAGGGCGATGGCGGCCGCGATGTCGCCGGACTCGACGGCGGCGCGGAAGGGGTGGACCGGAGGGTGGGCGGCGTTCGGAGGTGGGACTGCGGTCACGAGGAGGGCCCCTATACTCAACAAGTTGAATAGGTAGGCATGACGCTAGCCCGGCCACGGGAGGCTGTCCAGATGTCATTGCGGCATGCGGTTCTCGCGGCTCTGTCGCAGGGCGAGGCCTCGGGCTACGAGCTGGCCAAGCGGTTCGACGTGGCGGTCGCGGACTACTGGTCGGCCACGCCTCAGCAGCTCTATCGCGACCTCGAGAAGCTGGAACGCGACGGGCTGGTGGCGGCACGCGTGGTCGAGCAGCGGCGCCGGCCCACCAAACGGGTCTTCAACCTGACCGCGGCCGGGCGCCAGGCGCTGCGAGAGTTCGTCCGGCAGCCGGCGAGGCCCGCGGCGATCCGCGACGAGTTCCTGGTCCAGCTGCAAGCGGCCGGCGCGGGAGACGCCGACGCGCTCATCGTGGCCGCCGAAGCGCGCCTCGCACGGTCGCGGGCGAAGCTGGCGCGCTACGAGCAACTGCGCGAACGGCTGCTCGCGAAGCACGGCGAGCCCGACCCCATCGGGCCGGCCGTGGGACCGTCCCTCACGCTCATGGCGGGAATCATGTACGAGCAGCAGAACATCCGGTGGACCGAGCTGGTGCTGGAGCGGTTGCGCGGCGGAGAGGACGGGACGGCGTGACACGGCGGCTCGAGATCGAAGAAGCGGTTCCAGGGCTGCGGGAGTACGCCCGGGACGCCACCCGGCTGCGCCCGGCGCCCGGAGCGCCGGGCGTGGCGGAAAGCTCGGTCGGCGGGCCTCTGCTGTGGCCGGCCGGCGAGGCATGGCCGCGGTGCACCGACGGAGACCATTACCTCGACCGGCTCCTGACCGTCGAGACCGTGTGGCGGCAGCGGCGAATCTACGCGGCGGCGGAGGCGCGGGCCGCGGCCACCGGCAGACCGTACGGGGTGACCGACGCGGAACGGGCCGAGCTGCCGGGATACGACTACTCGGAGCCGCATTCGGCGGCGCGTCAGCCGATCGCGCTCGTGCCGGTGGCTCAGCTTCATCGGCGGGACGTGCCGGGAATCGACTGGCCGGAGGGTGCGGACCTGCTCCAGGTGCTGTGGTGCCCGCTCGATCATGAGTCGACGGGATACAACCCGCGGGTGGAGCTGCGGTGGCGGCGGGCCGCGGACGTCGGGGTGATGCTCGGGAGCGTGCCCCAGCCGGCCGTCGTCAACGACGATTATCTGGTCACGCCGTGTGTGGTGCGGCCCGAGGTGGTCCGGGAGCACGAGTACGACGGGCTTCTGCCGGAGGAGCTGCGGGACCAGGCCGAGCGGTGGGCGGAGCGGCACGGGCTCGACTACGCCGACGATCTGTCGGTGGCGCCGGGGTGGAAGGTCGGCGGGTTCGCCGACTGGTCGCTGAGTGACTGGCACGCGGTGGACTGCGCGGTCTGCGGCAGCCCGATGAAGCTGCTGATCACCGTGGCGTCCAGCGAGGACGACGGCGTTCCCCGGACTCCCACGGACGTCGTGATCGGGCGAGGCTATTCGCTGTACGTCTTCGTGTGCCCCCGGGACGCCCGCCATCCGGTGGGCACGGCCATGCAGTGAGCCGGCCCGGGCGCTGATGCGCGCCGAGGGCGGTCGAAGGGTGAGCCGCCGGGCCCGCCCGGCGGCCGGGCGCGGAGGGTGAGTGGCTACGGCCTGGCCGCTACGGACGGTGCCGGGTTTCTTGCGGTTGGGTCGGTTGTGCACCCGTACAGAAAAAACCGCCGTCTCTCGCAGCGAGAGACGGCGGCATCAAGCGGACGTCAGGCCGATTTTTCCTCGCGCTCGCGGCGGCGACGGCCGACGAACTCGCGCGGGACGATCGTGGGGTTGACGTTTTCGAGGACGACCTCGCGGGTGATGACCACGCGGGCGGCGTCGGGGTTGCTCGGGACCTCGTACATCACGGAGAGCAGGACCTCTTCCATGATGGCTCGCAGGCCCCGGGCGCCCGTGCCGCGCAGCATGGCCTG
Source organism: Actinoplanes sp. CA-131856 (assembly GCF_050956135.1). Taxonomy (GTDB): domain Bacteria; phylum Actinomycetota; class Actinomycetes; order Mycobacteriales; family Micromonosporaceae; genus Actinoplanes. The sequence continues at coordinate 1,486,307 of NZ_CP191849.1, read as the reverse complement.
GTCGGCGATGGCCTCCAAGGCGCCCTGGTCGAACTCGAGCTCCACCCCGTCCAGCTCGAACAGGCGCTGGTACTGCTTCACGTAGGCGTTGCGGGGCTCGGTCAGGATCTTGATGAGGGCCTCGCGGTCGAGGTTACGCACCGTGGTGATGACCGGGAGGCGGCCGATGAACTCGGGGATCAGGCCGAATTTCAGCATGTCCTCGGGCATGACCTTGCCGAAGATGTCGTCGGTCTTGCGCTCGGTGATCGAGCGGAGGTTGGCGCCGAAGCCGACACCGCCGTGACCGACGCGGGACTCGATGATGCGGTCCAGGCCGGCGAAGGCGCCGCCCACGATGAACAGCACGTTCGTCGTGTCGATCTGGATGAACTCCTGGTGGGGGTGCTTGCGGCCACCCTGCGGCGGCACGTTGGCCACCGTGCCCTCAAGGATCTTGAGGAGGGCCTGCTGGACGCCCTCACCGGAGACGTCGCGGGTGATCGACGGGTTCTCGCTCTTGCGGGCGATCTTGTCGACCTCGTCGATGTAGATGATGCCCTGCTCGGCGCGCTTCACGTCGTAGTCGGCGGCCTGGATCAGCTTGAGCAGGATGTTCTCGACATCCTCACCGACATATCCGGCCTCGGTCAGCGCCGTGGCGTCGGCGATCGCGAACGGGACGTTGAGCATCCGCGCGAGCGTCTGGGCCAGGTGCGTCTTTCCGCAGCCGGTGGGGCCGATGAGCATGATGTTGGACTTGGCCACCTCGACGTCGCTGCCCGCACCGGGGGCGCCGCTCGACTCGGCCTGAATCCGCTTGTAGTGGTTGTAGACGGCCACCGAGAGGGCCTTCTTGGCCTGCTCCTGACCCACCACGTACTGGTCGAGGAACTGGCAGATCTCCATCGGCTTGGGAAGCTCTTCCCACTTCACCTCGCCGGTCTCGGCCAGCTCTTCCTCGATGATCTCGTTGCAGAGGTCGATGCACTCGTCGCAGATATAGACCCCGGGGCCCGCGATGAGCTTCTTGACCTGCTTCTGGCTCTTCCCACAGAAGGAGCACTTCAGTAGGTCGCCGCCGTCGCCGATCCGTGCCACCTACGTACTCCTTGTGCTCGTCGGCCGGCTGCCACCGGCCCGGATCCGAGGTCGAAACGCCCCGTTGCCTTCTCATCGTCTGCCGAACCGCGTAACTGAGGCTGCATGCTCGACGTTACCCGCAAAGGGGCTGTTCTCCGACCCCCCAAAACGGGCGTGTCAGGGGTCGGCCAGTCTAACTCGGGCCGGCCGGCCCCTGACGATACGCTTCTCTCAGCTGCCGCTGCCGACGGCCTGGAGCGTCTTCTTGCGGCTGACCAGGACGGTGTCGACGATGCCGTACTCCTTGGCCTCGTCCGCCGTCATGATCTTGTCGCGGTCGACGTCCTTGCGGACCTGCTCGGTCGTACGGCCGGTGTGGCGGGAGATCATCTCCTCCATCTGCGACCGCATGCGGAGGATCTCGCGGGCCTGGATCTCGATGTCCGAGCCCTGGCCGTAACCGCCCTCGGTGGCCGGCTGGTGGATCAGCACGCGCGAGTGCGGCAGCGCCAGGCGCTTGCCCGGGGTGCCACCGGCGAGCAGGACGGCCGCGGCGCTGGCGGCCTGGCCGAGGCAGACCGTCGAGATGTCCGGGCGGACGTACTGCATCGTGTCGTAGATCGCCGTCATGGCGGTGAAGGAGCCACCGGGCGAGTTGATGTACATCGTGATGTCGCGGTCGGGGTCGGAGCTCTCCAGCGTCAGCAGCTGGGCCATCACGTCGTTGGCCGACGCGTCGTCCACCTGCACGCCGAGGAAGATGATCCGGTCCTCGAACATCTTGTTGTACGGGTTCGTCTCCTTCATCATCCCGTTCGAGGAACGCTCGATGAAGGAGGGCAGCACGTAACGGTTGGTCACCGGCGCGAACCCGCGAGGCATCGTCAGGTCAGTCATTGTTCCGCTCCTCAGTTCAGCGTTCCGGCGCCCTCGGGAACCTGAGTGGCCCCGGTGATCACCTGGTCGATGAAGCCGTAGTTCTTGGCCTCCTCCGCCGTGAACCAGCGGTCACGGTCGGAGTCGCGCTCGATCTGCTCCTGGGTCTGGCCGGTGTGGAACGCGACCCGCTCCTGGAACATGCGCTTGGTGTAAAGCATCTGCTCGGCCTGGATGGCGATGTCGGCGGCCGTGCCGCCCATGCCGCCCGAGGGCTGGTGCATCATGATGCGCGCGTGCGGCAGCGAGTAGCGCTTGCCGGGGGTGCCGGCGCAGAGCAGCAGCTGTCCCATCGACGCGGCCATGCCCATCGCCACGGTCGAGACGTCGTTGTCGATGAACTGCATCGTGTCGTAGATCGCCATGCCCGAGTAGACCGAGCCACCGGGCGAGTTGATCCAGAGGTTGATGTCCCGCTCGGGATCCTCGGCGGAAAGCAGCAGCAGCTGCGCGCAGATGCGGTTGGCGACCGAGTCGGTCACCTCACTGCCGAGGAAGATGATGCGCTCGCGCAGGAGGCGGTTGTAGACCGAGTCGTCGAGGTTGCCACTGATGGAGTCACCGCGCAGCAGGGGGCTCGCGGGGAGGTGAAGATCGGTCATGGCAGCCCTTCAACAGCTAGCCGGCAGGTTGTCCGTCGTACGCCCAACCTAACCGGTGGAATGGGCAACGGCTTCCCGCTCGGGCAGGTGTTCGCTGACAGCGCACGCGCCCGGGAAAAAGCAGAGAGCCGCCACCCCAGGGGTGGCGGCTCCCGCCGGAGAGAACTCAGTGATTGTGGCCCTCGTGGCCGTGCTCCTCGTCGGAGGCGGCCCGCAGGTCGTCGAGCGTGAGGACGTTGCCCTCGGCGTCCTTCATCTCGACCTGCTCCATCACGGAGGCGAGCGCCTTGCCGCGACGCACGTCGCCGAAGACAGCGGCCGCCGCACCCGACTGGACGAGCTGGTCGTAGTACTGCTGCGGCTGCATCTGGGCGCGCTGGGCCCGGTGCACGATCTCGTGACCGAACTCGTCGTCGGAGACCTGCACGTCCTCCGCGTCGGCGATCGTGTCGAGCAGCAGCTGGATCCGGACGCCCTCCTGGGCCGCCTCGGTCAGCTCCTGGTCGATCTGCTCCTCGGTCTTCTCCTCGGAGGTGAGGTAGTCCTGCAGGGTCGCGCCGATCCGCTCGAGCTGATCGGTCATCGCCTGCTTGCGGCCCTCGACCTCGTCCTTGACGACACCCTCGGGAGCGGGGATCTCGGCCGCCTCGACGAGCTGCTTGAGGGCCTCGTCACGGGCCGCGTAGATCTGCTCGACCTTCTTGACCTTGGTGAGCCGCTCGCGCAGGTCGCCCTTCAGCTCGTCCAGCGTGTCGAACTCGCTGGCCAGCTGGGCGAACTCGTCGTCGATCTCGGGCAGCTGCTTGTCCTTGACGCTGCGGACGGTCACCGCCACCTGAGCGTCACGGCCGGCGAAGTCGCCGCCCACGAGCTGAGTGGTGAAGGTGGTGTCCTCGCCGGCCGACATGCCCACGAGCACCTCGTCCAGACCCGGCAGAAGCTGCTTGCTGCCGACCTCGTGGGAGATGTTGGTGGCCGAGCCACCCGGCACCTCTTCGCCGTCGACGGTGGCGTTCAGGTCGAGCTGCACGTAGTCGCCCTCGGCGGCCGGGCGCTCGACGGTCTTGAGCGTGGCGAAGCGCTCACGCAGGCCGTTGATCTGCTCGTCGATCTCGTTGTCGCCGATCTCCACGGCCGGGACCTCCACCTTGATGGTGGACAGGTCCGGAACGGTGATCTCGGGCCGCACGTCCACCTCGGCGGTGAACTTCAGCGGCTCGTTGTCGGCGAACTCGGTGATCTCGACCTCGGGCCGGCCCAGCGTCTTGACGTCGTGCTCCCGCACGGCGGCCAGGATCTGCTGCGGAATGGCCTCCTGAACCGCCTCGTTCAGGACCGCGCCACGCCCGACACGCTGGTCGATGACCGCTGCCGGGATCTTGCCGCGACGGAAGCCCGGCACCTGCACCTGCGCGCCGATCTCCCGGTACGCCTTCTGCAGGCTCGGCTTGAGCTCGTCGAACGGCACCTCGATGGCGAGCTTCACCCTGGTCGGGCTCAGAGTCTCGACGGTGCTCTTCACAGGCGTACTCCTTGTTGCTGCGGATAGATGTTGTCAGTCGGGGTGGCGGGATTTGAACCCACGGCCCCTCGCTCCCAAAGCGAGTGCGCTACCAAGCTGCGCCACACCCCGTGGCGACGGCCAGTGTATGCGGTCCGCTTCCCCACGCGTGCGCTGGAGTCACCTCAGGCACCTATCCGGTTCGCAAAGCCCGTGAAGGACCCAGTAAGCTGTGCGAGCGGACCCCGTCCAGGCGGGGGCGTTGCGGGCGTAGCTCAATGGTAGAGCCTCAGTCTTCCAAACTGATTACGCGAGTTCGATTCTCGTCGCCCGCTCTCCTTGAGGTGAAGTCTGCCCGCGGACTGCGCGGGCCTTGGCGGATCGCCATATCTACCTGGGGGCCGAGCCCCCAGACCCCCACGGTGCGGAATGGTTGCGCTGGGTTTGGGCTGAGGGATTAGGGCGCCTATCAAGGTGGCTAGGCCCTCGGCTGTGGTTGGGGTGGAGGCGGGCCAGCGGGTCATCAGCAAAGGGGCGGCGTGGTTCAGGATGACGCCGTCGCTTGCTAGGACGAAGTAGAGGGCCAAGGCTGCTGAGCGCGCGTTGCCGTCGGTGAACGGGTGGAAGAGCAGGACGTCCAGGTAGAGGCGGGCCGCCCGGGAAGGCAGCGGCAGGGACGGGTCGGTGGCTTCGGCCAGGCAGGTCTCGAAGGCCTCGGGCAGGTCGTCGTCGTACGCGTAGCGCTCCTGGCCGGTCATGGCCCAGGCGGATGTTGTGCGAAACGGGGCGGCGGGGACGTCGAGCACCTTCCGCTGCCATGCCTCCAAGCGGGCGAACGTGAGCGGGCCGCCGGCGGCCACGTCGGCCCGCACCAGGTCGAGCGCGGCCAGGATGCCGTCGGGGCCGTAGCGGCCTTTCGCCAGGTGCTCGGCGATGCCGTCGCGGGCGGTGCGGGCCGGGCCGGAGATGTGCTCGGCCGCCTGCGCCCACCGCGCCTCCAGCCGGACCTGCCGCCAGGCGGCGAGAGCGTCGGGGAGCGGTGGTGGGGCGGGCCGCGGCGCCCGGTCGGCGGCGGGCAGCTCGGTGCTGCGCCGGCTCGGCCAGTCCTGGGGCCACGTGTCGGGCCACGCGTCCTCCGGGGGCGGTGTGACGCCGGTGAGCATCGCCGCCAGGGACTCCGCGGCGTCGCCCACCTGGGCGCTCAGTGGGGAGACGAAGCTCGAGAACCGGCCGCCGATCGCGACGTCGACGAGCTCGGCGTGGTCGCCCGGCACCTCGGCGACATCCAGGAACCAATTCAGGGCCAGGGTGCAGACCGGGTACCAGCTCTCCTCCGCGCCGGACCGGGCCGCCACCGTCGCGACCAGCGAGGCGACCGTGGCCTCCCACGCTTCGGCGGCCGCGCGGGGCTCGGCCGGCAGGGGGTCATGTCCTGCTGCCACTGCCAGCGCGCGTCGTCCTCGGCGCGATCGAGGACACGCCCGGGTTCGTATCGGAAGGGAGCCGGTACGCCCCCCGCGGGAGCCACCGATCGCACGACGTCCAGCACCGTGCCCGGGTCGAACGGATGCCGACCGGGGTCGACGTCGGCCCATGTAAGAGTTTCGATCCGGCCATGGTGCCACGGCGCGGTCCTTGGTCTACCGACCCCATACCAAAGTAGCTTCCGGCGGTCGCATGGCCTCTCTACGGTGAAGTCATGGCCGCCTTCATGCACAAAGAGCGATAAGTCCGGTTCATGAGTACGGATATGGTGCGGCTCCGGCCGCCGCGACACCGGGTGGATCGGCGGTTCGTGCTGTGGCGGACGCTGCAGGCGCTGTTCTGGGGTGTCGGGGTCCTCGGGGCCCTCGGCGCGGTCTTTTGGTGGGTCGAGGTGAGCCGGAGCTGGCTGGGGCCGGTGCTGGTGATCCTCGGAGTGATCTATGCGGTGAACGTGGCGGTCATGCCGAGCTGGCGTTATCGGGTGCATCGGTGGGAGACGACCGACGACGCGGTCTACGCGCTTGAAGGGTGGCTCACCAAGAAGTGGCAGATCGTGCCGCTGTCGCGGATCCAGAGCATCGACACCGAGATCGGGCCACTGCAGGGGATGCTCGGGATCGCGACCATCAAGGTCACCACGGCGTCCAGTGAAGGCAAGATCTCGATCGAAGGGCTTGATGTCGAGGTCGCCCGGGAGACCGTCGATCGGCTGCGGGAGGTCACCGCGGCCACGCCGGGGGACGCGACATGAGCGACCAGGGGTGGCGGCGGCTCAGCGTGCGGGTCGTCTACATGGATCTGATCCGGGCGGCCGTGTCCTGTGGTGTGGGTTATCTGGGTGCGGTCGCCTTCAATGACGATGGGCCGGTGTGGGCGCTCGTCGCCGGGTCGCTGGTGGGGTTTCTCAGTGCGCTGAGCGATCTGGTGCGGTGGATGACCACGCGTTACCGGGTCGGCGCGGTGTCGGTGGAGATGCGCAGCGGATGGCTGTCCAAGCGGCACCGGACTGTCGCGCGGGACCGCATTCGCACGGTGGACAGCTCGGCCAAGCTGGTGCCGCGGCTGTTCCGGCTGCGGGTGGTGCATATCGGCTCCGGGGAGCAGGGGTCGTCGTTCACGCTCAACGCGCTGGACAGCGGGCACGCGGCACGGCTTCGCCGTGAGCTGTTGCCGAGCGCTCAGGACGAGGTCGCCGTGGAACCGGCCGGCGAGGAGCGCGGCGGGCGCGAGGTGATCGCTCGGCTCCGGTGGCGGTGGGTGGGGCTCAACATGCTCAGCGCGTGGGGGCCGGCCGTGGTGCTGGGGCCGCTCTTCGCGCTCTATTGGTTCCTGCGGCCGTTCGGGGTCGATCTGCTCGCAACCGGGCGGGACCTGTTCGGGTGGGACTCGCGGAGCCTGGTGTGGAACCTGGTGCTGTGCGCGGTGATCCTCTACCCGCTCGGGGTGGCCGGTTCGGCCGCCGCCTTCCTCGCCGAGAACTGGGGGTTCGAGCTGGCCCGGGAGGACGACGCCCTGGTGACGCGCCGCGGGCTGTTCACGACCCGTACGCTCCAGCGCGACGACCGGCGCATGCGTGGCCTGGCCTTCAAGGAACCTCTCGCCTGGCGCTGGCTGCACCTGACCGAGACCAGCGTCGTCACCACGGGGCTGCGGCAGACCGTCGAAGCGCCGTCGGGAACGATCCTGCCCCGGCTGCGCCTGGCCGAGGCGCGGGAGATCGCGGCCCGGGTGCTGCCGGACGGTCACCGGCCGCTGGAGGCGGAGCTGACGCCGCATCCCCGGGGCGCGTTGCGCCGGCGTCTGGGCTGGGCGATCTACGGTCCCGTGCTCATCTGGGGCGCGCTGGCGCTCTTCGACCTGCCCGGCGGGCTGTGGCCGCTGACCCTCCTGCCGATCACCCTGGCGCTGGCCGTGGTGGCCTACCGGTCACTGGGTCACGCCTTGGAGGGGCCTTATCTGGTCGTACGGCGGGGAGCGCTCAGCCGCGACACGGTTGCCCTCCAGCACGGCGCGGTGATCGGCTGGACGCTGCGGCAATCGATCCTTCAGCGCTGGGGCGGCCGGATGACCGTCGGTATCGCCACGGCCGCCGGTGAACGCCACTACCAGGCGCCGGACGCGGGTGTGGGCCAGGCGCTCGCCTTCATCAGCGGGGCCACGCCCGGCCTGGCGGCGCAGTTCATCGAGGGGGCCGGGGGCGCAGCGCCGGGCCGCCACCCAGCGCTGCGCGTCTCTACCCGTTCCAACGTGCGGGCGTCAACGTAACGGACTACTTCGACGCAGGTCTATGAAGAGAACTTTAAGCCTTGACATGTGACCTATTGGTCTCATAACTTTACGTCATGGCCGACGACGACCTGGTCTTCAAGGCGCTGGCCGATCCGAGCCGGCGCTTCCTGCTCGACCTGCTCTTCGCGCGTGACGGCCGCACGCTCACCGAGCTGGAGTCCGAGCTGGCGATGACCCGCTTCGGGGTCGCCAAACACCTGAAAGTGCTGGAAGAGGCGGGTCTCGTCGTCGCGCGCCGCTCGGGCCGGGAGAAGCTGCACTTCCTCAACCCGGTTCCGATCCGGCAGATCCACGACCGGTGGATCGACAAATTCACGGAGCGTCACGTCACCGCACTTCTCGATCTCAAGAACGCGCTGGAGGAAGAGCCATGACCACCGAGACCACCCAGGTTTACCGCGTCTGGATCAAGGCGAGCCCGGAGCGGATCTGGGCCGCCATCACCGATCCCGAGTGGACCTCGCGCTACGCCTACGCGGCGCCCGTGGACTACGAGCTCAAGCCGGGCGGCGCCTACCGGGCCCACGCCACCCAGGAGATGAAGGACTACGCCAAGGCGAACGGCTTCGAGGTGCCCGACGTCATCGTCGACGGCGAGGTGATCGAGGCCGACCCGCCGCGCCGGCTCGTGCAGACCTGGCGCATGTTGATGGACCCGGGCACCGCGGCCGAGCCGTTCACCACCATCACGTACGAGATCGAGGAGGCCAAGATGCAGCCGGGCGTCCACAAACTGACGCTGACCCACGAGGTCACCGGCGCCCCGCAGACGGCCGCCATGGTCGCCGGCACCGAGGACGACGGCGCGGGCGGCGGCTGGGCGTGGATCCTCAGCGACCTCAAGACGCTGGTGGAGACGGGAACCAGTCTCGCCGGTCGATAGCTGGCAGATGGTGCACGATCCGGCCGGGCTCCGAGGCGGCATCCGGGGCCCGGCCGGAGCTAGTCTCCCGCAGTGACCCTTCTCTGGATCGCCCTCATCGTGATCGGCATCGTCATGATCGCCACGGCCGTGTGGCCCAGCGTCCGCGGCGGGCGCGGCCCGCGCCACGACCGGCACGACGGCGCCTGACCGCGATTATCGAGGCTTTCTCCGGGCATACCGTGCTCGTCCGCTCACGAGCCGAAGGAGATCGCCGTGGACCCCCGCAGCAAATATCCAGGACCGGAGTACGACGGCGGCGACCTGGAGCCGCCCGGCCTCACCGGGCAGATGCCGCAGCGCCCCGACCACGGCGAACAGAGCTATCAGGGCTCGGGGCGCCTGGCCGGCCGCAAGGCCGTCATCACCGGCGGGGACTCCGGCATCGGCCGGGCAGTCGCCATCGCGTACGCCCGGGAAGGCTCTGATGTTCTCATCTCCTACCTGCCGGAGGAGGAGGAAGACGCCCGCGAGACGGCCCAGCTGATCGAGAAGGCGGGGCGCGTCGCGGTGCTCGTGCCGGGTGACATCCGCGACGAGGCGCACTGCCGGGCGATCATCGACCGCGCCCGGGCCGACCTCGGCGGCATCGACATCCTGGTCAACAACGCGGCCTATCAGATGGCCCAGCCGGGCGGGATCACCGACATCACCGACGAGCAGTTCGACCGGGTGATGAAGACGAACCTGTACGCCATGTTCTGGCTCTGCCGGGCCGCGGTGCCGCACATGGCGCCCGGCGCCACGATCATCAACACGGCCTCGATCCAGGCCTACCAGTCGTCCAGCGCGCTGCTCGACTACGCCACGACCAAGGGCGGCATCGTGGCCTTCACCAAGGCGCTGGCCGAGGACCTGGCCGAGAAGGGCATCCGGGTCAACGCGGTGGCGCCCGGCCCGATCTGGACGCCGCTGATCCCGGCCACGATGCCGGAGAAGAAGGTCAAGTCGTTCGGCTCCGACACTCCCCTGGGCCGCGCCGGCCAGCCGGCCGAGCTGGCTCCCGCCTACGTCTATTTCGCGAGCCAGGAGTCCAGCTACACCACCGGCGAGGTGCTCGGCGTCACCGGCGGCAAACCGGTCAGCTGATGTGGTCGGCCACCCAGTGGTAGGCGGTCATGACCCACTGGGTCTGCTGGAGGAAGGTGACGCCGACACCGGCCAGGAAGAGGGCGGTCACCAGGTGCGAGCCGCGTGAGGAGCGCCGGACCCGGCCGAACTGGCGCTCCAGCACCAGGTGGCCGACCAGGCGGGCCAGGCAGAACAGGCCGGCCGCGACGGCCAGGGTGACCAGGAAGACGATCAGCGGGGTGCCGAAGTCGCCGTCACCGGACAGCGTCCAGATGCCCCAGCAGACGAAGGCGAACAGCACGGCGGCGCTGGTCCACTCGCCGCCCCGGCGCATCTCGCTCCAGCGCCAGCTCAGCGCGGGCCGGTCGGGCGCCGCCTCGGCGCCGTGCCAGCCCGGGCTGGTGTGCTCGGGCTGGGTGTAGCGCGGCTGCGAGTTGACCTGGGCCCGGCCCCGGCTGAACGGCGACGCCTCCTCCGGCTTGGCGAAAGGCGCGGTCGGCGGCATCTGCCCGGAAGACTGCGGTCCGGAGGACGGTGGACCGGAAGGCCGCGGTCCGGAGGACGGCGGACCGGAAGGCCGCGGACCGGAGGACGGCGGGCTGGAGGACGGCGGGCTGGAGGACGGCGGGCCCTCCACCGGTGTGGTGGGCGCGTCGGCCCACGGATCCTGCGGCGGCATGTCGAGCGTCCGCTCCGACCACTGCGGTTGCTCAGGCATCGCTTTCCCCTTCCGATCGGCGGGAGTGGCCTCGGTTTCAAAGCCCCCGCCATTCCGAGGGTAACGAGCCCGCAAATAGTTCGCCTTGCTGGCCGCGGTCCGTTACACAAGTGCGCATGGACGATTCCGTACGCCTGCGCGCGGCCACCGCCGCCGATCTCCCCGCGATCGCCGACCTGATGGGCCAGGTCTTCCACGAGCACGTGAGCGACGACTTCCGTGACTGGGAGATCCAGATCACCGAGGCCGAGCGCTCGCTGGTGGCCGACGACGGTGGCCTGGTGGTCGGTCACGCCACCGCGCAGACCCGGGATCTGACCGTGCCCGGTGCCGTGATCCCGGCCGCTCATGTCACCGGCGTCGGCGTCGCACCCACCCATCGGCGGCGGGGTCTGCTCAGCGGCATGATGCGCCGCCAGCTCACCGAGATCGCCGAGGCCGGCCGCGAGGCCGTGGCGGTGCTCTGGGCCAGCGAGACGGCGATCTACCCGCGCTTCGGGTACGGCTCGGCCGCCGACCGGCTCCGGCTGGAGATCGCCACCCGCGAGCTGCGCGTCACCGCCCCGGCCCAGAGGGTCCGGCTGCGCATGGTCAAGCCGGCCGAGGCTCGGAGCGAGCTGGCCGCGCTGCACGACCGGCTCCGCGCCGACCGTCCCGGCTGGTCGAGCCGGGCCGACCACTGGTGGCGCTATCTGCTGCGCGACGGGAGCGACCAGCGTGACGGCGCCACGGGCCTCTACGGCGTGATCGTGGACGGCGACGAGGGCCCGGCCGGATACGCGCTGTGGCGGGTCAAGAACGGCTGGAACAGCTACGGTCCCGACGCCACTGTGCGCATCGACGAGGTCGTGGCGGCCGACCCGGTGACGTACACCGAGCTGTGGCGCTTCCTGCTCACCATCGACCTCGCCCGCAAGGCGTCCTACAGCTACGCCACGGTCGACGAGCCCCTGCAACATCTGGTGGACGAGCCGCGCCGGCTGGGCCGGCAGTACGCGGACGCGCTCTGGGTCCGCCTGGTCGACGTGCCGGCGGCGCTGGAGTCGCGGCGCTACCTGTTCCCGGTCGACGTCGTCATCGAGGTCACCGACCCGATCGTCGAGGCCAACAACGGCCGGTGGCGCCTGACCGCAGACCAGGACAAAGCTTCCTGTGTACGCACGGAGGACGCACCCGACCTCAAGTGCACGGTCACCGAGCTCGGCGCGGCCTATCTGGGCGGAACGTCACTGGCCACGCTGGCCGCCGCGGGCCGGGTGGAGCGGCTGACAGCGAACTTCCCGTCGGCCGCGTTCGGGTGGCACCGGCAGCCGGGCGCCCTCGAGGTGTTCTGAGTGAGGCCCCCGGCGGTAACGTCGGCGTCATGGGTGAGCCCGAACGCCGACGTCGCCGCGTGCGTCCCTCCCACGCGTCCCCGCCCCCCGCGCCGCCCGGGCCCGACGACGAGACCACCGAGCCGCCCGCGGGATCGGCCATGACCACCCCGGTCCTCGACCCAGGCCTCGACCCGGTCCCCGACCCACCGGCCTCCACCCCGCCGGTGCCCGGCCCACCCCCGCCCGGCTCAGCCCACACCGAGGCGGCCTACGGAGCGCGGCCTGCCGAAAGAGGTCACGGACAGCGGCCCGCCGAGAGGTGGCACGGAGAGCGGCCCGCCGAAAGCAGCGCCGGAGAGCGGCCCGCCGAGGAGCGCGCCGCCGAGGCCGAGCCGGTGCCAGGCCCGCCGCGGGCGAAGCCGTCCGACGGGCGGCCCCAGCGGAACGGCTCGCCGGGGCGCCGCACGCTAGGCAACGGTCCCGGTGGCGACGACCGTGAGGTCGAGCGCGGCCTGCGCGGCCTCGTCGGCTCGGGATCGTCGCAGGTCAGCGTGGGCGCCGCCCTGCGGGCCCGCGACGCCGCCCGCCCCACCGACGAGCATCTGGCCGACGCCGACGCCAACCTCACCATCGTCAGAAGGAACTGGGTCCCGCGGGAAGACCTCCCCCGGAACAGGTAACCCGCGATCGCCGCCGGTGACTTGGCAGTCGGTTTTTCGACGCCCGCGGGGTTTGCGGGTGGCGGGAAATCGCCTGCCAAGTCACCGGTTACAAGGCGATCGCCCGCGGAGCGAAGCGAAGCCAGCTCAGATGGCCGGGAGCTCGCGGGTGCGCTCGTAGTCGGCCAGCTGGGCGATGCGGCGGGCGTGGCGCGGGTTGCCCGAGAACGGGGTGGCCAGGAACGTCTCGACGAAGGCCGTGGCCTCGTCGAGGGTGTGCTCGCGGGCGCCGATGCTGATCACGTTGGCGTCGTTGTGCTGGCGGGCCAGCTGGGCGATCTCGGTGCGCCAGACCAGGGCGGCCCGGACGCCGTCGATCTTGTTGGCGGCGATCTGCTCGCCGTTGCCGGAGCCGCCGATGACGATGCCGAGCGAGCCCTCGTCGGCCACCACCTTGGCCCCCGTCTGCAGGCAGAAGGCCGGGTAGTCGTCCTCCGGGTCGTAGACGTGCGGGCCCACGTCCACGACGTCGTGGCCCTGCTTGATCAGGTGGTTGACGAGATGCATCTTCAGCTCGTAGCCGGCGTGGTCGGAACCCAGGTAGACGCGCATGCTCACACTCTCTCAGAACGGAAATCGCGAAAGGTCAAAAGCACAGGGCGGCGCGCAGGACCGCGGCGATCTGGTCGGCCGCGGCGCGGGCGTCGTCGATCACGGCCAGTTTGCGCGCGAAGCCATGATTCACCCCCATGTAGCGGGTGTGCACCACCGGGACGCCCGCGGCGAGCAGCGCGTCCGCGTAGTCGGCGCCCTCGTCGCGCAGCGCGTCGTACTCGGCCGTGATGATCAGGGTCGGCGGCATGCCGGCCAGGTCGGCCGCGAGCGGGGCCACGTCAGGCGTGAACCGCAGGGCCGGGTCCGGGACGTACGTCTCCCAGGCCAGTTTCATCGAGGCGCGGTCCAGGCCGTACGAGCCGACCTCGTCGTACGACTCCGAAGCGGTCATCGGGTCGATCGCCGGGTAGATCAGCACCTGGTGGTCCAGCGGCGTGGCCTGGTCGCGCTGCCGGCGGGCGGCCACCGTGGCCAGCTGGCCGCCGGCGCTGTCGCCGCCGATGGCCAACCGCGACGGGTCGACCCCGAGATCGGCCCCCGACTTGCGGACGAAGGACAGGACCGTGTCGACGTCGTCCTGGGCGGCCGGGAAGACGTGCTCCGGGGCCAGCCGGTATTCCACCGACAGCACCGCGCAGCCCGAGCGGTCGGCGATGCGGCGGCACAGCCGGTCGACGGTTTCGACCGTGCCGTAGCACCAGCCGCCACCGTGCAGGTAGACGAAGACCGGCGCGTCGGTGCGCGTGGCGTAGAGCCGGCACGGCACCCCGTCGGCGTCCACGTCCACCACGACCGGCAGCGGCAGCTCCGGGCCGGTCTCCACCTCGATCGCGTCGATCATCGCCTGGCGGATGGCCTGGAGCTGCTCGTAAGGGTCGGCGGAGGAGAGGGCGGGCGGACGGGAACGGAGCCCGGCCGCCGCCGTGACCTGCGGATTCAGCATCGTCGTCAGTCGAGCTGGGCGAGAACGAGACCGCCTCGGGCCTTCGGCGTGAACCACGTGCTCTTCCGCGGCAGCTTCTGCCGCTCCAGGTTCACCGTGACGAAGTCGTCGACGGTGACCGGCGCGATCAGCACGGCCAGCTCGGAGCGGCCCGCGTCGACCTCGCCCCGCAGCCACTCGGCCGGGTAGTCGCCGCCGATGTACGAGATCCGCTTGTCGCCCGCGTCGAGGCCGAGCACGTCGCGCAGCAGCACCCGCTCGACCAGGGCGTGGTCGAGGTTGTCGACGGCCGACAGGTTGGTGTTCACCGGAAGGCCCAACGTGAAGGACCGCCCGGAGGCGTACACCTCAATTGTCCCTTTGGACGGCACCTGCGCGGGTCGCGGCACCTCGGTGACCGTCGCGCCGGCCGCGCGGAGCCGGGCCAGCAGGTCGGCCAGCGGCACCGGCAGCTCACTGACCAGGCGGTTGTAGGGCTGGATGGCGACCGAGGCGGGCGTGGTGACGACGGCCAGGAAACGCGGGAAGCCGGCCGTCTGCGCGGCCAGGCTGCGGTGGTTGCCGTCGGCCACCACCAGCTCGCCGCCGCCGGCCAACGTGGTCAGCTCGTCCTGGAGCGCGCCGGGGCCGACCGGCCAGATGGCGTGGGTGCGGCCGGTCTGGTCGGTGTCGGTCGCGGCGGGCTCGCCCGCCTCCTCGATCGCGGCGGCCAGGGCCGCGTGCAGCTCGTCGCCCTTGGTGGTCTGCAGCAGCAGCACGGGCGAGAGCAGCGTGCCCAGCGCCTCGGCCAGGGCCACCCGCTCGCGGACCTTCTCGATGAAGACTTCCTCGTTGCGGATCACCAGGCCGGGCTCGTCAGCGCGGGTGGAGATCTGGTCGGTGTCGACCATGCTCCAGAGCCCGTACGCCGGCGGCTCGCCCTCGCCGGTGATCCGGTAGAGCACGACGACCTGCTCGGCCGGCTCGTAGCTGCCGTCGGCGCGCTCCAGCGCGAGCCGGGCCACCGCGTCCGGCAGCGCGTCGGTGAACGACTTGCCGAGCGAGTCGGGAGCGAGATGGGGCATCTCGACAGCGAGAGAACTATGCGGATTGTCGGCGATGATGGACGTGATTTCGGCGTCGTCGGCGAATTCGTCGTAGTTCTGGGCGCCGGTGCCACCAGTGGTGACCCAGGCCTTGCTGATCGGGTGCACGACCGTCATGTCTGCCAAGTTACCGGGCGGGCCGGTGGTGCCTGCCGACGGGCATGTTGCCCCGTGACCTGGCCAACTGACCTTTTCGCCAGTCTCCGACCGGCCGCTGCAGGGGCAGCGCCGAGACCGTGACCGGCGGCGCCACCAGGCTTGCCACCTCGGGTGCGAGATCGGTCCAGTCCCCGCGCTGGACCGCGATGGTGGACAGCGCCACCGCTTCGGTGTCGGCCATGTGTGTTCTCCGTCTTGGATGAGGCGTATCTCACCTCATCCAACGACTCGTACGGAGTTGCAGAAGCCGGTCAGTCGAAAATGGGACCGATGTCCCTCGAACGCTTCAACTCGAAGAAGCCGGGGGTGCCGGCGACGAGCAGGACGCCGTCCCACAACTTGCCGGCCGCCTCGCCCTTGGGGGCCGGGGTGACCACCGGGCCGAAGAAGGCGACCTTGTCGTCGCCGCCGTTCGGGCCGGGCGCGTGGATGACCGGGGTGCCGACGTCGGTGCCGACCGGCTTCATGCCGGCGTCGTGGCTGCCGCGCAGCGCGTCGTCCCAGGCGTCGCTGGTGGCCGCGTCGGCCAGCGCGGTGTCGAGGCCGACCTCGGCCAGCGCCTCGGTGTAGAGCTTCTCGTCGAGCTCGTACTTCTTGAGGTGGATCCGGGTGCCGAGGGCCGTGTAGAGGTCGCGCAGCACCTGGGGGCCCGCGGCCTCCTCGGCCGCGATGCAGACCCGTACCGGACCCCAGCCCTTGGCCATGAGCTCCTGATATTCCTCGGGCAGATCCCGGCCCTGGTTGAGCACGGACAGGCTCATCACGTTGAAGCGGACATCGAGGGGACGGACCTTCTCCACCTCGAGAAGCCAGCGGGAAGTCATCCAGGCCCACGGGCAGATGGGGTCGAACCACATGTCGACCGTCGAGCGTTCTGTCATGGGTCGATACTCCTCCAAGCAACTATCTATTGCTCGACTGTCCTGTGCAGGACGCCGGGTGAGGTGTGCCACCCGTAGCCGTCCGCATAGGCTGAATAGGAAAGCTTGTGCGCTCAGAGGAGAGTGACTGTGGCCGGAGTTCGTAATTTGACCCAGGTGGAGGCCGCCGAGCGCGCTCGCCTGCTCGAGGTCACCGGGTACGACATCACGTTGGACCTCACCGACGGCCACGGCAATCCCGGCGACGGCACCTTCCGCTCCACCACGGTCGTGACGTTCACCTGCCGGGAGCCGGGGGCCGAGACCTTCATCGAGGCCGCGGCGGCCTCGGTGCGGTCGGCGACCCTGAACGGGCAGCCGCTCGACCTCGCCGGGTTCTCGGCCGAGAAGGGTCTGACCCTGACCGGCCTGGCCGCCGAGAACGAGTTGGTGGTCGACGCCGACTTCGCCTATTCGGCGAGCGGTCAGGGGCTGCAGCGCAGCCTCGACCCGGTGGACAAGGAGATCTACCTCTACAGCCAGTTCGAGACCGCGGACGCCCAGCGGGTGTACGCCGCGTTCGACCAGCCCGACCTCAAGAGCGTCTACACCTGGCACGCCACGGTGCCGGCGCACTGGAAGGTCATCTCCAACAGCCCGGTCGAGCGCGAGGAGAAGGCCGGGCCGGGCGCCAAGACGGTGCACTTCGAGAAGTCGGCGCGGATGAGCACGTACATCACCGCGCTCTGCGCCGGCCCGTACCACGAGGTGCGCGACGAGCACGACGGCATCTCGCTGGGTGTCTTCAGCCGCGCCTCGATGGCGCAATATCTCGACGCCGACAACCTGTTCGAGGTCACCAAGCAGGGCTTCGACTTCTTCCACGAGCAGTTCGGCGTGCGCTACCCGCTGCCCAAGTACGACCAGCTGTGGGTGCCCGACTTCAACGCCGGCGCCATGGAGAACTTCGGCTGCGTGACGCACGCCGAGGCGCACTACATCTTCCGCTCGCAGGTCACCGACTTCGAGTACGAGCAGCGCGCCAACACGATCCTGCACGAGCTCGCGCACATGTGGTTCGGCGACCTCGTGACCATGCGCTGGTGGAACGACCTGTGGCTCAACGAGTCGTTCGCCGAGTGGGCCAGCCACTGGTGCAACACCCGGGCCACCCGCTTCACCGACGCCTGGACGACGTTCCTGTCGGTGCGCAAGAGCTGGGGCTACCGCCAGGACCAGCTCTCCTCGACGCACCCGGTCTACACCGAGATGCCCGACCTCGAGGCCGTCGAGGTCAACTTCGACGGGATCACGTACGCCAAGGGCGCCAGCGTGATCAAGCAGCTCGTGGCGTACGTCGGCCTCGAGCCCTTCCTGAGCGGCCTGCGGGCGTACTTCAGCAAGCACGCCTGGAGCAACGCGACCTTCGACGACCTGCTCACCGAGCTCGAGGCCGCCTCCGGCCGCGAGCTGCGCAAGTTCGCCGCCCAGTGGCTAGAGACGTCGCAGGTGAACACCCTGCGCCCGCTCGTCGAGATCGGCGCCGACGGCACGTACGGCAGTGTCGTGGTCCAGCAGGAGGCCCCGGCCGAATATCCGACGCTGCGCACCCACCGCATCGGCGTCGGCCTCTACGATCTCGAGGGCGACCGGCTGGTCCGGCGCGACCGGCTCGAGATCGACGTGACCGGCGAGCGCACCGAGATCGCGGCCCTGGCCGGCGTCAAGGCGGCCGACGTGCTGCTGCTCAACGACGACGACCTGACGTACGCCAAGCTGCGGCTCGACGAGCGCTCGATGGCGACGGTGGTGCGCCACATCGCCGGCCTCGACTCGTCGCTGGCCCGGGCGCTGTGCTGGAACGCGGCCTGGGACATGCTGCGCGACGCCGAGCTGGCGGCCCGTGACTACGTGACGCTGGTCTGCTCGGGTCTGCCGGCCGAGACCGACATCAACCTGTCGACGTACACGTTCCGACAGGCCTCGACCGCGATCGCCCAGTACGCCGACCCGGCGTGGCAGGCGACCGGATACGCCCAGCTGGCCGAGCTCGCCCGCACCCAGCTGGCCGCCGCCGCGGCAGGCACCGGCTGGCAGCTCACCTGGGCCCGCGCGTTCGTCGGCGCGGCCCGCACCGAGGACGAGCTGGCCGTGCTGCGCGGCTGGCTGTCCGGCGAGGGTGTGCCCGAGGGCCTGGTCGTCGACACCGAGCTGCGCTGGTCGCTGCTCCAGGCGCTGGCGTCGCTGGGCGAGGCCACCGAGCAGCAGATCGAGGACGAGCTGGCCTCGGACCGGACGGCCAGCGGCGAGCGCGAGGCCGCGGTGGCCCACGCCCTGATCCCGACGGTCGAGAACAAGGCCCGGGTGTGGTCGAAGCTGACCGAGGGCACCGTGCCCAACTGGCTCAACCGCTCGCTGCTGACCGGTTTCCAGAGCGCCAAGCAGGTCGAGCTGACCGCGCCGTACGCGACGAAGTTCTTCGACGTGGTCGGCGACGTGTGGGCCCGCTCCGACAGTGAGCCGGCTCAGGAGTTCGCGATGCTGGGCTACCCGGTCTACCAGATCAGCGAGGAGACGGTGGCACTCACCGACGCGTGGCTGGCCCGCGACGGTCAGCCGGCGTCGCTGCGCCGCCTGGTGGCCGAGGGCCGCGACGGCGTCCTGCGGGCCTTGAAGGCCCGCGCGAAGGATCTGTCGGCGGCCGGCTAGAGCCAGGCCGCGGGGGCGATCCGCATCGGATAGGGGGCGTCGAGCTTGACCGGCTCGGCGCCCTCGACGCTGTGCACGGCCTGATAGCGGTCGCCCGTCAAGGCGTACGTGTGAAGCAAGGGTGTCGCCCGGCCCGGCTCGACACGCCAGAAGCTCGGGATGCCCGCCTCGGCGTACAGCGAAGGCTTGAGAAGACGGTCGATGCGGCGCGTGGCCGGCGTCTCGATCTCGACCACCAGGGCGACGTCGGCCGGATCGCACCAGACCGAGCCGGACGAGCGCGGGCGCAGCACCAGCACGTCGGGCACCAGGTTGCTCTCGCCCATCTGGACGCCGACCCGGTCGCAGACCCACCAGCCGGGCGGCGCCGACGAGCGCAGGGAGGTCACGACGCCGCGGACGGTCGCCTGATGCGACTCCGGCGGCGGCGGTGACGCGTGCAGGCCGCCGTCGATGATCTCGTAGAGGTGGCCGTCCTGCGGGAACAGGTGAAGGTCGGGTTCGGTCCACTCGCCCTCGGGGGCGCTCCATCGAGCGAGGGTGTACGAAGCCGGGCTCATCAGGGCCACACCGGACCACCTCCATCACCGTGGGCTACAAGCCTAGCGACAGAGCGTTGTTACCGCCCGGTTTCGGGCACGAAAAAGCCCCCGGACGACCGGGGGCTCATTTCGCGGTAAGTGTCAGCGACGGCCGGCGTGCGAGGCCAGCTGGTCGAGACCGGCCATGACGCCACCGGCCAGATCGCCACCGGCGAAGGCGGCCGACATCGACAGGCCGGCCAGCTTCGCGTCCCGGTCGGAGATCCGCTTGCGGGCCTCGGAGCCGGTCACGATCTCCAGCTTGCGCTGGTTGGGCGAGACCGCCAGCAGGACCGCGTTGCCGGCGTCCTTGACCTGCGCGGCCAGCTTCTCCGCGAACTCGCGGGTCGGCGTCTCGAACTCGCCGATGTAGACGCTGAAGGTCAGGCCGGTCGACTCGTCGGCCACCCGCAGCGCCTCGTCGAGACGCAGCAGCTGACGAGTGGTGAACGGGCCGTCCTCGACCTCGTTGCCGGAGGACGCGTGGACCAGCGTGTCGCCGCCGGGCTCGTCCAGGGTGGTCAGCGCCTGGCCCTTCCGCGGCTGCTTGCCAAGGTCACCAGCTGTCACTTGCGCCTCCTGTAGAACCGGGCTTGACCGGGGCCCCGGAGCTGTCCTCCAGAACCGAGCCGCCCGTCAGAGCCGGCTGAGCGTGGCCATGACCGCCCACGAGCTTTTCCGGCCTGGCCAGGAACCAGATCGGCTGGAAGTCGTAGGGCCGGCCGGGCCGGTAGCGGTGTGTGCGCTTCGTACGGTCGGCGCCGGCCATGACGAGCGCGGCGATCAGCCCGATGATCACCGCCGGAATGACCACGAAGACCAGAACGGTGCTTGAAATCGACAACGTCAACGCCCCCAGGCGCCTGAATTTCCGAAACTGATCCGAACAACAGTCACGGTAGCGGAGCGCAGGTCATGCCGCTCCGTCGGGTCTATATCTTGCTCAGCCTTCAGTCCGGTTTAGGGCGGCGGAGGGGTGGTTGGACCGGGATCCAACGAAGGGGATCTCGGCGTATTGGGGTTGGAGATGCGAAAATCACCCTCACGCGCCGTTCGTGGCCACGTGTCCCGGGACGGCAGGAGGGGGAATCGATGCGCATTTCCGTCCCCGCCGCCCTGGCGGCGCTCCTTCTGGGGCTGTTTGTCCCAGTCGTGCTGATCGACGCGGCGCCGGCCCGTGCCGCCGCCATCTTCCTCGAGGTCAACCCCAGCACCGTGCCGGCCGGCGACGAGCTGGGGCTCCGCGCGTCCTGTGACGACAATCTCAAGGCGGCGACGGTCACGTCCGGGCTGTTCGGAACGGTCACGGTGGCGCCGCAGTACGGCTTTCTGACGGCGACCGTACGCGTCCCGTCCGGCACCCGGCCCGGCGACTACCGGGCCGAGCTCCGCTGCCCCGACGGGCACACGACGGTGGCGACGGTGCACGTGGTGGCCAAGGTCGAACCGGCCCGGGGCCCGGCCACCGGTGGCGGAGGAACGGCTCCGGGCCGCAACGCACCCGTCCTGATCGGCGGCGGACTCGCGGTCATCGCCGCCGGCCTGGTCCTCGGCGTGCTGTCCCTGCGCCGCCGGCGGCTCGGCTGAGGGCCCGGCGATGACCGGCCAGCCCCCGCCACGCCAGTCACCGTCCCGCCCGTCACCGCGCCCCCGCCCGGGCACACACGAAGGGGCCGCGCACGGGTCCGCTTCGCACGGGGGCGCTCGCTCTGGGGCGCCGCGTCAGGGTGCTGGGCGGGGCGGGGCGGACGCCTCTCGGCCTCGTCGTGAGGCGGTGACCGGGCCCCGGATGCCCGAGTCGGTGTTGCGCAAGAAGCCGGCGCAGATCGCGGCGCCACCGCCCGGGACCATCACCGGGCCGTTGCCGGCGCCGTCGCCTCCGCTGGGGCGGCATCCCTTTCGGCAGCCGAGCCCCAAGCCGCTGCCGAAGTCGCCACCCCGGCCCACCCGCGGCCGCAAGCCGTGGCCGATCGGGATGATCGCGCTGGCCCTGCTCTTCCTCGGCCTGTTCGTGGTCGCCATGGGTCTGGGCGCGGCGACCAACCTCGACCTGGGCTCACTGTTCGCGGGCCAGGAGAAGAACGAGCCCCCGCCCCGCTCGTTCCCGGTGCTCGACCCGAGCCGGCCGATGCGCCTGACCATCCCGGCCATCAACGTGCGGGCGCCGATCCTCGAGGTGGGCCTGGCCGACGACGGCACGGTCGGCGTGCCGCCGCTGGAGCGGCACAACGAGGCCGGATGGTTCGACGGGGGCCCCACGCCGGGCCAGTTCGGGCCGTCGCTGATCGTGGGTCACGCGGACACGCGTACGGGACCCTCGGTCTTTCATGCCCTGCCCAAACTGAAGCCCGGCGAGCGGATCGAGGTGCAGCGGGCCGACCGTTCCGTGGCGGTCTTCGAGGTCAACTCGGTCGAGCACTTCGACAAGGGCAAACTCCCCGTCCAGCGCGTCTACAGCGATTACAGCCGCCCGTCCCTGCGCCTGCTGACCTGCGGCGGCCGCTGGATCGGAGGCAGCACCGGCTACCAGGACAACATCGTCGTCTTCGCCTCACTCGTGGATTCCCGGCGCCCCTGAACCCGGCGCCACCCGCGATTTGCCCGTCAATGAGATGAGCCCGGTTTTCCGACGCCGTGGGGTGTGCGGCGTCGGAAAACCGGGCTCATCTCATTGACCTCCCAGGGCAAATCGCCCGCTGAGCGAAGCGAAGCCAGCCAGCTCAGCAGCCGTATGCAACCAGCTCAGCAAATAATTAAGCCGCCTCGGCTTCCAGAGCCGGGGCGGCAGGGAGGTCGAGCCAGTCGGCCCAACGGGGGTCTGGCGTGCGGTGTCCGAGGACCCGCCATGCCACCCCGCGTGGTGCGGCCGGTATCTGGTGGAGCCTCCAGCCGAGCTCGGCGGGCGTCTTGTCGCCCTTGCTGTGGTTGCACTTGGCGCAGGCGGCCACCACGTTCTCCCAGGCGTGCAGGCCTCCGCGGCTGCGCGGGAAGACGTGGTCGATGGTCTCGGCCGAACCTCGGCAGTAGGCGCAGCGGCCGCCGTCCCGGGCGAAGATCGCGCGGCGGGAGAGGCCGACATGGGTGCGGTACGGGACCTTCACGTACCGGGTGAGGCGCACCACCGAGGGGACCGGAAGATTGGTGTGCACGCTGTGCAGGATGCCGTCGCCGTCCGAGACGCACTCTGCCTTGGCGGTCAGGACGAGGATGGTCGCTCGACGCACCGATACGACGCACAGCGGCTCGTAGGTGGCGTTCAGAACCAACGCGGATGAGCCCACTATGGGTCGTATGTCAGGCATCGAAGTTCACCCTTCGGGTAAAGGTGTTACTGGCGCTCCTGCGTGCGTAGTCGAGACCGTGTGCGCCAATAGTCCCTGATGGATGACCAAATTGCGAGCGAAATCCGTAGCCGGAGGGTAAACGTCTGAGGTCAGCAGGCTGTGCGGCACCTGAGTGCGCGGTCGCCGGCTCCCGGTACGGTTGTGCCCCGTGTTGCTTCTAGCCCCATCCCCCTCACCTTCGCCCGACGTCTACACGACGATCAACGTCGAAGAGGTCTGCAAGACCGACGCGCTCTGCAGCCGGGTCCTGGAGTGGACCGGCAACCAGTGGCTGGCCAGCAGTAGTTACGTGATCATCGTGAAGCCGCTGCGGATCATCGGCATCATCCTGATCGCGCTGCTGATCCGCTGGCTGCTGCACCGGGCCATCGACCGCCTGACGCACACCACGACCCGGGCCTCGATGCCGGCCCTGCTCAAGCCGCTGAAGGAGAGGGCGGCGCAGACCGCCGAGGAGGGGCAGTACATACCGGAGCGCCGCCGCCAGCGGGCCGAGGCGATCGGGTCGGTGCTGCGCAGCTTCGTCAGCGCCGTCGTCTTCACCATGGCGACCCTGCTGGTCCTGGGTGAGTTCGGCTTCAACCTGGCCCCGCTGCTGGCCAGCGCCGGCATCGTCGGCGTGGCCCTCGGTTTCGGTGCGCAGAGCCTGGTCAAGGATCTGATCGCCGGTCTGTTCATGCTTTTGGAGGACCAGTACGGCGTCGGCGACACGGTTGACCTGGGCGAGGCCACCGGTGTGGTCGAGACGGTCGGCCTGCGCATCACCACGGTCCGCGACGCGCGCGGGGTGCTCTGGTACATCCGCAACGGCGAGATCGTCCGGGTCGGCAACAAGAGCCAGGGCTGGGCCATGGTGGTCATCGACATCCCGATCGGCTTCGTGAACTCGGAGACCGCCATCGCGGTGCTCAAGGAGGCCGCGCAGCGGGTGGCCGACGCGCCCGAGCACCAGACCGAGTTCCTCGAGCCGCCGGACGTGGTCGGTGTCGAGCAGCTGACCGTCGACGGCGCGGTCATCCGCACGATCGCCAAGACGACTTCGGACGGTCAGGTGGCCGTACAACGTGATCTCCGGCAGGCGCTGACCGAGTCGCTGGAGACGAGCGGGCTCTCCGAGCGCATCGCCGCCTCTCGATTGCTTCCGCGCAGTGCGGTGCCGCCGGCGTACCTCGGCAATTCCGAAGCGGACCAGCAGCCGGGTGGAGCCACCTGAGCTGGGATTAGGGCGTACGGGGGATGGTCGAACTCGACCGAATGGCCGACATTCCGCCCGTACGCCCTAGCATCGACTCGGACGATCGGGCAGAATCCGCCTTGAGCATTTGCACATGCGGCATCACGTTCCCGGCGGGCGTCAACCCCCGCGCGGGCGCGCACGGCGCTCGCCGCGACCCGGTGACAGCCAAGATCGAGAGAGGACCTGGTGTCCGAGGCGGTGACAGAGAGCGATAGGAAGGTCACCTTCCGCGACCTGTTCGGCGTGCGCGAGTACCGTGCGCTCTATCTCTCCCTGATCGTCAACTGGGTCGGCGACTATCTCGCCCGCGCCGCCATCACCGTCCTCGTCTACGAGGAGAGCAAGTCCGTCCTCATGTCCGCGGCGGCGTTCGCGGTCAGCTTCCTCCCCTGGGTCGTCGGCGGGCCGCTGCTGTCGGCGCTGGCCGAGCGCTACCCGTACCGCCGGGTCCTGATCACGGCCGACCTGTTCCGCATGGTCGTCATCGGAATGCTGCTCATCCCCGGCGTGCCGATCCCGGTCATGCTCCTACTGGTCTTCCTGGCCAGCTTGGGCACGCCACCGACACAGGCGGCCCGGTCGGCCCTCCAGCCGCTGGTGGTGGGGCGCGACAAGCTGCCGATGGCCGTCGCCACGAACGCCACGACCGGGCAGGCGGCCCAGGTGTTCGGCTATCTGGCCGGCGCCGCCCTGGCCACCGCGATCAACCCGCAGGTGGCCCTGGCCATCGACGTGGCCACCTTCGCGGTCTCGGCCGCCCTGATCACCTGGGGCGTGCAGCCGCGGCCGGCCGCGCACGACCGCTCCGAGCGCCGCCACCTGCTGCGCGAGTCGGGCGAGGGCTTCCAGCTGGTCTTCGGCACGGCCACCCTGCGCTCGATCGCGATCATGGTCTTCGTCCTGACGATGTTCGCGGTCGTTCCCGAGGGCCTGGCCGCCGCGTGGGCGGCCGAGGCCGACCCCGACTCGGCCACCCGCGGCATCGACCAGGGTCTGATCATGGCGGCCGGCCCGATCGGCTTCGTCGTCGGCGGGCTGCTGATCAGCCGGCTCGCCGGGCCCGAACTGCGCGACCGGCTGGTGCGGCCGCTCGCGGTGCTCTCGGCGCTCGTGCTGGTGCCGGCCCTCACCGGCCCGCCGCCGCCGGTGGTGGCGCTGCTGGTGGCGTTCTCCGGCATGGCGCAGGGCGGGGTGACGCCCACCCTCAACGCCCGTTTCGTGCTCATCCTGCCGCACGGGTACCGCGCCCGGGCGTACGGCGTGATGCAGACCGGCATGCAGCTCAGCCAGTTCGCCGCCGTGATGATCACGGGTCTGCTGGCCGACCATTTCTGGCTGCCGCTGGTGGTGGGCCTGTGGAGCGTCGGCGGCACGGTCGCCATGGGCGTGCTGGCCGCGAGCTGGCCTAGTCGCGAGGCGTTCACGGCGGCCACCGAGCAGGCGTCGCCCGAGCACGAGCATCACGGCCGTCACAGGGCCGTGGCCTGACCGCTCCTGCGCGGGGCTGGCAGGATGGAACAGTGACCGACCCCGCCAACTTTTTCGAAGCCGTGGGTGGCGAGCCCACGTTCCGGCGTCTCGTCGACCGGTTCTACGAGGGTGTCGCCGACGATCCCCTGCTGCGCCCGATGTACCCGGAAGAGGACCTGGACCCGGCGGCCGACCGGCTGACCCTGTTCCTGATGCAGTACTGGGGCGGCCCGAACACGTACTCGGCCTCGCGGGGCCACCCGCGCCTGCGCATGCGTCACGCGCCCTTCGTGGTCGACTTCGCGGCCCGCGACGCCTGGCTGAAACACATGCGCGACGCGGTCGACAGCTTGGAGCTCCCGAAGCCGTTACATGACCAGCTTTGGGACTATCTGGAACGCGCTGCGCATTTCATGGTCAACGCCTGAGCTGGCTGGCTCCGCTTCGCTCCGCGGGCGATCGTGTCCGTTACGTCTTCATTGTCGTTGAGCGGTAGGTAAATCCGCTGCTCAATCGACCTGGAGCCTTTCGCATGCGTCGCCGCCTGCTTGCCGCCGCCACCGTCGCCGCCGCCGCTGTGGCGTGCGCGCATCCCGCGGCGGCCGACCTTGCCCAGCGCACCGTGGTGTCGCCGAACCCGGTGGACTTCACCCCGCACGTCCTCGACGGCACCGTGTGGTCGATGACCATCGTCGGCGACACCGTCGTGGTCGGCGGCGCCTTCACGAAGGTCACCGACAGCACCCGCAAGACGACCTTCGCCCGCAAGAACATCTTCGCGTTCGGCCTGAACGACGGCGCCGTCCGCGGCTTCGCCCCGCAGGTCGACGGCGCGGTCTACGCCCTGACGGCCGGCGAGGACGGCTCGGTCTACGCCGGCGGCGCCTTCAAGACCGTCAACGGGGCCGCCCAGCGCGGCATCACCCGCCTCACCATGGGCGGCCAGCGGGTCAGCGCGTTCAACGCCAAAATCAACTGGGGCGACGTCCGGTCGCTCAACGCGCGGGGTTCCCGGTTGTACGCCGCCGGCACGTTCTCGGCCATCAACGGGGTGAACCGGGCCGGGCTGGCCCGTCTCAGCGCCGCCACGGGGTCCGTCGACACGGGATTCGACGCCAAGCTGACCGCCCCCGGGCTGAGCCGGACCCGGGTCGAGCACTTCGACATCTCGCCGGACGGGCGGAAGCTGGTCGCGGTGGGGGCATTGCTGCGGGCGAGCGGGTACGACCGTACGCAGATCGCGATGTTCGACGTGTCGGGGCCGTCGGCGCAACTGTCGAGCTGGTACACGGACGCGTACAAGCCGCAGTGCATGAAGGGGTTCGACACGTACCTGCGGCAGGTCAAGTTCTCGCCGGACGGGTCGTACTTCGTGGTGGCGGCCACCGGGCGGGCCAGCTCGCCGGATCGGCTGTGTGACTCGGCGGCCCGTTTCGAGGTGGCGGGGTCGGGGCGGCACAATCCGACCTGGGTGCAGCGGACCGGTGGGGATTCGTTGTACGCGGTGGCGGTTACCGGGGCGGCTGTTTATCTGGGTGGGCACCAGCGGTACTTCGACAATCCGTACGGCTCGGACGCCAAGGGGCCTGGGCCGGGGGCGGTCTCTCGGCCTGGGATCGGGGCGGTCAGCCCGTCCACGGGGCGGTCGCTGACGTGGAACCCCACGCGGTCGCGGGGGGTTGGGGTTCGGGTCTTTGTGGTTCACTCCCGGGGGCTGTTGGTCGGGTCTGACACTGATCAGCTGGGGCGGGAGTATCACGGGCGGGTGGGGATGTTCCCACTGGGCTGAGCTGGGTGCATACGGCTGCTGAGCTGGCTGGCTTCGCTTCGCTCAGCGGGCGATTTGCCCCTGGGGAGTTGATGAGCAGTGTGCGGTTTACCAACGCCGCAAAAACCGACGGCGTCGGTAAACCGCACACTGCTCATCAACGGGGCAAATCGCGGGTGCTCACAAGAGTGGCAGCGCCATGGAAGATTTGACCGTTGTGGTGGGGGGCTGGGCTGGGAGCGGGAGCGGGCGGCCCTTGGTTTTGACTGACTGTGCCGACTATTCATGGCGCTGCCACTGTTGTGAGCGGCCCGCGATTTGCCCCGTTGATGAGATGGCGTGCGGTTTTGTGGCGCCGCGGGGTTTGCGGCGTCACGAAACCGTGCGCCATCTCATCAACTTCCCAGGGGCAAATCGCCCGCTGAGCGAAGCGAAGCCAGCCAGCACAGCCAGAATTACAGCAGCGCGCCCTCGTCGTGTAGCCAGTCCACGAAGCTCGTGGCTACGGCGGCGCCGCAGTCCAGTAGCTCTGTCAGGAGGGCGTCGTGAGTGCCGGCGGCCAAGGGGACCTGGAGCTCGGCGTAGATCGGGAGCTGGCCTCGCTCGGTGGGGTCGCCTACGTAGGCCTTGCAGAAGCGGCGGGTGTGGTTCCACTCGTTGACCACCCGGTAGGCGCGGTCGGCCCAGTCAGGCGGGACCGTCGAGTGCGGGCGGGCCCGCATCACGAGGATCTCGTCGTCGGGGCCCTCCAGGGTGAACAGCACCGCGTGCCGCTCCCACATGGCCAGCAGGCTGCCGCCGCCGTCGGCCAGGAACCGGATGTCGAGCAGGTCGAGCGCCTTGCCGATGCGAGCCAGCGTCACCGGCGCGACAGTCTCGGGCTCCTCGGAGGCGGCCGCGTCGACCGGAACCGGAAGCCGGCCGGGCTCTCGTTGGGCCGGGACGCCGACCCGTACGGCACTGCGAACCGCCGAATCGTCGTCGGCCTCCACCGGGTTACCCGCGGCCGAGCCCGGACGCCATGACCACCACGGCATCTTTGTGCACCTCACTCCCCAGCAGACCCACCGCCGGACGTAGCGAGTGGATCCGAGGGCCGACGGTACCCGTAGGTTTCGCGGAGGTCATCCCCCCAACCGGAGGGCGCAACCGGTCGTACGATACGGCATCACCCTTTCGGGTGATCGACTATAGGCATAACGGTCAATTTCTTGACGGCCTGTAGCCACGCCACTCCATATGGTGCGGAAAGACCCACCCAGCGCCCCGATACCCGCACTCGCGTCGCCGAGTCCTCAGTGTCTCCCGCGCCGAGGAAACCCATCCGGGAGATCGCCTGAACGAGTCGCTGGGACACCTCGACCGGGCTACCGCCGGGCGGGGTCACGACGAGGGCGACGTGATCGAGAAGCGCGTCGCGGAGGGCCCGCTGGCCGACCGCGCGCCCGCTGAGACCGCCGGCCGTCACTTCGCGCAGGGTGCCGGCGGCCGCGACGGCGAGCCGGCTCAGCTCGGCCCCGGAGACCGACTCGACCGTCTCCCCGCCGGGCGGGGGCAGCGGCCAGCGCCACTGCGCGTCGCGCAGCGGTGGCAGCTCGTCTCCCCCGCGGGCCAGCACGCCCAGCAGCTCGCGGGCGGCGACGGTGGCGTCCTGCGGGCCGTGGCCGGCCACCTCGCGGGTCACCAGCACGTCCCACGGCAGACGGGCCCAGAGCGCCACCCGCCCGCCGGCGGTCTTCAGGCGTACGGGGGCGCCGGGGTCGAGCCGCACCAGCCGCGCGAGGAAGGCGCCCGCGTCGGGAACACCGACCAGGCCGTGGGAGGTCATGACGCGACGTACGGTCGCAGGAACTCGCGCTCGGCCTCGGTCAGCCGCCGGGGATGGCCCTGAGCCAGGTGGTACGGCACGCAGACCGACTTGGCCCGGCTGGCCAGCACGTCGCCGTCGAACAGCTCGTACGAGACCGTGAACGACGCCGCGCGCACCTCGGAGATCCACATTTCGACGCGGACCGGGTCGCCGTAGTCGACGGGGCGCAGATAGTCGACCTCGTGGCGGGCGATGACGATGCCCTCCTCGAACGAGCCGAGCCCGTGCTTGCGCGCGCCCACGAAGAACATGGCGACGCGCGCCTCCTCGTACAGCGTGAGGAAGCGCGCGTTGTTCACGTGCCCGTACGCGTCCATGTCGGACCAGCGCACGGGCACGTCGTAGACGAACTTCTCAGTCACGAGTGAGCTTGCGGTACGTCACCCGGTGCGGGCGGGCCGCGTCGGCGCCGAGACGGTCGACCTTGTTCTTCTCGTACGCCTCGAAGTTGCCCTCGAACCAGAACCACTTGTCCGGGTCCTCGTCGGTGCCCTCCCACGCGAGCATGTGGGTGGCCACCCGGTCGAGGAACATGCGGTCGTGGGAGATGACCACGGCGCAGCCCGGGAACTCGAGCAGCGCGTTCTCCAGGCTCGACAGCGTCTCGACGTCGAGGTCGTTCGTCGGCTCGTCGAGCAGGATCACGTTGCCGCCGATCTTCAGCGTCAGCGCCAGGTTGAGGCGGTTGCGCTCACCACCGGAGAGCACCTTGACCGGCTTCTGCTGGTCGGGGCCCTTGAAACCGAAGGCCGCGACGTACGCCCGGGAGGGCATCTCGACCTTGCCGACCATGAGGTGGTCGAGACCGTCGGAGACGACCTCCCACACCGTCTGGTCGCCCTGGAGACCCTCGCGGCTCTGGTCGACGTACGACAGCTGGACCGTCTCACCGACCCGGACCGAGCCGTCGTCCGGCTTCTCCAGCCCGACGATGGTCTTGAACAGGGTGGTCTTGCCGACGCCGTTCGGGCCGATGATGCCGACGATGCCGTTGCGGGGCAACGAGAACGACAGGTGGTCGATGAGCGTACGGCCGTCGAAGCCCTTGACCAGGTCCTTGGCCTCGATCACCGTGTTGCCCAGACGCGGGCCCGGCGGGATCTGGATCTCTTCGAAGTCGAGCTTGCGCGTCTTCTCGGCCTCGGTGGCCATCTCCTCATACCGGTCGAGGCGGGCCTTGCTCTTGGTCTGGCGCGCCTTGGCGTTCGACCGCACCCACTCGAGCTCCTCGGTGAGGCGGCGCTTGAGCTTGGCGTCCTTGCGGCCTTCGACCGCCAGACGCTGGGCCTTCTTGTCGAGGTACGTCGAGTAGTTGCCCTCGTACGGATAGGTGCGGCCGCGGTCGAGCTCGAGGATCCAGTTGGCCACGTTGTCGAGGAAGTACCGGTCGTGGGTGATGGCGATGACCGTGCCGGCGTACTTCGCGAGGTGCTGCTCCAGCCAGCTCACGCTCTCGGCGTCGAGGTGGTTGGTGGGCTCGTCGAGCAGCAGCAGGTCGGGCGCCTCGAGCAGCAGCTTGCAGAGCGCGACACGGCGGCGCTCACCACCGGAGAGCTGGGTGACGTCGGCGTCCGGCGGCGGGCAGCGCAGGGCGTCCATGGCCAGCTCGAGCTGGGAGTCGAGGTCCCAGGCGTTGACGTTGTCGAGCTGCTCCTGGAGCTTGCCCATCTCCTCCATGAGCTCGTCGGTGTAGTCGGTCGCCATCTCTTCGGCGATCTTGTTGAACCGGTCGAGCTTGGCCTTGGTCTCGGCCACGGCCTCCTCGATGTTGCCGAGGACGGTCTTGGAGTCGTTGAGCGGCGGCTCCTGCGCGAGCATGCCGACGGTGTAGCCGGGCATCAGCCGGGCCTCGCCGTTGCTCAGCGTCTCGATGCCGGCCATGACCTTGAGCAGCGTGGACTTACCGGCGCCGTTGGGGCCGACCACACCGATCTTGGCGCCGGGCAGGAAGTTCAGCGTCACGTTGTCGAGCACGACCTTGTCGCCGTGCGCCTTGCGCGCCTTTTCCAGGACGTAAATGAACTGGGCCACGGTGCGCCCTACCTCCGTGATCGTTGAGTTGCGCCGCCAGAACGAGCGCAGAATGCCGGGGCAATCTTTCCAGGTCGCCCTGCGGACCCCTAACTCAACCCCGCCGAGGCGTCAAGGATTCCCCGTATCACTCGAAATCGACGACGTCGTCGACCTGGGTGTCGCGGTTGTCGGTGAAGTCGATCTTGAGCTGCCGGCGGGAGATGAAGAACTGGTTGCCGTTGGCCGCGGTCGCCTCGTACGCGTTCTCGCCGGTCTCCACGACGTCGGTCAGCAGCAGGCCGTTGACGCCCTGGACCAGCGCCTTCTTCTCGCCGCCGGTCTTGCTCTGGTAGAACAGCCGGCCCGCCGGGTCCTGGCAGATCCAGACCACGGTGCCGCGGTCGGTCACGTACCGGTGCAGGCGGCGCAGCTCGTCCGAGAAGCCCAGGCTGCGCGCCTTGGCCAGGGTCTCCGGCGGGCACAGATCCTCGGCCGGGATGGCCGGCGCCGGAGCTGAGACGGTCTCCTGCGGCTGCTGGTTCTGCTGTTGTTGCTGCTGCTCCCGCTCGCGCGCCTCCTCGCGGCGCTGCTTCTCGCCCAGCACGAATCCGGTGGTCATTCCGATGATCGTGAGGAAAACGGTGGCAATGACCACAGGAAAGAAGATCGGCCGCCGTGGCGGGGAAAGATCATCCGGAGGTGTCACGGGCCCAGAATGACACCCGGCCGCCACCATGGTCCACGGCGGCCATCGAAGACTGGGCACGCCCCGTGCTGCTACGCACAGTAGGCTCACGGTGGGAACAGAAACGACCCGGAGGTGCACTCAGCGTGGCCGAACGAAGTTCCTTCGTCGTAGTCGCCAACCGTCTGCCCGTCGATGAAGTCACCACCCCGGACGGGGAGCGCCAGTGGCGCACGAGTCCGGGCGGTCTGGTCACCGCGCTCCACCCGGTGCTGACCGAGCACGGAGGCACGTGGATCGGGTGGGCCGGTGGCACCGGCGAAGCGCCCGAGCCCTTCGAACTGGAGGGCATCCACATCCACCCGGTGCCGTTGAGCGCCGAGGAGCTGGAGCGTTACTACGAGGGCCAGTCCAACGCGACCATCTGGCCTCTCTACCACGACGCCGTCGAGACGCCGGTCTACAAGCGGCGCTGGCGCGAGACCTACCGCCTGGTCAACCAGCGCTTCGCGCAGGCCGCGGCCGAGGTGGCCGACGAGGGCGCGACCGTCTGGGTGCAGGACTACCAGCTCCAGCTGGTGCCGGCGATGCTGCGGGAGCTGCGCCCCGATCTCAAGATCGGGTTCTTCCTGCACATCCCGTTCCCGCCGATCGAGCTGTTCATGCAGATGCCGTTCCGGGCCGAGGTGCTGCGCGGCCTGCTCGGCGCCGACCTGGTCGGATTTCAGCAGCGGCTGGCCGCGCAGAACTTCGTCCGCCTGGCCCGGCACCTTCTGGGCCTGCGCTACGAGGGCCAGTCGATCCAGGTGGACGGCCGCAAGGTCAAGGCGGGCGCCTTCCCGATCAGCATCGACACCCGCGAGATGGAGCGGATGGCGGCCGATCCCAAGGTCCAGGCCCGGGCCAAGGAGATCAGGGCCGAGCTCGGCGACCCCAAGACGATCATCCTGGGCGTCGACCGGCTCGATTACACCAAGGGCATCGAGCTGCGTCTCAAGGCGTTCCGCGAGCTGCTGGCCGACGGCAAGCTCAAGGTCGGCGACGCGGTGATGGTGCAGGTGGCGACCCCGAGCCGTGAGCGGGTGGAGCACTACCAGACGCTGCGGGTCAAGGTCGAGCGCGAGGTCGGCCGCATCAACGGCGAGTTCGGCCGGGTCGGTGTGCCGGCCGTGCACTACCTGCACCAGTCGTACAGCAAGCAGGAGTTGGCCGCGATGTATGTGGCGGCCGACGTCATGATGGTGACGCCGCTGCGCGACGGCATGAACCTGGTCGCCAAGGAATATGTGGCGTGCCGGGCCGACACCGGCGGGGCGCTGGTGCTCAGCGAGTTCGCGGGTGCGGCCACCGAGCTGCGCCAGGCGTTCCTGTGCAACCCGCACGACCCCGACGGCGTCAAGGACGCGCTGCTCCGGGCCGTCGCGGCCGAGCCGGCCGAGCTGAAGAGGCGCATGCGGGTGATGCAGCGTCACCTGCGCACGCACGACGTGGCTCAGTGGGCCCGCACGTTCCTGGACGCGCTGGCCGAGGCGGCCGGCGGCCGCGATCTAGTCGACGTAGAGGCAGAAGGGGTGACCGGCGGGGTCTAGGAAGACCCTGACGTTCTCCTGCGGCTGGAAGCCGGCGAGCGTCGCACCCGCCTGGGCGGCGTGCGCGCACGCCGCTTCCAGATCGTCGACCTTGACGTCGAGGTGGGCGCTCATCTGCGGATCGCCCGGCGCGGCCGGCCACACCGGCCGCACGTACTGCTTCTCGGTCTGGAAGGCGAGCCCGGCGCCACCGCCCGGCGCGCCCATCACCACCCAGTCCGTCTCCTCGGTGGTGATGCTCCAGCCCAGCAGCCGGTGGTAGAAGTCCGCCAGCTCCCGGGCGTCCGGAGCGTCCAGCACGGTGCTCGTCAACGTCATTCGCGGCCGTCCGTCCATATTCACGGTCGTACCCGGTGTGTAGCGGTTCTATACCCCTACGTGAACGACGTCGCCGATGACAACGATGGCGGGCGGGTGGATGCCGGCCTCGGCCGCGTCGGCCGCGATCGACCCGAGCGTGCCGCGCAGCGAGCGCTGGTGCGCCGTCGAGCCCTCCTGCACCACCGCGGCCGGCGTCTCGGCCGCGCGTCCCTCGGCGATCAGGCGTTCGGCGATCTTGGGCAGGTTCTTCAGGCCCATGAGGACGACGACGGTGCCGCGCATGCGGGCCAGAGCCGCCCAGTCGACGAGCGAGGCGTCGCTGTCCGGCGCGACGTGCCCGGAGACCACGGTGAACTCGTGGGCCACGCCCCGGTGGGTGACCGGGATGCCGGCCAGCGCGGGCGCGGCGATCGAGCTGGTCACGCCGGGCACGACGAGCACCGGCACGCCGGCCTCGGCGCAGGCGATGGCCTCCTCGCCGCCGCGGCCGAAGACGAACGGGTCGCCGCCCTTGAGCCGCACCACGAACTTGCCCTCTCCGGCGCGCTCGACCAGGATCCGGTTGATCTCCTCCTGGGCCTTCTGCGGCCCGTACGGGATCTTGGCCGCGTCGACGAACTCGACCTCGGGCCGCAGGTCGCCCAGGAGCATGCCGGGAACCAGCCGGTCGGCCACCACCACGTCGGCCGCGGCGAGCAGCCGGCGGCCCTTCACCGTGATCAGCTCGGGGTCGCCCGGGCCGGCCCCGACCAGGGCGACGCCCTTGTATTCGTCGGTCGCCGGCGGGGCGCTCTCGAGGGCGTGCGCCACCAGGTCGCGGACGGCCATCGCGCGCCGCCGGTCGCCACCGTCGGTGACCGCGACCGTGACCTGGCCGTGGCGGGTGACCGCGGGCGTCCAGGCGGTGGCGGCCTCGCGATCGTCGGCGCGGACGCAGAAGATCCGGTGTGTCTCGGCGGCCACGCTGACCTGCTCGGCCGCCGCCGGGTCGTCGATGGCGACGTGCACGAGCCAGGCACCCTCGACGTCGGCCGGCTCGAAGCGGCGGGCCGTCCAGGTGGCCCGGCCGGCGTCGACGTGGCCGTGCAGGGCCGGGCTCAGGTCGGGCGAGACGATCTCGATGACCGCGCCCGCGGCGATCAGGGCGGGCACGCGGCGGGTGGCCACCGCGCCGCCGCCGACCACCAGCACCCGGCGGCCGGTGAGCTTGAGACCGAGGGGGTAGACGCTCATTTCTCGGACACTCCCGCGGAGTCGAACGTGGCGACCTCGTGCAGCACCCGGACGGCGGCTTCGACGACCGGCAGCGCGAGCACGGCGCCGCTGCCCTCGCCCAGGCGCATGCCGAGGTCGAGCAGCGGCTCCAGACCCAGGTGGGCCAGGGCGACGGTGGCGCCCGGCTCGGCCGAGCGGTGCCCGGCCACCATGGCCGCGACCGCGTCGGGAGCGAGGGCGGCGGCGGCCAGAGCGGCCGAGGCGGCGATGACCCCGTCGATGATCACCGGCACGCGGCGGGCGGCGGCGCCCAGGACGAAGCCGGTCAGCGCGGCGTGCTCGAGCCCGCCGACCGCGGCCAGCGCGCCCAGCGGATCGCTCTTCTCGGGCCGGTGCAGCGCGAGGGCCCGGCCCACCACCTCGACCTTGTGATCGAGGGTGGCGTCGTCGATGCCGGTGCCACGGCCGGTCACCTCGGCCGGCGCGAGGCCGGTGAAGACCGCGATCAGGGCGGCCGCGGGAGTCGTGTTGGCGATGCCCATGTCGCCGGTGAGCAGGCACTTGGCGCCGTTGTCGACGAGCGCGGCGGCCACGCCGATGCCCACCTCGACCGCGGCCAGGGCCTCCTCGCGGGTCAGCGCGGGCTCGACGGTCATGTCCCGGGTGCCGCGGCGCACGTTCGCGTCGAGCAGGGTGGCGCCGCCGTGCAGCGGGATGCCCACGCCCACGTCGACCACCATGACGTCGGCCCCGGCCTGCCGGGCGAACGCGTTCACGACCGCGCCGCCGGCCACGAAGTTGGCCACCATCTGGGCGGTGACCTCCTGCGGCCAGGGGGTGACGCCCTGGGCGTGCACGCCGTGATCGCCGGCGAAGACCGCGACGGTGGCCGGCGTGGGCAGCGGCGGCGGGTTGACCCCGGCCAGCCCGGCCAGCCGCACCGAGAGCTCCTCGAGGGCGCCCAGCGAGCCGGCCGGCTTGGTCAGCCGGGCCTGGTGCTCGCGGGCGGCGGCCATCGCCTGCTCGTCGGCGGGACGGACGGCGGCGAGGGTGCCCTCCAGCGATGCGCTCACGCTTGCTCCTCGATCACGGCGGTCAGGGTCTCGACGAATGCGTCGGTGGTGGCAGTGTCGCGCACCGCCAACCGCAGCCAGTCGGCGCCCAGGCCGGGAAAAGTGTCGCCCCGGCGCACGGCGTAGCCGCGTTCCCGCAGCTCCAGCCTGATTTTGTCGGCCCCTTGGAGGCGTACGCTAACGAAGGCACTGGCCGGAGCCCCAGCAACCGTGAGTTTCGGCACTTCGCCGAGCCGGCGAAGCAGGTGAGCCCGGTCCGCCGCGAGGCGACGGGCGATCTCCCGCTCGGCCGCGACAGCGGTGGGTGACGCGCAGGCCAGGGCGGCGGCCAGCGCGGGCGTCGAGACGGCCCACAGCGGCTGGGCCGCGGCCAGCCGGGTGAGCAGCTCGGCCGGGCCGAGAAGGTAGCCGATCCGCAGGCCGGCCAGGCCCCACGTCTTGGTGAGGCTGCGCAGCACGACCAGGCCGGGCAGATCGCGGCGGGACGCGAGCGACTCCGGCTCCCCCTCGACACCCTCACGGAACGTGGTGTCGGCGAAGGCCTCGTCGACCACCAGCACGCGACCCGGGCGGGCCAGCGCGGCGATCTCCTCGGCCGGGTGAAGCACCGAGGTCGGGTTGGTGGGGTTGCCCACGAAGACGAGATCGGCGTCCTCGGGCACTTCTTCTCTTCTGAGCCGGAAACCGTCCTCCTCGCGCAGCAGCACGCGGTCGACCACATGGCCGGCGTTCAGCAGGGCGGCCTCGGGCTCGGTGAACTGAGGGTGGACCACGACCGGGTGATTCGCACCGCGCAGCGCCTGGGCCAGCAGGACGAAAGCCTGTGCCGCGCCGGCGGTCAGAAGGACCTCTTCCGGGACACGACCGTGCCTTTCGGCCACGGCCGCGGTGGCTTTCTCCGCTTGGGGGTACGCCTTCAGGTCGCTCAACGAGCTCATCAGCGGCTGCGCGAGCCAGGGCGGCATGGGCTCGTGCCGGACGTTGACCGCCAGGTCGATCAGCCCCGGGCCGACCTCCGAGTCGCCGTGGTGGCCTAGGTCGAGGGACATGGGATCAGGATGCCCGACCGTGATACGCACGTTACTTCGGCTGTTCCGTGAGCAAATAAGAGGTTTTGTCATACCTTCAAGGGGTGGCAGCCGGAAAAGTCGCTCCCCTCGTCCGTGCCGGCCTGATCGCGGGACTCGTGGTCGCCGGCCTCGCCTATCCACTGGCCGCCCTCGCCGGACTCGGCGTCAAGGCCGGCACCCAAGCCCTCGACGGGCTGCCCGAGGAACTCATCGAGGTGCCCACCGCACAGACGACGTACGTCTACGCCAACGACGGGAAGACGCTGCTCACGACGTTCTACGAGGAGCACCGCAAGCCCGTGAAGATCACGGACATGTCGCCGTACATCACCCAGGCCATCGTGGCGTCCGAGGACACCCGCTTCTACGAGCACAACGGGGTCGACGCCAAGGGCGTGGCCCGGGCCTTCGTCGCCAACCAGAAGGCCGGCGGGGTCTCGCAGGGCGCGTCGACGCTGACCATGCAGTACGTCCGCATGGCGCTCCGGGACGGCGCGCAGACCCCGAAGGAGGCGCTCGAGGCGACCGAGCAGACCACCTCGCGCAAGCTGCGGGAGATGCGGCTCGCCATCGAGCTGGAGAAACGGCTCACCAAGCAGGAGATCCTCGAGCGGTACCTGAACTCGGCGTACTACGGCCACCGGGCGTACGGCATCTTCGCCGCCTCTCAGGTCTTCTTCTCCAAGTCACCGAAGAACCTGACCCTCACGGAGGCCGCCCTGCTCGCCGGCCTGGTCAAGGCGCCGTCGGCCTACGACCCGGCGACCCAGGACCGCCAGGCGGCCACGGACCGCCGCAACTACGTGATCGACCAGATGGTCAAGATGCGCACGATCACGGCGGCGCAGGCGGCCGACGCGAAGCGGGCGAAGATCACGCTGAAGCTCAGCTCGGCGCCGAACGACTGCATCTCGATCGCCGACCCGCACAACGACTGGGGCTTCTTCTGCGACTACTTCAAGTCGTGGTGGAAGGAACAGCCGGCCTTCGGCAAGACCACATCCGAGCGCGAGGAGAACCTGCGCCGCGGCGGCTACCGGGTGGTCACCTCCATCGACCCCAAGATCCAGGGGTACGCCATGGAGCACATCCTCGACAAGGAGAAGCGCCGCAGCCGCATCGCGCACGGCCAGGTCATCATCGAGCCGGGCACCGGCCGGGTGCTCAGCATGGCGGTGAACCGGCGCTACTCCCTCGACCAGTCCGGCAACGAGAAGCACAGCCGTTACCGCAACGTGAAGGGCAACTTCCCGAACACGGTGAACCCGCTGCTCGGCGGCGGCTCGATGGCCGGCTATCAGGCGGGCTCCACGTTCAAGATCTTCACGATGCTGGCCGCCCTGGACGAGGGGATGCCGCTGTCGACGTCGTTCTACAGCCCGCAGAGGTTCTACTCGAAATACATCACGGCGCCCGGCCCGGCGACATGCGGCGTGCACTGGTGCCCGAAGAACTCGACATCGTCGATGACGGGCGACCAGACGATGTGGAGCGGCTTCGGCAAATCGGTGAACACCTACTTCGTGCAGCTCGAACAGAAGGTGGGAGCGGAGAAGGCGGTGAAGATGGCCGAGCGGCTCGGCCTGCGCTGGCGTACGGACGTGGACCGCCGGCTGGCGTCACCCGAGCACGCGTCGGGGTGGGGCGCGTTCACCCTGGGGGTGAGCGACGCGACGCCGATCGAGATGGCGAACGTGTTCGCGACGCTGGCCGCGGAGGGCAACTACTGCGAGCCGCTGCCGGTGAAGTCGATCCTCGACCGCAACGGCAAGGCGGCGACCTATCAGGGCAAGCAGATCGCGGCGCCGCGCTGCCACCGGGCGGTGTCGGTCGACGTGGCCCGGGCGGCGACGGACGCGGCCCGCTGCGTGACCGGCTACGGCGCGGCCCGGGGCAGTTGCGGCGGCTGGGGTACGTCGGAGATGGTCCACGGCGTGCTGAAGCGGCCGGTGGCCGGCAAGAGCGGCACCACCGACAGCAACAAGACGGCCTGGTTCTGCGGCTTCACACCGCAGTTGGCGGCCGCCGCGTTCGTGGCGGACCCGGACAACCCCGAGAAGAACGTGGGCACGAGCCGGGCAACGGTCTCGAAGTACACGGTGGCCGAGACGTTGAAGGACGCCTTGAAGGGCCAGCCGAAGCTGAAGTTCACCCCACCTTCGGACGCGATCACCTCGAAGTGGAACCGCGACCGCGACTCCGACCGCGACCGCGATTCCGACCGCGACGCGGACCGCGACCGCGACTCCGACCGCGACCGCGATTCCGACCGCGACGCGGACCGCGACCGCGACTCCGACGGCGACCGCGACGCCGACCGTGATCAGGACTCCGACCGTGATCGCGACTCCGGCGACCGCGATTCCGACTCCAACCGCGATCGCGACTCCGACTCCGACCGCGACTCCGGTGACCGCGACGCGGACGCCGGCCGTGATCGCGACTCGGCGGATGACGCCGACCGCCTGTCAGACGCCGGCAACGACTCCGACCGCGACAGGCGGCGTCACTCCGACGACTCCGGCCGCCGAAACCCGGACGACTCCGGCCGCCGCAACCCGAACGCCGAGGACACGAACCGCGACTAGCACCTCCTCTCAGTCGGCAGGAAGCGCACCACCGGGCGTCGCGGCCAGCCAGGGCGGGAGCTGACCGCGACCAGCGCTCTCCTCTCAGGCGCCGACGGGCATCGCGACCGGCACTCTCCCCTCAGGCGGCAGGGGCGGCCGGGGCGCCGACGGGCATCGCGGCCGGCACTCTCCCCTCAGGCGGCAGGGGCGGCCGGGGCGCCGACGGGCATCGCGGCCGGCACTCTCCCCTCAGGCGGCAGGGGCGGCCGGGGCGCCGACGGGCATCGCGGCCGGCACTCTCCTCTCAGGCGGCAGGGGCGGCCGGGCGGCGGCGAGGAGCGCGCCACCGGGCATCCCGGCCGGTCAGGGCCAGGAGCTGGTCGAGCAGGGTGGCCTCGTCGTCGGTGATCGGGAGGACCGGGCCGAACAGGCCGGGGGTGCCCTCGGGCGGATATTGCGCGTTGAACTCGATGAGAATCTCGAGGGTGCGCGGGTCGGCGGCGTATTCCTGGCCGGTGGACCGGGCCAGGTCCCAGCCGTGGACGATCAGCTCGGTCATGGCGACGTGGCCGAGGGCGGCGGCCGGCATGGTGACGCCGCCGGCGGCGGACGTGCCGGTCCAGGCGGTCTGCTCTTTCCAGGCGGTGGCGAGGTCTTCCAGGAGGACGGGGAGGCGGCTGCGCCAATGCCGGGACAGATGTTGCGCTGAGGGCTCGGGCGGCGGCTCGGAGGTGCCGGGGGCGTCGGCGCGTTTGCGGGCGGTCTGCGTGAAGGCGAAGGACAGGCCCATCAGATGATCGAGAAGAGCGGCGACGCTCCAGTCGGGACACGGAGTGGGGCCCAGCAGCTCGTGATTGCCGATGCCCAGCA
The DNA here is from genome assembly GCF_050956135.1 of Actinoplanes sp. CA-131856. Lineage (GTDB taxonomy): Bacteria > Actinomycetota > Actinomycetes > Mycobacteriales > Micromonosporaceae > Actinoplanes. Next base: position 1,445,699 of record NZ_CP191849.1, on the reverse strand, counting down.
GAAGCGCTCGCATCACCCGAACCGGCGGGTCGAAGTCCAGCGGCACACGATCGGCCACGGCAGTCCTCCTTCGGGTCGTCCTCGTTAAGTTCACGTTACGGCCGGGGTACGACAGTTTTGTGCCTCGCGGAGGGCGTTTTCGCGGTGGTCCGTGCTTTCGGCCTGATCTATGTGGAACGGGCGCGTTTCGGCGGCCGAACTCGCGGCGTTCGGCTGTTGCGCCGCGTCATCCGGACGACCCGGATCGGTGGTCGCGCCCGCACGGGGCGCCCACCCGCTCAGGAGATGGTGATGTCCACGGTGTCGTTCAGATTGGACGAGGACCCACTGGCCCGCGGAGCCGGAGCCGACGGCTGTTGATCAGCACCGCCCGGCACGGCCGACCCGGCCCGTCCGGCCGCGAGCGTCTGCTGTCCGGGCGACCCCAGATGCTCGGGGCGGCCCTGGTGCGGAGCGGGCGAGGTCTGAGGGTGAGGCGAGCCGGGTTGTACGGATGCGCGAGCCGGCTGCGGCGTCGCCGAACCGGCCTGGTCGAAGTGGTGGACCGGCGAATGCTCGGCCGGCGGCGACTGCGGGTAGCCGGCATTCGGTTGAAGCGACATCGGCTGCGGGTAGCCGGGCGACTGCTGCGCCGGGACGGGCTCGTGAGCGGGCTGCGGCTGAGCCGACGGCGGCTGAGCGGCGAAGGCCTGGGTGGGTGCGGACTCGGCCAGAGCCGGCTGCTGCGACTGAGGCTCGACCGGCGTGGTCGAGCCCTGTGGCTGAGCCGGGTGGTCTTGGGCCGGGTGGAGCTGGGCCTGGTGGAACTGGGCCGGCTGCGACTGGACCGCGTGAAGCTGGGCCGGGTGGGGCTGGGCTGCGTGGAGCTGGGCCGGCTGCGGCTGAGGCTGCGGAGGGTGGGGCTCCGAAGGGTGGTGCGGCTCCGGCTGGGACTTCGCGGGCTGGGAAGGCTTCGGCGGGGCCGGGGGCATCGGCTGAGCCTGAGGGTGGGGCTGGGATTGGGACTGTGGTTGGGGCTGGGGTGGCATCGCGGGGCGGGGCGGTGGGGACATCGGGGCCGGGCCGGCCAGGGCGGCCGAGACGATGCGTTTGGCGATCTCGGGGGCGGCGGCCCAGTGCAAGCCCAGCTGGGAGGCGTGCACCTGGCGCCAGACGAAGCCCTCGGGGTTGCCGCCCGACCAGGTCCAGGCCGGGACCGTGCCCGCGCGCGGAGTGACGATCGCGCGGTGCTGCTTGTAGCCGGTGATGCGGGCTCCGGCGGGGGCCAGCGTCGAGGTGGTGGGCGCCGTGGCCTCGCGATATCCGGCGATGGTCTGGTCGGCGGTGGTGGATGACGCGTCGAAGACGCCGCACATCGGGCGGCCGTCGAACTCGCGGCCCAGCCATGGCAGGGCCACGCCCTCGGCCACGACCGGCCAGCCGTCGCGGGCGAACTGCGCCACGTCGTTACAGAGCCTGCGGTTGGCCGACAGTTCCTCGGCGTACCCCTCGGGAAGGCCGGCGCCGACGATCAGCGCCCGCGTGCCGGCCGGCAGCGACTCGTCGCGCAACGGGTCGACCACGGCCACGTCCGCGCCCGCTGCCGTCAGGAGCTCGGCCGTCTCGACGTACGTGAACGGAGCACCCGGACCACCCGCAAGCGCGACCACCGGTCGCTGGTCGAAGACCTCGCCGCCGACGACGTCGGCGGGCGTCCAGATCGGCCCGGGCAGAGCGGGCGCCGAGGCCGCGAGAGCCATCAGGCGGTCCATGTCGAGCGCGCCCGCCACCGCCTCGCCCAGACGGCGGACGGCACGGCTGGCCTCGACCGTCCGGTGGGCGACCGGCACCGGGCCGTGGGCGCGGGCCGGAAGGACGTTCGGCAGGTCGCCGCGGCGCAGCGCGCCCAGCACCGGCATGCCGATGTCGTCGAGGGCGGTGCGCAGCATCTGCTCGTGGCGCGGCGACGCGACCCGGTTGAGGATCACCCCGCCCAGGTGCACCATCTCGTCGAACATGCGGAAGCCGTGCACGAGGGCGGCCAGCGAATGCCCCATCGCGGCGACGTCGACGACCAGCACGACCGGGGCGTGCAGAGCGGCGGCGACGGCGGCGGTGCCGTCGATCTCGGGCTGTCCGGTGAGCGAGTCGAACAGGCCCATGGCCCCCTCGATCACCGAGAGTTGCGCGCTGCCGGCGCCGTGCAGGAACAGGGGCGCGATGCGCTGCGCGCCGACCAGGCGGGGGTCGAGGTTGCGGCCGGGACGGCCGGCGGCCAGACCGAGGTACGCGGCGTCGGTGTGATCCGGGCCGACCTTGAACCCGGCCGCCGGGATGCCACGCGCAGCGGTCGCCGCGAGCAGGCCGACCGCGATCGCGGTCTTGCCGTGCCCGGACGCGGGCGCGCTCACGACCAGACGGGGCTGGGCGCTCATCTATGACTCTCCCGAACGGAATATCGCCTGTTGTCGACTACCGAAGTGGGACAGTACCTGGCCCCAGCAGGTGTCAACCTGTCGACGGGTAGCCTCGGGACGTGTACCGCTTCCTGCTGAGGCCGCGTTGGCTGGCCGCCGCCGCGTTCGCTCTGGCGGCCGCGACGGTCATGGTGATGCTCGGCAACTGGCAGCTGCGACGGTACGAGGAGCGCAGCGCGATAAACGATCGCATCGACGCCGCCGACTCCGTGCAGGCCGTTCCGATGACCTCGGTGCTGGCCCGGCCGGCCGCCCCGGGCACCGCCGGTGAGGCCCCCGGCAAGCACCTGGCCTGGACAAAGGTCACTGTGAGCGGGCGCTATGACCCGGCTCACGAGATCCAGGCGCGGGGCCGCACGGTCGACGGCGACGTCGGCTACGAGATCGTCACACCGCTGGTTCTCGAGGACGGTACGGCTGTGCTGGTCGACCGCGGCTGGATCCCGGCCCCGGCCGGTGGGGCGCTGGCGGCGCCCACGGTGCCGGCCGCCCCGACGGGCACGGTGACCGTCGTGGGCCAGCTCCACCTGTCGGAAAGTCGACCAGCACCGATCGAGCAGCGCAACGGCCGTCTGGACACCCGGCGCATCACGGTGCCGAAGCTCGCACACGAAATGCCCTATCCCGTGTACGGAGCGTACGTGCTCCTCACCGAGCAGACGCCGGCCAATGACGCCGCGTTCACCAGGATCCCGATCGATCACGAGGACGCCTGGCAGAACGGCGGCTACGCGGTCCAGTGGTGGCTGTTCGCGGTGATGGCGCTGTTCGCGTACGGCTACTACGCCCGCAAGGAGGCGCGGGGCGAGTCGAAGCCGAGCTCCCCCGGCGCCGCCCGCGAGCCGGTCCCGGCCACGACACAGCCCGCCGGCACCGCCCACACCCGCGACCGAGTCGAAGATCACGACCGCCGCCGATCAGGCGACCGCGTGGACGACTACGACCGCCGCAAGGCCGCCACCGGCGACCGGGTCGAGGAGTACGACCGCCGCAGGGCCGCCGCGGACGACGGCGACCGGGTGGCGGAGTACGACCGTAAGAAAGCGGCCGCGCTGGCCGCCACCGGCGACCGCGTCGAGGAAGCCGATCGCAGGCGGGCCGCCGCCGACGACGACCGTTAGCGGTCAGCTACCGCGCCACGTCGGCCGCTACCCGGAGTCACCCGCCGCCGCTGCTCACCGTGCCCGATCGGGCAAAGCGCGGCAGGTGAACGGCCACCCGGCCGCCGAGCCGGGCGGTCACGGCGGCGGGCAGGGCGGTCACGGCGGCGGGGCGGGCGGTTACGGCGGTGGGTGGCCGCCGATGGCGCGGACCGTGTCGATGGTGTCGGCCTCGGCCGCCGGTTTGTCGTCGCGGTAGCGCAGGACCCGGGCGAAGCGCAGCGCCACCCCGCCCGGATAGCGCGGGGACGTCTGCACCCCGTCGAAGGCGATCTCGACCACCTGCACCGGCCGCACCCGGACCACCCAGCCGTTGTCGTCGACCTTCAGCTCCTGGAAGCGCTCGGTCTGCCAGCGCAGCAACTCGTCGGTGAGCCCTTTGAAGGTCTTCCCGAGCATCACGAATTCGCCCGTACGCGGGTCGAGCGCACCCAGATGCAGGTTGGAGAGCCAGCCTCGCCGCCGCCCGTGCCCCCACTCGACCGCCAGCACCACCAGGTCGAGCGTGTGCCGCGGCTTGACCTTGACCCAGGCGTTGCCCCGGCGCCCCACGTCGTACGGCGCCTCGGTCGCCTTGATGACCACGCCCTCCTGCCCGGCCGCGATCGCCGCCGCGAACGCGGCCGCCGCCTCCTCCTCGGTCTCGACCGTCGTCCGTCCCACGATCAGCTCCGACGGCAGCGCATCGGCCAGCGCCGCCCACCGCACCCGCCCTGGCTCGTCCAGCAGATCCACACCGTCGAGATGCAGCAGATCGAAGAAGTACGGCGTCAGCGCGATCGGCGCCGCAGCGGAAGAAGCAGGCGCGGAAGCAGCTGCGCGAGCGGACGATCGGGCGCCGCGGGTCGCGGCTCGACTTGAGGTCTCCTGGAACGGGCGGGGGCGGCCGGTCTCGTCCAAGGCCATGGCCTCGCCGTCGAGGACGGCCTCGCGCAAGGGGAGCTTGCGGACCGCGTCGACCACCTCGGGCATGCGGGACGTGATGTCGTCGAGGCTTCGGGTAAAGACGGCCACGTCGTCGCCCGAGCGGTGGACCTGGATGCGGATGCCGTCAAGTTTCACGTCGACCGTGGCCGGGGCGCCGGTGGCCAGCAGGGCCGCGCCGACGTCGGGAGCGGCCTGGGCCAGCATCGGGGTGAGCGGGGTGCCGACCCGCAGGTGGATCTCGGCCAGGGCCGGCGCGCCGCCGGTCAGCGCGGCGACGGCCACCTGTTTCAGGTCGCCGGAGAGCAGCAGCGCCCGGCGGACCGCGGTGAGCGGGATCGCGGACGCCTTGGCGATCGCGTCGGCCAGCAGGCCGGCCTGGGCGCCCTGACGCAGCTCGCCGCCGAACAGGCCGACCAGCAGGCGCTGCTCGTCGGCGGTGGCGGCGGCGAAGAGGGCGCCGAGCAGCTCGCGCCGCCGGGCCTGTGAGCCGGCGCCGGCGACCACCGAGATCTCGGCGATCGCCGCGTCGACACCGCCGACGGTGAGGCTCGGCTCGGCTGCGGGCGGCGGCTGGTCGCGCAGGCTCGCATAACCCACCCCGGTCTGCCGCTGCCGCAGCTCGCCGGCGAGAAAGGCCGCGCCGGCCGCGATCTCGTCAGGGTCGAGCCGGCGCAGCGCGTCGGCCAGCAGCTCGATCTTGGCTTTGCGCCCGGAGGTCGCCGCGACGGCCGCCGAGGTCGCCGCCACGTCAAGGAATCGCACTCAGACATCCTGGCAGCACCCCCTGACATTTTCTGGCCGGAAGCTGGGCTGAGACTCAGGCGGCGCGGGGCTCGGAGATGCGGAAACCGCGGGCGCGCACCTGGTCGGCCACGCGGGTCACCTGGGCGTCGAGGGCGACCAGGGTGGCCGACAGGTCTTCCAGATGGTCGGTGAGGGCGGAGTCGTCCCAGTCGGCGACGTCGACCGAGCTCATCGCGTGGACCGCGGCGCGGAGCCGGGCGATGGACTCGAGACGCTCACGGGAGCGAAGCCGGTCGATGGCATGGCGCGGCCCGACCGGCAACGACCGCACCACCGGGGCGAGGGCGGTAGGCACTTCGTTCGAACGCATGTTCGATATCCTAACAGGACGCATCGCACTTGCGCACCGGTTCACTCTTTGTGACGAAGCCCCCGCTTTCAGCCCGTGAGCAGGGGCGAGAACGTGTCGATGGCATCGCCCGGCGCGGACGAGGCGGCCACAAAACCGTCGGGGCGCACGAGGTAGAGCCGTCCCGGCACGAGGCCGGTTCGCGGCGGCGCCGCGGCGAAGACGTGCACGGGCACGCCCAGATCGGGAACGCCTGTCACTTCCCCGTACGCGTGGATCTGCCAGGTGAGTTCGCGCAGCACGTCGTAGTTCCCGCCCGTCCAGGGCAGCCGGCGGCCGACGACCTGATCGCGCCGCCCGCCCGAGGCCGCCTCGGCGCCGGCGGTCATCCAGTAGTGGATGCGGATCTGGGACACGTACTGGAACAGGCGCGAGCCGCCCGAGGCGCGCGGCAGAACCCGAACCGCCACCGGCGCCAGCAGCGGCACCACCAGCGCCCGCAGGGCGCGCAGGGCCAGCCGCTGGGAGGTGACCGCGCCGAAGACCCGGTCGGTGGTGGCGATCAGCGTCTGTGCCACCGGCCGGCGCTCGGCCTCGTACCGGTCGAGCCAGGCGTCCTTGCGGCGGCCGTGCACCACGTCGGCCAGCTTGAACGCGAGGTTGTGGGCGTCCTGCAGGCCCGTGTTCATGCCCTGGCCGCCGACCGGCGAATGGACGTGGGCGGCGTCGCCGGCCAGGAAGAACGGCCCGTCGCGGAACGCCGCCGCGACCCGGTGGTGCACCTTGTACGTCGCGAACCAGCGGGCCTCGCCGTAGGTGACCGCGAACCGGCGGATGCGCGGGCGTACCTCCTCCTCGGCGAGCTCCTCGTCGCCGACCAGGCCGATGATCCGCCAGTTGCCACGGCCCCGCATGGGAAAGCCGAGCAGGAAGTCGGAGCCGCCGGGGCGCACGTTTATCGCGTTCTCCACCAGGCCACCGGCCGCGGCCGCGTCGAGGACGAAGAACCTGTACGGGTTGGTCACGCCCTCGAACGGGATGCGGCGCGCCCTTCGTACGACCGAATTGGCCCCGTCGCAACCCACGCAGAACCGGGCCCGCACGGTGTCGTTGCCGACCTTGGCCACCACGCCCTCGTCGGTCTGCGTCACCGCCGTCACCGGGGTCTCCCAATGGACCCGGCCACCGATCTTCTGGAGGTTTTCGTACAGGATCTCCTCGTTGCGGCTCTGCTCGAGGACCTCGATGAAGGGGTACGGCGTGAGATCGCCCCCGAGGGGGCCGATCGGGATGCGCCCGAACGCGCGGTCGTTGAAACCGGGCGCCAGCGCGTCCGCGCGATGGGCGGCGTGGAGCACCAGGTCGCCGAGGCCGAGCTGGTCGTAGATCTCGAGGCTGCGCGCCTGCACGACGAGGGCCCGCGACTCGCGGGTGGGCCCCTCCTTGCCGTCGGCGACGATCACGTCGACCCCGAGTTTGACCAGCCAGTTGGCGAGCATCAGCCCGGTCGGACCGGCGCCCGCCACCAGCACGTCACACGTCAGCTCGGCCATCGGCCGCCCCCTTACTGAGACAATGCGTCCGCCACGTTCTTGAGTAGGAGAGCCTCGGCCACGCAGACCCGCTCGAACTCGCCCAGGTGCAGGCTCTCGTTCGGGCCGTGCGCGCCCGCGTACGGGTCTTCGACGCCGGTGACCAGCACCGCCGCCTGGGGGAAGAGCTCCTGGAAGGTGGCGATGAACGGGATCGACCCGCCCACGCCGATGTCGACCGGCGACGTGCCGTCCCAGGCCGAGGTGAAGGCGGCGCGGGCCGCCTCGTAGGCCGGGCCGGTCGCGTCGATCACGCAGGGCGAGCCGAGGCTCTCCAGGGTGACCTCGACCTGCGCGCCCCACGGCACGTTCTTCTCCAGGTGGGCCTTGATCGCCTCGTACGCCGACTGGGGGTCGTCGCCCGGGGCCAGCCGCACGCCGATCTTCGCCTTGGCCGTGGGCTGGAGGGCGTTCGCCGCCTCGAGCGTGCGCGGGGCGTCGATGCCGAGCACCGAGATGGCCGGCTTGGTCCAGAGGCGGTCGGTGATGGTGCCCTTGCCGATCAGCTGGAGACCGTCGAGCGCGCCCGCCTCGTGGCGGAACCGGTCCTCCGGATAGTCGACCGGGGCGCCCTCGCGGCCGACCAGGCCGTCGACGGCGACCTCGCCGTGCTCGTCGTGCAGCGTCGTGATCAGGCGGGACAGCGTGATCAGGGCGTCCGGCACGGGACCGCCGTACATGCCGCTGTGCACGGCGCTGCGCAGCACCTTGACCTCGGCGAACAGGTTGACCAGGCCGCGCAGCGAGGTGGTCAGCGCGGGCTCGCCGATGTCCCAGTTGCCGGAGTCGGCAATCACGATCACGTCGGAGCGCAGCTCCTCGAGGTGAGCCTGGATGATCGCGTCGAGCGAATCCGAGCCGTACTCCTCCTCGCCCTCGACGAAGACCACGACACCGACCGGAAGCTGGTCGCCGAAGGCGCGCAGGGCGGCGATGTGGGCCATCACGCCGGCCTTGTCGTCGGCGGCGCCGCGGCCGTAGAGGCGGCCGTCGCGCTCCTGCGGCTCGAACGGGTCGCTCGTCCACTTGTCGAGGTCGCCCACCGGCTGCACGTCGTGGTGCGCGTAGAGCAGGACGGTCGGCGCGCCGGCCGGGGCCGCCTTGCGGCCGATCACGGCGGGCTGGCCGCCGTGCCGCACGATCTGCACATCGAGGCCGACGCCGCGCAGCAGCTCGGCGACGGCCTCGGCCGACCGCTCCACGTGGGAGTGGTCGAAGCCCTCGAAGGCGATGCCGGGAATGCGGATCAGCCGCTCCAGGTCGGCACGGACCCCGGGCAGCTCCCGCGCGACCGCGGCGCGCAGATCGGTTTCACTCAAACTCATGAACCGATCCTAAGGGTCAGACGTCGCCGTCTCCGTTGCCCCGACCGCGGCGCGAAGCGTCGTTGGCCCAGTTGCGGGCGCCGCGCACGGCCGAGCCGGCCAGGTCGCCCGCGCCGTCGCCGAGCTTGCGGAGCAGGCCGACCAGCGGGTCCTGCGAGTTGTTGAAGGTGTCGCGGTACGACTGCGCGGCCGCCTTGACGTCCTCGGAGACCGAGGCGTCGCCGTCGGAGTCGCGGCGCGGGTAGTCGCCGCCCAGGATCTGCGCGTAGGCGCCCGAGTCGATCCACTTACGCAGCTCGGCGGCGCGGGCGACGGGCACCGGGTGGGTGCTCCACGCGGTCATGCCGATCTTGTGGATGCTGTCGCGCAGGTCGCCACCGCTCTCGTACTCGGCGGCCTGCTCGAGGAAGGCGGCCGTGTCGATCTGGGAGAGGTCACCGCCGCCGGCCAATTTCATCAGCAGGCGCAGCGAGGCCGCCGGGTCCTGGCCGGCGAGCAGGCCGGCCCGGTCGGCCGACAGCTCGGCCTTGCGCCACCACTCGAACATCGCGGCGATGATCGCCCGGAGCGCGATGGCACCGACCGGCAGCCAGCTCAGGTTGGCCGCCCAGCGCGTGAGGATCATCATGATCGTCTTGTAGACGGCATGGCCGCTGCGCACGTGGCCGATCTCGTGGCCCAGCATGGCCCGCAGCTCGTCGTCGTCGAGCCGCTCCACGGCGGCCGTGGTGATCACGATGAACGGCTTGTCGAGGCCGATGGCGGAGCCGTTGATGATCGGGTCCTGCGAGACGTAGAGCTCCGGCAGCTCGACCACGTCGAGGGTCTGCGCGGCCTCGGTGAAGCGCTGGTAGACCCGCGGGTACTGCCGGTGGTCGACCCGGATGGCGCCGGCCAGGAACTGCAGGCGGAAACCGCGCTCGTTCCACATGCCGAAGAACGCCTTGACCACGTCGTCGAAGCCGCGCAGCTCACGCAGGGCGGTCAGCGCGCCCCGGTCGGCCGGATGTTCCCAGGCCCGCGAGCTGATGCCGGTCAGCGTGACCCGCCGGCGCACCGGACGGTTCTCCTCGTCGGTCGTCATCGATCCCACACCCCGTCCTGAGCTCCGGGCCTGAACACGCCAGGCTCAAGGTACTTCCGGGGCGCAACCTTTATCCAGGTGCTCCGGGTGGAATGAACGGAAGACCACCCGGTGGGCCCTGCTCGATCAGTCGCAGAAGGGCATCGGTGTCCAGATGCTCCTCGACCAGGTCGCCGAGAATGTCGAGCGAGCGTTCCCGCAGGTCGGCGAAGCGCGTGCCGGGCGCCACGGTGAAGCCGCGCCGGCCGGCCAGGCGCGCGGCCTCGGTGAGGAAGCGCCGGCGGAACTCGTCGGACTCGAAGGCGCCGTGCCAGTGCGTACCGAAGATGTTGCCGGCTGCGGCGCCTTCGGTGCGCTCATCGTCGTACACAAGCAAGGGTTTGAGGTCCTCGCGTTGCGAGACGAAACCGTGGTGGATCTCGTAGCCGGTGACGGGCGCGCCGAACCCCTGGCCACGCGACTGCGCGAGGATCTTGCGGGGACCGAAGGTGATCTCCAAAGGCAGAAGACCCAGGCCTTGTACGGTCCCCCGGCCGCTCTCGACCTCATCGTGGATCACCCGGGAGAGCATCTGAAAACCGCCACAAATGCCAAGCAAAGGCTTTCCCGCGTACGCGTGTGCGAGCACCGCGTCGGCCAGACCCGTCTCGCGGAGCCAGGCGAGATCGCTGACCGTGGCCTTCGATCCGGGCAGCACCACGAGATCGGCGTCGGCGATCTCGGCCGGCTCGACGGTCATCCGCACACGGACACCGGGCTCGGCGGCCAGGGCTTCGGCGTCGGTGGCATTGGAGACCCGGGGCAGGCGGACGACGGCGACGCGAAGCCACTCCGAACCGTGCGGCGCGGCCGGTCGCCCGAGCACCCGCCCGTAGGCCAGCGAGTCCTCGCCGTCGAGCCACACGTCGAGATGGAACGGCAGCACGCCGAGCACGGGCCGCCCGGTGGCCGAGGTGATCATGTCGAGCCCCGGCGCCAGGATCCCCCGGTCGCCCCGGAACTTGTTGATCACAAAACCGGCCACGAGCGCCTGGTCGGCCGGATCGAGCAGCGCGAGCGTGCCGAACAGGGCGGCGAAGACCCCACCCCGATCGATGTCACCGACGACGATGGTGGGCAGACCGGCCCGCCGGGCAAGCCCCATGTTGACGAAGTCGCCGTCCCGCAGGTTGATCTCGGAGGGGCTGCCGGCGCCCTCGCAGACGACGGCGTCGTATGCGGAGCGCAGCTCGGCCAGGGCGGCGTGGGCGACCTCGGCCAGCCGGGGCTTCAAGGCCCGGTAGTTGCCGGCGGTGACGGTGTCGATCGCCTCGCCGAGCAGGACGACCTGGCTCGAGACGTCGCTGCCGGGCTTGAGCAGAACGGGGTTGAAGCGCAGTTCGGGCGCGACACCGGAGGCGGCGGCCTGCATGGCCTGGGCCCGGCCGATCTCACCGCCACGGCCGTCCGGCCCGACGACGACCACCGAGTTGTTCGACATGTTCTGCGCCTTGAACGGGGCGACTTTGACCCCACGGCGGTGCAGCCAGCGACAGATACCGGCGGTGAGGATGCTCTTGCCAGCGTCCGAGGTGGTGCCGGCGACCAGAAGCCCGCTCATCGCCGCCCCCTGGCCACAGCGATCCCTGCGGCGATCATGGCTGCGCCCGAGCCCACCAGGGCGGAGACGCGGGCGGCCCGGCGCAGGTGCACGGCCTTGGGCTTCGGGCCGTCGCCGAGGAAAGGCCTGGTCTCGCTTCGGCCGAAATAGACATTTCGACCCCCCAGCCGTACGCCAAGAGCACCGGCCATCGCGGACTCGCACTGACCGGCGTTGGGCGAGGGATGGTCGTTGCGGTCGCGGCGCCAGACCCGCAGCGTCTCCCGCGGCGAGCCACCGGCGATGGGCGCGGCGGCGATGGTGAGCAGGCCGGTCAGGCGCGAGGGGACAAGGTTGAGGGCGTCGTCGAGCCGGGCCGAGGCGGTGCCGAACCGGGCATAGCGATCGGAGCGGTGCCCGACCATGGCGTCGAGGGTGTTGGCGGCGCGGTAGGCCAGCAGCCCGGGCAGTCCGAGAACGCCACCCCAGAAGAGCGGGGCGACGACGGCGTCGGACGTATTCTCGGCCACCGACTCGACGGTGGCGCGGGCCAGCTCGGGCGCGTCGAGCTGGGCGGGGTCACGGCCGCAGAGGTGGTTGAGCCGCCCGCGGGCGGCCTCGATGTCGCCACCGTCCAGATGCTTGGCCATGATCCGCGACTCGCGGCGCAGGGTCCGCCCACCGAGAACGGTCCAGGTGGCGGCGGCGACGAGCGCACCCCGCGCGACCGGCAGACGACGGGTGGCCACAGCGGCGGCGAGCCCGGCCGCAGCCGGAACGCCGACCGCGATCGCGGTGAAGACGACCCCGTTCCGGCGGGTGGGAGCGTAGAGGCGGCGCTCGAGGGCTCCGGCCACCGTCCCGAACCCGGCCACCGGATGAAACCGGCGCGGATCCCCGAACGCGGCGTCGAGCAGATAGCCCGCGATCAGCCCCGCGGCGTCCGCCGTGCCGGGTCCCAGCCTCGCCATCCCTGTCCCTCCGTGTTTCCTAGAGCAGGGCAACGTTAGCCGGACCCCGGCACGGTCCTACGCCTCAGGCCTGTGCGGGGCTGGGGGCCGGCTGGCTCAGGTCGCAGACCCAGACGGCGATCTCGTCCTCCTCGAGGACCGGGCCGTCCGGGAACGGCACCGGCTCCATCTGGCCCCAGGCGATCGCGCCCGGCGCGCGGTCCTCCAGGAACTCGACGACGATGGCCTGAAGGTCACCCGTCGTCCGGTAGGTCGTCTCGAACGGCAACTGGTCGTGCCCGCAGGAGCGCGTCGAGCAGCGCAGCTGCCCCGCCTGCGGGTCGTGCCACACGTAGAACGTCGCCGGCCCGTAGTGCCGCAGGGCCGCGACCTGGTCGCGCAGCAGCTCGGCCGTCTCCTCGAAAGCGGAGACCACCTCGTCCGCCGTCATGCTGATGCGTTCGTGCATCGGTGCGCCGAACCAGCTGGTGTTGGCAGTCTCGGCGTCCTGGTCGTCCGGGGCGAGCACCAACGTCTCGCCCGCAATCGCGCGGATCTCCTTCAACAGCACGGCCCCAGTCTGCCGGTCGGGGGCACGCCAGGACCAACCGGGCAGGTCGGCCGGGCGGGCCGTTAACGCGGCACGATCGGCCCACCCCGTTCGGGGGTGCGCCTCCCCCGTACGGCCCGGTGATCTCACTTCTTCAAGGTGGAGCCACTGATCGCCGGCTCGCCCCGCCCGAGATAGAAGATGCCCGGCAACCCCGCGGTCTCGAATCCGGCGCTCGGATTGCGGGCCAACGTCGAGTTACGGATCTTCAACGTGCCACTGCGGTCGTTGCTGACGAAGAAGACGGCGCCACCACCCTCCTTGGCCGCATTGTCCGTGATGATCGAGCCGTCCAGCGCGAGCGTGAAGCCGTTGCCGTCCAGATAGATCGCCCCACCGCTGCCGCCACCGGGCGTGCCGGAGCGGGTCGGGTTGGCCCCGCGCCCCACGGCCGAGTTGCCGGTGAACACGCTGTTGAGCACCGTCCAGGAGACCTGGATGCTGCTCAGGGCGGCACCGTTCGAACACACACCCCCGGTGAAGGTGCTGTTCACGACGTACACCGGAAGATCGCGGCTCTGATCGAGCGCGCGAATGGCGGCCCCACCCAGGTCGGGCCCGGTGCCGTCACAGCGGTTCCCGGTGAAGCGCGAGTTGACCACCTTGAGCCGTCCGCCCCGGGCGAAGATGGCGCCGCCGCCTCCACCCTCGACGGTCTGGCCGGTGCTGTTGCCCTTGGCGAAGACCAAATTCTGCACGGTCAGCCGCGGGGTCTCCTGGTCGTTGCAGTGCGAGGTCGTCCAGGTCAGCTCCTCGTCGCAGGTGTTCATGTAGAGAATCCGGCGTTTGCCGGCGCCGCTCAGGGTGACCCTCCCTCCCCCGTCGAGCACCACAGTGGAGCTGGTGTTGTGCACCTTGGCCGTGGCCGTCATCGTGATCGTGACCGGGTTGGGCCCACAGTCGAACGTGATGACGCCACCCTGGGCAACCGCCTTGACCACGGCGGCCGAGGTGCAACTGTCCGGCGTACCGTCACCGATGGTCCGGTCCGGCTTGCGGGTGTCGACCGCACGGGCGTCAGCGGGCACGGCGGCCCCGCCGCCCGGATTGCCCGGCTTGGGCAGCGTCTTCACCGGCTTGGCGGGCGGCGACACTCCCCCAGCCGACGAGGCACCAGTCGACGCCTTTCCGGCCGGCACCCCTCCAGCCGACGCCCCTCCAGCCGACGGGCCTCCCGCCGGCGCGCCTCCCGACGCCACCCCTCCCGCCGGCGCGGACGGGTTCGCCGCGTCGCCCGAGGGATTCGGCGCAGCCGAGATCGGGGCCGGAGCGCCCGCCGCGGAATTCTCCGCGTGGTCGCCACAGCCGCTCAGCATCCCCGCCACCATCAGGGCAGCCGAAAGAAAGACCAGTTCCCGCTTGAGCACCGGCCGACTGTAGATGCGCTCGCCCCTTCGAACCACCCCCTCCGTGATGCCACCTTCGACGGCCGCCATGAATGCGCGGCGGGGAGAGACGCCCGGCCGGCGGTCGCGCCGGCCGGGCGTCACCGGTCAGGCCGCGATCGGCTCCTTCTTGGCGGAGCGCCGGCCGCGCCGGGCCGGGGTGGTGGGCGGCGCTGCCGTGAGGCGTTCGACTTCGAGGGTGAAGTCGTCGGCCTGGGACGTTTCCTCGTCGCCCGAAGCCGCATCCTGCTCGGGCTCAGGGGCCGCAGTCAGCGCGGAAGGCGCCCCCGCCTCCGGCGCAGGACCCTCGGCGGTGGGCGCGCCCGGCGCCGGTGCCTCCGCGAGCAGCGCCGGAACCACCACGTCCGGCGCCGGGGCCTTCGCGGCCGGCAACGGGGCCTCCGCAGCCGACGCCGAGGCCATCGCGGCCGGCGCCGGGGCCTCCGCGGCCGACGCCGGGGCCTCCGCAGCCGGCGCCGGGGCCATCGCGGCCGGCGCGGTGGCTGCGGCGACCGGGGAGAGTTCGGACGGGAGCTCGGGGAACTTCGTCGGCTCGGTGAAGGACGGGACGTCGGCGCCCGGCATGCCCTCGCCGTAGCCGATCGGGGACTCCTGGGGTGTCAGCGGGATCGAGGGCAGGCCGGCCACGAGCATGTCGGCCTCGGCGTCCTCGATCGCGGCCGTGCCGGGCAGCGACTTCTGGCGGAAGAACCGGCCCCGGCCGCGGGCCAGGTCGTGGCCGATCGAATAGGCCTCCATCTCGTACGAGACGCGGGGGTTGCCGTCCTCGTCCTTCCAGTCCCGGGTGAACAACCGCCCGTACACGATGACGGGGTCGCCGACGGTGATCGACGAGGCGACGCCCTCGGCCAGCCGGCGCCACGCCGACACCCTGATGCGCAGGCTGTTGCCGTCGACCCACGTGTTGCGCTCGCGGTCGAAGCGGCGCGCGTTCGAGGCGATCCGGAAGTTGGCGACCAGGTTGCCGCTGGTGGTGACGCGGCGCCATTCCGGGGCGGCGAGGACGTTGCCCACGACGACCAGGTGAGTGTCGAACACGATGTGACCTCCTGTGTGTGACATTGACCGCCGCAGTGTGGTCGTCACGGCGTACCGGAAGAGGATCTTGACCTGGGGTCTGTGGACGGCGAAGCGGCCTGTGGACGACCGGCGGGTGGCCGAGGCGATCTGATATGGCGGGCGGCGCGCGGTACCGGTCGGTAGCCTGGGCCCGTGGAGACCGACGTTCTTGGAGCGCCGTACGAGCGGCACACGATCGACCTGGGTTCCGACGACGAGGGCGCGGTCATCGCCACGCTGGTGCGGCGGCGCGCGGAAAAGCCTCAGAAACGGGCCGTTCTCTACGTGCACGGGTTCGTGGACTATTTCTTCCAGACCCATCTGGCCGATTTCTTCGTCGAGCACGGCTGGGATTTCTACGCTCTCGACCTGCGCAAGTACGGGCGTAGCCTGCTGCCGCACCAGACGCCGAACTTCGCGCGCAGCCTCACCGATTACTACCCGGAGCTCGACGAGGCGGCCCGCATCATCCGCGAGGACGACGGGCACGATCAGCTGCTGGTCGCCGGCCATTCCACCGGCGGGCTCATCACGTCGTTGTGGTCGCATTCCCGGCAGGGCCGCGGCATCGTCGACGGCCTCTTCCTGAACAGCCCGTTCTTCGACTTCAACGTGCCGTGGCTGGTGAAACGCCCCATCATGGCGGCCGCGATCGGCGTTTCCCGTCGCTCGCCCTACCGCCGCATCCCGATGGCCAATCTCGGCCTGTACGGCCAGAGCCTGCACACCGATCACCAAGGTGAATGGACATATGACCTGGCGTGGAAGCCCGTGCTGGGTTTCCCGGTCACCACGGGCTGGCTCGAAGCCATTCGCCGCGGTCAACGGCGCCTGCGCGCCGGCCTGGCCATCGACGCCCCCATCATGGTGGCCTGTTCGACCCGGACATTCCGCGGCCGGGCCTGGCACGACGACCTGCGAACAACCGATTCGGTGCTCGATGTCGACCACATCGTCCGCTGGGCTCCTCGTCTGGGCCCGCGCGTGTCGATCGCCCGTTTCGACGGCGGCATGCACGACCTGACCCTTTCCGGCAAAGACGTACGGGTGGACGTCTTTCGCGAACTGGGCCGCTGGGTCGACGCGTACCTCCCGCCGGTCGGCACCCCGGAGATCGAGGTCCCCCCGGCCCCGGAGGACGCCAACAGGTGAAATATCCGAAGTATGAGCACGGTGGCCGCGACGGCGCTGAGACTCTCCGAGGCGGCCGCACGCCGGGAGAGCCCGGAACACGACTCCCTCATGGCACTGTTCGCTCTCCTTTCTCAGGCGGACCGTGCTGACGTACGCCTGAGGACCGCCCATGACCGCGAGATCGTCTTGCCGCCACTCGTGGTCGACCTGCCAGCAGCGAGAGACCTACGAGGCCCTGATGGCCGACCAGGATGACCTTGGCATCTACGAGTGAACCAACTGTCGCTTGAGGACACAGGGCCGTAGCGTGGGCGGGTGCTGCCGGTACCGCTGCGCCGGCGCTACCTGCTTTCCGGCTTCGGACCGGCGAGCGGTTTCGGGTCTGGTGAAGGGGCCGGAATGAGGGGACCGAGTGGGCTCTCGGGCATAGACGTTCCGGCCTGTTTTGACGGGACGCCTGGTTACCCCCGGGTCGCGGTCGGCAAGATAGGCTGTTGGCCCACGCGCTCGTAGCTCAGCGGATAGAGCAATGGACTTCTAATCCATCGGTCGCAGGTTCGAATCCTGCCGGGCGCGCCAAAACTCCCTTTGACCTGCGCATACGCGCCTCATAGGTCGCTGCCCGGCGAAGCGTCGCCATCAATGTCATCTCGCCTTCCCGGGCACTGTGACGCACCTCTTACTGTCCACGCGGTCAGTACGCGCTAACTTACTAACCGCATGGTCATTAAGACGGAGGTCGTCGTGAACGCTCAAGTCGGCGCTCCCCAGCCCACCTGGGGACGCGTGCTGTCTCTTCTCTGGTTTCCCTTCTTCTTCGCGGCCGTCATGTCGTCCGTCTACGTGATCGGCATCGGGCATCCCGCGCCGACCGCGGTTCACCTCGGTGTCATCGGAGCCGCGCCCGCTCACCTGCCGGACGGCGTCGACGTTCGGCCGGTGAGTGACATCGGCGGGGTGCGGACGGACGCGCTTGCCGGGGTGTACGACTCGGCGACCCACACGCTGTACGTCTCGACCGCCGGCAGCAGCACCCGGGCCAACTACCTGACGGCCGCGCTCCACCCGGCCCACACGGTCGACGTCGTGGCCACCGCCAGGGGGGACGCCACCGGGGTCGGGCTCTTCTTCTGCGGGCTGCCGCTTCTGCTCGTCGGCATGATCACCTCGTTCATGATGTTGCAGTTCGGCATGTGGCCGATGCGGCGGAAGATCGTCACGATCGCGGCCACGGGCGCGTTCGCCAGCGTGTTCACCTTTGCCGTGGCGGCCTGGCGCGATGTCATCCCGGCCGACTGGTGGCTGCTTCTCTACGGCTTCCTGCTCACCCAGGCCATCGGCTGGATCACCACCGCTCTGCCGCGGTTCGTCAAGCAGTTCACGATGCCGGTGGCCATGACCTTTGTGCTGCTGCTGGGCCTGCCCACCTCCGGCGGCACCGTCAACGCCGACATGCTGCCCCCCGGGCTCCGGTGGCTGCACGACGTCCTGCCGTTCGGGCAGTTCATCGAGATCGCCCGGTCGAGCGCCTACTTCGGCAACCACGGTCTCGCCCGCCCGCTGAGCGTCCTGATCGCCTGGGTGGTCGCCGCCGCCGCGCTGCTCGCCTGGGCCGCCCGGCCGCCGAAACGGATCGCGCCGAGCGCTCCCCGGTTCTCCACGGAGCTGCACGGCACCGTCCGGACCACGGCCGGCGTTCCGGTGGCCGGGGCGACCGTGCTCACCCTCGACGACGCCGGCCGCGAACTGGTGCGGACGACCACGAACGACAGCGGCGAGTACGCGGCGTCCAACGTGCGCCCCGGCCTGCACCACCTGGTGGTCACGGCCGCCCACCACGAGCCCGAGATCGTGACGATCGGTGTGCACGAGCGCGACGCCGGCCCCCGCGACATCACCCTGGTCGACTGGAACGATCCAGCCGGCACGCTGACGCCGCAGGAGATCGACGAGCGCCGCAGCCTCGTCGGATGACGCGCGGGCCCGGCCGCCTGGATCGTTCCAGCCGGCCGGGCAAATGCGCGGGCCCGGCGAAGGCGTGCGAAAGGGAAAGGCCGGGGCTAAGTAGCCAGCGCCTCTGTCGGCGCCAACCGGGCCGCCCGGATCGCCGGGTAGAGGCCGGCCACCGCCCCGATCGCCACGGTGGCGCCCACACCGCCGGCCAGCGCCCACACCGGCACGACGGTCGGCCACGTCTGGGTCATCGCGTAGAAGCCCGTGACGACGTACCCCAGGAAGACCCCGGCGGCCCCGCCCACCAGCGACAACAGCAGGGACTCGGCGACGAACTGGGTTCGGATCTGGCCGCGCGTCGCGCCCAGCGAGCGGCGCAACCCGATCTCACCCCGGCGTTCCAGCACCGAGATGACCATCGTGTTGGCCACGCCGATGCCGCCGACCAGCAGCGCCACCGCGCCCAGCCCGAGCAGCAACGCCGTGAACGTGTCGTTCGTCGCCCGCCGAGCCGCCAGCGCGTCCGACGGCTTCGACACCTTCACCTCGCTCGGGTCGGACGGGTTGGCCGTGGCCGCCAGGACCCCGCGCACCGCCTCCACCCGCGCGTCGGCCGATCTGGTGTAGACGGTCGTCGGATGGCCGTCGAAGCCGAGGTACGTGCCCGCGGCCTCCCACCCGACCAGCACCGACTGGTCGATCTCGGGCGCCAGCGCCACCGGCTTCAGCACACCGGCCACCGTCCACCAGCGGCCGTCCAGATAGACCGTCGGCGGATAGCCCAGCCTCCGTGCCGCTACCGCGCCGAGCACTACCGCCGGATATCTGCCGGTCGCCGCGTTCAGCCACGTGCCGTCCGCCACCGATCCGCCGACCGTCTCCAACAGGGCCTGCTCCGCCGCCAGCACCGCTATCCCGTTCGTCTCCCCGGACGGGATCTTGTCGGTGCGGTAGACCGCCGCCTCGGACACCGCGCCGGTGGCGGTGGCCGCGAGCACCGGGCCGATCCGGCGGATCATCGACACCGACTCGTCGGGCAGTGTCGCCTGGTCGCCGAACATGGTCTGCCCGGGCGACACGGTCAGCATGTTCGTGCCCAGGGCCGCCAGTTCACGGTCGAGGTCGGCCCGGCTCGACGACGAGATGCCGACGACGGCGATCATCGCCGCGATCCCGATCGCTATGCCCAGGGCCGAGAGCACCGCGCGCAGCGGGCGCGCCCTCAGGCCGTACCCACCGAGGCGGAAGAGATCCGCCGGCCGCAACCGCGCCGGGTCGAGCGACATCAGATCACCCGCCCGTCGCGCATGGGCACCTGCCGCGGCAGGCCGTCGGCGATCTCGTGATCGTGGGTGATCACCATGATCGTCGTGCCGGCCGCGTTCAGCTCCCGCAGCAGCTCGACCACCCCGGCGCCGGAGACCGAGTCGAGGTTTCCGGTCGGTTCGTCGGCCAGCAGCACCGCCGGGTCCCCGGCCACCGCCCGCGCGATGGCCACCCTCTGCCGTTCGCCGCCGGAGAGCTCGTGCGGCCGGTGCGTGAGCCGGTCACCCAGGCCGACCCGGACGAGGGCGGCCTCGGCCCGCCACTCACGCTCTTTGCGGGGTACGCCCGCGTACAGCAACCCGTCGGCCACGTTGTTCACCGCGTCGCGGCCGGGCGCGAGATGGAACTGCTGGAACACGAAGCCGATCCGCCGCGCGCGCAGCGCCGACAGCTGCCGGTCGGACAGCGTGGCCACGTCGTGCCCGTCGACGCGCACGGTGCCGTGGGTGGGCCGGTCCAGCGTGCCGATGAGGTGCAGCATCGTCGACTTGCCGGAACCGGACGGGCCGACGATGGCGACCAGCTCGCCGTACTCGACGGCCAGGTCGACCGAGCGCACCGCCGTGACCCCGCCCGGATACGACTTGCTGACCCCGGCCAGCTCGATCACCGCGCTCATGACGGCACCACCACCCGCGTGCCGGCCTGGAGGCCCGCCCCGGACACCTCGACCTCGCCGTCCGCGAACAGGCCGGTCTTCACCGCGACGATCCGGGTGGCGCCGTTGTCGGAGACCTCGACGCCGTAGCCGCCCTCGGAGAGCGCGAGCAGCGCGGTGACCGGGACGGTCAGCACGTTCTCCCGCCGCGACGACGTGAAGCCGACGGTGACCGCGGCCTCGTCGAGGCCCTTCGGCGACCGGGCGAAGGCGACCGTCACCTCGATCTTGGTGGTGTCCTCCTCGTTGCCCTGCCCCTGCTCGACCACCGTCTCGACCGCGGTGATGGTGCCCTTGACGTCGCTGCCGTCGGGCAGTGTGACGTCGACCGTCGCGCCCTTGCGGGCCAGGCGCTGCGCGTCGACGTCGAGCGCGACCGTGGCGACCATGGTGGTCCCGGTCGTCTGGAGCACCTCGGTGCCGGGCTGGACCACCGCGCCCCGCTCGACGCTGTGCGAGTCGACGCGCACCTGACCCGGCGTGTAGCGGATCTGATCGGTCTCGACCGCCCCCGTCTGTTCGCGGCCGAGATCGTCCTGCCACTCCTCGACCGCGCCGGCGGTGGCCAAGGTGTATTCGTCGTCGACGGTGAAACCGCGGTAGCCCAGCGCCCACAGGTTCTTCTCGAACTGGAGGACGTCGCTGCCCTCCACGCCCGCCTTCAGCGTGCGGTAGGCGGGCAATGAGCCGTACAAAAGGGTGATGGGCTGATTGTCGATCTTGTAAAGGGGTCTGCCGCGGGTGATCGTGCCGCCGGCGGCGGCCAGAGCCGTCACCGTGCCCTGTTTCCCGGCCGGGACCGACGAGGTGTCGCCGTGGCCGAGCGTGCCGTCGTGCGACTCGCTGTCGACCAGGGTCTTCTTGCTGATCTCGGCCGTCTCCGTCTGTTTGCCGGTGGTGGCGCCCTCGTTGCTCTCGGCCGGGGGCAGGTTGAAGACCGTGACCGCCGCCGCGACCGCGCCGGCCGTCAGCACACCGGCCACCACAGCATTGCCGCGCTTACTCATGCGTCAGTCCCCTCCTCGACACGCTCGGTTGAGGCGCCGTCGGGCACGTACTTCGCGCAGGCCTTCTCGGCCTTGTCGAACGTCGGTTCACCGGGGCCGGTGCCCAGCTTCTTCGGGTCGAGCGCGATGCTGCCGTCCGGCTTGGGATCGGGGAAGTTCGGCACACCGTTCTCGCGCATGCACTTGGCCATCTGCCGGCCCAGCTCGAGCATCCCGGCGTCCGGCTGCGGCCGCTCGCCACCGTTGGGGGCGAACTTGTTGCAGGCCTCCATCGCCTTCTCGAGCTTTTTGGGATCGAAGCCCTTGGGCGTCTTGATGGTCGTGCGGCCGCCCGGCTTCGGGTCGGGCCACCAGGTGATGCCCTCCTCGCGCATGCACTGCGCGTGCTTCAGGGCCGTGTCCTCGTCCGGTGCCGCCGGCGCGCTCGCGCTGGCCGTGGGCGTGGCGGGGCCGGACTGCGCGGTCGCCACCCCCAGGCCGTCGTCGGCGCCGGCGCCGGCACAGGCGGCCGCCGCCAGGGCCAGCATGAGGCCCGCCGTCAGCAGCTTGACCTTCATCGTCTCCAACCTCCCGTGGTCGATGTCACGGGACGAAGTAGAGCGAGCGGCGGGTTTCCCGGCCGTCACGGAAAAACGTGACGCCCAGGTGACGCTCCGGCGCGGGAGGATGGGCGCATGCGGATCCTGGTGGTCGAGGACGAACCGCTGCTCGCCGACGCGGTGGCGCAGGGCCTGCGGCAGGACACCCACGCGGTCGACGTGGTCTACGACGGCGCCGCCGCCCTGGAACGGGTCGAGGTCAACGACTACGACGTGGTGGTGCTCGACCGTGACCTGCCGGCCGTGCACGGCGACGACGTGTGCCGGGCGCTGGTCGAGCGCCGCCGCGACACGCGGGTGCTGATGCTGACCGCCGCCGCCGGCATCGACGACCGGGTCACCGGGCTGTCCCTCGGCGCCGACGACTATCTGCCGAAACCGTTCGCCCTGCGCGAGCTGTCGGCCCGAGTCATCGCGCTCGGCCGGCGGTCGCGGCCGGCCGCGCCGCCGATCCTGCGCCGCGGCGGCATCAGCCTCGACCCGCACCGGCGCGAGGTCCACCGCGACGGGCGCTACGTGCCGTTGTCGCGCAAGGAGTTCGCCGTGCTGACCGAGCTGCTGCGGGCCGACGGGTCGGCGGTGTCGGCCGAGACCCTGCTCGAGAAGGCCTGGGACGAGAACGCGGATCCGTTCACCCACGCCGTACGCATGACGATCCTGAAGTTGCGGCGGAAGCTGGGCGATCCACCCGTGGTGCTGACCGAGCCGGGAGTGGGGTATCGGATCGCATGAGACTGACCGTCCGCGGCCGGCTGACCCTCGTCTATGGAGGGTTGTTCGTGCTGGCCGGGCTGGTGCTGCTGGGCGCCACCTACGTGCTGGTGTCGCAGCGGCTGCCCACCGCCACGGCGAAATTCGACGCCACCATTCCCGCGCCGGGCGAACGCCTCGAGGTCCAGCAGTTCATCGAGGGGACCCGCGAGGGCACCCTGCACACCATGCTCACCCAGGGCGCGATCGCGCTGGCCGTGGTGAGCGCGGCCGCGATCGCGCTCGGCTGGCTGGTCGCCGGGCGCATGCTCCAGCCGTTGCAGCAGATCACCGCGACCGCCCGGCGCATCGCCGACGCCCCCGACGCCGACCAGGGCCTGCACGAGCGGATCGCGATGACCGGCCCGCCGGACGAGATCAAGGAGCTGGCCGACACCTTCGACATCATGCTGGCCCGGCTCGACCATTCCTTCGACGGCCAGCGCCGCTTCATCGCCAGCGCCTCGCACGAGCTGCGGACCCCGCTCACCCTCAACCGGACCCTGCTGGAGGTCGCGCTGTCGCGCGAGGAGGCCTCCGAGGAGGTACGTCACCTCGGCCGCACCCTGATCGCCATCAACGACCGGCACGGCCGGCTCATCGACGGCCTGCTGCTGCTGGCCCAGTCGGAGCGCCCGGTGGCCGAACGCTCCTTCGTCGACCTGTCCGACATCGTCGACCACGTGGCCGTCTCCGACACGGTCAAGGTGGTGACCTCGCTGAGCGAGGCGCCGGTGGCCGGCAACCCGGTGCTGCTGGAGCGCCTGGTGCAGAACCTGGTCGAGAACGGGGTGCGGCACAACGTGCCCGGCAACGGCTGGGTCCGCGTGGTGACCGGGACGCTCGCCGGCCGGGTCCAGGTCGAGGTGAGCAACTCCGGGCCGGTCATCCCGCGGTACGAGGTGCCGGGCCTCTTCGAGCCTTTCCATCGGTACGGCTCGGAGCGCCTCCACTCGCCGGGAGCGGGCCTGGGGCTTTCGATCGTACGAGCGGTGGCCCGCGCCCACGGCGGCGACGTACGCGCGGAGGCCCGCCCCGAAGGCGGCCTGATCGTCACGGTGAATCTTCCGCGGGCGTTCTGAGCTCGGCCGCCCGCTCCTCGTGCGCGTCCGCGTCGGCGGCGTTACCCATGAGGCGATGGGCGCGGCCGAGACCGGCGTGGGCGCGGGCCAGCAGCTCGCGGGCGCCGATCTCCCCGGCGATGACGGCCGCCTCGGTGTGATGGGCGACCGCCTCGGCCGGATCGTCAGCGGCCTCACCCAGCCCGTTGAGGACGGCCGCCTCGCCGTCGCGATAGCCGGTCTCGCGGAAGATGCCGAGCGCCTGCCGGTGATGGCCGGCGGCCTCGGCCTCACCGCTTCGCACGCCCAGCATCCCCAGCGCGTAGAGGACGCTGGCCTCGCCCGTACGATCGCCGAGTTCCTTCTGGAAGAGCGCGAGCGCCTCGAAGAGATGGTCGGCCGCCTCCTCGTACCGTCCGAGCTCCGTCTCGGCCTCGCCCAGGCTCTTCAGGGAGCTGCCCTCGCCCATCCGGTCGCCGTTGGCCCGGCACAGGGCCAGCGCCTGCGCGAAGTGTTCGGCCGCCTCGTCGTAGCGGCCCAGCGTGTGCTCGATGTAGCCGACCCGGGCCAGCGCGCGGCCCTCGCCGAGCGGGTCACCGGACTGTCGGTAAAGTACCAGCGCCCGCCCGAAGCAGTCGGCCGCCTCCCGATAGCGGCCCAGTTGCGTCACGACGACACCGAGGTTGAGCAGCGCGCGGGCCTGGCCGACGGGATCGCCCGTACGCCGGAACAGCTCCACCGCCCGCCGATGGCTGTCCGCGGCCGGGCCGCCCTGACCGAGACGCCACAGCGCGGTGCCGAGGTCGGTCAGCGCGTGCCCCTCACCGGCCAGGTCGCCGCCGCGCTCGGCCGCCGCCCGGGCCAGGCTGTGCACGGTGACGGCGTCGTGGTTGTGGCCGCCGTTGAGATAGCGGAACAGGATGCGGGCCAGCCCGGTGGCGTGCCCCGGCCAGCCCTCGCCGGCCATGTGCGCGATCACCGCGACCAGGGTGGCCCGCTCGCTGTCGAGCCAGTGCCGCGCCGACCCGGCGTCGGCCGGCCGCGCGGTCAGGATGCCGCTGGTGGCGACCCGGGGCCGCCGGTGCGCCTCGACCGGGTGCAGCACGTCCATGGCCTCGGTCGACGCGGCCAGGTAGTAGTCGAACAGCCGGGTCAGCGCGGCCCGGCGCTCCCGGGGGCTGTCCTCGTCCTGCCCCTTCTCGACGGCGTAGGCGCGGACGAGGTCGTGGAACGTATATCGGCCGGGCGCCGACCGGGAGAGCAGATGGTCGTCGCACAGGCCGTCGAGCCGGCCTTCCACACGCTGCGGATCGTCACCGGCGAGAGCCGCCACGGCGTACGCGTCAAGGTCCTGACCCGGATGCAAGGCAGCCAGCCGCAGCAGACGCCGTTGTTCGGCCGGCAGATCGCGGTAGGAGAGGTCGAGGGCGAGCTCGACCCCGCCCTCCAGTTGGCGACGCTCGTCGAGCCGGTCCGCGTGATCGGTCAGCGACCACCCCGGCGTGGCCCGGATGTGCCCGGCGACCAGCCCCAGAGCAAGAGGGAGATAGCCGCAGCGCCGGGCGATCCGGTCCACGGCCCCGGGATCGTCAGCTCCTTGGGCGCGGGTCAGAAAGGCGGCGGCCTCGCCGGCGTCGAACACGTCAACGGTCAGGGTGTCGAGACCGGCCAGGTGGTGCCGGCTGGTGATCAGGGTGAGGCTCCCCGGAGCATCGGCCAGCAGCGGGCGGACCTGCTCGGCGTCGGCCGCGTTGTCCAGCAGGACGAGGGCGCCGGCCGCCTTGTCCCGGAGAGCCGCCGTCCGCGCGGCCACCGAGTGCGGGATCTGCCGGCCCGGCACCCCGAGCAGCCGCAGAAGCGCACCCAGCACCGCACCCGGATCGGCCGGCGGCTGCCCCGGATCGGGATGAAAACCACGCAGGTTCACGAAGAGCACCCGGGCGAAGCGCTCCCGCAGAAGATGAGCGGCCCGCACGGCCAGTTGCGTCTTCCCGACTCCGGCCATCCCCGTGATGGCGAGATGACCCCGCTCGGCGCCGAGGATCCGGTCGAGCGCCTCGGCCCGCCCGGTGAACTCCACCAGATCGGGCGGCAGCCGATCCTGAACACTGACGAGAGCCGCCGCCTCGGCTTCCCCGCCGACGACCCGCAGGGCTTGCCGCCACCGCTCCACATAGTCGTCGTCCGGGCAGAGAGCCCGCACGATCGCCAGAACAAGCTGGTTGTCGAGCCGCCGCCGCCCCACCCGAAAACAGTCGACGACGGTCGACCGCCGGGCCGGCCCACCGACCCGCTCGGTGAGCACCTCGAACGACGGTTCCCCGGCCCACCGCTTGAGCAGCCGAAGCCGCCCGACAAGCTCATCGAGCCCACCGTCGGTCCCGGGCTCAGGCGGCGCTTCCCCAGCAAAGACCACATCTGACCCTATCGGGGAGAATCCGGGTTCCAGCAAGGCCGCAGAACGAGAATGGCAGGGGCGAGACCATGGTGACGTGGGTGGACGGGGCGATCGACGACCCGCAGCCGGCGCCGGACACGGCGGTACGACAGGCCCAGGACGACCTGGAGGTCGAACTGCCTCCGGACTTTCTGGCTGTCGCGCGGGTCCATCAGGGCGCCGCTCCGGTCCCGGCCTCGATCGACCTGCCCAACGGATTCGGCACCACGGTCGGCCATCTCCTCCATTTCGAGGACAGGCCGTTCACGAGCAACATCGTCGCCGCCATCTTCCCTCTGCTCGACGTGCTGGACGAGGGAATCATCCCGTTCGCCGCCGACACGGGCGGCGACTTCTTCTGCTTCGACTACCGCGCCGACGCCGACCACCCGTCGGTCGTCTTCTGGAGCGTGGACTGGGGAGTGGTGCCGCTGGCACCGAACTTCGCCGCCTTCCTGGGCATGCTGCGCAACTAGGAATGGCGGCAGCACCGGCTCCCGGTTAGCGCGACATCCAGTCGAGGTCGGCCGACTGATCGAGCATCTGCGGCGCTGGATAACGTGCTGCTGTGGGTCACAACATCTGCGCGCTGATCGTCAAGGGGCCGTTCGACGAAGGGGCGGCCCGTGAATGGGACGTGGAAGGGCTGCCGCTGGGTGGTGGGCTCCGGCTGGTTCACGTCAGTCCGTACTACACCGAGTACTGGCAGGCTCGTCTCGGGGAGACGGCGGTGCTCGACGTTCCGGGTGACTTTCCGGGGATCTTTCCGCGGGAAGGGGTCGTCGCGACCCTGGCGGCGGCCGTTGCCGGGGCTGAGGCGCCGTTTGCGCTGGTCGTGACCGAATACTTCGGGGGTGTGGGTGAGCAGTGGGCCTGTGTCTTCGAGGCGGGGCGCCGGGTGGAGGGCGTCGAGGACATCAACGGGGCGCTGCGGGTTCTCGGGGTGCGGGCCGATGGCGGGCTCGACGAGTTCGACACCGTGGGGCTCGACGCTCATCGTGGTACGCCGGAACGGCTCTACCACTACGAAGGTCAGTAGACCGTGTAGCCGCCGTCTATCACCAGGACCGCGCCGGTGACGAACGATGCCGCCGGTGAGCACAGGTAGACCACGGTCGGGGCTATCTCCTCCGGGGTGGCGTACCTCTGCTGTGGCGTGTCCTCGATCCACATGCGCCGGAACTCGGGGCGGTCGACCGGGGCCATCTCGGTCTTGACGTAGCCGGGTGCCACCGCGTTGACCCGGATGCCGTGCGGGGCCCACTCGGCGGCCAGCGACTTCGTCAGCTGGTGGACGGCGGCCTTCGAGGCGTTGTACGGGGCCTGCATCTGTGGGCGGTTGACTATCAGGCCCGAGATCGAGCCGATGTTGACTATCGCCCCACCGCCCGTGTCGCGCATGTGGCGGCCGGCGGCCAGGCTCACCTTCCAGACCGCCCGGACGTTCAGGTCGAAGACCTGCTGCCACTCGTCGTCGGGGGCGTCCCAGGACGGGTTGTGGAAGCAGACGCCGGCGTTGTTGACCACGATGTCGAGGCCGCCCAGGGTGGCGGCCGCCTCGTCGACCGCGCGTTCCGCGTCGCTGTCCTGAGTCAGGTCGGCGCTGATGGCGTACGCCTCAATGCCCGAAGCCGCCAGGCGCCGCACCGCGCTCTCGTTGGCACCGGCGTCGCGGCCGGCGAAAGCGACCGCCGCGCCGCACGAGGCCAGGGCTTCGGTGAAGGCGTAACCCAGGCCCCGGTTACCACCGGTGACCAGCGCTTTCCGGCCCTCCAGCGAGAAGGCCGACAGACCGGGGGCACTCACTGATCGACTCCCGTATATGTAGTGGTCAACTTCGGAAGTTAGCTTGCGGCGCATGGCGAATGTGGATCGGCGCACTTTCCTGCAGATGCTGGGCATTCCCGCGGTCGCCTCGGCGATGCCGTCGGGCCTCGAGAAGGCCCTGGCCATCCCCGCGGACAACCGCACCGGAACCCTCCAGGACATCGAGCATGTCATCTTCCTGATGCAGGAGAACAGATCGTTCGACCACTACTTCGGGACGATGCGAGGGGTACGGGGTTTCGCCGATCCCCATCCGGTGCGGCGGGCCGACGGCAAGTCGGTCTGGCACCAGCGTGACGGCGACCGCGACCTGCTGCCGTTCCGGCCCGAGGTGCCGGATGTGGGCGCGATGTTCCTGCCCGACCCGCCGCACGGCTGGAACGACACGCACGCCGCCTGGAACGGCGGCCGCCACGACCGGTTCGTGCCGAACAAGGGCGTGCAGACCATGACCCATCACGTCCGGGCCGACCTGCCGTACCACTTCGCGCTGGCCGACGCTTTCACGGTGTGCGACAACTACTTCTGCTCGCTGCTGGGCTCGACCGACCCCAACCGCTATCACATGTGGACCGGCTGGGTCGGCAACGACGGAAAGGGCGGCGGCCCGGTCGTCGACAACGCCGAGGCCGGGTACGACTGGTCCACCTATCCGGAGCGGCTGGAACGCGCCGGTGTCTCGTGGAAGATCTATCAGGACACCGGCATCGGGCTGACCGCGGCCGGGTCGTGGGGCTGGACGAACGACCCGTTCATCGGCAACTACGGCGACAACTCGCTGCTCTACTTCCACCAGTACCAGAACGCCGCGCCCGGCAGCCCGCTGGCGGCCAGGGCGAAGACCGGCACCGAGGTCGCCCAGCTCGGCCGCGACCCGGAGAAGCTGCTCACCGACTTCCGCGACGACGTCGAGAACGGCCGGCTGCCCAAGGTGAGCTGGATCGTCGCGCCCGAGGCGTACACCGAGCACCCGAACTGGGGACCGCACTACGGCGAGTGGTACGTCTCCCGCGTCATCGACATCCTGGCCGACAACCCGCAGGTGTGGAGCCGGATGGCCCTGATCGTTACCTACGACGAGGAGGGCGGCTTCTTCGACCACCTGGTGCCGCCGACGCCGGGCGAGTCGACCGTGCCGACCACCAACGAGATCTTCCCGGGCAGCGCCAACCACCCGGCCGGGCCGTACGGTCTGGGCATCCGCGTCCCCACGATCGTGGTCTCGCCGTGGACCCGCGGCGGCTGGGTCAATTCGCAGCTGTTCGACCACACGTCGCTGATCCGGTTCCTGGAGAAGCGGTTCGGCCTGGTCGAAACCAACATCACCCCGTGGCGGCGGGCCGTGGCGGGCGACCTGACCAGCGCGTTCGACTTCAAGAACCCGAACCGGCGGCTGCCGTCGCTGCCGGGCACGGCCGATTTCAAGCCGACCGAGCTGACCCGCCGCCCCGACGAGGACCCGGTGCCGCCGGCCGATCCGGAGCTGCCGTCGCAGGAGCACGGCGTACGGCCGGCTCGCGCGCTCCCCTACCGGCTGCACGCGGACGGCAAGGCCGCCGAGGACGGTTTCGCGATCGACTTTCGCAACACCGGGCGCGCGACGGCGGTCTTCCACGTTCACTCGGCCGATGCCGCGGTGGCGCCACGGACGTACACGGTCGAGCCTGGAAAGAAGTTGACCGGCGCCTGGACCGGCGCGCCGGACCTGGAGGTGCGCGGACCGAACGGCTTCTTCCGCCGCTTCCAGGGCACGTCCCCGGTCGAGGTGCGGGCGAGCTGCGACGACCATCGCCAGACGGTCACGCTGGAGATCCGCAATCACGGCGCCGGGCGGGCCGAGGTGACCA
This sequence comes from Actinoplanes sp. CA-131856, assembly GCF_050956135.1. Lineage (GTDB taxonomy): Bacteria > Actinomycetota > Actinomycetes > Mycobacteriales > Micromonosporaceae > Actinoplanes. The sequence continues at coordinate 1,415,859 of NZ_CP191849.1, read as the reverse complement.
TCACGGACCGCTACACCCACAAGGCAGAGCGGTTCGGCGTACGTCCCGGAGCGAGCCGGACCTACGAGCGTCCGTCCGCTCGCACGCGTGGCTGGTACGACCTGACCGTGACCGGCGCCGGCTTCGAACGCCGCTACGCCGGCCACTTGGAGAACGGCGAGGAGAGCATCAGCGACCCCGGCATGGGCGGCCTGGTCTAAACCCCGCGGACGGCCTGCTTGACGAGCGGGATCAGGGCGGGCGCCACGCTCAGCTGGCGGACGCCGGAGGCGAGCAGGCGCGGCACGGCCTGCTCGTCGGCGGCCAGCTCACCGCAGACCGCGACCGTGACCCGGTCACCGGCGGCCCGGCCCACCTCGTCGATGAGCAGGGCCACGGCCGGGTCGAGGCCGGACGCGAGGGACGTGAGCGCGGCGTTACCGCGCTCGGCGGCCAGCGTGTACTGCGTCAGGTCGTTGGTGCCGACGCTGAAGAAGTCGACGTACGGGGTGAACTCGGCCGCCCGCAACGCGGCGGCGGGAACCTCGACCATCATGCCCACCCGCAGCCCGGCGGGCCGGCCGGGACCGGTGCGGGCGATGGCCTCGTCGAGCATGACCCGGGCCCGGCGGAGCTCGTCCACGGTGGTGACCATCGGGAACATCACGCTGACCGGGGCTTCGCGCGCGACCTGGGCGATCGCCAGGAGCTGCTCGGCGAAGACCGCCGGATGCGCCAGGGAAAGGCGCAGACCTCGTACGCCCAGGAAGGGGTTGGCCTCCGCCGCCGCCGGCAGATAGGGCAGGGGCTTGTCGCTGCCGGCGTCGAGCGTGCGCAGCGTGACGCGGCGGCCGTCGAGGGCCTCGCTGATGGCGCGATAGAGGGTGGACTGTTCATCCACATCGGGCGCCTCGGTGCGGTCGAGGAACAGAAATTCGGTGCGGACGAGGCCGGCCAGGTCGGCGCCGTTGGCCGCGGCGGCACGAGCCTCCTCGACCGAGCCGATGTTCGCCCCGACGGCGATCGGCACGCCGCCGGTCGTCACGGCGGGCTCGGTGGCGCGGGAGGAGGCGGCTTTCCGCTGTGTGGCCTGGTGGTCGGCGCGGGCGCGGAACGAAGCGAGCACGACTTCGGAGGGTGCGACCACGACCTCGCCGGAGCCGCCGTCGAGAGCGATGGGGGTGCCGTCGGGGATGTCGAGGACCTGAGGGCCGGCGCCGACGACGGCGGGGATGCCGCGGGTGCGGGTGAGGATCGCGGCGTGCGAGGTGGGGCTGCCCTCGGCCAGGAGGACGCCGGAGGTGTGTGCGGGGTCGAGGGTGGCCGCCTCGGCGGGAGTGAGGTCGGCGGCGATCAGGATGCCGTCGGCGGACGGGGTGGCGGCGGGGGCACCGAGGAGCAGGCGCAGGACCTGGTGGCCGATGGCGCGGACGTCGGCGGCGCGGCCGCGCAGATAAGGGTCGGTGAGGGCGTCGAAGTCGGCGGCGACGGCGTCCACGGCGGCCTGCCAGGCCTGGGGTGCGGGGTGGCCCTGGTCGATCCGCGTGCGGGCGGCGGGGAGGAGGTCGTCGAGCAGCAGGAGGTGAGCGTCGAAGATGGGGTCGGGGATGCTTGCGATGTCGCGGCGGGCCGCGTCGAGCGCCTGGTCGAGCCGCTGCCGTTCGGGCTCCGGCCCTAGTGACGGCACGTCGGGCACGTCGAGGGGCGTCACACGCAGACGGGACGCTGGTCCGATGGCCACGCCCGGAGAAGCCGCCGCAGCCGCCACCCCCGCCCTCCCTGGGGGGCCCCCACCTGCACCATTATCCCGCCCGGAGCCAAGATCGTGCCGCTCCCCTGTGGACAACGGGAGATCTGTGGACAACCGAGAGCCCGCCTCGCCGGACGTGCTATGCAGTCCGGCCACCGCCGCAACCCGTTCGACCGCCTCCCGCGCCTGCCGACCCGACGCCCGCACCTCCACCTCGTGCCCTTGCAGAACCCCGAGCGTGGCCACCTTGGACAAACTGGACGCCGACACCCACCCCGACCCCGTTGTCGCATTCCGCAACTCGACCCGAGCATCGAACGACCGCGCCGCGGCCACCACCTGCGCGGCCGGCCGCGCGTGCAACCCGTGCGGATCGTTCACCTCGACCCGGGCCGACGGCCCACCCTCCGTACCACCAAGCAATTGATCTTGCGAGTTGACAACGCCGAGGTGGGTCTCTTTGCCCGCCAGCCCCGCGACGGCCTCGGCCGCCACCTCCTCGCGCCCGGCCCCCGAGGCCGCCGCGACCGCCGCCGCCACCAGCCCTTCGACCAGCGGTCCCGGGCACAGCACCACCCGCTCCCGAAGCGAGTCGTCGAGCAGTTCCAGCGCCGTCTCCGCCGACAGCACCGCGCTGCCCAGATCCATCAGCACGACGACGCCGTCGCCGTCGTCGGCCGCGACCACCGCCTCCATGATCGCGACCGCGTCCGTCCCGAACGTCGACTCGTCGAGCCCCGCCGCTGTCTCCACGCGAAGCGGCCGCCCCTTCGTCATCTCCGTGGCCAGGGCGACCGCGGCCCGGGCCAGGGGGCGGCTGTGGCACACCGCCACCAGGCCCACCATCAGGAGTCCAGCGCCTTCACCAGCAATGTCACCGACGTCGCCCCCGGATCGGCGTGTCCGGCGCTGCGCTCACCCAGATAGCTGGCCCGGCCCTTGCGCGCGACCATCGGGATCGTCGCGTCCCGTCCCTGTTCGGCCGCCCGGATCGCGTCCGGCAGACTGCCGCCGCCCTCCAGCGCCTCGACCGCCGGCCGGAGCGCGTCGACCATGGTCTTGTCGCCCGGCTCGGCCTTGCCCCGGGCGAGCACGCCGTCGAGCCCGGCCCGCAAGATCTTGTCGAGCTCCACCGAGTCGCCGGCCGCCGCGGCCATCCGCAGGAACGCCGTCCCGTAGAGGGGACCGCTCGCACCGCCGACCTTGCTGATCAGGGTCATGCCGACCTTTTTGAGCAGGGCCGACGGCGTCTCCGGCGGCTCCGCGTCCAATGCCGACACCACCGCCGTGAGGCCCCGGTCCATGTTCACGCCGTGGTCGCCGTCGCCGATGGCCGAGTCGAGGTCGGTGAGCAGTTCCTTGTTCTCCGCGATCAGCCTCGCGAACTCGCGGATCCACGCGGTGAGCGCTGCCGTGTCCACCGGCCTCAGACTCCGCGCCGCAGGGCCGGCGTGTTCACCGGCGCGTCCCACAATCGCAGGATCTCGTCGTCCGCCTTGAGCAGCGTGACCGAGCAGCCCGCCATGTCGAGGCTGGTGATGTACGGCCCCACGAGCGACCGCGCCACCGGAATGCCGGCCTTGGCGAGCAGTTGCGACACCTCGTTGAACATGACGTACAGCTCGATCAGCGGCGTTGCTCCCATGCCGTTCACGAACACGATGGCGCCGTCGCCGCCGGTGTAGTCGAAGTCGGACAGGATCGGGCTGACCAGCATCTCGGCGATCTCGTGGGCCGGCGCGACCGGCACGCGGCGGCGGCCGGGCTCGCCGTGGATGCCGATGCCGACCTCCATCTGGTCCTCGGGCAGGTCGAAGGTCGGCTTGCCGGCCGCCGGCACGGTGCACGAGGTCAGGGCCAGACCCATGCTTCGGGAGTACGCGTTGACCCGGCGCGCCACCTCGGCCACCTCGCCCAGGGGCCGGCCTTCCTCGGCGGCCGCTCCGGCGACCTTTTCGAGCAGCACGGTGGCCCCGACGCCGCGGCGCCCGGCCGTGTAGAGGCTGTCCTGCACGGCCACGTCGTCGTCGACGACCACCGCGACGACCTCGGTGCCGCTGTCGGCCGCGACCATCTCGGCCGCGAGCTCGAAGTTCATGACGTCGCCGGTGTAGTTCTTGACGATGTGCAGCACCCCGGCGCCGCCGTCGACGGCCTGGGTGGCCGCCACCATCTGGTCGGGCACCGGCGACGTGAAGACCTCGCCGGCGCAGGCCGCGTCGAGCATGCCCGGTCCGACGAATCCGCCGTGCAGCGGCTCGTGCCCGGATCCGCCGCCCGAGACCAGGCCGACCTTGCCGCGCACGGGCGCGTCGCCGCGCACGATGATCCGGTTCTCGTGGTCGACGCGCAGCTCCGGATGGGCGGCGGCGATGCCGCGGAGGGCGTCGGCGATGACGTTCGAGGGGTCGTTGATGAGCTTCTTCATGGTGGCTCCTCACCGCTGAGGGAGAACGACCTGCCGTCCTCAAGCTACGCCCGATCATCGGCCGATTACGAGCCGTCAGTTTCGCGATCTGCAACATGGCAGAGTGACAGCTAGCGGACAGCTTGGTGGCATGTTCTACTGGAGGTAAGGGCAAAAGGGACAGCACCACCATGAAGCCGCGATCTTGCTGACTGCTGAGGGGCACCAGCGAGGTGGCGGCCTTTTGGTCTCTTCAGAGATTCGAGGTGGTCACATGGAAGTCACCGCATACATCGCGCTCGGCTCCTTCGCGGTCGCCGCCGCGAGCCTCCTGTCCACCATCCTCGACCGGCGCAAGGACCGGCATCGCAGAATCGCCGTCGAGGTGGAGGAGGTCAAGCTTCAACCCGAGATCGCCGGCTTCAAGAACGGCAAGATCGGTTTGACGTACGACGGCAGCCCTCTCCTGTCGCCGAGGTTCCACGTCGTCCGGGCCACCAACACGGGCCGGGCCAGCCTCCGCAAGTCGGACATCGAGCGGCCCCTGACCGTCCGCGTCCCGGACGGGCGCATCATCCAGGCCGAGATCGGCTTCCTCGACCATCCGCAGTCGGGACCGGATTTCTTCGAGGGGGTCGTCGTCTCCGCCTCGGGCCGCGAGATCCAGGCCCCGAAGACGCTGCTCAACCACGGCAACGCCATTCAGTTCAACTTCATCACCGTCGGCAGCACAGCGTCACCGCGGGTGAGCCTGCACGCGACCGACTTCAAAGTAGTGCCCAAAGTGGAGCGGCCGACGAACGCGACCTGGGTGGTCGCGCTCGTCTTCACCGCCATCGGGATCGTGCTCGCCCTGGTTTCTCAGTTCGTCCAGAAGACATAGACAGCGCCGTACGGCACCGCCTTCTTCGCCCCGTCGACGCAGGTGCCGGCCGGCGCGGTCCCGCCCGAGGTGAGCAGCCGGCTGATGTAGGTGGACCGGCTCAGCACGCCCGCGCCCGACTTCTCGGTCACCTTGAGCAGCAGCTCCGGGATGGTGCCGGTCCGCGGGCTCTCGGCCTCCTTGGCCGCCTTGACCAGCGAGCCGTCCCGCGTCGACTGCCAGCTCGGCCCGGCGAAGTGGTGCACACGCCCACCCGTGCCGATCAGCTGCGCCTCGGGCACGGACGCCCCCGCGAACGACCCGTTGGCGCAGGTGTAGGTCTGCGTGCCGGAGGCGACGACGTACGCCCCGATCGGCTTGCTGCCCTTGGGCGGCTTGATGGCCGCCGGAATACCCGGTATCGACACGGCCCGCCCGTCCGGCGCGGTCACCGCCACAGCCGACTGCTCGGCCGCGGACGCGTTGAAGGTCACCGCGCCGACCCCCGCGACCACGGCCACCATCCCCACCCCAGCGGCGGCACGGACCCGGGAACGCTTCGACTTGAACATGAAAACTCCTCGCTTGGGGGCGTGAGCGTCGCCCCGTCAAGCAGGAGCACGAGCCGCGACCTCCGATCGGATCTAGATCACCGTCGATGTCGCCCTTTCGTCCACTCACGATGGACGAACGGACCACCTACTCTGCATCGCATGCTCTCCGATCGCGATGGGCCGGCCGTGAGCCACGCCTACGGGCCGGCCACCGACCTGCCCGACGTGCTGTGGGCGTTGCGCTCCGAGGAGGAGCAGCACCGAGCCGAGGCCGTGTGGCGGTTCCGGGCCAAGGTGCTGCACCAGGGCTCGCTCTACCCGGCGGGCGCCGCCGCGGCGCCCTTCCTGATCGAGTTGCTCGCCGACGCCGACGCGCCGGACCGCACCTTGGGGCACGAGCTGCTGGCCGGCCTCATGACCGCGGAGGCGATGGGCTGGCTGGACCGTCCCCGCCCGCACCGGCGCGGCCCATGGTGGTGCCGGTGTCCTCCGTGCCGGGCCTCGCCGCCATGCTGGTCGACCGGCTGGCGGCCGGCGGCGAGGACCTGAACCGCTTCTACTACGCCGTGACTTTGCTGTTCAGCCTGGTCTTCCCGGACGGCCCTCTGCCCGAGGACGCCTCGCCGGCCGATCTTTCCCCGCAGCAGTACGCCGCGGCCCACGTCGTTCTGCACAGCGGCGCCATGGAGCACCCCTCCATTTCGGGCCTGCTCCGGGAGTGCAACCTTCCCGGCGACGAAGCCACCCTGCGCTCGTGGTGCCCGCATCCACCGGACTGATCAGTGTGTGGCCGGCTTGGACAGCTCGTCCGGGGTCGCGGGGGCGGGCTGGGCGCTGGGCGGGGCGGCCGTACGGCGGGCCAGGCCGATGACGCCGGCCGTCATGACGAGGGCGGCCACGGCGACCACGACGGCGCCGGTGGCGCCGAAGCGGAAGCTCTCGTCGAAGACGATGACGCCGGCGATGGCGGCCACGATCGGGTTGGAGACGCTGACCGTGGCCAACGGGGCGGCCAGGCCGGCGCCCCGGTAGGAGAACTGTCCCAGCAGATATCCGCCCACGGCGAAGAGCAGGACCATGGCCAGGATGAACGGCGACACCGACGCGAAACCGTCGCCGGTCACCGTGCCGATCACGGCCTTGGACAGCACCGACGAGATGCCGAAGGCCGTGCCGGCCGCGGCGGCCAGCAGGACGCCGCGCATGCGGGGGCCGCAGCGCCAGGCGATGAGCGCCAGCGCACCGACGGCGCCGACCGTGATCAGGGAGATCTCCCGGCCCTCGGCGGTCGTGAGCACGGCCGGCTTTCCGGACTCGACCGACAGGGACATGATCACGGCCAGGCCGGCCACCGTCAGCAGGGCGTCGGCCCAGGCGGCGGCGCTGATCTTCGCGCCGTAGCGGACGCGGGCGATGGGCAGGGCGAACAACAGGGTCAGCGTGCCGAGAGCCTGCACCACAGCGACCGTGCCGAAGTCGAGCGCGATCACATGCAGCGCCACACCCCCGCCGGTGAGCAGCAGGGCGGCGGCCCAGCGGGACAGGCCGCGCTGGCCGTGCTCGGCCAGGCGCTCCTGGGCCACCGCCGCGGCCGCGTAGCTGGCGGCGGACAGCACCGACAGGACGACCGCCCACCCCAGCGAAGCCACGATTCGAGTCTGCCAGAACTTCGCGCCCACAAGTCCGACAAACATCGTGTAAACGGACGGCGGGGAAATGGGGTCGCCGCGTTCGGAGGCGAGCTGCCACGATCAGGACCATGGTGTCGGCGACGGGGAAAAGGATTACGTGGCCCGAGCTGCCCGCGGCGGTTCGGGAGCGGATCGAGCGGATCATCGGTGGCGGAGCCGTGGTCACGGCCGTTTCCCAGCCGGGCGGCTTCTCGCCGGGCAGCGCCGACCGGGTGGTCACCGAGTCCGGGCGCCGCGCTTTCGTCAAGGCCGTCACGCCGGCCGTCAACGCGCGCTCGGCCGAGCTGGCGCGCGACGAGATGCGCATCACAGCGCTGCTCCCGGAGCAGGTCCCGGCGCCCCGCTTGATCGACGGGTTCGACGACGGCGAGTGGGTCGTCCTCGTTCTTGAGGACGTGGAGGGCGCCCACCCTCGTACGCCCTGGGTCGAAAGCGAGATCGACGCGGCCGTGACGGCCCTCGCCGAGCTGGACCACGCTCTCACGCCGGCGCCTCCGGGTCTGCGCAACGCGGGCGATCTGTTCGCCGAGGACTTCGCCGGGTGGGACCGGGTGGCCGCCGATCCGCCCGCCGACCTCGACCCGTGGGAGCGGGATCATCTGCCCGAGTTGCGGGCCGCCGCCGCGCGGACCGTCGGCCGGCTGCGCACCGGGGAAACCGTCGCGCATTGCGACATCCGGGCCGACAACATGATCGTCCGCCCAGACGGCCGCGTGGTCATCGTGGACTGGCCGTGGGCCGCGGTCGGCCCGCGGTGGTGGAACAGCGTCGACCTCGCGGCGAACGTCTGGGTGCACGGCGGCGATCCCGAACGGGTGATCGAGGGTATCGACCGGCGGATCGTGACGGACGCCTTCGCCGCCCTCGCCGGCATGTTCCGCGACATCTGCCGGCAGCCTCCGCCGCCCGGCATTCCGACCGTGCGGGCCTTCCAGCGGTGGCAGGCCGACGAGCTCCGGCGCTGGTTGACGGCCGAAATGTGAACCGATGAAAGGTCACCTCCGTATCTGTGCGCGCCGGAACGGCGAGGCGCAACCAACAGATGGGAGGTCGAGCACACCCGCCCGGGCGGGTCATTCCAGGGCTATAGGCTGGGAAGTCGGGCTTCGGCGTGGCGGCCCGGACGGCCCCCAACTTCCTCATGGAACGGAACACGATGATCGACGAGGCCAAGGTGCGAGTCCTACTACTGGAGAGCATCCATCCCGACGCGGTGACCCGGCTCGAGTCCGAGGGATACGTCGTCGAGTCCGTCCGCAACGCCCTCGACGAGTCCGAGCTGATCGAGCGCATCCGCGGGGTGCACCTGCTGGGCATCCGGTCCAAGACCAGGGTCACGGCCAAGGCCCTCGAGGCGGCCGACAAGCTCGTCGCGATCGGCGCCTTCTGCATCGGCACCGACCAGATCGACCTGCCCGTCGCGTCGGCCAACGGCGTCGCGGTCTTCAACGCCCCGTTCTCCAACACGCGCTCGGTCGTCGAGCTGGCCATCGCCGAGATCATCTCGATGACGCGGCGGCTCACCGAGAAGAACGCGCTCATGCACCAGGGCGTGTGGGACAAGTCGGCCGACGGCGCCCACGAGATCCGTGGCCGCCGCCTCGGCATCGTCGGCTACGGCAACATCGGCACCCAGCTCTCGGTGCTGGCCGAGAACCTCGGCATGCACGTGTCGTTCTACGACACCGCCGACAAGCTGGCGCTGAGCAACGCGCACCGCTGCGCCTCGATCGAGGAGCTGCTGGAGACCAGCGACATCGTCACGATCCACGTCGACGGCCGCCCCGGCAACGCCGGCTTCTTCGGCGCCGAGCAGTTCAAGCGGATGCGCGAGGGCGCGCTGTTCCTCAACCTCTCGCGCGGCATCGTGGTCGACCACGTCGCCCTGCGCGAGGCCCTGGAGAGCGGTCACCTCGCCGGCGCCGCGGTCGACGTCTTCCCGACCGAGCCCAAGGGCCGTGGCGACGAGTTCGTCTCCGAGCTGCGCGGCCTGCCCAACGTCATCCTCACCCCGCACATCGGCGGGTCGACCGAGGAGGCGCAGTCCGACATCGGCGCCTTCGTGGCCAACAAGCTGGCCACCTTCGTCGAGGAGGGCAACACCACCCTCAGTGTGAACCTCCCCGGAGTCGCGCTGCCCGAGCAGGCCGGGCAGAGCCGCATCGGGCACGTCCACGTCAACACGCCCGGCGTGCTGGCCCAGGTGAACAGCATCCTGGCCGAGCACAAGGTGAACGTCGAGGGCCAGCTGCTGAGCACCCGCGGCGAGTACGGCTATCTCATCACCGACATCAGCGGTGACTTCAGCGACGAGGTGCTCGACCGGCTGCGGGCCATGGAGCAGACCGTACGGCTGCGCGTTCTTTCCTGAGTTCACCGGGAGGGCCCACGGGCCCTCCCGGTCTCAGGCGCTGGCCACCGTCAGTGTCGTGATCGGGGCGCCCGCGCCCACGTCGTAGCGGTTCGGCACCGCCCAGTCCTTCGGGGTGAGCGTGGAACCCGCGGCGACGTCCTTGAGCGTCCGCGTCCCGGCCACCACGGTCTGCGCCCCGCCGCCGACCTTGACCCGCACGGGGCTGTCGGCCGGCGACTTCAGCGCCAGTTTCTCCACCGCGCCATTGATCTTGATCGGCACCGTGCCCGATGGACGGGACAGGGTGACCTGGGCGGTGCGCATGCCGCCCACCATCTCGAGGCCGCTGATCTGGCCGCCGCTGAGGTTGATGACCTGCTCCTCGGCGTAGCCGGAGAACCGCAGCTGCCAGTTCACCTTCGCCGCCAGCACCACGTCGATCTCGCCGCCGGTGCCGTCGCCGTCGCGCGTCACCTGGAGCTTCACGTCGTCGTCGCGCACGATCGGGCTGGGCAGGATGCCCGCGTCCTCCGGAGTGGAGATGCGGTAGAGGTCGTCGCCGAGCTCACCGATCGACACGTTGACCTTGTTGGTCGCGGCGAGCAGCTCGAAGCTGGCCTTCGTCCGGTTGTCGAGCGGGGCGACGGCCGTGCGCTTGCCGTTCTCGCCGGCGCCGAGCTGGAGCACGGAGTCGAGGTCGTCGTCGGAGCCGGTGAAGTAGACGACGCCGACGATGCTGCCCGCAACCAGCACGATCAGGCTCATGAGAACGATGCCGACCGTGACGCCCCGGGACTGACGCGGCGCGGCGGGCGGCACCGCCGACGACGCCGGACGGGGCGCGCCGGTCGGCTGGTCACGCGAGGCGGTGTCCCACGAGCCGGCATCGCGCGAGGCCGTGTCCCACGAGCCGGCGTCGCGTGAGTCGGTATCGCGCGAGCTGATGTCCGGGAAGCCTGTCTGCGGAAGAACCGTGTCCGAAATGTTCAGTCGGCGCTCGGCGGTGTCACCCATCCGGCGAACCGGAAGCTCGACCGCGATCGGCGCCGGCTCGGGCTCGGGCTCACGGCCCACCGGTGCCGGCGACGTCGGCGTGGCCGGATGGCGCACCGGCGAGATCGGCCCGTCGGTGAATCCGAACGAGACCCGGCTCGTGGTCTCCTCGGCCGCCGCCGGCAGGCTCCGGGGCTCCTCGGTCTGCATGCTGCCGTTGAACCAGGACGGCTCGTTCGCCTCCGGCCGCGCCGGCGGCCGCCGGTAGATGGTGTCTCGACTCCCCAGGCCGGGCGCCGACGGCTCGGCCACCGCCACATCGGACGGTGCCCCGCCAGCCGCTGCTCGGTCAGCTGCTGCTCGGTCCACGCGAATCCTTCCCCTGACGCCGCCATCAACAGCGGCACCCCAGCAACAGGTACGGATTTCACGTCTTCCCGGATGAGTACCGGCGAGAACTACTTAGCGTTACGGCCGGCCGGGACGGACCAGGCCACGCCTGGTGGCGATCGCAACCGCCTCGAGCTGGCTGTGCGCGCCCAATTTGGCCAGCACCGCCTTCACGTAGCCGCGGCACGTGTGCAGGCTGATGCCGAGCCGCCGGGCGATGGCCCGCGCGTCGAGACCGGCCGCCATGAGCTGGAGCACCTCGTCCTCACGCGCGGTGAGCCCGCCGCCGCGCGGGCCGACGACCGGGCTGGTGCTGCGCAGCAGCCGGGCCAGGATGTCGGTGGAGACGGTCATGCCGCCGCCGTGCGCCGTACGCAAAGCGTTCAGCACGTCACCGAGCGCCCCGTTCTTGGACAGGAAGCCGGCCGCGCCGGCCGCCGTGGCCCGGCCGACGAGGGCCTGCTCCTCGGAGGCAGTGAGGATCACCACACGTGTGTCCGGCTGGCGCACGCGGAGCAGTTCCGCGATGGCAATACCGTCCGCATCGGACAAATCGGGGTCGAGCAGGATCACGTTCGGCTTGAGCTCCGCCGCCAGCCGCAGCGCCTCGGCCCCCGTCAGCGCGTGACCCACGTACTGGAGGTCGGGCTGCCCGGCCAGGGCATGTCCCAGCAGCTCGGCGAACGTCTGGTGGCCGTCGACGACGAGAACGCTGATCGCATCGCCGTTAGTCATGCGCCACCTTTCTCTCAACCGGACCCGTGGAAGTCTAAGGAGTACCAGGTCTCATCTTTGCCCTACCAATAGACGGGGGCGGCACCGGGCCGGATCCGTTCCACCGGTACGCCCGATGATCGGTTGAGGCCAAGCGGCCGTGATCACCAGTCTTTCGGGTGATTCGACCCCCCGCATTGGGGCTTGCCGCTCTGGCTTCCTCACTTGCAAAGTTCCGAAACATGTTCGACATCCAGCTTTTCGGCCGCGTCGAGGTCCGGACCAGAGGGATCCTCCTGGTCGGTCCCGATTTCGGCGGAGACCGCCCTCGCCACCTGCTAGCCCTGCTCGCGTTGCGGGGTCCGCAGTCGACGGCCGAGCTGGCGGAGACGCTGGAAGAAAAGAAGAAAGATGTTGAGTCGGACATGTCCGTCCTCAAGGTCGCGATCCCGGTCGTCCGCCACCATCGTGGACGGTGGTCGCTCGACCCCGACCAGGTCCGTGTCGACGTCCACCGCTTCGACGAGCTGATCGCCGCCGCCGCGGGCCGCTCGGCCGACCGCGCCGCCAAGCCGCTGACCGCGGCCGCCTTCCTGGCCACCCGGCCGCTGCTCGAGGACGAGGACGCGCCTTGGGCGGCCGAGGCCCGCGCCGAATACCGCGCGAAGCTCGTCATGGCCAGCGCCGGGAGCAGCACAATCACTGTGTGAAGGTCGCTACCACGCTGCTGCCCGTCCCGCTGGCGCCGGAGATCCGCCTGCATCTCGCCGACCGCGGGGTCGGCCTGTTCGACCTGACCGGCGGCGAGTTCCGCAGCGACGAGCCGCCGCCGTTCTGGGCCTTCGTCTGGGCCGGCGGCCAGGCCCTGGCCCGCTATCTGCTCGACCACCCGGCCGAGGTGGCCGGCCGGGCCGTGCACGACCTGGCCACCGGCAGCGGCGTCGCCGCCATCGCGGCCGCCCTGGCCGGCGCCGCCACCACCGCCGCCACCGATCTCGACCCGGCCGCCGCCGCGGCCGCCCAGCGCAACGCCGCCGCCAACGGCGTCACCCTGAGTGCGCAGCCGGCGGCGAAGACGGATCTTCTGCTGGCCGGCGACGTCTTCTACAGCCCGGCCGTCGCGCCCACGATGACCGCCACCCTGCGCGCCGCCCGCCGACAAAACACCGAGGTCCTGGTTGGGGACCCCGGCCGGGGGTACTTCCCGGAGAGGCTCTTCGAAAAAGTGGCGGAGTACGTCGTGCCCGTGCCGGCCGCCCTGGAGGAGACCGAGACGCTCGTCACAGGCGTCTGGCGCATGCGCTGATCGTCACCCTCGGTTAACGAAACCGAGATGCATTCATCAACCAACCAGTTGTAGTGTGCAAGCATCCAATCGATCCACCTCAGGACAGGTATGCCGTGGACGCGCTCCCGCAACTAGCCGAGGAACTTGTGCGGTTCCACCGACTCGCGACGCGGAGCAGGAGCATCCTCAGTGTCGGAGACCTCGGTGCGGAGTTCTCCGCGCTGATGCTGCTGTTCCCGCTGCGGCGCCAGGGGCCGATGCGTGCCACCGATCTCGCCGAGATCAAGCAGGCCGACCCTTCCACGATCAGCCGTCAGGTGGCGCAACTGGTGAAGGCGGGCCTGGCCCGCCGCGAGGCCGACCCGGTCGACGGCCGGGCGTCGCGCCTGGCCATCACCGACGCCGGTCTGTCCGCCTGCGAGCAGCTCGAGCAGGCCCGCCAGGCATGGCTCCGCGAGGCGCTCGAGGGGTGGCCGGAGGACCGGATCGCCACCTTCGCCGGCCTCTTCGAACAATTCAACAGCTCGGTCGAGGCGCTCCTGCGCAACGAGCCGGCCGCAACACCACCACGGGAGAACGCGTGAGCAACCCCACGACGAAACCAGCGTCCGTGGAATTCACCCATCGGCAGATCCTCACGATCCTCGCCGGCTTGATGATGGGCATGTTCCTCGCCGCGCTGGACCAGACCATCATGGCGACGGCCACCCGTACCATCGCCGACGACCTGCACGGCTTCAACATCCAGGCCTGGGCCACCACGGCCTTCCTGATCACGTCGACGATCTCCACGCCGCTGTACGGCAAGCTCTCCGACCTGTACGGCCGGCGGCCGTTCTTCCTGTTCGCCATCGGCATCTTCGTCGTCGGCTCGATGCTCTGCGGCCTCTCCCAGAACATGTACGAGCTGGCCGCGTTCCGCGCGATCCAGGGCATCGGCGCCGGCGGCCTCATGTCGCTGGCGCTGGCGATCATCGGCGACATCGTGCCGCCCCGCGAGCGCGCCAAATATCAGGGCTACTTCCTGGCCGTCTTCGGCACCGCGAGCGTCCTCGGCCCGATCCTGGGCGGCTTCTTCGCCGGCGCCGACACCATCCTGTGGGTCGACGGCTGGCGCTGGGTCTTCTACCTGAACGTCCCGATCGGCATCGCCGCCATGGCCGTCGTGGCCCGGGTGCTGCACCTGCCGCACACCCGCGTCGACCACCGCATCGACTGGCCGGGAGCGCTCACCCTGATCATCGGCCTGGTCCCGCTGCTGACCGTCGCCGAGCAGGGCCGCGACTGGGGCTGGGACTCCGGCCGGGCCTTCGCCTGCTACATCATCGGCGCCCTCGGCCTGATCGGTTTCATCCTGGCCGAGCGTGCCTACGGCGACGAGGCGCTGCTGCCGATCCGCCTGTTCCGCAACCGCACCATCGCGGTCGGCGCCACGTCCAGCACGATCCTCGGCATGGCGATGTTCGGCGGCCTGATGACGGTGCCGCTGTACCTGCAGATCGTGAAGGGCTCCTCGGCCACCATGGCCGGCCTGCAGATGATCCCGTTCGTCTTCGGCATCATGTCCGGCTCGATCATCTCGGGCCAGCTCATCGCCCGGACCGGCCGCTACCGCATCTTCCCCATCATCGGCAGCACGCTGATGGTGGCCGCGCTGGCCCTGTTCTCGACGATCGGCGCCGACACCCCGCTCTGGCGCACCATGCTGATCATGGTGCTGATGGGCCTAGGCCTGGGCGGCAACATGCAGCCCATGATCACGGCGGTGCAGAACGCGGTCTCCCCGCGCGAGATCGGCGTCGCCACGAGCTCGGTGACGTTCTTCCGCTCGATGGGCGGCACGCTGGGCACCGCCATCTTCCTGTCGGTCCTGTTCAACGTCCTGCCCGGCAAGATCAGCGACGCCTTCACGACGGCCCGCGCGACGCCCGAGTTCCAGCAGGCCCTGGCGGCCAACCCCGACCAGGCGCAGACCCTCCAGCAGGCCACGGCGGGCGGCGGCGACCTGAGCGACACGTCGTTCCTGACGAAGCTGTCGGACGTGATCGCCCACCCGTTCAAGGAGGGCTTCTCCGAAGGCATCCAGGTCGTCTTCCTGCTGGCCCTGGCCGTCATGGTGATCGGCCTGATCGTCGTCTTCTTCCTGCCCGAGATCCCGCTGAGCCTCCGCTCGGCCCAGCAGCAGCGCGCCGACGACATCCTGGCCGCCGAAAACAGCGACGGCGTCCCGGGCGAGGTGGGCGCGGGTCCCCTCCGCGACAAACCGGCCACCTCCGACACCGACGCCGTTCCCGCCGGCAAGGACAAGAGCTGACATTCACGACCATGTCGTAGCGGGGTGGTGGGTACGGACCGCAACTCCCGTCGAGGGCCCGGGCGGGGCGAGCAGGGCGCTGGCGCGCCCAGAACGCTCACCCCACCCGGGCGGCCTGCATGAGTGGTCACCCTCGAAAACCACAAAACCGGCGCGCTCGGCCGCCTGTGGACAACCGCGCTCCGTCCCCGGCCGGGGCAGTAGCGTTGCGGCATGGCTGTTGTGAAGATCAACGCGATTGACGTCCCCGAGGGCGCCGGCCCCGAGCTGGAGAAGCGTTTCGCCGCCCGGCAGGGCGCCGTGGAAAACGCCCCCGGCTTCCTCTCGTTCGAGCTGCTGCGCCCGGTGGCCGGCGAGACCCGCTACTTCGTCTACACCCGCTGGGAAACCGAAGAGGCCTTCCAGGCATGGTCCGCCGGCAGCGGCCGAGCCGCCCACTCGGGCGAACGAGCAAAGCCCGTCGCCAGCGGCGCTTCCCTGCTGGAGTTCGACGTGGTCCAACACGTCGAAAAGCCCACCGCCTGACCTTCTTCAAGCCTGCCGCGCAGCACTGGGCCGGCACGACGCCCAGCTCGACCGGCGCGGCACAGCGCTGGACCCGACACGACGCCCGACTCGACTCGCGCGGCACTGCGCTGGACCCGGCACGACGCCCGGCTCGACCGGCGCGGCGCGGCGCTGGGCCGATGCGGCGCAAAGCGGGTGCGACACGGAGGCAGCGCTGGCCGCAAGCGGCGCGGCGCCGCGGGTGGGGCGAGTCGGGTCAGGCGTTGCGGGCGGCTGCTGTCACGAGGCGGTCGGCTACGGACTGGCGGTCGAGGCCCAAGCGCTGGGCGGTGTCTCGGAGGACGTCGTGTGCCTCTCGGACGCCGCAACCTCGCTGGGCGATGATGACGCCGATGGCGTGGTCGATGGTGGCGCCGGCGCTCAGGGCGTCTCGGCGGCGCAGCTCGTCCAGCAGGACCTCGGACTGGTTGGCCAGGGCCATGGCGGTCAGCAGGCGGTCGGGGCCGGGAGCACCGGGCTCGTCGAAGTAGAGGCTCAGCGCGCCCACCTCGGCTCGGGGCAGATCGAGTGGCACGGCGGCCACCGCTCGCACGCCGTCGGACCGGGCGGCCTCGGCCAGTTCGGGCCAGCGCTGGTCGGCGGGCAGATCGGGGACGGTGACCAACGTTCGGGTGCGTGCGGCCTCCAGACCCGGGCCGGGAGTGCCCTGCGCGTACTGAAGGGCGTCCACGGCCTCGCCCGCGGGGCCGTGGCCGGCCTGGGTCACCGGCGCCCCCTCGCCGATCAGGGCGATCGAGCAGCGGATCGTGCCGGGCACCGCGGTCACTGTGAATCCGGTGAGTTTCTCCAAGGCCGCGGTGAAGCCCTCGGCCGACAGCAGCAGCGCCGACAGCTCGTGCAGCAAGCCCGCCAGCTCCAGCGGGTGCGGGCCGGCCGGGGGTGCGGGTGTGCGCGTGCGCCCGGGGCGGGTCAGCACTCGGGCGGGGCCACGCTGCGGGGACGAAACCCGGCGATTTGGGGCAGGCACGCGGGGCATCCTGCCATGAGCATCGAAGAACACGTAAGTCTTGTGCCTCTACCGGGTGGTTTCGCCGGTCTGGGCGGCCTGTCCGGAGCTGCGCCTTTCCAGGAACGAGTCGGGCGCCGCGCCCGGGTCGTCCTCGCGCTCGTCGGAGTCGGCGAGGATGGCTTCCGCCTGCGCCCGCGGGTCCGCGCTGCCCCCGCCCACCTGCTCCTCGGGGAGCAGATCGGCGGCGCGCTGCCCGATCCGGTCATCAGTCATAAAAGATCAAGTACCCACGACGGCACGGGCCTCAAACAAATGTGCGCCGCCCCCGGCGGACCGGGGACGGCGCGATGTCGGTGTGCAGGTCGCCTCGCGGCGAGTGGCTCATCACGGCTCCAGCCGAACGGTATTCCGTGAAGGCAATGGGTGAGGCCCGGGGACACTGGGCACACCGACATCTGCTCTCAACGGTCGGGTGACCGGCATGATTCCATTAGCCGATGTGACCCCGGTCACAGCGTTTGTGGCGGCACGCGGCGGGTAGTCCTCGGCCGTGAGCGATGACTTCCGTGAGCTGGACGCCTTCCTCGACGACGCCTTCGACGCGCAGGAACGGCTGAGCAGCGCCGACCTGCAACGCCGGGCGATCGCGGCCGATCTTCCGGCCACCGCCATGACCCGGATCGACGCGTTGCCGGAAGGCGAGTACGCGCAGGACGAGGCGGCCGAGGCGCTGCGGATTCTCGAAGTCTGACAAGTCCCGTACGGGCCAAGGAGGGCGCGGACATGGAGCCGATCGGCGATCCGGACGAGCAGGAGGATTTCGCGGCCGAGCACGACGACACGGCCGTGGACGAGGAGATCACCGCGGACCGGGACGACAGCGAGACCGAGAGCCCTCAGGGGTGGTCCGGCCTCGACCGGGACGGACCACCCTGAGGAAACTCAGTCCTCTTCCGCCGCGTGCTTGGCGATGTCGTAGGCCATCTGCAGGAAGTCGCTGACCGCGGTGGCCGTCAACGTCGTCGCGGCCAGGCGGGTCAGGCGCGGGGCCAGGACCAGGCCGCCGGTGAGGCCGGTGGCCACCCAGACCGCCAGGCAGAACGGGCATGTGATGAGTTCGCCGATCCCGTGCTTCAGGGAGCTGTGGTGGTCCCTCACCTCTTCATTGAGCTCGGCCGCCCCGGCCGGCTCGCTGTACCGGGTGAACGGTGCCCTCAGCGGGCTGGTGACCGAGTCCTTGGCGATCAACCGGCTCAGCTTGTGGGTGGCGATCGACAACAGCGCCACGTCGCCCAGGGAAGGGCGTTCCGGCGCGGGCTTCCCGGTCACCTTCGCGGCCGCGGCCAGACTCGCGGCCAGGGCGCCGAAAGCGCCCATGGCGGCCAGATAGCCGGCGAGCGGCCGGTGTTCGTGGGGGGCGTACGACTGGCCGACGCGCGCCAACCGGGCGCGCAGCGTCTCGGTCAAGGGGGTTCTCCTAGCTAGAGGTCCTGGGTCAGCCGGTCCGGGTCCACTTCGCGGCCGGGATAGCGGGCCATGTATTCGGTCTCCAGCTCGGCCGTCCGCTGGAAGTGGTTGGCCAGGGCCGCGTCCGGGCCGTGACGGAGGGTGGCGAACCGCGTGCGATAGAGGCTGGACAGCTCGCGGAAGAGGTCCTCGTCCGCCAGACCCGCTGGATCGATCCCGTTCTCCATGACCGGACGGTTGCCCATGCGGGCGGAGGTCAAACCCGCGCCGGTACGCTCAAGGGCATGAAGGGCCTGTGGACTCCGGCGTGGATCGCCCGGCACGTCCTGGCGCTGGTCCTGTTCTTCGGGTGCCTGGTGCTGGGCTGGTGGCAGTTCAGCCGCGCGACCGGCGGGAACGCGATCAGCTGGGGCTACATGTTCGAGTGGCCGGTCTTCGCGGGCTTCGTCGTCTTCCTCTGGTGGCGCGAGGTGCAGCTGGCCCGGCGCAAGCTCGACCCGGCGCGCGCCGGCGAGTCCGAGCCCGAGAGGCTCCCAGGTACGGCTGTTACCGTCGGCCGGCCGGTCCGGGTGGCCGTGCGTCCCACCGTGGACGCCGACGACCCCGAGACGACCGCCTACAACGACTATCTGGCCTGGCTGAAGGAACACCCGGGCGCCCGCCCGGGCGACTATCCGGGCCAGAAATAGAGACTGAAGAAGGACGTGCCACTGTGCAGGGTGCCCTGACCCGCTACCGGATCATCGCCTACATCGTCGGCGTGGGGCTGCTCGCGCTCGTCGTGGTCGGCATGCCGCTGAAGTACCTCGGCGACAACGACACCGTGGTCGCGGTGGTCGGCCCGGCCCACGGCTTCCTCTTCATGGTCTACCTCGTCCTCACCTTCGACCTGTCGCGCCGGGCCGGGTGGTCGTTCCCGCGCATGGTCGCCGTGATGCTGGCCGGCACCATCCCGTTCCTGTCCTTCTGGGTCGAGCGCAAGGTGAGCAAGCACTGGATTCCGCAGCGTGAGGCCGAGCTTGCGAATAGTCCGGCTTGAGAGGCACCATCAACACATTGTCCTCGCCGAATGACTATGTGCTATCGGGATCAATGACGCAAAGCGGTACGCAGTCTTAAATCACTCTGTGACCACTTGCATTTGATGTTTCCCCCGATAAGTTAATGCGGTTGGTCCGGTCCGCAGCCACTCCCCTCCGTGGCGCCGGCCAGCGCCGCCCAATCCTTCGCGGTGCCGGCCCGCTCTCCCCCGAGCGGTCCGCAGGCCCGTGACGGAGCCGGGGAACCGCGTTTCTGGGGTGAATCCGCGCGTAGCGGTAGGGCTACTTCCGAGCCCGAATCCGACAGCTAACCCGGTAGGCGGCCAAGCGGAAGAAAGGCCACTAATCCGGTGCCACACCTCCGTACGAGGCTTCGGGTGCTCGCCGTCGCGGCCATGGCAGTCGCGATGACCGGGTCTCTGGCGACAGCCGCTCACGCGGCTCCGTCCACGAGCGAGCTCACCAAGAAGATCGAGGCGGCGTCCAACCAGCTCGAGGACATCACCGAGAACTACAACAAGATGAACATCAGCCTGAAGAAGACGATCGCGGACGAGAAGAAGCTCGCGGCGTCTCTGGCCCCCGCCCAGGCGGCGCTCAAGGCCGCGAGTGCCCGTGTCGGCACTCTCGCCGCGACGTCGTACATGCAGGGCCGGGTCGGGCCGATGACCGCCCTGCTGTCCGGTGAAGGGCAGGACGACCTGGTCGACAAGATCAACTACCTCGACCAGATCTCCCGGGCCAACCAGCGCGACATCGACTCGTACACCGAGGCGACCCAGAACTTCAGCTCGCGCCAGGCCGCCCTCAAGGCGACCCAGGCCAAGCAGACCGCTCAGGTCAACGCGCTGGCCGCTCGCAAGACGACCATCCAGAAAGACATCAAGAAGCTGATGGCCATGCGCACCGAGGCCTACGGCCAGGCGCAGGAGTCCACCTCGAAGTACACGGGCACGGTCCCCAACCTGCCGGGCTCGGCCGGCAAGGCGGTGGCCTTCGCCTACAACCAGCTCGGTGAGGCGTACGAGTTCGGCGCGGACGGCCCCAGCACCTGGGACTGCTCGGGCCTGACCTCGGGCGCGTGGGCCGCGGCGGGCAAGTCGCTGCCGCACAACACCGAGGCCCAGTGGGGCGTGGTCGCCCACATCAGCCGATCGCAGCTCCAGGCGGGCGATCTGGTGTTCTACCGAAGTCTCGGGCACGTGGCGATCTACGTGGGCGGCGGCATGATCATCCATGCGCCGCACACCGGATCGGTGGTCAAGAAAGTCTCGATCGACATCATGTCGCCGTACGGCTACGGACGCGTCAAGTAGCGTCCTCAGGCACAGCAAAGGCCGGTACCCCTTCTCGGGTACCGGCCTTTTGTGTCTAGAAAACGGGGGGGTGTTTCTCAGGCGGCCTGGAGGCCCTCGGCCCGGGCCAGCTCACGGAGCCGGCCGAGCGCCTGGATCTCGAGCTGGCGGATGCGCTCGCGGCTGAGCGAGAAGCGCGAGGCCACCTCGGTCAGCGAGTGCTCCCGGCCGTCCTCGAGGCCGTAGCGGGCCCGCATGATGCCGGCCGAACGGTCGTCGAGGTGGTTGAGCAGACCCTCGATGCGCTGGCGCTCGAGCGCCGTCAGCACGATGTCCTCGGGCGACGGAGCGTCGCTGTCGGCGACCAGGTCGCCCAGGTTGGTGTCGCCGTCGTCGCCGACCGGCGTGTCGAGGGACACCGTGTCCTGCGCCCAGCGGGTGAGCTCGTTGACCCGCTCGACGGTGACGCCCAGCGCCGCCGCGACCTGCTCGGGCTCGGGGTCGCCGCCCAGCTCACGGACGAGCTGACGGGTCACGTTGCGCATCCGGTTGACGTCCTCGACCAGGTGCACGGGCAGGCGCACGGTGCGCTCCTGCTGGGCGATGGCCCGGCTGATCGCCTGACGGACCCACCAGGTGGCGTACGTCGAGAACTTGTAGCCGCGCTCGTAGTCGAACTTCTCGACCGCGCGGACCAGGCCGGTGTTGCCCTCCTGGATGAGGTCGAGCATCGGCATGCCGGAGCGCACGTAGCGCCGGGCGATCGAAACGACCAGTCGCAGGTTGGCCCGGATGAACAGGTCCTTGGCCTTCTGGCCCTCGGTGACCAGTCGCTCGAGCTCTTCCCGGCTCACGCCGCGCTTGGCCTCGCCGGTCTCGAGCAGGTGCTCGGCGTAGAGGCCCGCCTCGATCGCCTTGGAGAGCTCGACCTCGCGTGCGGCGTCCAGCAGCGGTGTCCGTGAGATCTCGTGCAGGTAGACGCCAACGAGGTCGCGCTCCTCGGCAACCTGATCGGTCCTCAAGACGGTGCTCTTCTCCACGTTGCCCACGGTCCCCTCATTGCCATCACTACTAACCCCGCTACGGGCGATACCTGTGTCCATCAGTTCCTCCCCGTAACGTCCGCAGTTCGCACATTGCGGTTACTGGCATCTACACAACAAATTGCTGCCTGTACTGATTCCGGCTGGTGGGTCGAAAGTGTCACGAATGCCTGGGTGATAGCTGAGAGCCCCGTGCGTACTTGCTGAGCAGGCCCATACTGGCGGCATTCCCACGCGCCCTGGTCGTCGGCAGCGCTGACTGACGCTTACCCGTCGCTCGTCTCATGACACCACCGGCCCCTCATTGATCACAGCGACGGGCATCACCAATGACCTTGGGACCCTCGTCACCACCCTGTACGGCCGAGTGGCTTCCCGGGTTCAGGTGGTGGATCGTCAGGTTCGCGACGGGCTTGAAACAAAAGCACGATCGAAAAGATCCCGAGGCGTTGACCGAACGGGACCACCTGCCACAATGCGGCACGCGGCGGCGCAGTTCACTCGCCCGCACGGGTGATGCTCCGGCGAGTGACCCACCGTTCGACAACGGTTCGGACATCCCGAACCATCCGGATGGCCAGGGTGACGAAGAACACAGCGGGAGGGCACATGGGCGAGGGCACGGTTCTGATCACGGGTGGGACCGGCGGCATCGGCGCGACGGCGGTCGAGAGATTCGTGGCGGAGGGCTGGCGGGTGGTAGCCCCGATCCGTCCGGGGTCGTCCAAACGGCTTCCGAAGGGCGCCCTGGCGGTCACAGCCGACCTTCAGGACGAGACGGATGTCACCGCCGCCGTCGAGGCCGCCGCGGGTGACAGCGGCGCCCCGCTGCGGGCGGTGATCAATCTGGCCGGCGGTTTCGCGGTCGGCGGGCTGATCGCCGAGACGCCGATCGCCGGGCTCGACGCGATGCTCACGGCCAACCTGCGGCCGACCTATCTGGTCACCGCGGCCGCACTCCCCCGCCTGGTGGCGGCCGGCGGCGGCTCGGTGGTCTGCGTGGCGGCGCGGGCGGCCCGGTCGCCGTTCCCGGGTGGATCCGGATATGCGATCTCCAAGGCGGCCGTGCTGGCCTTCGCCGGCGCCGTGGCGACCGAATACAAGAAGAGCGGCGTGCGGTGCAACACGATCCTGCCCGTGGTCGTGGACACCCCGGCCAACCGGCGGGACATGCCGGACGCGGACTTCAGCAAGTGGCCGAGCGCCGACGAGATCGCCTCGGTGCTGCTCTTCCTCGCCTCGGACGCCTCGAAGCCCACCACCGGCGCGGAACTACCCGTTTAGAGAAGCTCGGCGAACTGGTAGCCGACGACGGTGAGCATGCCGGCCAGCGCGGCCGCTCCGGCCAGGAGCAGGCCGCGGCGCCGGGCCACCGGGCTCGAGGCGAGCGCGGCGTGCAGGGCCGCCGAGACCTCGTCCGGGGTGCCGTTGGCGTCGATCACCACGAACGACGCGAACTCGGGCAGCGAGCGATAGGCGGCGTCGGCCGCGGTGAGATAGGCCATCGACTCGTGGTCGTAGCCCCGGGCGTCGATCCGCCGCTGGGCCACCGCCGGGTCGACGGCGAGCAGGAACGTCACGTCCGGGCGCGGGAAGAATCGGTAGGCGAGGCGGGCCCGGCGCTCGGCGGCGGGACGGGCGCCGCGGGCCCGCAGGCTCGCGTACTGGCAGTAGGCGTAGCGGTCCATGACCACGACGCCGCCGGTGAGGACCCGCCACAGCAGCGTGCGCAGCATGGCCAGCCAGCGCAGCACCGACTCGACGAAGAGCATGCCGCGGCGGCCGATCAGGTCCTCGGCGTCGCGTTTGCCGAGGCGGACGGCCACTTTTCCGACCCAGTGGCGACCGCCCGCGTTGCGCCGGTAGACGGCGGGCAGGCCGGCCGCGGCGAGCTCATCGGCCAGCCGGTGCGCCTGCGTCGTCTTGCCGGAGCCGTCGATGCCGATCAGGGCGATCGTGCGAAGGGTCATGCCAACCAACGGTAACCGGCAGGTGCACATCGGGTTTTCCGGCGACGGCGCTCAACTCCGTACCAAAATGGGGGTTGCAGTGGGTTTTGCCCGAAGATCCCCGAGGTCGGCGGTTCAAACGCGGGGGCGCCCGGGTAGTCGTAATCGGCACGGGACCGCACACGCCGACAGGGGGAGAACGTCATGCCGCACCAGGTGGACGAGGGCCTGGCCACCACGTTGAAGAAGGTTGCCTCGACGCTCAAGGCGGCAGGCATCCCGTTCGCATTGGGCGGGAGCTTCGCGGTGTGGGCGCACGGCGGCCACTCCAGCGACCACGACGTCGATTTCCTGCTCCGTGAGCAGGACAAGGAGCAGGCGCTGGCCGAGCTGGCCAAGGCCGGCTTCCGCACCGAGCAGCCGCCGGAGGACTGGCTGGTCAAGGTCTACGACGAGGACCGGATGGTCGATCTGATCTATCGGCCGGTCGAGACACCGGTGACCGACGAGACGCTGCGCGACACCGAGCAGATCTCGGTCGAGGCCATCTACATGCCGGTGCTCTCGGCCAGCCAGCTGATGATCCACAAACTGCTCAGCTACAGCCAGCACTACTGCGATTTCGCCACCGGACTTCCGGTGGCCCGGTCGCTGCGCGAGCAGATCGACTGGGACCGGGTCCGGCGGGAGACGAGCAAGTCACCTTATGCCGAGGCGTTTCTGATCCTGCTGGACCGGCTGGACGTCGTCCCGCTGCCGGAGGCGCTGGCAACCAAATGAAGGGCCAGGACCTATGACGAATGACATCGATCTCGAGGCCGAGATCCAGCGGCTGCTGACCGAGCACGACCGGATCGCCGAGCAGGGCATCACGGTCCAGCGCCGGGAGCACTCGATCGTGCTCGGCGGCGAGGTGGAGAGCGCGCAGCGCCGGGACGAGATCTGCCGGCAGATCACCACGCGCTTCCCCGAGGTGCAGATCACCTGCGACATCGGCATCACGCGGGCACAGGCGCCCAGTGAGGTGGAGGAGATTTCATGATCCGGATCGCCGCCGTGGGCGACGTCCACGTGGACAAGGACGTGGTGGGCCGCTACCGGCCCGCCCTCGAGGAGCTGCCGGACCGCGCCGACGCGCTGCTCGTGGCCGGGGACCTGACCCGCCACGGCACGGTCGAGGAGGCCCGCTGCTTCGCCAAGGAGTTCGGCGGCCTGGCCGTTCCGGTCGTCGTGGTGCTCGGCAACCACGACCACCAGAGCGACCTCCAGGACCAGGTCACCGACGTGCTCCAGGACTCCGGCATCACGGTGCTGGAGGGCGCCGCGACGGTGCTGGAGATCAACGGGCACCGGCTCGGCATCGCCGGCACCAAGGGCTTCGGCGGCGGGTTCGCCGGGGCGTGCGCCAGCAACTTCGGCGAGCGCGAGATGAAGGACTTCGTCGGCACCTCCGAGCGCTATGCGGCCGCCCTCCGCGAGGCCCTGCACTCCGTCGAGGCCGACGCGCTGGTGGCACTGACCCACTACGCGCCGGTGCCGGAGACGCTCACCGGTGAGCCGCTGGAGATCTACGCCTTCCTCGGCTGCTATCAGCTCGGCCAGGCGATCGACTCGGCTCCCACCACGCTCGCCCTGCACGGGCACGCACACCATGGATCAGAGCGCGGCCGTACGCCCGGAGGGGTGCCCGTACGCAACGTGGCGCACCCGGTGATCAAGCAGGCGTACAACGTCTATCAGCTGCTCAGCGGCGAGATCGAATCGTCACTTACGACCGTCGGATAAACACGTTTCCGAAATCGGGCACCCGGGTATCTCAGGCGCATGGACGTACTCCTTTGGATCCTCGCAGTCATCCTGGTGGTCGCCGGTATCCTCGCCCTCTTCCGGCGGCAGCTCCTCTGGGGAATCGTGCTGATCATCGTGGGCCTGCTGGTCGGCCCCGGCGGCGTCAGCATCTTCACCTGATCTCCCGCGACAACAACCACAATCCCCCGGTAAACCACAGAGCCGGGGCCACCTGAACGGGTGGCCCCGGCTCCTCTCGTGGGGGTGCCGCACTCGCCGTGCGATGACCTTCCCCCGATTGCTGACTGAATCACTCGCGGAAATCTTTCGATCTTTTCTCGCGAGGTGGCTCTGTCGTGGCCGAGGTCCATCACTTCACGTACGGCGTCTTCAATCCGCTCGCCGCCTATCTGCTGGCCTTTCTGGGCTCGTTCTTCGGCCTGCTCGGCACGGCGCGAGCGCGGGACGCCCGCACGCGGGGGCGGCGCAACCGCTGGCTGGTCATCTCGGCCTTCGCGATCGGCGGCGGCGCCATCTGGCTCATGCACTTCGCCGCCATGCTCGGCTTCGAGGTGCCGGACAGCCCGGTGCGCTTCGACATCCCGATGACCGTGCTGAGTTTGGTCTTCGCGGTCGCCGCGGTCGGCACCGGCCTGATCATCGTCGGGCACGGCCGGCGCAGCCTGCCCAAGGTGATCGCGGCCGGCGTGCTGACCGGCGGCGGTGTGCTCGCCATGCACTACACCGGCATGTACGGCATGCACGTGGCGGGCGACATGCGATACAACCTGGCCCTCGTCGTCGCCTCGGCGATCATCGCGGTGGTCGCGTCGACGGTGGCCCTGTGGTTCGCCATCTCGGTCCGGGGCTGGGCACCGATCAGCGGTGCCGCGGCCATCATGGGCGTGGCCGTCTGCGGCATGCACTACACGGGCATGGCCGCGATGTCGGTGCACCTCGACCCGCTCGGCACGGCCGTGGTCGACGGATTCCGCCCGCTCACCATGATCGTGCCGATCACCCTGATCACCGCCGCCACCATCGTCGGGGTGGCGCTCAGCGCGCTGCAGGCGATGACCGAGGAGGAGTTCACCGACGGCGCCGGCACGCCGCGCCGGGGCGCACACGCCGAGAACGCCGGCGCCGTCCCGTGGTCGCTCAAGCAGGCCACGATCGCCACGCCGACCGTCCGGCGGCCCTCGCCGCGCCCGGTTCCGATGCGCACGCCCACCAACGGCTGACGTGTCCGGTACGTTCTCGGCATGGCGCCACGGATGTTGCTGTCGATGCCGTTGCACGCGATCACCGAGGTGTACGGCGAAGCCGGCCTCCGCGAGCGGTTGCTGCTCGAGCTCGAGTCGTTCCCGGACGACGAGCGGGAGCGGCTGGTCGAGGCGCTCGACCTGGCGGCGCGACTGCACGCGAACGATCGGCGGGTGCGCGAGCCCTATCTGAACCACCTGCTCCGGGTGGCCATCCGCATCATCAAGTACTACGGGGTCCGCGACGTCGACGTGCTCACCGCGGCTCTCCTGCACGACGCCGTCGAGGACCATCCGGCCGAGCTGGCCGGCCGCGCCACCGGCACCTATCAGGAGCTGACCGACGCCGCGATCGCCGAGCTGGCCCGCCGCTTCGGCCCGCGCACGGCCGAGCTGGTCCGCTCGGTCACCAACCCGGAGTACGACCGCGACCGGGACCGCCACGAGCAGTACCGGCAGCACGTGGCGGACAGCCTGGAGCGCGACCCGTGGGCCCGGGTGATCAAGGTCTCGGACTTCACCGACAACGGCGTCGGGGTCGTCCACACGACGCCGGAGAAGGCGTTCAAGGCAGCCGTGAAGTACCGCCCACTCGTACCGAAGCTCCGTGAGCTGGTCGGCCGCCCGGACACCCCGCTGTCGATAGCGGCCAAGGACCACATCCTTGATCAGCTCGACCTGGCCGAGGAGCGTTTCGCCGCGATCCTGGATGACTAGCCTGGGGTTATGCCCCGCACTGAACACTGGTGGCGCGACGCCGTCATCTACCAGGTCTATCCCCGCTCGTTCGCCGACAGCGACGGCGACGGGATGGGCGACCTGCCCGGCATCACCGGGCGCCTGCCCTATCTGCGAGACCTCGGCATCGACGCCGTGTGGCTCTCACCGTTCTATCCGTCCCCGCAGCACGACGCCGGCTACGACGTGGCCGACTACCGCGGGGTCGACCCGCGCTTCGGCGACCTCGGCGACGCCGACAAGCTGATCGCCGAGGCGCACCACCTGGGGCTCAAGCTCATCGTCGACCTGGTGCCCAACCACACCTCGAGCGAGCACGAATGGTTCCGCGCGGCGCTGGCGGCGCCCCCGGGCAGCCCGGAGCGTGCGCGCTACATCTTCCGCGACGGCAAGGGCCCGGACGGCTCGGAGCCGCCGAACTCGTGGCAGAGCGTCTTCGGGGGCCCGGCCTGGGAGCGGCTGCCGGACGGGCAGTGGTACCTGCATCTGTTCGACGTCACCCAGCCCGACCTCAACTGGGACAACCCGGAGGTCCGGTCGGAGTTCGTGGACATCCTGCGGTTCTGGCTCGACCGGGGTGTCGACGGCTTCCGGGTCGACGTCGCGCACGGCCTCATCAAGGACAAGGACCTGACCGACTGGACGTCGACCAGCCAGATCCTGGGCGGCCTGGAGCCGGCCGGCCCGCCGCCGCCGATGTGGGACCAGGAGGGCGTGCACGCGATCTACCAGGAGTGGCGCTCGGTCCTCGACCAGTACGAGGGTGGCCGCATCCTGGTGGCCGAGGCGTGGGTGCAGCCCGCTTCGCGCCTGGCCCGCTACGTGCGGCCGGACGAGATGCACCAGGCCTTCAACTTCCCCTATCTGGACGCGCCGTGGACCCCGGTGCGGCTGGCCGAGATCATCGACGAGTCGCTGGCGGCCAACGACGAGGTCGGCGCGACCACCACGTGGGTGCTGTCCAACCACGACGTGGTGCGGCACGCGACCCGGCTCGGCTATCCGGTCGGGCAGGCCCGGATGCACGGCATCGGGGCCGGTGACCCGCAGCCGGACACCGCTCTCGGCCTGCGCCGGGCCCGGGCGGCCACGCTGCTGATGCTCGGGCTGCCGGGCTCGGCCTATCTCTACCAGGGTGAGGAGCTGGGGCTGCCCGAGCACACCACGATGGCCGACGAGTTCCGCGAGGACCCGGCGTGGGAACGGTCGGGGCACACCGAGCGGGGCCGCGACGGTTGCCGGGTGCCGCTGCCGTGGGAGGCGGACGCTCCCTCGTACGGCTTCGGGCCGTCGGACAAGAGCTGGCTGCCGCAGCCGGCCGTCTGGGCCGAGTACGCGGCCGACCGTCAGCAGGGCGTGCCCGGCTCGACGTGGGAGCTCTACCGGACCGCGCTGACCACCCGGCGGTCGCACGGCCTGGGTGGTGGCACCCTGACTTGGACCGATAAATCCGACAAGTCGCTTATGTTCGTGAACGGTGACGTGCTGGTGGTGACGAACTTCGGGCCGGAGCCGGTCGAGCTACCGGCCGGGGCCACCGTCCTGCTGAGCAGCGAGCCCCTCGACGACGACGGGCGGGTCCCCACCGACGTCACCGTCTGGGCGGTGCTCTAGCTGAGCCGCGCGGGCCAGCAGGGCGGCGTGGGTATCGGACATGTCCTTCGCCACCGTCCTGCTGGCCAGCCAGAACATGACGCCGGTGGGCACCCAGAACAGCTGGAAGGCGGCCAGGCCCACCGCGTAGTTGAGCGGGGGCGGGAACGCGCCGGCCAGCCCGCGGAAGGCCACCGCCACCATCGCGTTGCCGCCGGCCCGGCCGAAGCCGTTGACCAGGTTGCCGAGGCTGTAGACGGTGCCGCGGTGCTCGGGCGGGTTGACGTCGGCGATCAGCGCGAACCAGTTCGGCGAGTTGGCCGAGGTGAGCATCAGCGCGAAGACGGCGGTGGCCAGGCACAGGCCGACCGTGGGTGAGGTGAAGACGCTGCCGAGCACGGCGCCCACCACCGCGCCGGTGCTCCCGCCGTCGGGGACGTCGATCTCCATGGGCACGAAGAACAGCACGATGTAGAAGGGGACCGCGGCCAGGACGCCGACCGAGGCGACCAGGGCGCGGCCACGGGGCGTACGGCGCTGGAGCCGGTCGCCGGCCAGGCCGCCCAGGATCGACAGCGCGCCGCCGAGCTGGAAGAGCGTGGCGAAGGCGCTGCCGACCAGCACCGCCGTGCCGGCCGAGTAACCCTGGTCCTCGGCCCGGGAGCGGAACAGGACGGGCAGCCAGACCAGCGAGCCGAGGGCGATCTGGGCCGTGCTGCCCTGAAGGATCAGCCAGACGTTCGTGCGGCGGCGCAGGATCAGCGGCAGGTGGTCGTGGTGGATCCGCTCGTCGTACTCGACACCGGCCAGCTCGGGCTGGCTGTCGCCGCGGGGCACGTTGTAGGTGAACAGGTAGGCCACTCCCGCGACCACGCCGACGGCCGCGGTGACCAGGAACGGCTCGCGCCAGTCGGTGTGCCCGAGGAAACCGCCGACGAGGGTGCCGGCGAGCGTGCCGACGCCCTGGGAGAGGCCCCAGAAGCTCATCACGAGGCCACGGCGGCGCGGCGAGATCAGATCGCTGACCACGGCGAAGCTCACCGAGGCGACAGCGCCCAGGCCGAACGAGGCGACGATCTGGGCGGTCAGGAAACTGCCGTAGCTGCCGGCCAGGCCGGACCAGGCGGTGCCGGCCACCCAGATGGCCGTGCCGAGGATCAGCACCGGTTTGCGGTCGGTGCGATCCCCGGCGTACGCGAAGCCGATCGCCGCCACCGCGCTGATCAGGAACATGATCGTGGTGGCGAGGGCGATGCGCGCCTCGCCGACCCCGAAGGCGTCACCGATGCTGCCGTAGAGCGGCGGCACCAGGCCGATGGCGACGTTGTCGAGCGAGGCGAGGACCACGAAGACCACCACGCTGTACGCGCGATGGGCGGTACCGCCTCTGCTCACCCGCAAAGGTTAGCGGGCGCGGTTGACAACCGCGTCTCGTGCGGCGGCGTACTGCTGCCGGATGAGGGGAACGGGCGTGGCCTCGTACGTCTCCGGCGGCTCGGCCGACCACACCGGCGGCTCCTCGCCGCCGAGCGCCACCCAGGCCGCCTGACGGGCCGCGCCGTCGGCCACGTATTCACCGGGCGGCGGGACCAGCACCGGCAGGCCGAACAGCTCGGGCGCGACGCGGCGGACGGCCTCGCTGCGGGCGCCGCCACCGACCAGGACGATCCGGTTGGCCGTGGCCCCGTTCGCGACCAGGGCGTCGAGGCCGTCGGCGAGTGCGCAGAGCATGCCCTCGACCGCGGCCCGGGCCAGGTGGGCCGGGTCGGACGTCTTCAGGGTGAGGCCGTGGATCGCGCCGGTGGCGTCGGGGCGGTTCGGCGTGCGCTCTCCTTCGAGGTACGGGATGAGCACGAGCCCGTCCGCACCGGCCGGCGCGCTGAGAGCGAGCCGGGACAGCTCGGCGTGGTCGACCCCGAGCAGCTTGCCCGCGGCGTCGAGCACCCGCGCCGCGTTCAGCGTGACCACGATCGGCAGGAACCGGCCGGTGGTGTCGGCGAACCCGGCGACCGTGCCGGTCGGGTCGTTCGGCGAGACCTCGGAGCTCACGAAGACCGTGCCCGAGGTGCCGATCGAGACGATCACGTCGCCGGTGCCGGCCCCCGTGCCGAGGGCGGCCGCCGCGTTGTCGCCGGCGCCCGGGCCGAGCGGGGCGCCGTTGGGCAGGTGGCCCGCGATGCCCGTGGGCCCCAGCACCTCGGGGACCTTGATCCGGCGCCCGAAGCCCAGCTCGAGCAGGTCGAGCCGATATTCGTTGGTCTTGGCCGACCAGTACAGCGTGCCGCTGGCGTCGCTGCGGTCGGTCCTGATGTCGTCGATGTTGGTCGACCCGGTGAGCTTCCAGGTCAGCCAGTCGTGCGGCAGGCAGACCGCGGCCACCCGGGCCGCGTTCTCCGGCTCGTTGCGGGCCAGCCACCGCAGCTTGGTCAGGGTGAAGCTGGCGACCGGCACGATGCCGACCGCCTCGGCCCATTTCTCGCCCCCACCCAGCTCCTGGATGAGGTCGGCGGCCGCCCCGGCGCTGCGTGTGTCGTTCCACAGCAGCGCCGGGCGGACCACCTCGCCGTTCTCGTCGAGCACCACCATGCCGTGCTGCTGGCCGGCGACCGAGGCCGCGGCCACGTCGTCCAGGCCACCGGCCTGCTCGATCGCCTCCTGGAGGGCGGCCCACCAGGCGTCCGGATGCACCTCGGTGCCCTCCGGATGGCTCGCGCGGCCCTGACGGACCAGCTTGCCGGTCTCCGCGTCGCGGATGACCACCTTGCAGGACTGGGTGGAGCTGTCGATCCCGGCTACGAGGGTCATGTCTTCCCTAACCTCAGTTCGCGCGAAGCAGGTGGTCGATGGCCAGCTGGTGCAGCTTCACGAAACCGTAGCCCTGAGCGCCGGCCGCGTCGACGTCGTACGACTCGAAGGCGCTCTTGTCGTTGAGCAGGTCCTGGTAGGTCTCGCCCGGGTTGAGGGTCGGGGTCTCCAGCTCGAGCACCTTGCTGGCGCGCAGCGCCTCCTGCACGGCCGGGTCGGCCCGGAACTCCTGCGCGCGCTCCTTGAGCAGCAGGTACATCCGCATGTTGGCCTTGGCCGACTCCCACACGCCGTCGAAGTCCTCGGTGCGCGACGGCTTGTAGTCGAAGTGGCGGGGGCCGTCGTACTTGGGGCCGCCGCCGATCGGGCCGTGCTCGAGCAGGTCGACCAGGGAGAACGCGTTGAGCAGGTCGCCGTGGCCGAAGACCAGGTCCTGGTCGAACTTGACGCTGTGCTGGCCGTTCAGGTCGATGTGGAAGAGCTTGCCCTGCCACAGCGCCTGGGCGATGCCCTGGGTGAAGTTGAGGTTGGACATCTGCTCGTGGCCCGTCTCCGGGTTGATGCCGAACAGCTCGGGGCGCTCCAGCTCGTACGTGAAAGCAATCGCGTGACCGAGGGTCGGCAGCAGGATGTCGCCGCGGGGCTCGTTGGGCTTGGGCTCGATGGCGAAGCGCAGGCCGTAGCCCTTGTCCTCGGAGTACTGCGCGACGAGGTTGAGGCCCTCGCGGTAGCGGTCGAGCGCGGCGTTGATGTCCTTGGCCACGTCGTACTCGGCGCCCTCGCGGCCACCCCAGAGCACGAAGGTCTTGGCGCCCATCTCGGCCGCGAGGTCGACCTGGCGCAGCACCTTGCGCAGCGCGTAACGCCGGACCGAGCGGTCGTTGCTGGTGAACGCGCCGTCCTTGAAGACCGGGTGGCTGAAGGTGTTCGTGGTGACCATCGGGACGATCAGGCCGGTCTCTTCGAGGGCCTTCTTGAAGCCGGCGATGATGCCGTCGCGGGTCTGCGCGTCGGCGCCGAACGGCACCAGGTCGTCGTCGTGGAACGTGATGCCGTACGCACCGAGCTCGGCGAGCTTGTGCACGGCCTCGACCGGGTCGAGGTGGGGACGCGTGGCCGAACCGAACGCGTCCTGGGCCTGCCACCCGACCGTCCAGAGGCCGAATGAGAACTTGTCTTCGCGTGTGGGCTGGACCGGCACGGTTACCTCCACGTAACAGCTCGGATTTGTTTAGTGGTTGAATTATTTGGCGGCCGTGTGGCATTGTCAAGGCCGTGAACGGTCGTCTGAGAAGTCCTTCCCGGGCGCCCGTCCGTCAATCGAGCGTGCGGGCCCACAATCTCGCACTGGTGTTGCAGACAGTGGTAAACAGCGCAGATCGCCCGTCCCGGGCGGCGATCGCCGGGGCCACCGGGCTCACCCGGGCCACGGTCAGCGCCCTGGTCGACGACCTGATCGCCGGCGGCCTGCTCACCGAGCACGGCCCCGCGCCCCGCAGCGGCGCCGGCCGGCCCGCCACCGCGCTCGCCCTCTCCCCCGACGGCCCGGCCGGCCTCGGCCTGGAGATCAACGTCGACTATCTGGCCGCCTGCGTGGTCGATCTCACCGGCGTGGTGCGGCACCGCTTCATGGACCGCTCACCCACCCTGGCCGGGCTGGGCGAGCTGGCCGCGCGGGCCCGCGCGGCCGCCGCCGAGGACGGGCTGACCCTGGCCGGGGCCGCGCTGGCCGTGCCCGGCCTGGTCGCGCCCGGCGGCCTGGTGCGGGTCGCGCCCAACCTCGGCTGGCAGGACGTCGACCCGATCGCCTATCTGCGCGGGACGCCGGCCCTGGCCGACCTGCCGATCACCGTCGACAACGAGGCCAACCTGGCCGCCCTGGGCGAGCTGCGGGCCGGCGACGGCGAGCCCACGTTCGTCTACGTCTCGGGTGACGTCGGCATCGGCGCCGGCATAGTGCTCGACGGCGACCTCTACCGCGGCGGTCGCGGGTGGAGCGGTGAGATCGGCCACGTCACCGTCTATCCGGACGGGCGGCCCTGCCGCTGCGGCGCCAACGGCTGCCTGGAGCAGTACGCGGGCGCCACCATGGTCGCGGAGGATCCGGCGCTGGCCGCGGCCGCGCTCGGCATCGCCCTGTCGGCGGTGGTCAACCTGCTCGACCTCGACGTGATCGTGCTCGGAGGCGGATACGCTCCGCTGTTCGGCGAGCTGAGCGCCGGCATCGAGGCCGAGCTGCACAAGCGGGTGCTGACCGCCGGGCTCGCCCCGGTCACGCTGCGGCCGGCCACCCTCGGCGCCGACGCGGCCGTGCGCGGGGCGGCCGACGCGGTGATCCGTGCCGTGCAGGACGATCCGGCGGCATGGCTCGCGCTCCAGTCCGTCTGAGCGGCGCGGCTCGCGGTCCAGTCCGTCTGAGCGGCGCGGCTCGCGGTCCACGCCGTCTGAGCGGCGCGGCTCGTGCTTCAGGCCGTCTGAGCGGCGGGGCCGCCGAGCTCCTCGCCGCTGTCGGCCGAGGCGGCGGCGAACTCGGTGAGCCCGCGCAGCAGCGCGGCCCGGCCGGCGGCCGACATCTTCTCGAGCACCGCCGTCATCGACTGGCGGCGGATGCGCCGCAGCTCGGCCAGCACCGCCCGCGAGGCCGGGGTCAGATAAAGCGCGATCTCGCGCCGGTCGGCCCGGCCCGGCACCCGCTCGACCAGGCCCGAGGCGACCAGCCGGTCGCAGAGCCGGCTGGCCGACGACAGCAGCATGGACAACTCGGCCGCGAGACCGCCGAGGTTGAGGCCCTCGGCCCGCTCGACGGCGAGCAGCGCGCTCAGCTGCACCGAGGACAGGCGCGGGGTGACCTGCTCGCGGGCCACATCCCAGGCGAGCAGCAAGGCTTGCGCCGCGTCGTCGATCGCGGCGGCGTGCATCGGGTCCGGCCCGTCCGGCCCCTGGTAAACGGCCATGGTGCAGCAGAGACTACCGGTACGGGCCGATCTGTTCGAGGAGGTCGCCATTGATCGACAGGCTACAAGCGGTCCGCCGGGCCCTGGCCGAGGCCGCCGCCGATGTCGTCCCCGAGCGCCTGGCCGGCGCTCTGGCGAGCGCCTACGCCCTCGATGACACCGAGGTCTACCTGGTCGACTACCGGCTCGCGGCCCTGTTGCCGCTGCTCGGCGACGAACCGGTCACCCACCCCGGCGACCCGGCCTGGCGCAGCTTCGACCACCAGTCCGAGGTGATCGACGACGACGTCGTCCACCTGCCGGTCACCGCCCGGGGGGAGCGGATCGGGGTGCTGCGGGCCGCGCCGGTCCCGGACGATCCCGACTCGCGGGGCGAGCTGGCCGAGATCGCCACCCTGCTGGCGCACGAGCTGCAGTCGGCGGCGGCCGGCACCGACCGCTACCGCACGGCGGCCCGCACCAAGCGGCTCACCCTCGCCGCCGAGATGCAGTGGGAGCTGCTGCCCGGCCGCAGCCGCGTGCGGCCCTCGTTCAGCCTGGCCGGGCAGCTCGAGCCGTCGTACGCGGTGCGCGGCGACAGCTTCGACTGGGCCGAGCACGACGGGCGGCTCTTCCTGAGCGTCCTCAACGGGATGGGCGACGGCGTGCAGGCGGCCCTGCTCACCGCGCTCGCGACGTACGCGCTGCGCAACGCCCGGCGGGCCGGCATCGGGCTGGCCGACCAGGCCGCCCTGGCCGATCAGGCGATCTACGCCCAGCACCGGGGCGCGCAGTACGCGTCGGCTCTCATGCTCGAGATCGATCTGTCGACCGGCGAGGTGCTGGCGGTCGACGCCGGATCGCCGCGGCTGCTGCTCCTGCGCGACGGCGTGGTGACCGAGCACAAGCTGACCGCGCAGTTCCCGCTCGGCATGTTCGAGGACACCGACTACCGGGTGCAGGGCTTCACCCTGCGCGCGGGCGACCGGCTCATGATCGTCAGTGACGGCGTCTTCGAGGCGGTCACCGGCTCGGGGCGATACGGCGAGGCGGCGCTGGCCCGATTCGTACGGCGGACCCGGTCTCTGGCCCCGTTGCAGGCCGTCCGGTCGCTCCTGGGCGACCTGCGGACCCATCTGGGTGACGCGGAGCTCGAGGACGACGCGGTGGCCGTGTGCCTGGACTGGCCGGGGCCGCTCCCCTAGAGGGAACGGCCCCGGATCGTCGTCAGCCGGACGTCAGCCGGTGGCTCCGGTGCGGCGGCCGATCGCCTCGGCGAAGATCGACGCCATGCGCGCCGGGTCCTTCGCGATGAAGACGCCGCCGGCCGGGGTGACCTTGACGATCTGCTGGAGGACCGGCTCGTCGACGCCGTCGCCGATACCGATGATCACCAGGCGGACCGGCTCCTTCGGGTCGTTCAGCTTCTTCAGCTCGGCCAGGAGCTTCTCCTTGCTGATGCCGTCGGGGTTCTCCTCCTTGCCGTCCGTGAAGAGGATGACCGAGTTGACCTTGCCGGGCTCGTACGTCCTCTTGACCTCGCCGTAGGCGGCCAGGATGGTGTCGTAGAGGCCGGTGTCGCCGCCCGACTTCGGCACGATCTGCGGGATCGCGCCCGCGATCTGCGTGCGGGACGAGGCCAGCGGCTTGATCGACTGGATCTGCCGCCAGGGCTTCTTGCCGTTCATCTCGGTGGAGAACAGCCACACGCCGACGGCCCACTTGTCGTCGAACATGCTCAGACCCGCGGCCGCGGCCTTCTGGGTCACCAGCGCCCGGGACTGGTTGTTGGCCGAGGGCACCGGGTCCTTCATCGAGCCCGAGACGTCGAAGACCGCGAGTACCCGGCCCGGCTGCGTGATCGCGTTCCAGCTGCCGAGCACCTGGGCCAGCGTGCTGGCGTCGAGGCCGGCCGCGGCCGTGCCACCGGCGTTGTCGCCACCACCGGCCGCGGGCTTGGTGACCGCGGGCGAGGCGTCGGGAGCGCCGAGCGGCCGGGCGAAGTCGGCGCCGTACGACCCGTCGGGGGCCCGCAGGCCGGCCGCGCCCAGCGCGTTCTTGAAGGACGCGCTCGCGAGCTGGGTCCGCAGGCCCTCGGCGACCTTGGTCTTCTGGAGGTCGACCTCGGGCATCACCGCGTACGGGTAGTCGAGCGGCAGCGGGCTCGGGTTGAGGTAGAGCGCGACCAGCGGAACGGCCGGCTTCTCAGCGTTGTACGCGACCACGTCCTCCTCGGACAGCGGTGCGGCGCCGAGGCTCTGCGCGATGTCGTTCGGGTCGGCTGACTTCGGGAATTTCTGGAGCAGATCGTCCCGCAGCGCCGAGGCGCTGTTGGCCAGGCCCTTGATGGCCGAGACCTTCGTCGACTGCGCCTTCTCGCCCGTGCCGGCCGCCTGGCCGAGCGCGAGCAGGCCGGCCAGGCCGGCGGCGTCGAGCGACGGGTTGACGATGCCCGTGTTGAGGCTGGTGCTGGTCAGCATCTGGTTGAGCAGCGTGCCCCAGCTCAGCTTCTGGTCGGGCCAGCCGATCTTCTCGGCGACCGGCTTGGGCATGGCGACCACGACGGGGCTCTGCGCGATCGGTTTCTGGTCGGTGGGAGCGAAGCCCGGCGCCTCGGCCTTGAGCCGCAGCAGCCAGGTCGACGAGTCGGGGATCCACACGTCCGGGACCTTCACCGACTCGGGCGCGGTGCCGAGCCCGGTCAGCTGGACCTTGTGCTCACCGGCGACAGCCGCGGCCATGGTCGACGAATTGGTATTGACGACGCTGACTGCGACACAGGTGCCGTCGACATTTGCTCCGTCCTGTACCCAGCGTTGCGCAGCTTGATCAACTGCGGGCTGGATCTCGTTGGCGGCGGCGACTGTCAACCGGATCGAACCGGTGCACCCCTTGTCGGAAAGCTGCTGGTAGCCGAGGTACGACCCGGCCAAGACGACGAC
Source organism: Actinoplanes sp. CA-131856 (assembly GCF_050956135.1). Lineage (GTDB taxonomy): Bacteria > Actinomycetota > Actinomycetes > Mycobacteriales > Micromonosporaceae > Actinoplanes. Next base: position 1,378,193 of record NZ_CP191849.1, on the reverse strand, counting down.
TATCGCCATCGCGGCTCCGACGACGCCAGCTCCTCTTGCATTGAAGTTTCTACGATGGCGGCCTGACACGCGCTCGATTGTGCGCATCACCGAAGGCGAATGCCATATACGTTCGGGCGAAAGTTACTCGGATTGGGATTGTTGGCACCCTGCGTGACCGATAGTGATGGCGCCCTCTCGATCAGCTACCGGTCGCTGCCCGTTTTCTTCCGGTTAACCTCTATGCCTCTTTTGTCGTGATCGTCCAGCGCAGCAGGGCCGTGGGGCTGGCGACGGCGGTCGGCTCGCCCTGCTGGACGGGCACTCCGGTCTCGGCGTCGATCCGGAACGTCGTGACGCTCTGTGATCGCTGGTTGGTTACGTAGAGGTGATCCCCGAGAAGGATCATGTGACGCGGCCAGTCACCGCCGGTGGGCGTCTCGGCCACCAGCGTCGCGTCGTCGCCGTCCCAGGCGAACGTGGCGATCGTGTTCGGGCCGCGGTTGGCCACGTAGACGAAGCGGCCGTCGGCCCGCACGATGATCTCGGAGGGGAAGTTCTCCCCCTCGGCCGTGGTGGTCGGTGCCTCGCCGGCCAGCTCGAGCGTGCCGTCCACGGCCGGGCGCCACCAGGTCAGCGTGCCGGAGAGCTCGCCCACCAGCATCAGCGCGCCGTCCGGCGACCAGCGCAGATGACGCGGGCCGGTGCCGGGTTTCGCGGTCACGGCCGGAGGCAGCATCGTGAGCCGGCCCGCCACCGGGTCGAGCCGGGTGCGCCACACCCGGTCGGAGCCCAGGTCGGCCACGAGCACGTCGTCGCGCACCGGCACCACCATGTGGGCGTGCGGGCCGGCCTGACGGTCGGCGACCGGGCCCTGGCCGGCCAGGCCGAGCAGGTCGGAGCGCTCGCCGGGGGCGCCCTCGTCGTCGAGCGGATGCACGGCGACCGAGCCGCTGGCGTAGTTGGCGACCAGCAGGAACCGGCCGTCCGGGGTGACCGACAGGTGGGCCGGGTCGCCGCCGCCGGTCGGCTGGACCGACAGCGGGGTGAGCGCGCCGTCCGGCGCGACGGTGAACGCGCTGATGCTGCCGTCCGGGTCGAGCTCGTTCACCGCGTACAGGATCGGGCGGCTCGGGTGCTGGGCCAGGAACGACGGCGACGGGGTGCGCGCCGCGGTGCCCAGATGGGTCAGGACGCCGGTCGCCGGATCGCGGCGCAGAAGAGCGATGCCCTCGCCGTCGCCACCCTTGTCGCCCGTGTAGCCCCCGACGAAGATCAGCTCATCGCTCATGTCCTGATCCCATCACAAGTTCGCGCGCCGCTCGACGGCAGCCCGTTTCCAGGACCAGATCGACACTCGACTCCAGCACGTCCACCGGCTGCGGGCGGCGGGCCGTGCCGGCGTTACGGATCACCCGGGTCACCGCGCCCACACACCCGCGATAGCGGTCGGACAGGCCGAGGCCCTCGATCAGGCGGGACAGCGGCACCGCCACCCCGGTCTCGGCCGTGCCCATCGCCGCCAGCAGGAGCTCGGCGTGCGCGCTGCCCACCTCCGCGAGATCGGCGGTCACGGTGGGCGGGTCCGAGGAGATCGAGGCGTACGGGAAAGAAGCGAGCCGCCCGTCGGAACGCCACAGGTGGAGACGGCGGACGCGCGGGCTCGCGTGCAGACGCCAGCCCCTCCCTTCGAGAAACAAAGGCCAACGGCTGCAGTGGTACGCCTCGACGGCCTCCGCCCATCGGGTGACCACGCCCCATTCGTGCAGGCAGGTGACGTGGCAGGGGCCGGCGATCACCCCGGCGCCGGCGGCGGCCATCCAGGGCAGCAGGGTCCAGTCGTGGCCGGTCAGGCCGAGCACCAGACGTCCGCAGAGTTCGCACATAGTGCCTTTTCCGCTTTTCATGACCGAAGCGGCCGCGCGAACCCCCGTTGATCCGCGCGACCGCCTCGGCGATCAGGGTGTGTCAGCTGTTCAGAAGGTCGTAGACGGCCTCGGTCGGCGTGGCCGTGTCGGCCGGCGCCTTCGGTGTGGTCGTGCGGCCGTACCCGGCGTACGTCACCCTGTAGTTGACCGGCTTGGCCTTGCCCGCCGCCGGGATCTTGACGAGAAGGATGCTCAGGTGGCCCTCGGGGCCGACGACGGCCTCGAACGGCACGGCCTTGGCCTTCTCACCGAGAGCGGTCAGCGTGGCGTCCTCGACGATCTCGGCCTCGGTCGAGGCGGTCAGATCGGTGGTGCCGGCGTAGTGGTCCGGGCTGGTCACCCGCACGTCGCCGGACGACCGGATGATCAGATCGGCGTAACCGGGGTCGAGCTCGTCCTCGTAGCCGGTCGGCACGTCGTCCGGGTTCTTGATCTTCTTGGGGTCGATCGGCATCCACTTCTTCGGCAGCGCCGGGAAGCCCGGTGCGCCGGTGAGCGAGACGCGCATCCAGCTCTTGTCGTCGATGAGCAGAGCGGACATCGCCAGGGTGACCCCGTCCTCGGCGTGCGTGACCTTGAACTGGGTGGTCTTGTTGGGTGCGTCGAGCATGCCCGACATGGGCTGGACGGCGCCCTTGACGTCGAACGCGTAGGCCTCGGTGTTCTCGTCCGGGACGGTCTTCAGGAGAGTCTCACGCGGTGACTCCGCGAAAACTTTGGCGGGTTCGTCGTCGAGAAGGCCACAGCCGGAGACGGACAATGCGAAGGCAGCGGCGAGGCCGAGGGTGAGCTTGAAGGTCTTCATCAGTCGTGTCTTTCGGTCGGCTCGGGTTGCTTGCCCTGAAGCCTCCGGGAGGGTGCTGCCGTCGCTCTGCGGTTATGCTGCTGCCCGCTGCCGTTCCACTGCCGAATGACGTTCGCGCAGCTCAATCGGGGGGTGCCGCGCTGCGATTCGAGATACTCGGCGATGTTCGGGTGCTGCGCGAGGGCACGCCGGTCGATCTGGGACCGGCGAAACAGCGCGCCGTGCTCGCCGTCCTGCTGCTGCACGCGGGGCGGCCGGTGCCGACCCACCAGATCGTCGACGCGGTGTGGGGCGACGACCCGCCGGAGAACGGCGCCAACGTGGTGCAGAAGTACGTGGCGGGTCTGCGCCGCGTCCTCGATCCGTCACGCGCGCCGCGGACGCCGGGTGAGTTGCTGGCCCTGACCGGCAGCGGGTACGTCCTTCAGATCACCGGCCACTCCCTCGACTCCGATGAATTCATGGCGACGGTGTCGGCGCCGACGTCGTCACCCTCGGATCTGCGCACGGCGCTGGAGCTATGGCGGGGTGAGGCGCTGGCCGGGCTGACCGGGGCGGTGTTCGAGGCGGCCCGGGTGCGGCTCACCGAGGCCCGGGCAACGGCGTGGGAGAGGTGGGCCGAGCTGTCGCAGGACCGCGATCCGGCGCTGATCCCGGAGCTGACCCGGTTGATCGGGGAGTTCCCGCTGCGTGAAGGGCTGCGGGCGCAGTTGATGATCGCGCTGTACCGCAGCGGGCGGCAGGCCGAGGCGCTGGCGACGTTCCGCGAGGCCCGGAGCTATCTGCTGGACGAGTTCGGCATCGAGCCGGGCGAACTGCTCCAGGAGACACACCGGACCATCCTGCGCGGGGCGCCGTCCTCACCGGGCTCGTCACCGGCCCTGCGGCCCGCTCCCCCACCTGGCGCTTCACCGGCTCCACCATCAGCTTCGCCACAGGCTTCACCATCGGCTCCACCGCCAGCCTCACCACCGGCCTCACCGCCAGCTTCACCGTCGGCTCCACCGCCAGCTTTTCCGCAGGCCTCGCCGCCGCCTTTCCCGCAGGCCTCGCCGCCAGCCTTCCCGCAAGCTTTTCCGCAGACCTCGCCGCCGCCTTTTTCGCAAGCCTCGCCGCCAGGTCTTCCGGAGGCCTCGCCGCCGGCTTTCCCCCCGGCCGAAACTCCGCGTCAGGGCGGTCCGGCCGTCTTTCCGGGGCAGACGGGGTCGGGGCCGCCGATTCCGTACCTCGAAGTGGTCTTCGCGGCCGGGCTTCCGCTGGTGACGCTGTCGCTGGGGTCGTGGATCTACTTCGCGGTGGCGGCGGCCCGCCATCGCGACCGGCGGCTTCTCATCCCGGCCGTCGTCTACTTCCTCGCGGTGGTGGTGGCGGTGATCGCCATGGGTCTCGACCCGACGCCCATCGAGGAGCCGGAGAGCGTGGCCGAGAACATCGGCATCCTCACCTTCCTGATCACGATCTTCGCGTCGTCGGTGCACGGGGCGGTGGTCGCCACGCACTCGGCGGCCAAGACGCGGGAGTGGTTCCTGCGCGAGCAGTTCCGGCTGTTCGCGGCGCTCGACCCGGCGCGAGCGCGGCACGCCGGCGTGGGACGGGCCGGTGTCTCCCGTCCCTTCGACGACGGCGGCCTCATCGACATCAACCACGTGACGGCGGACGACCTCGTACGACACGCCAAGCTCCCACCGGCCGCGGCCGCCGGCATCGTCGCCGCCCGGCCGTTCCACCGGCCCGACGAACTGGTGCACCGGCGGTTGCTCACCGCCAAGGCGTTCCGCAAGCTCGAACCACGGCTGATCGCGCTTTGAACCCTGCCGCGAGACCCGCCGCCGCAAGCCCCTGCCACGAGGCCTCCTTGTCGCGAGGCCTCCTTGTCGCGCGGCTCCCTGCCGAGAGGCCTCCTGCCGAGAGGCCTCCTGCCGAGAGGCCTCCTGACGCCAAGCCCGCTATCGCGAGGCTGAGGTCAGCTGGCGCCGGGCCACGTATTCGACCAGCTCGATCAGGACGTTTCGGGCGGCCTGGGGCTCGCGGGCGTCGAACAGCACGACCGGCACGTCGCCGTCGAGGTCGAGGGCGCGGGACACCGCGTCGGCGCCGAAGCGCTGCTCGGACTCGAAGCAGTTGACCGCCACGACGAACGGGGTGCCGCGCTGCTCGAAGTAGTCGATCGAAGGGAAGCAGTCGGCCAGGCGGCGGGTGTCGGCCAGGACCACCGCGCCCAGGGCGCCCTGCGACAGCTCGTCCCACAGGAACCAGAAACGGTCCTGCCCGGGGGTGCCGAACAGGTAGAGCTGAAGGTCCTCGGTGATCGTGATGCGGCCGAAGTCCATGGTGACCGTGGTGGTGGTCTTGGCCTCGACACCGTCCACACTGTCGGCGCCCTCGACGCCGGTGAGGACCTCCTCGGTCTGCAGCGGGCGGATCTCGCTGACCGAGCCGACCATCGTGGTCTTGCCGGCGCCGAAACCGCCGGCGATCAGGATCTTGAGCGCGACCGGGATGCGGCCCTCGCGGCCGCCGCCGTTAGAGCGCACGGAGTCCATTGACAACCGCCTTGAGTACGTCGACGTCGTGCGGCTGGGAGGCCGCCGGGGGTTCGTACAGCGAGATGAGCCCCGCCGAGCGTAGATCACCGAGCAAAACCCGGACCACGCCGATCGACAGGTCGAGCCCGGCCGCGAGCTCCACGATCGAGATGGGCTCCCAGGCCGCGGCGACGATCGCGTGATGCTCGGGCTGCAGCGACGCCCCGTGAGGGTCACCACCGGTGGTCGCGACGACGAAGGCGACGAGATCGAGCTCGCCGCCCTCGGGCACCACACGGCCCTGGGTCATCGCATAGGGACGCACGACCGGACCGGCCTCGTTGTCGAGCCAGTCGTGCGCCACGCGGTTGACGTCAGCCGGCATCGGACGGTGCCACCGCCGAGCGCTCGGGCGCGCTCATGTTCTGGCCGACGCGGGTCACCAGCATGGCCATCTCGTAGGCGATCAGGCCCAGGTCGGCGTCGCTGGAGGCGAGCACGGCCAGGCAGGCGCCGTGCCCGGCGGCGGTGACGAAGAGGAAGGCCGACTCCATCTCGACCACCGTCTGGCGCACCGGGCCGGCCCGGAAGTGGCGGCTGGCCCCCTTGGCCAGGCTCTGGAAGCCGGCGGCCATCGCCGACAGGTGCTCGGCGTCCTCACGGCGCAGACCGGCCGAGGCGCCCATCAAGAGGCCGTCGGCGGAGAGGACGACCGCCTGCTGCGCCGTCGGCACCCGCTCGACCAGATCGTCGAGGAGCCAGGTGAGGTTCGCGCTCTGCTTCGTCTGTGTCACTTATGCGTCCTTTTCCGGCGGTGTCACGTCCTTGCGCCCGGGATCGGCCGCATCCTCTCCGCCCCCGGTAGGTGATGCCTCTGCTCCCCGCGCGATCGCCGCGTTCACGATCGCCGGGAAACTGACGGTAGCCGCATCCGCAAAGGATCCACCGTTCGAGGGACGGTCGTTGCCCGTGTCGTCCGGATTAGACCGTTCTTCAGATACGGAATCCGTTGCCCGGGAGGCCTTTGAGTGGCTATTCCGCTCCGCAGAGTTAGCGAGATAGCGGGAGGCGTCGATGCGTCCGCGGGTGGTTCCGGACTGGAGGGCGCTCATGATGCTGCGGACCTGCTCGGGCGAGCGGAGGGTGGCCGAGGGCTCGTCCTCGGCCGGCGGAGGCGCCCCGGCCCGTCGCCGAAGCTGCGGGGCGATGCTGGCCTGCCGCACGCGCTTGGGCAGCCCGTCCTCGGTCTCCGCCAGGGGCACCCCGGGCGAGGTCGGCGTGGTCGCGGGCGCCGGACGCGCGGCGGCCGAGGGCGGCGCCGGAGGTGCTGGGCGTGCCGGTGGCGCCGCCGGTGACGTCGGCGCGACGAACATCGGCGCAGCGGAGGTGGGCGCCGTCGGGGGTGCTCCCGTCGGCAGCGCGGTCGGGAAGAGCGGCGCGGCCGAGGTCGGCATGACCGACGAGGTAGTCCCGGGGAGGGGCGCGGTGGGCGCCGGCTCCGGGGTGGGCCGCATAGCCGGGGCGGTGGCGCCGGCCACTGTGTCCGCCGCGTCGGTGGTGGACAGGTCGATCGGGCGGCGGACTCGCTTGCGCTGGACCAGGCCCTCCTCGCTCAAGCCCTCGGCGATGACGCTCGGGGACGGGCCGCCGGCGGTGGCCGGGGCGCGGTGGTGGCCACCGCCCGGCTCCGGCTCGGGCTCGGTGGACGGGGTGGCCGAGGACGGCGTGGCGGTGCCGTTGATCGTGACCGGGCGGCCGGGGACCGTCAGCTGGCGCAGCTCCTCGGTGCCCTGCCACTGGAGCTCGGCCAGCGAGTGGCGGGACGGGTCGTCGGTGCCCGAGCCGACCAGGGGACGGTCCTTGCCCGCGGCGGGCAGGGCGGTCAGGCCCGCGCCGGGGGCCACCAGGTCGCCGGGGATCAGCACGATCGCGGTCACGCCGGCGTACGCCGACGCTCGCAGCGACACCCTGATGCCGTGCCGGTTGGCGAGCTGGGCCACCACGAACAGGCCCAGGCGCGCACTGTCGGCCGGGTCGAAGTCGGGCGGCTCGACCAGGCGGCGGTTCGCCTCGTCGATCGCCTCGGTGGTCATGCCGAGACCCCGGTCCTCGATCTCCATGGCGTACCCGTTGGGAAGAACTTGACCTGAGACCTGGACCCTCGTGTGCGGAGGCGAGAACGAGGCCGCGTTCTCCAGCAGCTCGGCCAGCAGATGGATCACGTCGCCGACCGCGCGGCCCAGCACCGACGCCGACTCGACCGAGCGGATGTCGACCCGCTTGTAGTCCTCGACCTCGCTGATCGCGCCGCGGATCACGTCGATCACCGGCACCGGGTTGCGCCAGCCCCGGCCGGGCGCGGCGCCGGCCAGGATGACCAGGTCCTCGGCGTGACGCCGCATGCGGGTGGCCAGGTGGTCGACCCGGTAGAGGTCCTCCAGCTCCTGCGGCTCGGTCTCGCGCCGCTCCATTCGGTCGAGCAGGGCGAGCTGACGGTGCAGCAGCGTCTGGCTGCGCCGCGCGATGTTGAGGAACACCTCGTTGAGACCGCGCCGGACGCTTGCTTCCTCGACCGCCGACTGTACGGCCGTACGCTGCACCTCGTTGAAGGCCTGCCCCAGCTGGCCGATCTCGTCGTGCCCGTACGCCAGCGGCGGCGTCTCGACGTCCACATCGACCTCTTCGCCGCGCTGAAGGCGGCGGACCACGGTCGGCAGCCGCTCGGTGGCCATCTCGCGGGCCTCGCCGTGCAGGCGGCGCAGGCGGCCCACGATCGAGCGGCCGACCCGCACCGAGAGATAGACCGAGAAGGCCAGCGCGAGCAGGCCCAGGATCGCGGCCAGGCCGAGCCGGACCAGGATGTTCTCGGCCAGCGGGCGGGCCCGGTCGGTCAGCGAGTCGGTGGCCGCCGTCTCGAACTCGCGCAGCTCGCGGGCGGCCGCCACATAGGTGGGCCGGAACTCGCCGCTGCTGACCGGGGAGACGACGCCGTCGCGGCTCTGCTGGACCAGGGCGGTGAGCAGGGCGTCGAGGCGGCTGAAGGTGTCGCCGCGGCTCATCTCGTCGTACGCGGTGCGGTCGCTGGCCGCCATGTCCTCGACGCCGCGGCCGAGCAGGAAGCGGGCGGTGCCGACGTCCTGGATGAGCTGGCCGCGCGTCTCGGGGTCGAACTGGCCGCGTGCGGTGGCCCCGCCGACCAGGGCGTCGACCCGGCTCAGATATTCCTGGCCCTGGCCGACGGTGGTGAGCGCGCGCAGTTCGCGATCGATCCGCTCGTCGTCGAAGGTGGCGGTGGCGGCGAAGGTCTGGAAGCCGGAGGCGATGACGCTGTTGTAGAAGTTCTGCCCACCGATCGGGTCCATCGCGCGGCGGTCGATGTGGTCGCGGTTGCCGGCCAGGCTGTCGAGCTGGGTGAAGAACTGGTCGACGCGCGAGCGCAGGGCGTCGCTGGCGGCGTCGCGGGCCCGCTCGCTGCCGGCCTGGCGGCGGAAGTCGGCGATGGCCCGGTCGGTGGCGGCCCGCTGCTCGGTGAGGGTGCCCGGCACCGGGCCCTTGGCCGAGAGATATTCGACGGTGAAGAGCCGCTCGCGCTGGAGGTGGCCGACCAGCTCGATGCCGGGGTTGCCGATCGTGTCGAGCACCGTGCGGGCCGAGAGCAGGTTGAAGGCCGGGCCGGCGGTGAGCGCGGTCGCGAAGAGCCACAACGCCAGCAGCGCGGTCAGCGGCACGGCGGCCAACGCGATGATCTTCGAACGGATCGACCAGTAGCGGGTGGTTCTCATCAGGGCTCCGACCGAGGGCTCGGCGACGGCGTACGCCCTCGGCAGAATACGTAACTCTTTCTACGGGAGCCACCTCCCCGGCGTACGGAAATGAGGGTCTTAGGTCCTGTTTGTCCTGGGGTTTCGGCGAGTCGTTGTTACGACAGCCCACCTTCGTGGGGCAGATGCGATTGACGACACACCATGGGTGGGCATATCGGGGAGGACGAAGGAGGAGGCCCCGATGTCCCCCACACTCACGATCATCCTGATCGTCGTCGTCCTGGTCGTGATCGCCGCCGTCATCTACGGCGTCCAGGTCGGACGGCGCAAGAAGCTGCAGAGCACGTTCGGCCCCGAGTACGACCGGGTGGTGGCCGACGCCGGCAGCCGCACGGAGGCCGAGAAGGAGCTGCGTGAGCGCGAGAAGCGCCACGCGTCGTTCGAGCTGAAGCCGCTGTCGCCCGAGGCGCAGGCAAAATATTCGGCGGCCTGGGAAGAGGTCCAGATCCAGTTCGTCGACAACCCCTCGCAGGCCGTGACCACCGCCGACGAGCTGGTCACCCGGCTGATCGCCGAGCGCGGATATCCGACCGGGCAGTACGACGAGCGGCTCGCCGACCTGTCGGTGGAGCACGCCAGCACGCTCGGCCACTACCGTGACGCCCACGAGATCAGCCAGCGGAACACCGACGGCAAGGCCGGCACCGAGGACCTGCGGCAGGCCCTGGTCCACTACCGGGCGCTGTTCGCCGATCTGCTCGGCACGGACCCGGTTGCTGGTACTACTGACACCAACACCGTCCGCAATGGAGAGACCACGCCGGCGCCCGCTCCCCGGGAGGCCGACGACCACCCCGCCCGCGACACCAGCCGCTAGGAGCCCACCGAGATGAAGTTCTTCTCCAACGAGAAAGAGAACGAGGCGGAGTACGCGCACGACGACCCCGAGCGCACGCAGCACGTGGCCTCCGAGCCGGTGACCGTGCCGCCGCAGCGGGCCGGGTCGCCGTGGAGCGACCGGCCGGGCGACGCGCCGGCCGCCACCCCGGTCGACCTCGACGACGAATCCGGCGCCGACCGCGAGCGCCGCGACCGGGGCACGACGTACGGCTCCGACTCCGACTCCGCCGAGGCGGCGACCACCGAGCGGATCGACACCAACCAGGCCGCGGCGATCCGGGACGACGGCGGCTTCGACAGCCCGACCGCCGTGGAGCCGGAGACCGGCAAGCCGCTGGACGCCGACCCGGCCTCGGACGTCGACCTGCCCCTGGACTCGGACCCGGACCGCGACGACTCCCGCCCGACAAACGCCGTCAAGGACGACGGGACCTTCGAGAGCCCGACCGCCGTCGAGCCGGAGACCGGCGAGCCCCTGGACGCCGCACCGGCGGCCGCGGCGGCTCCGGCCGGGGCGAAGCCCTCCGGGGATCGCCTGCTGCCGGACGGTGACGCCTTCACCGAGCGCTTCCGCGACATCCAGCTGCGCTTCGTGGACGACCCCAAGGACGCCACGGCCGAGGCGTCCCGCCTGGTCGAGGAGGTCGTCGACAAGCTGACCAGCACGCTGAAGTCGCAGCGGGACGCCCTGGGCGGCAACGCCGACGACACCGAGAAGCTGCGCGTCGAGCTCCGCGGCTATCGCGACATCCTCAACCGCCTGCTGTCCCTCTGAGGCTTACGGGGGTCCTCCCGGGCCCCCGTAACGCTATTTTTGCCGCATGCGCGCCGGCCGCCTCGTCTCACTGCTTCTGCTGTTGCAGACGCGCGGCCGGATGACGGCACAGGACCTGGCCGACGAGCTGGAGGTGTCGGTCCGCACGGTCTACCGCGACGTGGAGTCGCTGAGCGCGTCCGGCGTCCCGATCTACGCGGACCGGGGCCCGGCCGGCGGCTATCAGCTGCTGGACGGATATCGCACCCGGCTGACCGGCCTCACCTCGGACGAGGCGGGAACGCTGTTCCTGGCCGGTGTGCCCGGCCCCGCCGCCGAGCTGGGGCTGGGCTCGGTGCTGGCGGCGGCCGAGCTGAAGCTCCGAGCGTCGCTGCCGGGCGAGCTGGCCGACCGGGCCGATCGCGTGCGGGAACGCTTCCATCTGGACGCGCCGGGCTGGTTCCGGGCCGGCGAGCCGACGCCGTATCTCTCCACGGTCGCCGAGGCGGTCTGGGGCGGCCGGGTCCTCCAGGTCCGCTACCGCCGGTGGAAGGCCCCGCGCGAGGTGGACCGCACCCTGCACCCCTTGGGAGTGGTCCTGAAGGCGGGCCGCTGGTATGTGGTGGCGGCTTCCGGTGAGCGGACGACGGCGTACCGGGTGTCGAACATCCTGGCGGCCGAGGTGCTGGAACAGCCCGTTTCCCGGCCGGAGGGCTTCGACCTGGCCAAATACTGGGCGGAGTGGACCGAGCAGTACGAGAGCAACGTCTACACCGCTGTCGCGACCGTGCGGATGACCACCGAGGCCCTCAACCGGATGGCCTTCGTGTTCCCGCCCGAGATGTCCCGAAGTGCCAAGGCCGAGGCCGGCCCGCCCGACGAGAACGGCTGGCTGGTCACCCGCGTCCCCATCGAGTCGATCAGGCACGGCCACATCGAGCTGCTCAAACTGGGCGCCGAGGCCGAGGTCCTGGACCCACCGGAGTTGAGGTCCCGCTTCACCGAAACCGCCCGGGGCCTGCTGGCCACCTACCTGTCCGACGGGGCTCACTCGGAGGGCGAGACGGATGCCCAGCTGTCGGCGCGGTCGCCCTTGCCGACGCCGTCCCAGCCGGCTCCGCCGTCGCCGTCGTCGGCGTCCTCGTCGGGGTAGGGCGGCCACGACGGGTCGTCGGTGTCGTCCTCGACCGGCGGCGTCGTCTCGTCGGTCGGCGGGATGTCGGTGGGCTCGGTCTCGGCCGGGGTGGTGGCCTCGACCGGCGGCGTGGTCGGGGCGTCGGTGGTCGGGGCCGGCGAGGCGGACTCGCTCGGCGTGGTGACCGTCGGCGACGGCTCGGGGGTGGTGGCGGTCGGCGTGGGCTCGGCGGTGGGTGACGTGTTCAGGGGCAGGACGTTGCCCTGCGGAGCGGTGTCCACAGGGGAGTCGTCGCTGTCGCTGGTCTCCTCGCCCGCTCCGGTGCCGCCGACGAGCTGGTCGTTCGTCACCTTCTGCTGGTCGGTGACCACGGCCGGCGGCTGCCCGGGCCGGGTCGGCATGCTGCCGAGCTGCACACCCATCCAGAGGGCCGGACCGAGCCCGACCGCGATGATCGCTCCGAAGAGCGCCAACGGTCCCCGCTCCATGATCTGGCCTCCCCCGCCGTCAAAGGGATCGTCCGCCTACACCCGGCATCTCATCTACCCATTTACGAAACCGGTAAGCGAACAGCCCGCGAAGGTCATTGTGACCCGAAGTGACGGGCGGATCACTCATCCGTCGCGAATGAGACGCTCGTGACCGTTACCACGCACCGCAAGGGTGGAACAGTTCACTGTGGGTCATGCCTTTCCCCACGAAAGTGCGGCCCGTCACCCTTCTCAGCGAGTACGCGTGAGGAACGACACCGCCTCGTCGAGCGCGGCCCATCCCCCGGGCAGTTCCTCGGAGTCGAGCGCCGTCCGCACACTGAGACGACCCCCGTGCCGCAGCCCGATCTCCCACGCCCGCCGCCCGTTCCGGACGGCCGCCGCCGACGCCACATCGGCAAACGGCACAAACCGGATCCCCGAGCCAAGGTCCTCCGCGATCAGCGTCCCGACAGCACCCGCCCCCGCCGCACCCGCCCCCGCCGCACCCGCCCCCGCCGCACCGGCGCCCTCCGTATAGGACGAACCCTCCGCGGCCGAGGCCGGGGAGTCACCCAGGGGAGAACCGGGCGCGAGGGCGTCGGCCGTGGAAGATCCAGCCGCAGAGGGACCGGCCGCGGAGGAGTCGGCCGCGGAGGAAGCGACCGACGAGGAGTCGGCCGCGGAGGAACCGGCCGACGAGGAGTCGGGCGTGGAGGAACCGGCGGACGAAGGATCGGCAGAGGAAGGACCGGCTGCGGGTGAGCCGTCGGTCAGCACGCCGTCCGAGGCCAGGCGGGTCAGGCGGCGCTTTGCCTCGGCGTGGCGGGAGCGTGGGAGGCCGGGCACCAGGACCAGGCCGGTCTCCACGACCAGGAGGTCGGTGCGGGCGCCGTCGACCAGGACGTTCACCACGCCGCCGAGCACGGGGACCCGGGTGGCGGGGCGGGTCTTGTCGCCGCCGTCGGCGGTCAGGTCGATGCCCAGGGCGGCGAGCCACTGACGGGCCTCGCCGACAGTGGCCGGGTCGGCGGCGAGCGTGGCCGGGCCGTGCAGGTCGAGGTGGGAACCGTCGGCCGCCACCAGTTCGGCCGTGCCGGTCCAGCTGTGTCGCCAGCGTGCGGCGCCGCCGTGCAGGGCGGCCAACGCCAGCAACAGGGTGATCAGCTCGGTGACCCGTCCCGCGATCTCCTCGGAGGGAACGGTGGGTGAGGTGTCGGGGGACGGGAGCTCGCCCAGGACGGTTTCGGCGAACTTGGTCAAGTGGCCGTCGGCGGCCAGGCGCAGGACCGCGTCGGCGTCGGGAACGGGGGTGCCGGCGGCGTGGGAGAGAGCCCGCAAGGAAGCGTCGGCCTCGCGTTCCATCTCGGCGGTGCGGGCGGCGCCGAAGAACTCGTCCCACGAGACCACCCTGCGGCCGGTGGGCGGGAAGGCCACGGCCTGCAAGGCCCGGCCCAGGCCGGGCAGGTCGGGGATCAGGTCGCCGGCCGGCGGGGACTCGGGCTCGGGGCCCTCGGGGGTGATGGCGGCCAGGGCGGCCAGGCGCTCGGCCACCGGCGGGTGGGCGTCCCACTCGCCGGGCTGCTCGGGGCCCCTGGCCCGCAGCACCGCCGCCTCCTCGGCGCGGGCGGCCAGGACGCGCAGGAAACCGCCGAACACGTCGTCGGGGACCAGGCCGGTCTGCCAGCCGGGGCTCAGGTATTCGACGTGGAACAGCTGCTGCATGCCCTCGAGGACCGGGCCGTCGCGCAGCACGGCGGCCGCCGCGCGGGGGCCCGCGAACTCGGCCGCCACCCGGTCGGCGGCCAGCTCCTGCTCGCGGGCCCGCGGGTCGTCGACGGCGCGGAACCAGCGGGCCCACCACCGCAGGACCGGGCCGGCGGGGCTCCGGGCCGGAATGCGCGGGACGATGCGGGCCAGCGCCGTGCGGCCCCGGCGGGCCATCGGGGCGAAACGGCCGCCCAGTTTCGGTGAGCCGTGCGCCAGCTCGTGGGCGACCACGGCGCGCAGCCGGGCCTCGTCCCACGCCTGGAGCAGCGGAAGTCCGAGGTAGAGCTCCCGGCGCCCGCCGGCCAGGCCGCCGAAGCGCGGATGCTCGGCCAGGGTCGCCGTGGCCGAGGCGACCACCGTCACGCCGTCGGGCGGGGCCACGGCCGAGGTGGCGGCGGCCTCGTCGAGCATCGCCCACAGGGCGGGGGCGTGGGCGCGCGTCACCGGCACCCCGGCCGGCGTCGGGCGGCGCAGGCGCAGGGCACGCATCGTGGCATAACACAGCAGACCGGCGGTGGCGATGGCGAGCGGCACCGCGACCTGCACGGCCACCGTGCCGGGCAGCAGGTCGAGCACCACCAGCACGAGCACCAGCGCCGCGACGACCTGGAGCCACGCGGCCGCCAGGAAGCCGACCAGCATGGCGGCGGACCGGCCCACCTCTCACCTCCGAGCTCGTTCGGGCTCCCAGACTAGGGCGGGGGTATGACGGAAACCCCAGACGCGGAGTCCGGCAGGAGGAAAAATAAGGAAGATTTTCGCCGGCGGTTTCGCGCCGTCACGAGAGGGGACACGGACCGCCATGGCTCTTCCCGATCAGACCCTCGCCTTCGCGGCCAAGGGATACGCCTGGCTTCCGGATCTGCGGCGCCGGTGGCACGGCCGCCCGGTCGAGACGCGGGTCGGCGGGCAGCGGGCGGTGGCCATCAGCGGTCCCGACGCGGCCCGTTTCTTCTACGACGAGGACAGCCTGGAACGCCACGACGCGCTTCCGCCCAACGTCATCGCCACCCTGTTCGGCCCGGGCGTGCACACGCTCGACGGCGAGGCCCACCGGGCGCGCAAGGCCCTGTTCGTCGCCCTTCTCATGAACGCCGACGGCATCGACACGCTGGCCAAGCTGACCGGTGAGGTCTTCGACGAGGCGGTGGCCGCCCGGCGCGGGTCGGGCGAGTTCTCGATCTTCGACGAGGCCGCCTCGGTGCTTGCGGAGGCGGTCGCGCGCTGGACCGGCGTACCCCTGGGAAAGCGTGACGTCCGGGACCTCGTCGCCATGGTCGATGGTTTTGCCTCGGCCGGTCCGCGCTTCGCGCGGGCCTTGGCGGCTCGGCGGCGGCAGGAGCGGCGTCTCTCTCAGATCATTGATTCCGTACGTCGTGACGACCCCACCGCGGAGCCGATATCGGTGGTTGCTCACCATCTGGAGGGTGGCTACCTGCTCGATCCGAGGATCGCGGCGGTCGAGCTCATCAACATCGTCCGGCCCACCACAGCCGTGGCCTGGTTCGTCGCCTTTGCCACGCACGCCCTCGACCGCTGGCCCGGCACCAGGGCCCGGCTGCGCGCGGGCGACGACGACTACACGAAGGCGTTCGTGCACGAGGTGCGGCGGTTCTATCCGTTCGCGCCCTTCCTCGGCGCCCGGGCCACACGTGACCTGGTGTTCCAGCGAGCCGAGATCCCGAAGGGCGCGCTCGTGCTGCTCGACGTCTACGGCCAGCACCACGATCCGCGGGTGTGGCCCGAGCCGTACGAGTTCCGGCCCGAGAGGTTCCTCGGCCGCCCGGTCGGCGAGTTCGAGCTGATCCCGCAGGGCGGCGGCGACCCGCGGACGGGCCACCGCTGCCCCGGCGAGAAGATCACGATCGCGCTGCTGGGCACCCTGGTGCAGCGGCTGGCCAAACTGGACTATTACCTGCCGCCGCAGAACGCGAAGATCGACCTGAGCCGCGTCCCGGCGCGGCCCGCCAGTGGACCGCGCATCGTGATCCCCTAAACCCAGTCGATCTCGGCCGACCGGTGGAAGTTCACGCCCTGCGCCTCCCAGCGCGGGGCGAAGGCGGCCAGGCGGCGGCGCAGCGACTGCCAGTCGCGGGCGGCCCGCGGCGTCCAGCCGATCTCGGCGATCGCGGGCAGCCGGGGGAAGGCCATGAACTGCACGTCGGACAGGCTGCGCAGGGTTTCCGACCACAGCGGCGCCTCGACACCGAGCAGCGACTCCTCGGGCACGCCGGGCAGCCGGTCGGCCGGGTCCCAGTCGTACGAGCGCTCGACGCTGACCAGCCCGGCCCAGTCGAGGCCGAGGGGGCTCGACTCGTCGTACTTCATGTCGAGGTAGCTGCGGTCGGCCGGCGACATGATCACCTGGTGGCCGGCCGCGGCCGCACGGGCCACGCCGTCGTCGGCCGGCTCGATCCGCCAGTACTGCGGGATCGCGGTGGCGGGCAGCTCGACCGCGGCCATCTCGTGCCAGCCGATGGCGCGCTTGCCGTACTTGCCGGCCAGCGGCAGCACCCGGGACATGAAGGTGCGGTAGTCCTCGGCCGTGGTGGAGAACGCCTCGTCGCCGCCGATGTGCAGGTACGGGCCCGGGGTGAGCTCGGCGACCGTACGGATGACGTCCTCGACGAACGTGTAGGTGATCTCCTTGCCGATGGGCAGGGAGCTGTAGCCGACCTCGGCGTCGACGCGCTGCCGGACCGGCACGCCGTCGGCGGTCAGCTCGGGATAGGCCAGCTGGACGGCGTTGACGTGGCCGGGCAGGTCGATCTCGGGAACGATCGTGATGAACCGCGTCGCGGCGTAGGCGACCAGCTCCTCGTACTCCCGTGCCGTCAGGAAGCCGGGCCCGGCGCCGTCGACGCCCGTGCCCTCGCCACCGCTGACCTCGGTGAGCAGCGGCCAGCCGGCGATCTCGAGACGCCAGCCCTGGTCGTCGGTGAGGTGCAGATGCAGGTGGTTGATCTTGAACTGCGCGATGGTGTCGATGTAGGACCGCAGGTCGGCCGGCGCGTAGAAGTGCCGGGCGAGGTCGAGCATCGTGCTCCGGTACGGAAAGCGGGGCTCGTCCTCGATCCGGCCGCCCGGCATCTCCACCGGCCCGGCCCCGGTCTCGGCCGGGAGCAGCTGGCGGAACGTCTGGAGGCCGGCGAACAGGCCCTGCGCGGTGGGCGCCCGCAGGGTGACGCCGCCGGCCGTGACATCGAGGCGGTAGTGCTCGGGCGACTTGGCGGCGTCCTCCTCCACGACCAGGTGGATCGGGGCCACACCGCTCACCCGGGGCACGGCGAAACCGGTGGCCCGCCGCAGGAGCCCGGCCAGCTCGTCGGCGATGGCCGTGGCCTCGCCGTCGGCGCCGACGGACACGTCAGGCGCGATCCGGAAATCGGCCGACGGGTCGGGCCGCACCGACGCGGGCAGGGGAATGACGTCGCCGAGTTGTCTCATCATGGGAGCGCGCACGCGAGAAACTCTAAACTGTCTTTCCATGTCGATCACGACCCGTAGGGCCGAGCCTCAGGACGCCGAACTCCTGCACGACCTGGCCGACCGGACATTCAAGCTCGCCTGTCCGCCCGGCACCAGGCAGGAGGACATCG
This sequence comes from Actinoplanes sp. CA-131856, assembly GCF_050956135.1. Classification (GTDB taxonomy): domain Bacteria; phylum Actinomycetota; class Actinomycetes; order Mycobacteriales; family Micromonosporaceae; genus Actinoplanes. The sequence goes on along the minus strand of NZ_CP191849.1, from coordinate 1,360,564 downwards.
CGGCCTTCGTCGCCACCAACCTGTCGGCCGGCAGCTTCCGCCGCTATCTGGCCGACCCGGACCGGATCGTCCTGCTGGTGGCCTCGGACGGCGTGCCGGTCGGCTATTCGATGCTGGTGGCCGGCCCGATCGAGAACGAGGACGTCGCGGCCGTGGTCGACGAGAAGGTCAGCATCGAGCTGTCGAAGTTCTACCTGCTCTCCGAGCGCCACGGCTCGGGCGCGGCGGCTGCCCTGATGACCGCGACGCTGGCCGAGGCCGCGGCCACCGGTGCCGAGTTCTGCTGGCTCGGCGTCAACCAGCAGAACCAGCGGGCCGCGAAGTTCTATGCCAAGCACGGCTTCGACGTGATCGGCGTCAAGCGTTTCCTGGTCGGCGCCGAATGGCACGACGACTACATCCGGCGCCGCCCACTGGCCTGATCATGCCGGCTGGATGTCGGTCCATTCGACATATTTGCCGGTGCGGTTGTCTCCGGACGACTGGCCGCGCAGACGGCGGTTGATCCAGGGCAGGACGTGCTCGCGGTAGTAGCGCGCCTCGGTCAGCAGGCCGCCGCGCGCGGCCGGCCCGGGATCGATCACGTGGGCCTCGGCCGGGTGACCGAGCGCGGCCAGCACCAGACTGGCGACGCGGCGGTGGCCGTTGGCGTTGAGGTGCAGGCGGTCGGCCGACCAATATCCGGCGCGGCGGATCTCCTTGTCGTGGAAGACGTCGACGAAGGTGATGTCGTAGCGGTCGATGAACTTCGCGACCGCGTTGGTGAGCAACTCGCCGCGGCGCCGCATCGTCGAGCCGAACGGCAGCCGGTCGGACGGGTCGGCCCCGCTGAGCAGCACGACCTGGACGCCGGCGTCGAGGCAACGCTGGATGGCCCGCTCGGTCATCGCGGCCAGCTGGATCATGTCGCCGCCGGGGCGCATCATGTCGTTGCCGCCGCCGTTGAGCGACAGCAGCGTGGGCGGCGGCGACAGGGCCAGGGCGGCGTCGAGCTGCTCGGTCACGATCGGTTCGAGCAGGCGCCCCCGGATGGCGAAGTTGGCGTACTGCACCGGCTTGCCCTCGGCGGCGGCCAGCCCGGAGGCGACCAGGTCGGCCCAGCCCCGCTCGGTCCCGTCCGGCAGCCCGTCACCGAGCCCCTCGGTAAAGCTGTCACCGATTGCCACGTACCGCGTCACGCCGCGCCTCCCTTGATCACTCTGAGGCTAGACGACCCGGTGGGCGGTGGCCGGAGCGACGTACGACGTCGCCGTGCCGGGCTGCAGGGCCAGCTCGAGGACCCGATGGGCCGACGCGTCGAGCGGCGGCAGGGCGTCCAGCGCGAACCACCCGACCGACAGCGACTCGTCGTCGTTGACCCGCGCCTCACCGCCGACGGCCCGGCAGCGGAAGGCGATGTCGACGTATTCGCAGACGTCGCCGTTCGGATAGGTGTGCGGCGGCTGGGTGAGCACGCTGGTCATGCGCTCGACCACGACGTGGACGGCCGTCTCCTCGTAGACCTCGCGCACCGCCGTCTCGGCCGGTTGCTCACCCGGGTCGAGCACGCCGCCGATCAGCGCCCAGCGCCCGTTGTCGCTGCGCTCGGTCAGCAGCACCCGGCCGCGGTCGTCGAAGACCACGGCGGTGACACCGGGCAGCAGGAGAAGCCGCTGCCCGATGTCGTCGCGAAGGCTCTGGATGTACGGCGAAATCGGCATATCGGACAAGATAGGCCACTCAGCCCACCAGCGGGCGCACCTCCTCGGCGACCCAGCGGACATAGGCGATCGGGTCGTCCTCGTCGAGCGGCTGGAGGATGACCTTGGTGGCGCCGGCCGCCGCGAACGACTCCACACCCTCGGCGATCTCGGCCGAGCTGCCCGAGAGGCCGGCGAAGGCGTGACCGTATTTCTCCCGCGCGGCGGCCAGGCGGCCGGCCGAGTCGCCGGGCAGGGCCGGCACGAAGACGACGAGGCCACCGGCGGCGCCGGTCAGCTCGCGCGCCTTGGCCACCTCGGCCGGCGACGTGCCGCCCGAGAGAACCGTCGCGTCGCCGACCTCGCCGGCCAGCGCGAGGGTCTTGGGGCCGGTCGCGGCCACATAGAGCTCGGGTGAGGCGGCCGGGGGCCAGTCGAGGCGTACGGCGTCGAGCTGGACATAGCGCCCCGAGACCGTGACCTCCTCGCCGCGCAGCAGCGAGCGCAACGCGGTCGCGTACTCGCGCAGGAGCGTGAGGGGCGACGCCGCGCGGGCACCCACCTGACCCATCCACTCCTGGACGCCGTGGCCGATGCCGGGCAGGACCCGGTCGCCGAACATGCGGCTCAGGGTGGCGATCTCCATGGCGGTGGCGGCGACGTTGCGGAACGGGACCGGCATGATGCCGATGCCCACGCGCAGCCGGTCGGTCCAGGCCAGCGCGGCGGCGGAGGCCGAGACGCCGCCGCTGAGGAAGCAGTCCTCCCACAGCCACAGCTCCTCGAGACCGGCCCGGTCGGCGGCGACGGCCACGTCGCGCAGGGCCTCGGGCGGGTGTTGCGGCAGGTAGATCGCACCAAGCGTCGTCATGCGGACCATGATGGCATTTTTTATATAAGCAGCTTCTTATACAGGGGCCGAAAATGTCGGAGGGCGTCGCTAGGTTCCTTCATGCGGATCGGCGCCACGGGGGCGCCGATCCGTCCACAACAGAGCTTGCGAGGAACACCTCGGCCGTACGGCGGATGTGGTCGCGCAGCTCAGGAGGTGACTCGACAGTGAAGGCCGCTCCCAGCACTCCGAGAACCATCACCGGCCACCCCAGGTCGTCCACGTTCATGCGCAGACGGCAGCCGCGCGAGAGCTCCTCCACGGTGCCGTAATTCCACACCATCGTGCGCACCTGCTCGGCCGGCGCGTCGACGACCACCGACACCTCGTAGCGGTTGGGGATGGCCTTCATCCGGGAGTTCAGCCACTCCGCCGGGTCGCCGCCCGGGATCTCGCGCGGGCGGAAACGCGCCCCGGTCATCGCGGGCGACGACAGGCGGTCGACCCGGAAGCTGCGCCAGTCCCCCCGCTCGAGGTCCCACGCGATCAGATACCAGCGACGGCCGCGTGGCACCAGACGGTGCGGCTCCACGTGGCGGGGCGCCGGGTCGCCCTCGCGCGGGCTGTAGGCGAAGCGCAGCCGCTCCTCGCCCCGGCACGCCATGGCCAGGGTGGTGAGCACCGTCGCGTCCAGCGCCGGGCCGCCGCCGAGGGGGCCGGGCGCGGTCACGGCGCGCAGCGCGTCGATGCGCCGGCGCAGGCGGGGCGGCAGGAGCTGGATCACCTTGGCCAGCGCCCGCACCGACGTCTCCTCGAAACCGGCGACGGCTCCGGCCGCCGCCGTCCGGAGCCCGACCGCGATGGCGACGGCCTCGTCGTCGTCGAGCAGCAGGGGCGGCACCGCCGCGCCCGCCTGCAACTGATAGCCGCCGGCCACGCCCCGCGCGGCGTCGACCGGATAGCCCAGGTCGCGCAGCCGGTCGACGTCGCGGCGCAGGGTCCGGGGGCTGACCTCGAGCCGGTCCGCCAGTTCGGCGCCCGGCCAGTACCGATGCGTCTGCAGCAGCGACAGCAGCCGCAGCATTCGCGCACTCGTGTTCGCCATGGATCCAGACTCTCCCGGATTGAGGTCAAGAAGTGGCCGCAAACGAAACTAGCGTGGTCAGCATGATTGAGACACGAGGGTTGACCAAGCACTTCAAGGACGTGCACGCCGTCGACGGCATCGATCTCACCGTCCGGGCCGGCGAGCTCGTCGCGCTGCTCGGGCCGAACGGCGCCGGCAAGTCCACCACCCTGCGCATGCTCACCACACTCATCCCGCCGACCGCCGGCACGGCCACCGTGGCCGGCTTCGACGTCGTCCGCCGCCAGCGCGAGGTGCGGCTGCGGATCGGATATATAGGTCAGGGCAACGGCGCCGGGCACAGCCAGCGCGGGCGCGACGAGCTGATCAGCCAAGGCCGGGCGTACGGGATGAGCGTGCGCGACGCCCGGGCCCGGGCGGCCGAGCTGATCGAGTCGCTCGGCCTGGCCGAGGTGGCCGACCGGCGGGTCTCCACCCTCTCCGGCGGCCAGCGGCGCCGGCTCGACATCGCGATGGGCCTGATCCACTCCCCCGAGCTGCTCTTCCTCGACGAGCCGTCGACCGGCCTCGACCCGCAGAACCGGGCCAACCTCCAGGAGCACATCCTGGCCCTGCGGGCCCGGCACGACACCACGATCGTGCTCACCACCCACTATCTGGACGAGGCCGACTCGATGGCCGAGCGGGTCATCGTGATCGACCACGGCCGGATCATCGCCGACGACACCCCGCAACGCCTCAAGGACGAGCATGTCGGCGACCACATCCTGCTCGGCTTCGACAGCGAGACCGACGCCGCCGGCGCGGCCGGCGTCCTGCGCGCCGAGCGGACCGGACGGCAGGTGCGCCTCGGCCTGCAGAACGCGCCGCGCCGCGCGCCCGGCATCCTCGACGATCTGCGCGCGGCCGGATATCCGGCGGCCGAGATCGAGGTGACCCGCCCCACCCTCGACGACGTCTTCCTGCACCTGACCGGCCGGAGTCTGCGCGAAGGCGGCGCCGCCGCCGACAAAGAGCTTGTGGAGGTCTGAGCCATGACCACGCTGATCGCCGACACCTCGACCGTCTTCAGCCGCGAGCTGCGCCCGCTGCTCCGCGACCCGTTCACGATCATCTTCTCGATGGTGCAGCCGCTGGTCTTCCTGGCGCTGTTCACCCCGCTGCTGCCGGACGACGACGGGACCGCCCTGCAGTGGTTCGTTCCCGGCATCATCGTCATGTCCTGCCTGTTCGCCTGCTCGATGACCGGTTCCAACCTGCTCTTCGAGATCCAGACCGGCTCGCACGAGCGGATGCTGGTCACCCCGCTGCGCCGGCCCGCGCTGCTGATCGGGCGGGCGTTCAAGGAGATCGTCCCGATGTTCGCCCAGGCGGCGCTGATCGTGGTGGTCTGCCTGCCCTTCGGGTTCCGGTTCAACCTGCTCGGGGCGGTGATCGGGCTGGTGATCCTGGCCGCCTTCTGCGTCGGGCTGGGCGCGTTGTCGTACACCCTGGCCCTGGCCTCCAAGAACCAGGAATGGCTGTTCTGGACCGTGCAGCAGACGCTGCTCTTCCCGCTGTTGCTGCTGGCCGGGGTGCTGCTGCCGATCGAGGACGGCCCGCGGTGGCTGCGCGTGCTGGCGGCCGGCAACCCGCTCAGTTATGTGGTGGAGGCCGAGCGCTCGCTGTTCAACGGTGACATCTGGGCGCCGAGCACGCTCGGCGGTGTGATCGCCGCCGCGGCCGTCGCCGCGATCGGGCTGTTGGTGGGCGTCCGGGCGATGCGCCGCTCCGACTAAAGTCGGCGGATGTTGCGATGGCGGCGGCGCGGGGGCAATCCGGTCGCGGAGATTCTTCCCAGGGCGCTGGGGCGGCTGATCGAGGGCCTCAACCCTCGCCCGCAGGTCCCGCAGCAGCGCCGCGGCAACGCGGACGCCGTCGTCGACTGCGCGATCTACGCGGCCGGGGCCCGCAAACCGGGCACGGTGCACTACAGCACCGCCCGGATCCCCCGCGGCGGCTTCCTCTGGCTCGGGCTGCACGAGCCCGACCGGGCCACGATGCGCGAGGTCGCCCGGGCGTTCGGCCTGCACGAGCTGGTCGTCGAGCAGACTCTGGAGGGCGGGCACCGGCCGGGCGTCGAGGTGATCGGCGAGGTCACCCGGCTGGTGCTGCGCACCGCGCGCTACGTCGAGCACGACCAGCTGACCGCCACCTCGGAGGTGGTCGACACGGGGGACATCACGCTGCTGATCGGCCCGTCCTTCGTGATCACCGTGCGGCACGGCGCGGCGGGTGCGCTCTGGGGCGTACGCAAAGAGGTCGAAAAGCGTCCCGCCCTGCTCAGGCATGGGCCGTGGGCGGTGGCCTACGCCATCGCCGGGCGGATGGTCGACGACTACCTCTCGGTGTCGGCCGACGTCGAACGCGACCTGGAGCGGCTCGAGGAGGAGACCTTCGAGGCCAGCCGCTCGGCCGAGGTGGCGCACTTCTACCAGCTCAAGCGCGAGATGGTCGAGCTCAAGCGGGCCGTGCTGCCGTTGACGGAACCGCTCACGCTGATCACCCCGCCGACCGCACTCCAGCCGTACTTCGTCGACGTGCGCGGCCGGCTGGCCCGGGCCACCGACCGGATCAACGGCTTCGACAACCTGATCGACTCGGTGCTCCAGGCCCGGCTGACCCAGGTGACCATGGCGCAGAACGACGACATGCGGATGATCGCGGCGTGGGCCGCCATCGCGGCCGTGCCGACCGTCGGCGCCGGGATCTACGGCATGAATTTCGCCGACATGCCGGGAATCGACGCTCGATGGGGCTTCTGGACGACCATCGCGGTCATCGCCGTGATCTGCGGTGGTTTGTACTGGCGCTTCAAGCGAGCAGGATGGTTGTGACGCCTCCCCCGTTCAGATGATCGTCTACTCCGGACAGTTTGGATAAATCGGACGCTCAACCCTGGTCGCTCCCACCGGCTGATCTCTATCGTCGAAAAGTCGTACTGGTGGGGAGGCTGTGTGACCGCGACACAGGTCATCGCGCCTTCGCCGACACCGGCGAAGCGCCGCAACGGGGTGCTGACCGCCCTCAAGGGGCACGTCGACCTTTTTCTGAACGCCGGCTCGCTGATCGCCACGACAGCCATCACGTCGCTGCTCGGCTTCGTCTTCTGGTGGGTCGCCGCCCGCGCCGCGTCGCCCGACGCCGTCGGGCAGGCCTCGGCCGCCGTGTCGGCCATGACGCTGATCGGCACCATCGGCATGTTCGGCATGGGCACCATGCTGATCTCCGATCTGTCGCAGCTGCGCGGCCCCAAGTGGGAGCTGATCTCCACCTGCCTGCTGGTCGCGGGAGCCGCCGCCACGGTCGGCGGCATCGCCTACGTCGCCGTCGCCCAGCTCTGGATCCCCGGACTCCAGCAAGCCCTCGGCGGACAGGTCGGCACGGTGCTGCTGGTCGCCGGCATCGCCGTCAACTCGATCACCCTGGTGCTCGACGAGGCGCTGGTCGGCCTGCTCAAGGGTCCCCTCCAGCTCATGCGCAACGCCTGGTTCGCGGCGATCAAGCTGGTGCTGCTGGCCGGGCTGGCCCTCGCCCCGATCACCCTCACCGGCAACGAGCTGCTGCTCACCTGGGTGGCCGGCATCGTGCTCTCCACCGCCATCCTCGGCGGGGCGCTGCGCCGCCGCCAGATGATCGACTCGCTGCGCCCGCGGCTCTCCCTGCTCCGCGGCCGGGGCCGGTCGACGTTCGACCACAACCTGCTCAACCTGGCCAGCTACCTGCCCCGCGCGGCCATGCCGCTGCTGGTCACGGCGGTGCTGTCGGCGTCGGCCAACGCGGCGTTCTACACCGCGTTCATGGTCCTGTCGATGCTCTCGATGATCCCCGGCAACGTCGCGCTGACCCTGTTCGCCGTGGCCAGCGGCGACCGCAAGGCGCTGCAGTCCAAGGTCCGGGTGGGCCTGCTGATCTGTCTCGGCGTCGGCCTGCCGGGCTCCCTGCTGGTCGTGGCCCTGGCCAACCCGATCATGTCGGTCTTCGGCGCGTCGTACGCGGACGCGGCCGGCGACGCGCTGCGGCTGCTCGCACTGACGTACCTCCCCTTCGTCTTCCTGCATTTCTTCCTGGCGATCTCCCGGGTGCACAACAAGGTGCGCGGGGCCGGCCTCTTCGCGCTCGCCGCGGGCGCCGCCGAGCTGGGCGCGGCCTGGTACGGCGGCTCGCACGGCGGCCTCACCGACCTGGTCGCCTGGTTCGCCGCCGTGTTGTGGATCGAGGCCTTCTGCGTCGCGCCCACGGTCCTGCGGGTCGTCTTCTCGAACGGCCGGCGCCGCGGCGACACCGCCAACACCACGACCATGACCCTGCACGAGCGCGCCTGGCTCCCGCTGGAATACATCCGCACGGTCGGCCCGGTCTACGGGGTGACCGTCGACGGCATGCGCAAGGCGCTGATCGGCCTGCACGCGGTCGACCCCAAGCACCGCGCCGTCTCCAAGCTCGACCGGGTCGGCGCCCGCTGGGAACACCTGAACGGCGCCGAGTTCGCCCAGTTCGTGCACCGCGCGGTGCAGGACTCGGGCGACTGGTCGCTCGACATGGACGGCATGACCCGCAAGCTCCAGTCCGAGCCGCGCGGCGTGCACCCGATCCGCATCCTGGTCGGCGCCGGCTACGTCGCGATCAAGGTCTCGCACGCCTACGGCGACGCCGGCCCGGTCAACGCGCTGGTCCACGAGCTGGTGCTGGCGGCCAGCCAGGGCCGGGCGGCGGTCATCCCGCCGCTCGAGCGCAACCGGATGGCGCTGCCCAAGGCCTGGTGGAAGCAGTTCGGCACCAAGCCGACCCGGTGGAAGGAGGGCATCAGCTTCGCCCGCCCGCCGGAGCCCGAGGAGACCCGGATGCGCAAGTGGCAGCCGAACCTCACGGTCCGCACGGCCCGCTCGGCGACGGCGCTCAAAGAGATGCGCAAGTGGCGCGACGAGTACGCGCCCGGCGTCACCACATCGGCGATCACGTTCGCGGCGTTCACGGCGGCCCTCTACAACCTGGGTCTCAAACCGGACACGAGCGGCGCCACGTTCCTGGCCGACGGCCGCCGCTATCTGGACAAGGACGTCCGGATCGACAGCAACTTCTGCATGGGGCCCTATCTGTCACCGGCCGACATGATGGACCCGCTGTCGGTGCACACGACGATCAAGCACGAGCTGGCCACGGGCCGCATCCTCACGATGATGGTGCTGCGCGAAGGCAAGATCGCCCTCGACGGCGCGCCCGGCATGCCCGACCCGTACCCCTCGGAACTGCCGATCCCGCCCCGGCCGAAGCTGACCTTCAGCAACCAGGGCCGTCACGACCTGCTGGGCGACCTGCCGTGGTCGGTCGGCCCCGAATGGCGGGTCAACCTGAGCGTGCCCACGCTGAACAGCCCCGAGGGCGTCACGCTGACGACGAGCGAGATGAACGGCGTGCTCCACCTGGAGGCCACGTTCCACGGCTCGACCTTCGACCCGAACCTGATCTCCCGGGCCCTGGAGCTGGTCATCACCGACCCGGCCGGCCAGATCATGTCGGTCCGCCAGGTGGCGGCCTAAAAAGAGTCGCGCCCGGCCGGTCATCACCGGTCGGGCGCTGCTATGTCCGGCTTTCGCCGCGCTACGTGGGCGCTCGATGGCGCCCTATGTATCGGTCGGGCGCCGCTCGGGCGCCACTATGTCCCGGCGCATGCCTTTCGCGCCGCTTGATCAGTTTTTCAAGAGCTTCACCCAGAGGTACGGATTATCGACCAGTTCCGCTTCGCCGACCTCGGGCCGTCTTTCCTCGCGCTCCCTGCGAGTGCTGCGGCCGGTGGGTGTCGTCGCGCTTCTCACCAGGGTGGTGCTCCCGGCCTCAGGGTGCTCCCGGCCTCACGGCCGGGAGCACGTCCTGGTCCGGTCAGCGGTCCCGGTGGCCGCCGGGGCCGCGGGTGCCGTTGCCGTGCGTGTGGGTGGGGCTCGGGGAGGCGGTCGCCGTCGCGGTGACGGTGACGGTCGCCGCCGGGCTGGCGGTGGCGGCCGGGCTCGCGGTCACGGTCGGGCTGGCGGTCGGCGTGGCTCCCGGGCGGCTCGGCCACCCGTTGTTGTCACCGGGACGGCCGTTGTTGTCACCGGGACGGCCGGGTCGCCCGTTGTTGTCGCCCGGACGCCCGTTGTTGTCGCCGGGGCGCCCGTTGTTGTCGCCGGGGCGACCGTTGTTGTCACCAGGGCGGCCCGGCCAGTTGTTGTCGCCCGGGCGGTTGGGCCGCTCGCTGCGCAGGACGGGCAGCATCAGCATGAACGTGCTGACCTGCGTGCGGGCCCGCCGCCCACAGTCGTCGTACGAGATCGTGGTGCGCAGCCGGGCGACACCGGCCCGGTCGAAGTCCGGGTTGACGTCGAACTCGACATAGTCCGAACGTCCCGGCCGCAGGCTGTCCCCGCGAGAGAACGTGGCATAGCGGCTGCGCCCCGGGTAGTCCACGTCGACATCGCGGGCACTGACCCGAACCTCGGCGTCACAGATCCGCCGGTCGGTCCGCCAGTACACCTTGACCTCGGTGTCGGTGTCCGCCCGGACAGCCCGCAGCCAGGTGGTGACCGGCTGCGGCCCCCGCGGGGCCGCGACCGCGGGCGCCACCACAGTCACGGTAGCCACGCTGACGGCCGCGCCGGCCATGGCCACAAGCGCTCCGATGCGCCGACTGTTGTTCATTACATCCTCCAGTGACTGGTAAGAGTCCGGCTCAGTTCCTAACCGACAAACCGGACAATATGGCCATCACGGAGCCCTGCGCCGCCTTTCCCCCGCGTTTCGGCTCAAATTCCTCTTTCTTGTACAAAATGTTTAGCCATGATCGTCCGAAAAGCTGATCTCCCCCATGCACCCCTATCTCCACCGTCCCGCAAATGCGATATGGCGATATAGCAATGCAAAACCACCGCTCATCAGCGGGTTCATATTTCACCGCTCCCCCGCGAAGCAGAGATCATGAATGCCTCACCGCCCCAGCTCGCCACCACCGCGCGCACCGACACCACGCGGCGCGAGCCGAAGAGGCTTCGGTGGATGTCCGACGCCTGGGTCGCCTCCCCCTAAGGTCGAAAAACCGGGTCGAACCCTCTCGAAAGTGCCCGATGCGACACGATGGAGGCGTACAAGCAGGAGGGAGAGCCACGGATGTCGCTCAGCGGAGCCCACCGGGCGGCGTTTCGTCGGGAGGCGGCTCGCGAGGGCCGTGTCTTCTCGATCCGGGATGCCGAGGGGTTTCCCGCTCCGGCGGGAGCCGACGGGATGCGCACGGTTCCCTTCTGGTCGAAGGCGACCCGGGCCAGCCGCGTGGTCGGGCGGGTCCCGGCCTACCGGGGCTTCGAGGTGGTCGAGGTCGAGGTCGAGGAGTGGCTGTCCGGCTGGCTCGACCGCATGGAACGCGACGGCATGCTGGTCGGCGTCAACTGGTCAGGCGCCCGAGCCACCGGCTTCGACGTGTCACCCAGCCAGGTCCGCCAGTGGTTCGCCGAGTCCCCGGACGAGCCAGGCCCGCCCACGCCTCCCCCAGCGATCGAACCCCGCGTAACCAAGGCATCAGCACCGCCAAGAGCCGACACCAAGGGACGCGCGACGCCGTCAGCCGCCACCCCGGAAAAGTCGCCCACATCGCCGGCGCCCAGCCCCGGGACGGCGGCTACGCTCCCAGCGACCACCTCCCGGAAGCCAGCAACACCCCAGGCGACCAGCCCCGGGAAGCCGGCCAATTCTCCCGCGATCAGCTCCCCCGAGCCGGCAACGCCCTCCACGATCAGCCCCGCGAAGACGGAGACACCTCCCGCTGGCGACTCGGGGACGGCAACACCCCAGGCGATCAGCTCAGAGAAGACGACACCCCCAGCAACCGACTCTGGAAAGACGACGCCCCCAGCGATCGACTCCAGGAAGACGGCGCCGGAAGCGGGCAGCCCCGGGAAGACGACGCCCCAGGCAATCGACTCCGGAAAGACGACGCCTGCAGCGGGTGGCTCCGGGAAATCGGCGTTACCCCCGGCGATCGGCTCCGGGAAGTCGGCGACGCCGCCGGCTGGCGAGCCTGCGGACGCGGCGGCGACTTCGGCTGATGGGGCCGAGAAGAAGGCCTCACCGTCGCTGCCTGGTGAGGGCGACAAGGGGGCGAAACCATCGGCGGCCGGGTCCAAGAAGAGGGCGTCGCCGTCGTCCCATACCCGCTCTGACAAGGCGGCGACTTCACCGGCAAGCGGCCCCAAGAAGGCGGCGACGCCGCTGGCGGCCGCCTCGGTCGAGGCGGACCGGCGGTCGTCAAAGGGTGGCCCCAAGAAGATGGCGACGCCGCGGGTTGGCGGCTCTCCGTCGAAGAAGGCGGCGCCGTCGGGAGGAGATTCCAAGGCTGCTTCTCCGTCGCCAGAAGACTCCAAGACCACGATCGCAGCGACTCCCCAGGGCACCACGCCGCCGGCAGAAGACTTCAAGACAACGACCGCAGCAAGTTCCGAAAGCACAACGCCACCGGCAGAAAACTCCAAGACCACGACGGCATCGACTTCCGAGAGCACGACGCCGCCAACAGAAGACTCCAAGACCACGACCGCAGCGACTTCCGAGATCGTGGCGCCGCAAGACGAAGACTTCAAGACGGCGGCTACGGGAACGGAGACGCCGCCTGCGGGGAGCTCCGAGCGTGTGATGCCGGCGGCGGGTGAGGATGTGCCGATTGGCGCTACGCCGGCCGCTGATGTCGAGATGTCGGGGGTCGGTGGATCGGTCACGGGCGAGGGGGTGCCGGCAATTAGCCGGCTCACCAAGTCTCGGGGGCTTGGGGTCGACGCAGGAGTTGAGGCTGGTCGGCCGAGGGATGAAGGCTCGGCCGGCGGTCGGGCCAAGGCGGCGGGTGGGCGGCATCGTTCGCGGACGGCTGCTGATGGCGTGGCGGCGGCCGATGAAGGCGCTGAGGGAAAGGCGGACTCCAGTGGGACGCCTGCGGCGGACGTCGAGGTCGACGGTCCGGCCGGGGGTAGCTCCACGAGCCGCTCGGTCGCGGATGAAGGGAACTCGACCGCGGCGAAGGTCAAGGCTGGGGCGCAGGCCGCCAAGAAGAAGGTCGAGGCCGGAGCGCACACAGCGGTCGAGAAAGTCGAAGCCGGAGCCCAGACAGCCAAAGAGAAGGTCGAGGCTGGGGCCCACGCCGCCAAAGAGAAAGTCGAAGCTGGGGCCCACACGGCCAAAGACAAGGTCGAAGCTGGGGCCCACACCGCCAAAGAGAAAGTCGAGGCTGGGGCGCAGGCCGCCATTGAGAAAGTTGAGGCGGGGGCTCACGCGGCGGCCGAGAAGGTTGAGGCGGGAGCTCAGGCGGTCAAAGCACGAGCTCGGGCGGCCGCCGCGAAGGTCAAAGGAGGCGGCCCACAAGGTGGTGACGGTGCCGCCGAAGGGGGCGGTGGTAGCGCGCCGCGGCGAAGTCGGAAAGGGCATCCGTGAAGGGAACTGAGTGAGTAGGATTTCAGTCGCCCGACCGTAGGTGGACGGGGCGGGTACCCCTATGCTTGCGGGACGGCAAACAAAGGGGCTTCCGTGCGCAGTCTGCAGATCCTCGTCGTGGACGACGATGATGCTGACGCTCTCATGATTTCTGAGGCGTTGGAGACGGCGGATACCAGCGCGTCCGTCGATCGGGTGGCTGACGGGCGGGAAGCGCTCGACTATCTGCGCCGGCACAGCCCGTACGAGCAAGCGCACCGTCCCGATCTTATTTTGCTCGATCTCAACATGCCGCGGATGGATGGACGGGAGACGCTCGCCGCCATCAAGAGCGATGACGTTCTCAAGGCGATCCCGGTGGTGATCCTGACCACCTCGGGGGCCGCTCCGGACATCGTGGCCAGCTATCAGCACCGGGCCAACGCCTATGTCACCAAGCCGTTCGGGCTCGATGATTTCGAGAGCACCGTGCAGCTGATCAACCGGTTCTACCGTGAAGTGGCCAGCCTGCCGCAGGCCGGCCAGGCTTAACGGCTCCCGCCCCCGGGTATCGGGGGCACATGACCGACAATCAAGCACCCGAGGATCTCGGTGCGCCCGTCGCCTATCTCGTGCTCAAGGACGGCACCGCCGTCTACGACCGGTCGGGCACGAAGGCCGGCACCGTCGAGCACGTGCTCTCCGACGATCAGCAGGATGTCTTCCACGGGCTCGTCATCGACACCGGCCAGGGGCACCGGTTCGCGCCCGCGGCCCAGGTCGACGGGCTCTTCGAGCACGGGGTGATCATCGCCGTGCCGGCTGCCGAGCTGCCCGAGCCGAGCGAGGACCCGTCGGCGTCGGTCGCCGACGAAGCGCTGCGGGACACGCTCAAGCGGGCGTGGAACTGGCTGATCCAGCCGAAGTAGGCGCAATCCAGCCGAAGTAGGCGCCTTTCAGCGCAATCCAGCCGAAGTAGGCGCCTTCCAGCGCAGCAGGCAGGCGCCGACCGACATGCCGCCGCCGAAGCCGGCCATGAGGATGACGTCGCCGTCCTTCAGCGCGCCCTTGCGGGCCGCGTCGTCCAAGGTCACCGGCACCGAGGCGCTGCCGACGTTGCCGTAGCGGTCGAGCGTCAGGTGGGTGGTGGCCGCGGTCAGGCCGGTCGCCTCGACCAGCTCGGCCAGCATGACGCCGTTCGCCTGGTGCGGCACGAAGTGGTCGACCTCGTCGACCGCGATGCCGGCCCGCTTCAGCAGGGTCTCGAACGCCGGTGGGACGCCGGCGTTGACGAACTCGCGGACGCCGCGGCCGTTCATCTTGAAGTAGTGGTCGCCGTTCGCCACCGTCTCGGCCGATGCCGGAAGGCGGCTGCCGCCGGCCGGCACGTGGATCAGCTCGTTCGCCTCGCCGCGCGACACCAGCTCCAGATCGAGCAGGCCGTAGCCGTCGGGGACGGCGCCCATCACCGCGGCGCCGGCGCCGTCGCCGAACAGCACGGCCGTGCGGCGGTCGCCGAAGTCGAGGATGCGCGAGTAGATGTCCGTCGCGATCACCAGCACTTTGGCGCCGGGCTGGGTGGCGATGAGGCTGTTGGCCAGGGCGACGCCGAAGACGAAGCCGGCGCAGACGACGTTGATGTCGAAGCAGGCGGCCCGGTCGGCGCCGATCTTCTCCTGGACGAGCGTCGAGGTCGGCGGCTGGGGAGAGTCACCGGTGGACGTGGAGACGATCAGGTAGTCGATGTCCACGGCCTCGAGCCCGGAGGCCTCCAGGGCCTGGACCGCGGCTTTGGCCGCGAGGTCGGAGGCGGCCTCGTCGGGGGCGGCGAAACGACGCGCCTCGATCATGGTTTTGCGGCTGACCCACGCGGGGTCGGCGTCCGGCACCCGCCGCACCAGATCGTCGTTGGTGACCACCTCGACCGGCAGGTAGGAGCCGGTCCCCAGGATGCCCACGCCCATGTCGTTCCGCCTCTTCCGTCGAGCCCACCCGCCGTCGAAGAAAGAGGCTAACCGCCTTTGGTTGTAACAAGCGGCCATGATCATCTAGCCGGTGAGCAGGCGAAGGAGCTCAGCGCGGGAATGACGGAAGCATGCGAAGATCAACTAGATCGAAGCGTGACGGCCCTCGACACGCCGCGTGACCAGAACCGCTCAACAGGGCCCGGACCTCGCGAAACGCCGGAGATCGGCGCGCGTCGCTATGGGGACAGGGCAAGTAGTTGCCCGGAGACAAATGGCACAGAAAAAGCCGGCGCCGAGGCGCCGGCTTTCTCAGTGGCCGGCCGGGGGGACAGCGGGCCAGGGGTGGGATCAGCGGGACGAGCGGTCCCGATAGGTCCAGGCGCCCGAGCTCAGGCCGCCGGCCCGCTCGGGGCCGGACGCCTGCTGCGGAACGCGGGCGGCGGCCTCCTCGCGGCGCTGGGCCAGGTACGCCGCGGCGGCGCGGTCCTCGGCGGTCGGGGCCGACATCAGGGCGTACGCCAGGCCGATGATGCCGAAGACCACGGCCAGGCCGATCGGGACCAGCATGCCGCCGGCGGTCGCACCGGGCAGCGTGCCGGTGGACGGGTGCGTCTCGACCGACATGGCGAGCATGCCGGTGAAGTGCATGCCGTTGACCGCGATGCCCATGACGAGCGCGGCCGCGAAGATGACCAGCGGACGGCGGACCGTGACCGCGAGGAACAGCGCCACCGCCGCGGCCACGACCGCGATGCCGATCGACAGGCCGACGTACGTCATGCCGTACGAGACGTCGCCGTTGAGGTTCATCGCGGCCATGCCGGTGTAGTGCATCGCCGCCACGCCGAGACCGGCGATCACGCCACCGGCGATGATCCGGAAGTTCTGGGCGCCCTTGCCGAACGCCGCGATCGCGAGGCCGAGGCCGACCGCGACGACCGCGATGATCGCGCTGGCGGCGGTGAGGCCGACGTCGTAGCGGATGGGCGTGCCGTTGACCTTGAAGCCCATCATGGCGACGAAGTGCATGCTCCAGATCGCCGTGCCACCCAGCGACAGCGAGGCCAGCACCAGCCACCAGGTGCGCTCACCGCGCGCGGTTGCCGAGCGTAGCCGTACGGCACAGGTCAGACCCAGCATCGAACCCAGCACCGAGAGGACGTAGCTGACCGTCGGTGTGATCCACCCGTGGTCGAAATGATGGATCTGCGCCATCGCGGTTCCTTTCTAAGAGCCCCGCTCCGGGAGTGCATCTTGCACGTCGTCCGGTGATCGCGAAAGACATGAGCGTCACCTTCTCGCTACAGATGGAGAAACAGCCGGAAGGCATTGCCCGATCGTCTGATTCCGCAGGTCAGCGGCGAGTTCTTTGTCCGCTTTTACGATCATCAATGGCAGTCTGGGTCCTCATCCGACCGTCTGTAGCCCGCTGTCCGCACATACTCGGGACATGTCGGCGGCCGCCGCGCTGACCGCGGCGACCGCGTCGGGCTCACTCTCCGTGCCTTCGCTTGCGCTTGCTTGGGTGTACGCCGCGGCGAGCACCTGTGCGGCGTCAGCCACCGGCGCGTCAGCGGTGGCGCTCGCGCTCACGATGCCGTCGACGACACCGGGCTGCATGAGACTGGCGTCGGCCACCGCGGCGGCCAGCGCCGTGCAGGTCAGCGTCCCGGGCGGATCGTCGGCGATCTCGGCCCCCGCGCTCGACGCCGACGTGGCGACGGCCGACACGGCCGGCGCGGGCCCGGGTCCGGGTCCGTCCTCGCCCTCGCCTCCGCTCTCGCTTGAGCATCCGGCCGGCACGAGAAGGACGACCAGCGCGAGGCCCGCTGCGATTTGTCTCATTTCTCCAGATTAGGGGCGCTCACCGACGTACAAAAGCAAAAGGGCCCGGCCGAAGACGGCCGAGCCCTTGCGACGGCGCCCTTAGAGGTATGAGCCCTTCTTGTACTCTTCCCAGCTCATGTTCCAGTCGGTCCAGCCGTTGCCGTTCTTCAGCTTCTCCTCGGTGCCGGAGACCGTGATCACGTCGCCCATGAGCGTCTTGTTGAACAGCCAGGCGCCCATCGCCTCGGACACGTTCACGCAGCCGTGCGAGACGTTGACCTTGCCCTGCTTGCCCTCGGACCAGGGCGCGGCGTGGATGTACTGCCCCGACCAGGTGATGCGCTGGGCGAAGTCGATGGGCGTGCGGTAGCCCTCCTCGGGACCGAGCTCGTCCATCGTGTCGAAGATCGTGTGCTTCTTCTTCTCGATGACGACCATCGTGCCGCTCGAGGACGGGGTCTTGGGCTTGCCCAGGCTGACCGGCAGCGTCTTGATGACCTTGCCGTTCTCCTTGACCGTCATCTGCTTGGTCTTGTTCGACACCGTCATGATCAGCGAACGGCCGATCTTGAGGTCGACGGTCATGTCGGTCCGGCCGTAGTAGCCGTTGCCCAGCGGGACGCCGGCCAGTGCCACCTTGTAGAAGACCTTGGAGTTGGCCTTCCAGTAGACCTTCGGCCGGTAGTGCACCTCGGTGGCGCTGGTCCAGTGCCAGGTGCCCTCCTGGGCCGGGGTGGCGGTGACCGTCATGCGGCGCTCGACGTCGTCGCGGTAGCTCTCGGGGATGCTCTGGTTGAACTTGATGATCAGCGGCATGCCGACGCCGACCGTCTGGTTGTCGCCGAGGAAGCTCGTGGCGCGGATCGTCTTCGCCGGCTTCGCCATGGTGGTGAAGGTGCTGGTGGTGGTGTTGGTCTTGCCCTCGGCCTCGGGGCCGGTCACCGTGACGGTGTATTTGGTGCCCCACGACAGCGCCTTGGCCGGTGTGAAGGTCTTGGCGTCCTTGTCGAGGGTGCCCTCGACCTCTTTGCCGGCGGCGTCGGTCACGCTCACCGAGGTCGCGTCGGCGTCCTCGGTCGAGTATTTGATCGGGCTGATCGCGACCACGTTCTTGGCGTCGGCGGCCGGCGAGGTCACCGCGACGGTGCTCGGCTTGGGCGCCTCCGACTCGGAGCCGCCCGCGGGCGCGCCCGCGCTGCTGCCGGGCGTCGCGCCCTGCCACGCCGACGACGACTTCTTGTCGTCACCGCCGCAGGCGGCGGAGCTCAGCAGCACGCTTCCCGCGATCACAGTGATCGCGGCGAGCCGCCAGCGTTTCATACCCCAGGTCTTCATGGTCCCTCTCACGGCGTCGTCATCCCCGGCGCCCAATACTGCTTTGTTTTTCCCCCATGACCAATCCCGGAATCGTGCCGCCTCCGGATTTGGTTTTGGACATTTAGTTTTATTTCAGGGCAGAACCCTTCTTGAATTCCTCCCAGCTCACGTCCCACGGCGTCCAGCCGTTGCCGTAGTCGAGCTTGTCCTCGGTGCCCTTCACCGTGACCGGGTCGCCGATCAGCGTGTTGTCGAACAGCCAGCGGGCGTTCGAGGGCGACACGTTCACGCAGCCGTGCGAGACGTTGCGGCTGCCCTGGGCCCCGGTCGACCACGGCGCCGAGTGGATGTACTGCCCCGACCAGGTGAGACGCTGCGCGTACTGGATCTCGGTGCGATAGCCGTTCACCGGGCCCAGCTCGGCCCGGGTGTCGAACACCGTCTCGGCCAGCTTGTCCATCACGACCATGGTGCCGCTCGACGACGGGGTGCTCTTCTTACCGAGACTCACCGGCATCGTCTTCACCGTCTTGCCGTCCCGCAACACGGTCATCTTCTTGCTCGCGTTGTCGACCTTCATCTCGAAGTCACGGCCGATCTTCGCGGTGGCGCTGCGGTCACGGTCGCCGTAACGCCCGCCGCCGGTCGGCAGCCCGCCGACGGCCACCCGCACCGAGATCGTGGTGCCGGACTTCCAGAACTCAGGACCGCGGTAGTACGCCTGCGTGCCGCTCGCGGTCCACGACCAGACACCGGGCTGGGACGGGCTGGTGGTGACGAACATGCGGCGCTCGACGGCGGCCCGGTCGGCCTTCTTGATGCCCGGGCTGAACTCGACGACGACCGGCATGGCCACGCCGTACGTCTTGCCGTCGAACAGGTAGAGGCCGGTGCCGGTCTTCTTGCCCGGGGCACCCATGGTCGTGAACTTGGTGGTGGCGGTCTTGGTCTGGCCGCCGTCGCTCGTCGCGGTGACGCTCGCCGCGTACGTCTGCTTGGTCTTGAGCGGAGTGCTCGGCACCCAGGAGGAGCCGTCGGCGCGCAGGGTGCCCTTGACCGCGGCGCCGGACGCGTCCTTGAGTGCGACGCTCGTCACCTTGGCCCCCGCGACCTTGAAGCCGATCTCGGTGCTGACCGGCACGTTGGTCTTCCCCGCAGCCGGCGTCACCGCCAGGCTGATCGGCACGGTGGCCGACTCGACAACCGGCGCGTCCGCGGTCGCGTTCGCGCTCGCCGAGGCGGACGGATCCACCCAGGCGTGCGGTTTGTCGCTTTTGTCATCACTGCCGCCACACCCCGACAGCGCGAGCGGCGTGATCACTGCCGTCGCCATGAACGCCACCAGCGTGCGCCGCATGCTGACCATCCCTGAAGGCCGATCTGAAGTTTGCGGGGCCATCCTGCCTCATGGATGCAAGAGATCGAGTCCCCCTGGGGGTTGAGATCTTTCGGGAGGGGGGTGGATTTCAGCCTGGGCCGGGGTGGGTGCTAATGTTTCCCCGTTGCCAACGAGCGCCGCTAGCTCAACTGGCAGAGCAGCGGACTCTTAATCCGCGGGTTGTAGGTTCAAGTCCTACGCGGCGCACCAAGCATCACCAGGGCGTATAGCTAACCGGCTATGCGCCCTTGATCTTTGCGGGACGTCGGTGGGACGCGTGTGGGCGGCCCCGCTTACTCCCCTCGGCTCGACCGGACGGCCTGGTCACGGGGTGTTCCGCGGTAGTGATCTCGGCATGTGCAGCGGATTTCCGCGGGTGATCGTTTCGGCGGTGCCGGCGGCCCGGGTTGAGGGCCGCGGCGGCAAGCACCAGCCGGGCGGTCGCCTCGGCCGCATACGCCAGGAGATCGGTCAGGACGCTGGTATAGGTGTCGGCCGTCAGCACGATGCTGGAATGCCCCAACTGCGCCTGCACCGTCTTGAGATCGACCCCGGCACAATGCGCCAGACTCGCCGCGCCGTGCCGCAGGTCATGTAGCCGGACCGGTGGTAGCCCGGACTCGACGACCAGATGATGGAACCGGCGGGTCAAGAAGTCGGGGTGCAGCGGTGCCCCGTCCTCGGTGACAAACCGCCAGCACTCCCCCGCCGCGCGCCGCTCGGCCTGCTGCCGGCGCCGGTGTTCACGCAGCAGTCGAACGGTGCGCCGGTCGAGAGCGACCAACCGGCGGCTGGCGGCCGTCTTCGGCCGCCCGACGGTGACCAAATGACCGTTGGCGATGCGCTGCTGCTCGATCATCGCTACCCCGCCGTTCAGGTCGACGTCGGCCCAGCGCAAACCAGCGGCCTCGCCCCGGCGCAGACCGCGCAGCGCGATCAGCCACCACATCACCGCGAGGCGATCCTTCCCGACGAAGGACAGGAACGCGGCAGTCTGCTCCACCGTCCACACCGCCACCGCCGGCCGTTCTCCAGTCTTCTGCCACGCCTCGACTCGCGGGGCCGTCCAGACCAGGGCGTGCGGTCGCCGCGGCGAGGGGACTTCTATGTGTCGGGCGGGGTTGTCGCGCAGCAGGCCCTCCCGGATGGCGGCGTTGAGCGCCGACCGCAGAGTCGCACGGATGCGGTGCAGGGTGGACGGAGTCGGGGTACGCCCGTACCGGTTCGTGGTCGCCCCGATCGTGCTGATCATCTCGGTGACATGGTGGCCTGCCAGCTCGCTGAGCCGGAGCCGGCCCAGATGCGGGATCAGGTGCCGTTCCACATGAATTCGTAGGAGCGCAGCGTGGTAGGCCTGATCGTCGTGCGGGTTGTCAGCCAGTAACGCAGCCAGCGCTGCATCGTCCAGCCCTCGGCGGTCGCGGTGTTGCCGTCGCCGAGCAGAGTGTCGCGGGCGGCGACCGCTTCTCGCCGGGTCGGGTAGCCGCCACGCCGCAGCCGCTCGCGCCGACCAGGCAGGACCGGCACCACACAGTCGAAATACCAGCTACCGTGGTTTCGCTCCGACAGCCGCGAACAGGCCGAGTTCAACAGCCTGCCGGTCTGCGCCGACCGGCATCCACACCGCTTGAAAACCCCACCGCTCATCGTCCTCGCCTCCTCGACCGGATGGCTTCACGATGACTCCGCAAAGGCGTAGGGGAATGCCCCCGACCGGGTGACTCGGTACTGGCCGCCCCGCCACCTTCGGCACGTTGGGCGCTGACGCTCAGGCGGTCCCTATTCAGCCACTAACACGGCCGGTGATGAGGAACTGCATTTGGAGCTCATGGTTCTCGGCGACGCCGTGCTGCTGGTCGAGTTCGTAGATCGACGTGAGCGGGGTGACGGTGACCTGCTGGAGGCCGGCTCGGGTGAGTACTGCGGCCGTGTCGTCGATCGTGCGGGACGCGGCCAGGGGCAGGACGGCCTGCACGGACTCGTCGTAGAAGCCGGTGAAGGTTTCGGAGGACTTGTCGAGGCCGTCGGGGAACCAGGTGCTGTCGACCATGGCGATGGTGCCGCCGGGGCGCAGCAGGCGGATCCAGTTGGCCACGGCCGTGTCGGGTGAGCGCAGCGTCCACATCACGTAGCGGCCGGTGATCACGTCGAAGGAGGCGGGCGGGAACGGCGGGTCGACGGCGTCGCCGGGCCGGAAGGTCGCGGGGCCACCGTGTTTGCGGGCCTCGTCGAGCATGCCCTCGGACAGGTCGATGCCGGTGACCCGGTGACCGAGGGCGGCCACGATCCGCGCGACCTGTCCACTGCCGGTGCCCACGTCGAGCACGTCGCCGGCGGCGAAGGGCAGCGCGGAAGCCCAGATCGCGGACCAGGCGGCGTTGTCGGCCGCGAGCCGGGACGGGCGTTGCTGGTAGGCCTCGTAGGCGGGGGCGCGGCCGGTCCAGTATTCGTTGATGCGGTCCTGCGCGGTCATACTCGAGCCTCCAGGTCGAACAGCAGGTGCAGGTTCCCATCCAGGTCGAGGCGTTTGATGCCGATGCCGTACACCGGCTCCAGGATCGCCGGGTCCAGCACGGTATCGGCCGGGCCGGCGGCCACCACGTCGCCGCCGCCGAGCAGGACCAGGTCGTCGCAATAGCGGGCGGCCAGGTTCAAGTCGTGCAGGACGACGATCGAGCAGGTGCCGAGCTTGCGGACCAGGTGCAGGATCTCGTGCTGGTAGCGGATGTCGAGGTGGTTGGTCGGCTCGTCCAGCAGCAGGTGGGTGGCCTCCTGAGCGAGGGCGCGGGCGATGAGCACCCGCTGCCGTTCGCCGCCGGACAGACCGCCGAACGCGCGAGCGGCCAGGTGGGTGGCGCCGACCCGATCCAGGCAATCCGCCGCGATCACGTGGTCGCCCGCGCCGGCGCGCTGGAACGTCGACAGGTGCGGACCCCGGCCCAGCAGCACCATCTCGGCCACGGTCAGCGCCGTCTCGCCGCCGGATTCCTGCACCACGACGGCGATCCTGCGGGCGGTCTCACGCGGCGACAGGTCCTTGAGCACCGTGTCGTCGACCGTCACCGCGCCGGTGGGGCTGCGCAAAGCCCCGTACAGAAGCCGCAGCAATGTGGTCTTGCCGCTGCCGTTGGGGCCGATCAGCCCGAGCACACGGCCCGGCCGCGCGACGACGTCAACGCCGTCGAGGACCGGGTTGGCGCCGTAGCGCCAGGACAGGGACGAACCGCTGATCATTGGAAACGCTGCACGATCTTCTCGAGACCGTCGACCGACAGCGGCGACGGCGGCTCGGTGAAGTTGAACAGCTGCGTCATCACGTTGCCGCCCTGGACGGCCTTGAGCTTCTCGGAGCCGGGCAGGCCGGTCAGCGCCTTCTCGACCGCCTTGGGGTCGCCGTCGCTGTAGAGCAGGATCAGCACGTCGGGGTTGCGCCCGAGCAGTTCCTCAAGGGTGACCTCGAAGACGCGCTCCTTCGAGTCGCCGAAGACGTTCTTGAAGCCTGCGGCCTCCAGCTGCGGGTGGGCCATGCTGGTGCTGCCGTACGCGTAGGTCACTCCCCCGCCGACGGTCGGGTAGAGCACCGCGGCCGTACGCCCGGCCCCCGTGCCCTTGATATTCGCGAAGCGCTCCTTCAACGCCGTAACGGCGGTGGTGGCTTGCTGCTGGCGGTCAAAGACTTTGCCGTACGTCTCCAGCTGCTTGTAGATGTCGTCGAAGGTCGGCACGACCGTGCTGTCGGGGCACATGGCCGGCTCTTCGAGCAGCGGGATGTCCACGGCGGAGAGAGTGTCGCGCGACAGGTTGTCGACCTCGCCGAAGACCAGGTCGGGCTGCTGGCTGATCACCACCTCCTTGGAGATCTGGAGGTGGCCGCTGGTGTCGGTCTTGTCGGTCAGCAGCGGGATCTTGTCGAGCTCGGCCTGCGTGGCCGCGTCGTAGTACTCCTTCGGATAAGCGCCGGCGCGGGCGGTCACGCGGTCGAGGACGCCGAGGTCGTGCAGGTACGGCACGGCCGCGCTCTTGAGCAGCACGGTCCGTTCGGGCGCCTTGTCGAACTTCACGTCGGCGCCGCAGTTGGTGACCGTCAGCGGGTAGTTGCCCCCGCTCGCGGCCTCTTTGTCGTCGGCTGCGGCGCCGCAGCCGGCGAGCGAGAGGGTGGTGATGACCAGGGTGGCGGCGAGTTTTCGCATGTCAGACTCCGGTGGCGTGCAGGCGGCGGATGAGGATCAACAGGAACGGGGCGCCGAGCAGGGCGGTGATGATGCCGATCGGGATCTCCTGCGGGGCGAGCAGGACGCGGGCGACCACGTCGGCCCAGACCAGCAGGATCGCGCCGAGCAGCGCGGCCACCGGCACGACGCGGGTATGGGTGGCGCCGACAATGCGGCGGGCCAGGTGCGGCACGACCAGGCCGACGAAGCCGATGCTGCCGGACGCCGAGACCAGCACGCCCACGCACAGGGACACGATCACGAGCAGACGCATCCGGAAGCGGTCGGGTGAGATGCCGAGGGTGTGCGCGGTCTCGTCACCGACGGCGAGGGCGTCGAGCCGGCGGCCGCTGACGGTCAGATAAGCGATGGTGCCGCCGATGACGATCGCGGCCACCGCCAGCAACGCGTCCCAGCGGGCCAGCCCGAGCGAGCCGAGCAGCCAGAACATCACCGACCGGGAACCCTCGGCCGAGCCCGACGCGAAGATCAGGAAGCTGGTGAGGGCGTACAGCGCGTAGCCGACGGCGACGCCGGACAGCAGCAGCCGCATCGAGGTGACCCGGCCCCCGCTGCGCGCGATCAGGAAGACCAGCAGCGATGCCGCCAGCGCGCCGAGGAAAGCGCTGGTCGACAGGGCGTACTGGCCGAAGCCCGCACCGGCGCCGAAGAGGATGGCCGCGGCCGCGCCGCTCGAGGCGCCCGAGTTGATGCCCAGCAGATAAGGGTCGGCGAGCACGTTGCGCACCATCGCCTGCAACGCGACACCGCAGGTGGCCAAGCCGGCGCCAACCAGCATCCCGAGCAGGATGCGGGGCAGGCGGACCTGCCAGACGATCGCTTCCTGGGGCGGGGTCCACGTCACGTCGCCGACCCCGAAGATCTGGTGGGCGAGGATGCGGGCCACGGTCGCCGGGCCGATCGCGATCGCCCCCGTGCCGACCGCGATCACTCCCGTGATGATCAGCCCGGCGACCAGGCCCAGCACCCACAAGGTCGCACGGCGCCGCTGGGCGACGAACACCTCGGCCACAGCGGTCGACACCCTGACCTCCAAAGATTAGTTGTTGCCACGAATGTGCAACAAGCTAACAGGATGATCAACAGCGGTGAAGAGGCACTGAGGTGAACAGATAGCCCCGTCACACACGAAAAGGCGCCCCGGACAAAGCGTGGATCATCGCGACCCGGGGACGCCTTCTCGAACTGACAACACCGAAGGGGTCATTTCGCCAACCCCCGGCGGATGGGTCACGGCCAAGTGTCATCCGCCTTATGCCCATCATGCAGTAATTGCCAAGATGTTGCAATAGCCGCTAGCGTCGGCCCATGCTGAACCGCCGGCTTCTCGCTCTGGCCTCCGGCCGCCGCGCCGGGCTCGTCGGACTGGTGCTGATCGGGCTCACGACGACCGCCACCTACGCCGGGCAGGGTCTGCTCATCGCGGCCGTGCTGGCCGACGTGCTCGCCGGTTCCGGCTGGTCGGCGACGGTGGCCCCGGCGGCCGGGATCGTCGCGCTGCAGGCGGTCCGGGCCGCTCTGATGTGGTGGCGTGAGCGCCTGGCCGCCACCGTCGCGGCCGGGATCAAGGACGATGTCCGGCGGCGGCTGCTCGACCGGCTGTTCGCGCTCGGCCCGGGCTGGAGCACCGGCGCCCGCACCGGCCAGTTGCAGTCCACTGTGGTCGACGGCGTCGAGACGCTGGAACCGTATTTCGTGGCATTCCTGCCGCAGCTGGCCGCCTCGCTGCTGGGCGGAGCCGCGCTGATCGCGTACGTCTGGTGGCTCGACCCGGTCGTGGGGGTGACCATCGCGGCCTGTTGTGCCCTGGTCGTGGTGGCGCCGCGGCTGTCACGGCGGCTGATGCGCGAGCCGATGACCCGCTGGTTCGCCGCCTACCGGGCGCTGTACGCGGACACCCTCGACGTGCTGCAAGGCATGGTCACGCTCAAGGGGATCAACGCGCACCGCCGCCGCGGCGAACAGCTCGACGCCGAGTCGGCGACCTTCGCCGCGCACTCGACCCGCCTGGTCGCCGTCACCGCCGCCTACGAGCTGGTCGTGGGACTCGCGGCCGGCGCCGGCACCGGTCTGGCCATCGGCGTCGGCGCGCTGCGGGCCTCCTCCGGCGCCCTCGACGTGGCCACCCTGCTGGTCATCCTGCTGCTGTCACGCGAGTGCTTCCGCCCGCTGACCGACCTGAGCAAGGCCTTCCACGCCGGCTATCCCGCGCTCGCCGCCGCCGAAGGCATCTTCGCCCTGCTCGACGAGCACCCTTCGGTAACCGACGGCGCCACGGCCAAACCCTTGACAGGCCCGGTTTCGATACGCCTCGACGGGATCAGTTTCGCCTACCGGCCAGACATCGCGCCCGCATTGCGTGACGTGTCATTCACCGCGGCGGCGGGCACGACGACGGCGCTGGTGGGCCACTCGGGCGCCGGCAAAAGCACCATCGTGGCGCTGCTGCTACGCCTGTTCGACCCGCAGCAGGGCACGGTCACCGTCGACGGCCAGGACATCCGCACACTGCCGCTGGCCCAGCTCCGCTCGCTGATCTCCGTGGTCTCGCAGGACACCTACCTGTTCCACGGCACGATCCGCGACAACCTGCTGCTGGCCGCGCCCGGCGCCGACCAGGCCGCGCTCGAGGCGGCCGCCCGCGCCGCCGCCGCGCACGAGTTCATCGCCGCCCTGCCCGACGGCTACGACACCATGATCGGCGAACGCGGCGCGCGGCTGTCCGGCGGTGAACGCCAGCGCATCGCCATCGCCCGCGCCCTGCTCAAGGACGCCCCCATCCTGGTCCTTGACGAGGCCACC
The DNA here is from genome assembly GCF_050956135.1 of Actinoplanes sp. CA-131856. Lineage (GTDB taxonomy): Bacteria > Actinomycetota > Actinomycetes > Mycobacteriales > Micromonosporaceae > Actinoplanes. The sequence goes on along the minus strand of NZ_CP191849.1, from coordinate 1,333,981 downwards.
TCGGCCATCGACTCCGCCAACGAGACCGCCATCCAGGCCGCGCTCGACCGGCTCACCGCCGAGCGCACCACCCTGGTCATCGCGCACCGGCTGTCCACCGTCCGGCACGCCGATCACATCGTGGTGCTCGACGACGGCCGGATCGCCGAGGACGGCCCACCCGATCGGCTGCTCGCTGCGGGCGGCGCCTACCACCGGCTCACCGCGGCCCAGGCCGGTGCCGCATGAGCACCTACACCCGCCTGCGGGCCATGCCGGCGCTGCTGCGCGCCCACCGCCCGATCCTGACGGCCGCGATCGCCGCTGGAGCGTTGAATCAGATCTTGACCATCGCCGGCGCCGCCGTCGGGGCGTACCTGGTCGGCCTGGTCGCCACCGGCGCCGGCCGCGACGATCTGATGCCCTGGTTCTGGCTTCTGCTGGTCATCATCCCGCTGCGCGCGGCCGCCCCGTGGCTGGAGTCGTTCCTGTCGCACGCGATGGCGTTCCGCGCGCTGGCCGACGTCCGCGGCCGTGTGCACGCCGCGTTCGAGCGGCTCGCCCCGGCCGGGCTGGCCGGGCGCCGCACCGGCGAGCTCGGCACGACCGTCGTGTCCGACGTGGAAGCGCTGGAGGTGTTCTTCGCTCACACGCTGAGCCCGCTGGTCATCGCGGCCACCGTGCCGTTCACCACGCTGGTCGCGCTCGGCTTCATCCACCCGCTGCTACCGCTGGTGGTGCTGCCCGTGCTCGCCGCCGTGGCCACCGTGCCGGCCTGGCTGGCCCGCCGCGCCGCCGCTCAGGGCGACGAGGTCAAGGCGGCCGCGGCCGAGGTCGCCGCCGAGACCGTCGACGCGATCCAGGGGCTGCGCGAGCTCACCGTCTTCGGCGCCACCGGCCAGCACCAGGGCAAGATCGACCGGGCCGGACAACGGCTGCGGCGAGTCCAGCGCGCCCACGCCGGCCGTACGGGAGTGGAGAAGGCGGCCATCGACACGCTGGTCACCGGCGGCGTGCTTGCGGTGCTGGCCGCTTCGGCCGCGCTCACCGCGGCCGGGTGGATGCCGTCCGCGCTGTTCCCGGTCGCGGTCGTGCTCGCGGCGTTCTCCTTCACCCCCGTGACCACGGTCGCCGAGGTCGCCAAGGACCTCAACCTGGCCGCCGCCGCGGCGGCCCGGATCACCGACCTGCTCGCCCTGCCCTCCCCGGTCCAGGACAGCGGGAAGCCGGGCACGCCGATCAACGGTTCGGCGGTCGCGTTGCGCGGTGTCACCTTCCGCTACGACGCCGACCCGGCCCTGACCGATCTCGACCTCGACATCCCGGCCGGTTCCAGCCTGGCACTGGTCGGGCACTCCGGGGCCGGCAAGTCGACCACCGCCCACCTGCTGCTGCGTTTCCGCGACCCACAACAGGGCTGCATCACCATCGGCGGCGCCGACCTGCGCGACCTCCCGATCGACCGGCTGCGTGAACTGGTCGCCTTCGTGCCGCAGGACCCGTACCTGTTCCACGGCACCATCGCCGACAACCTGCGCCTGGCCCGGCCCGACGCCACCGCCGGCGATCTCGAACAAGCCGCCCGCGCCGCCGGCGCCCACGACTTCATCACCGCCCTGTCCGACGGCTACGACACCACCGTCGGCGAACGCGGCGCCCGCCTGTCCGGCGGTCAGCGCCAGCGCGTCGCCCTGGCCCGGGCCCTGCTCACCGACGCGCCCGTCCTCGTGCTCGACGAGCCCGTCTCCAACCTCGACGCCGAGACCGAACGCGTCCTGGCCGCCGCCATGTCCGGCATCATCGCCGGGCGGACCACCCTGATCATCGCCCACCGGCTCTCCACCATCCGCACCGCCGACCGCATCGCCGTCCTGCACGCCGGCCGCCTGGCCGAAACCGGTACCCACGAGGAGCTGGCCGCGGCCGGCGGCGCCTACGCCCGGCTGATCAGCGGTCAGCTGGCGTGATCGCGGCCAGGACGCGTTCTTCGAGGTCCTGCCAGACGACACCGGCCTCGGCGAAACCGGCCTCGGTCAGCGCGGCCACCTGGAACTCCAGCGACGCGCCGGACCAGTCGCGGGAGCCCTCCGGCCACAGCTCGCGCCGCTCGGCCAGGGCCGGCGCCAGTTCGGGCCGCTGCTCGACGGCCTCCCACCAGTCGGCCCAGGAGTCGGCGCCGGCCTCGATCGCGGACTGCTGGCGTCCACGGTCGATCGCTTCACAGGCCGCCCGCAGCCGACTCCCGGCCGGCAACGGCACGTGGTCGGCGTTGATCAGCACACCGCCCGGGCGCAGCAGGCCGGCCACCGCCCGATAGACGCCGGCCAGGTCGGGCGGCGACAGCCAGTGCAGGGCCGTGCTCGACAGCACCGCGTCGAACGAGGCCGGGGCCGCCCCGAGCCGCTCGGGCCAGGACGGATCGCGCAGGTCGGCCCGGATCCAGCGCAGCCGCCCGCCCTGATCGCCGAGCGCTCCCTCGCCGATGGCGAGCAGCACGGGGTCGATGTCGGTGGCGACCGCCCGGCCCCGCGGGAAGCGGCTCAGGAACCGCTGGCTGATCGCGCCGGGGCCGCAGGCCAGGTCGAGCACGGTCAGCTCGGACTCAGGGCGGATCTGTGCCAGGACATCGAACATCACGCCGTACACGCGCTCACGCTGCTCGATGTAGACGCTCTGCTGGGCATCCCAGCGGCGCAGCAAGTCGATCATGCCGCCATCTTGTCAGCGAGCCGACACATCCGGCGCGCACTGTGCGCCGAACTACACAATTGCAAGGTCTTGGCAACAGCCAGTAGGCCTCCATATGCTGCCGCTGACCGGGCCCCAGTGCCCGGCATGCCTGGGGAGGGCGTCGATGGAAGTAGTGGCGATGCACATCGCCAACGGGATCATCAGCGGTCCCGTTTCGGCGATTTTCATAGTGTTCTCGGTGGCGGCGCTGGCCGTCTGCGTCTACAAGGCCCGCGCCGACCTGGACGACCGGCTGGCCCCGATGGCGGGGCTGGTGGCGGCGTTCATCTTCGCCGTGCAGATGCTGAACTTCCAGGTGCTTCCGGGCGTCTCCGGCCACCTGCTCGGCGGAACCCTCGCGGTGATCCTCGTCGGCCCGTGGGTCGGTGCGCTCTGTGTTTCCACCGTCCTGATCGTGCAGTGCCTGCTGTTCGCCGACGGCGGCCTCACCGCCATTGGCCTCAACATCACCAACATGGCCATTCTCGGCACCGCCGCCGGCTATCTGCTGGTCGCCGGGCTGCTGCGGATCCTGCCGAAGACCCCGGCCGGGCTCGGCGCGACCGCGCTGATCGCCTCGATCATCTCTGTGGTGATCGCTTCGCAGGGCTTCGTTCTGGAGTACGCCCTGGGTGGCACCACCGAGCTGTCCCTGCCCTGGATCTCGGGCACGATGGCCGGCGTCCACGTGCTGATCGGTATCGGTGAGGGCGTCATCGCCGCCACCACCGTCGCCACGGTGGCCCGGGTGCGGCCGGATCTGGTGTACGCGTTGCGGCGCTTCCGCAAGCCGATCAGTGTCGAGGCGGGAGTGACGGCATGAGCAAGCGACTCGGGTGGTTCCTGGCCGGCGGTCTGCTCGTCGCCCTGCTGCTGGCCGGGGTGGCCAGCAGCTTCGCGTCGGGCAGCCCTGACGGGCTCGACTACACCGCCCGCGAGGGTTGCACCTTCGACGCCGAGGGCGAGATCACCGGCGGCACGTGCATGGCTCAGCAGGAGGGCGATCACCAGATGTCGGACAGCCCGCTCGCGGACTACGGCATCAAGGGCATCGACAACGAATATCTGTCGACCGGTCTGTCCGGCGTGCTGGGGGTGCTGATCACGTTCGCGATCGGCGGCGGTGTGTTCTGGCTGGTGCGCCGGCGTGGTCAGAAGGTGTGAACGCCACACTTCGTGTTCGTCCGCTTGTCATCTGGCCGCTATTGCCAGAGTCTTGCAACTAGAAGATCAGCGGACGTAGCGTCACGGCCGCCGGCCAGCCGCACGACCGGCCGGCGGCCCACTCGAAAGAAGATCCACATGAGCACCAACACCAGCGGCCTGACCCGCTTCCGGCAGAGCCTCGACGGCCGGGACAAGCGGTCCCTGTACGGCATGGCCGCGTTCATCGTTCTGTTGCACGTCGCCGGCTTCGGCATCCTGTTCGGCCTGGTCGTGCCGAAGCACTTCCACCTCGGCGGCGTCCACCCAGTATTCACCGTTGGCGTCGGCGTGCTCGCCTACACCTTCGGGCTGCGGCACGCCTTCGACGCCGACCACATCGCGGCGGTCGACAACACCACCCGCAAGCTGATGCAGGACAAGACCGGCCGCAAGCCCTTGTCGGTGGGTTTCTGGTTCTCCCTGGGCCACTCGACGATCGTGTTCGGGCTGGCATTCCTGCTCTCGATCGGCGTGAAGGCGCTGGCCGGGCAGGTGGAGGACGACGGCAGCGCCCTGCATTCGATCACCGGCGTGATCGGCGCCTCGGTGTCCGGCGTGTTCCTGTGGATCCTGGGCATCCTCAACTTCGTCGTGCTGCTCGGCGTGATCAAGGTGTTCCGCGAGCTGAAGCACGGCCGTTACGACGAGCAGGCCCTCGAGGAGCAGCTGAACAAGCGGGGCTTCATGAACCGCTTCCTTGGCGGCCTCACCAAATCGGTCCGCAAGCCCTGGCACATCTACCCGATCGGCGTGCTGTTCGGCCTCGGCTTCGACACCGCCACCGAGGTCGGCCTGCTCGTGCTGGCCGGCGGCGCGGCCGCGTTCAACCTGCCGTTCTACTCGATCCTGGTCCTGCCGATCCTGTTCGCGGCCGCCATGTGCCTGATGGACACCATCGACGGCGTCTTCATGAACGCCGCCTACGGCTGGGCCTTCGCCAAGCCCGTGCGCAAGGTCTTCTACAACATCACCATCACGTCGATCTCGGTCGCCGTCGCCCTGATCATCGGCACCATCGAGCTCATCGGCGTCCTCGACGACCAGGCCCACATCACCACCGGCCCCCTCGCGGCGATCGGCTCCATCCCGCTCGACTACGCCGGCTACGGCATCGTCGGCCTGTTCGTCGTCTCCTGGCTGGTCGCCATCGCGATCTGGCGCTTCGGCAAGGTCGAACAGCGTTGGTCGGCGAACCTCAAGCCCGCCGAGTAACAGCGGCTTTTACCGGCCGGTGCAGTTCGCGCACCGGCCGGTCAGGGTGATGCTGCTGGCGTCGAAGCTGAAGCCGGTCGCCTCCGACGCCGCGGCGAGGGCCGGGGTGATCGCCGCGGACGGGATCTCGGCCTCCCGCCCACAGTCGGCGCAGACCACGTGATGATGCGGATGATCGGCCATCCCGTAGCGGGCCTCGCCCTGCCGGCCCAGCACATGCACCACGTGCTCATCGGCCAGCCCGAGCAGGATCCGGTGCACCGTCGAGCGGTCGATCTGCGGTAACCGCTCGACGATCCGCTCGTGCACCTGCAGGGCCGACAGATGCCCGTCGGTGCCCAGCAGCACCTCGACGACGGCCGCCTTGGCCACCGTCCATCGCTGCCCCTGCGCGCGCACGTGCTCACGCACGGCATCGAGCCGGGCCAGCTCCGGCGCCTCTGTCACCACACCCACCCCCGCTTCAGCGGCACACACCCGCGTCAGCCTACCTGCAATATAATTGCAATAGCCGGTACTGTGCAGGAGTGCCGAACCGCCAGGGCGTCGCCCGTCAGATCACGTACTACGGAAACCCCGTCCTGCACCGGCGGTGCGCGCCGGTCACCGCGTTCGACGAGAGCCTCGCCGAGCTGATCGACGACATGTTCGCTTCCATGTACGCGGCCAACGGGGTCGGCCTGGCCGCCAACCAGATCGGCGTCGACGCGCAGGTGTTCGTCTACGACTGCCCCGACGACGAAGGTGTGCGGCACCGGGGGCACGTCGTCAACCCGGTCCTGCACGTCCCGTCCGCCCTGGCCGGCGAGATCACCGCGAGCGAGGGCTGCCTGTCGGTACCCGGCCCCCGGGCTGAGCTGCCGCGGGCCGCCCTGGCCTCGGTCACCGGCCAGGACCGGCACGGCGGTCCGGTCGCGATCAGCGGCACCGGCTACTTCGCCCGCTGCCTGCAACACGAGTCCGACCACCTGGGCGGCATGCTCTACGTCGACCGCCTGCCGTTGAAGAAGAAGGCGGAGCTGCTGCGCGAGGCCGGGCTCGGCTGAGCATGCCGCTGATCCTGGGCATCGAGACGTCGTGCGACGAGACCGGCGCCGCGCTGGTGCGTGACGGCAAGCTGCTCGGCGGCTCCCTCGCGTCCAGCATGGACGAACACGCCCGCTTCGGCGGCGTCGTGCCCGCTGGACCTGGTGATGCAGCCGGTCGTCACGCTTGCCCGGGCGTTGGCCGGCTGAGCGGACGGCATTCCCGGCACTGCGCCGAGACGGCGATCGTCTCCAGCCCGAAACCGGCGTCGGCGGCGTCGGCCAGCAACGCGGCCGACGCCGGCTCAGTGAGCGGCGCCGTACGCCCGCACCGTCGGCAAACCAGAAAGTGTCGCGCTCGGGACGCCAAGCGGTAGCCGACCGACCCTTCCCGTGGCACGGCCCGCACCGCCCCGGCCGCCGCGAGGCGGCCCAGCACCCGATGCACCGTCGTCAGGTCGATGCGTACATCCTGGGCCTCCAGGCCTCTGTGCACCTCGGCCGCGGTGAGGCAGTCCGCCACTATCAGGATCTCGGCGATCGCCCGGCTGGCCTGCGTGCGCCGCACGCCCGCGCCCACCAGCGCAGCGAGAAGGTCGTCGGCCGTGACCACACTCACCCCAACTCGCGACACGACATTGATGGAAAGTCCTTCCGCCCTGCACGCGAACCTGGTTTATTGCAAAATAGCGGCAACAACCAAGTCTACGCAGAACGAAGGTAACCGATGGCCGTCTACACGCTCCCCGACATGCCGTACGACTACGGCGCGCTCGAGCCCGCCATGAGTGGGCAGATCCTGGAGCTGCACCACAGCAAGCACCACGCCGCGTACGTCAAGGGCAGCAACGACACCCTCGACCAGCTCGCCGAGGCCCGCGACAAGGGCGACTACCACGCCCTGGTCGGCCTGGAGAAGACCCTGGCCTTCAACCTCTCCGGCCACGTCCTGCACTCGATCTTCTGGAACAACCTGCGCCCGGGCAGCAGCGCCGATCGCCCCGAGGGCGACCTCGCGGCGGCCATCGAGGAGCACCTGGGCTCGTTCGACGCGTTCTCGGCGCAGCTGTCGACCGCCACCAAGGGCGTGCAGGGATCCGGTTGGGGCGTGCTGGCCTGGGAGCCGCTGTCGCAGCGCCTGATCGTCGAGCAGATCTATGACCACCACGGCAACGTCGGCCAGGGCTCGACGCCGATCCTGGTCTTCGACGCCTGGGAGCACGCGTACTACCTGCAGTACAAGAACGTGCGCCCGGACTACGTCGACCGGCTGTGGAGCCTGGTCAACTGGACCGATGTGACCAAGCGGTTCGAGGCCGCCCGAGCGGCCGGCAACCCGATCATCGTCGCTCCGTGAGTTTTCTGCTCGCGCAGCAGGCAGCCGGAGTCGTCGCGGCCAAACACCGCGGCGACTTCGCCGGCGCCGAGGAACTGCTCACGAGCATGGGCGACTCGCAGGCCCAGGCCCGCGGCTTCTGCCTGCTCGCCGAGCTCGCCCTCTCCCTAGTCCGCACCCAGACCGGACAGAGCATGGACGAACTCGTCCAGGAACTGAGCCTGCTCATGGCCGACGCCACAGCCCCGCCGGAGCATCTGGCATGACCACCGTCCGGGCCGTCACCGCCGCGCAACTGCGTGCCCTGACCGACCGGCTGCACCCCGTCTACCGCGACTGCTTCTCGGCGCCACCGTGGAACGAAACCCCGGAGCAGATCGCCGACTACCCGGTCCAGTTGGCCCGCCAGACCAGCTACCCCGGCGCGTACGGCTTCATCGCCTCCGGCGAGAACGGGCAGATCGCCGCAGCGGTATACGGCTGGCCGGCCCCACCAGCCCTCTCCCGCGACAACGAATTCGATATGGCCATCCAGGCCGCGGTCTCGCCGGAGATCGCCGGCCTGCTCGTCGCTCCTGCTGTGGTCGTGGCCGAGCTGATGGTCTCCCCGGCCCACCGCCGGCAAGGGCTCGGCCGCGCCCTGCTCGAACGCTTCGTCGCCGGCCGACCACGCGCCTGGCTCGCCACCCATCCCGAAGCCGACGCGGTCACCCTCTACGAGTCACTCGGATGGATCCGCCGAGCCGCCTACACGGTCACCGGTCGCCCACTCGTGCTCTACACCCGCGAGGCGCCGCCCACCCGCACACCCCGACCGCGATCAGCCTGCGGCACCAGCCGGCCCGCCCAACCCTCGCTACGCGACCGGCGCCCGCCACGCCGACCCTACTGACCTGCGCCGGTCACACCCCGGCGGGCCCAGTCCAGAACTAGCAGGCTGCCTTCGGGAACCGTGCTGGCCCAGAGCCCGTCGTTGACCACGTCGACCATGGCGTCCAGCTTCACGTAGCCTGGGTCGTCATCGAGCGCTTTGAGGCTCCAGGTCACGGAGTCGGCTGGTTCCTTGATCGCTGGCCATGTGTGCATCGCCATCCCAGGCCGGAATTTGAACTGGCGGTGGAAACGAGCCCAGACCCGTTTGTACTCACGGCCCTCAAGCTTCTCGACGGCCGCTGCCATCAGCACCTCCACCCGTACCCGGGAGAGGCGACGGTGGCTCGATCCACATCATGGCCGGTGGTGCAAAAACCATGCGTCACCCGCTGGCATGGCCACCGCGAGCTCCCATTGGAGAATGTCGACATTCGGCGACAGCGCCAACACCTGCCGGGCCGCCGTGAACGCGTCGTTGCCCGGCGCTGGTGGCCGGTGCACCACGAATTGCATCATCGTGTCCCAGCAGGCGACCGGCCTGACGGTCCACCGCTCGTGCCATTGCCACAGCACGGCGGCAAGCTCTCGCTCGTGCTCCAAGGCTCCGTAAAAGGCCGTCCAGTACGACGCGAGCCAAGGCGACACCGTGGGTAGTAGCAGAAGCACCACCTGATCCGGCACGTACCAGGAGTCGATGCTCACCATGTCCCGCGTGCGCTCGAACACCCGAGCCGTCACGCGGGGATCGGACAGCACATAGTCGTATGCCGCACGAAGCAATTGCTGCGTGCTGACATCCGGTCTGACCGTCGGCAACACCTCGGAGGTGATATCGACGCCATGCAGACCCTCGGTGTAGAACGACAGCTCGACTTCGGGCGGTCCATCGTCCGCCTGCTGAAAGAACGGCCACGGGTCGACGGTGCGGGCCGCCCAGTCGAGGTCGGCGAGCTCGGCCCGCGTCGTCCCGTCCAGGGGCGACGGCTCCAGTAGGTCCTCGGCCTCGTGGGTGGCGCAGAGGAGCGGCCAACGGCCGGTGACCTGAGTCAGCGCGTGCGCCGCCTGCCAAACCCGCAGCAACGCTGCTGAATCGTCCGCGCCGAAACCCGAAACCACCAAAGCGCCGGCTGGTCCCTCCCGTATCGGCAAGCCCGCCAGCGCGGTGTCCCGCACGGCGGAACGGGTCTCCGGCAAACCCAGCATGCTCCGATCATCGCCGCCGTCACCACACCGGCGACGGTGAACCCGTGAACCAGCCTGTGGTCATCCGGGCAGGGGAAGGTCCTTCAGCGCCGCTTTTCGGATCTTGTCGGAGCCGGTGCGTGGCAGTTGCGGGACGATGGTGATGTAGGCGGGCACCTTGTATTTGGCGAGACGGTGGATGAGGTAGGCGCGGAGCTCGTCCGGCTCCACCCTCTGACCGTCGGTGATGGCGATGAAGGCTCGGCCGACCTCGCCCCATCTCCCGTCCGGCACGCCGACCACCGCGGCCTCGCCGACCGCGGGATGGGTGAACAGCGCGGCCTCCACCTCGGCGGGATAGACGTTCTCGCCGCCGGAGATGTACATGTCCTTGAGCCGGTCGAGGATGCGGTAGTAGCCGTTGGCGTCCTTGACGCCCAGGTCGCCGGAGCGGAACCACCCGTCGCCGGCGAAGCTCTGTTCGGTGGCGGCCGGGTCGTGCCAGTAGCCGGGGCTGACGTTCGGTCCGCGGATGATGAGCTCGCCGGGTTCGCCGGGCTCGGTGTCGGTCAGGTCGGGCCGTACGCAGCGGACGTCCGCGAAGAACACCGGCGCGCCGGCCGATCCGGCGTGCCGGCCGCTCTCCGGCGCTTCGATCACCGTGGCGCCGGGCGCGGTCTCGGTCATGCCGTATCCCTGGCTGAAGGCGAGTCCCCGTTCCTGGTAGGCGTGGATCAGCGTCTCGGGAACGGGTGCACCACCGGCGAGCAGGCTTCGCAACGAGGAGAGGTCGGCGCCGTGCCAGCGTGGGGACCGCATCACCTCGGCGAACATCGTGGTGACGCCGAACATCCAGGTGACGCGATGCTCGGCGATCAGGTCGAAGCAGCGGTCGACGTTCCACTTCGGCATGATCACGCTGACGCCGCCTTTGAGGAAGGTGGGCAGCAGGCACTGGTTGAGCGCGGCCACGTGGAACAGCGGCGCCCCGATCAGGGTGACTTCGTCGCCGGCCACGTCCACGCCGACGAGAAGGTTGAAGCAGTTCCAGATGACGTTGGCGTGGGTGAGGACGGCGCCTTTGGGCCGTCCCGTGGTTCCGGAGGTGTACAGGATGAAGGCCGGTTCGCCCGCGTCCACGGCGTGCTCGATCGGGGCCGGGTCGCCGGCGGCCAGCCAGGCCTCGTAGTCGGGCAGCGACACCGTGACCGGCGCCGAGGCGGGCGCGCACTCCGTCGACCGGATCAACACCGACGTGCCGGAATGTTCGAGCATGTAGCCGAGCTCGCCAGCGGTGAGTCGCGTGTTGAGCGGCACGAAGATGCCGCCGATCAGCAGGGTGGCGAACATCGTCTCGACGAACGACGGATGGTTGAGGCCCAGGTAGGCGACCCGGTCTCCGTGTGTCACGCCGGCCGCGCGCAGTCGCGCGGCGAGACGGGTGACCCTTTCCCGCAGTTCTCCGTAGGTGGTTCGCCGGTCGCCGTGGATGATCGCGGTTCGGTCCGGCGAGATCGCCGCCCGCCGGGCCGGCCACGATCCGAGTCCAGCAGTCATGGGGCTCTCCGCCTGCTCACGCGTAGTGGCGGTAGACCGGGCGGGCGACGCAGGCGGGCTTGGCCGAGCCGTCGACCTCGACGGTGAAGTCGAGGGCCATCTGGACCCCGTTGCCCGGCACCTCCACGACTTCGGCGACGGTGGCCGCCAGGCGGACCTTGGCCCCGACACGGACGGGCGCCGGGAAGCGCACCTTGTCCAGGCCGTAGTTCACGCTCATCGTCATGCCCTGGATGTCCAGGAGCTCGCCGAACAGCGGGATGACCAGCGACAGCGTGAGGTAGCCGTGGGCGATGGTGCCGCCGAACGGTCCGTCCTTGGCGCGCTCGGCGTCGACGTGGATCCACTGGTGGTCACCGGTCGCGTCGGCGAAGGTGCCGACACGGTCCTGGGTGATCTCGAGCCAGTCGCTGTGCCCGAGATCGCGGCCGGCCAGCGCCTTGAGCCCGTCCAGCCCGGTAGCGGTGATCACGGGGTCTCCTTGGGATCGGTGAGTCCGAGCAGCCTGGCCGCGTTGTCCTTGAGGATCTTCGGGCGTACGGCCGGTTTGATGTCGAGGGCGTCGAAGTCGGCCAACCAGCGGTCGGGGGTGAGGACCGGGTAGTCGGAGCCGAAGAGCACCTTGTCCTGCAGCAGCGTGTTGGCGTACCGGATGAGTTGCGGCGGGAAGTACTTGGGCGCCCAGCCGGACAGATCGATGTGGACGTGTTCTTTGTGCGTGGCCACCGCGAGAGCTTCGTCCTGCCAGGGGAAGGACGGATGGGCCAGGATGATGCGCAGGTCGGGGAAGTCGACCGCGACGTCGTCGACGAGCATCGGGTTGGAGTACTTCAGGCGGATGCCGCCTCCGCCACGGACGCCGGCCCCGATGCCGGTCTGCCCGGTGTGGAACAGGGCCACGGCGCCGAGCTCCTGGATCGCGTCGTACAGCGGATAGGCGAGCCGGTCGGACGGATCGAAGCCTTGCAGGCTCGGGTGGAACTTGAAACCGCGGACGCCGTACGCGGTGACGAGCCGGCGCGCTTCGGCGACGCCGGCCCGGCCGCGGTGCGGGTCGATCGAGGCGAACGGGATGAGCACGTCGGAGTGGGCCGCACACGATTCCGCGACCTCCTCGTTGGGGATGCGCGGATGCCCGGTCAGATGTTCGGCGTCGACGGTGAAGACCACCGCGGCCATCCGGCGGTCCCGGTAGTACGCCGCCATCTCGTCGATCGTCGGCTGGCGGTGCCCGTGCGCCTTGAAGTACGCCTCGGAGGCGGCCAGCAGCTCGCCGCTCAGCGACCGGTGGCCGTCCCGGCTCACCTCGGCGTGGGTGTGGACGTCGATGGCGTCCAGAGCGTCGACGTCAATCATTGCCAGGGGCCTCAGGGGCGGGGATGCCGTACGTCTCCAGGTCGCCGAAGTCGTGAGCGGCGATCGCCTCCGCGCTCCAGCCACCGTCGGCGAACGCGACCGTCTTCTCCCGCGGGTGCGCCCACAGCGCGAGCCGGTCGCCGCCGATGCCGATGGCCTGACCGGTGACGTCCTTCGCTTCGTCCGAGGCCAAGTAGGTGATCAGGCCGGTGACATCGTCGACCGAGCCGAGGCCCTCGTCGCGGCGCAGCCAGGCGGGATAGGGCTCGCCCTTCTCCAGGACGGGGGCGAAGGCCGGGATGGTCTTTGTCATCTCGGTCGCCGCGACCGGCACGACGGCGTTGACCGTGATCCCGGCCCGGGCCAGCTCCAGGGCCCAGGTGCGGGCCATCGCGGCGATGCCGGCCTTGGCCGCGGCGTAGTTGGTCTGCCCGAAGTTGCCGCGCTGCCCGGCCGGCGACGAGATGAGGATGAGTCGTCCACCCGTACCCTGGGAACGCAGGTGAACTGCCGCCGCCCGAGCGCAGGTGAAGGTGCCTCGCAGGTGCACGTCGACGACGGCGTCGAAATCCTCGTCGGTCATCTTCCACAGCACCTTGTCGCGCAGGATGCCGGCGTTGGTCACGAGCACGTCGAGCCGGCCGAACTCCCGCACCGCGGTCTCCACCAGGGCGTCGGCGGTCGCCGCGCTGCCGACGGGGGCGCAGACGCCGGCCGCCCGGCCGCCCGCTCGCGTTATCGCGGCGACGGCGGCGTCGACCACGCCCTGATCCACGTCGTTGACGACGACGGCGGCGCCCGCCCCGGCCAGCGCACGGGCATAGCCGAGGCCCAAACCCCGGCCGCTGCCGGTGACGATGGCGACCTTGCCGGTGAGATCCACGTCCTCCACCTCCGCGATTGACAGGATTCCTGTTGGTCGTGTCAGTGTTCACGACGATCAGGTTTCCTGTCAATGAGATACGGTGATCGCATGACCTCCCGCCCCTCGCTGCTCTACCTCGTCAAGCAGCTCGAGCTGGCCGTGCGCGCCCGGCTCGACGAGATCGTCCGCGACGGCGGCATCACGGCCCTGCAGTACACGGCGCTGACCGTGCTGGAACGTCACGACGGGCTGTCGGCGGCCCAGCTCGCGCGCGACTCGTTTGTCACCGCCCAGACGATGGCCGACATGGTCCGGGCCCTGGAGAGCCGAGGCCTCATCCGCCGGGAACGCAACAACATCAACCGCCGGGAACTGCTCATCCACCTCACGGACGCCGGTCGTGAGGTGCTCGAACGTTTCGCCGGCCCCGTACGGGACCTGGAGGAGCGCATGACCGCCAAGCTCGACCCGGGGCAGAAGGCCGGGCTGCGCGAGTCCCTGCTCTCCTCCTGGCAGTCACTGTCCTGAAGAGAACCGCGGGCCGGCGTGGGCGACCAGCGCGTCCAGCAGTGCGGGCGTCACCGGCTCGCCCGTGACCAGCACCCGGAAATGGATCGGGCCGACCACCTGGTCGACCAGAAGGTCGACGTCGGCACCGGCGGGCAGCTCGCCCCGGGCCGCCGCCCGGTCGAACGGCACCCGGTCGCGGGCGCGCAGCCGGGGCAGGACTTCCGCGCGCAGCCGGGTGGCCAGCCCCGGATCGTGCTGGGCCTCACCGGTCAGGGCCCGGAACACCGCTCCCGAGTCGGACTCCTCGAGGAAGCGGACCAATTCACCGAGGTGGGCGCGCAGGTCGGTGCGCAAGGCACCGGTGTCAGGCAGCGTGAGCTCCTGAGCGCTGTCGGCGACGAACGCGTCGACCAAAATGTCGGTCTTGGAGCGCCACCACCGGTAGATCGTCTGCTTGGCGACGCCGGCCCGGGCGGCGATGCCCTCGATGGTGACCTTGCCGTAGCCGATCTCGGCCACGAGGTCGTCCGCCGCCTGGAGCACGGCCTCGCGGGCCGCCTCGCTCCGCCCATGCCGGTTGCCGTGGTACATCGGCCGATCCTAGTGGTGAGCAGTCCTCCTCAGAAACATCTTCCCTAGACTAAACGTTGCGTCTAGCCTAGCTGCCATGACGACGACACTGCACGACCCCGCGGTCCGCGACCTGATCGCCCGCCTGTTCGCCGAGGCCGAGCACGACGATGAGCGCTCGCCGGGCCGGCCCGCGCCCTCGATCTCTCCCCAGGAACGCTCCGACCTGCTCGAAGACGTCTACATGCCGATCTCGGCTCGCGGCGGCGACCTGCTCTACGCCCTGGTCCGCGCGGCCCGGCCGCGGACGGTGGTCGAGTTCGGCACCTCGTACGGGATCTCGACGCTCTATCTCGCCGCCGCCGTACGGGACAACGGGATCGGGCACATCACCACGACCGAGCTCAGCGCGACCAAGGTCAAGGCGGCCCGCGCCACCATCGAGGCGGCCGGGTTCGGCGACCTCGTGACCGTGCTCGAGGGCGACGCGCTGACCACCCTCGGCACGGTCGGCGGCCCGATCGGCCTGGCCCTGCTCGACGGCTGGAAGGACATGTGCCTGCCCGTTCTGCGCCTGCTCGAGGACCGGCTCGCCCCGGGCGCCCTGGTCGTCGGCGACGACTCCACGTTCGACTCGATGAGCGACTACGTGGCCTACGTCCGCGACCCGGGCAACGGCTACGTCAGCGTCGACTTTCCGGTCGAGGACGGCATGGAGCTCAGCTGCTGGACAGGCCGCTGAAACTAAGGGGTCAGGGCGGTGATGAGGAACTGCATCTGCAGCTCGTGGTTCTCGGCGACGCCGTACTGCTGGTCGAGCTCGTAGATCGACGTGAGCGGAGTGACCGTGACCTCGTGGAGGCCGGCTCGGGTGAGCACCGCGGCCGTGTCGTCGATCGTGCGGGACGCGGCCAGGGGAAGGGCGGCCTGTACGGACTCGTCGTAGAAGCCGGTGAAGGTTTCGGAGGACTTGTCGAGGCCGTCGGGGAACCAGGTGCTGTCGACCATGGCGATGGTGCCGCCGGGGCGCGGCGACACATCCGCTGCGCGCTGTGCGCCGAACTACACAACTAAAAGGCCTGGGGAGGGCGCCAACGGGATCATCAGCGGTCCCGTTTCGGCGATTTTCGTGGTATTCCCGGTGGCCGCGCTGGCCGTCTGCGTCCACCAGGCCCGGGCCGACGCCCTGGGCGGCACCACCGAGCTGCCCCTGCCCTGGATCTCGGGCACCATGGCCGGCGTCCACGTGCTGATCGGCATCGGTGAGGGCGTCATCGCGGCCACCACCGTCGCCACGGTCGCCCGGGTGCGCCCGGACCTGGTGTACGCGCTACGGCGTTTCCGCAAGCCGGCCGGTGCGGAGACGGGAGTGACGGCTGGCCCGGCCGTCGCCACGGACTCCGCCTGATCGAGCACCGGGAGCCATAATCTGACACCATGGCCACCGAAGGCGGCCGGTCGGGCAAGGCCTCCGGCCCCGACGAGGATTCGATGGTCTGATGCCCACAGTGATGCCGGACTGGTTGCCGGCCTGGTGTCTCGAGCACCTGGGCCGCGAACCCGCCGGCGTGTTGTTCCAGTCACGGCAGGTCTCGGTGGTGTTCGGGCTGCGGCTGGCCGACGGCCGGGAGGTCGTGGTCAAGGCGCGGGCCGACGAGGGCCGCGCCTCGTCGTGTGTCGCGGCCCAGGGGCGGCTGGCCGAGCGGGGCTTTCCCTGTGCCCGGCCGCTCACGTCGGTGGTCGACGTCGGTGAGCTGGCCGTGCACGCCGAGGAATTCCGGCCCGGCGGCGAGGTTCTGCACGGTGACTCGCCGGACATCGCCGTGCGCTGCGCGCAGGCGTACGCCCGGGTGATGGCCGAACTCGCCGGGGTGACCGTCGCGCCTCCGCTGCCGAACCCGCCCTGGGTGCGCTGGGACCACGGCGATCCCGGGTTGTGGCCGGCCATCGACCCGCTCGACAGCCGCGACCAGACTCTCGTGCCCGGGCACATTCCCGCGACGGCCGAGCGTGCGCGGCGCCGGCTGCTGGCCGCGCGGCTGCCGTGCGTGCTCGGCCACGCCGACTTCGAGGCGCAGAACCTGCGATGGCGGGGCCGGCGGGTGTGGGCGGTGCACGACTGGGACAGCCTGGCCTGGCAGCCGGAGGCGGCGCTGGTGGGAGCGGCGAGCGGGTCGTTCGCCAGTGCCGGGCCGCCCACGCTGGCGCCGATCGAGAGCTCCGCGGCGTTCCTGGTGGCCTACCAGGACGTTCGAGGGCGCTCGTTCACGGCGGAGGAGCTGGAGGTCGCGTGGGCGGCCGGCTTGTGGATGGCTGCTTACAACGCCCGTGAGATGGCACTGTGCGATGGCGCCGCGGCGGGCGGCGACGCGCTGCGGGCCCAGGCAGCCGTACGTCTGCGCTTCGCTAGAGGTTGATCATGTGACCGGCGATGCCCTCGATCGCCTCCTTGACCGCCTCGGACAGGGTCGGGTGGGCGAAGACGTTGCGGGCCACCTCGTCCGCCGTCAGGTCCCACATCTGGGCCAGGGTGAGGGCCGGCAACAGCTCGGTGACCTCGGGGCCGATCAGGTGGGCGCCGACGATCTCGTTGTGCTCGGCGTCGGCCACGATCTTGACGAAGCCGGCGGTCTCGGCCATGCCACGGGCCTTGCCGTTGGCCGAGAACGGGAACTGGGCCACCTTCACGTCGTAGCCCTTGGCCCGGGCCTGCTCCTCGGAGTAGCCGAACGAGGCGATCTGCGGCTGGCAGAACGTGGCCCGCGGGATCATGTCGAAATTGATCTCCTGGGTCTCGGCGCCGGCGATCGTCTCGGCCGCCACCACGCCCATCGCCTCGGCGGTGTGCGCGAGCATCAGCTTGCCGGTCACGTCGCCGATGGCGTAGACGCCCTCCACGTTCGTGCGGCCGCGGGCGTCGACCTCGATCGCGCCGCGGTCGGTGAGCTTGACCCCGGCCGCCTCCAGCCCGTAGCCCTCGGTGCGCGGGGCGAAGCCGAACGCGGCCAGCATCCGGTCGGCCTCGAGCACCTTCGACTCGCCGCCGCCGGCCGGGCTCACCGTCACCCGTACGCCCGAACCTGTGTCTTCGACCTTCTCCACCTTGGTGCTCAGCAGCACCTTCACGCCGAGCTTGCGATAGTGCTTGAACAGCTCCTTGGACACGTCGGCGTCCTCGGTGGGCACCATCCGGTCGAGGAACTCGACGATCGTCACGTCGACGCCGAAGTTGGCCATCACGTAGGCGAACTCGACGCCGATCGCGCCCGAGCCGCCGATGATGATCGAGCCGGGCAGCTTCTCGTCGAGGATCTGCTCCTCGTAGGTGACGACGTTCTGGCTGGTCGCCATGCCGGGAAGCATCCGCACGGTGGCGCCGGTGGCGACGATCAGGGTGTCGAACGTGTGCTGCTCGCCGTCCACGTCGATCGACTTCGGCCCGGTCAGCGTGCCCCAGCCGTTGATCTCGGTGATCGCGTTCTTCTTCATCAGGAAGTGGACGCCCTTGGCGCTGGCCTCGGCCACCTTGCGGCTGCGCTGGTGTGTCGGCGCGAAGGACATGGTGGCGTCCCCCTCGATACCGAACGTCTTCTTCTCGTGCGTGATGATGTGCGCGATCTCGGCGTTGCGCAGCAGCGCCTTGGACGGGATGCAGCCCACGTTGAGGCAGACACCGCCCCAGTACTTGTGCTCGACCACAGCGACCGTCTTGCCGAGCTGAGCGGCGCGGATGGCGGCGACATATCCCCCGGGCCCGGCACCGAGGACAAGAACATCAAAATGACTCACCCGGCAAGCCTATAGATGCTTGGTTACCGGCGAGGAATGAAGGAAACCGAGGGCACTCAGACGAGCATGCTTGTATCTGGCCATGGCCCCTGTCTTGCAGTGCCGCGCCGGTCACCCCGGGTCGCGCATCCTGAGCGTCGCCACGTACCGCCCGCGGACCGAGGTGGGCAACGAGCCGATCGCCGCCCTGATCGACTCGAGCGACGAGTGGATCCGCCGCCGCTGCGGCATCGAGTCGCGCCGGCGCGCCGCACCCGACGAGGACCTGGTCACGATGGCCGCGGCGGCCGCCTCCAAGGCCCTGGCCGGCGCGGGCGTCGACCCCGGTGAGGTCTCGGCGGTGCTGGTGGCGACGATGTCCCACCGGGGCCGGGCGACCACCGTGGCGCCCTTGGTGGCCGCCGCGCTGGGCGCCACCGACGCCGCCGGGATGGACCTGGGAGCGGCCTGCGCCGGATTTCCGCACGCCCTGGCGACCGCCGACGCGCTGGTCCGCAACGGCTCGGCCGGCTACGTGGTCCTGGTCGGCGCCGAGCGCATGACCGACATCGTCGACGAGCGCGACCGGGGCACGGCGTTCCTCTTCGGCGACGGCGCGGGAGCGGTGGTCGTCGGCCCGTCACAGACGTGCGGCGTCGGCCCGGTGGTGTGGGGCGCCGACGGCGCCAGGAGCGAGGTGCTGAGGTACGACGAGACGGGCATCCTGCGGATGGCCGGACCCGAGGTCTTCCGCTGGGCCACCTCCGTCATCCCCGGCCTGGCCCGGCGGGCCCTGGACGCGGCGGGCATCTCCGCGGACGACCTGGCGGCCTTCATCCCCCACCAGGCCAACCTGCGCATCACGGCGGCCGCCGCCAAGGCGTTGGAACTGGGCCCACACGTCCGGGTGGCCACCGACATCACCACGAACGGCAACACCGGCGCCGCCTCCATTCCGCAGGCCATGGCCGCGCTGCCCGACGTGACGGGTCCCGCCCTGCTCGTCGGCTTCGGCGCCGGCCTCTCCTACGCGGCCCAGGTCGTCACGTTGCCCTGACCCGAGGACCTACGCCTCGGCCGGCACCAGGCGTTCGGCCAGAACCCCCAGGTGAGTGGTCCGCGCCTCGGCGTGACGAAGGCGGCCGGCCTCGGTCAGCTCCACGAAGATGCCCCGCCGGTCGTCGACGCAATGCGAGCGGACCACTAGCCCCTGCTTCTCCAGGCGGGCCACGGTGCGGGAAAGCGCGCTCTGGCTCAGGTACATGGCCGCGGCCAGCTCCTGCATGCGTCGCTTGTCACAGTCCCGGTTGACGAGACGGTCAAGGGTCTCGAAGTCGCTCAGCGTGAGGCCGTGAGCCTCCTGCAGGGCGCGCTCCAGGTGGGCGGCGACCGCGTTGTAGCTGGACAGCAGCGACTGCCAGCGGGTGATCAGAGCGGACTCGGCCTCCATGCCCGGCATCCTACTCGCGCCGGGCCGAAACATGCACTCACATTTTATGCGTCCACATCTAATGCGTCGACATTCTATGCGCGTGCATATAACGTCGGCCCGTGACCATCACTAACTCCGTCGCCACCCCCGTCGCGCCACCGAAGACAGATCTGCGCTGGACGCCGCGGCTCTGGGGTGTGCTGGCGGTGCTCTGCGCCGTTCTCTTCCTCGACGGCCTCGACGTCTCCATGGTCGGCGTGGCCCTGCCGTCCATCGGCACCGAACTGGGCCTCTCCACCACCTCGTTGCAGTGGATCGTCAACGGCTACGTGCTGGGCTACGGCGGACTGCTGTTGCTCGGCGGCCGGACCGCCGACCTGCTCGGCCGCCGCCGTGTCTTCCTGATCGCGCTCGGCGTCTTCACGGTCGCGTCGCTGGTCGGCGGGCTGGTCGACGACGGCGGCCTGCTCATCGCCACCCGCTTCGTCAAGGGACTGGCGGCCGCCTTCACCGCCCCCACCGCGATGTCGATCCTCACCACGACCTTCCCGGAGGGGCCGGCCCGCAACCGGGCGCTGTCGATCTTCACGGTCTTCGGCGCCAGCGGATACTCGTCCGGCCTGATCCTCGGCGGCGTGCTGACCAGCCTCGGCTGGCGGTGGAACTTCCTGGTGCCCGTACCCCTGGCCCTGGCCGCGCTGATCGCCGGCTTCGCGCTGATCAAGCGGGACCGGCCGGCCGCCGACGGCGGCCACGACCTGGCCGGCGCGGCAACCTTGATTGCCGGGATGCTCCTGGCCGTCTACACGGTCGTGTCGGCGCCCAGCCGCGGCTGGCTCGACCCGATGACCATCGGCTCGCTCGTGCTCGCGCTGGTGCTGCTCGCCGGCTTCGTGGTCATCGAGAACCGGGTGCGGCACCCGCTGGTGCGCCTCGGCATCCTGCGCGCCGGCTCGGTCGTCCGGGCCAACGCCAGCATGGCCGCGCTGATGGGGTCGTACGTCAGCTTCCAGTTCATGATGACCCTCTACCTGCAGGACGTGCGGCACTGGTCGCCGCTGCGCATGGCGCTCGCGCTGCTGCCGGCCGGTCTGGTCGTGGCGTTCGGATCGCCCTTCGTCGGCCGGCTCATCGACCGCTACGGCACCGGGCCGCTGATCGTCGCCGCGATGGTGTCGCTCAGCCTCGGCTACGTCTGGTTCCTCGCGACCGCCGGCACACAGCCCCACTACCTGGTCACCGTGCTGCCGGCGATGTTGCTGCTCGGCGGCGGCTTCGGCTTCGGCTTCAGCGCCATCATGGCGCAGGCCACCGACGGCATCGCCGACTCCGAGCAGGGCCTCGCCTCCGGCCTGGTCCAGTCGTCGGGCCAGGTCGGCACGGCCCTGATTCTGGCCGTGGTCACCGCCCTGGTGGCCGGGGGCGCCGGCGGCGACGACCTGACCGAGTTCCACCCGGGCATCAACCTCGTCACCGGTGTCGCCGTGGCCGGTCTGCTGCTCAACCTGATCCCGCTGGTGACGAGGCGCCGGCCCGCCACGCGAGCCTGACCTTCACCGCGCGGGCCCTGGCGACGAGCGGCGGCTCGCCCGGCGCCAGGCCCGCGCGCCGGAGGACGACGCTGACACGCTCCAAAGTGCACGACATGCCGGGCCCGCCGTATTACGTCCAACTTTTGTCTCTGGAAACAAAAGTTAGTTCTAAGTTGGACTATCTTTCGTACGGGACGCGGGATACCGTCTGTCATCAAGGCGTAACACCCCTGACTCACGCCTCCGCCGGTGCTTCGGCAACGCCGGCTCTCCTCTTTCTTCGCACCTGGTATTCGTGCTGTCGTGCCCCCGTGGAGAAGTCATGACCGAGCCGCAAGCCAAGAAGGCCCTCACCCGCCGCCGTCTCCTCACCGCCTCCGCCGGCGCCGCCGCGGCGCTGGGCGCCGCCGGACTCCCGATCCTCTCGACCGGCACCCCCGCCATCAGCCACGGCAAGCTTCGCGCCGAGCCGCTCGTCCCGTCCCGCAACCGGGGCATCATCCTGTACAGCGTCCGCGACCGGATCTCGGCCGCGCCCGACGACTCCGGCGTTCCGTACGGCTTCGAGCGGGTCCTGGCCCGGCTCGCCGAGATCGGATACAAGGAGATCGAGTTCGCCGGCTACAACCAGCACACTTCGATCCTGGGCCGGCAGATCACCCCGGCCGAGATCCGGAAGATCCTGGACGACAACGGCCTGGTCGCCAGCGGAACGCACACCCAGATCAACGCCGCGACCTTCGAGCAGCAGCTCGACATCGCGCAGACCCTGGGCATGAAGCACATCGGCACCGGCTCCGACCCGACGAACAGCGCCTATCGCGCCGACTGGGACGCCGCCGCCGACCTGTGGAACGAGCTCGGCCGGACCGCTCGCAAGCGCGGTCTCAAGCTCTACACCCACAACCACGACGCCGCGTACGGCTTCCTGCTCGACGCCGGCCCGCTCGACGCCAACGGCAAGCCCACCCGCTCGACCGGCACCCGCAAGCTCGAGTACTTCTTCACGAAGGCCGACCCGCGGTACGTCTTCTTCGAGATGGACATCTACTGGGCGTACGTGGCCCGGTTCAAGCACCACACGTACACCGACGCCTGGGGACGCAGCAAGAGCGACCTGTTCGACCCGATCCTCACCGTGGTGCCCCGCACCGATCGGTTCCCGCTGTTCCACGCCAAGGACGGCGACAAGCAACCCACACAGGCCAACGGGTACGTCATGACGCCGCTGGGCGACGGTGACATCAACTTCCAGCAGTTCTTCGAGGAGATCGGCAAGCAGGACTACCACCACGCCAACTGGGAGCAGGACACCGCCCCGGGCGGCACGGCGAACCCCGGCCAGTCGCTGAACTTCGCCGAGGTGAGCTACCGCAACATGTCCGAGCTGACCATCTACCGCCGATGAGGCGCCGATGGCTGGCCGCCGTCTCGGCCGCGGTCATCACGATCAGCCCGGCCACGGTGGCCTACGCCCATCCGTCGCATCGGCAGCCCGACGTCCTAGTCTTCACCGAGACCGCCGGCGTACGCCGAGACTCCATCGACAAGGGCGTCCGCACGATCCGCGATCTCGGCCGGCAGCATCGCTTCAGCGTGACGGCCAGCGCCGACTCGGCGGTCTTCACGGCCGCCGGCCTGGCGAAGTACGAAGCGGTGGTCTTCCTCAACACCACCGGTGAGGTGCTGAACGAGAGCCAGAAGAGCGCCTTCGAGACGTACATCAAAAGCGGTAAGGGTTTCGTCGGCGTGCACGCCGCCGCCGAGACCGAGCCGACCTGGACCTTCTATCAGGACCTGCTCGGCGCCGCCGCCACCAGCGCGGCTCCGGTGAGCGCGAAGACGGTGACCGTGGCCGACCGCGTCCACCCGTCGACGGCCTCCATCCCGCGCACGGCGAGCTATTCAGAACAGTGGTACACGTTCGACAAGGACGTGACCGGCGTGTCGCACGTGCTGGCGAGCACCGACAAGCCTCTCTCCTGGTGCAAGGACTTCCAGGGTGGACGGTCCTGGTACACCGGGCTCGGGCACTCGGCGCAGACGTACACCCAAAGCTCCTTCCAGAAGCATCTGCTCGGTGGCATCCAGTGGGCGTCGGGCCAGGCGGCCGGCGACTGCGGCGCCACCGTGCGAACCAACTACGAGAAGGTCACCCTCAACGACGAGCCGGGCGAACCGATGACTCTCGCGGTTCTGCCCGACGGGCGGGTGTTGCACAACACCCGCGGCGGCGAGGTGCGCCTCTACGACCCGGCGTCCGGACTGAGCCCGGTCATCGCCGAGATCCCGGTCTACGTCCACGACGAGGACGGCCTCCAGTCGGTCGCCGTCGACGCGGACTTCGCCAAGAACCGCTGGGTCTACATCTACTACGCGCCGAAGCTGGACACGCCGGTCGACAATCCGGCCACGCCCACGGTCAACGAGGGTGACGCGCCGGTCACCAGCGCCGACCCGGCCGTCTGGGACAAGTTCAAGGGATACAACCAGCTCTCCCGGGTCAAGCTGGTCGAGACGCCGTCACCGCACCTCGACCTGAGCACCGAGCAGCAGATCATGCGGGTGCCGGTCGACCGGGGCAACTGCTGCCACGTCGGCGGCGAGGTCAAGTTCGACGGCAAGGGCCTGCTCTACCTGGTCACCGGCGACGACACCAACGCCGGCGGCTCGGACGGCTTCACGCCGATCAACGAGTCGCCCACGCAGGGACCGGCCTACGACGCCCAGCGCTCGTCGGCCAACACCAACGACCTGCGCGGCAAGGTGCTGCGCATCAAGGTCCGCGGCGACGGGTCGTACGGCATCCCGTCCGGAAACCTCTTCCCGCCGGGCAAAGCCAAGACCCGGCCCGAGATCTTCCTGATGGGCGTGCGCAATCCGTTCCGCTTCGATGTGAGCAAGAGCGGTTATGTGTACGTCGGCGACTACTCCCCCGATTCCCGGGTGCCGAACGCGACGCGCGGGCCGGAGGGTACCGGCCGGTGGATCGCGACCAACAAGGCCGGCAATTACGGCTGGCCCTACTGCTATTCGCCGGAACTGCCGTACATCGACTTCGACTTCGTCACGCGGACGTCGGGGGCGGCCTTCAACTGCAAGACGCCGGTGAACGAATCGCCGCGCAACACCGGCCTGCGCAACCTGCCGCCGGTTCGTCAGCCCACGCTCGCCTACACCTTCAACGCGGTCACCCCGTGCCCGTCGGCGTACCTGCAGGATCCGCCGGTGGCGTGCGGCAACGACTGGCCGGCGCTGGGCACCGGCGGGGTGGGGCCGATGGGCGGCCCGCAGTATTCGTACAACCGCCGGCTCGGCAACGAGATGAAATTCCCCGAGTACTACGACGACACCGTGGTCTTCGGCGAATTCACCCGCAACAAACTGTTCGCCCTGCGCACCGACGGCAGGGACAGGCTGCTGGCCATCGAGCCCATGCTGACGAACTTCACCTGGGCGAATCCGATGGACATCGAATTCGGTCCGGACGGGCAGTTGTACGTCCTCGAATACGGCAACGGGTTCTTCCGGGCCAACCCGGAGGCGCAGTTGTCGACGGTGCGCTACGTGAAGGACGGCCGCTCGCCGGTCGCCCGGATCACGGCCACCCCGGTGTCCGGCCAGTCGCCGCTGACGGTGCAGTTCTCCAGCGCCGGCACCGCCGACCCGGACCCGGGTGACACGATCACCCTGGCCTGGGACTTCAACGGGGACGGGGTCGTCGACTCCACCTCCGCCGAGGCTTCCTACACGTATCAGGCGAACGGCACCTACAACGCGCGCCTGACGGTCACGGATAGCACAGGCCGTACGGCGGTGGCCACCCGGAGCATCACGGTGGGCAACACGGCACCGCTGGTCGAGGTGGTGACACCCGCCAACGGCTCGTTCTTCAACTGGGGCGACACGGTCCCGTTCGAGGTGCGGGTGACGGACCCGGAGGACGGCGCGGTCGACTGTTCCAAGGTTTCGGTGAACCTGGTCATCGGCCACGACGAGCACGGGCACGGCATCAATTCGACGACCGGCTGTACGGGTTCTCTCCCCAGCCCGGCCGACGGCGCCGACCATGCCGGCGGCTATCTGTTCCTGGGGGTGAGCGCGTCGTACACGGACGCGGGCGGCCTCTCGGCAACGGGACAGGCGACGGTGCAGACGTGGCGCCAGCAGGCCGAGAACGCCCAGGTGAAGAGCGCGGTGGCGATCGCCGCCACGAACGACACCGACGGCAGCGAGCATGTGACGGCGCTGGACAACAACGACTACATCGCGTTCCGCCCGATCGACCTGACCGGCGTCACCTCGGTGACGCTGCGAACGGCCGGCGGCTCGGCGGCCACGGCCGGCCAGCCGAGGGCGGCGGTGGAGGTCCGCAGCGGCTCCCCCACCGGCGAGCTGCTGGCGACCCTGCCGGTGAACGCCACGGCCGGTAACGCCTACTGGTCGAGCCAGACGTTCCCGCTCAGCGGGGCCGGCGGCCAGCAGGAGCTGTACTTCGTCACCAAGTCCATAACGGGCGGCCCCGCGACCAACCTGTTCAACCTGAACTGGGTCGAGTTCGCCGCCTCATAGACGTGGCGGGCAGGGACCGTCCGCCGAACCGGTCCCTGCCCGTCCACTTCCCGGCTCCATAGTGACGATCATCACATAGTCATACGCCAACTGGACACCCGTACGGGGTCATCTCGTCATCCAGCAGCACCTATGCTCCGGCGCGTGATGTTTCGACGGCCGCCCCGCGAGCTGTCCGTCCCCGAGCGCCTGGGTGGCCTCGGAGTCGTGACAGCGGCTGCCGCCGTCGCCTGGCCGGCCTTCACCGCCCGCACCGGCGCCGGGCTTCCCTGCCCGCTGCGGAGCCTCACCGGCGTGCCCTGCCCGGCCTGCGGCCTGACCACCGCCGCCGTCGCCCTCGTCCGCGGCGACCCGCACGGCGCGTGGACGGCCAATCCCGCCATCTTCGGCCTGGCCGCGTTGACCGCCGCCGCCGTTCCCCTCGTCGTCCTCCGCGCGACGGGTCTCCTGCGACCACCCCGGCCGTGGCCGCCGTCCCGGCGCCGCCGGACGGGGTGGGTCATCGGCCTGCTCGCCCTCGCGAGCTGGCTGTTCCAACTCCACCGGCTCGACATCGTCTGAGCTACACCTTTAAGGAACCCCGGGAATGACCTATCAGCAGCAGTACGCCGCGCCGACCACCACCTACGCGAGCTGGATCCAGCGCGTCGGCGCCTATCTCATCGACGGCCTGTGCGTCGCGCCGTTCTCGATCCTGGGCGCCCTGCTCGGCATGAGCGACGGCAAGATCAACGCGCTCTACTACGTCTTCGCGCTGCTCGGCCTGGCCGTGACCGCCTACAACCGGTGGTTCCAGGGCGGCAAGACCGGGCAGAGCTGGGGCAAGAAGGCCCTCGGCCTGCGCCTGGTCGGCGAGCAGACCGGTCAGCCGATCGGCGCCGGCCTGGCCTTCGCCCGCGACCTGGCCCACTTCATCGACGCCATCATCTGCTACATCGGCTTCCTGTTCCCGCTCTGGGACGCCAAGCGGCAGACCCTGGCCGACAAGATCGTCAAGACCGTCGTCATCCGCTGACCCGCCGTTCCCGGGCCGGGCTCCGGCCGGCCCGGGAACACCCGGTCACTCCTCCGGAATGACCATGTCGAACATCTGCGGGCGCGGCACGTCAGGATCGGGCCCGTTGCGGACGCCGGTGTCCAGCGCGTCGATGCTCGCCATCTGCTCGGCGCTCAACGTGAAGTCGAAGATGTCGAAGTTCTCGGCGATGCGGCCGGGGTTCGTCGACTTGGGGATGGCCGAATGGCCGTGCTGGAGCTGCCAGCGCAGCATCACCTGGGCCGGGGTCCGGCCGACGGTGGTGGCGACGGCGCCGATTGCCGGGTCCTGCAGGACGTTGCGGCGTTCCTCGCCCCAGCCGGGGTAGAACGTGATGCCGCCGATCGGGGACCAGGCCTGGGTGAGGATGCCGTTTTCGGCGTCGGCCTTGCGCACGTCGGGCTGGGAGAAGTACGGGTGCAGCTCGATCTGGTTCACCGCCGGGACGATGTCGGTGGCGGCCAGCAGGTCGTCCAGGTGGTGGCGCATGAAGTTGCTGACGCCGATGGCCCGTACGGCGCCGTCGGAAAGCAGTTTCTCCAGAGCCTTGTAGGCGGCGATCGTGCGCTCGAAACGGTCGGTAGCGGGCTGGTGCAGGATCAGCAGGTCGAGCTGGTCGACGCCGAGCTTGCGGGTGGCTTTGCCGAAAGCGTGCAGCGTCTCGTCGTACCCGTAGTCGCTGACCCAGATCTTCGTCTCGATGAAGACCTCGTCGCGCGGGACGCCGGAGCGGCGGATCCCCTCACCGACCTGGCGCTCGTTGCGATAGGCGGCGGCGGTGTCGATGTGGCGATATCCGACCTTCAGCGCCGTCTCGACCGCGGTGGCGGTCTCCTCGGGGGCGCTCTGGAAGACACCGAGGCCGAGCGCCGGCATCGTCACACCGTTGTTGAGTACGAGTTCCTGAACCATGCCTTCGACGGTAGGCCGGACCGCGGCCATGAGGGAGGTAACGCTGGAACCCCTCGGGTGGCAGGATGCGTACGTGCCAAATGGTCCTGCCGTTCGTGTTGTCGGACATCCCGGGACGACAGTCGTCCTTCGAGGGGCCGATGGGCCGCCCGAGGCGGTGATCGCCGCGCTGCCGAGGGAGGAGGGGCGGCACACGGTCATCGTGGCCTCGGCGCCGGCGCTCGGCGCCGAAGCGCTGGCCGGCGTGCTGGCCGAGCGGCTGCCGGTGGGGTGCAGGTCGATCCGGCTCGTGCTGAGCCGGGCCGGGCATGCCGGGATGGCGGGGGTGCTGGCGGCGCGGCTGCGGCTCGAGGTGGTGGCGCCGCGCGGCACGGTGACGCTGCTGCCGGACGGGCGGATCTTCGCCGCGGGCGGCGGATGGGAGCTGTTCCGGCCGGGCCAGACGCCGGTGCGGCAGGGTGCGCGTCATCCGGCGCCGGCCTGGGAGGAGTCGCTGGGCGACCATCCGGCCTTCACCGCGATCCCGGCCGGGCTGTGGCTGCACTACGACGACGAGGAGAAGGTGCCACCGGCGTTGCTGGCGGTGCCGGTCGACGCCGATCAGCCGACGGTGGTGATCGGTTCGCCGGGCGGCCCGATCGACGACGCGCGGGCCTTCGAAGCGCTGGAGACTCTGGCCCGGGCCGTCCGCCGGCGGCTGCTGCTTGTGCCGTACGGCCCGGACAGCGCCCGCCTGCACAAGGTGGCCGAGAGGTTGGCGACCCGCGACGGGGCGACGGTCGAGGTGCTCAACGGGGTGCCGGACGCCGGCGCGGTGCTCACCACTGTGGACCGGGCCGGACATCGTGGGTGGCGGCCGTTCGGGGAGAGGTTCCGCTATCGGGCGGGGGTGTCGGCCACGGTCGTGGCCGCCCGGCCGCCGGGGGTCGAGCTGGACGGGGTCGCGGTCGAGGTGGTCCGGGCGGGACTCTGGCTGCGGGGCGCCGCCGAGGTGAACGACGGGGCGGCCCGGCGGGTGCCGGCCGACGCGCTGCCGTTGCTGGTGCTCGGATCCGAGGTGACGGCCCGGCCGGAGGAGCTGGCGGGCCGGGTGGCGGCGGTGGCGGGGTTGCTGCCGGGCATGCGGCTGGTGGTCACCGTGCCGCCGGCGGACACGGGGTCGGCGGTGTGGCGGGAGCTCACGGACGCGTACGGGCCGTTGCTCGTCGCGGTCGGCGACGGCGAACTGGCACCCTTGCCGGAGACCGGGCGCGGCCCGTCGCGGAGCTCCGACCACGACACCCCCTCGCCGATCGACCGCGCCACGCCGCCGGAAACCGAGCGAGGCGAACTGCCGCAGGGTCAGCAGGGCTCGCTGCCCGGAACGGGGAACGAACTGCCGGGACCGGCGGCGGGACCGCTGGCCGTGGCGACCGTGCCGGGGCCGGTCGTCATGACCGGGGCCGTGCGTCTGGTCGCGGTCGACGAGGCAGCCACCGACCAGGAAGGGGCCGTGGCCGGTCCGTCGGGCGGCGAAGAGTCGCGGGGTGTGCCGGTCATGGCCCGGTGGCTTCCGCCGCGCGCGTGGGTGGCTGGGCAGGTGCTGGCCACTCCCGGCCCCTCGGCGGCGGTCGCCGCGCATGTGGCGCCGGGTGATGCCGGGGTGATGGTGTGGTCGGTCAGTGGGCGGACGCGGGCGGACGCCACCGTGGAGTTCGGGCCGGGCACCCTGTTCCGGGTGCTCGGGGTGGACGGGCCGGCCCAGGTTCTGCTGCGCGAGGTGGCCGCGGACGACGGGCGCTCCGACGACGCCGTCCGCGAGGCACTGCGGCGCCTGGCGGCCGCCCGCGGGCGGGCGGCCGGCTGACGAACGGGCGGCGCGTGGGCCGGGCTACTGGTCGCTGATGCCCAGGGAGTCGATGATCGAGGTGCAGGCCAGGAGCCAGGAACGGCGGGTCTCCTCGGCCAGGTTCTGATATTCGATGCGGCCGCCCGAGCGCACGTACGGGTCGTACGGAATGACCACGACGTCCCGCACCACGGCCCGGTAGCGTTCGACGATCTCGTCCAGCAGCTTCGGGTCGGTTTTCGGGTCGGCGCAGGAGACCACCGCCACCGCGTTCGCCGCCAGCTCGGCGTAGCCGCTCCGGGACAGGTGGTCGAGCATCCACAGGCCGCTCTCGGCCACGTCCTGCTGGACCGTCGTCGGCACCACCAGGCAGTCGGCCAGGGCCGTCGCGGCCCGCCAGTTCGGGGCACGCACGTTGTTCCCCGTGTCGATCACGAGGAGGCGGTAGTAGCGGCTCAGCGCGGTCCACAACTTGCCGAACGCGGCGTCGTCGACGATCACCATGCTGCCCGGCTCGTCGTCCGAGGCGAGCACGTCGAAGCGGGCGCTCTGCGGGCGCAGATAGCCGGAGAGCTTGCCGACACTGGCCGAGGTGGACAGGAAGTCCTCGATGTCGTGCAGCAGGTTGATGACCGTCTGCTGGTGGGTGCCCTCCTCGGCGCGCCGGCCCAGGGTGCCGCGGGTCTCGTTGTTGTCCCACGCGAGCGTGTAGCCGCCCCGGTAGAAGCCGAGCGTGGCCGCCGCCAGCAGGGAGGTCGGTGTCTTCGCGGCCCCGCCCTTCGGGTTGGCCACGACAACCGTCATCGTGCGGCTGAATGAGCGCAGCAACCGCTTGCGGGCGGCCCGGTGGGTCAGCTCGTCGTCCTTGGCCGCGAGGCTCAGCAGGCCGCCGGTGACCCGGTTGGCCCGGCCCCGCCAGCCCCACTGCGCGGGACGCTCGGCCGGGTTGTCGGCGACCGGGGCGATCGGGGTGGCGGCGG
The DNA here is from genome assembly GCF_050956135.1 of Actinoplanes sp. CA-131856. Classification (GTDB taxonomy): domain Bacteria; phylum Actinomycetota; class Actinomycetes; order Mycobacteriales; family Micromonosporaceae; genus Actinoplanes. The sequence goes on along the minus strand of NZ_CP191849.1, from coordinate 1,303,520 downwards.
GCTCGGCGGCGCTGGGCGCTTCCCAGGCCGGGAGCTCGGGCGGGGCGGCCTCGAAGACGGAGGCGCTCTTCTCGGCCGGGGCGTCCTTGACATCCATGGGTGACACTCCTCATCTGGTCGGGCGGTGGGGATCGCCGGCAGATGCGTGTCGAGCAGGACTCTACGGCAGACGGGGTGAACTTTGAACCCGCCCCGCACGTCTGCGTTGCGGGGATCGACCGGCGTATCGGCACGAACGGAAGGCACCGATGGCACGACGATGGTCGCGCTCGGCTCGGGCGGCGACCGCCCTGATGTCCACCCTGGCCGCCGTCATACCCGGGCCGGCCCTGGCCGCACGGGCCGACGAACCACCGGCCCTGCCCAAGGTGAGCGACGGCTGTGTCGGGCCGTCGCCGACCGTGGCGGCCGGCACGTCGTGGGCCTTCCGGCGGGTCGGCCCGGCCGACGTGTGGCCGCTGACCAAGGGCCGCGGGACGGTCGTGGCCGTGCTCGACACGGGAGTGAGCCCGGCCGGCGGGGGCCTCGGCGGCGCGGTCGCCCGGGGCGCCGACGTGGTGCGGGGCGGCCGTGGCGACAGCGACTGCTACGGCCGCGGCACCGCCCTGGCCGCCCTGATCGCCGCGCGCCCGGTTGCCGGCAGCCTCTTCGCCGGCGTCGCGCCGGAGACGACGGTGGTGCCCGTCCGGATCGTGGACGGCAAGGGCCGCATCCCGCCCGGGGCCATGGCCAAGGGCATGGCCGCCGCCACCGCCGCCGGCGCCGACGTGATCCTGGTCGGCGTGGGCTCGCCGGCGCCGGACCAGGCGCTCCGGCAAGCCGTGCGGGCCGCCGTGGCCAAGGACATCGTGGTGGTGGCCGCGGTCTCCGACGAGACACCGAAGGACGCCCGCGCTCCACAGGCCTGGTATCCGGCCAGCGATCCGGACGTGCTAGCGGTCGGCGGCATCGCCGAGTCCGGCACGGCCACCGAGACGCCCTCCCCCGGCTCGGGGCTCGATCTGCTGGCGCCCGGCGACCGGGCCTACAGCGTCGGCCCGTCCGGCACCGGTAACTACCTGGTCGGCGGGCCGGCCGTAGCGGCCGCCTACGTCGCCGCGGCCGCCGCCCTCGTCCGCGCCTACCGGCCGGAGCTGAAGCAGACGCAGGTGCGGCAGCGGCTTATGGCCACGGCGGCCGGGGCGGGTTCCCTGGACGCCTACGCGGCGGTGGCCGACGAGACCGTGGGCCCGGGCGACGCGCCGGGCCTGGTCGCACCCCGGATCGTCGTGCCCCGGCCGGCGCCCGTGCCGCCGGAGAAGGCCGTGGCCGGGGCGGTGGCGGCCGGCGCGGTGCTCGCCGCGGCCGCCTCCGCCCTGATCGTCACCGCGATCCGGCGAGGTCGCCGGCGGCGCTGGCGTCCGTGACCACCGGCCGGTACGCGGTCTGGATGAGCTTGCCGCCGCGCCGGGTGCACAGCAGCGCCCGGCCCGGCGGAAGCTGCCGCGGCCGCGTGTTGCCCAGCAGCGGGCCCTCGTTGGGCGGGCACGACAGCGCCAGGTCGGGGGTATTGCTCTCCTGCATGCGCCGGATCACCGGGTCCATCGACATCCGCAGCACGTTGGCCGCGCCCCGGGTGACGACCAGGTGGAAGCCGATGTCCGCACCCTGGGCCAGATAGGGCAGCAACGGCAGCAGCGGCGACTCGTGCCCGGCCAGCAGGTCGTAGTCGTCGACCAGCACGAACAGCTGCGGCCCGGTCCACCAGTCGCGGCGGCGCAGCTGTTCCGGCGTGATGTCCGGGCCCGGCATACGGCCCTTGAGTCCGGCCACGGCGTCGGCCACGGTGGCCGCGGTCGAGTCGGCCGAGACGGAGTAGCCCAGCCGGTACTCCTCGGGCACGGCGTCGAACAACTGCCGCCGGTAGTCGACGAACATCACGCGAGCCTGCTCCGGCGAATACCGCTGGACCACCGACTGGGCCAGGTGCCGCAGCACGTTCGTCTTGCCACTCTCGTCGTCGCCGAGCACGGTCAGGTGCGGCAGGTCGTTGAAGTCGTGCCAGACCGGCTGCATCCGTTCCTCGTCGAGGCCGAGCGGGACGCGCACGTCGCCGTCGGGCTCGGGCAGGGCGTCGGCCGGCAGCACCGCGGGCAGGGTCCGCACCGGCGGGGCCGGCTCGAAATCCCAGAATTCATCGGACATCGAGACCAGCCCGCGTACGCCGTCGGACAGCCCCGCCGGATCGGGATCGCCGTCGATGCGCGGCAACGCGGCCAGGAAGTGCAGTTTGCCGTCGGTCAGGCCGCGGCCCGGGATCTGCGGGACGGCGGCCGCCATCCGCAGGTCGACGGCGGAGTCGACCGGGTCGCCCAGGCGCAGCTCGAGCCGGGTGCCGATCTGGTCGCGCATGCCGTGGAACACCTCGGACCACCGGGCGGTGGTGAGCATCAGGTGGATGCCGTAGTTCAGGCCCTGCGCGGCGATCTTGCGGATCGACGGGTCGAGCGACTCGAACTCCGAACGCAGCGTGAACCAGCCGTCCACGACCAGGAAGACGTCGCCGTACGGATCGCCGGCCACCCGCCCGTCGGCGCGCATCCGCCGGTACGTGGCCATGCTGTCGACGCCCAGCTCGGCGAAGCGGCGCTCCCGCTCGGTGATCAGCGCCGTCACCTCGGCCACCGTCCGGGTGACCCGGTCGGCGTCGAGCCGGCCGGCGACGCTGCCGACATGCGGCAGCCCGGCGATCGAGCTGAGCGCGCCACCGCCGAAGTCGAGACAGTAGAACTGCACCTCGCGCGGGCTGTGGGTCAGGGCGAGGGCGCAGATCAGCGTGCGGATCAGGGTGCTCTTGCCGCTGCGCGGGCCGCCCGCGATCCCGACGTGCCCGCCGACGCCGGCCAGCTCGACCAGCAGCAGATCGCGTACCTGCTCGAAGGGCTTGTCGATGAAGCCGATGGGCGCGATCAGCGCGCCGCTGCCCGCCCACTCCGGGGCGCACAGGCCCAGCTCGGGGTCGGGGGCCAGGGTGGGCAGCAGCTGGTCGAGGGTGGGCGCGGCGCCCAGCGGCGGCAGCCACACCTGGTGGGCCGGCGCGCCGCGCTCGCTGAGCTGGCCCACGACCAGCGACAGCACGCTGTCGTGCCCGGACGGGTCGGCCGCCTCGACCTGAGGCTCGTCCGCCTCGGGCACGGCCGGAAGGGTCCGTGCCGCCACGGCTTCCAAGGTGTACGGGACGACCTGTTGCTGGACGATCTCCCGCGGGGCCCGCTCGTTCCGCGGGCGGTACGCCCCGGAGACGTACGCCGCCTTGAACCTGATGAGGGTGGAGACGTCGGTCCGGAGGTAGCCGTTGCCGGGGGCGGGCGGAAGCTCGTAGGCGTCGGGGACGCCGATGACCGAGCGGGACTCCATGGCCGAGAACGTGCGCAGGCCGATCCGGTAGGACAGGTGCGATTCGAGCTGGCCGATGCGGCCGTCGTCGACGCGCTGGCTGGCCAGCAGCAGGTGTACGGCGAGCGAGCGGCCGAGCCGGCCGATCATGACGAACAGCTCGATGAAGTCGCGGTGCGCGGCCAGCAGCTCGCTGAACTCGTCGACCACCACGAACAGCGTGGGCAGCGGATCGAGCGGCGCGCCCTGGGCCCGGGCCCGCTCGTACTCCAGCGCCGAGCTGTAACCGCCCGCCGCCCGCAGCAGCTCCTGCCGCCGCACCATCTCGCCGTGCAGCGCGTCCTGCATGCGGCCGACCAGCGCCGCCTCGTCGGCCAGGTTGGTGATGACGGCCGACGTGTGCGGCAGCCGGTCGAGCCCGAGGAACGTGGCGCCGCCCTTGAAGTCGACGAGCACGAAGTTGAGCGTGTCCGACGGGTGGGTGGCGGCCAGGCCGAGGACCAGCGTGCGCAGCAGCTCACTCTTGCCCGAGCCGGTGGCGCCGATCAGCATGCCGTGCGGGCCCATGCCGCCGAGGGCGGACTCCTTGATGTCGAGCTCGACCGGGGCGCCCTCGGCGTCGACCCCGATCGGCACCCGCAGCCGGTCGTTCGGCGAGCGCGGCGCCCAGAGCCCAGCCAGGTCGAGCATGCTGAGGTCGGGGATGCCGAGGAGCGTACCCAGATCGAAATTGGTCTTGAGACTGTCCTCGGTCGTCTCGGTCACCACGCCGAGGCGGTACGGCGACAGCAGCCGCGCCACCGCACGGGCGCTCGGCCGCCCGAGCCGGTCGGGAGCGGCCATCCGGGTGCGGACCTCACCGCCGACGCGGTCGCGGCGCAGCATGGTCAGGTCGGTCCCCTCGACGTACAGGCTGAGAACGCCCTTGGTCGTCGAGGGGCTGGGGTCGTCGAGGTCGATGAGCACCGCGTTGCGGCATCCGGCGGTCGCCATCCGGTTGCCGTTGCCCATCCGGCCGCCGTCCCGGACGATCACCACGTACGGCTCGTCGCGGCTCGGCGTCGCGTTCGCCTCGAACCGCGGCCGGGCCAGGAACGCCTCGCCCAGCAGGGCCTCGACCGCCTCGATGCTGTCGGCCGCGAGCCGGGCCGCGCCCGCGCCGTCCTGATCGGACGGATGCTGGGCGTGCGGCAGCCACTTGGCCCACTGCCACTCCCGGGCGCCGGCCTCGTCGACGCAGAACGCGAGGCGTACCTCCTCCGGCGCGTGGAACGCGGCCAGCTGCGTCAGCACCGCGCGCAGGAAGGCACGGTTCTCCTCGCGGTCGGGGCCGCTGACCCGGATCTGGGCGAAGCCGCGCAGGAACAGCGCCACCGGCTGGTCGGCCAGGGTCGTGTAGGCGCGGATGAAGCGGCGCAGCGACTTGGCCGCCAGCGGCTCCAGGTCCTCGATCGGTTTGGTCTGCATGGGCACGATCCGGGTCGCGAGCCGTTGCTCGCCGGTGCCCATCCGTACTTCCAGGAAGTCGGGGTGGGTGGGGCGCCGCTCCCAGCGGCGGGTGGTCATCACCAGCGACCACAGCGACCGTGGATCGGGATGCTGCCAGTCGGCGGCCTCCCGCTGCCGGGTCACGCTCTGCCGGATCCGCCGCCTGTTCTGGGCCAGATAGCGCAGGTAGTCGCGGCGGTCGCCGCCGATCCGGTTGCGCCGGTCGGCGCTGCCGAAGGCCACCTGGGCGACCACCATGCCGCCCATCGCCATCACCAGCATGCCCAGGATCAGCCAGGTGAGCGCGCCGCTGCGCGGGCCCAGGAAGACGAGCATCATCACGCCGGACATCAGCGCCATGGGCAGGACCAGCATGGCCTGCCGCAGGCCGTTGTTCTGGATCTCCGGCAGCGCCGGCGGCTCCTGGAGCTGCAGCTCGCCGCTGGGCATGGCCGGGCCGTTGCGTCGCGCCGGCCGCCGGAACAGCACAGTGGTCATGACTAGCCTCCGATCGGTCCTCGCAGAGCAGACGGCCGGAGACGGCGCGAAGGTCATCGCGCGCACAATTTTCGCGATCGGTTGAACTGAGCGACCGGCCCGGCCGTCTGCTGTCCATGACCGTCACCGCACCCGCGGAGATGTGCCGGCTCGTCGTGTGCGGCCCGGACCGCCAGCTCGAGATCGCCGTGCCACCCCAGGTCGTGGTGGCCGATCTGCTTCCCGTGCTGCTCCATCAGCTCGGCGACGGCGTGGCCGACGCCGGCCTGGCCCACGGCGGCTGGGTGCTCCAGCGGCTCGGCGGGGCCGCGCTGGACGAGGACGCCACGGTCGGCTCGTCCGGCCTGACCGACGGCACCGTGCTGCATCTGCGCCCGCGTTCGGAGCAGATCCCGCCGGTGCACTTCGACGACCTGGCCGACGGCCTGGCCACCGGCGTCCGCGACCGCCCCGGCGCGTGGCGCCCGGAGATGACCCGGTGGGCGGCGGCCGGCGCGCTGGCCGTCGTGCTCGCCACCGGGGTTCTCGGGCTCGCCACGGCCGGGCCGACGCTGCCCCGGGCGATCGTCGCCGCCGTGCTCGCCCTGCTGCTCACCGCGGCCGGGGCGATCTTCACCCGGTCCTTCGGCGACCGGCTGTTCGGCCTGGTCGCGGCCGCCGGCGGGCTGGTCTTCGGCGCCCTGGCCGGCCTGGTCGCACCGGACACGGTCACCGCGAGCGCGCCGCTGCATCTCGGCTCGGCGCAGGTCTTCACCGCGGCGGTGATCGTCGCCGTGCTCGGTGTCGCCGGCGGGGTGCTGGTCGGCCACGCGGCGCCGGCGGCGGCCGCGGTCACCACCGCGGCTACGCTGTCGGCGCTCGGGGCGGGACTGGCCGCCTTCGCCGGGCTGACCGGGCGGGAGGCGGGCGCGGTCGTGGCCGTGGTCGCGACGATCGCGACGGCGGTGGTGCCGGTGACCGCGTTCCGGCTGGCCCGGATCCGGCTGAACCCGTTGCCGGCCAAGCCCGAGGAGCTCCAGGAGGACATCGAGCCCGAGCCCAGCGAGCCGCTGATGCGGCGGGCCGCGGTGGCCGACGGATATATGACCGGGCTGCACACCGGTCTGGCCGTCGCCGCCGTGGCCGGGCTGCTGCTGGTCGCGCCGGGCCGGGGCTGGGCCGGGTACACGCTGGTGGGGCTGGTCGCGCTGGTCCGGCTGCTGGCCGCGCGGCCGATGACCAGCGGGCGGCACCGGCTGGCGGTGGCTCTTCCCGCGGCCGCGGGCGTGGTCGCCATCGCTCTGATCGCGCTCGTGGCGGCATCCGCGGTCGTGCGACTCGCCGTTGTCCCTTCGTGTGTCGTCGCCGCGGCCGTCCTGCTCTACGTGGCGGCCCGGCGGCTGCCGAACCGCCGCCTCATGCCCGTGTGGGGCCGCGTCGGCGACATCACCCAGCTGCTGGCCACGGTCGCGCTGCTGCCGATCCTGGCCGCCGTGCTCGACCTCTACGGCTTCGCCCGGGCCATCGGGGGCTGACGTGCAGTCCCGTCGCGATCAGGTTCAGGCACAGTCGTACGTCTGGAGCCGGCTCGTCACCGCCCTCGTCGTGGCCGACGCCGACGCGCCGGAGAACCCGCACCGGCGCATGGTCGTCGGCACGCTCTCCGGACTGCTCGTGACCGCCCTGGTGGTGGCCGGCTTCACCGTCTTCGGGCTGCTCAAGCCGGGCGGCGCCAGCAGCTGGCAGAAGCCCGGGGTGCTGATCGTCGAGAAGGAGACCGGCAGCCGTTATCTGTATGTCTCGGGCACGCTGCGTCCGGTCCTCAACTACGCCTCGGCCCGCCTGGTCTCCTCGTCCGAGCCGAAGGTGGTCTCGGTGTCGCGGCGCTCGCTGGGCGACGTGCCGCACGGGCAGCCGGTCGGCATCGTCGGCGCGCCCGACGCGCTGCCCGCCGCCGGTCAGGTCGCCGGTCAGATGTGGACGGTGTGCGCGGCGTCGGCCCAGGACCAGACCGGTCGGACCACGACCGCCACGACCCTCGCCATCGGTAAGGCCTATCCCGCTTCCGCGCCGTCCCCGGACGAAGCCGTGCTGGCCTCCTCCGGCGACCGCCGCTACCTGCTCTGGCGCGGATATCGGCTGCGGCTCGCGACCGCCTGGCTGCCGCGGGTGCTCGGCGCCGACGGGCCGGGCCTGCCGGTCGAGGACATCTGGCTCGAGGCCGTGCCGGCCGGTCCCGACCTGGGCCCGGTGGACGTGGCGGGCCGGGGCCGCCCCGGTCCCGCGATCGACGGGCAGCCCAGCCGGATCGGTGAGATCTTCACCGCGGTCGACCACCGCACCTATCTGCTCCGGGCCGACGGGCTCAGCCCGCTCGGCACGCTCGCCTACGCGATCGTGACCGCCGACCCGGAGACCGCGAAGCTCTACCGTGGGCCGGTCCGGCCGCGGGAGATCAGCCTGGCCGCGCTGGCCGGTCTGCCGGTCTCCGCGTCTCCGGTGCTGCCGACAGGCGTACCCCTGGAACTGCCCCGGATTCTGCCCTCGCCGCCGCCGGGAACCACGTGGTGTGCCCGGCAGTCGATGACCGACGGCCGCGTCGAGATCGTCGCCGGCCGGCCGGTGAGCGGCGCCGGCGCGGTGACCGACGGCGTGGCCCTGCACCGCACCTCGCGGACCGCGGCCGCCGTGTCGGTCGAACCCGGCCAGGGCGGGCTGGTCGCGGCGAGCCGGTTCGGACAGGCGCTCGGTGCCGTCCGCTATCTGGTGACCGACGCGGGCGTGAAGTACCCGGTGACCGACACCGCGTCCGCCGCCCGCCTCGGATTCCCCGCCTCGGACACCCGACCGGTACCGCCCCGGCTGCTCGACCTGCTGCCGACCGGGCCCGCGTTGGGGACGGCGATGGTGCTCGGATGATCCGGGCCCGCCACGAAAAGGAGAGGTAGATGGCAAACGGCAACTTGGACATCGATGAGGCGACCACTGTCGCCCTCATCAACGCGTTCAAGCAGGCGGCCGACGACCAGCAGGCCGCGCACAACTCGGTCAGCACCACCCAGGCGTCGCTCGTCGGCGGCTGGAGCGGCGTGGCGTCGGGCAAGTTCAGCGACGGCCTCGGCGAGTGGATGCAGGGCCTCCTGAAGATCCACAACGCCCTCAACATGATCGACGAGAGCATGGTCCAGTTCTCCAAGCTGACCGCCAACACCGAGGACGACGCCGCCGCGCTCGCCGCACAGGGCGAAGTCTCGGCGAGCTGGACCTGACCCCTTCCCCTCTTCAAGGACGGCAATCATGGCTACGTATTCGTACATGCCCCAGGTGGGCGACGACGGCGTGCAGGCCCTGCGCAGCGTCACCGAGAAGCTCCAGGCCTCGCTCCAGACGCTGCAGGGCGCGGCCGAGCGGTTCAAGGCGGTCAACTCCGGTACCGCCATCGACAGCTACGACGAGGCCCAGCTCCTCTGGAACCAGGGCATGACCGAGATGCAGGACGCCCTCGGCATCAAGGGACAGAGCCTCGGCCGCATCGGCGAGAACTACGTGCACACCGACGCCGCGGGCGCGTCGCTCTTCCGCCGCTGACCTCATTTCCGTGTGTACGGGCGGATGCTCCCGCCCGTACACGCACCCGATGACCAGGAGGCACCATGCCCGGGCCAATCAAGATCGACGAGTCCTTCATCTCGACCGTCCGCGACCAGCTGATGGGCGTGCGAAACCAGATCTCGGTCGTACGCGGCGGCGTGAACCCCAACGACGAGAGCCACCCGCACGGCCACCCGGTGAACAACCTCGCGGTCGTTCCCGGCCATGCCAACTTCCAGTCCGGCGGCAACCTGAAGACCCGGATCACCACCATCGGCGGCCAGGTCGACACGAAGCTCGGCCAGTTCGACGTCAAGCTCGACACCTATGCACAGCGGCTCGACCAGATCCTCGCGTCGGGCGACAACGTCGAGCTGAACAACATGTCGCTCACCGAGTACGGGCGCTACACCGGTCCTACTTCCTGATTTCTTCGAGTCCCCGCCGCCGGAGATAGTGATGACGCAGCCACTGGATCAGAACAAGCCGTGGGAATCGGGCCTGAACATCGTGCTCGGCGCGGATCCGATGGACCGCAAGCACTTCCTCGGCATGAACTGGATCAGCATCACCAACGTCCACATCGAGGGCAAGCCGCCGGCCGACAACCCCGGCGAGAACAAGTTCGCCCTCTATCGCAAGCTGGACGGCGGCACCCGGCAGGGCTACGTCTCCGGCTACATGGGCTATCCGGTGCCGGTCCAGGTCGACAACCCCGACAACTATCTGATCTTCGATGGCGAGATCAACTGGTACCTCGGCGGCGGGGACTCACCACACGACAAGTACGTCAACGAATTCCTCACCAGCACCAACAAGGCCCTCGAAAGCGGGCCGACGGGCACGGTGCTCAACGCGGACTCGCTCGACCAGGCGGCCGAGACCTATTACAACCTCTGGACCTGGCTGGGCCAGGCCATCCAGCGCCTGCAAGCCGAGATCGGCAAGGTCGACGGGCCGGACACAGGCTTCAAGGGTACGGCCGCGGGAGCGTTCGTCGAGACGCTGGAGAACATGCGGGACGAGCTGAAGCTGCTCCAGACGGACCTGAAGACCAACCAGGACTGGGTCCAGATGTTGCACGACAACGCCACGGCGGTGCGCACGTTCTGGACGCAGGTGCGCAACGCCTGGGACGACTTCTATTACCACAAGCCCGACCCGTCGAAGATGGTCAACGACGTGGTCAGCCAGCTCAAGGCCCAGGCGCAGGCGATGAACGGGCAGCCGGCGGCCACCGGCACGGTGACGAGCTGGGTGTTCAACCTGAACTTCGGCAACGGCGAGAAGGGGTACGACTTCCTCAACCAGGGGGTCGGCGGCCTGAACACCGACATGCAGAACTTCTGGGTGAGCAACGCGGCCAACCTCGACAGCACGATCAAGACGCAGGTGACGGCGCTGCGGGACAGTTTCGACAAGACCCGCATGAACATGCACGAGACGCGGACGTTCGTGCCACCGCCGACCGACAACCCGACGACGACCGGTGGGGCCAACGGGCCGGGAACCGGCGGGCTCACCGACACCAACGGCGACGGCAAGATCGACATCAACGACATCCTGGGTGGGAACAACGGCGGCAACAACGGAGGGCTCAACGGTGGCGGCGGGGGTGGCGGCGGTGGCGGCGCCAACTTCGACCCCAACAACATCTTCGGCGGCGGTCCCAACGGGGGTGGCAACAACGGTGGTTCCACCGGTGGCGGTTCTACCGGCGGCGGCGGTTTTACCGGGGGCGGCGGTTTTACCGGCGGCGGCAACAACCCGGGGGGCACCGTCGACGCGTCCGGCTTCGGCGGCCAGGGGCCGAACAACATCTTCTCGGCGACCGGTGACGGGCTCGGTGGGCTGAACGGCGACGGCAGCGGAACCGGCGGGGGCGGAGGAGCGTTCGGCGCGGGCGGGGTCGGCGGGCTCGGAGCCTTCACCACCGGTGGGCGCAACGGCGCGACGGTTACTCGCAACGGCCAGGGGAACAACGGGCCGACGCTGGACGGGCTGACCGACTTCACCGGTGGCGAGGATGGGGAGGGCGCGGGCGGTGGCATGACCGGCGGCGGAACGCCGGGAGCCACGATCGGCGGCACCGGTGGTCCAGCCACTGTGGACCTGGGCAGCCTCGCCGGTAACGGCGGAGCTACCGGCAACGTGCCGTCCTTCGGGTCGGCGACGGGCGGCGGCGGCCCCAACGGCGGCGGAACCGCGGGCGCGATCGGCGGGGGCGCGGGCGCCGGCCTGCCCGGCGCGGGCTTCAGCGGCAACCCTGGCGGGGACGACGGGCCTGGCTTCGGCGGGGCCACCGGCGAGACACCCGGTTTCGATGGCACCGGCGGCACTCCGGGCGCGGGCTTCGCCGGCAGCCCCGGCGGTGGTCTTGGCGGCGGCGGCCTCGGTGGCGGTCTTGGTGGCGGCCTGGGTGGTGGCGGCCTGGGTGGTGGCGGTCTTGGCGGCGGGACCAGCGGTGGCGGGTTCAGCGGTGACCCCGGTGGGCTCGGTGGCGACGGGACCAGCATCGGGGACATAGGCGGTGGCGCCACCGATGGGAACGGCGGATACGGCTTCGGCGGCGACGGCGCCTCGCTGCCGGTGAGCCACAACCAGCCGCCCAACGGCTTCAACGTGGGGCCGCTCGGGACCTCGCTCGACACGACCGGGATGGACTTCGGCACCGGCGCGTACGGCGGCAACGGCACCTGGGCGACCGGCGGCGCCGGTGGCGGTGGCGGTGGTCTGGGTGGCGGGCTCGGCGGCGGTGGTCTGGGCGGCGGTGGTCTGGGCGGCGGTGGTGGCCTGGGCGGCGGTTTGAGCGGCGGCGGCGGCCTGGGCGGTGGCGGTCTGGGCGGCGGCGGTCTGGGCGGGTCGGCCGACTCCGGGACGCCGATCGGGGCGCTCGGCGCGGGCGCGGCCGGGGTGGCCGCGGGGACCGCCGCGTCGGCGCTCACACCGGGCGCCGGCGGCGGATATCCGCCCATGATGCCGCCGATGGGCGGCATGGGCCAGATGGGTGGCAACCAGGAGAAGGAGCGGGAGCGCACCACCTGGCTGGCCGAGGACGAGGAGGTCTGGGGCACCGACCCGGACGTCTCCCCGGCCGTGGTCGGCCGCGACGAGCACGGCGACGTCGACAGCACCGAGCGCGACCCGTGGGCGCCGGCGCCGAGGCAGCCCGCCACACCGCACACCCCGGCCCGCGGCGGCGGCCGGGCCGGCAACCGCGGCTACTGAACGGAGAGACGATGAGCAGTCCCCTGGAGAACCGGCTCGAGCAGGCGATGGCCGAGTTCGAGCAGCACAAGGCGAAGGTCGCCGGCTTCGAGGCGCGGATGGCCGAGGCTGCCACGACCGTCGTCGCGAAGAACCGCGCGCTCAGCGTGACGGTGAACGCGCAGGGCGAGCCGACCGAGGTGAAGTTCCTGACCGGCGCCTACCGCACGATGGCGCCGGCCGAGCTCGGCTCGCTCGTCGCCGAGACCGTACGCGCGGCCCAGCACGACGCCCGGCAGCAGGCGGCAAGCCTGTTCGCCGAACTGCTTCCGGGTGGCATGCCGGTGCTCGACATGCTGACCGGCCCGGTCGACTTCGACGCCACCATGCGCGAGATCACCCAGGTCTTCGACGAGGCGAAGGCCCACCGGCCGGGCGACCGCCGGTGAGCCCGGCCCGTGTCGGCGCCAGCACGGAGGACCTGAACAGCCCGGCCCTCCGGCACGCCGCCCAGGAGATCAAGCAGGCCATCGAGGCGTACGAGGCCGGTGTGTCCGGAGTCGGCCAGGTCGTGCTTCATCAGCGCAATTCGGATCTCGACGAGTACGTGGTGCAGCTGGTCACGCAATCGCCGGAGATCACGAAGAGCCTGCTCGCCATGATCGAGCGGGCGGCGCACGGTGACGTGGGCGCCACCAAGGAGATGGCCGACTTCTTCGCGAAGGCCGAGGAGGACAACGTCACCGAGTCCACCAACGGGCCTTCCACCACCCACCACTGAGGCGGGCGGGCCGGTCATGGGCATGGACGTGTCGGATGAGCTGAACAACTTCCAGTTCTGGCTGTCCGGGGAGCAGTTCCCCGGCACCGACGAGGACAAGCTCTGGCAACTGGCCCAGGTGCACCGGCAGGCGGCCGAGGAGATCGCGAAGATCCTCCCGCTGTTCACCAAGGCGATCACCGAGATCGACTCAGCCGTGGAGGGCGAGGCGAACGCCGCCGTCGTCGACGCCCTCCAGGAATACACGAACGACCCCGGCTTCATCGGCTTGTCCTCGCGCTACGTGAACCGCCTCGGCGACGACATGGACGACGCGGCCACCGAGGTCGAGTACGCCAAGCTCATGATCATCGCCACTCTGATCGAGCTGATGATCGAGTTCCTGATCGCGATGGCGATCGCGTTCTTCTTCCCCGGCGCGCTCTCGGCCCTGGCCACCCGCTTCCTGGTGGGCCGCTTCAAGATCTGGGCGTGGCTGGCCCGCGCGATCGTCGCCGTGGTGACCTCACAGGTGGCCGGCATCGGCATGCAGGTCCTGATGGACCTGGTGGTGCAGACCATCCAGATCCAGGAGGGCCACCGAGACTCCATCGACTGGAACAAGGTCCGAGACGCCGCCGCCGTCGGCTCCTTGGGCGGCGCCGTAGGCCTCCTGCTGGGCGCAGCCGGCGGCGCCGCCGCCACGTTGCTGAAAAAGCTCTTCGGCAAAGACGGCCTCCCCGACGACCTCCTGAACCTTCCCGACCCCAAGCCGGACACCCCCACCCCCGTCCCCAAGCCGGATGTCTCCCCCACCCCCAAGCCCGACCCCACCCCTACCCCCGACCCCAAACCAGACCCGACCCCCACACCCAAGCCCGACCCCACGCCCACGCCCGACCCAGCCCCCACACCCAAGCCCGACCCCACGCCCACGCCCGACCCAGCCCTCACGCCCAAGCCCGATCCGGCGCCCGCACCAAAACCGGACCCGGCACCCACACCCAAGCCCGACCCGGCACCCACACCCAGGCCGGATCCCGCGCCGTCGCCCAAGCCTGATCCGGCCCCCACACCGGTGACCAAGGGCGGCCCGGACCCGGCGCCGACGCCACGGCATGTGCAGGTGGGAAACTTCGCTCGGGAGTACGCCGAGAACGCCGCCCACGAGATGAGCACCGAGGTGCTGACCGAGATCCTCTGGGCGGTCAGCCAGGGCGAGGAGATCGACTGGAGCCAGGGCGGAAACATCCACGGCGCGGCCTTGTCCGGCTTGACCTCGGGTTCCTTCGAGTTCGCCGGCGAAAAGCTGGGCCACGCCATGCGCCACGACTTCGACGCCGGCGACCACAACCCACTATCCGACCCCGAGAAATCGGGAAATATCCCTCAGGCCGCCGACACCCCCACCCCCGTGACCGACGTCCCGACAGCACCGCCTTCCGACCCTCGCCCGGGCGTCACCACTTCCGAGAACCCGGATGCCCCAAACTCGAACACCCACACCACCACACAACCGAATGCCACGAACAACAGCGGCCCGCTCAACACCGACCCGCCTGACACCGTCACCACCAACGCGCACGACACCACCGCGCCCAACGGCAGCGCACCGAGCACTGGAACCAACCACAGCGGCGCGCAGAACGACGGTCCAGCGCAGACTTCGGGGCCGGAGAGCGGCGAGGCCACCGGCGGTCAAGAGGGAAGTCCGCAGGGAGCGGCAATTGTTCAGGACGTGCCGCCGCCATCCGTATCTGAAGGGGAAACGCCGGGAAACGCCCCTTCCACAGTCTCCGGGCAGGGCCCAGCGGCTCAGGACCCGTCATCGCCGGATGGACTGGCAGCGCTGACTCAGGCGCCGTCACCTGCCGCCGGGCAAGAAATGTCCGAGCAGGGGCCAACCTCCGTCGGCGGGCAAGGGACTCCCGGACAAGGACCAATCTCCGTCGCCGGGCAAGGGACTCCCGGACAGGGGCCGTCATCTGCCGGCGGGCAAGGGACGCCGGCGCAAGGGCCATCGTCCGGCAGCGGGCAAGGGGCGCCGGGGCAGGGAGGCTCGTCGGCTGGCGGGGCGGGTTCGTCGCAGGCCAATGCCGGGGACAATCGGGCGCGGCCGGTCTCGCCTGGGTCGATCGGGGGTAGGGTGGGGCTTTCGCCCAGTGCCGAGACGATCGGCGCGGGATCGAATCTGGGGCTCGGCGGCACGGAGTCTTCCACAGGGTCGGGCACTCCCATGTTCGCGGATGAGCGAACGCACCCGAACGGCCCTTCGAATGTGAGCGATCCGGGCAACGCCGACGGCCATGCGCCTGCAAATGGTCGTGTGGAGGTGGGCGCGGATGGGCAAGCGCTCACGAACGATGGGCCCGCCGCGATCGGGCCGGGCGAGGTCGGCGGGGTGCCGAAGCCCGCGGAAGGAACAGCACCGGCGGACGGCACGGCCCCCACAGAAGGCACAACGCCGGCGGAAGGAACAGCGCCGACGGAAGGCACGACGCCGACGGAAGGCACGACAGCAGCGGAAGGCGCGGCGCCGGTGGGAGCCGGGGCGGTGCTGGGTGGTGGGGTTGGCAGTCTTGTCCGGAGTGAGGACGGGGGATGGCTTGCGGACGGGGTGCCGCTCGCGGTGGGCCCTGGGCCGGATGGGCGGAGTGGGATCACGCTCGTGTCCGATGAGGATCTGGCGCTGATCGGAGGACGTTCGGTTCTTCCCGCCGGTGGTGGGGCGGTTGTCATGGTGCACGGCGCGCCCGCCGGCGGGCCGGTCGCGGTGAACGTGCCGGTCCGGCGGGAGGATGGCGGGAGAGGCACCGTCGCGCTCACGCCGGAGCAAGTGGCTGAGCTGCTCGGTCCTACGCCCGTCGACGGGCCTGTCACGCTTCTCGCCTGCTACGACGGGGAAGTCTCGGCCGAGTTCGCTGAGCGGCTCTCCGCCGCCACCGGGCGGGATGTGCTGACTCCCTCCGGGGACGTTCGGGTGGGGGCGGTCAGCCGGCCGGGGCAGCCGATCTCGGTCGGGGAACGGCCATGGCTGCTCTTCACGGGAGACGGCGACTCCTGGGATGTCGTCAACGATGTGCGGCCCTTCGAGGGCATCACCGCCGCCGACGCTCCGCATGACCCGACAGGGCTGACTTTGGGCGCGGTGGACGATATCCGGGCCGAGTGGGGGCGGCGCGGTGGGGCGGCCGACGTCGCCGCCTTGCTCGATGCCTGGGCGGATGCCGAGCGGGACAACGACGGCGGGCTCGAGCAGAGTGACTTCGTCGCGCACACCGATGGGATCCTGGCCGCGGCCGGGCAGGACGACGGGTGGCTGCGGGACGCCGTCCTGCACGAGCGCTACCGGCATGTCTGGCAGAACCGGCCCCGGATGAACGACGACGGGACCATCGACCGGCCCCGGCGGCGGGGCGGCGCCCGGCACCCGGAGGATGTGGCCGCGCTTGTCGAGGCTGCCAAAGGACGGGACGTTCCGGCGCCGCATCCGGTCAAGCATCCGCGGGACGCGCATGTCATCCACGCGCATTTCTCCGGTGAGGCGCCCATCCACGCCGCCGCCATGCATCTGGCCGGGGCGCCGGCCGACCTGGTGATCGAACACGATCTCACGTATTTCCTGGACGAGCGGCGTGCACTCGAGAGCGTCGAACCAGGCGTACGGAAACCGGCTGTTGATCTGATCGCCGAAGGCGTGGCCAAGGCGCGGCGGTTGCGGGATGACGTGCTGGCGATGGGTGTGCCGCCGGAGCGGGTGACGATCGAGGAGACGTTCGATACCGGCGGGACCGGGTGGAAACGCGCGGTGAGCCGCACGCACGAGACGGTCGCGGAACGGTTCCTCGCGGATGAGGGCGCGGCCCGGCAGACGTTGCGGGACAAGGTTTTGAGCGATGTTCCGCGGGCGGATCAGCTGTCGGCCGCGCTCGACGCCAAGTTCGGCGGGGACAAGCCGGTCGTGCTGCTGTGGGTGCGGCGATCGGGTCTGAACGCCGGTGGCGCCTATCCCGAGCTCGACATGTTCGACGGCATGCTCCGCCAGATCGCCGACCATTTCGGCGGGGAGAAGCAGGTCGTGCTCGTCGGCGACGATCCCGGCCCGGCCTTCGCCGACCTCAGCGGCGACAGCCTCGTCCAGTTCTGGAAGACCCTGCTACCGGGGCAGCCGCCCCTCAACCGGGCCGAGCAGCTCTTCGTCCTCGACCGGCTCCGGGAGAAACACGACGCCGTCGCGGTCGGCATGGAGAGCGGCGCCATCGAGATGCCCGCCCTGCTCGGCATGAAGACCGTCTACCTGGAACACCGCGGCATGCGCACCGGCAAAGCCGAACGCTGGATGATGGTCTCCGGCGCCGCCGCCCAGGACCCCGCCGACGGCCAAGCCCAAGCACAGCCGGGACCAGTCAGCACCTGGCGCCGCCAGCAGTTCGAGGCACCCACCGAATGGCTGTTCCAGATCGAGCGCGTCAAGCGGCTCACGGACCCCGATCAGATCGAGCGCGCCTTGTACGACTGGCTCGCCGTGCTGAACGAGTACGACGAGACGCGCACGGCGTCCACCGAGGGCGGCCGCGACTGGATCGACGCCGCCGCGAGCCTGCGCGAACGACTGCGGGAGGTGCTGGACGGTGAGGTGGAGGTACGGGATCTGATCGACCACCTCACCGGCCAGGCCGGCCCGCTGCCGAACGTGCCCGCGAATCAGATCCCCGGCACCTATGCGATCACCGACTCGATCAAGCTGTCGCCGGGCGAGCTGGACCGGCTGAGCGCGCAGATCGACGCCATGCGGGACGAGCCCGGGCCGAAGCGCGACCTCACCGCGATCCGCGACGAGCTGGCCGCCACCCGGGCCGATCCGCCGGCCGAGAAGTGGGTTCCGGCCCGGCCGGTCGGCCTCGCCGACATGGGCCTGTGGCCGGACGTCCTCGATCTGGGCCTGCGCATCGAGGAGACCGGCGCCGCCCTGGACGGGCCCGAACAGGCCTGGTCGAAGCCGCGGCTCGACACTCTCGACCGGATCGGCGAGCTGGCCGACCGGCTCGACGACGTGACCCGGCGGGCCGGCGAGGACCCGGCCACCACCGACCTGTTCCGGGACGAGCTGGCCGAGCTGCGGGCCGACCTTCGGCGGCTCGACGAGCGGGTCCGCGACGGGCTGACCGCGGCCGTGGACACCGCCCTGGACCCGGCCCATCCGCGGTCGCGGGCGCCGCTGGCCGGTTTCCACGGTGCGCTGGCCCGCGCCCGCGACGACTACGCCGGCCGGTCCCGCTTCGGCGACACCACCGCGCTCGACGAGCGGCTGGCCGCGCTGGACGAGGCCGCCCGCAACCAGACGCCGCCCGGGAAGAGCAAGAGCAAGAAGGCGCGGGCGGTCACGGTCAAGAACCATCGGCCCCGGCCGCTGGACGGCCGGCGCAACCTCACGCTGCTCTCCGACGACGACCTGGCGTCGATCGCCGGCCGCACCGTGCTGCCACCGAACGGCGGCCCGGTCGTGATGGTCCACGGCGTTCCCGGCGACCGGCCCCTGGTGCGGGCGCCGGCCGCCGACGGCGGCACCACAATGCTCACTCCCGAGCAGGTGGCCCAGCTGCTCGGACCCGTCAACGACACGATCACCCTGCTCGCCTGCTACAACGGCGAGGTCTCGGCCGAGTTCGCCCAGCGCCTGGCCGCCGCCACCGGCCAGGACGTGCTGACCCCGGACGGGCACGTCCGGGTCGGCGCCGTGACCCGTCCCGGCGCCCCCGTCTCGGTGGACGGCCGCTCCTGGCAGCTCTTCACCGGCGACGGCGACCCCTGGGACGTCGTCAACGACGAGCGCCCGTTCGAGGGCATCACCGCCGAGGACGCTCCCGGCGATCCCACCGGCCTCACCCTCGCCCCGCCCGAGCTGGGCCGCTACGCCACCCACCCCGAGCTGCTGTACGAGGTGGCCGGCCCGGCCGACCTGGACGCGCTCGTCACTTCGGTCACCGACGCCGCGCGGGCCGACGTCCGGGCCCGCGTCAACCCGCATCTGGCCCGGCTGACGCCCGGTGGCCGCAACGCCGTCACCGTCGACACGAGCGGGATCGAGCACGCGCTCCGCACCGACCTCCAGTCCTTCTTCGGCACCGGCGGCCGCACCTTCGACGTCAAGGACGGCTGGGGCCGCTGGCACAGCGTCACCGTCACCCCGACCCGGATCACCGGCTCGGAGACCGTCGTCCCGCTCGAGGGCACCAAGTACGACACCCGGATCGACGCCACCACGGCGATGCGCGCG
This sequence comes from Actinoplanes sp. CA-131856, assembly GCF_050956135.1. GTDB lineage: Bacteria > Actinomycetota > Actinomycetes > Mycobacteriales > Micromonosporaceae > Actinoplanes. The sequence goes on along the minus strand of NZ_CP191849.1, from coordinate 1,284,345 downwards.
ACGCAGACCTCGGGCGAGAGCCTCACCGTCGGCACCGGCGTCACCGTCGGCGGCCGGTTCGGGCCCGGCGGCGGCGTCTACGGCGAGGTCGCGCTGGCCCAGGCCACCGAGAACACCGAGTCGAGCGCCACCGTCTTCGACTCGCACAACGTGCGGGGCGGCAAGACCGCCGACCTCGTACGGTCGCCGGTCCGCTTCGCGGTGAACGGCCGCGAGTTCACCACCGATGTCGTCTTCTACGCCCTTCAGGACATCGCCCAGGCGCGGCCCCGCGACGAGAGCCGCACCGACGGCGACTTCGACATCGCCACCCTGGTCGAGAACACCAGCCCGGTCCGCATCCTCGACGCCAAGCTCGACCCGGACGCCACCGGCACCATCACCTGGAACGAGGCCGCCGAGCAGATTCTGGCCAAGCTGCGGAGGACCGGCGTCGCCGACACCGGCAGCATCAGCCGCGAGCAGGTGCGTTCCCTGCTGACCGAGCAGAACATCCTCGGTCAGCTCATGCCCGCCCTGGAGAGCCCGGCCCACTCGCCACTGATCCTCAGCCCGTCGCGCCGTCAGGCCGTCGGCCTGGAGATGACGGCGCGGGTGACCGGCATCCGCACGGTGGCCGACGTGGCCAAGTCGTCGTTCCGGTGGCAGCCGGGCATCACCGAGACCGGCAAGCAGCAGCACTCCAGCCAGGTGGGCGGTGGGGGCAGCGTGGTGCCGATCCGCTGGGGTTTCGGCCTGGCCTGGGTGCAGGCCCGCATCTCGGCCGGTTTCCGCCGCACCACCGCCACGTCGGCGCGGCAGAGCAGCACCAGCCGCACCGGCACCGAGTTCAAGGACGTGCCCAACACCCTCACCGAGCTAAAAATCAAGGTCAAGATCGATCCGGCCGTACGTCTCAACGCGCTGCGCCATCCGATGCGGCGCACCCCGGGCGCGGGCCCGGTCGAGGTGGAGCTGACCGTGCTGAGCCGGCTGCCCCAGGACAAGCTGGCCGAGCTGCTGAACCCGCCGGCGCCGGCGGACCCGGCCGACGACCCGGCGCCCCGGTCGGCCCCGGTCTTCGCCGAGCACGGCGGCCACGCCATGCCGCTCGGCATGAGCCGCTTCCGCGACCTGCTGGGCCGCTCGGAGTCGCTGGTGCGCGGGGTCGGCGGCGGTTTCCTGCCACGCTTCCGCACCGCCGGTGTGGCCAAGAAGATGGGCCTGGCCAGTTCGGCCGCCGAGCGCCAGCGCAACCAGGCCGAACTCGACCGGGTGCTGTCGGCCCCGGCCCTGCGGCAGAACTACACCGCCCTGCTCAACGGCGGCGTCAGCGCGGTGCTGACCCGCACCGGCGCCTTCCACGACCGGCACGTGGTGGTGCACGTGAAGGCGCGGCACCCGGGCGACCTGCGCTACAAGGGCACGCAGACCGGCGTCGCCGTCCGCAATTTCCAGTCCTCGGGCGAGCAGGACGGCACGTCGGCCGGGAGCCAGTGGCGGGCGGCCTTCGCGGTCGAGGGGGCGTACATCGGCCGTTTCCCCGGCAGCGTGGTGAACACCGGCCTGACCGGGGGCGCCGGTCTCGAGGCGAACCGCCGATGGGGGCTGGACGGCGCGGTCGAGACCAGCGGGCAGGAGACCGCACTGCACGGCGGCACCCCCGATTCGGAGGCGTACGAGGGTCAGCTCGAACTGGAGGTGACCGTCTACACCTATCGGACGGGTCTCGGGCGTGACCGCGGCTCGCGGGTGGGTTTCGGCCGGACGGTCAAGGGCAGCCGGCACACGCCCGCGCCCGGCTTCGAACGCGACGACGTCGAGGTCCGCGGCCGCGCCGTGCCCCGCTACCGGCTCACCGAGAGCCGGCCGGTGCGCGTCCTCTACGCGAAGAGCGCCGTCTCCGAGGACGTCCTCGACGCCCACCCGATCAAGGTCGAGGACCAGGAGAGCCGCACCCTGGAACGGCGCACCGCCACCGATCTGGGCGACCTGCGCGGCTTCGTCGACCGGTCCGGCCACGACAAGACCGTCGGCGAGTGGCAGTACGTCGAGTCGATGCCCGGCGCCAGGACCGCGCTCGACCTGGTCCGCCGGGCCGCTCGCGACACACAGAACTACGGCGGCCGCCAGTCCGGCCGGCAGCTCGGCGGCCTGCGCGGCGACGAGGCGATGGCCGAGGGCATGCCGGTCTGGGCCGAGCTGCACGACCGGCTCACCGTCAACCGGCAGACCGCCAACCTGGCCACCATGACCGAGGCCCAGTGGAGCCCGGAGCCACTGACCACGATGGACGACGGCGGCCAGCTCGACGTGGCGGTCGCGGCCCGGGTCGTCAACCCCCGCATCGTCGCCGCCTACGCCGAGACCACCAGCGAGAACGCTCCGGGCGGGGGAACCCAGGTGACCGGATCGTCGACCCGCGAGCGGCAGTTCCTGGCCCGGATCGCCGGCGGCCTCGGGCTGCGCCGGCCCGGCACCGAGCAGGACCGTTTCGGCGGCGGCGCCACCGGCCAGGCCGGCTATCAGCGGATCCTGAGCTACCGGCTGCGGCGGAGCAAGGACAAGGTCGGCGGCTTCACCGAGCGCAATGTGAACAACCGCAAGGGCAAGGCCCGCACCTACCTGGTCGTGGCCGACCTGCGCCTGACCGCGGCGGCCGAGGTGGGCGCGCCGGCTCGTTTCCCGAAGTCGATGGTGCCGGGGCCCCTGCAACCCTCGGCGTGGGAGCACCACAAGACGGTTCAGCACAGCGCGGTCGTCCGCAACGGCGTCTATCTGCGTCTCACCGAGGCCCAGGCGATCAAGGCCGGGCTGCTGACGACCGGCGACGACGGGCGCAGCGTGCCGCACGGCCCGCGGCCACGGCCGGACTTCACCGAGCAGGTGCGCCGGACCGGGGTGAGCCTGCCGCCCGGCCGCTCCCCGGGCCAGGGCCTCCAGGTCTTCCGCGAGGTCCCGTCGCTGGTCAAGCCGGCCACCCGGGCGCTCGAGAAGGCGATCGCCGACCATCCGGAGCGGCAGCGGATGCTCCAGCCCGTGCTGGACTCGCTCACCGGCAAGGGCCTCGCCGACCCGATGCTCAACCGCAACCGGATGCTTCAGATGCTCACCCGGGCCGGCGTGAAGCGCTCGTGGGGCAACCTGTTCGACGGCGGCGTCTCCCTCATCCACGCCGAGACGGGCAAAGTCACTCAACACCTCTACGACGTACGTCTGGAGGCGCGCCTCGAGGAGCAAGTGGTCTTCGACAGCTTCCAGGCCGACCACGACGACGTCGACGTGCGCACGGTCGGCACCCGGGGCTCGGGCAAGCTCGTGCGGACCGCCCGCGGCGGCCAGGGCTTCGTGGGCGCGGCCGGCACCGGCATCGTCAACACCGACGGCAAGCAGGCCGCGATCGGGGCCGGGCACCAGTACGCGTCGAGCCACCAGACCGGGCACACGTCGATCGTCGAGACCGAGCAGCGCGACAACAACATCAGCTCGGCCCGCGGGGTCAAGGCCCGCATCGTGCTGCGCCCCACCTTCGAGCTCAAGGTCTACCACCGCGGCCGGGCGGTGCCCGACGGCACCGTCACGTTCCAGGAGAATGTGACCGTCGACCGGTGGGCGGGCGACCTCCGTACGAAATCAAGCAGTCACGCGCCCGCCCGGCTGGACTCCGCCGGCGCCTATCGGCCGCGGGCCACCGAGGGCGACGAGCCCGGCTGGGACACCCGCAACGGCCTGCTCGTGCCGCCCCACTTCACACCCGAGGACATCGGCTCGGCGAAATCGTTGCAGGACATGGCGACCGCGATGCTGGAACGAGCCAGCCACCGCCTCCGCGAGGCCGGATATCCGCCCGCCCACCAGGTGCGCTCCGGGCTGACCCCGGACGTGCTGCTGCCCAACGCCGCCCAGCTGCTCTCGGCCGACATGCTCGACCTGCCCGGTGTGCCCGCCACCGACGTGCTGATGCGCAAGCTGCTGCCGAAGGTCGGGCTCGTCCCGGTCGCGGCGCGGCTGGCCGGAATGGACTCCACTGTCTACCGCGAGCACATCGGGCAGAGCCTGACCAGCGCCGGCACCGCCCTCAACCAGCAGAACGTGTCGAGTCAGACGCCGCGCCTGCTGCTCGGCAAGGGATACATGGGCGATCCGTACCAGGCCCTGGAGAACACGGGCACCGGCCCGGTCAGCGGTGACACCACCGCGCTGGCCAGCGGCGAGGACAGCGGCGCGACCTCGTTCGGCAACGAGAAGCCCGAGAACCCGTCGGTGCTCATCGAGTACGTGACCCGGCCCGTGCTGTCCGGCACCCTGACCGGGCACGCCTCCGGCTCCAGTCCGTCGGCCGACGCCGAGGGCAAGGAGGTACGCCTCGTCGTACGCACCGGCCTGGCCGAGGCCCGCCGCATCCTCGGGATCGGGCACGGCGCCCCCACCTCGGCCGTGGAGGCGTTCGAGGCCCTGGTCACCGCCGAGAAGGATCTCAAGGCCAAGGCGGACGCGTTCGTCAGCGCCGCCGACGCCGAGGCGGGCGCCCGCTACAAGGCCAACGGCAGCGACGAGCCGGCCGTCCGGCAGGACTGGGAGGCGAAGGCGGCCCAGCGTGACAAGCGGGAGGGCGAGTTCTGGACGGCCTTGCAACAGCACTACCGCAACCTCGACGACTATCAGGCCACGTGGGTGGCGCTCGGCGACGAGACACCGGCCCCGGCGGTCGAGGAGCGCCTCGCCGCCGCGCCCCGGCCGGCCGACCGCTCGCGCGTGCTGCGCGACGCGTGGCGGGAGCGGTCCGGCGAGCCCGCGCTGACCGCCCTGGTCGACGACTGGGCGGCCGCCGAGCGCGACGGCGACATCGACCAGCCCACGTTCGTGGCCCGCACCAACGCCATCCTGACCGCCGTCGAGCAGACCGCGGAACGGACGGCCGACCACGACTGGCTGTACGACTCCGTGCTGCGCGAGCAGTACACGTTCGCCTGGCACGGCGAGCCGCACCTGGACGACGACGCGGCGGCCGTCAGCCGGCCGCGACGGCGCGGGGCGGCCCGTGACCCCGAGGACGTCGACGCGCTCGTCCAGGCGGCGCGCGACCGGCCCAAGCCGGACCCGCACCCGGTCCGGCATCCGGCGGACGCGCACGTCATCCACGCGCACTTCTCGGGCGAGGCGCCGATCCACGCGGCCGCGATGCACCTCACCGCCGGGCCGTCGAACCTCGTGATCGAGCACGACCTCACGTATTTCCTGGACGAGCGCCGTGCGCTCGAAAACGTCGAACCAGGCGTACGGAAACCGGCCGTCGACCTCATCGCCGACGGCCTGGCCAAGGCACAACGGCTGAAGGCCGACCTCGAGGCGATGGGAATCCCGGGCGACCGGATCACCGTGGAGCACACCTTCGACACCGGCGGCACCGGATATAAGCGGCAGGTCAGCCGGACGCACGAGGCCGTGGCGACCCGGTTCCTGGACGGCGAGGACTCGGCCCGCGCCGATCTGCGCAAGGCGGTGCTGTCCGACGTGCCGCGCGCGGCCGAGCTGTCCGCCGCCGTCGACGCGAAGCTCGGCCTGACCACCGACAAGCCGGTCGTGCTGCTGTGGGTGCGGCGCTCGGGGCTCAACGCCGGCGGCGCCTATCCCGAGCTCGACATGTTCGACGGCATGCTCCGCCAGCTCGTCGACCACTTCCAGGACGCGCAGGTCGTGCTGGTCGGCGACGATCCCGGTCCAGCCTTCGCCGACCTGCGCGACAAGAGCCTCGTGCAGTTCTGGAAGACGCTGCTGCCGGGTGTCTCGCTCGACCGCTCGCAACAGCTCTTCGTCCTCGACCGGCTCCGGGAGAAACACGACGCCGTCGCGGTCGGCATGGAGAGCGGCGCCATCGAGATGCCCGCCCTGCTCGGCATGAAGACCGTCTACCTGGAACACCGCGGCATGCGCACCGGCAAAGCCGAACGCTGGATGATGGTCTCCGGCGCCGCCGCCCAGGACCCCGCCGACGGCCAAGCCCAAGCACAGCCGGGACCAGTCAGCACCTGGCGCCGCCAGCAGTTCGAGGCACCCACCGAATGGCTGTTCCAGATCGAGCGCGTCAAGAGGCTGCTCGCGGCCGGCGACCACGACCGCGTCCGCCGGGCCGTCCTGGACTGGATGGCCGTCCTCGCCGAGTACGACGAGACGCGCACCGCCTCGGCGTCGGGAACCCGCGACTGGATCTCCGCCGCCACCCACCTGCGCACACGCCTCCAGGAGGTGCTGGACGGCGAGGCCGAGATCCAGGACCTGATCGACCACGTCACCGGATCGGAGGGCCCGCTGCCGAACGTCGCCGGACCGGCGATTCCCGGCACGTACGCCCTCACCGAGTCGATCAAGCTGTCGCCGGGCGAGCTGAACCGGCTGACCGCGCAGATCGACGCCATGCGCCGCGACACCGGCCCGAAGCGCGAGCTCAAGGCGATCCGCCAGGAGATGACCACGACGCTCAACGACCCACCGGTGGAGACCTGGCATCCGGTGCTGGCGCCCGCCCTGGCCGATCTGGGCCTGTCGCCCGAGGTCGTCGCCCTGGAACAGCGGCTGGCCGGGCTGGACGTCGACCAGCGCTGGTCACGCGATCTGCTGACCACGCTGCGGCAGGTGGCGTCGATGGACGCCGAGGCGGCCGCGCTCGCCGGCCGCGACCCGGGTGACCATCTGCTCGCGCGCCTCGCCGACGTCCGCGCCGCGCTGGCCCGGGCCGACCGGCGGATCCTGGCCGCGCTCACCGCCTACGTCCGCTCGTTCGCGGACCGGCCGCTCGACGATCCGGCCCGGCGCGGCTTCCCGCGGATCCTGGCCGCCGCCCAGCAGGCCCGCGACGACTATCTGCGGCTGTCGTCGTTCTCCGACACCCGCGACCTGGACGCCGCGCTGCGGGACCTCGCCGACGCGATACCGCACACGCCGCAACCGCGACACGGCCCCGTGCCGTCCGGCCCGGACGCCCGCGTCCGGCTGGTCGACGCGATCGCCCGGCCCTACCTCGCGCGCGGCCTGCCGGCCGGTCCGGACGCGCTGAACTTCGTCGCCTCGCTGCTGGCCGTCGCCTCGGCTCCTGGCGCCACCATCTCCGGCGTCGTACAAGCCGCTCAGGAATTCGCTCGAGAAGAGGACCGCCCATGACCCGGATCGCCGCCCTGCACGGGCTGCTGCTGCGCACCGCCGGCCGGCTGCCCGGCGAGCTCACCGCCGAGGCCCGGCGCTGGCTCGCCGACGGCGACACGGCGGCCGTCGCCCAGGCGGTCACCTTCGCCGCCCTGACCGGCCGCGTGACAGTCACCGCGGCCGACGCCGACCTGCTGGCCGAGAGCGGCGCCGACGCCGACGCGGTGGCCGGGCTGATCGTGTCCACGGCCGAGGAGCAGCTCTGGTTCGCGCTCGCGCCGGTCGGCCCCGACACGCTGGCCGAACACGGCGACTCCGTCCCGTACAGCCTCGACCTGACCGCTCCCTACGACGGTCCGGGCGGCGCCGACGCGATCGACGAGGCGCTGCGGGCCGCCGCGCCCGGCCTGCCGGTCGTGGCGGTCTGGCGTGCCTGGCGCTTCCCGGCCCGGACCACGCCGTGGCCACCGCCGCGCCGCGTCTACCTCGTACAGACCACCGCCGCCGGTGACCGGATCGCCGCGATCGCGCCGGCGCTCCAGGACGCCTTGACCGCGGCCGGCGAGACCGACCCGCAGGTGGACGTCTTCACCGATTCCGGCGCCCTGCCGGCTTTCCAGCGCACGGCATTGGGTTTCAGCGCTCTGTTGTACGCCTCGGCGCCGCCCACACCGATCGAGGTGGCCCAGGTCTTCGACAAGAGCGAGCCGCCACCCGAGGACGACAAGGAGCAGGTGCTCGACTACCTCCGGTCCGGGACGCCACTGCTGATCAGCCCGGAGCTGACCGAGGACGTGGCCGCCCCGGTGCTGGGCCCGGTGGTGCCGGTCGGCTTCCACACGGACGGCCGCTGGGTGTGGCCCGAGGCGACCGCCTACTACCTGGCCAAGCACGACCTGGCGCCGGACCCCGCCCTGCTGGCCCACATCAGGGCGGCCGGACACCGGGCTCCCGAGGTGGACGCGGTCGGGGTGCACCGGGCCCTCACCCGTCTCTACGCCCGGTGAACTTCGGCGTCCCCCCAGCCGTCGTCCTTCTCGACATGAACAACGGTCTGGTGCGACTCCCCGCCGACAGCGGTTTCATCGACCTGCCCGCAACCCGCCCGGTCCTGCGCTTCCAGCCCTCACTCCCGCCCCCTCCCCCGGCCGAGCCGCCGGCCCACGGCTCGGACGAGCGGCCGGACACCCCGGGCTCGGCCACTCCCGGCGGCTGGAGCTTCACGAAGGCGATCTCCCTTCGTTTGCCGGGAACTTTCCTGGTCGATCTGGCCGTGGACGCCGCGGGATTTCGGGTGGAGGGCCGCCCCGTGCGGCCGGCCGCGCTCGCCGCCCACCTCGCCGCGATCGCCCCGGCCGGCCGAACGATGCTGGTGGTGCCACACGGACCGGTGGCACCGGGCCCGGCGATGACGATGCTGCTGGGCTCACTGGCGGACGCGCTGGGCCATCCGGTGGTCGTTGCCGGCACCGGCATCCGTTTCACCGCCACCGGGTTGGCGCTGGGCTCGTTCCATCGCGTCCACCCCCGATCCACGCACCGGCGCGTCGACGCCCTGGGCCCGGTCTGGCCGGTGCCACCGGCCGGCCTGACACCGCACACCCCGTTGATCGTCGTCACCCCGGACCTCGACACGCCGGCAGGACCCTCGGCCCTTCCCCGGCCCCTGGAGCCCTCAGAGGTTCACGACCTTCCGGACGCGCCGCCGCTCCTCTCGGCGGTTTCCCCGGTCGCGACGGCATCCGCGATGCCCGGCGATCTGCCGGTCGCGAAGGTTCCGGAAGCGCTGGTGGTTCCGGAAGCTCCGTCGATGCCCGAGGCGCCGAAGGCCGACGTCGTCCTGTCCGCGGGGAAGCCTCTGCCCGTCGACGCCGATGTCGTCGCCTTGCTGGCGCCGGAGCGGTGGGCACGGGTCTTCGCGATCCTCCGGACAACGTCGGCGGCCGCGGCGGCTGCCACGTCAGCCGCGCGCACAAGTGCCGCGTCGACCGCGCCTCCGGCTGCGTCATCCGCCGCCGCACCGACAAATGCCGCAATGCCGGCCCAGCCCCTAGGCGCTCCATCGCCCAACGCGCCTACACCGACCTCGCCGGCGGGCGCGGGTCTGGCGGCCACGGGCGCGGGAACGGCTGCGGGCACGGGCGCGGGAACGGGCATGGGCGCGGGCACGGGCACGGGCGCGGGCACGGGCACGGGCGTGGGCGCGGGAACGGGCGTGGGCGCGGGAACGGGCGTGGGCGCGGGAACGGGCGTGGGCGCGGGAACGGGCGTGGGCGCGGGAACGGGTGCTGGTGCAGGAACGGGCGTGGGCGCTGGTCTGGCGAGCGGGGGCGCGGGCGCCGGTCCGCGGCCGGCGGCGGTGTCAGGCGGCGAGGAGGCGTCCGGCGAAGGGCTGGCGGCCCCGGACGCTCTGTGGCTGCCGGCGGCCGAGGCTGATCGGAGTGCGGTGCGGCAAGTGCTCAACGGGCGCTACGACGCTCACGCGCGCATCGTGGCGCGGCGGCTCTCCGAGGATCCGGGGCTGCGGGCCGTGGCTGGGTCGGCGGCCGACATCACGGCGGGGCTGGTGGCCGTACGCGCCTATCTGCTGGAGGAGCGGGACGCCGTCAACGACGTTCTGCGCGGTGGCGGGGACGACGCCGATCGTGAGCATGCGGTCGTCCTCGCGCGGACCGCGACGTACGGGCTCCAGCGCCTTCCCTCGGTCTTCGGTCCTGTCTTTCAGAGTTGCTCGGCCGGGGACGCCGCCGTGTCCGGCTATCGGGCCGGCGACGAGCTTGTCGAACCCGCCTTTCTCGATGTCGGCCTCTCCCCCTCCGCGCCGGATCCGGAGACCACTGTCGAAGTCGCGATCTGGTCGGTCAGCGCTCGCCGGGTGGCCGGCCTCGACGTCGGTGACGCGGCCGCGTTGTTCCCGCCCGGCAGCCGCTTCACCGTGCTCGCCGTGGATCGTCCCGATCAGGCGCCGCCCCGCGTGCTGCTGCGTGATCTGGCCTCGGTGCGGCGCGGTGGCGGCGACGACCTCGACCGCATCCTGTCCCGGCTGCGGGACGTGCCGCGCGCGGATGGCCGGGGCCGCCCGCGGACGCGGTTCGCGCCCGGACTGGACGACGCGGGGCGGCGCTACCGGAAACGAGAGAGTGGGGCAGCGTGAGCAACAGCGTGGTGTCGGTGTCGCAGACCGAGCCCGGCTGCGAGTCGAGCATCTCGGCCGCCCTCGCGGTGGCCGCGCCCGGCGCGACGATCGTGGTGCAGCCCGGCGTCTACCGGGAGCAGCTGCGCCTGGCCGGTGATGTGACAGTGGTGGCCGAGGACGGGCGCGGAACGGTCACTGTGGACGGTGGCGACGGGGTCGCCGTCTACGCGGCCGGCGGCTCGACCGTCCTGCGCGGGCTGGTGCTGGTCGGCGGTGGCCCCGACCTGCCCACCGTGCAGGTGGGCCGGGGCGCGGCCACGTTCGCCGACTGTGCGGTGCGCGCGCACGGCGTGGTGGCGGTGCACGCGCCGGGCGGGCGGCTCGAGATGACCGACTGCGAGGTGCGCAATCCCACGGGCGCCGGGGTGCTGGTCGAGAAGACCGGCCAGGCCGCCCTCACCGGCTGCACGCTGCGCGAGATCGGCGGGTCGGCCCTCGTCGCGACCGGCGGCGCCGACCCGGTGTTGCGGGCGTGCACGATCACCGACGTCCGCGGATCGGCCGTTCTCAGCACCCGTGGCGGCCGCGGCACGTTGCAGCGGTGCGACATCAGCGCCGCGGACGGTCCCGCCGTCGCGGTCGAGGACGACAGCGCGCCCCGGCTGACCGGGACGACGGTGCACGACACGCCGGGCGCCGGCGTGGTTGTCACCGGGGGCCGCCCGGTGCTCGAGGACTGTGAGCTGCGCGCGATCGGCGGGCACGGCGTCGTCGTGTCCGGCCGTGCCACGCCGGTGGTGACCCGCACCCGGATCAGGTCGGCCGGCGGGCACGGCGTCCTGCTCGTCGAGGAGGGCGCCGGCGAGTTCGGCGAATGCGCCGTCGAACGTACGGGCGCCGCCGCCGTGGCCGTCGGCGACCGGGCGCGCCCGGCCTTCGAGGGTGGCGAGATCACCGCCGGGGAGGAGCCCGGCCTGTTGTTCACCGGCTCGGCGGCCGGCCTGGTCAGAGGCACAAAAATCAGCGGCGGTCGTACGGCGGTCGCGCTCACCGGCGGCGCCGCACCGGCCCTGGAGGATCTGACCGTCCGGGACTGCGCCGAGCACGGTCTCCAGGTGGCCGAGCGGGCCCGGCCGATCGTGCGCCGGGGTCGCGTCGAGCGGTGCCGGGTGGCCGGGATCGCGGTCGGCGCGGGCGCCGGCCTGGAGGCGGTGGAGCTGACCGTGCGGGACGGCCGGCACGGCATCACCGTCGCCACCGGCGCCACGGTGCTGCTGACCGGCTGCGACATCGGCGGCGCCACGGAGTCCGGTGTGCTGGCCGAGGCCGGCGCCACGGTGACCTCCGTGCGCAGCCGCGTCCAGGGTGACGTCCCGTCCGACACCACCGCGGCCGAGACCGCACCGCCCAAGCCGGCCGCGGCGGACAGCGACGCGGCCGCTCCCCTGCTGGCCGAGCTGGACGAACTGGTGGGCCTGGCCGGGGTGAAGCAGGAGGTGGCCACGCTCGTCGGCCTGCACCGGGTGGCCGCCCGCCGGGCCGCGGCCGGGCTGCCGGCGCCGCCGATGTCGCGCCACATGGTCTTCGCCGGCGCGCCCGGCACCGGCAAGACCACGGTGGCCCGGCTCTACGGCAAGATCCTGGCCGCGCTGGGCGCCCTCAAGTCGGGCCAGCTCGTCGAGGTGGCCCGGGCCGACCTGGTCGCCGAGCACATCGGCGGCACGGCGGTGAAGACGGCCGAGAAGTTCACCGAGGCGATCGGCGGGGTGCTGTTCATCGACGAGGCGTACACGCTGGCGCCGGTGGAGGGTGGCTCCGGCCACGACTTCGGGCGGGAGGCGGTCGACACGCTGGTCAAGCTGATGGAGGACCACCGCGACGAGGTGGTGGTGATCGTGGCCGGCTACTCGGCGCAGATGCGGGCCTTCCTGAACGCCAACCCCGGCCTCGCCTCCCGGTTCTCCAAGACCGTCGAGTTCGAGAGCTACTCGACCGGTGAGCTGGTCACCATCGTCGAGCGGATGTGCCGCAGCCACCACTACGCGCTCGAGTACGACACCCGGGTCGCGCTGGCCGGGCTGTTCGACGGCATGGTGCGGGACGCCAACTTCGGCAACGCCCGGGTGGCCCGCAAGGTGTTCGAGGAAATGGTCGGGCGGCAGGCGTTCCGGCTGTCCCAGGGCGGCTCGTCGTCCGGGGTCGAGCTGGCCCAGCTGCTCCCGCAGGACCTCGGCACCCCGGCCGCGTCCGGGGTGCGGGCCGGCCACGAGCAGGCCGGTGAGGTCGAGCGCCTGCTCGGCGACCTGCAGAGCATGATCGGCCTGGGCGCGGTCAAGCGTGAGGTCTCCGACCTGATCGACCTGCTCTCGACGACCCGGGCCCGGTTGGCGGCCGGGCTGCCGGCGCCGTCGCTGTCGCGGCATCTGGTCTTCTCGGGGCCGCCCGGCACCGGCAAGACCACTGTGGCCCGGCTCTACGGCGACCTGCTGACCGCGCTCGGCGTGCTCGCCGGTGGCCAGTTCGTCGAGGTGGCCCGGGCCGATCTGGTCGGCGAGTACATCGGGCACACGGCGCACCGCACCCGGGAGGCGTTCGAGCGGGCGCGCGGCGGCGTGCTGTTCATCGACGAGGCGTACACCCTGGCCCCGGCCGGCGCCCAGAACGACTTCGGCCGGGAGGCCATCGACACGCTGGTCAAGCTGATGGAGGACCACCGCGACGAGGTGGTGGTGATCGCGGCCGGCTACGAACGCGAGATCGAGGCGTTCCTGGCCGCCAACGCCGGCCTGGCGTCCCGCTTCTCGCGGCGTATCCACTTCGCCAACTACAGCCCGGACGAGCTGGTCGCCATCTTCCAGCGGCTCGCCGCCTCCGGTGGCTACGAATGCCCGGGCGAGACGCTGGTGGCGCTGCGCGAGCACTTCGAGCGGGTGCCGCGCACCGCCACCTTCGGCAACGGCCGGTACGCCCGGCAGGTGCTGGACGACGCGATCACCAGGCAGGCCGGTCGCTTGCGGGCGCTCGCGTCGCCCACGGTGGAGCAGCTGCGGACGCTGACCGTGACCGACGTGTCTCAGGCCGCCTCGTCGAGCGCGCTGCGCAGCGACCGGAGCGCGTAGTAGGCCCGGGACTTCACCGTGCCGACCGGCACACCGAGCTTGGCGGCGGCCTCGTCGGCCGAGGCCCCGCGCAGGTACAGCTCGTGCAGGATGGCCCGGTGGGCATCGGTCAGCGCGGTGAACGCCTCCTGGAGCGTGTGGTTGGCCAGGGCGTTGTTGGTGGTGTGGTCGTCGGTGGCCAGGTCGAGCGCCTCGAGCAGGCTCACCTCGGCCGGCCGCACCTGCCGCATCCGGGCCGCGTCGATGGCGATGCGGCGGGCCACCGTGAACAGCCAGCGCCGCGCGTTCTCCTCCTCCTCGGGCAGCGACTCCAGATGCTGCCAGGCGCGGACCATCGTCTCCTGCACCAGGTCCTCGGCGGTGTGCCGCTCGTTGCGGGTCAGGCTGAGCAGGAAACGCAGGAGCGGCGCCGCGTGGATGGCGTGCACCTCGGCCATGCGTGATTCGGGATTCTCATGGATCACGAGCGGTGACGCTACGAGGACAGCAGTGACATATTTGTGACCGGAAGCGGCCGACAGGTCACTTCATTTCCTATTTGCCGTCCCGTCGCCCGGCGGCGAAGTTCGCCGGCATATGCCCGGATCAGCCGATGCCACAGATAGCGGCCGTCGCGTCTCTCGGCGACCAGCCCGGCCCGGTCCAGCTCGGCCAGCAGGGCATGCGCGGTGACCGCCGGCAGCCCGCTGACGGCGACCGCGACGGGCACCGAGACTTCATCTTCTGAATGGCAGGACAACATCCGGAACAATCGCGCCGCGGGCACGCTGAGACGCCGGTACGAGCCGGCGAACGCGGCCCGCAGACCGTCGGCCACCTCGCCGTACTCGTAGCGGCCCGGCTCACGCAGCTCACCCGCCACCTCGGCCGCGCTCAGCTCGGGGTGGGCGGCCAGGCGCGCCCCGGCCAGCGCGAGCGCGAGCGGCAGGCCGCCGCACTGGGCGACGATCGCGTCCAGGGCCGCGGGCTCGGCGGCGGCCCGCTCCGGGCCCACATGCGTGGCCAGCTGCGCCCGCGCCTCGTCCGGCGTGGGCAGCCCGACGGTCAGCAGGTGCGCCCCGGCCGAGGTGCGCAGCCGGGTCAGCTTGCGCCGGCTGGTGACCAGGGCCAGACAGCGGTCGGTGCCCGGCAGCAGGTCGGCCACCTGATCGGCGTCGCGGGCGTCGTCGAGCACCAGCAGCATCCGCTTGCCGGCCAGGAGGCTGCGGTAGAGGCCGGTCCGGGCCGCCCGGGAGGCCGGCATCTCGCCGGACTCCACGCCCAGGGCGGTGAGGAGGTCGTGCAGGGCGTCATCGGTGGTGACGGCCGGCCGCGCCTGATCGAAGCCGCGCAGACCGATGTGGAGCTGCCCGTCCGGATAGTGCGGGGCGAGCCGGTGCGCGACGTGCACGGCCAGCGCGGTCTTGCCCGAGCCGGGCAGACCGGACAGGGCGGTCACCGGACCGCGCACCTGGGCCGTGAGAGTGGCCCGGCCGGTGAACGGCGGGGCCGGCGGGAGCTGGGCCGGAACGGTGCGGGCGGGGGCGGCCGGGAACTGCTGGCGCAACACTTGCTCGTACGCCTGGCGCAGCTCGGCGCCCGGATCGACGCCGAGCTCCTCGCCGAGCCGGCGCCGCACCTGCTCGTAACGGGCCACCGCGTCGCCCTGCCGGCCCGAGGCGGCCAGGACCAGCAGATAGCGGGCCTGCACGGCCTCGTCGTACGGATGCCGGTCGGCCGCCTCGGCCAGCGCCGGCAACGCCATCCGGGCCTGCCCGAGCATCAGCGCGGCGGCCGAGAACGCCTCGACCACGGCCGCGTACTCGCGCTCGATCGCGACGAAGGCCGGATGAGCCCGGCTGTGCGGGTCGAGGTCCGCCGCCACCGGTCCCTTCCAGCACCGCAACGCCTCGGCGTAGAGCGGCAGGGCGCCACCGGGCGACTCGAGCTCCGCCCTTCCGGCCAGCTCACGGAAGGCCAGCAGGTCGAGCGATCCGGCGTCGACCGCCATGCTGTACCCGCCACCGTTGGGCCGGAGGAACCGTCCGCTGGCCCGGTTGGGCAGGCCGGGCTCGCATTCGCGGCGCAGCCGCCCGACGTGCCGGTGGACCAGGTTGACCGCGTGCGCCGGCGGATCCTGTTCCCAGAGCAGCTCGACCAGCTCCGACAGCCCGACCGGGTGCGGGGCGCAGGCGAGCAGCAGGGCGAGCATCGTGCGCCGCTGACGGGGGCCGAGGTCGAGCTCGGCACCGTCGCGCCACATACGTACCGGGCCGAGGATCTGGAAACGCACAGGGAACATGCGGGGTGTCACCGACCGGACGCTACCTCCACTACGGACGCCGGATCTCCATCGATATGCGTCTTTTCACGACACGTTCATCCGGCCCTCCCGCCCGCAAGTCGATCACCTGGGCGAGTTGAACATCTGGTGGCCGGCGGCCTTGAGCGACTCGTGGGTGGGCGCGTCCGGGATGTGCGCGGGGCGGCCCACGGCGAACTCCTTGCGCAGGGCCGGGACGATCTCGCCCAGGCGGTCGAGCTGGTGCAGGACCTCGGCGTGCGGGATGCCCATGCCGTCCAGGACGAAGAGCTGGCGCTGATAGTCGCCGGCGTATTCGCGGAAGCCCAGGATCTGGTCGATGACCTGCTGCGGGCTGCCGACCGAGAGCGGAGTCTGCCGGATCATCTCCTCCAGGGACGGCCCACCGCCGTACACCGGGGAATTGTCGAAGTAGGGCCGGAACTCGCGGAGCGCGTCCTGCGAGTTGTCCTTGACGAAGAACTGGCCGCCCAGGCCGACGATCGCCGTGTCGGCCGGGCCGTGCCCGTAGTGCTCGAAGCGCTCGCGGTAGAGGCGGATCATCCGGCCGGTGTGCGACGGCGGCCAGAAGATGTTGTTGTGGAAGAAGCCGTCGCCGTAGTACGCGGCCTGTTCGGCGATCTCCGTGCTGCGGATGGAGCCGTGCCAGACGAACGGCGGCACACCGTCGAGCGGGCGCGGCGTGGACGTGAAGGCCTGGAGCGGCGTGCGGTACTTGCCCGACCAGTCGACGCTCTCCTCCCGCCACAGACGGCGGATCAGCGCGTAGTTCTCCACGGTGAGCGGGATGCCGGCCCGGATGTCCTTGCCGAACCAGGGATAGACCGGGCCGGTGTTGCCCCGGCCGAGCATGAGGTCGACCCGGCCGCCGGCCAGATGCTGGAGCATCGCGTAGTCCTCGGCGATCTTCACCGGGTCGTTGGTGGTGATCAGCGTGGTCGACGTGGACAGGATGATCCGGCTGGTCCGGGCCGCGACGTAGCCGAGCAGCGTGGTCGGCGACGACGCCACGAACGGCGGGTTGTGGTGCTCGCCGAACGCGAACACGTCGAGCCCGACCTGCTCGGCGTGGACGGCGTACTCGGTGATGCGCCGGAGGCGCTCGTGCTCACTGGGCGTCTCACCGGAGACCGGATCGCGCGCCAGGTCGCCCACGCCGAAGATCCCGAACTGCATGACTCCCCCTCGCCTGTAATTGACACGTCAATCATGCCGATAATTGACGTGTCAATGACAGCGACGTTCGTCACCCCCGCCGGCCGAGCCACTGCTCGGCGTCCCAGGCGTGGAAACGCTCCACCTCGGCGAACCCGAGCTTCGCGGCCAGGCGCATCGAGGAGAGGTTGGCGCTCTGGGTGACCAGCACGACCGGCTCGCCGACCCAGTCGAGCGCCGCCGCACAGGCCTCGGCGGCATAACCGGAACCCCAGACCCGGGGCAGGAACAGATAGCCGAGATCGACCATCCCCAGCGCGGCCGGACGATGCCGGTGCGGCCGCCGCAGGAGGATCTGGCCGATCATCGCCCCGTCGAGCTCGACGACGAAGCTGCCGGGCCACGACTCGGGCACGCCGGGCAGGTCGCGCTCGAGCTGCTCACGCGGTTGCGGCCCACCGAGATAGGTGTGGACCTCGGGCGAGGCCAGCAACTCGACGAAGGTGGGCCGGTCCCGAGCCTCGGACGCACGAAGCACGAGCCTCGCGGTCCGGATCGGAGCAGGCGGCCAGGAAACGGAGGCGAGCGCACTCATGCCGTCCAGTCAATCAACCCTTGTCACTCGGTCCGCGACGCGCTCGATCCGCCGTGATCGCGGTCGGCGGCGTCGATGGGCGTGTACTGAGAGACGGGAACACGCCACCCCCGAAGGGATGGCGTGTTCTCCTGGCGGTGGTCAGTTGCGGGTGATGGTGAACTGCGATCCGGGCTGGATCACCACGTCGCCGGTGGCCGAGTTGGTGATGGTCACGTTGGTCAGCGTGGCGTTGCCCCGGGCGCCGCTCATGGCCAGCACGCCGGCGCCGTTGTTGGACTTGTCGATGCGGACGTTGGTGACGGCCACGTTCGGCATGTTGCCGCCGCCGGTCTTGAACTGGATGCCGTCGTACGTGGAATCCAGGATCTCGGTGTCGCGGATCGTGACACCGACGATGTCCTTCGACGACGGGAACAGGGTGATGGCGCCGAACTCCTGGTCCTCGTTCCAGAAGACGCCGCCGGCCCGGTAGAGGCCGTTGTTGGCGATCAGCGTCGTTCCCGTGAAGGGCAGCGGGTCGTGATCGGTGGCCAGCATGATGCCGGGGTAGTTCATCGTGTCGGCGATGATGTTGTTCTCGATCGAGTTGCCGAAACCGCCGTAGATGGCGGCGCCGTTGGCCCGCCACGGCAGCTGGATCGTGTTGTTGACGAAGTGGTTGTTCGACGCCACGTCGACCGACGTGTCCTTGACCCGGGGGTTGGCCCAGACGGCCAGCGCGTCGTCGCCGTTGGTGCGGAACGACGAGTTGAAGACCCGCGAGTTCCGGGTGCCGTTGCTGAAGTTGATGCCGTCGGCGTACGTGTCGCGGATGCGCATGCCGGTGAACTCGACGTTGTCGCCCGGGTTCCAGTAGGCCGGGGTGTCGGAGTAGTCGCGGCCGACCCAGGCCCCGACGTTGGTGTGCTCGATCCAGACGTTGCTGATCTTCGTGTTCTTGCCGAGGCGGCCGTTGATGCCGTGGCCGCGGTTGGCCCGGTTCGTGGTCATGCCGAAGATGGCCAGGTCGGAGATCTGCGTGTTGTCGTCGATGTCGAAGCCGACGTTGCCCTCGTGCGGATGGTTGATGTTGCCGACCACATTCTGCGGCTCGGTGTTGGTGTAGAGCTGCGTGTGCCACATGCCCGCGCCGCGGATGACCACGTTGCGGATGCCCTTCTGGTTCCACTGGCCGCGCGTGGGGTCCGGGGACAGGATCTTCTGTTCCTGGCGCCACTGGCCGGCCGGGATCCAGACACAGCCGATCACGCCGTTCTCGTCGTCGGTGACCGCGCGCTGGATGGCCGCGGTGTCGTCGAGGCCGTCGTTGGGCACGGCGCCGTACGAGGTGATCGACGTGCAGCCGGCGGGCTGGGACAGGGCCGGGGCGACCTGCTCCAGGTCGACCAGGTCGATCACGTAGAACGAGGCGGTGTCACCGGCGTCGCGCTGGAGCTTGAAGCGGGTGCCGGCCGGATACGAGGTGGACAGCAGCGCGTGCGACTCGTCGAAGAGCCGGCGGGCGTCGGCCGACGGCGTGTTCGACAGCGATTCCGTGTCGTCCGACGTGCCGTACAGCCAGCTGTTGCGCGACGACAGGGTCAGCTTCTGCACGAACTGGTCGTTCGCGTAGAGGCTGATCGTCGCCGACTGGCCGCCGCCGCCCGGCGCGTCCGGGATGGAGTTGCGGACGACGATCGAGTTGGCCTGGTTGGCCGAGGTGAACTGCACGTACTGGCCCGTCGCGGTCAGCCGCACCGACTTGCGGCCGGACGACTCCGTGCCGAAGTTGGTGTGGCCGAACGTCCGCTTCGCGTCCGCCTCGACCAGCGTTCCGGTGTACGTGCCGCTCTCCGCCTCGTAGGAGACGTAGGGAACAGCCGCTCCGCGGCCCACCACGACCGATTGGGTACGCGTGTTGTTGTTCTCGTTCGTCTCGGCGACCACGTTCGTCGCGTCGGCGATGGCCGTGATCGTGGCCCCGCCGCTGGTCGCCGTCCATGTGCCGGCCGTGACCGTGACCGTCGCGCCGGCCGCGACGGCGCCCGTGTTCACGTTCAGCGTCGTGCTGCCGACCGTGACCCGGGTGACCGAGGCCGCCGCTGAGGACGTACCCCTGTTGTTGACCGCGACCGCGAAACTCACCTGCGCGCCCACCGCGGGGTTGGCCGGCGTCGGGGTGACGCTGACGACCTGGAGGTCCGGTCCCGGCGCCTGACCGACGACCAGCGGCGACGACGCGGTCAGGGTGTTGTTGTCGTTGCTCAGCTCGGCCACCGTGTCGGCCGGGTCGACGACGGCGGAGACCTGATAGCTGCCCTGGCCGCGACGCCCCGCGTCGACCTGCACGGTCGCCGTGGCGCCGGCGGCCAGCGCACCGACGTTCGCGCTGCCGACGACATTTCCGTTCAGGCGTACGTCAAGTGACGTGGCCCCGGACGCGGCGGAACCCGCGTTACGCACCGTGGCCGAGACGGTGACCGCGGTGGCCTCGTCCGGGGACGTGGGTGACCAGGTCACCGACGTGACGGTCAGATCGGGGTTGGGCGCCCAGGCCCCGAGGACCTGGAGCTCGGCGACCTGGCCGCCGGGAGCGCCGGTGTTGCTGAAGAACTGGAGCTGGAGGTCGGCGACGCGGCCCGTGACCGGGATGGTCACCGTGTTGCCGCTGCCGAAGGCGTAGTCGGCGCGGGCCTTGAGCGACGTGTAGCCCGAGGCGCCCTGTGCGCGGCCGAGAACCTGGATGCCCTGGGTGCGCGGGCCCCAGGCGGCGTCGGGGTTGAGCTTGACGACGACGCCGGAGATGTCGGCGTTGGCGCCGAGCCGCGTGGTCAGCGTGGCCGGGAAGCCGTTGGACTCCCAGTACGTGGCCAGGTTGTTGTCGTTGGCGTTGGGCGCCGTGAAGGAGAAGAC
This sequence comes from Actinoplanes sp. CA-131856, assembly GCF_050956135.1. Classification (GTDB taxonomy): domain Bacteria; phylum Actinomycetota; class Actinomycetes; order Mycobacteriales; family Micromonosporaceae; genus Actinoplanes. The sequence goes on along the minus strand of NZ_CP191849.1, from coordinate 1,264,024 downwards.
GCTCGAGGACGCCTCCATGGCCTTGCCCGCCGCGAGGTTGGTGCCGGTGGGCGGGTCGGGGTCGGGGTTCGTGCCGCCGCTGACGCCGTAGATCTCCAGCTCGGACAATTGCGCCGCGGGCCAGCCGGTGTTGGCGGTGATGGTTGCCCGGACATATCGGACGCTGGCCGCCGTGAAATCGATGGTGACGGCGTTGCCGCTGGCGGGGTTGAAGGTGCGACCGGCCGAGGCCGAGAGAGTGGACCAGCTGCTGTTGTTGGTGCTGCCCTGCAGCGTGACCGTCTGCGTACGGGTGGCCCAGGCGGCGGCCGGCGGCAGCTTGAGCTTGACCTGGTCGATATTGGTAGCGGCGCCCAGGTCGACCTGGACCCAGTGCGGGAAGGCGTTGTTCGGGCCCTCCCAGTAGGTGTCGGCGTTGCCGTCGTTGACGTTGGAAGCTCCGTACGGGCCGTTCACCGCGCTGGCGGTGGCGGACTTGCCGGTGGCCAGGTTGGGCCCGCCCGCCGCGTGCGCCGCACCCGGCGAGAGTCCCGCGGCGACCAGCACGGCCACCGCGACTCCGGCGAACAGTCGTCGTCTTCTCATGAAGGCCTCTGTTCTGCAGATGCCGGCCGTCAGGGTTCGGGGTCCTGACGGCCGGCCGGGGATGGAGGGGAGTCCTGCCCCGAAGATTCGGCCGTCTCCATGAAAATTTCGCGGAGCCTGCCGAGTTTTTTCGTGAGCAGGCATCCAAGGTTTCAGATGTGTGACTATTTCGTCAACGGGTGCGGGAACGACACCTGAACCCGGAGGCCGTCGTGGCCGGTCGACGACGCCGCGATGACGCCGTCGTGGGCCCGGGTGATCGAGCGGGCGATGGCCAGGCCCAGCCCGGCGCCGCCGCTGTGGTCGATGCGGGCGCCGTGCAGCCGGCGGAACGGCTCGAACAGCGCCGTGACCTCGCTCGGCGGCACGTCGTCGCCCGTGTTCGTCACCGTCAGGGCGGGGTCGTCACCGACCCGGACGTCGATGGTCCCGCCCTCGCGGTTGTACTTGATCGCGTTCTGCACGAGGTTGGTGACCAGGCGCTCCAGCAGCACCCGCTCGCCCTCGACGACCCGCGGGCTCAGCTCGCTGGTGATCGTCAGGCCGGCCTCGGCGGCCCGGGACCGGTGGGCGTCGAGGACCTCGGCCGTGATCTCGTCGAGCCGCAGCGGGGAGCGGGCCAGCAGCCCGCGATCGCTCTCGCTGAGGACCAGCAGGCCCTCGATCAGGCGTTCGTTGCGCTCGTTGGTCTCCAGCAGTTGGGCCGTGAGCAGCGACAGCTGGTCCTCGCTGAGCGTGCGGGCCATGCCGACCTCGATCAGCGTGCGCTGCACGGCGAGCGGGGTGCGCAGCTCATGGGAGGCGTCGGCCGCGAAGCGCCGCTGGGCCTCGTAGCCGACGGCGATGCGGTCCATCATGTCGTCGATGGCGTGCCCGAGCGCGCCCACCTCGTCCCGTTTCTCCGGGCGCAGGCGATAGCCGAGATTCTGCGGCCCGACGTTGTCGATCACCGGGATCAGGCTCTTCAGTGGGGCCAGACACCACCGTACGGCGAAATGAGCCGCGACCAGCAGCGCGATCAGCACGATCGTCACGGTGAGAATTGTCGGGATGCTCGGATGCCGGAACAGCTGACGGCAGACGACCGACGGGCTGTCCGGGCCCGGGGTCAGACACCACGAAGGCCCGAAATCGTTCCACAGGACCAAGAGCTGATCGGCGATTTCCCGTACGAACAACGAGGCGAACAGGAGCAGCGCGCACAGCGCCGTCACGCGGCGGCGGATCATGAACCGAGTCGGTATCCCGCGCGCGGCACGGTGTGGATCACCGGCGGGTCGCCCAGCTTGCGCCGGAGCGTCATCATCGTCATCCGCACGGTGTTGGTGAACGGGTCGGCGTGCTCGTCCCAGGCCTGTTCGAGCAGGTCCTCGGCGCTGACCACCCGCCCGCCGGCGCGCAGCAGCACGTGCAGCACGGCGAACTCCTTGGGCGACAGCGACAGGATCTGCCCGTCGCGGCTGGCCGTGTGCCGCGCGACGTCCAGTTCCACGCCGTCCTGTTCCAGGACCGGAGGCAGGGCCGGTCCGGTACGCCTCGACAGCGCCTGCAGCCGGGCCACCAGCTCGGCGAACGCGAAGGGCTTGGTCAGATAGTCGTCGGCGCCCAGGCCCAGCCCCTCGACCCGGTCGCGGATGCCGGCCGCCGCGGTCAGCAGCAGGACCCGGGTCGGCTGCTCCTGCCGCCCGATCCAGCGGCACACCTCGTCACCCGTGCGCCCCGGCATGTCCCGGTCGAGCACGGCCACGTCGTAGCGGTTGACGCCGAGCCGCTCGATGGCCGCGTCGCCGTCGTAGACCACGTCGACGGCCATGGCCAGCCGCCGCAATCCCTCGGCCACGGTGTCGGCCAACACCCGTTCGTCCTCCGCCACCAGCACTCGCACCGCGTCACGCTCGCACAACTCGCATAAAGGATCCATAAGGGCGCCGCTGACGCCCGCCGGACTGACCGCTCACCACCATCGTCTCCTGTGATGAGAATTCTTTCCGTGGTCTTCGCCGCTTTGATGGTCATCTGTCCGGCTTCCCCGGCGGCGGCGATCGCGTACGGCGAAAACGCTCGGGACGGCGCCTATCCGTTCGCGGTGCTGCTCACCATGAAGGGCCTGCCCACCACCGACGGCGGCACCCGGGACAGCTCGTGCTCGGGCGCGCTCATCGCCGACCGCTGGGTGATCACCGCCGGTCACTGCTTCCGCGACGCCGCGGGCAAGCGGGTCAGCCGCCCGGTCGCCGACGAGACCATCGCCACGATCGGCCGGATCAAGGTCGCGGGCAAGGGCGGTCATGACGTACGGGTCGTCGCCGTCCGCCAGTCGGACACCCACGACGTGGCCCTGGCCGAGCTCGCCTCCCCGGTCACCGGCATCACCCCGCTGCGCCTCGCCACGACACCGCCGGCACCGGGCGAGACGGTCCGCCTCACCGGCTTCGGGCTGACGACCAGAGACGGTGAGTACGTCCCGGTGTCGCGCCTGCAGACCGGGCGCTTCCGCATCGACCACGTCGGCGACTCCCTGCTCGAGACGAGCGGCATCGCCCCGCACGACGAGACGAGCCCGTGCCCGCACGACTCCGGCGGCCCGTACTTCCACGAGCAGAAGGGCCAGGCCCCGGTGCTGGTGGCGGTGGTCAGCTCGGGCCCCGGCTGCCCGCACACCGGACCCGACCACAGCGCCCGCGTCGACAACATCAACGCCTGGATCACCACCACGATCACCACGGACCCCTCGGGCTTCCCGGTCACGTGGACGATCATCGCGGTGGCCGCCGTCGTCATCGGCCTCTGGGCTTTGCGCCGTCGGCTACGTTGACCATTCGTGGGGGAAGAACGAGGCTGGAAGCGCCCCGTGGGCGACCTCGCCGGGATCATCGGCGCCTGGTCGTTCTGGGCGGCACACGACAACTGGATCGTCCAGCTGCTGTGTGCCCTGGTGATCGCCACTCTGGCCGCCGACCTCATCGCGATTCCGATCGCGGCGCTCCGGGAGCACCGCCGTGCCCCCGTCCAGCTCGTGCCGGCCCCGGTCATCTCCCTGCGCCCCGGTGACGACTTCGAACTGATCGTCGGCGCCGGCGTCCTCGACATCGACATCAACGGGCGGCGCTACCGAGCCGAATACGAGGACGACTCCGGTGCGGCGCTGGAGGCGGTCCGGGCCGAGCTGGAGGCGGGGCGAACCATCACCGACCTGAACGCGTTCCTCGCGCCGGCCCTCGTTTTCACGGCTGTGTCACGATAAGGGCCCGGCCGGACATGGGATGAGCGTGAGCCCCGGTATCGAGCACGAGGAACGCTTCCGGCGCGTCTACAGCGCGAACTTCGACGCGCTCCTGGCGTACGCGCTGCGGCGGGTCGAACAGCCCTCGGACGCCGCGGACGTGGTCGCCGAGACCTTCCTGATCGCGTGGCGACGTACCGAGGAAATGCCTCCCGGCGAAGAGACCAGGCTCTGGCTGTACGGGGTCGCCCGGCGGGTGCTCGCCAACCATCACCGTGGCGGCGTCCGCCGGGCGCGGCTGGGCGACCTCCTGCGGCAGCGGCTCACCCCGGCCGCCCCGTCCGATCCGGGCGCCGAGGTGCCGGAACGGCTCGCGGTCCGCGCCGCCCTGGCCCGGCTCAGCACGATCGACCGCGAGGTGCTCACGCTGACCGTCTGGGAGGGGCTGCAACCGCGCGAGGCGGCCATCGTCCTTCAGGTGAGCCCGGAGACCGTGCGCACCAGGCTCTCCCGGGCCCGGGCGAAAATGCGCGACCTCCTCGGTAACGATCGGCGGTCGGGCGGACATGTGCTCGACGTCCTGACCGCACCGACCCCCGAGGAGGCCTGAGAATGTCCGACGAGCAGATCGACCGGCTGGTCCGCGACGCCGACCCGTCCCGGCGCGACGGTGACCTCAGCGGGGCGGAGCACGCTCTCCTGGAGGAGATCATGTCCGAGCCCGTCCGCAAGCCACCGCGCTGGCGCGGCCTCGCCACCGCCGTCGCCGCCGCGGCCGCCGTCACCGGCGTCCTCGTGGCGTCGGCCGTCATCCGCGACCGCCCCGAGACCGGCCAGGCCACACCGGTGGCCACCCGGTCGGCTCCGGCCACGCTCCAGTTCGCGGCGGCCGAGAATTTCCCCCGGCTCCTGATCGAACAGCCCGGCTGGAAGGCCACCCACGTCTACGGTTTCGCCGGCGAGGACGGCACCATCGCCTTCGAGGACGCCACCGGGCGAGGGTTCGAGATGAACTGGTACGCCGCCGAGCACTACGACGGCTTCTACAAGGACCGGCTGGAGGTCAGCCCGCCCGAGGCCACAGTGGTCGACGGATGGAAGGGCGCCCGGTTCACGTACAGCGAAAGCCGTTTCGCCATCATGCTGGAGCCGCGCGAGGGCGTCTTCGTGGAGCTGGGCAGCTCGGGCGGCGCATGGACGAGGGCCGGCTTCGACAAGGTGGTGGCCGACGTCAAGCGTGTCGACGTGGAGACGTTCCTGAAGGCCCTCCCGCCCGAGATCGTCACCCCCGACCGTGAGGACGAGGCGACCAAGAAGATCCTGGCCGACATGCCCGTCCCGCCCGGCTTCGACATGGCCACCCTGAAGGGCTTCGGCGCGAACGACTCCTACCAGTTCGGCGCGAAGGTCACGGGCCACATCGCCTGCGGCTGGATAGCCGAGTGGAAACGAGCCAAGCTGGCCGGCGACACCAAAGCTCAGCAGAAGGCCACTGACGCCCTGCGCGGCAGCCACGGGTGGAAGACCCTCAACGACATGAACGACGAGGGCGACTACCCCGAGGTCCTGTGGGAGTACGCGGACCGCACAGTGGCCGGCGACCCACCGACGGCGGAGGAAGTCGACCAGGGCCTCGGCTGCTCCTGAGCCCACTATGTTGAGTCGATGGACGATGACGCCTTGTACGCAGCCGTTCGCGACGTCCTGAAGGCGGGGCTGGCCGAGGACGGTTCGCTGTTCACGCCGGGCGCGGCCATCTGGACCGCGGAGGCGGCGGACGAGCTCGACGCGAAGTTCGTCCAGCAGCCGGACGCGGGCCAGGGAAGCTTCGTTCAGAAGCTCGCCGGGCAGCTGGCGTCGGCGTCCGGCGAGGCGATCCAGCTCATGGGCGAGCTGATCTACCTGCATCTGCTGCTGCCCAAGGACATCGGCGGGCCGGCCAAGCGGGCGGTGATCGGCGGGGCGCTGCAGTTGATGCCCTCGCCGGTCGCCGTTCCGGCCGCGCTCGACCTGCGGCTCGACCAGGGTGTGGTGCGCGCCGGCACGGCGTACATGACGCAACGGGACCGGCAGATCGCGTTCCTCGTCCGCTTCGTCCAGGCCTGGAAACGTTTGCCGGCCGAGCAGCGGGTGGCGGCGCTCGGCGACCCCTGGATCTTCCGGGCCGAGGTGGACAAGGTGCCGGTGAACAGCGCCTACAGCCAGCGCAACGTGCTGCTCAACCTGCTCTTCCCCGACACGTTCCCAGCGGTGGTGGCGCGGCGGCACAAGCAGCAGATCGTCGACGCGCTCGGCAAGTCGACGGGTGACGTCGACCGTGACCTCGCCGCGGTCGTCGCCGCCCTCCGCGCCGAGACCGGCGCCGCCGTGCGGTTCTACGCGCCACCGCTGCTCGACCGCTGGCGCGGAGCCGACGCGGGCAAGAAGACCGAGGCCCAGCGGGGCTGGCTCGTCCGCGGAGCCAAGGTCCACGGCCACAACCTGGTGGAAAAGTGGCTCACGGAGGGCTTCTGCTCCGTGGCCTTCCCCGAGCTGCCCGAGGTGAAGCCGGGAACGCCGAAGGCCGAGTTGGACGACCTGCTCCACCAGGCGCTGCCCGATCTGACCGCCGCCCAGCGAGGTGTACGGGTCGGTGTGCTCGACCGCTTCCTCAACCACATCAAGCCGGGCGACGTGGTCGTGACCGTGGATTGGAAAGGCGTCTACGCCGGGCGGGTGACCGGCGACGTCACCTGGAGTCCCAGCGACGGGAACCTCTCCAGCCGTCGCCGGGCGGTCGAGTGGGCCAACCCGGACGCCCCGATCGCCCGCGAGCAGCTGTCGCCCACGGCCCGCAACAAGCTCGCCGGTCAGCTCACGGTGAGCGACCTGGGCGCGGCGACCGAGGAGTTCGCCGCGCTGGGCACGCTGATCATCGAGGACGAGCCCTCCGACGTCGAGCTGCCTGATCCCACACCGGATTTCGCCGGGAAGCTCTTCATCGACCGCGATTGGCTCCTGGACACGGTCGACCTCCTCCGGGAGAAGAAGCAGATCATCCTGTACGGGCCGCCGGGCACCGGGAAGACGTATCTGGCGTACGAGCTCGCGCAATATCTGACCGGCGACCGGGACGACGCGTACCGGCTCGTCCAGTTCCACCCGTCGTACTCGTACGAGGACTTCTTCGAGGGTTACCGGCCGGTTCGCGGCGATCAGCCCGGTGGCATCGCTTTCTCGCTGGAGCCCGGGCCCTTCAAGCAGCTCGTACTGGACGCACAGAAGGATCCGTCGCAGCCGTTCGTGCTCATCATCGACGAGATCAACCGGGCCAACCTGGCCAAGGTCTTCGGTGAGCTGTACTTCCTGCTCGAATATCGAGGCCGCCGCATCTCGCTGCAGTACTCACCGCAGGAGGAGTTCGAGCTTCCGCCGAACGTGTTCATCATCGGCACGATGAACACCGCCGACCGGTCCATCGCCCTCGTCGACGCCGCCATGCGCCGCCGGTTCCTCTTCCAGTCCCTCTTCCCGGGCGAGCCGCCGCTGCGCGACATGTTGCGCCGCTGGTTGAAAGCCCACCGGCTTCCCGAGGATCGCGCCGACCTGCTGGACGAGCTCAACCGCACGATCGGCGACCGCGACGCGGCCGTGGGCCCGTCCTATCTCATGAATCCGCGGGTGGCCGACGACGCCGGTCTGGCCCGCATCTGGCGTACCGCCATCGAACCGCTCCTGGAGGAGCGGCATCTCGGCGACGGCGTCGACGTCCGGACCCGGTACGGCTTGGACGCGCTCCGCGGCCGGCTGGGATGAGACGGTTCGGCCTCCGGGAGTACGAGACCGCCGTCTTCGGCCCGGACGACGGGCCGTGGGGCGCGGCGCTGGCCGGCACCGGCCTCGTCACCGCCGCACTCACGGTCGACGGGCGGCTCCGGCTCACCGCGGCCTCGACCGTCGGCGTGCTTCAGGTGCGCTCCGGCGGCGAGGTAGCCGAGCTGCGGGTCCGGCCGAAGCTGCCGATCGCCCGGCTGTTCTGGATGCTCGGCCACGCCCGCGACGACCGGGGCTGGCGATCCGAGGCGGCCGACCTCACGGTGGACGACTTCGTGCCCGCTCTCGCCATGGCTTTCACGGCCGCCGCGTCCCGCGCACTGGCGGCCGGGCTCCTCCAGGGGTACCGCGTCACCGAGGAGGCGTTGCCGTCCCTGCGCGGCCGGCTCCGTGAGGCCGATCAGCTGCGGGGGCGGCTCGGCCTGGCGCCGCCCCTCGATGTCCGCTACGACGACTACTCCGCCGATATCCCCGAGAACCGGATCCTGCTGGCGGCCGTCGACCGGCTTCGCCGTACCCCCGAAGTGCCCTCCGCCGCCAGGCGGGCCCTGCACCGGCTGGCGGCGGCGCTGGCCGATGTCTCGCGCTGGGTGCCGGGGACGCCGCTGCCGCCGGTCGTGGAGACGAGGCTGAATCTTCGCTACCGGCCGGCTCTGCGGCTGGCCCGTCTCGTGCTCGACGGCCAGGGACTCGATCACCGGTCCGGCGCCGAGCGCGCCACCGGCTTCACCTTCGACCTGAACATCGTCTTCGAGGACTGGCTGACCGCCGTCCTCCGGGAGGCGATCACCGCCCGGCGGGGCGGCACGGTGGTGGCCCAGCACCGGGCCCACCTCGACGAGGGCGCCCGCGTCGACCTGCGCCCCGACATCACCTGGTGGCGTGACGGCGCCTGCCTTGGCGTCGTCGACGCCAAGTACAAGAGGTCGAGCGCGAACGCCGACCTCTACCAGATGCTCGCCTACTGCACGGCCTTGAACCTGGCCGAGGGCCACCTCGTCTACGCGGCCGACCGCGATCCCGGCCGGGAGCACCGGCTGATCGGCAGCGGGGTCCGCGTCGTCGCGCACGGGCTGGACCTGGCGGCACCGGTCGAGGACGTGCGGCAGCAGATCGAGCGCATCGCGGACCGGGTGACAGGGATTGCTTGACTGGGCGGCATGACCGTCCGGACCGAGCTCGACGGCGAGACGATCCGCATGTGCCAGGGCTTAGTAGACGCCCATCGAGACATCGCCCAGCGTGTCGTTCCAGACGGAGTGCCTGTCGTCGATCGCGGCCGGGATGCGGTCCGTCATCGGCGCTCCCAACGGGCTTGAACCTGGAGTCGACTCTATAGACATCGAGATCTGTCGATTGCTCGCCAAACGGACAAAGAGTCCGTTGTGGCGCCCGAATTATCCCTAAGACTCCCCGGACGTTGTTCAGGCGCTCGGGGGAGGCTGTGGGTTTTGCAGGGTCGCGTCAAAGTGCCTGTACATCCCGCGCTCTCTGGAGAGACGGTCACGCTCGCGGGACGGTACGACTACCCGGCGTACAGTGTGCTCGCTGGGGCGCCGGCGGTGCCGGAGGCGGGTGACCGCCGGATACGGATGCGGCGGCTGGCCCGGCGGCGGCCGCTGACGACGCTGGCCATCACGGTGCTGGCGTTCGCCTTCGAGACGACGTTCTTCTTCTGGCTCGTGTCGTCCATCGAGCTGCCGGACCGGAGCATGCGGCCGTGGCTGTTCGGGGCGACCGCCGTCATGATCGGGGCGACCGCCCTCATCGAGCTGTTCCGGCTGGTCAACGTGGTCACGTTGTGCCTGGCCACGCTGTGGGCCCGCGATCCGCGGCCGCTGGTGCCGCCGGCCGGGCTCAAAGTGGCGTTCCTGACCACGATCGTGCCGGGCAAGGAGCCGATCGACATGGTCGAGCGGACGCTCTGGGCGGCACGGCAGGTGCGGCATCCGGGGACGTACGAGGTCTGGCTGCTCGACGAGGGCGACGACGACGATGTGCGGGGCATGTGCGCGCGGATCGGGGTGCGGCATTTCTCGCGGAAGGGCGTCGAGGCGTACAACACCGAATCCGGTCCTTTCAAGGCGCGCACCAAGCACGGCAACTACAACGCCTGGGTGGACCGGCACGGCGACGCCTACGACGTCTTCGTCTCGGTCGATCCCGACCATGTGCCGCTGCCGAACTTCTGCGAGCGGCTGCTCGGCTACTTCCACGACGAGGATGTGGCCTTCGTGGTCGGTCCGCAGATCTACGGCAACTACGACAACGTGGTCACGCGGTGGGCCGAGTCGCAGCAGTACCTGTTCCACTCGCTGCTCCAGCGCGCGGGCAACAAGCACGGCATCGCGATGCTCGTGGGCACCAACAACGCCGTACGGATCAAGGCCTTGAAAGCGATCGGCGGCCTCCAGGACTCGATCACCGAGGACATGGCGACCAGCCTGGCCGTGCACGCCGCCAAGAACGAGGAGACCGGGAACCGGTGGCGCTCGGTCTACACGCCCGACGTGCTCGCGGTCGGTGAGGGGCCGTCGTCCTGGACCGACTACTTCAGCCAGCAGCACCGGTGGTCGCGCGGCACCGACGAGGTGGTCGTGACGAAGTTCTGGCGGCTCGCGTGGCGGCTCGGCTTCAAGCGCAGCCTGCACTACGGGCTCCTGATGTCGTACTACCCGCTGACCGCGCTGGCCTGGGTGCTCGGCGCCGTGAACGCCACCTGCTATCTGATCCTCGGGGCCAAGGGTGTGCAGGTGCCGCACGAGGTGTGGCTGATGTTGTACGCGGACGCCGCCCTCTTCCAGGTCGGGCTCTACGTCTTCAACCGGCGGCACAACGTGTCGCCGCACGAGGTGGCCGGGTCGTCGGGGCTCACCGGGATGATCGCCTCGACGCTCTGCGCGCCGGTCTATGTGAGCTCGTACGTCGGTGCCGTGCTGCGTCGCCGCGCCGGGTTCGTCGTTACTCCCAAGGGCGATTCGACCAGCCCCGACCGGATGAGCACCTTTCGGCACGGGCTGCTGTGGGCCGTCTTCTACGCCGTCCTGCTGGCCAGCGCGCCGATCGGTGATCACGTGGACGGCGCGATGTGGCTCTGGCCCAGCTTGAACCTGGCCATCTGCTTGGCACCGACAGCCATCTGGCTGATAACCAGGAGAGATAAGTGACTCCCCGACAAAGACCGACCCTCGCCCGGCGCCTGCTGAGCTACCTGATCACGCTGGTGGTGCTCGGGTTCGTCGTAGCGGTGAACCGCCCGATGATGGCCGCCGCGAACGAGGCGTACCGCGAGTTCACCATCAACCGGCAGTCCTACAAGGAGAAGTACGGCCACTGGTCGCGCCTGCACGTGCCGGAGAGCTTCCGGGTCAACGCGATCCACGCCGCCCTGCTGCACACCGGCAAGGTGCTGATCATCGCGGGCAGCGGCAACAACCGGGAGGCGTTCGAGGCCGGCACGTTCCGGACCGTGCTGTTCGACCCGGCCACCGACCGGTTCACCGACGTGCCGACGCCGACGGATGTGTTCTGCGCGGGACACACGTTCCTCGGCAACGGCAACGTGCTCGTGGCCGGCGGCACGAAGTCGTACGAGCGCCTGGAGAAGGACATCACCCACGCCGCCGGCGTGATGAAGTTGAAGAACGAGTCGCCCAACGGCGGGCCACGGACGTTCCGTAAGGGAACCGTCCTGCTAGCCGCCGACAACACGAGATATCGAACACGAGCCGACGTCACGCTGCAACCGGCGACCGCGATGAAACACGGCGACCACAACATGATCCACGCCTCCGAGGTGGAGGTCTGGGTCGACGCCGAGAAGCCCGGGGACGGGCCCATCGTCCGCAAGCCGGCCCAATATCGGGTCGAAGGGCTGACCGGCGACGATCAACGGAACATCTACGGCCTGGCCGACAAGATCACCAGGGAGAAGCAGGAGTACGGCGGGGACAGGACGGCGTACGAGTTCGACCCCCGCACCGAGCGCTACGTGCGCGTCGGCGACATGGTGAAGCACCGCTGGTATCCGACACTGACCGAGATGCCGGACGGCAACGTGCTGGCCGTCTCCGGTCTCGACGAGTTCGGCCGCCTGCTGCCCGGCGACAACGAGCGCTACCTGGTGGACCGCCGGCAGTGGGAGGCCACGCCCGGGCTCAAGCGCCAGTTCCCCACCTATCCGGCCTTCCACATCATGGACGACGGCCGTCTCTTCTACTCCGGGTCGAACTCCGGATACGGCTCCGACAAGATCGGCCGTACGCCCGGGATCTGGGACCTGACGAACAATTCCTTCACGACGACGCCGGGCCTGCGGAACCCGCGGATGACCGAGACCAGCTCGTCCGTGCTGCTGCCGCCGGCGCAGGAGCAGAAGGTGATGATCTTCGGCGGGGGCGCGATCGGCGAGTCGCCGGTGTCCACCGCCCGCACCGACATCATCGACCTGAACGTGGCCAAGCCCGCCTATCGTCCCGGCCCCGACCTGCCCAAGCCCGCCCGCTATCTGAACGCCGTGATCCTGCCCGACGACGGCGTCTTCACCACCGGTGGCTCGTCCGGCTATCGCGGCGGGCCCTATCGGGGCGAGGCGCGCAGCGACCTGTTCAACTCGCAGATCTACCGGCCCGGGGCGAACCGGTTCGAGAAGGCGGCCGATTCGGCGGTCGGCCGCAACTATCACTCCGAGGCGATCCTGCTGCCGGACGGCCGGGTGATCACCCTGGGCAGCGACCCGCTGTACGACGAGACCGGGCGCAACCCGGGCTCGTTCGAGAAGCGGATCGAGGTCTACAGCCCGCCGTACCTGTTCAAGAAGGGCGACCGCCCGGTCGTCACGAGCGGGCCGCGCGAGGTCTCGCACGGCTCGGTCATCCACTTCCCCACCCCGGACGCCGGGCGCGCGGTCGCGGCCCGGCTGATCCGGCCGAGCGCGGTCACCCACGTGCTCGACGTCGACCAGCGGTCGGTGGCGCTGCCACTGGTCCGCCGGCCGCACGGCGTCACCCTGACCTTCCCGAAGCGCGACGGCGTGATGCCGTCCGGCTGGTACATGCTGTTCCTGATCGACGACCGGGGCGTGCCGTCGGTGGGCCGGTGGGTGAGGGTCCGGTGAAACGGCGCTACGTGCTGCTCACCGCCGGCCTGCTGGTCGCGGCCGGCATCGCCGCCCCCGTCGCCATAAGCGCCAGTGAGAAGAAGGAGACGCCGCCGCCCGAGGAAGTCTGGGACGGCCGTCTCACCGGGCAGGGTCTCTACGTCGACCCCACCGGCGCCGCCGCCGAGCAGGTCCGGGCCTGGGAGGCGGCCGGCCGGACGAGGGACGCCGCGATCCTCCGGCGCATCGCCGACCGGCCCACCGCCACCTGGTTCGCCGACGAGTCGCCGGGCTACGCCGACCGGGCCCGGCAGCTGGTCACCGACGCCCGCCGGGCCGGCAAGCTCCCGGTGCTCACGCTCTATCACATCCCGAACCGTGATTGCTCCGGTCATTCGGCGGGCGGGGCGGCCAGTGCCGTCGCCTATCGTCAGTGGGTCAACGCGCTGGCCACGGCCATCCGCGGCCACCGCTCGGTGGTCGTGCTGGAGCCGGACGCGGTCGCGCAGACCGTGCGCGGCTGCCTGAACGCCAGGGCCGCGACCGAGCGGTTCGCGCTGCTCGTGCACGCCGTGACGGTGTTGCGGGCCAACCCGGGCACACTGGTCTATGTGGACGCGGGCAACCCGACCTGGATCCGCAAGCCGGCCCAGATGGCGGCCGCCCTGCGCCGGGCCGGCATCCAGCGGGCCAGCGGCTTCGCCCTCAACGTGGCCAACTTCGAGAGGACGGCGGACAACGTCCGGTACGGCACGGCGCTGTCCCGCCAGCTCGGTGGCACCCACTTCGTCGTCGACACCAGCCGCAACGGCAACGGCCCGGCCAAGGTGGGCGCGGGCGACCGCCACTGGTGCAACCCGGTCGGCCGCAAGCTGGGCGAGGCGCCGACGACACGCACCGGGCACACGCTGGTCGACGCGTACCTGTGGGTGAAGCGACCGGGCGAGTCGGACGGCGCCTGCTCGGCCGGCGCCCCGCCGGCCGGGCAGTGGTGGCCCGAATACGCGCTGGCGCTGGCATCATGACGGCGTGACGCTGATCGACCTCGTGCCGCCGGAGGTGGTGGTCGTCGAGGCGTTCGGCGACCGCCCCGGCGAGGAGCCGTTCCCCGGCGAAGAGCATCTGATCGCGCGGGCCACCGAGGGGCGGCGCCGCGAGTTCATCACCGGCCGTCGCAGCGCCCGCGAGGCGCTGCGACGGCTCGGCTTCGCCCCGGCGCCCATCCTCACCGGCCCGCGACGGCAGCCGCTGTGGCCGGCCGGGGTGGTCGGCAGCATCACGCACTGCGCCGGTTACCGGGCGGCGGCGGTGGCCCGGGCCGGCGACATCGCATCGGTCGGCGTCGACGCCGAGCCGCACGACGCCCTGCCGCCCGAGGTGATCCCCGGGGTGACGCTGCCCGCCGAACGCGACATGCTGGCCGCGCTCGGCGACAGCCTGCACTGGGACCGGTTGCTGTTCAGCGCCAAGGAGTCCATCTACAAGGCGTGGTTCCCGCTGACCGAGCGCTGGCTGGGCTTCGACGAGTGCGTGCTCTCCATCGACCCGGCCGCGCGGACCTTCACCGGCCGCCCGCTCGTCGACTCCCCGCTGCCCGAGTTCCACGGCCGCTTCACGGTCGAGCGCGACCTGGTCATGACCGCCGTGACGGTGAGGTCCGGGCGCCGCACCACCGAGAAGGTCACGGTAACGGCGCCCACCGGGCGTTGACGAAGTCGGGCCAGCCTCCTTCGAGGTGGCGCAGCAGGACACCCTCGCGCAGGCCCCACGGGCTGATCCGCAGGAAGGTCAGGCCGAGGCCCCGCATCAATTCGTCGGCGACGATCGAGCCGGCCACGATCTGGCAGGCCCGGTGCTTGGAGACGCCCGGCAGCTTCGCGCGGCGCTTGGCCGGCATGGCCGCCAACCGGTCGGTCCACGGGCGCAACCGGCGGCGGTGCAGGCGGCGGGCCACGTACGGGCCGCGCCGCAGGGACGGGGCGCCGGTGAGGCGGGCCAGCTGCTGAAAGGTCTTCGAGGCGGCGACCGCCGTCGACCGCGACTCCCAGGAGGTGCCGGCGAGGGCCTGGTGCACCTCGGCGCGGACGTGCCGGCGCAGGTCACGGGCGGCCCGGGTGGCCGGCGAGGCGCCGCCGCGCAGGAAGCGCCGGGTCAGGACGCGGGCGCCCAGATCGAGCGAGACCGCCCAGTCGGGCTTCTCCTCGTGGCCGAAGGCCAGTTCGAGCGAGCCGCCGCCGATGTCGGCCAGCAGCAGGGGGCCGCCGCACCAGCTCTCCCAGCGGCGGGCGGCCAGATAGGTCGTCTCGGCGTCCTCGACGCCGGTCAGCGTGCCGAGCCGCACCCCGGTGGCCGCGGCCACCTGGTCGAGCACCTCGTCGCGGTCCGGCGCGTCCCTGATCACCGCCGTGGCGTACGGCAGAAGCTCCTCGACACCCGCCCGCCTGGCCTCGGCGACGGCCTCGCCCACCGCGGTGATGAGCCGCCGGCGGCCCTCGGGACCGAGGCCGCCGTCCGGACGCAACCCGGCGGCGAGGGCGGTGTGTGCCTTCCACGATCGCGATGTGGTTCCCGGCGCCCCGATGAGCAGGTTGACCGAATTCGATCCCACATCGAGCACTGCCGCACGCATTTATTGCCCTCCCGTCGTCAGCCCGGGGCACGGCGGATACCACGCGGCGACCGCCATAAACCCGCTCATCGGCAGGTGACCGGCGATCCGTCGCGTTTTGCGCGGGTCCGTCGGGGAATTCCGAACCCATGCAGCCGAACAGTCCGACCGATTCCCTTCCCATCGCCCGGGTGAACGTGGGCATGACCGTGGTCGACGCGACCGGCGACGAGGTGGGTTCCGTGTCCGCCGTGCAGATGCCGGGCACCGACGTACGCCCGGACACGGTCGCCGGCGTGGCCGAGCACCTGGTGACCACGGGCTATCTGCGCATCGACGGCACCGGTCTGCTCTCCAACGACGTGTACGCGGGCGGCGACCAGATCGCCGGCAGTGTCGAGGGCGAGCCGGCCGTGGTGAACCTGCGGGTGCCGCGCGACGAGCTGCACCGCGCGGCGAGCTGAGCCGCCTCGGCGGCGCCTACGCGCTCCAGGGTGGCGCGCTCCCCCTGGATCGTTCGACGACGTCGCCGAGGCCCCACCGCGGGTACCGTGTCAGGAATGCGCGTTCTTGTGGTGGGTGGGCACGGGAAGGTGGCGCGGCTGCTGCTGCCGCGGCTCGACGAGGCGACGACGGTCTTCCGGAACGCCGATCACACGGCCGAGGTGGCCGCGACCGGGGCGAAACCGGTGGTCTTCGACGTGGAGCGGGCGAGCGTGGAGGAGATGGCCACGCTGTTCGAGGGCCACGACGCGATCGTCTGGTCGGCCGGGGCCGGTGGTGGCGATCCGGCGCGGACGTACGCGGTGGACCGCGACGCGGCGATCCGGTCGATGGACGCGGCGGCCCGCGCCGGCGTGGACCGCTACGTGATGGTGTCGTACTTCGGAGCGGGTCCCGAACACGGCGTGCCGCCGGAGAACGGCTTCTTCCCGTACGCCGAGGCGAAGGCCGCGGCCGACACCCATCTGCGCGAGTCGCGGCTGAACTGGACGATCCTGGGTCCGAGCGCGCTGACCGACGCCGCCGGAACGGGCCGGATCGAGACGGCCGAGCAGGGCGCGACGTCGGGTTCGGTGTCGCGGGACGACGTGGCGGCGGTGGTGGTCGAGGTCCTGGGCGAGCCGTCCACCCACGGCCGCACGATCAACTTCAACAACGGGGCAACACCGATTCCCGAGGCCGTACGCCTTCTCTAGCTCACCATTCGCCGTCGGTCGCGGGGTCGCTCCACCAGCGCGGGTCGCTGGGCGGCTCCGGAGCCGGCGGCGCGGCGGGCCGGGCCTGATAGGGCGGCACCATGGCCTGACCCCGGACATCGTGCTGAAGCGTCGGCCCGTCGGGCGGTGCCTGATAGGGCGGAACCATCGCCTGAGCGCGGATCGGCGCCTCTCCGGACCAGCCTTGCGCGGGCGGCACAGCGGGCTGGGCTTGATACGGCGGGACCATCGCCTGGGCGCGGGCTGTCGGCGCCGGCCGCGGGAAGCCGGGCTCCGGGTAACCGTGCTGCGGGTGGCCGGGCTCTGAGTGGCCGAGCTGGGGATATGCCGGCCGCGGGTGAACGGGCTGCAGATGAGTCGCCTGCGAATATGCGGGTTGCGGATATGTGGACTGCTCATACGCGGGCTGCGCGTGCGTCAGCTGCGAATACGCGGGCTGCGCGTGCGTGGGCTGCGTATACACGGGCTGCGCGTAAGTGGGCTGCGTATACGCGGGCTGCGCGTATGTGGGCTGCGGATATGCGGGGACGGCGGCGGCCGCGGGGAACGCGGCGGCTCGATAGGCCGGCTCGATGGGGCGGGAACGGTTCGGTGGGCGCCAGATCGGTGGGGCGCCCCACCAGATGACCTTTTCGCCGAGGGGGCGTACCCAGGCCGGGACCTCGGGGGCCGGCAGGGCCGCCCGCACCGACCGGGGCAGGGCCGGCTGGACGCTCTCCTCCGGCTTGGCCGTGACGTGCGTGGCCGGGGCCGTGGCCAGCACCACCGCCGCGCCGACAGTGGCCACGCCCGCGAGGATGGCCGGGAGCAGCCAGCCGTCGCGGACGGTGTCGCCGAGGAAGGCCATCGCCACCACCGACGGGGCGCAGACCTCGGCCGTCCAGTGGATCGCCGTGACCGGGCCGACGTCGCCGTGCTGGAGGGCGTGCGCGTAGAGCATCATGCCGGTGGCCGCGAACGTCAGCAGGGCCAGCGTGAGCGGCTCGGTGATGATGGCCAGGGCCGTCTGGCCGCCGCTGAGGCCCTCGGGGACCGGCAGCGAGCGTCCGATCAGGGCGGCGCCGCCCAGCGACAGGCCGGCGAACGCGGCGATCAGGCCGCCCGGGGCCTGCACCTTGGCCGCGCCCCAGCCGACCAGCACCATCACCATCGCGGCCGCGCACAGTGCGAACCTCAGCTCGTCGCTGGTGTGGACGTCGTCCTGCGGGCCGGCCGACAGGGCCAGGAAGCTGAGCGACGCGATCGTCACGACGACCGCCACCGAGTCGCGTCTGCGCAGGCGGCAGCCGAGGGCGAAGCGGGCCACGAGGACGGTGATGGCGAGCGAGCCGGCCAGGATCGACTCGACCACGTAGACCGCGAGCTCGCGCAGGGCGATCATCGCGCCGATCCAGGCGAAGATGTCGAACAGCAGGCCCAGCATGTAGAGCGGGTGGGCCATGGTCCGCACGGTGCCCACGCTGCGCCGGGCGCCGACGGCCTGGAGGATCGAGGCCGTGGCATAGCAGAGCGAGCCGAACACGGTGATACCGAGAGCGAACCACCCTGCTGTGGTCATCCGATCCACCCCCGCCAGAAGGTGATTGTGACGCTACGCAATCGAGCAATTACGCTCTGATGATATGCGTCTAAGTAGACGAAGGCGAGAGCTGGGCCAAGACCAACTACAGGTCGACCCGGACCAGGGGCCGGCCCGCGTACGTCTCCACCTCGACCGACGCCACGTCGGCCGGGGCGACCAGGGCGCTGCCGTCCACCGTGGTACCGGTCGCGACACCGGACTCGGAGACCAGCCAGCTGCCGGCCAGCTGCCGGGCGCCGTCCGCCCCCACGACGTAGAGACGGCACTGCTCACCAGCGGGAACGCCGCCCACCGAGGCGCTCAGCCGCACCCAGCCGGCGGCCGGGCGCACGGTGACGTTCATGCTGACCCCGGTCGCGGCGTTCGTGGCGGCGCCCGAAACCGGCGGGGCGGCCGAGGCCGGCGCCGGCGGCTGGGCGGCGGCGACGGCCGAGGGCGCGGTGCTGCGCCCGGCCAGCGCCCCGCCGCCGAGCGCGGCCACCGCGACGAGCGCGGCCGCCAGCGTCCACACGAGACGGCGGCCGCGCTCGCGGCGGTCGCCCTCCTCGCGCACCTGCTTGAGCGTGCGCTCCAGCAGCAGGTCGGCGCCCTGGGGCGGCCCGTCGAGGA
Organism: Actinoplanes sp. CA-131856; assembly: GCF_050956135.1. Lineage (GTDB taxonomy): Bacteria > Actinomycetota > Actinomycetes > Mycobacteriales > Micromonosporaceae > Actinoplanes. The sequence goes on along the minus strand of NZ_CP191849.1, from coordinate 1,245,286 downwards.
AGGCCTCGGGCGGCACGTCGCCGAGCAGCTCCTCGGTCGCGCGCAGCTCGGCGACCTCGCGCCGGCATTCGTCGCAGCCCTCCACGTGGGCGTGGACCGCCGCCCACTCGTCGTCGTCGAGCACGCCGAGGGCGTACGCGCCGAGCCGATCGGTCTCGTGCCCGCTCACGCCGTCACCCCGCGCAGCCGGCGCAGCGCCTGATAGCTGCGCGCCTTGACCGTCTCGGCGGGCACACCGAGCGTCGTGGCCGCCTCCTTGACGTTGCGCCCCTGGAAGTAGAGGGCGTTGAGCACCTCACGCTCCTCGGGCGGCAGCGCCTCGACGGCACGCAGCATCTCCATCGACCCCGTGTCGGGCACGACGGACGGGGAACGCGTGCGGAGGCGGGCCACGGCCAGATCTCGTACGGCCTGGAAAAGCTCGGCCCTGGTGTCGGTGAAGGCGGCGCGGGCCAGCGCCTCCTGAACGACCTCGGCCGCCCGCGTGTGATCGCCGAGCAGCCGGGAGGCGTACGCCAGAAGCGCCGCACCGTGCTCGGTGAAAAGCCGCCGCACGAGCACCTCGCCGGCGGCACGGTCGCGCCGGCTCACTCCCCCACCCGCAGCACCGAGATGGTGTGGTCCCGGCCGTTGGAGACGTAGGCGAACTTGCCGTCGGGGGCGACCGTGATGGCGCGCGGGCTGCCACCGACCTTGACCGTGGCGGTGGCGACGCCGGTGGTCGTGTTCAGCACGGAGACCGTGTTGTCGCCCTCGTTCACCACGTACGCGTGCCGGCCGTCGGCCGAGATGCCGACGCTCTGCGGGTCGCTGCCCACCTTGAACGGCCCGCTGCGCCGCAGCGTGTTCGCGTCGATGAGATCGGCCGTGTCGGCCTCGTAGCCGGCCACCAGCACCACCCGGCCGTCCGGCGAGACGGCGATGCTGTGCGGCGCGCGGCTCACCGGGATGGTCGTGACCAGCTTGTTGGTCCGCATGTCGATGACCGAGACCAGGTTCGACTCGTGGTTGGCGGCGAAGGCGCGGCCGAGGTCGGCCGAGAATCCGACCGCGTGCGGGTTGGGCGGCAGGGTGATGTTGCCGGTCCGCTCCAGGCTGCCGGCCTTGAAGACCTCGACCCGGCCCTCACTGTGGATCGGCACCCACAGGTTGCCGTCGGGGCCGACCGACAACGTGTACGGCTGCAGGCCCGTCTGGAGATAGCGCAGGACCTTCTTGGTGCCGGCGTCGACCACGGCCACGCCGCTGCCGGTGCGCTTGTCGTTCTCGTACATCGAGACGAAGATCAGCCGGCCGTCGCGCGAGGTGGTGGCGAAGCGGGGGTTGTTCCGCAGCGTCACCGAGGACACCTTGCGGCTCGGCACATCCATGATCGAGAGAACGTGCGAGTTCTGGTTGGCCACGTAGACCGTGCGGCTGTCGGGCGAGATGGCGAGGCCCTCGGGCTCGGTGCCGACCCGGACCGTGCCGGCGACCTTGGGCACGGCCAGGCTCTTCACCCGCGCACCGAGGGGCACCCGGGTGACCTGCGGTGTCACCGTGCCGGCGGGGCCGATCGCCTCGGCCGCCTCGGGCTCGGTCGGCTCGGCGGCCACGGTCCGGCCCGGTGTGGTGTCGTTGAGCAGGGCCATCGCGACGCCGGCGCCGCCGAGGACGACGAGCGTGGTGAGGATCGCGACGAGCACAGTGGTGCCGATCTGACGGCGCGGGGGCGGTGGTGGCGGGGGCAGCACGGTCACCCGGGCCGGGCCGTAGGCGCCGTAGCCGGGCACCCCGTCGTACGTGCGCAGGACGGCGGCCTCGGCCGGCACCTGCGCCATCGGGACGGTGGCCGCGATCTGGCCGGTGACCCGGACGTCGGCCCAGCCGGCCGGGCCGCGGACGGTGACCGAGCCGTCGAGCCAGTCGGAGCGGGGCAGCCACATGATCCGCAGCTGCCGGTCGGAGAGCATGGCGCGCAGGCCGGGACCGGAGACGGTGACCGTGGCGCCGGCGATGGCCAGCGGCGGCCCCTCGACCCGGACGTCGGCGACCAGGCGCGGCGTCTCGGCCGCGACCGTGCCGAAGTCGACGCGCTCGGGGTCGAGGCGAACAGCCGTGCGCTCCAGGGCGGCGGCCGCGGCGGCGGACACGCTGCGGCTGTCGTCGTCCATCATCTGCTGAAGAGCGGTCCGGGCAGCCGAGGCCGTCTCGAGGTCGGCGCCCCAGGCGAGCCGGGACAGCTCCTCGACGACGGACAGCCTGGTCTCCCGGATCGGACTCCCGATCTCGGCCAGCACACCGGGCGGTAACTGATCTTCACTCATAGTGTCCCCGCGATCATCATGCTGTGACGGAGACGTCTTTTGGAAGACACGGAGCGAAGTTGGCACCTGTTTCGATATATGTCGTCGCCGCTAAGATCCGCCGGTGGCCCTGACTGTTGCCTCTCTGGCCGGGTACGTCGAGCGCGATCTCGACGGCGACCTGGCGCGTTTCTTTCCCTCTCCGATGGACGTCGTCGTGTTCGAGGACGAGGTCAAGCCGGTGGAACCCTTCCTCGCCCGCCTCGCGCCGTCCGACGCGGCCGCGCTGGCCGCCTTCGACCGCCGGGTGCGGTCGGGGACGATGCCCGACCTGTGCGACATAGCCGACTGGTCGTACGGATTCGACTTCGCCGGTAACGACTGCGGGATCCTCGACTCCGACTACGAGACCGAGCTGACCGACGACGACGTCTACTCGGTCGGCGCCGACGGCGGCGGCAACTATTACGTGGTGCTCACCAACGGGCAGGTGGCCGTCTGGTTCCACGAAGAAGAGGTCGTCGAGGCGGGCACCCGCTTCGACAACCTCGACGTCTTCGTCTGGCACATGGTGCGTTATCGGGCGGTCCGGGCGGGCACGCTCAGTCGGGACGAGGTCGAGGCCGACTTCGAAGCGCTGGGTCAGGACGGTGCGAAGATCCTGCTCAGTTGAGCTGCCAGATCGCCAGGTTCAGGGCGCTGGCGTAGGTCACCCAGGCCCAGTAGGGAAGCAGGAGCAGGGCGGCGCCGCGGCGGACCTTGACGAAGGTCACGACCGTGGCGCCGATCATCACCCACATCACGACGATCTCGGCAAAGGCCAGTCCGTACTGCCCGGCGCCGAAGAACAGCGGCGTCCAGATCGCGTTGAGCACCAGTTGAGCCGTGTAGAGCCAGAGCGGCAGCGTGAAGCCCACCCGCTGCCAGACCAGCCAGCCGGCCACGGCGATCATCACGTAGAGCACCGTCCAGACCGGCCCGAACAGCCACGACGGCGGCGCCCACGAGGGCTGTTCCAGGCTGTTGTACTCGGCCGACGTGCCGGAGACGCCGAGGCCGCCGATCGCGGCGGCCACGAAGACGGCGAGCCCGAAGACGGCCAGGGCGATCCAGCGATGAGTGGCGTGCGGGCTTCGGGCGGCGTACGTCATAAGACCCAAATGCCCCCGTCCCGGCAGGTGAAACGCCTTATGAAAAGCGGTGCAAGCTCTTAGCGGATTTTGAGAATCCGCTCTTAGAGTCGAGAGATGCTCACTGTTGCGGGTGCGACGTGATGGAAGTGCTGCGGCCCGAATCTGATGATCAAGCGCCTGCGGAGCCTCCGAAGGCGCGGCGGATCACCGGGCGCAGAGTGCTGGCCGCGGCGGTCGTGATCTGGGCCGTGGCGATCACCGTGGTGGTGCTCTTCCGGTCCTCACCGGAGCCCGCCGCGGCGCCCCGCCCGGCCGCGTCACCCTCGGCCTCGGCCGGGCCGCTGACCGTCACCGAGGTCTACCAGGCGCTGCGCCCCTCGGTCGTGCTGATCAAGGCCAGCGGCAGCGGCGCCGGGGCGGACAGCGGCACCGGCTTCATCATCAACGCCGACGGCACGATCCTCACCGCCTACCACGTCGTCGAGGGCGCCAAGAACATCCAGATCTCGTACGCCGACGGCAGCGAGACGACCGCGCAGGTCACGAGCTCGGAGCCCGCGCAGGACATCGCCACCCTGGCCCCGGCCAAGCTGCCCGAGACGGTCGTGCCGGCGGTGCTCGGCGGCGGTGCCGCCATCGGCGACGACGTGGTGGCCATCGGCAACCCGCTCGGCCTGACCGCGACCACCACCAGCGGGGTCGTCTCCGGCCTGGAGCGCACGCTGTCCCGCGACCGCGGCGGCGACATCGCCGGTCTCATCCAGTTCGACGCGGCGGTCAACCCGGGCAGCTCGGGCGGACCGCTGATCAACACGCAGGGCCAGGTCGTCGGCGTCGTGGTGGCGCTGGCCAACCCGACCGACGCCGGCACCTTCATCGGCATCGGCTTCGCCGTACCCATCGGGGCCGCTCTCGGCGCCGGCGAGGGCGACGGACAAGCACCCCCGCTGTGACAAACAGGCTGTGACGACACAAAGGACGGACGCATGAACCAGCCGGCCCGCGGCCCCTACAACTGGACCGACGCCCCGGCGGCCTCGGCCGGGCCGATCGAGAAGGTGCTCTACGAGGTCAAGAAGACCATCGTGGGCCAGGACATCCTCCTCGAACGGCTCATCGTGGCCCTGCTCTCCCGCGGTCACATCCTGGTCGAGGGCGTGCCCGGCCTGGCCAAGACGCTCGCGGTCAAGTCGCTGGCCGAGGCGATCGGCGGCGAGTTCCACCGGGTGCAGTTCACGCCCGACCTGGTGCCGGCCGACATCGTCGGCACCCGCGTCTACCACCAGCCCACCGGCGAGTTCCAGGTGCAGCTGGGCCCGGTCTTCACCAACCTGCTGCTGGCCGACGAGATCAACCGCGCACCGGCCAAGGTGCAGTCGGCGCTGCTCGAGGTCATGCAGGAACGTCAGGTCACCATCGGCCGCGAGACCCACAAGGTGCCCAACCCGTTCCTGGTCATGGCCACCCAGAACCCGATCGAGACCGAGGGCACCTATCCGCTGCCCGAGGCGCAGGTCGACCGCTTCATGATGAAGGTCCTCGTGGGCTATCCGAGCCCGACCGAGGAGTTCGTGGTGGTCGAGCGGGCGCTGACCCGGGCCGCGGTCATCCAGAAGATCATCGATCCGGCCGCGCTGGTCGAGCTTCAGGAGCAGACCGACCGGGTGTACGTCGACCCGTCGCTCATCGAGTTCGCGGTGAACCTGGCCCACGCGAGCCGCGACCCGGCCCGGATCGGGCTGACCGACCTGGCCCGCTACGTGACGTACGGCGCCAGCCCGCGCTCGTCGATCAGCCTGGTGCTCGCGGCGCGGGCGCTGGCCTTCATCCGGGGGCGCGAATACGTCGTACCGGAAGATCTCACCGACCTTGCCCCTGATGTCATGCGGCATCGCATGGTGCTGTCCTACGAGGCGTTGTCGGACGAGGTGACGCCCGACCTGATCCTGTCGAAGATCCTGGCCAACGTGGCGATCCCGGAGCCGGCCGGCCGGGGCCGCTGACCCATGACCACTCCCTCCGATCGGTTGCTGAGGCGCCTCGAGTGGCGGCTCGGCCGTCGCCTGGACGGCAGGTTGCAGGGCGCCTACCGCACGGTGTGGCACGGCGCCGGGATCGACTTCACCGACCTGCGGGCGTACGTGCCGGAGGACGACGTCCGGCACATCGACTGGAACGTGACGGCGCGGCTCGACGAGCCGTACATCCGGCAGTACACCGAGGACCGCGAGCTGACGGCCTGGCTGGTGGTCGACCGCTCGGCGTCGATGCGCTTCGGCCGCGGCGAGGGCAAGGAGTCGGTCGCGGCCTCGCTGGCCATCGCGCTCGCCCGGCTCGTCTCCCAAGGCGGCAACCGGGTCGGCGCTCTTCTCTTCGACAACGCGGCCCATCAGGTCATCCCGCCGCGGCCCGGACGCGACCAGATCCTGCGGATCACCCACGCCCTGCTGTCACCCTCAGCGCCCTCATCGTCCGTAACGGATTTATCGGAAATGTTCAGGCTGGCGGCGATGACGACCTCGCGGCGCCGCAGCCTGGTCTTCGTCATGTCGGACTTCATCGGCGAGCCGGGGTGGGACCGCTCGCTGGCCATGCTCACCCACCGGCACGAGGTCGTGGTGATCCGGGTCGTCGATCCGTCCGAGCTCGACCTGCCCGACGTCGGGCTGATCCTGGTCGAGGACGCCGAGACCGGGGAACAGCTGCTGGTCGACACGAGTGATCCGCTGCTGCGCGGGCGGCTGGCCGAGCAGGTCGGCGCCCGCGAGGACCAGGTGGCCGAGGGCATGCGCAAGGCCGGGGTGGCCGCGCACCGGGTCACCACCGATCAGGACATGCTGGCCGCGCTGATCGAGATGGTCCGCACGTCGGGACGGGGGCGCCGGTGAGCTTCCTCTACCCCCTGGTGCTGATCGTGGCGGCGGCCGTCACCGCGGCCGCGGTCTACGGCTACGTGCTGCTGCAGCGACGGCGGTCGGCGGCGCTGGCCGCATCCGGGTTCGCCTCGCTGGTCGGCCGTGGGTCCTCGGTGCGCCGTCACTTGCCGTACGGACTAATTCTCTTGGCTCTGCCGGTCCTGCTCGTCGGCATGGCCCGCCCGCAGGCCGAGTTGAGTGTGCCGCGCGTGTCCGGGACCGTGCTGCTGGCCTTCGACGTCTCGAACAGCATGCGGGCGACCGACGTGACGCCGTCGCGGCTCGGTGCGGCCCAGCAGGCGGCCAAGGACTTCGTCGAGGACCAGCCGGACACGGTCGACGTGGGCGTGCTCGTCTTCGGCGACCAGGCGCTGCTCACCCAGGCGCCGACCGACGACCACAACGCGGCGGTGGCCGCGATCGGCCGGCTGTCGGCCAGCGGGGGCACGTCGCTGGGCCAGGCCATCCTGGTCGGGCTGGGCACGATCACCGGCAAGCCGGTCGCGCTTCCGCAGGACGGCGCACCCGCGCCCGAGCTCGGCTATTGGCCGTCGGCGACGATCGTCGTCTTCTCGGACGGGCAGGAGACGGGAGGGCCCGACGTGGCGGCGGCGGCTGAGTTGGCGGCGGCGGCGGGCGTACGCATCCAGACCGTCGGCGTGGGCACGGCCAAGGGCGCGACCGTCGAAGTCGACGGCTACCAGCTCGGCACGCAGCTCGACGAGCAGACACTCACCACGATCTCGCAGGTCACCGGTGGCGCGTACCACCCGGCCGGTGACGCGGCGGCGGTGTCGGACACGACGAAGTCGATCGACCTGCGACTGACCGCCAAGAAGGAGCCGGTGGAGCTGACCGCGCCGTTCGCCGGCGCCGCCCTGCTGCTGCTCATGCTCGGCGCGCTGCTGGGCACCCGCTGGCACGGAAGGATCGTCTGATGTCGTTCAGCTGGCCGTGGGCGCTGCTCGCGCTGCTGGCCGTGCCGCTGCTCCTGGCGGCCCGCTGGTGGCTGAACCGGCGCCGCAAGCGCACCGCCGTGACGGTCTCGAGCGTGGCGGTGATCCGGGCCGCGCTGCCCGGGCGTACGTCATGGAAGCGCCGCATCCCGGTGTGGCTCTTCCTGGCCGGTTTCCTGCCGCTGGCGGTGGGCCTGGCCCGCCCGCAGGCGACGGTGTCGGTGCCGTCCAACAGCACGTCGATCCTGCTGGCCATCGACGTGTCGGGCTCGATGTGCTCGACCGACGTGGAACCCAACCGGTTCACGGTGGCGACCCAGGCGGCCCGCGAGTTCATCAAGGCCCAGCAGGACGGCACGAGGATCGGGTTGGTGGCCTTCTCGGGCATCGCGGGCCTGCTGGTGGCCCCGACAACGGACAAGGACCAGCTGATCGACGCGATCGGCACGCTGCGCACGGCCCGCGGCACGGCGATCGGCCAGGCCATCCTGACCTCGATCGACGCGATCGCCGAGACGAACCCGAACGTGGCGAAGACGGGCGCCGACCTGCCACCGCTGGAGAACACGGGCGACTACGAGCCGGACACGATCGTGGTGCTGACGGACGGCTCGAACACGACGGGCGTCGACCCGGTGACGGCGGCCGAGCAGGCGGCGGCCCGCAAGGTGCGCGTCTACACGATCGGCTTCGGCACGACGACCCCCGCCCCGATGGTCTGCACGGCCGACCAGATAGGCGGCGACTCCCCATTCGGCGGCGGCCGTTTCGGCGGAGGAGGACGGGGAGCCGGCCGCAATCAGGAGATCGACGAGGACGCCTTGACGAAGGTCGCGGACGTGACGGGCGCGAAGTACTTCCGGGCCGAGGACGCGGACCAGTTGGTGGACGTGCTGACGGATCTGCCGCGCGAGTTCAACCTGCGTAAGCAGGAGGTCGAGGTTTCGGTCTGGTTTGTGATGGCTGGAGCTTTGCTCGTGTTTGCGGGGGTGGGGCTTTCGCTCTGGTGGAACCGGGCGCCATTACCTCGTAAATAGGGTTTTTCGGTCACCCGGCGTGATGTAACGCTTCGAGCCCGTCGCCTGATGCATCGCTCTTCGCGGCCGTTCAGTTACGCTTCGTGATGTCGCCGTGTGGGCGAACATATCGGGCACATCGGAAGCAGTTGAGAATTCGCTGTGGCCTTTGGGATGCTCGACGCCATTTAACTTTGGGTGATCACGCAATTACCTGACGCGTTTTTATCCACAGAAAGACCCTAGGTCTCGGACAGGAATTCTGTTGGCCGCGGCTCCTATCTTTTCGGTGTAGCAGAAAGCGCTCCCGCCGAGAGGAAACAATTCCGATGATCCGCTCCGCCGCCGTCGTCCCGGCCACCGAATCCACCACCCAGGTTTTCGTGGATTCCAGCGGCCGCCGAAAGCGCCTCGTCGGCGTGATCGGCTTTTTCCTGGCCCTTTTCGCCACCGTTTACATGGCAGTCGTAGGCGCCAGCGTCGTCCAGGCCGCCGACTCAGGCTTGTCCACCAAGGCCACGGTCTCCACATCGACGTCCGCCTCAGCGTCGGCGTCGGCTTCGGCTTCGACGTCGTCGTCCTCGTCGTCCAGCTCCAGCTGAGGCGCCACAGCCAGCATCAGGCGAGCGGCCCACGATCCCAGTCCGCCTGAGTTCCGCCCGGGGCCCACCTGACCCCGACCAGCTTGAGTTCCGCCCGGGGCCTACTTCAGCCACCCGCTGGCCCCGCGCCCTCTGCGGCCCGGCGCCCACCTTGGCCTTGCGGCCACCGGCGGCCCAGCGCCCACCGCGGCCATATGGCCACCGGCGGCCCAGCGCCCACCGCGGCCATGTGACCGCCGGGCCGCCAATGGCTCAGCTCCTCACGGCGCCGTTCATTGTCATTCGCGCATCACTCCTACGCCGGAGCACGTGAGCCGTGATCGTCGAGCTGCGCACCGCTGTCCACAGAGTTATCCACAGGGTTGCCGTCGGTTGCCGCGCTCGGCGTAAGGTCTCCACCGGCTCCCCGGGTGGGTGGGGGTTCGGGATGGACCAGTTGGGGCGAGAAGCTACGGGCACGCCGCTCGGCGGCCGGCTTCGCCGGCGCCGGGGCGAGAGAACAAGCAGGTCACGCGGGCGGCAGCACCACCTGTTCGGCCGGCGCAGTCGCGTGTCGCGGACGCACAGGTGGGCGGCGACGGCTCAGGCCCCGGCTGCGCCAACCGCAGCAGGCTGAACACGGTCAGGCCGCGCACAGCGGGCCAAGCACAGCGCGCCAGGCACAGCGGGCCAGGCACAGCGCGCCAAGCACAGCGGGCCAAGCGGGCCAAGCACAGCGGGCCGGAGCAGCTAGATCGAGGGGGAACGCGGCCCGGCTAGACGAGGCGAGAACACCGCGCGACGCGGGCGCGGCTTGGCGGGTCTGACCCGATCAGGTGGTGAACTTGGTGAAGAGCGTCGTAAAGGCATACTCGGTCTGGGCGATCCCCGAGCAAGTAGCGCTCACCGTCCCATCCGTGCAACCGTTGTTGTCCCTGTTGACGGACCAGAAGCGTACGAAAGCCAAGCCCTTCTCCGAAGCCCAGTCGCGCAGCGTCGTCGCGTTCGCGATCGTTGTCGTGGCGTAGGAGTCGTTGGTGCCGATCATCGGGGTCACGCCCAGCATGCCGTAGATCTCGGTGTCTGATTTGTCGGGCCAGACCTCTGCCATGTCGGCCTTCACCGCCTCGCTGGCTGTGGTCATCGCTGTTCCCCAGTCGGCCGTTCCGCCGTCGAAGTTCATGGTCATCGCGTTGACCGTGACGTCCAGGCCGGCCGCCTCGGCCGCGGTCAGCAGGGCGATGCTCGCGTCGGTCAGGCCCAGCACCGTGCCGCCGACCGGGACCGTCAACGTGATCGACGTGCCCCGGGCCTTCTGCAGCTTGCTCAGGGCCGAGACCACCGTGGCCGGCGTGATCGTCTGCTCGATGTCCACGTCCAGGACGTTGCTGCCGGCCTGGTCCAGGGCCGCCTCGTACTGGGTGGCCAGGTCGTCGGCCGACGTGCAGGCCGTCTCCAGATAGGTGCCCGAGGCTCCGCCCGTGGAGACGATCGGGGTGCCGCCCAACGCCGTTATCTTGGCGATCTCGGCGGCGACCGTGCTGTCGTCCAGGGCCGTCTTCCCGCCCCACGTCGCGGTGCAGCCGCCCGCGCTGTCGGCCAGGATGAACGCCAGCGTGTAGTCCTTCTGGCCGGTGGCCGTGGCGATCGCGCTGATGTCGGCCGTGCCGCTGACGATGTCGACATATGGGGCCACCGCGGGCGGTGCGCCCGCCGATGAGGATGACGATGCCGACGGGGTGGATGAGGTGGACGAGGAGGACGAGCAGGCCGCCGCGGCGAGCACGAAAGCGACTACAGCGATTCGGGCGAGCACTCTCGGACTATCCCATTCTCCGGGTGCGGGAAAGAGCAGAACCGTACGCTGAGTCGTGTCCGTCGAAACTGTCAAGGAGGCGCCGAAAACACGGCGTCTCCGTGTGCCTCAGCCGCGCTGGGTCCTGCTCGTCGTGCTGCTCGGGCTGTTCGCCAGCATTCTTCTCGTGAATGGTCTCGTGACGGGCGAGTTCACCCAGGACGGGGCGGCCGAGTCGACGTCCGAGACCGATGAGGTGCCGGACGCGGCGCTCAACGGCGGGCCGATCATCCAGACCGACGGCACCACCACGACCACGGTGACCGTGCCGGACAACAAGATCGTGCTGACCTTCGACGACGGGCCCAGCCCGGAGTACACCCCGGAGATCCTGAAGGTCCTCGACAAGTACGACGTGCCGGGTGTCTTCTTCCAGATCGGCTCCGAGATCAGCCGCTATCCGTCGGTGTCGAAGCAGGTCGAGGAGGCCGGGCACGAGATCGGCATCCACACGTTCACCCATCCGGAGATGTCCGGCAAGTCGACGTGGCGGCAGGACGTGGAGATGTCGGAGACGCAGTTCGCGCTGGCCGGCGCCACCAACGTGTCCAGCGTGATCTTCCGGCCGCCCTACTCGTCGACGGTGGCCGCGCTGGACAACCCGACCTGGTCGGTGATGGCCGAGATGGGCGAGAAGGGCTATCTGACGGTCGTCAACAACCTGGACAGCCGGGACTGGGAGCCGGACACCACCACGCAGGACATCATCGACGCCGTGCTGCCGGACGACGACGCGGGCGCCATCCTGCTGTTCCACGACGGTGGCGGCGACCGGTCGAAGACGGCGACGGCGCTCGAGTCGGTCATCCCGTACCTGAAGAACGAGGGCTACTCGTTCACCACGATCAAGGCGCTGACCGGCATGTCGACGGTCAACCCGAAGGCCACCACGGACGAGCGGATCTACGGGCTCGGGATCGTCGGCGCCGTGCAGGTGGCGCAGAAGATCACCGACTGGTTCGCCACGTTACTGCTGGTGCTGGGCGTACTCATGATCTTGCGTCTGCTGTTGATGCTCGGGCTCGCGCGGAAACACGCGAAAAGGTTCAAAAACCCCAAAAATTCTTGGGGTCCGCCGTACGAAGCACCCGTGACCGTTCTCGTACCGGCGTACAACGAGAAGGAGATGATCGCCGACACGTTGGCCTCGCTGACCAGGAGCACCCATCCGATCAAGATCATCGTGATCGACGACGGCTCCTCTGACGGCACGGCGGAGATCGCCGAGGGGCTCGGCCATCCGAACGTCACCGTGCTGCGGCAGCCCAACGGCGGCAAGTCGGCCGCGCTCAACAACGGCATCGCGCACGCCGGCACCGAGGTCGTCGTGATGATGGACGGCGACACGGTCTTCGAGCCGGAGACGGTGGCCCTGCTGGTGCAGCCGTTCGCTAACGAGGGCGTCGGCGCGGTCGCCGGCAACGCCAAGGTGGCCAACCGCAAGGGCATGATCCCGCTCTGGCAGCACATCGAATACGTGGTGGGCTTCAGCATCGACCGGCGCGCGTACGACGTCATGCACTGCATGGCGACCGTGCCGGGGGCGATCGGCGCGTTCCGGCGTACGGCCCTGGAGCAGGTCAACGGGCTGAGCGAGGACACGCTGGCCGAGGACACCGACCTGACCATCGCGATCATCCGGGCCGGGTGGCGGGTGGTCTACGAGGACCGCTCGCGGGCCTGGACCGAGGCCCCGTCGACCATGGCGCAGCTGTGGAAGCAGCGCTACCGGTGGAGCTACGGCACCATGCAGGCGATGTGGAAGCACCGCCGGGCGCTGTTCGAGCGCGGACCGGGTGGCAAGTTCGGGCGGCGCGGTCTGCTCAACCTGGCCCTGTTCCAGACGCTGATGCCGCTGCTGTCGCCGCTCATCGACGTCTTCCTGATCTACGGCCTGATCTTCCTGGAGCCGCTGCTCACGGTGGCGGCCTGGCTCGGCGTGCTGCTCCTTCAACTGCTGAGCACCATGTACGCCTTCCGGCTGGACAAGGAATCGATGCGCCCGCTGTGGCGGATGCCGTTGCAGCAGTTCGTCTATCGCCAGCTCATGTACCTGGTGCTGATCCAGTCGATGCTGTCGGCGATCCGCGGCATCCGGCTCGGCTGGCAGAAGCTGCGCCGCACGGGCGGCCTGAACGCGCTCATGGGCCAGCAGCTGCCGACCGGGGACGCTCCGCCCCACAGCTGACCCACGGAAAGGCCACAGCGAAATGGCCGGATTGCGGCAATACGGTCGCCGGCATGTGCGGAATCGTGGGATACGCCGGCGAGCGGCCGGCTGTGGAAATCGTGATGGACGGCCTGCGGCGCCTGGAGTACCGCGGCTACGACTCGGCCGGCGTGGCCGTTCTCGACGACGGCGTGCTGTGGACCGAGAAGCGGGCGGGCAAGCTCGTCCACCTGGAGAAGGCGCTGGCCGAGGGCTTCTCGGACGGGCCGACCGGCATCGGGCACACGCGCTGGGCCACGCACGGCGGCCCGACCGACCGCAACGCCCATCCGCACGTCGCGGGCCGGGTCGCGGTCATCCACAACGGCATCATCGAGAACTTCGCCCGGCTGCGCGCGGGGTTGGACAAAAGCGGCGCCGAGCTCATCAGCGACACCGACACCGAGGTGGCGGCGCATCTGCTGTCGGGGGCGCTTGCGGTCGTACGCCAAGAAGGCGTGACCGGACCGCAAGCCCTGGCCGAGGCCATGCGAAGGGTCTCCCGGCAGCTCGAAGGCGCGTTCACGCTCCTCGCGGTCGACGCGGACACCCCCGGCGCGGTCGTCGGCGCCCGGCGCAACTCCCCGCTGGTGGTGGGCCGCGGCAAGGGCGAGAACTTCCTGGCCAGCGACGTGTCGGCGTTCATCGAGCACACCCGCGAGGCGATCGAGCTCGGCCAGGACCAGGTCGTCCTGATCACCCCGGACGCCATCGAGATCACCGACTTCGGCGGCTCCCCGTCACGCGGCACCGACTACCACGTCGACTGGGACCTGTCGGCCGCCGAGAAGGGCGGCCACGACCACTTCATGCTCAAGGAGATCGCCGAACAGCCCCGAGCGGTGGCCGACACGCTGCGCGGGCGGCTGCTCGAGAACGGCGACGTCGACCTGGACCTGGGCGACCTGGACCTGAGCGACGTCGCGAAGGTCGTCATCGTGGCCTGCGGCACCGCCCATCACTCGGGCCTGGTCGCCAAGTACGCGATCGAGCAGTGGGCCCGGATCGCGTGCGAGGTCGAGATGGCCAGCGAGTTCCGCTACCGCGACCCGATCCTCGATCCCACCACGCTGGTCGTCGCGATCAGCCAGTCCGGCGAGACCATGGACACCCTGATGGCCCTGCGCCACGCCAAGGAGCAGGGCGCCCGGGTGGTGGCGATCTGCAACACGAACGGCTCGACCATCGCCCGCGAGTCCGACGCCGTCGTCTACACGCACGGCGGCCCGGAGATCGCGGTCGCCTCGACCAAGGCGTTCCTGACCCAGCTGGCCGCCTGCTACCTGCTGGCCCTGCGGCTGGCCCCGGCCGCCGCCCCGGAGGTCGCCCGCCGGCTGCTGGCCGTTCCGTCCCAGCTCACCGGGCTGCTGGAGGCGATGGACCCGGTGCGGAAGCTGGCCCGTGACCTGTCCTCGGCGCCGCAGGTGCTCTTCATCGGGCGGCACGTCGGCTTCCCGGTCGCCCTCGAAGGGGCCCTCAAGTTGAAGGAGCTGGCCTACATGCACGCCGAGGGCTTCGCGGCCGGCGAGCTCAAGCACGGCCCGATCGCCCTCATCGACGACGCGACCCCGGTGATCTGCGTGGTGCCCTCCCCCGGCGGCGTCCTGCATGACAAGGTCGTCTCCAACATCCAGGAGGTGCGGGCCCGGGGCGCCCGCACCATCGTGATCGCCGAGGACGGCGACGAGGCGGTCGAGCCGTACGCGGACGCCCTGATCACCGTCCCGCCCACCGCCGCCCTGCTGGCCCCGCTGCTGACCACGGTGCCCCTGCAGATCCTGGCCTGCGAGATCGCCGCCGCCCGGGGCCACGACGTCGACCAGCCCCGCAACCTGGCCAAGTCCGTCACCGTCGAATAGACGTCCTACAGTGGGCGCGTGATCGTACGGACGGGCTGGACGGTGCCGCGCAGCCCCGAGGAGCTGTGGCCCGCGCTCTGCCGCCTCGGCGACGTCTTCGAGCTCGCTCCCTCCGGCACGGGCACGCGGATCACCCGCACCACCACGGTCACGGTCCGCCGCCGGCTCGCCGCCGTGCTCTACCCCGCGCTGTGGCTGGGCCTGAAGTCAGTGCACCGCTTCGTTTTCCGCAACTGGCAGAGGTCAGGCCGCCGGCTCGGATAGCGGGTCCCCGGTCTCCAGCAGGGTCTTGAGGCCGGAGAGCAGGGCCGGCCAGCCCTGGCTGATCATCGTGCGCAGGGTGCTGCCGGGGTCGAAACGGTCGTGGGTCACGGTCAGCTTGACCGTGTCGCCGGCCGGCTCCAGATCGAAGGTGACCCGGGAGCGCTGCTCGTCGCGGAGCTTGGCCAGGACGTCGCCGGCGATGCCGGCGGCGGCCGCCCACTCCGGGGTGAAGGTGTGCCAGGTGTACGAGAGGCGGCGGCCGGGGTCGGACTCCAGCACCACCTGCTCGGCGTCCGCGATCGGGTTGCCGTTCTCGGTCCAGGTCATGGTCTCGCCCGGCTTCCAGGACGACTCGAAGGCCACGCCCCAGTAGCGGGCGGTGAAAGCCGGATCGGTCAGGGCCTGCCACAGACGGTCGGGCGTGGTCTTGATGTAGGTCGTGTAGACGAAGGGCTCCACGGTCTCCTCCAGCGCGGTCTTGAGGTCGGCGAGGGCGAGGACGCGATCCCGGTCGTACCGGCTGATCCAGCGCTCGGTGATCGCGTGGATCGGCTCGGCGTTCAGGAAGTGGAGCTTCTCGCGCCCTCGCCGCATCGTGGTGACGAGGTTGGCGCATAGGCAGCCGATTGGCTGCATATCAAGAGAGGTTGGCGAGACACCACTGCCGGAAAGTGGTGGGCGTGCGCGGGACGCCGGGGGCGACGTGGTCCAGGCCGTTGTTCTTGGCCAGGGCCATGTCGAGCAGGCCCTGGGCGATGGCCTCCGAATTGCCGAAGCGGAGCATGTTGGCCTTGAAGACGTCGGGTGGGGTCTGCTCGTAGCGGACCGGGCGGCCCAGCACGTCGGAGATGATCGCGGCGATCTCGGTCCAGGTCAGGTCCTCGGGGCCGATGACCGGCACCTCACCGGAGCCCGTCCAGCTGTCGTCGAGCAGCAGGTCGGTGGCGACCGCGGCGATGTCCCGGGTGGCTACGGTCGGCAGGGGCAGGCCGGGGACGTACGGGCCGTGCAGGACGCCCTGGTCTTTGATCGAGGCCGCCTGTCGCCGCACGTTGTCCATGAAGGACGGCATGGCCAGGGCCCGGTAGGGCACGCCGGTGGCGGCGATCAGGTCGTCCTGGGCGAGCGACCCGGTGACGTGGCCGGCCCGGCCGGCCACGGGAGTGCCGCGGCCGAGGGCCGAGACGCTGACGACGCGGCCGGTCCGGGCCAGCGCGGGGAGCACCGGCCGGGTGAAGCCGGTGTAGGCGTCTTCGACGGTGGCGGCGTGCGGGTCGGCCATCACGAGCCAGAAGACGGCGTCGGCGCCGTCGAGGGCGGTGGCGGCCACCGCCGGGTCGCCGTGTGAGCCCTGGACGACGTCGGCACGCTCGGCGACGCCGGGGGCCAGCCGGGCCGGGTCGCGGGCGATCACGCGGACGGGGGCATCGGCCTTGAGCAGGTTCTCGACGACCTGGGAGCCGATCTGGCCGGTGGGTGCTGTAACAACGATCATGACTATGAGTGAACGCCGCTCGGGCGGAAAGCGGAAAGACCGACTGCGTCCGGATTGATACCGTGGCGGTATGAGTGATTTGGAGACGCGACAGCTGCGCTACTTCGTGGCGGTGGCCGAGGAGCGGCACTTCGGCCGGGCGGCCGAGCGGCTCGGCATGGCCCAGCCGCCGCTGTCGCGGGCCATCCGGGAGCTGGAGCGGCAGCTCGGCGTGCAGCTGCTGGTCCGCACGACACGTCAGGTGGCGCTCACCCCGGCCGGCGAGTCGCTGCTGGCGGACGCGCGGGTGGCGCTGGACGCGGTGGCGGCGGCCCAGCGACGGGCGCGGCGGGCCGGCCAGCCGACCCGGTCGCTGAGGCTCGCCCTCAAGGCCGACTACGACGCGGGGCTGCTGCCGCGGATCCTCGACGCGTACGACGTCATGCCGGTGGAGCTGCAACTGGGCGGGCGCGGGGAGCAGGTGCCGGCGCTGCTCGACGGGCGGGCCGACGTGGCGCTGCTGCCGGCCCCGTTCGACGAGCGTGGGCTCGACACCGAGACGCTGCTGACCGGGCCCAGCGTGGTGGCCCTGGCCGCGGCCGACCCGCTGGCCGCGCGCGAGTCGCTGACCCTGTCCGACCTGCGCGGCAAGAAGCTGCCGGACGGTACCGACGCGTCCGAGGGCCGGATGGCGGCCGGCGTGAAGAAGTTCGACCTGTCGCAGATCTTCAACCTGGTCGAGGTGAGCGGCGTCGTCTGGTTCCTGCCCGAGTGGGTGGCCCGGCGGTTCCCCCGGCCGAACACCGCCTTCCGGCCGGTCGAGGGCCTCGACCCGGTGGCCCTGAAGGTGGTGTGGCCGGCCGGGTCGCGCTCGCTGGAGGTGGCGGCGTTCGTGCGTGTGGCCCGCGAGGTGGCGCAGACGCCGGCCCTACTCGGGAGCTAGCACGCTCGGCACCTCGTGACGCAGGGCCACCGCCGTGGGCAGCACGGTCGCGGCCAGCACGAGCACGAAGCTGACCAGGGCCACGGTCAGGGCGGGCACGGCGCCGAACGACGGGAAGACGCCGACCGCCCAGGCGCCGGCCAGCGCGGTGGCCAGCACGGAGACGCCGCCCAGGAGCAGGGCGGTGCCGACGTAGATGACGGCCTCCCAGGCGGCCGCGGTCAGCACCGTGCCGGGCGTGCCGCCGGCCGCGACGATCAGGGCGAACTCGCGCTCGCGGCGCCGGCTCGACATGAACACGGTGGCCACCGCGCCGAGGACGGCCAGCAGCAGCGGGCCGCCCAGCAGCAGCACCACCGCCCCGGTGCCGAGATCGGAGCGGCCGCCGCTGGCCGTCTCGTTGGCCGAGTAGAGGCCGCCGGCCAGGGCGATCGCCACCGTCAGAGGGCTGATGGTGGCGGTGCTGCGGCCGACGTTGAACGCGGTGCTGTTGCGGGCCAGATACCAGGAGCCCTCGAAGGGCACCAGGCCGGTCCACGCGCGCACCAGGCGAGCCAGGAAGAGCGGGCCGAAGGCGGCCAGCACCCCGGCCACCAGCGGGGCGATGAGCATGAGGGGCTCGGCGATCGTGTCGGCGCCGGTGCCCGGCAGCGAGGCCAGGATCGCCACCACGATGCCGGCCGTGGCCAGGCCGCCCACCCAGCGGGCCACGGTCATCCGGCGGTCCGGCGGCTCGGTCTCGCGCAGCGAACGGATCGGCGGCGTGCGCGAGGCCCGGCCGGCGCTACGGGAACCGCCGATGGTCAGGACCACGACGACGAAGAGCACGACCGGCACGGCCGCGGACAGATCGAACCGGGGCCGCAGTCCGGCCAGCGACGGTGAGTCCGTGAAGGCGTACCGGTAAAGCGGTTGAAGGAAGGGTGTCGCGGCCAGACAGCCGAGGACCGCGCCGAGCAGGGAGACGATCAGCAGCTGGGCCGTCACGACCGTGCGCACGAGGGCCGGCTTGATGCCGACCAGCTGCCACAGGGCGTACCCCCGCTGTTGCAGCGTGACCGTCAGTCCCGCGACCGAGCCGACCACGATCAGCGCCGTGACGATGGTGAAGGCGGCGATGGTGCCGCTGATGCCGTACAGCGCGAGGGCGTCGTTGCCGCCCACCGAGAGCGCCGTGGCGATCTCGCTGGCCACGACGGCCCCGACCGCGGCCGTGGCGGCGGCGATCAGCAGCGTGCCGAGCCAGACACGGGCGTTGGCGACGAGGTCGCCCAGGATGAGACGGACCACTTAGGACGCCTCCAGCGCCGCGAAGACCTCGGCCGCCGACGGCTGCCGCAGCTCGCGATGGATGCGCCCGTCGCGCAGCACGATGACCCGGCCGGCCCGCGCGGCGGCGGAGAGGTCGTGCGTCACCATCACCACCGAGCGGCCCTCGGCCGGCACCTTGGCGAGCAGGTCGAGCACCTGGGCGCCGGACGTGGTGTCGAGGGCCCCGGTGGGTTCGTCGGCGAAGACCACGTCCGGGCGTACGGCCAGAACCCGCGCGATCGCCACCCGTTGCTGCTGGCCGCCGGAGAGCTTGGACGGCCGATAGGCCGCCCGCTCGGACAGGCCGACGTCCTCGAGCGCGCGGTCGACGTCGGCGGCGGAGATCTTCCGTCCGGCCAGGCGGGCCGGCAACGCCACGTTCTCCCTCGCGGTGAGCGAGGGGATCAGGTTGTACGACTGGAAGACGAACCCGACGTGGTCGCGGCGCAGCGCGGCCAGCGCGCCCCGCCGCATCCCGCCGAGCTCCTGCCCGAGGATCCGCACCCGGCCCGAGGTCGCCGGTTCGAGACCGGACATGCAGTAGAGCAGCGTCGACTTGCCCGAGCCGCTCGGGCCGACCACGGCCAGGAACTCGCCCGGCTCCACGCTCAGGCTGACGCCGCGCAGCACCGGGCTGCCGTCGAACTCTTTCGTGAGGTCGCCGACCTCGACTGATGCCATCATCCCGCCAGAAGGGTGCCGAGTTCCCGGCGTCCGCTGACGCCGAGCTTGGGGTACGCGTTGTACAAGTGAGTGCCGACGGTACGTGGCGACACACGCAATTGGGCCGCTATCTCACTGTTACGCAGGCCACGGGCGGCCAGCTGGACGATCTGCCGCTGCTGAGGGCTGAGCCGGCCCAGCGGGTCGCCGGCCGCGGGCTCGGCGTCGGCGCCCTCACCGGCGGCCGCCAGCTCGGTCCGCGCCATGGCGGCGTGCGGGCCGGAACCCATGGCCTCCAGGGCCCGCAGCGCGACCGTGAGCTGGGCCCGCGCCTCCGAGGGCCGGCGCTTGCGGCGCAGCCACGCCCCGAAGTGCAGGCGGGCGAGGGCCCGCTCGAACACCCAGGCCTCCCCCTCCGGGTCGTCGACGGCCCGGCGGAAGTGCTCCTCGGTCCGCGCGTCGTCGGTGAGCGCGGCCCGGGTGTGCTCGGCCAGCAGGCGCATCCGGGCCCGGCCGGGCAGCGGATAGCCGGCCAGCAAGGCGAGCCCTTCCTCCTGGCGGCCCGCGTGCGGCGCCATGACGGCCAGGCCGAGCAGGGCGTAGGCGCCGCCGTCGGGATGGAAACGCCCGGCATCGAAAAGCACCTGGAAATGCCGGTGGGCGAGAGCGAAATCACCTTCGGCCATGGCGGCGTTGCCGGCCGCCACCTCCAGGTAGTACCGAAGGCGCCGGTTCTGGTGCAGATCGATGCCGTTCCAGGCCGACTCGGCCAGTTCCCGCGACTTCACGGCGTCGCCACGAAGGGCGGCCATGACCGACTCCTGGAGCGAGATCTCCCACTCCAGAAGCGGAAGGTCGGCGGTGGCGCACAGAAGCCGCCCTTCGGCGAGCACCTCGGACACCTCACGCCAGCGCCCTTGGTCGCCCAGATTGGTGGCGTAGGGAAGCCGGGCCTCGACGTCGAGAGCGCCGGCCCGCAGGCGCGCCGCGGTGGCGAGGTCACCGGCGGCGTCGGCCAGATAGGCCAAAAGGGTGGCCTCGGTGGGATCTTCGGGAGCGCTTACGGCAAAAGGCTTCCCACAGATGTACGGATCCGCGGCCGCCTCGACCGCAAGGCGCAGCAGCACTGGCGCCGGCTCATCGTGTCCGCCGGCCAGACCGGCCAGGCTCTTCACTACCGCCCGGTGCTCGGGAAGCCCCGACAGGCGGCTGATGTGCGCGGCCGAGACAGCCATCCGCATCGCGGCGGCTGATGTGCGCGGCGGATGCCGGCGGCAGCTGTCGGCGATCACGTCCATGGCGGCGCGCTGCCGTCCCCGCCGCGACAGCGCCAGCGCCACTGCCCGCGCGGTTTCCGGCGCCAGCGCCGCGTCCTCGTCGATGGCGGCCTTGGCCGCGTGCAGGTCGAGCACCCAGCTGGTCTGACCCATCGCGCTCGCCGCCGCGATCGCCCCGGCATAGCGCCGGACCGCGTCGGCCGGAGCGGGCGACAACTCGGCCGCCCGCTGCCACGCACCCGGGGCGTCTGCTTCCACAGCGGCCGCGCTCTTCTCCAGCGCGGCGGCGATCTCCTCGTCGGGGCCGGTGGCCTCGGCGGCGCGATGCAGGGCGTAGGTGAGGGAGCCGGGTGGGAGGACCGAGGTGAAGCGGCGGTGCAGTTCGGTGCGTTCGGCGGCTGGGCAGGAGCAGTAGGCGGCGATGCCGGCCAGTGGGTCGGCCAGGCGCAGGGTGGAGCCGTACCGTTCCAGGAGCCCGACATCCAAGGCCTGGCGAACGTCCGCATCGGACACTTGGGCGGCGGCCAGCACCTGGGGCAGGCTCTCATCGGCCACCCGGGCGCTGACCTGGCGGACCAATCTCAGCGCGCCCGCTGACAGCTGGGCCAGGTCGGCCGCGTAGCGCTCGCGGATGGGCAGGACCCTCTCCAGCGGTGGGCGCAGCACCTCCGCGCTGGAGGCGCCGGCGAAGGCCGCGGCCAGGTCGAGGATCGCCCGCGGGTTGCCCCGGGCCCAGCGCAGGATCTCCAGACGGCCCCGGCCACGCGGCACGTCCGGGCGGCTGCCCAGCAGTTCGGCGGCGGCGGCCGGGGGCAGCGGCTCCAGGGGCAGCACGGACACCCCGGCCGAGCGGATGCCGGCGGCGTGCCGTGCCCGTACACCCAGGACGAACACCACCGGGCGCCTCGCCACGCTGTCGACCAGGTCGCGCAGCACGCCGGCCGAGACCTGGTCGAGCAGGTGCAGGTCGTCCACGACGACGAGCACCGGCTGCTGCCGGGCGGCCGTGGTGAGCAGGGCGTGGGCGCCGGCCCGGAGCACCGCGGCGCCGGTCGATCGCAGGGTGACGGCGGCCCGGGCGGCCGCTTGCTCCTGATCGGACAGTGTGGTCACCAACGTGCGCAACGGCTGCATGAGCTGGTGCAGTCCGAGCCCGTCGAGATCCTGCTCGTCGCGGTGCCCGGTGGCCCGCAACACCCGGAAGCCCCGCCGGGCGGCCCGGAGCGCGACCTCGGCCAGCAGGCTGGTCGTGCCCCGGCCGCGGCTCGCGGTGACCGCGATCGCCGCGCCGTCGCGGCGCTCGGGGTCGAGCAGCGCCTCCAGCGCTTGTAACTCCTTGTCTCTGCCGGCCAGCTCCGTCACGTCGCCCCCTCAGCGCGCCGGGATCACGTCGCGAAGCTGGTCGCGGCGCGCGATCCCGAGCTTCGGGTAGATCTGATAAAGGTGGAACCCGATCGTGCGCGGCGACAAGCCGAACTGCTCGGCGATGGCCCGGTTGGACAGTCCGCGAACGGCCAGACGGGCAATCTGCTGTTGCTGGGCGGTGAGCCGGTCGAAGGCGTACCCCTCGCCGGTCTGTGCCCGCACCACGCCGGTGGCCCGCAGCCGGGCCCGCACGGCCTCGGCGTCGTGGACGGCGCCCTGCCGCAGGAAGGTGTCGAGGGCCGAGACGAACAGCGGCCGGGCCTCGACCGGACGGCGGCGCGTCCGCAGCGCCTCGGCCACCAGCGACTGGGCCAGGGCGTGCTCGTACGGCCAGCGGACGCCGGCGTCGGATTCGGCCAGCAGGTCCACCGCCTGGTCGGAATCGGCGTCGAAGTCGAGAAGGGCGAAGGCGAGCGCCCACGACCAGCGGCGCCGGGCGCTGGGCGGCACGGACCGCGCCGACGCCGGCCGCAGCACCGCGAGCGCCTCGCGCTGGAGGCCGGCCTCCAGGGCGGCGCCGGCCAGTGGCAGGACCACGCGGTGCGCCATGAGGAAGTGGATCGGGGTGCCGTCCTCGGTGAAAACGGCGGAGTAGTGGCGCACGGCGGCGGCGTGGTCGCCGGTGGCGGCGGCCAGCTCGCCGGCGGCCCGGTGGATGAGACAGGCCACGAACGGGCTCTCGGCTCCGGACGGGTCGCCGGCCTGGTCGAGCAGGCCCCGGGCCTCGGCGAGCCGTCCGCGGCGCACGGCGAGGA
The DNA here is from genome assembly GCF_050956135.1 of Actinoplanes sp. CA-131856. Taxonomy (GTDB): domain Bacteria; phylum Actinomycetota; class Actinomycetes; order Mycobacteriales; family Micromonosporaceae; genus Actinoplanes. The sequence goes on along the minus strand of NZ_CP191849.1, from coordinate 1,222,365 downwards.
CGGCCAGCTGGGTGACGACGGCCCGGCGCATCGGACTGGCCGAGTTGGCGCCGACCAGGTCGGCCGCGTCGGCCAGCACGCGGCCGGCCTCGTCGAGGCGGCCGAGGTCGAGCAGGGCCTCGGCCAGGGCGACGGTGGCGACGGCGAGCACGCCGATGGAGCCGTCGGCGTGCACCAGGTCGACCGCGCGGCGGTAGAGGTCGGCCGCGACGTCGACCTCGTCGGCCATCCAGGCGACACCGCCGATGGCGAGGAGCCGCACCCGCTCGGCCGGTCCGTCCAGCGGGTGGAGCAGGGCCGACTCGCTCAGCGGCCCGGTGCGGGCGACCCAGTCGGCCGGGTCGGCGACGCATTCGGCGAGCGCCCGCAGCGGTGACATCGGCCCACCGGCCGGAAGCCGCGTCATGAGCCGGCGCAGCGTCGTCACGCTCTCGGCCGCGCCGTCGGTGAGCACGGAACGCGCCGCGATCGCCAGCACCCCGACGGCCAGAGCCGGATCGATCGGGGCCGCGGCGGCTGGGGTGCCGGTCAGCAGACGTTCGGCGGCGGCGAGGGTTTCGGTGGCGGGGCGGTACATGCGGACGTTGCCCGTGACGGCCAGCGCCGACGCCAGCAGGCGCGGGTCGCCGGTGAGCTCGACCACCCGGTCGCACAGGCGGTGGCTCCAGTCGATGTCGCCGCAGCGGTCGGCCTCGGCCGCGGCCCGGCCGTAACGCCGGGCCGCGTCGTGCGGGTCGGTGCTGTTCTCGGCCGCCCTCTCGAGCAGGGCCGCCACCTCCAGGCCCCGGCCCTGCGCGGCCGCCACGTCGGCCGCGCGTTCCAGGGCCACGGCCATGAAGTCGCCGGTCGTGCCGCCCACGTGGGCCACGTGCCAGTCCCGGGCGGCCGACTCGGCCGAGACCGCCGCCAAGCGGGCGTGCGCCTCCTGCCGGTCGCCGAACGACGCGGTGAAATAGCAGACCGCGCGGATCATCGGGCGGGCGAAGCTGAGCCGCCCGCCCAGCACGGCGATCAGCCTCGCCTGCTCGGCCGGGCCGCAGTCGGCCAGCGTCGCGCCGGCCGCGGCGAGCACGGCGCCCAGGTCGTCGTGTTCGGACGCGGCGGCGTACAGCAGGATCCGTCTGGTAGCCGGCGGCAGATCGCCCAGCTCGGGCACGAAGGTCCGGGCGAGCAGCCCGGTGACGCTGATCCGGTAATCGCGCCGCAGCGCCGCCAGCGGGCCGTCGGCGACCGCGCGGGCCAGCTCGGTCAGGGCGAACGGGTTACCCGCGGCGTAGTGCAGGATCTCGGCCCGCACGGCGCCTCGCGGCGGCACCGGGCGGCTGTCGAGCACACCGGCCGCCGCGTTCGGGCGCAGCGGGCCCACCGGCAGCAGCGTCACCTCGGCGCTGATCCGGCCGAAGGCGAGCAGGCGCCGTGCGGCGAAGACCACCAGCAGCCGTTCGCGGCGCAGCCGGCGGGCCACGAACATCAGCAGGCCGACCATGTCGGCGTCCACCTCGTCGGCGGTGATCATCACGGGACCGAGGCGGCACAGTTGCAGGACCGACGAGAGCACGGTCAGCCGCCGGACCAGCGGGTCGGCGCCGGGGCCGGGCCTCAGCCCGTCCGCCTCGACCACCCGGAAGCCGAGGGTGACGGCCTCGGCCGCGCACGACCGCAGCAACGCGGTCTTGCCGATGCCGGCCTCGCCGTGCAGGACGATCACCTGCCGGCCGCTACCGGCGTCGCGCAGCGCGCGGCTCAGGCGTTCCCGTTCCGCGGCGCGGCCGGGCAACTCAGCGATCACGCTCATCGTGCCTCCTCTCCGCTTCGGATCTAAGCTTCGAGCGGGGGCGGCGACCATGCAGAACGCAGGCAGAACTCTTCTGCCGGGCCGCTCGGCCCCGGGGCGAAGCAGCGGAAATCGGGCAGGGTGTGGGGAGGGTCATGTCGGGGGTTCCGCTGAGCGGGCTGGTGCGCGGCTTCCGGCTGGTGGCGGGGCTCACGCTGGAGGCGCTGGCCGAGCGGTCCGGTGTCAGCGTGCGGGCCATCAGCGACATCGAGCGAGGCAAGAGCCTCGAGCCTCAGTCGCGGACCGTACGGGCCCTGGCCGACGCCCTGGAGGTGAGCGACTCCGATCGGACGGCGCTGTACGAGGCGGCCCGCCCCTCGGCGGTGGAGGCGCCCCCGCTGTGCCTGCTGCCGGCCGACCTGCCGGACTTCACGGGACGGGCGGCCGAGCTGGCCGAGCTGGACAAGCTGATGCGGCCCGGCCCACCGGTCGTGATCTGCGGGCCGAGCGGCATGGGCAAGACGGCGCTGGCCGTGCACGCCGGGCACGGCGCCTGCGACCGGTTCCCCGGCGGGCGGCTCTTCGTCGACCTGACCGGGCTCGACACCTCCCTCGTGCTGGCCCGGCTGCTGCGCGCCTGCGGCGTCGAGGCGGCCGCCATCCCGTCCGCGCCGGAGGACCGGGCCGACCTGCTGCGCCAGACGCTGGCCGGGAGCCCGCGCCTGCTGGTGCTTGACAACGCCGGGGACGAGGCGCGGATCCGGCCGCTGCTGCCCGGCGACGGCGCCACCACGGTGGTGGTCACCTCCTGGTGGCCGCTGGGCGGGCTGACCGGCGCGACCCGGGTGCGGCTACGCCCGCTGGGCGACGACGACGCCGTGGCGATGCTGCGCGCCGTGACACACGCCCCACCAGGGCCGGAGGCGGCGCTGCGGGAGGTGGCCCGGCTCTGCGGCAACTATCCGCTGGCTCTGAGGATCGCCGGGAGCCGCCTGACGAGCCGGCCCGGCTGGACGGCGGCCACCCTGGCCGAGCGGCTGGCCGACCCCGCTCGGCGTCTCGACCGGCTGGTCGCGGGCGACCTGCGGGTGCGCGACGCGTTCGACGCCACCTGCGCCCGGCTCTCCCCGGCCAGCCACGCGGCGCTGGAGGCGATGGCCCGCGACGAGCCGGTCACCGCCGTGGACGCGCTGGACGAGCTGGCCGAGGCCGGCCTGGTCATCGGCGGCCACCTGCACGAGCTGCTGCGCCTCTACCTGCTCACGCCACCGTCACCTCGGTCAGTTTGATCGACACCACCACCGGGTCCGGAACCTTCGCGTCGTTCCCGTCACGGCTGTAGATGGTGCGCTCGGTCGAGCAGCTCCTCCACGACCTCGCCGTCGCCGGTCTCGACGGCGATCCGCTCCGGGGTGAAGTTCGTGTAGTGGCCGTCGGCGAAGAACGGCTCCTGCCGGGTGTGCTCGCGGTGCAGGTCGACGGTGACCTGGACGTCGTCGAGCGCGCCGGGGTGGCCCTTCATGGCCCACAGCGCCCCGCCGAAGAACTGCCGGGCGCTGATCTCCCGCGCCTCTTCCCAGAGCTTGCGGCCGCCGTAGGTGTCGAAAATCTCGTCGAGCACGACTCTCCCTGATGATCTTGAACGGATAATGCGGAGGTGGATCTAGGTGCGGTTCTGCGCGAACAGCGGCACGCGGCCGGGCTGAGCCTGGAGGAGCTGGCGGCGGCCTCCGGCGTCAGCGTCCGCGGCATCGGCGATCTGGAACGAGGGCACAGCCGCCGGCCCCAGCGCCGCACGCTCGCCCTGCTGGCCGGGGCGCTGGGGGTGCCCGTCGAGACGTTCCGGCCCGAACGTGAGCCCTTCCTCACCGACTTCGTGGGCCGCGTCGCCGAGCTCACCCTGCTGGGCGAGCTCGCCGGGCGCGCCGACGGCCCGGTCGCGGTGATCGCCGGCGCCGGCGGCGTCGGCAAGACCTCGCTGGCCATGCGGGCCGCGCAGACGCTGGCCGGCGGCTATCCCGACGGCACGCACGTGGTGAACCTGCGCGGCCTGGACGACACCCCGCTCGACGGCGGCCAGGCCGTGCGGCAGCTGCTGCGGGCCTTCGGCTTCGGGCCGCGCGAGATCCCCGACGACCTGGCGCAGCGGACGGCGCTCTACCGGTCGGTGATCGGCGGGAAGCGGGCGCTGATCGTGCTCGACAACGCGTTCGACGAGCGCCAGGTGCGGCCGCTGCTGCACGGTGACGCCACCTCGCTGACCCTCGTCACGAGCCGGTCGGTGTTGGCCGGCCTGGAGCGGGCCCACCGCGTACACCTGGACGCCCTGTCTCCGGAAGAGGCCCTGGAACTGCTCGAATCGATCACCGGGGTGGCCGACGCCCGCGTCGCCGAGCTCTGCGGACGGCTGCCGCTGGCGCTGCGCATCGTCGGCAACCGGCTGGTCAGCGAGCCGGACTGGGACGTCGACGAGCTCGCGGCCCGGCTGGCCGATCTGAGCACCGGGCTCGAGGAACTGGTCGACCTCGGGCTGCTCCAATCGGTGGCCGGAGCCCGCTACGGATTTCACGATCTGATGCGGGCGTACGCCCGTCAGCGGCTCACGGCCGAGGCGGCGGAAACCGCCGAGATGGTCACCTGGCTGCTCGACACCGCGACCTCGGCCGGCAATTGGTTCGAGCCCGGCGTCACCGGCGGCTTCTTCGCCGGCGCCCCGGCCGCCCAGGCGTGGCTGATGGCCGAGGGCGACAACTGGCTGGGCGCGCTGCGACTGGCCGCCGCGGCCGGGCGGCACGAGAGCGTCGTCCGTACGGCCTCGGCCATGCACTGGTTCTGCGAACGCTGGACGTACTGGGGCCACTGGGACGAGGTCTTCGAGCTCGGCCGGGACAGCGCGGTGGCGCTCGGCGACCGCGCCCGAGAGGCCGAGATGCTCAACTACCTGTCGTGGTTCGCCGCGATGGTCCGCCGCCGCAAGGACCTGGCGTTCGGCAACGCCCGGGCCGCGCTCGCCGTCGCCGAGGAGGCCGGCGACCTCACCCAGCAGGGCTGGGCGCTGCGGTTCCTGTCCGACTACACGCGCATGGAGGGCGACCTGGCCGAGTCGTCGGCCAACGCCGAGCGCGCGTGGCGGCTCTTCGAACAGGCCGGCGACGCCGAGGGCGCCAGCACGGCGGTGGGCGCGCTCGGCAACGTGCTGCGCCTGCTCGGCCGCCCGGCCGAGGCGCTGACCCGGCACGAGCGGATGCTCGAGATGTGCGACACCCCGGGCCTGCTCGATCCGGCGGTCGCCGACGTGCTGCGGCCGGACGCCCTGCTGGCGATCGGCCGCGACCACCTCGACCTGGGTCACTGGGACGAGGCGACGGCGGTGCTGGGCCGGGCCCTTGCCCTGGCCCGTGAGCTCGGGGTGCGGCACACCGAGGCCTTCAGCCTGGAGACCCTGGCCTCGGCCGAGGCGGGCGCCGGGCGCCCGGCGGAGGCGGCGGCCCACCTGCGCGCCTCGCTGAAGATCATGCTGGCCGCCGGCAAGCAGGAGCGGGCCGCCGACCTCCGCCGCCGGCTCGCCGACCTCGGCCATTAGCGGATCAGCCGGACGGGCTGGGCGCCGACCGGGACCCGCACGATCTGGTACGGCGGGATCCGGTCGTCCACACCGCCGTTGAACAGCGGCGACCGCGGCAGCTGGTTGACGCTGACGTAGAGATGGCCGTCGGCGGCCAGCGCCAGCGTGTCCGGCCAGAGCGCGCCCGGCGCGTGCAGCACGGTCGACCAGGTGCCGTCCGCGCCGCGCTTGAGAACGGCGCTGTGTTCGTACGCGGTCGCGTACAAAGCTCCTGCGGTGTCCGACTCGAGCCCGTCGGAGGCGCCCTTGTCGCCGTGATCGGTGACGTGCCGGGCCACCTCGTCGTCGCTCAGCGACCGGTCGGTCAGCACCGACGTGGGAACGCTGTAGAGCCGCCGGCTCGACAGCGGGCAGAACCAGAGCCGCTCCCCCGTGGCGTCGAGGGCGATGCCGTCGGCGCCGACGACGTAGTTGTCCCGCACGACGCCCTGCACGACCGCGCGGAAACCGTCGACCGCGCGGGTGGCGGCGTACCCGCGCAGCCGCGACCAGCTCTCCCCGCTTTCCAGATCGACGACGATGAGGGCGCCCTCGGGCTGCGAGTCGGTGATGTAGGCGTACCCCTTCGCCAGGTCGAACCGCACATCGTTCAGATAGGTCGTCGGGGTAATCGCCCCGGCCGACGGCCGGATGACCCGCACCAGGTCGCCGGTCGCCGGGTCGATCTCGACCAGCTTGGGCCCGTTCTCCACCCAGGGCGCGAAGGCGAGGCTGCCGGTGTCGAGCAGCCACAGGTGACCGCGCGGATCGACGACGACGCTCTGCACGGAGATCAGGTGCTCGTCGTTGAACTCCCGGCTCGGATACGGGACCGGCTTGCCGTCGACGATCTCGGCCACCGTGAACGGCACCTCGTCGCCCCAGCGCGGCACCGAGACGAAGACCCGCCCGTCGTCGGTGACTGTCACACCGGTCGGCATCAGATCGTGCAGTTCCGCCACAACCTCGAAATCGGGCGCCACCCAGGCGCCCAGCGACCGAAGGGAACCACCATGCACGCGGTAGCCGTCACCTCCGCCCACCACCTCAGCGACGTCCAGGCCCCCACGCCCGTCCCCGGCCCGCACGACCTGCTGGTCCGGGTGCACGCGGTCTCCGTCAACCCGGTCGACGTGCAGAGCGCCGCCCGGGGCCACGGCATCCTCGGCTACGACGCGGCCGGCGTGGTGGAACAGGTGGGCCCGGACGTCACCCGGTTCCGGCCGGGCGACGAGGTCTACTACGCGGGAAGCATCCGCCGCCAGGGCAGCAACGCCGAACTCCAGGTGGTGGACGAGCACATCGCCGGCCACAAGCCGTCCACGTTGGACTTCGCCGAGGCGGCCGCCCTGCCGCTGACCACGATCACGGCCTGGGAGGCGCTGTTCGAGCACCTCCGCCTGACCGCCGCGAGCACCGGAACGATCGTGGCCCTGGCCGCCGCCGGCGGCGTCGGTTCGATGATCACCCAGCTGGCCCGGCACCTCACCGGCCTGACGGTGATCGGCACGGCGTCCCGGCCGGAGTCGCGCGAGTGGGCGCTGGAGATGGGTGCCCACCACGTGATCGACCACCACGCGGGCCTGGCCGACGAAGTCCTGAAGGTGGCACCTTCGGGCGTGGAGTACGTCTTCTCCCCGCACTCGAAGGGAAACGTCGGCGAGTTCGCCCGGCTGCTCAAGCCGTTCGGTCACGTCGTGGCCATCGACGCGGTCGACAGCATCCAGGACCTGAAGGCGAGGAGCATCACGTGGCACTGGGAGCTGATGTTCACCAAGCCCATGTACGCCCCGGCCGACGACAGTCAGGGCCGCCTGCTCGACGAGGTGGCCCGCCTGGTCGACGCGGGAACGCTCCGCACCACGATGACGACCCGCCTGTCCCCGCTGAACGCGGCCACACTGACCGAGGCGCACCGCCTGGTCGGCACCGGCAAGGGCTCGAACGTCGGCAAGGTCGTGGTCGCGGCCGGACGTGATCCCCGGCACCCGCGCGCGTAAATGACGATGCGCGCCGGCGAGGTTCCGTCCGACGATGTCCCGCATGGCGGAGCGAGTGATGTTCGTACAGTTGAAAACCGGTCACGACACCGACCTGGGGCCCGCGTGGATCAGCCGGGTGCGCTTCAACCGGAGCTGGAAGACGGCATATTGGCGCGGCAAGACGCTCCGTCGCTGGCCGGGAATGTTCGACGCCAACTTCTACGACGTCGACACCGACGAGGAATATTGGCTCTCGGGCCCACACCGTGACAGGGCCGACACCCGCTACAGCACCATCCGCCCCGAGATCGACGACGACGCCCGCGAGGCATACGAGGCGTTCCTCCGCGGAGCACCGCTGCCCGGCCGGGAACGCGGGTAGGTTCTGTCTCTCAGATCAAGGGCCGTCGGGTACGGCGCGGAGTCAGCCCACGCCAAACGATTGCGCCGGTTAAAGCCGCGTTCGACCCGGTTACGCCGTTTTGTAGGCGGCCGGGTCGAACGCCGACGGTTCTTCGCCGTCCTGGTGATCTTCTATAGCCGCTGACCTTCGGTCATCGACAGCGCCCTGACGAACACTTTCGGGCGTCTGGCCACAGCCATAGGTCGGTGGAGGGGGCTCTGCGGCCCCCTCCACCGGTCAGGCCGAGAAGTACGGGGTGATGACGGCGCGGGCCAGGGTGTGGCCGGTCAGGGTGAAGCCCAGGAAGGCGGGCGTCGACTCCTTGTCGATGCCGATGGACTCGACGTCGACGGCGTGGACGGCGATGTAGTAGTCGTGGCGGCCGCTTCCCGCGGGCGGGGCCGCGCCGATGTAGCGGCGCAGGCGCGCGTCGTTGGCCAGCTGCCAGGCGCCCTCGGGGAGCTCTGTGCTGTTCTCGACGCCGGCGCCGGTCGGCAGCGACGTCACCGTGGCCGGGATGTCGGCGATCGCCCAGTGCCAGAAACCCGAACCCGTGGGGGCCGTGGGGTCGTACACGGTCACCACGAAGCTCTTCGTCCCGGCCGGGAAGCCGGACCAGGAGAGCTGCGGCGAGACGTCCTCGCCGCCGGCGCCGAAGACGCCGCTCGCCTGTGGGAGCTTCATCTCGGCGCCGTCGGTGACGTCGGTGCTGGTGAGGGTGAAGGACGGTACCTTCGCGATCAGGTCGTACGGGGTGGTCACGGGTCGCTCCTAGGTCGTTGGGACCCTTCGAACGTAGGGAGCGCGCGGCCACCACCTATACGTCGCTCGACCGGGTGCTTGCAGGGCCACGAGCAGGCCGATCGAGATCCAGACGTACGTGTTGCTGCCGATCGCGGCCAGGAGGCCGTCGGCGCCGGCCCACCAGAGCCAGACGACGCTGCTGCTGAGCACCACGTAGACGGCGGCCAGCACGACCAGGCCGCGGCGGGAGGCGCGGCCGGCCAGCAGGAACAGGGCCGGCAGCAGCCACACCAGGTGGTGCACCCACGTCACCGGGCTGATCAGGCAGGCCACGATGCCGGTCATCGCGAAGCCGGCCGCGTCGTCGCGCGGAGTGCCCACGGAACGGATGCCCCGCCACCAGATGACCAGGATCACGGCCACGGCCAGGAGCCACCAGACCGACGAGATGTCCAGGCGGGCCACGACACCGCGCAGGGACTGATTCGAGACGTACGCCAGATTGCCCACCCGGTCGGTGTCCCACAACGCTCCGGTCCAGAAGCGGCGTGAGGTGCCGGGGGCGATCAGAAAGGCCAGGACCGTCGCGCCGGCGGCGGTGCCGGAGGCCACGGCGGCGGCCCGATATTGGCGGGTCAGGATCAGGTAGCCGATGAAGACGGCCGGGGTCAGCTTGATGGCCGCGGCCAGGCCGATGCCGACGCCGCGCCACTGGGTGCGGCGCAGGTCGGAGCAGACCAGCACGAGCAGGGCCAGGTTGACCTGACCGAAGCTGAACGTGTCGCGGGCCGGCTCGAAGACGAGGACGGCCAGGAAGACCAGCGCCGCCGGTGTCCACAGAGGCCAGTTGTGGCGCCGCAGGATCGGCACCAGATACCAGCGCAGGAGCAGGACCACGCACGCCGCGTTCAGGGCGACGCTGAAGGCGATCGCCACCGGCCAGCTGGTCAGGGCGAGCGGGCTGAAGACGAGGGCGGCGAACGGCGGATAGGTGAAGCCGTACTCGGTGCCCTGGTAGAGATAGTCGTAGAGCTCGCCGCCGCCGACCAGCCAGTAGCGGACGGCGCCGCGGTAGACGCCGAGGTCGAAGAATTCGCGGAACGTGGGCACGGTGACCAGGAAGACGCCGACCGCGATGGTGGCGACGGCGACCAGGGCGAAGGCGCGGGGGCGGGTCATCGGGCGGCCACTTCCTGAGTGAGGGTGGGTGCTGCGACCAGGCGTACGAGCAAGAAGCCGGACACACCCAGCAGCGCGCCCGAGGTGGCGAGAAGGAACTTCTCGGCGTCGACGGCGAAGCCGTCCGGAAGGACGGCCAGGGCCAGGACCGCGCAGGCGGCGGCGAGGGTGTGCCGCACCCAGCGATGGCCGGCCGCGGCCGCCAGCGGGACCAGGCCCCAGATCAGGTACCAGGGGCGCAGCGCCGGGCCGAAGACCACGACCGCGACCAGCACGATGCCGAGGCCGTAGAGGACGCCCAGCTCCCTGATCTGCGACCAGACCAGGCCCACGACGACGAGGGTGGCCAGCACGCCGGCCCAGCGCCACAGGTTCAGCACGAAGACCTCGCCCACGCCGTCGTCCTCGAGCAGGCCCGCGGTCCAGCGGCCGAGCACGTTGACGAGCGACAGGTTGTGCGGGGAGATCGGGGTGTCCAGGGTGCCGAGCCAGCCGTATCCGGTGCCGGCGACGGCGGTGAGGGCGGCGGTCGCGGCGGCGGCCACGGCGGCCACCGCGCTCCCGGCCCGGACGAGCGCCCAGCGGCCCCGCAGCTGGGCGGCCCAGATCATCGCGACCGCGGCCAGGCCGAGGATCGCGGGCACCTTGACCAGCGCGGCCGCCATGACCAGGACCGCGCCGAGCACGGGGTGCCGCCGGACGGCGGCGGCCAATCCCGCGGTCAGCAGGCCGACCATGAGGGCGTCGTTGTGGGCGCCGCCCACGAAGTGGATGAGCACGAGCGGGTTGAGCACGGCCAGCCACAGGGCGGCCGTCGGCCGGATCCCGGTGCTGCGGGCCAGGATCGGCAGGACGTACGCCAGCAGCGCCAGCCCCGCCACCGCGACCAGCCGCATCGCGACCACCCCGCCCAGCAGGTGCTCGCCCCCGAACAGCCGGGCGATGCCCATGAAGACCGGGCCGTACGGGCTCGGGGTGTGCTGCCAGATCTCGGGAACCTGGGCCGCGATGAAGCCGCCGAGGCTGGCCGGCCCCTGGCGGTAGACGTCGAGCCCCTCGCCGGTCATCAGGCCCTGGGCCAGATAGCTGTAGACGTCACGGCTGAACAGGGGCGGTGCGAGCAGCAGCGGCGCCGACCACAGGGCCAGCGTCCGCCCCATCGCGCCGACGTCGTCGGGGAGCACCCGGCCGTACCACCACCAGGCGAGCAGCAACAGGGCGAGCCCGCTGTAGACGAGCACGAGCCCGAGGCGCACATGGGTCAGCCCGGCGAAGAAGCTCACCCCGACCGGCAGCGCCCCGGCGCCCAGGCCGCCCACGGCGACGAGCACGGCCCCGACAAAGCCAACGGCGCGCGACCAGCCGTGATCCCCGAACACCGCAGCACCCTCTCAGTGAAGGGTGTCGAAGTGGGTACGGCCGATGAACGGCCTACTTAACCGTGAGCGAGCGGCCGAGGCTGTTCGACCCCCGCGCGTTCCAGACGTTGGGGTTGGCGAGCTGAATCGCGTACGCCGGCTTCCCGGCCAGGCTCGCGGCGGGATCGGGCAGGCTCAGCGAGTACGCGCCCTTGACCGCCGTGAAGGAGGCCTTGAGGGTCACCTGCTTGCCGGGCGCCCACGTGCGGAGGTCGGCCGGCACGGTGACGACCTTCGACCCGACCAGGAGGCGGACCGGGCGGTTGCGGGCGGGCGCCGCGTAGCCGTCGTTGACCAGGGTGATCGTGGCGGTGACCTTGGCGCCGGCCTTCGCGGTGACCGGCAGGACGGCCTTGACCAGGCGGACGCGGTAGCCGAGCCGGCGGCCGGCCTCGGCCCGCCCGGCCGCGCCCCAGGAATCGAGGACGTCGGTGTTGAAGGACGGGTTGAGGTACGTCCAGTGGTACTTCGCCATCTCGGCGCGGGCGTTGGACCAGGTCGACCGGGCCGAGACGGCGCAGGTCTCGCCGCCGACCAGGACCGGGGAGGAGGCCAGCCAGGCCGCGTCGTCGCCGGTGAAGGTGCCGTAGTCGTCGGTGCCGGCCAGGAAGCAGTCGTTGTGCACGCCGACCCGGGCCACCGTGGGAGCGAGGCGCCGTTTGATGGCCGGGGTGCGCACCTGCACGACGGTCGACGGCGAGGTGGCCGCGAGCAGGGCGGCGAGCACGTGGGCGCGGGCGGTCCAGTCGGGCGTGCCCTCGGTGCCGAAGTTCCGGCTGTAGTACCACTCGCCCCATTGCCCCACGAAGCCTGCCTGCACCGCGGTGATCACGTCGGCGTTCGCCTTCAGGATCGGGCCGAGCTGGGCGATGTGCCTCAGGACGCGGGCCTCGGGGGCGTCGGCGTCGGATTCCGAGGCGTACGCGAACCGGACCACCATGCTGACGCCGGCCGCACGGGCCGCGGCGAAGTCGGCCCTGACCAGTGCCAGGTCGGCCGCCGAGATCTGGTCGACCGCCTGGTACTTCTCCAGGTAGAAGACGCGGAAGACGAGGCTGCGGGCCTGGTTGACGCGTGCCGCCGCCAGGTCGGCCGCGACCAGGGGCGTATAGGACCCGAAGTGCGTTTCGGTGTACGTGAAGAAGCCGCGCCCGGGGTTGGCGATGGTGGCCGTCGACGAGGCGTAGGTGACCGTGGCGGCCGACGGGGTGGCGGCCACGGCGGCGCCGGGCAGGAGAACGGCGACGGCCACGGCGGCGGGGAGAAGGCGCACGACGACGACCATCGGCCCCGCCGGGGCGTACTTAAGAGATCTCGGTCCGCAGCGGCGGGAAACCGTTGAAACCCACGGAGGAGTACGTCGCGGTGTACGCACCCGTCCCGAGGATGCGCACCACGTCGCCGGCCTTCAGCGAGAGCGGCAGCTCGTAGTGGGCGTGCTGGTACATGATGTCGACGCTGTCGCAGGTCGGCCCGGCCAGGATGACCGGGCCCATCGGGCCGTCGTCGCGGGTGGTGGCCAGGGCGTACTGGATGGCCTCGTCCTCGGTCTCGGCCAGCCCGCCGAACCGCCCCACGTCGAGGTAGACCCAGCGCGACTCGTCCTGATAGGACTTGCGGGCCACGAGGACGACCTCGGCGTGCAGCACTCCGGCCGGCGCCGCGATGTACCGCCCCGGCTCGATCATCAACGTGGGCCGCTCCGGACCGAAATGCCGGGACATGGCGGCCTCGATCGCCGCCGAGTAGGCGGTGATCGGCAGCGCCGAGACCCGATAGTCGACCGGGAAACCGCCGCCCGCGTTGAGGATGCGCGGCTTATGTCCACTTTGTTCGAGCGCGCGGAAGATGTCGGCGGCCAGCGCGACGCTCGGCTCCCACCGGCCGGGGTCCAGCTGCTGCGACCCGACGTGGAAGGCCAGCCCGGCCGGGTCGAGCCCTCGCACCGCCGCCGATTTCATGAGATCGAGCGCCATATCGGGCGTACATCCGAATTTGCGGCTCAACGGCCAGCGCGCACCCTGCGACGACGCCAGCAGCCGGCAGATCACCCCGGAGCCGGGCGCGTGCGCGACGAGCTTGTCCAGCTCCCCCGCGCTGTCGAAGGCGAAGAGCCGGACCCCGCGGGCGTACGCATAGGCGATGTCGACCGGCTTCTTGATCGGGTGCCCGTAGCTGAGCGCCGACGGCGGCGCCCCGGCCGCGAGGCACAGGTCGATCTCCGTACGGCTGGCCACGTCGAACCGGCAACCGGCCTCGACCAGCGCGCGCAGCAGGGCCGGCTCCGGGTTGGCCTTCACGGCGTAGTGGATCTGCGCGCCGGCGAAGGCGGCGGCGATCCGCCGGTACTGCTCGGCGGCCACGTCCACGTCGATCACCAGGCAGGGGGTCCGACCGAAGGCGCCGGACGCCGTCACTTCTTCATCCGCGGTCAGCGTCATGACACAGAGTATTGCCGTGAATGCATAGAGTTGTCGATCCGAGGGAGATGAATAGACAGGTTTACAGTGGTCGCCGTGTCCGAACACCTGCTCTCCCTCCCGGAGCAGCACGCGTACCGCCTGCTCGTCCGGATGTCCGGGGCGACCGCCGCCGACCTCGCCGAGCAGGACGGCCTCTCCGCGGCCGAGGCCGCCGGCGTGCTGGAGTCCCTCCATCGCAAGGGCCTGGCCACCGGCGGCCCGGCCTTCCACGCCCTGCCGGCCGACGTCGCCCTGGGCGACGCGCTCCTGCGTGAGCAGCAGGCCCTCGAGTCGGCTCGGCAGTTGGTGTCCTCGCTCAGCGAGGAGTACCGCAGCAACACCCGCCGGCGCAGCGCCGAACACCTCGTCGAGATCGTCGTGGGCGCCCAGCCGCTGCGGGACCGGCTGCGCGAGATGCAGGACTCGGCCGAGAAGGAGATCCTCTGGTTCTGCCGGGCCAACCCGATAGCGATGCAGGGACCGGAGAACACCGAAGAGAACTCGGCGCTGGAGCGCGGCGTCCGATATCGGGCGATCTACGAGCGGGAGCTGCTCGAGAAGCCGGGCGAACTGGAGAGCATCGTCGAGGCGATCGGCCTGGGCGAACAGTCACGCACCCTGCCCACCCTGCCCGTGCGCCTGGCCATCGCCGACCACCGCCTGGCCATCTGTCCCCTGGTGCCGGACGCCGCGCGGGGCGTCGGGCCGCCCACGGCGGCGCTGATCCGCCCCAGCGAGCTGCTCGACGCCCTGGTCGCGCTCTTCGAGAGCTACTGGGACCGGGCCACCCCGCTGGCGCCGGACGGTGGCGCCGAGGAACCGGACCGGCTGTTGCTCTCGCTCTTCGTGTCCGGCATGCCGGACAAGTCGATCGCGACCCAGCTCGGGGTGAGCCGCAGGACCGTCCAGCGGCGGTTGGACCGCCTCATGGACATCGCCGGCGTGGACACCCGCCCCGGGCTGGCGTTCCAGGCCGCCCGGCGCGGCTGGTTGTGACGCAGGTGGTACACCGTCACGCCGACCGGCCCGGCGTCCTCGCCGAAGGGCCTCATCGGGCGTAGGCCCTGATCACGGTCTGCCGCACGGTGTTGCCGGCCCGGTCGCTCGCGGTGACCCGCAGCGAGACGATGCCGCGGCTCTCGGTCGCGCGCCACGTCCTGCCCTCGTCCATCGAATACTCGACCTTGATCTGCCGGGCACCCGGCACGGTGATCCTGGCCGGTGCGTGGGCGACACCATGGAGATCCACCGGGACCTCGTAGTTCGGCTGGAGCAGCGGCAGCTTCCCGTCCTTCGCGGACTCGAAGGTCCACGCGGTCGAGGTCGACGTGCCGTACGACCACTCTTCGCCGCCGCGCTTCGTCGTGACCGACAACGTGAAGGAGCCGGCCGGCACCGCCACGTCCCGCCAGGCGTTCGGATATTCGCCGACGACCACGCCGTCGCGGGAGAGCGTGGCCGCCTGCCCGGCCTGGTCGACCTGGTAGTGCCCGTCCGCGTCGACGAAGTCGGCGATCCGCAGCTTCAGAGTGTTGCCGTCGCGGGTGCCCTCGCCGGCCGGCCGCAGCACCGGCGCGGCCCAGGTCTCCGTCGCTTTTCCGGCGCGCCGGTACGCGACCGGGTCGTCCTGGAAGCCGCCGTCGAGCGAGGCGCCGATCGAGTTGAACGGATATTCGTTGTGGACCTGGTGCTGCCACAGGGTGTCGCCGGTGCTGACCCACTCCTCCCGGACGAACGGGGTCTTCACCGCCCGCTGGGCGTCGTTCCAGGAGTACTCCTGCGCCGGGCGCCAGCCGAACCGCTGCTCCCGCACGTAGTCGAAGCCGCCGTTGTCCTGGTAGCGCGAGGTGATCCGCTGCGAGTTGGCGGCGCTCACCCGGTGGACGATCTGCGACGGCACCCGGTCCTTGGTGACCTGGAAGACGTCGTACAGATAGGGGCTGTCGGGGGTGAGCGTCAGCGCGATCGAGGCGCCCCGCTTACGCGCCTGGGCGAGCAGCCGCTGCCCGTCGTCGTGGGGGACGACCGCGTTGATGATCGGCATCCGCTCGCCGTCCGGCTGCCAGGAGCCCCAGGCCGACATCGTGCCGGGATAGACGACCAGGGCGACCGCCGCCCCCGCCTCGGCCGCTTGCAGCGCCGCGTCGTAGTAGTTGTCCGTCTCCAGCACCACGGCCTTGCCCTTGACGTTGCCGGTCAGCCCGGCCACCAGGTCGAACCGCCTGGTGCCGGTGTAGACCGGCGAGGACGCGGTCAGGTTGATGTCGACACCGGGGATCGACGACCGGACGAGCGGCGCCACCAGCTGCCAGCGCGACGAGAACTCGTAGCTGCCCTTGCGGAGCTTCGCGGTCGGCGTGACGTTCACCGCCTGCACCGAGCTGAAGTTCATGAAGCCGTTGATGATCCCGCGGCCCGACCCGGTCACCCGGTGCACGTAGTAGCTGAACACCGTCTGCTGCTCGGCCGGCCTGGGTGTCTCGATCTTGACAGGCTTGGCCGTACGGGCGTCGAGCGTGACGGTCAGATCGCGGTCCACCCGCAGCTCGGGGTTGGTGATCAGCGTGTCCTGCTCGTCGAGCGGATAGCCGTCGGTGATCGTGGCGTCGAGCAGGTAGTCGCCCTCGGCCACCTCGTACGTCCGGGTCTGCCCCTCGAAGATCGCGTCGAGCACGTCGAAGCGCGGATCGTCGCCGAACATCAGCATCGCGGGGGCCGCGGCCGGTTTGCCGTCACGGCCGACCGCCTTGACGGTCACGGTGTGGTGCGGCCGGTCGAGCGTGCCGGCGAGCGCGGTCGTGACGAGCACGCCGCCCGGCCCGGTCGCGGTCAGCCAGCCGCTGATCTGGCCGGGGGTCTTGAGGTCGTACGTCAGGACGACGTCGGCCCGGCCGCCGGCCGGAACGGTGACCGTGGACGCGGACGGGGTGACCGCGGCTAGAGTGTCGGTCAGCGTCAGCGTGACCGGGGCGGTGCCGCCGTTGGTGTAGGTGACGGTCCGCGTGACCGGCTTCTCGCCCAGCTGGTGGAGGCCGAAGTCGGCCACGCCCGTTCCCGCGACCTTCTGGGTCGTGGCGCGGGCGAGGTCGACCCGGCCGGCGCCCTGCGAGAACACCGGGGTGTCCGGTGTGGTCTTCGCGGTGCTGACCAGCTCGTCCTTGATCTGCTCGCCGGTCCAGTCGGGATGCTGCTGCGCGACGATCGCGGCCGCCCCGGCCACGTGCGGCGTGGCCATCGAGGTGCCGGAGGCCGCGGTGTAGAGCTCGTCGACCGGCTCGCCCATCGACGTGCCGGCGGCCCGGGCGGCGACGATGTCCACGCCGGGCGCGGTGATCTCGGGCTTGAGACCCTCGTCGCCGACCCGCGGGCCACGGCTGGAGAAGTCGGCGATCCGGTCGTCACGGTCGACGGCGCCGACGGTCAGAGCGCCGGCGGCCGCGCCGGGCGTGCCGACCTTGTAGGAGGCGCCCTCGTTGCCGGCGGCCACCACGAACAAGGCGCCGGTCGACTCGCTGAGCTCGTTCACGGCGGCGCTCATCGGGTCGCTGCCGTCGGTCGCCTCGCCGCCGAGGCTCATGTTGATCACGCGGGCGCCGCTGCCGGCGGCCCACTCCATGCCGGCGATGATCCCCGACTCGTATCCGGAGCCGCTGTCGTCGAGCACCTTGCCGATCAGCAGCCGGGCCCCCGGGGCGACGCCCTTGCGGGTGCCGTTCGACCCGGCGCCGGTGCCGGCGACCGTGGCCGCCACGTGCGTGCCGTGCCCGAAGTGGTCGCCGGTGTCGGCGCTGCCGCTGAAGTCCCGCGCCTCGTCGATCTTGCCGGCCAGGTCGGGGTGGCTCGCGTCGGCGCCGGTGTCGAGCACGGCCACCGTGACGCCCTGGCCGTCGAGCCCGGCCGCCCAGGCTTGCGGGGCGCCGATCTGCGCGGTGCTCCGGTCGAGCACCGGCTTCACCTTGCCGTCGAGCCAGATGTGCGTGGCGGCGGTGGCGGTCCGTGCGCCGGTGCCGGCGGCGACCTGCGTACGCCAGAAGTCCGAGAGCCCTTGCTTGTCGGCTATGACGGCCACCGCGCCGAGGCTGGGCAGCGAGGTGCCGGTCATTCGGGCCGTGGCCGCGCCACCCTGCACGATCAACGGCAGCGTGCCGCGCGCGGCGTCGCCGTAGCCCTGCTCGATCAGGTGCTGCACGTCGAACAGCTCGGCGTCGAGCCGGCCCTCGCGCAGCAGCGGCAGCGCGTCGGAGGGCAGGACGCGGACGCCCGCATCCGTCTCGACGGTGGCGAACCGGACGCGTTCCCGCCCGGACCCCGGCCGTACCGTCGCCGCGATCCGGCCGTCACCGGCGGGGGCCAGTTCGACGACATCGCCCGTGACGAGCGTGATCGCTTGCGCGGCCGCAGGGGGAACGGTCGCGCGGGCGGAGGGTACGGCCGGGGTGGCGGCAGCGGCGGAACCTGGCGGCAACCAGGTCGCGCCGCCGGCTCCCACCAGGACCCCGACGAGGGCACCGGCGAGGCGCTTCGATGCTGGCAAGGTCGGACTCCTTAGCGTGCGAGTTGACACGCATTCTGGAGTTCACCGGTTGCTTGCCGGGAGATCTATCTCCTGCCGTAGTGGCGACATGGCGCGATGTGGACAACCGTTGCCTCACTGCACGGAGAGGGCCACCCTCCGCGCCTCGGCGAGATCGGTGAAGCCCTCGAGCCGATAGGTGGTCCCGTTGGTGTCCCAGATCAGGGTGGGGGTGGCCAGGCGGGCGGTGGCGGTGCGCTCGACGCCGGAACGGTCGTAGTAGGTCAGGGTGTGCGGCCCGGGAAGCCAGACGGCGAGGGCGCCGCCGACGTCGGTCCACTCGGCCTGGCCGGCCTGCTTGAGGAAGGCGGCGGCGGACCCGTCGAACTGATCGAGGCGGACGGTTCCGCCGCGGTAGAAGAGCGAGACGACCCGGCGTTGGTCGTAGACCTCGATCCGCTCCGGATCACCGAGCGCGGCCGGGAACTTGGCGATCTTCCGGGCCTCCCCCAGCGAGATGCCACCGGCGCTGGGCAGCGGGCTGGGGGTGGGTGCGGGCGGCGGTGGGGCGGCTTCACGGCGCACCTCGATACCGGCGACCCGCAGCACCTCGGCCACCGCGCCGACCACGGCCGCGCGGGCCGGAGCCACGACGATCACCGCCGCCACCAGGGCGGCCAGAATCGCCGTTCCCCAAGCACGCCACCGATTTCCCCGCTTCGCCGTCACCCACGCGCGCCATCCCCACCGGCCATGTGCCGGATCTGTCAGGCGGGCGCGGACAGCGGCGCGCTGGTCGGCCGGCTCGGGCGTCGCGAGCCACGTCGGCAGATCGCGGAGCTCGGCGATCAGGTCGGCCCCGCCCGGCACGCCGGCTCCCGCGGTCATGTCGTTCCGCTGGTCGTCGTCGCGGTCAGGCATCGCCCACCTCCATGCCCTCGCGCAGCCGGGCCAGGGCCCGGTTGGTCCGCGACTTGACCGTCCCCTTCGGCACGCCGAGGGCGGCGGCGGTCTCCAGCTCGGAGAGGTCCAGCAGGAAGCGGCAGACGAGCACCTCGCGGTCGCGGTCGCCCAGCTTCCTGAGGTGCTCGACCAGCCGGCGGCGGCGCTCGTGGGCGATGGCCGACTCGGCCGGATCGGGGGCGTCGGCCACCGGCCCCTCGGAGACGGCGGCCCGCAGGGCGAGACCGTCGCGGCGCCGGCGGGAGCGGTGCAGGTTGCGGGTCTCGTTGGCGACGATGGCCAGCAGCCAGGGCCGGAAGCCGGACTCGCCGCGATAGCGCGACAACTGCCGGTAAGCCTTCACGAACGCCTCCTGCACCACATCGTCGGCGTCGTCCCCGGCGCCGAGCAGCACGGCGGCCCGATGCGCGGGCACGGTGTAGCGGGCGACCAGAAGCTCGTACGCCCCCAGGTCGCCACCACGCGCCCGCGTCACGGCCGCCGCGTCGTCCAGCTCGGTGGTCTCGCTCAGCTCGGCTACCTCCGCCTCGTCCGCACCGACACTGCACTGACACCGCCCACCGCGAAAGGGTTCCCGGGAACCTCACCGCCCCGGCCGGTGTCTGTCGGGTATGACCACGCGCCGCAGCTTTCTCGCCCTCTCCGGTGGCGTGCTCGCCGCCTCCGGACTCGCCGCCTGCCGCGAACCCCAGGCCGTGGCGGCCCCTGTCGCCGTACCGGATCTGCTGCTGGCCGACACCGCGCGGGGACCGGTCCGGCTGAGCGGCACCGAATCACGGGCTCTCGGTCCGGCCACCGCCGTGAGCCGGGACGGCGCCATCGCGTACGTCGCCGACGGAACCACTCTGACCAGCACCAATACCGCCACCGGGGCGCCCATCCAGAAGATCGGGATCGGGGGTGGATGGGTGCCCCGGGTGGTGGCCGAGAGCGGCAACGCCTGCGTTCTGACGCAGGCTCCACACGCCGAGCCGCCGGCCGCACGGACCACCAGCCCACTGCTCGTGGTCGGCGACGGGCGCCGGCAGAAGTTCAACCTGACCGGTGTGGTCGAACCGGACGCTTTCACCACCGATGGAACCGGGCTTTTCGTCCTTGAATGGCTGCCCGCCTCGGCGCCCGACCACTACCGCGTGCGCCTGCTCGACCTGGCCACCGGGCGGCTCGATCCGCTGCTCACCCGCAACAAGGTGCCGGTGCCGCCCGGCGCCGAGGAGGAGATGCGCGGCAGCGGGCGCGCGGCCGTGCTGTCGCCGGACCGGCAGGTGCTCTACACGCTCTACACCCATCAGCCCGACCACCAGCACACCCGCAACCTGCTCAACGGGACGCGCAACGACGTGCACGCCTTCGTCCACGTGCTCCATCTGAACGAGCGCTGGGCCTTCTGCCTGGACCTGCCCGACCCGTTCGGCCACGGCGCCGCCGAGGGGCACGCGCTGGCCGCCGACGGCCGGTACGTCACGGTCTTCGACGCGTCCAGCGGGTCGCTCGCGGTGGCGTCGGCGCCCTTGCTGACGATCGAGAAGGTCCTCCGGGTGCCGGCGGGTTCGGCGGGCGGTCACCTCGCGCTGGGTGCGGGGCGCGCTTACACCGCTTGCGGTACGGAGGTGCACGCGGTCGCCCTGAGTACGGGTGAGGCGGTCGCTCGCTGGTCGCTGTCCGATCCGGTCCGCGGGCTGCGATCGAGCCGGGACGGCAGGCGTTTGTACGCCGGCGGGCGTGACCGGGTGGCGTGGCTGGACGTGTCGTCGGGGCGGGTGCTCGGCCGGGCGCCCGTCGACGGGCTGGCCGGGTTGCTGCACGTGGGATGACACTTTCCGGCGTACAACCGGAACTTGCGGGGTTGATTGTTTCGATCTTTTGATCTTCCGGAGGGCAAGCCGCTGGCCGAGGCGTTCGAAAGTTACGAAGAATTGCCGGAAGTTAACGGTTGACTCACCAGCGTCGCGGCTCCCAAGATGGGATCCAACGACGATCGTCGATTCCCCGAACGACGAGAGGTGACTCCCCGTGCCCCGATGGATCCGTCCCCGGTCCCTGCTCCTCGCCGGCGTCCTGCTGGCCGCCGGCGCCGTCGCCCTGACGCCACCGTCCGGCGCCTCGGCCGACGCCTCCTGCGCCAACGGCTACGTCGGCCTGACGTACGACGACGGGCCGAACCCGAGCACCACCAACCAGCTGCTGTCGGCGCTGCGGTCGGCCGGCCTGCGGGCGACCATGTTCAACACCGGACAGAACGCCGCCGCCAACCCGGGCCTCGTGGGTGCCCAGGTCGCGGCCGGCATGTGGGTCGCCAACCACAGCTACACCCATCCGCACATGCTCACGCTGAGCCAGGCCCAGATGTCCTCGGAGCTGTCGCGCACGCAGACCGCCATCCGCAACGGCGGCGGCGGAACCCCGACGATCTTCCGGCCGCCGTACGGCGAGACCAACTCGACCCTCCAGTCAGCAGCCTCGGCCCTGGGCCTGCGCACGGTGACCTGGGACGTCGACTCGCAGGACTGGAACGGCGCCAGCACGGCGCAGATCGTGCAGGCGGCGGGCCGGCTCACCAACGGCCAGCTGATCCTGATGCACGACAACTACCAGACCACGATCCAGGCCGTCCCCCAGATCGCCGCCGGCCTGGCCCAGCGCGGCCTGTGCGCCGGCACGATCTCACCGTCGACCGGCCGCGCGGTGGCCCCGTCCGACGGCCCGACGACCCCGCCCACCACCACACCGCCGCCCACCGGCGGCACCTGCACGGCGTCCTACGCCGAGGGCCAGAAGTGGTCGGACCGCTTCAACGGCCAGGTGACCGTGAGCGGCTCGCCGAGCTGGATCGTCACCGCGACCTTCCGCTCCCCGCAGCGCGTCATCGCCACCTGGAACACCGCGGTGAGCTGGGACTCGACCGGCCTGGTGATGACCGCCCGCCCCAACGGCAGCGGCAACGTCTTCGGCTTCACCGTCCAGCACAACGGCAACTGGACCTGGCCGTCCCTGTCCTGCCGCACCTCCTGACCCGCGCCGGCGCGGCGCTGTTCGGCAGCGTCGCGCCGGTGCGCCGATCCGCGACTCACCGCCCGGCGTGCGGGACGCCGTGTTCACCTGCACGAGCTTCGAGGAGTGCGGAGTGGCGTGCGCACTTCTCCGTGACCAAATCGGTACATTAGGGACATGGCAACGATCTCTCTACGCGGCGCTCTGCTGCGATCGTTGCCTGCCCTGCTCCTGCTGCTGACGCTGGGCCTCGTGGCCCCCGCAGCGGCCGCCGGGCCGATCGCCGCCGGGGTCACCCACAGCACCAGCTCCCCCGCCGCGCCGGCCGCAGGGTCCACTGCCGACACTCCGGAGTCCCCGGACACGGCGCCCGCTCGTACGCCCGGCGCTCCAGCCGCCGACCGCACGCGCGTCCTCTCCGCTCAGCACACCGTCGGGGCCACCGGATCCCGCGGTCCGCCGTCCGCTCGCGCCTGACCATCCTCTGACGTAGCGCCGCGGCCCATGCCGCCGCGCCGAGGTGGTCGCTGCCCTTCGCGGACATTTCCTTTGAGCGGACAGGACTCCCACACCCATGAACGTCGTTGCCGAAACGCTGCTGACCACCCCCGCCCCCGCCGCCATCTGGGCGACGCTGATGCTGCTCACCCTCCCGGCCGTGCTGGTGCTGGCCAGCCCGCAGGGCGTGCGCCACCCCCGGCAGGCCCTGCGGGACATCGTCGCCCTGCTCCGCGAGCGCGGCGACCGCCGCCGGCGGCTCCCGCTGGAGGCGCTGGCCGCCACCCAGTACGCGGACGAGGTGCGGGTCGCCGCCGACCGGGCCGGGCTGGCCGCCGCCCGCTGGCAGGAGCGCTGGGAGCAGACGGCCGACGACGTCACCACCGCCTGGCAGTCCTGGCTGGACGCCGACGCCCGCCTGCGGGCCCGCCGCTCGGCCGCCGCCTTCGGCACGCCGTGGAGCGCGCAGACCCCCACCGAGTACGCGGCCCGCGAACGGTTCCTGCACCGCGCCGTCCGCGAGGCCGCGACCCAGGGCTGGCTCCCGACGGCGGCGGTGGCCGACGCCCTGGCCGGCCGGGCCGGCTGGGACCCCCGCCTGCACCCGCTGGAGCAGGAGCTGGTCGTCCACCGCGCCGCCGAGGGCCACCTGCGCGACCGCTACGAGCGCGCCGTCCGGGCCGAGCAGGCCGCCCGCCACGACGCCTGGCTGGCCCGCACGACCAGCGACAGCCTGCGCCAGGAGTCCTGGTCGGCCACCGACCGCGCCGCCCGCCTGCACCACCTGCTCCCGGCGGCCACGAGCGGACCGGCTCCGCACGCCATGGCCGCTCGCCCGGGCCTGCTCTGACCGGTCAGCAGCGGGCCCGGTCGAGGCTTCGAGGGTCGGCCGGGGCCTGGAACTGGGTGTAGAGACCGCTTCGGGCCACGCGCCGCCACGGGCGGGCGTAGTTCTCGGCGCTCAGGTCCAGATCGGCCGTGACGATGGCCGCCGATGGGGCCGGCGGGCAGCGGGTGAGCCAGTCGCCGGTGGGGGTCACGATGCCGGAGGGCGCGTTCGGAGCGTCCTGCGCCGTGCCCGCGTAGCTGACCCAGTAGCTGTTCGCGGCGGCCAGCGCCTGTGACTGCAACGCGAACGGGCCGTTGTTCGTGGGGACGCCCGGGCCGTGGGTGGAGAACAGCACGCAGTCGACGTCCAGCCGTTCGTACTCGCCGAAGATCTCCGGATAGACGGCCTCCATGCCCAGCGCACAGCCGAACCGGGCGCCGTCGACGGTGAAGGTGATCGGCTCCGATCCGGGCGTGTACATGTGGCTGACCTTGGTGTTGGACAGCATGCGCTCGTCGTAGCGGGTGGCGATGGTGCCGTCGTCGGCGATGACGTACAGGCTCAGGTGCGGGCGGCGGGGCGGGGTCAGCGGGTGCACCGAGCCGAGCACGGTCCACAGCCGCAGTTCGCCGGCGAGGGCCGCGATCTCCCGGAGCTGGGAGGCGAGCGTCGCCCAGTCGGCGCGCTCCCAGTCGGCCGGCCCGACCTCAGGGCCGGTGGTGGACAAGATCCTCTTGTCGGGGCAGGTCAGTGCGCCCTCCGGCAGGTGCAGCAGCCGGGCGCCGGCCGCGTGGGCCTGGCGCATGAGGTCGCGGATCTGGTCGCCGCTCTCGCGCAGCGCCGCGGTGTCGCCCGGGTCGGTTCCCACCCGGAGCTGGGCCACCGACAGTCGTACGGACGTGGAACGCATCGAATCTCCTCGCGGAGTCGTGCGGAAGTGCCGCAGAGCGGCGGTGTAGGACTCACCGGTCTTGGCCGCGCGGGCTCGCACCCGGCGCTTGAGATTCCTGTTCGCCGTCATCTGGACCTCCGCTGTCCCGCACGCCGACCCCCGCGCGATCGATGCGTCCGAGACGAACGAGTCAGGACAGCGACCCGAGACGATGAGTCCCTTTGCCTCCGTCGGGGACCGCGCGCGGGACGGTCGCTGGAGGTTGGGCGTGGGCTACGCCGATCCGGACGGTAGCACAGATATCTGTCGGGTTACGTCGCACAAAGTCGCCGCGTCCACGGCCCCGGATGGCGCTGCACTGCTGGGCATGACTATCGCGATCGGCGCCATCGGCGCGCTCCTGTTCGCCGTCCCGCCACCCGGTCACCTGGAGCTGCGCTACCTCGGCGATCTGGCGAGCCCCACCCAGGTCGCCGACAGCAGCGGCAACGGCCTGCACGGGGCCGTCCTGACCGGTGGCGGGGGCACGCTGACGTCGGAGACCGAAGGCGGCAACCGCTTCCTGCGCTTCCCGGGCGGGCACTGCACGACCGCGCCCTGCCCGCAGGCGATCGTCCGGCCGTCGAGCACCGTCACCCTCGCGCCCGGCGACGGCCGGTTCGTCTACGGGGCCGACATCCGGCTCACCGAGCCGCCGTCCCCCGGCGCCGGCATGAACGTGTTCCAGTTCGGCGCGGCCGGGGCCGGCATCAGCCAGTGGAAGCTTCAGGTCGACTACGGGCGGCCGTCGTGCCGATGGTCGGACGGCACCGAGTTCGTCCTGCTTCCGGCCGGCGTCGACCTCACCGTGGGCCGCTGGTTCCGGGTGACCTGCATCCGCCTGTCGCCGGTGCTCTTCCAGATCAGGGTGCACGACGCCGTGACGGGCAAGCAGGTGACGCCACCCCGGCAGCAGACCGCTCCCCTGGCCGACATCCTGCCCAGCGGCAATGTGGTGATCGGCGGGAAGCGGATCAGCGCGACACAGACCGACGTCGACACCGACCAGTTCCACGGCGATCTGGACGACATCGAGTTCGGCCGTCGCGAGCCGTAGATTCGGTGTCATGACGACGCTGTGGACGCTCGGCTGCGACGCGACGGATCCGCACCGGCTGGCCGCCTTCTGGGCGCTGGCTCTCGGATATGTGCCCGAGCCGGGTTACGACGAGCCGGACGGGGCCTCGATCGTGGATCCGGAGGGGCACCGGCCCGCGATGAGCTTCCTGCGGGTGCCGGAGCCCAAGACGGCCAAGAACCGGATGCACGTCGACGTCCGGGTCGGTTCACCGGCCATCCGGGCCAAGGTGGCCGAGCTCGAGGCGGCCGGGGCGACGGCCGTGCGCGACCATCGGTACGGGCCGGAGCTGAGTCACGTGGTCATGCTCGATCCGGAGGGCAACGAGTTCTGCGTGGCCTGAGCGGGCGCCCGCGGCGCGACGCTCTGCGCCAGGTCCCACTCGTAGCGGCGCCCGGCCGGGGCGCCGTCACGCCAGACGATCCGCCACGGGCCGCCCGGGTGATCGCGGGTGGGCGCGCTGCCGGCGCCGAAGCCGTGCCGCTCGTCGACGCTGGGCGCCTTTTCGCTGGGCGGGAAGACGAAACGGACGACGAGTTCGGTGAGCACGGAGTGGTTTCCCGCCCCCGCCGGCAGGCGGTCGTTCCAGATCAGGTGGTCGTAGCCGCGCCGGCGCAACGGAGCCCACAGGCCGGCCGGCCGATAGGTGATGGTCCAGCTGAACGGCTCGGTCAGGCCCGGGTCGAAGACCAGCCAGACGCGGGGCTTGCCGCTGCGGGCCAGCGGCAGCACGGTGATGGTGCCGGTGATCCGCTCCAGCGAGCAGGTCAGGCCGATGTCGTCGAGGCCGATGATCCGGTCGTCGCCGTCGGGGACGATCGGGCGGACGGCCCGCTGCGTGACCCGGGGCCGCGGCACGGTGCGCCGGCTCTCGACGATCGTGTCGCCGGCGTCGTCGGCGCCCACGGTGACGGTCAGTTCGAGGCTCTCGGCGTAGATCGGGCCTTCCTGGTCGATGATCCGGTCGATGGCCTCGACGTAGCGGCGGTGGGCGACCTGCACGGCCGCGAGCTCCTGGCGCAGCTGGCCGCCCCGCTTGACGTAGTAGAGCAGCGAGAAACGCACGATGAGGTAGAGCAGCGAGGCGATCCCGGCGCCGGTCAGGATCGTCCGGCCGACTCCGCTGGACCAGTCGGCGAGCTGGGCGACGCCCGCGCCGAGGCCGATCACCAGCGCCACGAAGCCGACGAGCCCTTGGAGCAGCTTCTGCGTTGCTGACATGGCGGATGTGCTCCCCCGTGACCCCTCTTCCGCGCGGAAGGGGGTCTACCCATGATGCCTAAACAGGCATCCCGGCACATCACTCGCAGCGGTGATTGTCGAGCGGGCCCTCTGGCGGGCCAAGATATTCACGTGGCACCGCTTGTGATCTCAATGGCGCCCGTCGCATCCTTGCCGAGGGTCTGAATTGACAGGGGTCACAGCGATGAGACGTTTATCGAACAGGCGTTCCCATAATGGGCCGGGCGGCGAAGGAGGCAGCATTTTCCGCGCCATTTTCGCCGCGCCGAGCACGCTTTCGGAGACGTTGACGCCAACCTGGTTGCTGGCCATCTCCCTGTCGTTGTCAGCGCTGCTGGTGGCCGTGCTGACAGCGGCGGTGACCGCCTAGTTCCCGCCCTCGCCGCCGGGCATCTCTCGACGCATCATGACCATCCCGCCCTTCTGAAGGAAACGGGAAAACGATACCCGAGCCGCCACCGAAAGCGGCCCGGGCCCGAAAAGAATGCCGACTAAGGCTTGGTCAGCAGACAACCGGCTTTGTTCAGGTCGATCGTGCGGGCCGATGTGAGGCAGGTCGTGAACCAGTACGTCTCCTGGCCGTAGCTCTGCCCCTGCACCGCCGTGGTGGTGCCGTCGGCGTTCACCTCGCACGGGTTGTTCAGCGTGCACATCTCGCCGTCGTCGTTGCCGGTGTTGTTGATGCCGACGACCTGGCCGCTGGAGGCGCTCACGATCGGCGAGCCCGACGTGCCGTGGATCGTGTCGCACGCGGCGTCGTACCGGATCGAGTCCTTCCAGGTCCACTCACCCTCGCGGAGCTGGCCCACGAAGCCGTCGACCTTGCAGTTCCAGATCCGCTTCCAGTAGCTGGACGGGATCGCGATGCTCGCGCCGACCGCGGGCTTGGCGCTCGCGATGGTCAGCGCGGTGGCGCCGTATCGGGACTGGAGCGTGGCGTAGGTGCTGGTGAGGCGGTAGAGCGTGACGTCGGTGCCGGTCATCGTGGCGTACAGGACCCGGTCGGCCCGGACCGTGCCGAGCGATCCGCCGGAGCTGTTGAGCAGCGTGCCGGAGCGGCTGCTGGTGCGGTTGACCAGCACCTGGCCGGCACTGAGGAAACCGCCCTCGTAGCAGTGGCCGTTGGTGAGCATCATCGCCCGGTCGCTGCTCACTGAGCTGGGATAGCGGACCAGCGAGGCGGAGCAGTTGCTCAGGGCGATGGTGTTGGCGAGCGTGGTCGCGGCGACCGCCTGGGCGGGCGAGGCGGGCCCGGCCAGGACTCCGGTCGCGGCGGCGACCGCGGCGGCGGCGAGAGCGAGGGCACGGCGTACGCGCATGGGTGTTCCTTTCTGCTTTTGGCAGTCAGACCCTCGCACCGCAAATCAATACATGTCAATCTATAACGTCGGCGTCATACCGACGACGGCACCATCCAGTCCAGCACCGGCGTGGCCTGCAGGGTGACCAGCACGCACATGACCAGCAGCAGGATCACGCTCCAGCCGACGACCCGGCGGAAGATGTCGCCCTCCTTGCCGGCCATGCCGACGGCGGCCGCGGCGATGGCCAGGTTCTGCGGGCTGATCATCTTGCCGAGGACGCCGCCCGACGAGTTGGCCGCGGCCAGCAGCACCGGGTCGAGGCCGGCATCGGCCGCCGTCTGCACCTGGAGCGCGCCGAACAGCGCGTTGGCCGACGTGTCGGATCCGGTCACGGCGACGCCGATCCAGCCCAGGATGGACGACAGGAACACGAAGAAGGTGCCCGCGCCGGCCAGGAACTCGCCCAGGGTGTTCGTCTGCCCCGACTGGTTGAGCACATAGGCCAGGGCGAGCACGGCCATCACCGTGACGATGGCATGGCGCAGTTCGACATACGTTTGCCCGTACGCCTTGACGGCGCGACCGGGGCGCACGCGAAGGACCACGGCGGTCAGGACGCCGGCCAGGATCATCAGCGTTCCGGCGGCCGGCAGCCAGCCGAAGGTGAACGTGGTCGAGGCGAGCGGCTGACCGTTCTCGCCGAGCACGTGCAGCCCCGGCCAGGCGAACTTCACCGTCCACGGCGACTGGGCCAGCGCGTCCTTGATCGGCCCCAGGTTCGCGATGGCGAAAATGACGATGATGATGATGTACGGCGCGTAGGCGCGCACGACCTCGGCATTGCTGTCGCGGCGGTCCTCGACGACCTCCCCCGATCCCGTGCCGCCGGACCGCGACAACACCGGTGACTCCACCGGCCGCCACACCCGCAGCAGAAGGATCACGGCGGCCGCGGCCACCAGCGACGCGATGATGTCGGTCAGCGGCACCGAGATGTAGTTCGACGCGACGAACTGGGCCAGCGCGAAGACCACACCGGCGATCACGGCGGCCGGCCACGTCTGCTTCACGCCCCGGCGGCCGTCGATCACCGCGACGAGGACCAGAGGCACGACCACGGCGAGCACGGGGGTCTGGCGGCCCACCATCGCACCGAGCGTGTCGGCGTTGAGCCTCGGATCGTCGGCGGCGCCCGAGGTGACCGTACCCAGCGTGGTGATGGGTGTGGCCAGGGCGCCGAAGGCGACCGGCGCCGTGTTGGCGATCAGCGCGACCGCCGCCGCCTTGATCGGCCGGAAGCCCAGCGCCATCAGCATCACCACGGTCACCGCGACCGGCGTGCCGAAGCCGGCCAGCGCCTCGAGCAGGGCGCCGAAGCAGAACGCCACGATCACGGCCTGGATGCGCATGTCGGGGCTGACCCGTTCCATCGAGCGGCGCAGCACGTCGAAGTGGCCGCTGGCCACGGTCAGGTTGTAGACCCAGATGGCGTTGATGACGATCCACAGGATCGGGAAGAAGCCGAACGCCGCACCCTCGCTCGCCGACAGCAGCGCCTGCCCGACCGGCATGGCGTAGATCGCGACGGCGACCACGAGCGCCACCACCAGCGAGATCACGCCGGCCAGCCAGGCTCTCATGCGCAGCACGCCGAGCAGGACGAACAGGGTGAGCAGGGGCAGGGCCGCGAAGATCGCGGAGATCGCGACGGAATCGGACACGGGGTCGGTCACGATCCGGAACGTCTCATCCATGAGCCACCATCCAGAGTTATCGATATTCCCTGGTTGAACCGCCATGGTCGCCGAATCGTCGCCGAAGCGCATCTCGGGGTTAAGGAATTGCGGTATCACGTCGAAAAGAAAGAACATGATCGACGCTTGGCTGGACGATGAGGTGCCCCGCCTCAACCGGGCCATCATCGGCGGCGACGCTCCGCCCGGGCTGCTGGCCGAGCAGACCCGCGAGGTCCTGCTCCCGCGTCTGCCGGCGGTCGGCCGGCTCGACGCCCGCGAGGCGCAGCGGCTCGTGGTCCGGCTCGGTTTCGTCGGCGCCTCGGTGTCACGGCACTACCAGGAGTGGACGCCGAACGGGCGGCACCACCCGGAGCGGGCCTTCGACGGACTGCTGGTCGGGGACATGCCGTTCCGCGACTACTTCGCCGCCCTGGCCACACACACCGGATGCGGACACTGCGGCCGGGACAGCTATGCCTCGCTGGTCCGCTGGAACGTGGGCACCCTGCGGGTGCACCGCGGCGACGAGTGCCTGGCCGAGCTGCCGGGGGTCTTCGACGACGGGCGCATCCGCAGCTACACCGGCACCGGCAGCGAGGAGCGGTTCTTCCTGCTGGTCAAGCAGGGCGAGGCCCTGGAGCTGGCGGTGAACGAGGTGCTCGACCCGCTGACCCGCGACGGGGCCGGGCTCGTCTGCGAGGACGCCGTCGGACGCGTACGGCTGGCCACCGAGCTGCTGACCGCCCTGCGCCAGCTGTTCCTCGACTTCGCGTCCCGGCCGCCGGAGGCGAGCATGCCGCCGGAGTTCTTCATGGACGTGTTCCGGCAGTTCGCGGTGCACTGGGCCGAGGACGACATCCCGCCCAGCGGCGCGCTGGACCCGGAGGCGCTCAAGCGTGACTTCCTGCTCGGCATCGCGATCCCCGACTACGACCGGCACGTGCGGCGGATCTACCCGGCCCTGCTCGACGGCGAACGGGCCGTGCTGGACGACCTGATGACGCAGCCGACGCTGCCGGAGAGGCTGCTGACCGCGATCGACGTCGACGCCGACGACCTGGCCGTGGCCGAGCCGGCCGACCTCGACCGGCTGCTCGGGCGGCATCCGGCGCTGGCCGACTGGTACCGGCTGCTGACCGAGCACGCCCGGGCCGCCGGGGCTCATCTGATGTTGAGCAAGAAGTTCCTGTTCAAGCCGCAGCGGCAGCGCGACGCGAACGGCCTCGGCGACCGCCCGCTGGTCTCCAACCGCAGCGGGACGACCGGGATGAACGAGACGTTCCTGGAACGGCTCACCCGCGCCCGGCAGGACCATCTGCTGTCCGGCCTTCAAAAAGCCATAAAAGCCCCCCGGATACCGGCCTCGCGGGTAGCGTCGGTTTCCGTCGCGCAGGTGGGATGAAAGAGGTCACGATGGGCACTCGGCCCCTGGTCGAGGTGGGCCCCGAGCAGCTCATGGCCCTCATCGACCACACCTCGGCCGTGATCTACATGCGCGACGCCGACGGGCGCTATCTCCTGGTCAACCGGGAGTACGAGCGGCTGTTCCGGCTGCGCCGCGAGGACATCGTCGGTCTGACCGACCACGACCTGTTCCCCGAGCCGCTGGCCGACGAGTTCCGCCACAACGACCTCGAGGCGTTCGCCCGCGGCGAGCCCGTGCAGGTCGAGGAGCAGGCGCCCGGCGACGACGGCCTGCACACCTACATCACGGTGAAGTTCCCCCTGGCCGACAGCGAGGGCAAGGCGTACGCGGTCTGCGGCATCTCGACCGACATCACCGAGCGCAAGCGGGCCGAGGAGGAGGTGCGCCTACTCAACGAGGAGCTCGAACAGCGGGTCGAGCAGCGCACGGCCCAGCTGGAGGCGTCGACCCGGGAGCTGGACGCGTTCGCGTACTCGGTCTCGCACGATCTGCGCGCGCCGCTGCGGTCCCTCGAGGGCTTCAGCCAGGTGCTTCTCGAGGACTACGCCGGGGTGCTCGACGCCGAGGGGCAGCGCTATCTCTCGCGCATCCAGGCCAACGCCGAGCGCATGGCCCAGATGATCGACGACCTGCTGCATCTGTCCCGCGCCACCCGCAGCGAGCTGCGCCGGGAGCGCACGGACCTGAGCGCCCTGGCCCGCGAGGTGGCCGAGGAGCTGGTCGCCTCCGACCCGGTGCGCACGGCCGTCTTCGACATCCCGGACGGGCTGGAGGCGATGGGCGATCCGCACCTGATCCGGCTCGTGCTGCAGAATCTGCTCGGCAACGCCTACAAATTCACCTCGTACGAGCCCGAGCCGCGCATCACGATGTCGGTCTCCCTGAAGGACGACGTCGCCGTCTTCACCGTCCGCGACAACGGCGCCGGCTTCGAGATGCGGCACGCGCACAAGATGTTCGACCCGTTCCAGCGCCTGCACGCGCAGAGCGAGTTCGAGGGCACCGGCATCGGCTTGGCCATCGTGCACCGCATCGTCACCCGGCACGGCGGCCAGATCTGCGCCGCGGGCGAGCCGGGTGAGGGCGCGGCCTTCTCGTTCAGCCTCGCCCCGGCACCGGACGGATGGACGATCCGATGATCCACGTGCTGGTCGTCGACGACAGCGAGGACGACGCCCTGCTGGTGGCCCGGGGCCTGCACAAGGCCGGCCTCCAGGTCACCACCACCCGCGCCGAGACCGCCGAGGGTGTGGCGGCGGCGCTGGCCGAGCAGACCCCCGACATCGTCATCTGCGACTACAACATGCCCGGTGTCCGCGCCGAGGACGTGCTCGACCAGGTCCGCGAGCACGACCTGGAGATCCCGTTCCTGCTGGTGTCGGGGCAGATCGGCGAGGAGACGGCGGCCTCGCTCATGCGGGCCGGGGCCCGCGACTTCGTGCTCAAGGACCGGCTGGCCCGGCTCGCGCCGGCCGTGCAGCGCGAGCTGACCGAGGCCGCCGAGCGCCGCCAGCACCGCCACGCCGAGGCCGCCCTGCGCGAGAGCGAGGAACGGTTCCGGCTGCTGGCCGAGCACGCCCACGACATCATCTTCCGGTTCCGCCTGCATCCGGCGCCGGCCATGGAATATCTCAGCCCGGCCGTCGAGCAGATCACCGGCCACCCGCCCGAGGACTTCTACGCCGACCCGGCGTTGATCTTCCGGCTGGTCGACCCCGAGGACCGGCACGCGCTGGAGCAGTCGTGGCGCTCGGCCCAGCCGGGCACCCTGACCATGCGCTGGCATTGTCACGACGGCCGGGTGGCCTGGATCGAGCAGCGGGCCAGCGCGGTCACCGACGCCGACGGGCAGCCCATCGCGGTCGAGGGCATCATGCGCGACATCAGCAAGCGGGTGCGGGCCGAGCAGGAGCGCGCCGAGATGGAGCAGCAACTGCGCCAGGCCGAACGGCTCGACTCGCTCGGGCAGCTCGCCGGCGGCATCGCGCACGACTTCAACAACATCCTGGCCGTGATCTCCGGCTACGCCGCGATGCTCTCCGAGGAGCTCGGCCCCGACCATCCGCTGCACCCCGACTCGCAGGCGATCGAGCAGGCGGCGGCGCGCGGCAGCGGCCTGACCCGGCAACTGCTGATCTTCAGCCGTCTCGAGCCGTCCCGACCCGAGACCCTCGACCTGAACGCGGTCGCCACCGACATGCAGCGCCTGCTCGGCCGCACGCTGGGCGAGGACATCGAGCTGCGGACGACGCTCTCGCTCGACCTGCCGCCGATCACCATGGACCGCAGCAAACTGGAACAGGTCATGATGAACGCGGTCATGAACTCGCGCGCGGCCATGCCGTCGGGCGGCCGGCTCACCATCGCCACCGGCGTCGACCGCGACACCGGCCACGTCTGCCTGACCATCACCGACACCGGCAGCGGCATGCCGCCCGAGGTGGCGGCCCGCGCGTTCGAGCCGTTCTTCACCACCAAGGGCCGGGGCAAGGGCACGGGACTGGGTCTGGCCACGGCGTACGGGGTGGTGGCCGACGCCGGCGGAACGATCGGCCTGGAGTCGGCGCCCGGCGAGGGCACGACCGTACGGGTCTGCCTGCCACCGGCCGAGGTGACGGCGCCGGCGGCCACGCTGATCTCCCGCCCGGCCGCGGGCTCGGGTCAGGGCCGCAGCATCCTGGTGGTCGAGGACGAGGACGGCGTGCGCGACATCGTCTGCCGCATCCTGCGCAAGGCCGGCTACGTGGTGCACGCGGCGGGCGATCCGCTCGAGGCGCTGCGCATGTGCCGCGAGGACAACCTGACGTTCGACGCGCTGCTCAGCGACGTCATCATGCCCGGCATGTCGGGCACCCAGCTGGCCGCGGAGCTGCGCCGCACCCGTCCCGACCTGCCGGTGCTGTTCATGTCGGGATATACGAGCGGCCCGGCCCCGGGCGGCCAGGAACTGCCGGCGGACGCACCGCTGCTGCACAAGCCGTTCCAGACGGAACATCTCATCGGGGCGCTGCACCAGCTTCTGCCACGCTGAGTCCACCCGCCCGACACCTGGGCCGCCTAGCGTCGCCGGTGATGAGCCGAATCGCCGAATATCTGCTGCTGTTCTACGGCGTCGCCGGCCTGTACATCGTGCTGGACGTGCCCGGTGGCCCGATCCCGGTGCTGTTGATCGCGGCCGCCCTCGTGATCGTCTACATGCGACGCTGCGGCCTGCCCTTCCTGACGGCGTCGGCGCTGCGCTCTTCTCTGCCGCGGGTACTGGCGCTGTGGGCGGTGGTGTCACTGCTCGCGGTTCTCGCCGTCGCGGTTTTCGACCCTTCCGAGTTGTTCGCGCTGCCGCGTGAGCAACCATGGCTCTGGCTGGCCATCTGCGTCGGCTATCCGCTGCTCTCGGTCTATCCGCAGGAGCTGCTCTATCGCGGCTTCCTGATGCACCGCTACCCCTTCGGCGGCCCGGCGGCCAGCGCGGTGGCCTTCGGCTTCGTCCACCTGCTCTTCGGCAACGTCCTGGCGGTCGTCGCCACCCTGGCCGGCGGCTGGCTGTTCGCCCGCCGCTACCAGCGGACCGGGTCGCTGCTGGTGGTCTCGGTGGAACACGCCCTCTACGGCATCACGATCTTCACGATCGGCCTGGGCCGCTTCTTCTACCACGGCGCATAGAACCGGTCAGCCGCCCATGGAGGCGCCCACCCCGTTGCCGGTCACCAGGAAGGCCGTCTTCGGGAGGGTGCCGCCGGGTGGGCGGGGGGCCTCGGCCGTCGCCGGGTCGGTGGAGCGGAAGCGCTCGGCCGACCAGTCGTCCTCCTGCCAGCTGTTGCGGCTCTCGGCGGCGCCGGGGGCCAGGCCGGCCGGCTCGATCCCGTTGTCGACGGCGGCGTTCGACCGCAACGTCGCGGGGCCGCCGGGAAGGGCGAAACCGGAACCGCCGTTGTCGTAGGCCGTGTTGTTGGTCAGCGTCAGGCCGCTGATCCGGCCCGCGTCGTCGGTGAAACCGTGGTTCTCGTTGGTCCAGGCGGCGTTGTGACGGAGGCTGTGTGCCGCGCCGGTCAGGACGAAGCCGTTGCCTCCGTTGTCGTACGACCAGTTGTATTCGACGGTGACCGGGGTGGCGAAGTTGAGGTCCAGACCCGACGCCGCGTTGCCGGCGAACCGGTTGCCCCGGACGCGGTTGCCGGTGCCGTCGCCGAACATGAAGCCCAGGCCGATGCCCCCACCGCCGGTGAAGTCACTGTCGAGGACCTGGTTGCCGGTGGTGCCGGGGTCGCGCAGCAGCAGTCCGGACCGGGCGTTGTCGCGCATGATCAAGCGGCGGAAGACGGTCGAGCGGCACGAGCGGCAGACGTACGCGTGACCGGCCGAGTTGACCACCGAGAGGCCCTGGACCGTCCAGCCGGCCGTCTGTTGCGTCACCGCCCACACGGAAGCGGGCAGGGCCGACGCGTCGATCACCGGTTGCTCGTCGCGGTAGTTGCTCAGCGTGACCCCGGTGGCGGCCGACTTGACGGTGACGCCGGACGAGAGACGATAGGTGCCCCCGCGCAGCGCGATCGTCTGCCCGGTCCGCGCCGCCGAAACGGCCTTCTGGATCGAGGCGTACGGCCTGGCCAGTGACCCGTCGCCGGCATCCGACCCGTTCGGTGCCACGAAGACGTCCGCGCGCTGCACCCCGAGCCCGGCGACCGGCAGGGCGGTGGGCGAGGCAGTGGGCGTACGGCTGCGGATCACCACCCCGGGAGCGGAGGGCCGCACCGCGGCGGACGGCGGCGCGACGGCGGCCGGCGGGGCGGAGGAGGGCGTCTCATAGACCGCGTAGACGAACCCGCCCCCGGCCACGGCCGCGGCGGTCGCCGTGACGGCCGCGACCTTGGGCAGCATCCCGGCGAACGCGGTCGGCGCCGACACCATCCCCGCCGGCGCCGACGACACCGCGGCGGCGACCGCGGCCGGCACCGGCAGCGCGGCGATGCCGAGCAGCAGCTCCTCCGGCGCGACCAGGCCGTGCCGGCCGAGCACGCACCGCGGGCAGTCCCGCACGTGCCGCACCAATCGCTTACGCCACAGTGGATCGGCGACGCCGTTCCACCGGCGAAGTTGGTCCTGCAACACCTCGCAGCGCGGGCGCGCCCGCAGCGCCCGGACCACCGAGCGGGCCGCGTCGAGCTGGGCCTTCATGCGCTGCACCCGCACGGCCGCGTGCTTGGGTGCCACGTCGAGGGCCGCCGCCAGCTCCGAGCGGGTCAGCTCGCCGGCCGCCTCCTGCCACCACAGACCGAGCAGGCGCCGGTCGCCGTCGTCGAGCCAGCGGGACGCCTCGATCAGCTCGCGGCGCTGCTCGGCCACGACCAGCTCGGCCGTCGCGCGCTCGGCGAAGTCGCCGACCGGCACCTCGACCTGGTCGGGAAGGCGCCGCAGCCGGCTCACCCGTGAGGCGCGGAAGTGCATCTGGATCTGCCGGTACGCGATCGCGACCAGCCACGACCGGAAGCGGGAGGGCTCGCGCAGCGACGGCAGCCCGCGGATGGCCCGCAGCATCGTGTCCTGCACGAGGTCGTCGACGTCGGGGTGGCCGTCCAGGGCCCGCCCGACGATGTTGTAGATCAGCGGCAGGTGCTCGGCGATCAGCGCGTCGCGGGCCGCGAGCGAGCCGGCCTGCGCCTCCTGGACGCGACGACACAGGGGCGCGATCTTACTCTGCGTCATCGCGCCTCCCGCACTCATATAGAAGATCGTCGAAAAGGTGAAGAGCTCGGCCGATCGTGACACGGCAGCTAGCGATCGTCCACCGAAGAATTTCACCGGGTTTTCGTTGTCGCGGGGCGACACGAGCATCTACCAGGGCGCCGCGACCCCCGACGCGGTGACAGCGCAGCGTAACCGAATGGGAGCGCTCCCGAAATGTGAGAGGACAGTGATGAGGCGTCTCGTCATGGCCGCCCTCGCGGTCGTCGTCCCCACCGCCGCGATCGCCTACAGCGTGCTGCCGTCGGCGGCGGCCACCCTCCCCGCCGTCGGCGGCGTCTATCAGCTCAAGGTCACCAAGAGCGCCAAGTGCGTCGACGTGCCCGGCGCATCGTCGGCCAACGGCGCTCTGCTCCAGCAGTGGGGTTGCACCGACGGCGCCGCCTGGCAGCAGTTCAAGCTGGTCGCGGCCGGCAGCAACTATCTGCTCCAGAACGTCAGCAGCGGCAAATGTATCGACGTTCCCGGAGCGAGTACCGCCAGCGGCGTACAGCTGCAGCAGTGGGGTTGCGCCAGTGGCCAGGCGAACCAGCAGTGGAAGTTGACTTCCAGTGGTTCGAATACATTCCAGATATCTAATGTCGGCAATGGTCTGTGTATCAGCGACAAGGACGCGTCGACGGCGAGCGGCGCCGCGATCATCCAGGAGACGTGCACCGCCAACTCCAACAAGCAGTGGGCCTTCGTCGCACAGGGCAGCACGCAGGCCGCGACCGTGGCCAAGGACGGCACCGGCCAGTACACGACAGTCCAGGCCGCCATCGACGCCGTTCCCGCCAACAACACGACCCGCCGCGTGATCACGATCAAGGCCGGCACCTACCGCGAGATCGTCACGGTCCCGTCCAACAAGCCGTACGTCACCCTGCAGGGCCTGGGCGGCAGCGCGAGCCAGACCGTGATCGTCAACAACCACAGCAGCGCCGGCGGCTACGGCACCTCGGGCAGCGCGACCGCCTTCCTCGACGGCCACGACTTCGCCGCGACCAACCTGACCTTCTCCAACGACTACGGCGAGGGCAGCCAGGCGGTAGCGGTCAACCTCAACGCCGACCGCTCGGTCTTCACCAACGTGCGTTTCCTCGGCAACCAGGACACGTTCCTGGTCAACAACAACCGGTCGTACGTCAAGAACTCGTACGTCGAGGGCACCGTCGACTTCATCTTCGGCGGCGCGACGACCGTCTTCCACGGCAGCACCATCCACGAGAAGCGCTCCAGCGGCGGCCCGATCACCGCGGCCAGCACCGACGCCGCCAAGACGTACGGCCTGCTCTTCTACCAGTGCACAATCACCGGCGCCGCCAACAACGTGACCCAGCTCGGCCGGCCGTGGCGCCCGAACGCGCAGGTCCTCTATCGCGAGTCGAACCTCAGCGCCACGATCAGGACCGCACAGCCCTGGACCGACATGTCCGGCAACACATGGCAGAACGCCCGGTTCCTCGAATACAGGAACACCGGTTCCGGCGCCACCGTCAACAGCAACCGGCCGCAGCTCAGCGACTCGCAGGCCGCCAATTACACCCCGCAGAGATATCTGGCCGGCAGCGACGGCTGGAACCCGGTCGGGTGAGAGGGAAAATCATGAAAAAGCCAATTTGGTACGCCGCGGCGCTCGCACCCGTTGTCCTCATCGGCATCTCGGTGTTGCCGTCCGAAGCGGCCGCTCTCCCCGCGACCGGCGGCACCTATCAACTGAAGGTCACCAAGAGCGGCAAATGCATCGACGTGCCCAGCGCGTCCAGCGCCAACGGCGCTCTGCTCCAGCAGTGGGGCTGCACGGCCGGCGCCGCCTGGCAGCAGTTCAAGCTGGTCGCGGCCGGCAGCAACTATCTGCTCCAGAACGTCAGCAGCGGCAAATGTATCGACGTTCCCGGAGCGAGTACCGCCAGCGGCGTACAGCTGCAGCAGTGGGGCTGCGCCAGTGGCCAGACGAACCAGCAGTGGAAGTTGACTTCCAGCGGTTCCAATACATTCCAGATATCTAATGTCGGCAATGGTCTGTGTATCAGCGACAAGGACGCGTCGACAGCGAGCGGCGCCGCGATCATCCAGGAGACATGCACCGCCAACTCCAACAAACAGTGGGCCTTCGAGCCGGTGAGCAGCGGTGGCCGCACCTGGCCGTCCACACCGGACGGATTCGCCTCGACCGGCGGCGGCACCACGGGCGGCGCGGCCGGGCCGACCGTCACCGTCACCACCATGGCCGACCTCCAGAAGTACGTCACGGCGACCACCCCGTACGTCATCAAGGTCAACGGGGCCATCACCATCACGCCGAAGGGCACCGAGCTCAAGGTGCAGTCGAACAAGACGATCGTGGGCGTCGGCACGAGCGGTCACATCGTCGGCGGCGGCTTCTTCCTCGGCACGGGCGTACGCAACGTCATCATCCGCAACCTCACCATCCGTGACACCGCGATGCCGGACGACGACCCCGACGACAAGGTGTACGACTACGACGGCATCCAGATGGACACGGCCGACCACATCTGGATCGACCACAACACCATCACGCGGATGAACGACGGCTCGATCGACAGCCGCAAGGACACCAGCTATCTGACCGTCTCGTGGAACGTGCTGTCCAGCAACAACAAGGCGTTCGGCATCGGCTGGACCGACAACGTGACGGCGCGGATGACGATCCACCACAACTGGATCCACGACACCAATCAGCGCAATCCCAGCGTCGACAATGTCGCCCTGGCCCACCTCTACAACAACTACCTGCAGAACATCACGTCGTACGGCAATCTCTCGCGCGGCGCCAGCAAGCTCGTGCTGGAGAACAGCTACTTCGACAACGTGAAGAACCCGTACTACAACGACACTTCCGCCGCCCAGCTCAAGCAGAGCGGCAGCATCGTCGTCAACAGTTCCGGCAAGCAGCAGACGAACGGTTCCGCCTTCACGCCCAGCAGCTACTACGCGTACTCGCTGGACCCGGCGGCGGACGTGCCCAGCCTGCTCAAGACGTACGCCGGCCCGCAGGCGAACATCGGCAACTAGAAGCGTTCTTCGCGAGGGGACGTTCGGCCGGGGCGAGGGGCCCCGGCCGAACGCAAGAGGGCCGGCCCGCACAGCGGACCGGCCCTCTTGCGTTGACCTTCGATGGGGTGATCGACGGGACTTGAACCCGCGACCCCCGGGACCACAACCCGGTGCTCTACCAGCTGAGCTACGACCACCATCGCGCACGGGAGCGTTCCCCGTGGTGCCGAGCAATCATAGCCGAATCCCGGAGGGGCTCGTCGAGCGGGTTACCGCACACGCCCGGGTGACACCTCTTACAGCTCGGCCGCGATCGACTTCGCCGTCTCCACGTCCGGGCCCGGCAGCGGGACGAAGATCGTGCGGCGGTAGTACTCGAGCTCGCGGATGCTCTCCCGGATGTCGGCCAGCGCCCGGTGCGCGAGCCCTTTGGCCGGCTGCCCGAAGTACACCCGCGGGTACCACCGGCGGCACAGCTCCTTGATCGAGGACACGTCGATCATGCGGTAGTGCAGGAAGTCGTCGAGCGCCGGCATGTCACGGGCCAGGAAGCCGCGGTCGGTCGCGATCGAGTTGCCGCACAGGGGCGCCGTGCGGGGGTTCGGCACGAATTGACGCACGTACGCCAACACGGCCTCCTCGGCCTCGGCCATCGTGATCGCCGACGCCCGCACCTCATCGGTGAGCCCCGACTTGGCATGCATGTCCCGCACCACCGGCGGCATCGCGTCGAGCGCCGCGTCGTCGGCGTGAATGACCAGGTCGACGCCGTCGCCGAGCACGTTGAGGTCGGGATCGGTGACCAGAGCCGCCACCTCGATGAGCTTGTCCTTGCCCAGATCGAGGCCCGTCATCTCACAGTCGATCCACACCAGAAGATCCGCCACCCGAACAGCGTACGCCGCAACCCCCCGAACCGCTGCGACGTGTTTCCGAGCCACCCATCCGGGCATGAGCAGCACAATTGCCCGCTTTCAGGCGATGACTTCCCACAAAGCACCACTTGTGGCTAAACTGCTCTTAACGGACGAAGCCCCCCTTCGGTTACTCCGTTCCCCCGGTAAAGGGCCTTCCGCGTCGGCAGCGTGGAGGGCCCTTTCGGCCGTACGACGAAGGCCGCCCCGATCCGGGACGGCCTTCATGATGCGGTGCGCCTCAGTCCTCGGCGGCCGGAGCCGACCGCCGCCGGCGACTGCTCGACTCCGTGCTGTCCACCTGATCGGCCGAGGTCGTCGTGCTGCTCCGGCGCCGCCGCCGCTGCTGACCGGACGCGGCAAGCAGCTCGGCGGCTTCCTTCTGATAGGCGGCCAGCCACCCGGTGGGCGTACCACTCCGAGCCGGAATGATCCCCGTGCTGGTCCGCAGCGGAACGTCAGGCTGCTGCCGTACGGGCTTGGGCTTGGCCTTGACCCCCTTGGCCGAGGAGGCCGGCTTGGCCGGCCCCGCCGGCTTAGTCGACCCCGCCGCCTTGGCCTGCCCCGCCGGCTTGGTCGCCTTGCTTTGCCCAGCCGGCTTGGCCGAGGCCGACTGCCCGGCCGCCTTAGCCGAAGCCGCCTGCCCCGCCGCCTTAGCCGAAGCCGCCTGCCCGGCTGTCCTAGCTGAGGTCGCCTGCCCAACTGCCTTAGGCGACGTCGCCTGCGTGGGCGCCGTCGCTGGGGTCGTCTGCCCGGGCGCCTTCGCTGGGCTCGCCTGTCCGGCCGGCTTGGCCGCCGCTGCCGCCGATCTCGCGGACCCGCCCGGCTTGCCTCTGGTCGCCGCCGTCGCCTTGACCGCGCGCGTCGGCTGACCGGCGGCCTCCCCGCTTTCCTCTTCGACGTCCGCGGCCACCGACGGCTCCGGCTCGGGCGCCTTCACCCGGACGGCCCGGCTCCGCACCGGCTTGGCCAGGGCCTTCGGCTGTTCAACCTCTTCCCCGGAATCCTCAGCCGCGGCGGCAGCCGCTCGCGCGGCCACACTCTCCGCCGCCCGCCGCCAGGCAACCGGCGCCGGCCGCCCCGACCCGTTCCCCGGCAGCCGCCCGGCAAAGCTGGGGGAAATCCCACCTTCAAGCCGCCCCTGAGCCTGAGCGAGCAGCCCACCTTCACCGGCCCGAGGCCCCAACCCGCGCGCTCTCACTTCCTCCGCCGCCGTCCCTTCAGCACCATCGCCAGCCTTCTCCTCGCCAAGCTCCTGCTCCGCACCGGCTTCACCGTTTCCCGAACCCGCCACGCTCGACGCAGCCGGCATCTCGCCCGCGGCGGTCGACTCCCCCGAAGCGCCCTGCCCCGAGCCATCGATCCCGTGATCCCGCCCCGACGCCGACCCTTCATCGGCCGCCGCCGAACTGCGTCCCGCCGTGACATCCTCCGAACCCGGGGACGGGAGCCGCGCCGGCGTCGAGCCTTCGCCGACCGACCTCTCCGCACTGCCCTCCGACCCCGGGGACAGGGGCCTCGCCGGCATCGAGCCTTCGGCGACCGACCCCGGGGACGGGGGCTGCGCCGGCATCGAGCCTTCCCCGGCCGACCTCTCCGTGCTGCCACCCGAGTCCGAGGGCGAGGGCCGCGCCGGCGAAGGAAGAACCGGCCGCGAGGGTGCCGGTGGCCGGGGAACCGCGGGCCGAGGCGGAGCCGGCGCGGTGGTTCCGGTGGGCTCACCATCCAC
Organism: Actinoplanes sp. CA-131856; assembly: GCF_050956135.1. GTDB lineage: Bacteria > Actinomycetota > Actinomycetes > Mycobacteriales > Micromonosporaceae > Actinoplanes. The sequence goes on along the minus strand of NZ_CP191849.1, from coordinate 1,179,906 downwards.
CGAGGTGCCGGAGAGGCCGGCCGACGGCTTGTTCGGGGCCTGGTTCGCGGTGGTGTTGTCCACAGGCGCGGCCGCGGGCCCAGCGAGAGGCTGTTCCGCCACGACTCGAGCCTGGCCCGCAATGCCGGTCTCCCCAGCAGGCGGGAAAACCGGCACCGGGCCCTGGCTTTCGCCGGTGGCCTCGGTGCCGGCCTCCACGGCCGGCCGGCCCCCACTGGCGGATGGGGTGGCCGACTCCGAGTAACGCTTCGTGGGCTGTCCCCGCATCGGCTCGGCGTCCCGCTCGCCTTCGCGAACAGTCCCACCGGCGCTGCCTGACACAGCCGTCCCGGGCCCAGTGCCGGAGCTATCCGCTCCCACGCCATCACCCGAAGTCGCCGTCTTCCCCAGCCCAGCCGGGTCAACCACAACGACCGAGTCAACATGTACGGCCGAATCGCCCCGAACGCCAGAATCAACCCGCTCTCCGCGACCAACATCACTGCCGTGGTGAGCCTCGGCACCCCGGCCTCGCCCGGCTTCCTGAGCGGCCTCCGCTCCGAAGTCCCGACCGGTGTCCGGCTGAGGGCCGGCCGCTACGAATCCGCCGGGCGGAGGCACCGGCGACGGTCGCCCTTGCGGTAAGGGACGGCCGTTCGGCGGCGACTGGCGGCCGACGCGCGGCGAGTTGGACCGGCGGAGGCCGGTCGCGGCCCAGTCGGTGGCCTTCGGACCCGTGACCATGGAGACCCGCTGCCCCGCCGTACGCGGATCGCGCTGACCCTCGGAGCTCCGGGCCGAGCTTGTCGCCAGTTCGCGATCGGCAGCAGCCGCCCCCGCGGTCTCCGTTGCTTCTTCGGCGGCCTGGTGCGCCGTTTCGACGGTCGGAGATGCCGCATCGCCGCGGAACGCGCGAGCATCCGCGGCTCCCGCCGCATAGGCGGCCGCTACAGCGTCAACGGAGACCGTCTCATCGGCCGGCGCCGACCCAGTGGCGGGCTCACGAACCTCTCGCGCGCCCGTGGCCTCCGCACTAGACGAGCCAGCAACTTCATCGGACTCCCGCGAACCGGCGGCCGGGAGCGCCTCCGGGGTCCGCTTGGGACGCGGCGACGGCTTGCTCCCGGCCGGACGCCCCGAAGGCGGTGAAGCCGGACGCGGGGTGGCGGACTCGCCGGCAGGCATGTCGGCGCTGGTCATCAGGCGGGAACCGGCTGGTTCCGGCTTGGCGGCGAGGGAGGTTTCGGGAGCCGGGCTCGACGGGGCGGAGGTGGGGCTCTGCATGGCGGCGGCTCGGCGGCGGGCGGCTTCGGCTACCCGGGCGGCGGCCTGGGCCTCGGCCTCTCGGGCTCGGGCGGGGGCCGTCTCGGCGACCCAGGCGCCTACCGCTGAGGCGCGGAACATCGGAATGTCGGTGGGTGCGGCTGCTTGGCGGCGGGGGCCTCGTTCGGGGCGGCCGCCGAACAGCGGGTCGGGCATGATGGGTGCGTCGCCCAGCGGGAGTGAGACCGGGCCGGCGGCCGAGTGCGCGCCGATGTAGCTCAGCGGCTCGCCGGGTGCCGGTGTCCGCTGGCCGTTCGGCCGGGAGCCCGGTGACGGGATGGCCGTGGCCGCCGCGTACTCAGCAGCCGATGGCGGTCCGCCCGGCTGCCGGCTCTGGGGCGCCGATCCGCCCGCAGAAGAAGAGCCGGACGAAGACGCTGCGGCCTCGACGGCCGGATCGGCGGACGCGGCCTCGGCGGTGGGAGTCGCCCCATCGGAGCGGCCGGCGGGGGCCTCGGTCGCGGAATTCGAGGAGGTTGCCGAACCAGCCGTAGACGCCGGTGGAGCAGAGGGAACCGCCGCTGCGGAAGGGCCGGCTGGCGAGAAAGGCACGGCTACGGAAGCCGACGGAAGGGACGAAGCGGACGGCCCGGCCGGGGAGAGCGGGGAACCAGAAACCGCCGGCGCCAATGCCGGAACCGCCCCCGCCATGGCCGGCTCGGCTGACGGGGGCCAGTCCAGAGCTGGGGGCAGGGCTGCGGGGCGGCGCTTCTGCGTGTCGGCCAGCGTTCGGGGGCGGTGCGCGCCGCCGTGCCGGGGCGGATTGAGGGCGGCCGTCGGCATGGGTGCGCCGATCGCTGCCATCAAGGCCGGGACCTGGCTCGGCTCCACCACGTAGACGATCTCGCGGCGGCGGGACGGCCAGGCCAAGGTGATCAGGCCGATCATCAGCAGCAGCGTGCCCAGGGTGAGCAGGCCCCACGTGCTCGAGTTGAGCCAGCCGGGGCGGATCTCCGCCGTGGCCGTCAGCTGCAGACCCGGCTGGGCCGCCGGGGCCATCACGACCAGGCTGTACGGGCCGCCCGTCACGTCGCCCGGCGTCCACGCGACCTGACCCAGGCCGCTCCTGGTCCAGAAGTCGTTGCTCGCCGGTGGTGTGTCTGGTGACGTACGGCCGCGGTTGAAGTTCGTCGCCACCGGAAGCGCGCCGGTGCCGATGTCGATCGTGCGGACCACCGAGAACGGCACGCCGCTCAGGTAACGCCGCACCTCGGCCGTGGGGGCCAGGCCGACGAACGCCGGGCCGTTCTGGGTTTCCGCCCGCAAGCGCAACTGTGTGTCGCCGATGCGGGTGAAGGAGGCGTCCTCGCGCAGCAGGCGGTCCACGTCGGGGACCACGAAGGCGTAGCCGGGTGTGGACAGCCGCTGGAGTTCGCCGCTGAAGGCGCCGCCCGCGTCGCGGTGTTGCATGGCGGCCCAGAGGCCGGCGCCGGCGAGCAGCGACGGCAGGCCGATGGCCAGCAGCAGCATCCCGAGGATGGTGCGGAACACCCGCATCAGCTTCTCCCCCTGTATCAGCACTAACTGCGCCGACCATACAGATCCAAATACCCCTAAAGTGGTCAAACAGCCGCGAATCACTAGCATGAAAAAGCCCGGCCCCCGCCGAAAGCGGGAACCGGGCCGGAAAAAACTTCAGTTGATGGTGGCCGTCGTGGTCAGTGTCGACTGGTCGATGTCGCTGGTCCGAGCCGTGATCTTGAACGTCCACTCGCCGGGCTGGGGCAGCGCGATGTCGCCGACCGCGTGGAAGTCGGTGATGCGCAGCAGCGGGATGTCGATCGCCTCGATGCCCTTCGACGGGAGCGCCGCCGTGGCCTTCCATTCGACGACGGTCAGCGGTTTGTTGTCGGGCGTGAAGGCGTACAGATGAATCGAGTTGTTGCCGACCTGGGCCGGGAAGATGTCGATCTGGACGGCCATCTTCGGGTCGGTGAGGGTCTTGGTCACCGTCGTGCTCGTGTCGGCCGACGAGGCCGCCTCGGCCGTGCGTGGCGGCGAGATCTGCACCAGGGCCGAGGTGACGCCGAGGATCACCGCGGTGATCGCGAGCTCGGCGATGACGATTTTGCGGAGGCCGCGCGGTTCGGTTTCGGCCGATTTCGATCGTACGAGCCGTCGCGACCACCATGCCACGCCGAGCACCACGGCCGCGAGCCCCACCTTGACCAGGATCAATTGGCCGTACGTGCTGTCGACCAGCCCTTTCAGCGACGCCACCTCGATCAGCGCCTGGACGACGCCCGCGATGATCAATGCGCTCACCGCCGTGGCGGCCCACCGCGACCAGATCGGCAGGATCGCGCCGAGCTCCCGCTCGTCGGCCTGCGGCAGCAGGAACGCGACCAGCATGACCAGCCCGCCGAGCCAGACGGCCATGGCGGCCAGGTGGATCGCGTCGACCACGACCGAGACGCCGGCCACCGGGGAGGCGGTCGGGTGACCGGTCAGCGGCCAGGTGGCCAGCGCGGCCACCCCGAGCACACCGAGCAGGGCCAGGTCGGCCTTGGACTCGTTGCCCCGGCCGCGCACCAGGGGTCTGAGCAGCAGGGCGGCCGCGCAGACGACACCGAGGCGCACCAGCATGACCGCGCCGAACGTGCTGCCGAGCACGTCGCGCAGGTCGCCGACGCGCACGTCGAAGAGCGTGGAGCCGGTGGAGTACGGCGCCTGGAGCCAGAGCGCCATCAGCGTGCTCACGGTGATCAGGCCGACGCCGGTCCAGATGACCCGGCCCGGTCCGCGGCGGCTGAGCCGGTGCGGCCAGAGCAGCGCGAGCACCAGCACCGGACCGACGAGGAGCACCAGCCCGGCGTACCCCAGGTATTTCCCGACCGGGATGAGAGCGCGGACGACCGGGTTGACCTTGGTCTCGTCGATCGTGGCCGAGGGCGGCGTCGACGCGGCGCCGACCGAGAAGGTGATGCTGCCGCCGACCGGGTGGCTGTCGGCCGAGATGACCCGGTAGCTGACGAGGTACGTCCCCCGGCCGCCGCCCGAGCGCAGCGGGATCGTCACGGTGCCGCCGTCGACGGTCGGCTCGCCCTGGTCGGCGCGGCTGCTGTCCGGGGCCAGCACCTGGATCTTGCCGGAGAGCAGCTGGACCGACTCGCTGAACGTGAGGGTCACCTTATTCGGCGCGTCGGGCACGATCGTGCCGTTGGCGGGATCGCTGTTGACCAGGGCCGCGTGCGCGCTCGCGGGCGCGGCCGGGCCCAGCAGAACCGCGAAGAACCCGACCAGCAGACCGGCTAGAGCCCCGTACACGCGCATGCGCCGCCGATTAGTCACCCCGACATGCTGCCCGATCTCAACCTGAACGCCCACTGGCGGGTGGGAGAAGACATCGAAAGACTCCATTCCGCGTACGATGACCGCCATGGACGGCCTGGAGGAGACGACCGAGCTCGCCCGTGCCGGCGACCCCGCCGCCCAAGCGGCGCTGGTCCGCGCCACCCAGGCCGAGGTGTGGCGTCTCTGCGCGGCCCTGGTCGACCCCGGCGCCGCCGACGACCTGACCCAGGAGACGTTCCTGCGGGCGTTCAGGGCCCTGCCGGCGTTCGAGGGCCGCTCCAGTGTCCGCACCTGGCTGCTCGGCATCGCCCGCCGCACCTGCGCCGACCACCTGCGGGCCGTCGTGCGCCGGCGCCGGCTCGACGTGCGGCTGGCCGCTCAGGCGTGGACCGATCAGCCGTCGCCCGATCCGGCCCACCGGCTCACCACCGCCGACCTTCTCGGCCGCCTCAGTGACGAGCGCCGCACCGCGTTCGTGCTCACACAGGTCCTTGGACTCTCCTATGCCGAAGCCGCGCAGGTGGAGGATGTTCCGGTGGGCACGATCCGGTCCCGGGTGGCCCGGGCCCGCGACGAGCTCGTGACCGCTGTGGCGGAGGCTCGCGCCGTCTAGTCAGCCTTTTCCCAGCAGAACCCCAGCAGAATGGGGGGAACCGGCGGGACAGTGGCATCGACTAAGTGGGGTGACCATGGACTTGAAGCAGCGGCCATCCCGGCTGACGGCAGCGTGGCCCTGGGTCTCCACCCTGGCGCGACTCGGCCTGGCCGCGGTTTTCCTGATCTCCGGTGGGCTCAAGGTGACCGACCTGGCCGCCTCGGGCCGCGCCGTGAACGCGTACGACCTGATGTCCTGGGAGACCGCCAAGGTGGTCGGTGCCGTACAGCCGTTCCTGGAGATCGCTCTGGGCCTTCTGCTGGTGATCGGCATCGCGACCCGGCTGAGCGCGGCCATCGCCGCCGTCCTGCTGGTGATCTTCATCGGGGGCATCATCTCGGCCTGGGCGCGGGGGCTGCAGATCGACTGTGGTTGCTTCAGCAAGGGCGGGGAGCTGACCGGCGGGCGGACCGCGGAGTACGGCCTGGACATCGCGCGTGACGTGGGCTTCCTCGTCCTCGCCGGCATCCTGCTGTGGAAACCGCGGACGAAGTTCTCGCTCGACGGCCTGTTGTTGGGAGAGAGATGAGCAAGGGCGACAGAGACCGGAAGAACGCGCAGGCGCGCAAGATCGTCGAGGCGCAGAAGGCGGCCGAGAAACGCCGCAAGGTCACCATCTGGACGACTGTGGTCGTCGTGGCGGTGCTGGTGATCGCCGGTGGCATCGGCTGGGGTGTGCTGGCCAACCAGAACAAGAAGACCGAGGCGTCCCAGGTGACCACCCCGAGCGTCGCCGTCGACGACGGCACGGCCTTCGCGGTCGGCACCGGCCCGGTCACGGTCGACCTCTACGAAGACTTCATGTGCCCGATCTGCAACCAGTTCGAGCAGCAGACCGGCCCCTCGATCAAGCAGATGATCACCGACAAGCGGGTGACCGTGCGCTACCACCCGGTGGCCATCCTCGACGAGGCGTCGAACGGCACCAAATATTCGACCCGCTCCGGTGGCGCCGCCGCCGCGGCCGCCGTGGACGGCAAGTTCACCGAATATCACGACGTGCTCTACGCCAACCAGCCCGAGGAGGGCAGCTCCGGCCTCACCGACGCCAAGCTGATCGAGCTGGGCAAGTCGGTCGGTCTCGGCGCGAGCTTCGAGACAGCGGTGAACGACAAGACGTACGACAACTGGATGACCAAGGTGACCGACACGTTCGCGTCGCGCGGCTTCAACGGCACGCCGACCATCGTCGTGAACGGCAAGCAGGTCGAGGGCCCGAACAACACGCTGCCCACGACGGCCGTGTTCGAGCAGGCTGTGCAGGCCGCCGAGGGGTGAAACGCCTCCTTTTGATCATGGCGGCGGCCGGGGCGGTGATCGCTCCGGCCGCTCCGGCGCTCGCGCACGCCGGTGACACGCCCGACGCGACGGCCTACCGGACCGCGATCACCGGGATCAGCACGCCCGAGAAGGGTCTGACCGTCCGCACGGTCGAGGCCGGGGCCCGGCTCGAGCTGAGCAACGAGACCGGCCACGCGGTCGAGGTCCTCGGATATTCCGGCGAGCCCTATCTCGACGTCCGCCCCGACGGCACCTACCAGAACACGAGCTCCCCCGCCTCGTACATCAATGAGACCGTCACCGGCGACACGCCCGTCCCGGCGTACGCCCAACCCACCTCGCCCCCCACCTGGCGCAAGATCTCCTCCTCGACCACCGTGCGGTGGCACGATCAGCGCACCCACTGGCTCAGCCCCGGTCTGCCGCCGCAGGCGCAGGCCGATCCCTCGCGCGCGCATCGCCTGCGCGACTGGGTGGTGCCGCTGCGCGAACAGGTCCGCACGTTCGAGCTGCGCGGCACCCTCGACTGGGAGCCGCCGCCGCGGGCCGGGCTCTGGTGGCTCGGCGCCGGCCTGGCCGGTCTCGCCACGGTGGCTTTGGCCCGTCGCTGGTCGTCCTCCGTGCGGCCACTCGCGCTCATCGCGGGGTCAAGCCCTTTGCTGTACGCCGTGACGACCGCCCTCGACGGCGGAAGCCCCTCGCCCGTCCTGGTGCTGTCCGGTCTCATCGGTGTGGCCGCCGCCTATCGCCATCCGCCCTTCTTCCTGGCGCTGGCCGGGGCGGTGGTGGCGCTGTTCGGCGGCTTCAACTCGACGGGGGTCTTCGACGCCGCGGTGCTGCCGGCGGCCGGGCCGGCCGTCCTCACCCGCGCGGCCGTCGCGGTGGCGATCGGCGCCGGGGCCGGGCTGGCCCTGACCGGCGTCCTGCGGCTGCGTGCCGCCTTGCCGGCCCCGCAACCGGACCGGACTATCGTCGCAGCATGACTGACCGACTCTCCGCCGGCGACACCGCTCCCGAGTTCTCGCTGCCGACCGACAACGGCGACCGGCTCACCCTTTCCGACCTGCGCGGACGCAAGGTCATCCTGTACGTCTACCCGGCCGCCATGACCCCCGGCTGCACCACTCAGGCGTGCGATTTCCGCGACTCGCTCGGCTCGTTGCAGGCCGCCGGATACGAGGTCGTCGGCATCTCGCCCGACGCGCCGGCCAAGCTGGCCAAGTTCCGCGAGCGCGACGCGATCACTTTTCCGCTGATCAGCGACGAGGACAAGAGCGTTCTGACCGCGTACGGCGCTTTCGGCGAGAAGATGAACTACGGCAAGAAGGTCATGGGTGTGATCCGCTCCACGTTCGTGATCGACGAGAACGGCACGATCGAGCGCGCGCTGTACAACGTCAAGGCCACCGGTCACGTCGCCAAGCTCCGCCGCGATCTCGGCATCGACTGAAATCCTTCAGTCCCGCACCTTTCTGCCGATGGTTGAGGGCGACCGGCCCGAGGTCCTCTGTCCCACGGCGGCTGTCACGCGGCTTTGATTCGCGAGGCGGCCGCCGTGCTGTATGCGGCGCCGCTCTCCACACGGGACGTCGACTGCGGTCCGGGCTACGTGACGGCGTATCGCTCACCGCACCGACTGACCAGGAGCTGTTCATGTCGGCGTCTCTTCAAGATCACCAAGCGTGGCCAGACTGCCTTCCGTGGTTCAGTACAGCTCACGCGCCCTGGTGACCTTGGCCGTCGCCGGGATCGCGGTCGCCGCGCCCTCACCGGCGGCGGCACATCCGTTCGGTGATCCGCAGACGGTGGCCATCACGCTCGACGAGCAGCGCCCCGAGGTCGTGCAGGTGAAGTGGCGGGTCGGCGGCCCCGACGACCTCACCCTGCTCGGGGTGACACTCGGCCTCCTGCCCGAGGACAGGGTGAAGGCCGACGGCAACGTCGACTACCGCTACACCGACCCCGGCGTCGTCGGCGCGTCCTCGAAGTTCGCCGACTACTTCCTGCGGCGGATCGCGGTCACGGACGGCACGCGGGAGTGCGCCGGGCAGGTGCTGGAGCCGATTCAGGCGCTGGCGCTCAAGGGCGCCACCGCCGAGTTCGCCTGCCCGTCCCCCGTCACGTCGGCCACGGTGGCGGTGCGCATGCTGACCGACCTCAACCCCGCGTACCGCACGCTGGCGACCGGACCCGAGGGCCAGAGGTACGTCTACGAGGGCGGCAACGAGTCACACGCCTGGACCCTGGTGGGCGCCCGCCCGGCCGGTGGCGCCAAGAGCGCGTTCACGCAGCTGGCGGCGGTCATCGGCGCTCTCCTGGCCGTGGTGGCCGCCGCCGTCGTGCTGCTGAGGCGCCGCCGCCGGGTGGTGACGGCATGATCGACGGCTCAGTCCTGTCCGAACGGATGCAGGACCTCATCCACACCCCGGGCGTGACCCCGCTGGCGTTCCTGATCGCTTTCCTGGCCGGCGCCGGCCACGCGGTGGCCCCCGGCCACGGCAAGACGCTGGCCGCGGCCTACCTGGCCGGTTCGAAGGGCCGCATCCGCGACGCCGCCTGGCTGGGCGGTTCCGTGGCGGCCATGCACACCTTCTCGGTCCTGGTCATCGGTATCGCCTGGACCTTCTTGTCACTCTCCGACTTCGTACGCATGGAGCAGCTGACCACGTGGCTCCAGGTGGCGGCGGGCGCCTTGATCGTGGCCACCGGCGTCTGGATGCTGCGCCGCCATCTCAGCGGCCATCATCACCACGACCACTCCCACTCCCACTCCCACTCCCACTCCCACTCGCATGATCACTCCCACTCCCATGACCACGACCACGGTCACAGCCACTCCCGTCGCCCCGGCCTGCTGCTGCTGGGCATCTCGGGCGGCCTGACCCCGTCCCCGGCGGCCTTCCTGGTGCTGGCCACCGGCCTGTTCCTGGGCCGCGCCGGCTTCGCCCTCCTGCTGGTGCTGACCTTCGGCATCGGCATGGCCGTGGTCCTCTTCGGCGTCGGGGTCCTGGCCGTCGCCGGCAGTTCCCTGGTCACCCGGAGCTCCCGCACGTTCGCCCTGCTGACCAGGGCCACCAGAGTGACCCCCGTGCTGGCCGCCACCGGCATCACCCTTTTCGGGGCCGGACTGGTGACCGTCGCCGCCGTCCACCTGACGACAGTCGGTTAGGGCCTCTCCCCTCGGTCATGAAGCGGCCTCGGGCCGGGCGAGCGCTCCGTACAGGAAAAGGTCGACCAGCTCGGCCACGGGAAGTCCTCGGCCCGGGCCCCGGCTGGTGACGATGCCCAGGAAGGCGTCGGTCACCGCCTCGGCGGGAAGGCGCAGGATCTCCTGGTCGGGCTCGATGAGGTCGAGCAGCGCCCGGCGGGTGGCCGACTGGGACTCGTCGCGCGACGCCGAGAGGGCGGACAGGTCGGCGTCGCCCGAGTGGGGGCGGCGGTGGGGCAGGCCGGAGGCGTGCAGGGCGCCGATCACCGCGCCGATGCGGCGACCGTGGGCGTTCAGGGCGTCCAAGGCCTCGATCAGGCGATCGGCCAGGGGCTGGTCCAGCGCGATCGAGTGCAGTTGGGACAGCAGGTTGCCCGGGTCGAGGGCCCGCGCGACGCAGGCCTGGAGGACGGCGTCCTTGTCGTCGAAGACCCGGAAGATGGTCGCCTCGCCGATGCCCGCGGCACGGGCGATCTGGGCGGTGGTGACCGCGCCGCCGTGCTCGGCGACCAGGGGCAGGGCGGCGCTGACGATGGCTTCGCGCCGCTGTTCGGGAGTCATGCCGGGCGCTCGGCGCCGGGCTGGGGGTGTCGTTGTCATGCCCCCAACCGTACGGAGTGAGTACTCACTCCGTCAAGCAAGGCCGGGCCCCTGACCGCCGCCCGGACCGTCTAGAATCTCTACAACGCGCTGGTCCGGACATCCGGGCCGGCCCGGCGGGAGTGGCGAAATAGGCAGCCGCGCGGGTTTTAGGTGCCCGTGCCCGAAAGGGCGTGGGGGTTCAAGTCCCCCCTTCCGCACCTTCGTTGACGCAGCTCGGCCCGGTCCCCATAACCTGGGCTGGGGCGTTTTGCGGCGTTGACTGATTGGCGCGGCCGCCCTCATGAGACGCCCCGCGCTCGACCTGGCGCCGAGACGCCGTGGGGGATTGGCGAGACGGAAGGCACACGGGCGTACCGACGAAATGCCGTAAGGATGAGGGCATGGGAATCGAGTTCGTCGTGGATCCGCCGCTCACCGATGACCTGAAGGAGCGGGCGGTTGCCCTGTGGGTCGACGTCACCAACGCGGGTGGGGCGGTCGGCTTTGTCGCGCCGGTCGAGGCCGATGCCGTGCGGCCGGTGGCCCACGCCGCCTTTCGAGGGGTCGCGGACGGGCATGACCGGCTGCTGGCCGGGTTTGACGGCGACGAACTGGTGGCGCTGCTCTTCGTCGTGGACAACCGGTTCGCCCTCAAGAGCCACTGGCGCGTGCTCAAGCGAGTGATGGTCACCCCGAAGAGCCAGGGCAAGGGGTACGGGGCCGCGCTCATGCGGGAGGCCGAGGCGCTCGGGCGGCGGATGGGGCTGTCCGCCCTTCAGGTCACCGTGCGCGGCGGGCTGGGCATCGAGCGGTTCTATCTGGGGCTCGGCTATCGCGAGGTGGGCCGCATCCCGGGCGCCCTGCGACTGGCGCCCGGTGACGATCGCGACGAGACCTACATGTGGCTCGACCTGGCCTAGCCGCACTTCGACGCTGTGCCGGCGGCCAGGTCCACGGCCGCCGGCGGCGCCGGTGGCGCGGGCGGGGCCGTGGTCGTGGCGGGGGCGGCCGCGGACTCCACCAGTTTCTGGGCCGGCGCGGCCGACGAAGGCGCCGCCTTCGGTGCCACCGACGTCTTCGAGGGGGTGGGAGACGGTGTCGCCTTCTGCTTCTTCTTCTCAGGAGTCTTCTTCACCACGCCGCCGGCCAGCTTCGCGCTGGTCTGCTGGGTCTTGCCGGGCGACAGCTTGATGTTCGGGACGGTCACCGAGTTGCCGTAGATGTCGGTGATCTTGACCTTGAAGGGGCCGCTGCCGGCGCCGCTCGGCAGCGTCCAGTAGTTGAAGTCCTCGCGCGTGGCCGACTTGAACGTGCCGCCCGAGCCGGCGACCTTGACCGAGGCCAGCTGGTTCGCGTGGTTGTCGATCAGCACGCTCAGCCAGTACTGCGACGAGCCCTCCTTGACCCGCACGGAGACGGGGCCGGGCACGGCCGCGTTCGGCACCGTCCGGTACGTGATCGGGATGATCCCGTCCGACTGCACGCCGATCTTCTTGAACGCCGTGAGGCTCAGGTCGAGGTGACCGGCCGGGCACTCCGGGCAGGAGTCGATGACCTTCACCCGGGTCGAGCCCTTCGGGCCGGTGACATCGATGTACGTGCCGCAGGCCGCGCCCTCGGAGTACTGGTTGTGCTGCCCCAGCGCCACGAACAGATCGTCCGCCGGCGCCGACGGGAACGAGCAGTTACCGAGCGTCCCGTCCAAGGAGAAGTATGTCGCCTTGCCCTTGCTCGCCGACGTGGACGGCGGGGCCGCGCACGCGGCGCCACTGTTCTGGAAAACGAGGGCCATACCGAGGACGGCGGCCAGGACGGCGGCGCCTCCAGCGGCGAGCCAGCGGGGCGTCAGCAGGCGAAATCTTCCGGTCACGCTGACCGACCCTGCACCGCCGAGGGGGTAGCGGCAACTTTCCTAAGACACTCCTAAGACTCGGGTGGCTTGCTTCACCCGATCGGTTCGAGCACGTCGACCGGATCGCCCACCTTAATCGACACATCGGAAATGTCGGGAATCAGGTTGATGGCAAAGAGTAATCCGTCGTCGAAGCGGCGATGCTCGGCGAGCGTCCGCAGCGGCTCCCGCCCCTTCTCCCCGGTCTCCTGATCGATGGTGGTCACCAGGCAGCGCGCACACGACTTGGCCGCCCGGAACGTCGCGTCGCCGACCCGCAGCCGCCGGCCCAGCCAGGTGTCCTCGGCCCAGGCCGGAGCGCCGGCGACGACCAGGTTGGGCCGGAAACGCGTCATCGGGACCGGTTCGGGCAGCCAGTCGTTCAGCGCGGCCAGGGAACCCTCGTTGGCGAGCAACATCGGGAAGCCGTCGGCGAAGCTGACCCGGTCGTCCGGCCCGGCGTGCGACTCCAGCGAACGCCCCTGGGTGTCCTGCTGCCACACGAGGCGCGCGTCGCGGTCGAGGAAACGGCTGCTCCACTCCTTCTCGGCGACGCGGCCGGGCACCGCCTGCTTGCGCCGGAAGACCCGTACCCCCTCGATCGGCCCGTCCTGTGGCTCGTCGATGTCGAGGTCGGGCAGGCCGGGCGCGCTCAGCACCAGACCGCCCGGACGGGGCCGGACCCGCAGCTGGGTGAGGCGGGGAGTCTCGCGCTGGGTGATGCCCACGCCGTCGGGGTCGACCATCAGCCATCGCCGGTCACCGGCCAGGCCCCACGGCTCCACCTCCACCACGTCGTGCTCGATGCGGTGGCAACCCTTGACGGGGTACGAGTACAGGGCCGTGATGTGCATGCCGGCCAGCCTTTCACGCCCGGCTAGGCGGACTCCCAGCAGCGGGTGTAGAGCTCCGGGATCCGGAACATCGAGCGCGCGCCGTCACCGTTGTCGCGGACCACCCTTTCCAGGAAGCCGAGGCGCTCCAGGAGACGTACCTGCTCGCTGATCGGACCCTCCGAGGCCTCGAAGAGGCCTTCGACCTCGGCCAGGCTGAACAGGGTCCGTTTGCCGGCGCGGCAGTTCAGGACGAACGACGACGCGACCTTGAAGTCGTTCACCACCTCGGAGAAGCTCAGCTCCGACACCTCGGTCATGGCCCGCGCGACCGCCGCCGCCGAGAAGAGCGGCAGCGCGTTCACGGTCGCGTGCGGACGGGCCGAATATTCGCGGGCCAGGTGGAGCAGCAGAACGGCCAGGCGCGGCGAGACGTCACCATTGCCATTGCGTACGGAGTCGGAGAGCCACCGGTCGATCGGACGGCCCTCGACCGTGGCCGGGAAGAGCACGCTCAGCGCCGGACGGGTCTCGAAACCACCGGCCGGCAGCCGCAGCCGCTCGGCCACCCAGCCCAGCGGCGCGTTGGCCAGCACCCGGCGGACCAGCACCTGAAGCCAGTCCTCCTCGGTCCAGTCGAGCACCAGCCGCCGGGAGACCAGCTTGTTCTTCTCCTGGATGTCGTAGAGCTCGAACAGGTCGGTGCGCAGGAAGACCACCAGGTCGAGGCCGTCGAGCAGGCTGATCCGCCCCTCCACCTGCAGCAGGCCCTGCACGACGGCTTCCTGGCGGGCGCGGTCGTACTTGAAAAGCTCGTCGATCCGGTCGAAGAGCACGACGGCCCGGCGCTTCTCGGCCCGCAGGATCTTGTCGGTGACGTTGAGGAACGCCTCGACGTCGACCGTGCTGGTGCTCGGCGCGCTGCCCACCGGCAGCTCGGCCTCCAGGTTGACCGGCCCGACGGCGAACCGCAGCGTGGTGCCGCCGAACGGGCGGGCCATGGCCCGCAGCGCCCGCTTGGTCCGGCCGATGGCCCGGCTGGGCAGGCCCACAGCCGTACGGAGCTCGGCGCCCTCCTGAAGAAGTTTGCGGGGCGCGTCCTCGGGCAGCGCCGCCGCCACCACGGCCGCGACCACCACCAGCCAGGCCGCCCGCAGCGTGTCGGCGTCGTGGGTGTTCGGACCGGCGATCCGCTGGAGCAGGTCGCTCGGGTTGGCCACCGGGAAGACCTCGACGTTCTCCTGACCGGCGGAGAGCTTGTGGAAGATCGCGCTCTTGCCGGCGCCGCGGTCGCCGACCACTATCGAGCGACGCTGGCTGAGGATCGACCCCACGTTCTGCCAGAGGACGAAGCTCTCCTCCAGCAGGTCGTCGCGCTCCGCGTCCTCGGCCCCGAACCGCAGGTCGGCCAGCTGGAACGGCCGCCCGGCCAGCCGCCACGCGAGGTAGACGTCGCGCACCAGGTCGGGCAGGACCACTGTCGGTCCGGACGCCGAGCCGGCCGGCGCGTTGAGGAACAGGCGGACGGCGTCGTCCTCGAGGACACCCGATCGGGCGGCCAGCACGTCGATGCGCTCCCGCCCGCCGCTCAGGGCGAGCCGGTCGAGCAGCGAACGGGTCTTGTCCGGGTCGGGTGTGCCCTCGACGACCCGCTCGATGATCTGCTCGATGTAGTCCCGAATCGACGCCGCCCCGCTCGTCTCCACACCGTCGACGCCCTGGATCAGCCGGCGGAAGAGCAGCGCCGCCTCCTCGCGGCTGAGCGGGGCCAGGGTGTACGCGGCGAACTGCTCCAGGCCACCGGTGACCGGTGGCCGCGAGCCGACCACGAACTGCCAGTGCGGCAAGAGGTGACTGAACTCGGTGAGGGCGGACGCCGTACCGGCCGGGTCGACCGCCGAGTCGAGGCTGTCGAAGATCAGCACGGGCCGGTCCACATCGGGCTCGGCCGCCCGCAGCACCTCGATCGTCTCGGACAGGGCCGGCGCCCCCGACGACGACTGCAACGTCCGCGTCCCGAGCACGGCCTCCAGAACCCGGCTGCCCACCTCGACCGCCCGCCGCACTCCCGACAGGTCGACGTGGAAGACCGCCCGGCCCCGCTGACGCAGGTCCTCGCCGAGCATGCCGAGCAGGACTGTCTTGCCGGAGCCGTCGATGCCGAGCACCAGAACCCCGGCCGAGCGCCCGTTCTCGATGTCGGCGAGGATCTCGGCCAGCTCGCGACGGCGGATCGGCAACGTGTCGGTCACACCGCTCACCGTAGCGGTGGCGGTCTATTTCGCCGACAACAGTCCGTCGCCGGCGGCGAGCCGGTCGAGCACCCGGACCAGGTCGGCCCGGTCGGCCGGGCTGAGCGAGGCGATCAGCTCCTCGTCCAGCCGCGCCGACACCTCGGTGGCCGCCTCCAGCAGGCGAGCGCCCTCGACGGTCAGGTGCACCTGCTGCTTGCGCCGATCGGCCGGATCACGCACCCGGGCCACCGCCCCGCGCGTCTCCAGCTGATCGACGAGCAGCACCACGAGGCTCGGGGCCACCCGCATGATCTGCGACAGCTCCAGTTGCGACTCGGCGCCCTTGGTCCGCAACACGCTCAGCACGGCCACGTGTTTCGGCTTCAGCTCGAGCCCGGCCAGCCCCGCCGCGAACTGCGCCTCCTGCGCGACCCCGAGCACGCCGAGCCGGAACGACACACTCCTCACCGGCGTCCGCGGCCGTTCACTTGCCATGGCGCCACCATACCGGCGGCAGATGATTCTCAATCTGAATGATTAATCGGCGTCCTTGACGTAGACGATCGCGTCGATGCTCGGCAGGTGGGCCGGGTCGAGCGGGGCGTATCCGAACCAGGGCGACACGCGCGGTTCCGCGTCGGCCGGCAGCTTGCGGGGGTCGACGACGAAGCGGTCGCCCGTGTCGGCGTACAGCAAGCCCTCGATGGTGTTGACCGGCGGGGTTTCGACGCCGCGGCGGCGGATCGTGCCGAGGGCGGTGGCCACGAAGGCGTAGCTCCGGCCGAGCCGCGCGGCGACGATCGAGCCGGCGCTCCACCAGTGCAGCAGCGGGCCACCGAGCCGGATGCTGCTCTTCGCGCGCTGAAGGTGGCTGTTGTGGGCGAAGGCCATGACCGGGCCACGCTCGATCTCCGCCATCAGGTTGGCCGCCATCATCGAGGCCCGCTGGCCGAGCACCCGGGGCAGGCGCGCCGGCGACGAGTCGGCCATCCAGTGGTGATAAAGCAAAAGGCCGGTTGCTGTACGCCCGTACAACCGCGCCCGGTCCATCCGATCTGTTGCCGGTGCCTCCGCTTCGAGCAGGGCGACCATCTCATCGGCCAGCAGCCGCAGCTGCCGAGCCTCGGGCGTGCGGCCCACCGACTGCGAGGGGTCCATCATCGCGTCCGGGTTGGGCCAGCGCTCATCGGCGCCGATCAGACGATCGAGCTCCGCCAGCGTGCACGGCATGTCATCGACCCGCCCGGACAGGAAGCCGTGCAGCCCGGTGAGGGCCTCCCGGGGGCTCGCCCCGCCGGTGATCTCCAACGGCCCGTCGAAGCCGGCGAAGCGCACCCTCTCCGGCAAAGGACGGTTTTCGTTGTACGCCCGCATCCAGCGCACAAGCGCACGGTTGCCCGCCATCGTGCCGAACTCGTGGCTGAAGCCCCGCTCCATGACATCGTCCAGAGTGCCGGCCCCGTGCACGACGTAGTCGTCGACGAGCAGGCCCATCAGGCAGTCGCTCTCGATGGCCATCACCCGGAAGCCCTCGCGCTCGACGAGTCGCCGGAAGAGGTCGTTGCGCACCTGGAGCAGAGAGTCCTCGAAGTGGGTGGGCTCGCCGAGGGCGAGCAGCCGCGGCCGCTCGGGGAGCAGCGCCATCACGTCGTCAGTCATACCTCTCAACAGTATCGTTGAACCGTCGGTTGAAACTTCGGCGCTTCGTGAGCAGGCCAGTGACTCGAAACCCTCAAACGCTGCGCCCGGTCGACCTGGCCCGCGAGCACGGCTTGTCGGCCCAGGCGGTCCGCAACTACGAGGCCCTGGGCATCCTGCCGCCGGCCGAAAGATCGCAGTACGGCTACCGCACCTACACGCCCCGCCACGCGCAGGCGTTGCGAGCGTTCCTGGCCCTGCTCCCTGGCCACGGCCACCGGACCGCCGCCGCGATCATGCAGTCGCTGAACCGGGACGCCGAGGCCGACGCGCTCCGCCTGATCGACGAAAGCCACGCCCAGCTCCTGGAGGACCGCCGAACATTGCGAGCGGTCGAGGCGGCACTGCGCGACCTGGGCCCGGTGGAGCCGGAACGGGCCGACACATTCGTCGGCCCGCTGGCCCGCAAGCTGGGCTTGCGCCCGGCCACGCTGCGCAAGTGGGAGAGGGCCGGCCTGGTCCATCCGCGCCGCGACCCACAGACGGGTTACCGGGTCTACTCCCCCGCCGACATCAGAGACGCCCAGCTGATCCACCAGCTGCGAAGGGGCGGTTACCTGCTGGAGCAGATAGCCCCGTTGATAAGTCAGGTCCGTTCGGCGGGCGGCATCGAGCCTCTGGAGTCCGCGTTGGAGGGTTGGCACGCCCGCCTGACGGCCCGAGGCCGGGCCATGCTGACGGGCGCCGCCGCCCTCGACGCTTACCTTGAGATCAGCCCTGGCTGAGCTCCGAGGCGCAACCGGGTGGTGCATGGCAAGTGTGGGAGGTGTGATAGCCGCTGCGCTCGGCTCCGCGTCTCGCGATCTCCCGAAGTGACGGCCCACCAGCACGCTCCCTGACTTTGGCCAAGTCGTCGACAAACCGCTTGACCTGCGGCTCCAAGACGGGCTCAGCACGTCGCGGTTCACTCAGATAGCGATGGAAGGAACGATGCGCCAGTCGGCTTCGTTCAAGTTCCGCTTCAACCGAACTTCGCCGAGCCATCCATTTCGGGATGTCGTCGGCACCTCCCCAGGCCTTGACGATCGCCGCGAACACATCTCGGCTCGGAACTCGCTTACCTTGCATCACGGCGTAGACCGTCGACCTGGCAATGTGGTTCTGCAGGGCGACGCGATCGATACTCGGCGCCTGTTCACCCGCTGCGTCCCGCAACGCTCGCAGCCCAAGGGCGAAGCGGGCGATCGGCCCATCGTTGCGATCCAGGGGTGTCGGCCGTCCGGGCACTTTGGCTGGCCCTGTCGCTTCTGGCGAGCGCGATTGCCGGCGTCGCCGGCGGCGCCCTCGCACACGCGGGTGGCGAGCACGCCGCGAAGTCGGTCATCGCCGGCGCGGCAACTTTTGCCGGAGCTGAGACACTCTGCCTGCTGATCCTGAGTTTTCTGGCGGCAGGGATGGACCGTCCGACGGCCAACCCGCGATCGCGGCGGTAGCCGTTCGCCGATCATCCGGATGGTCGCGGCGCGAACTGCTCACATCTTGATGACGATGCGAACCTGGCCGCACATGGTGGAGGGCCGGTTGACCCGGGCGGTGGCGGGCCGCCGCCGCCCGGTGTGTGACCCGGTCAGAGCAGTGGGCCGGTGCTCTGCTCGATCTCTGTGCGCAAGGCCCGGTCGGCGACCACCCGGCGGGCCTCCTCCATGACCGGGGCCAGGAAGAGGTCGGGGCCCGGGGAACCGGCGGCGGGAGCCAGCGCCGTGACGGCGGCCGCGCCGGCCGGGGACGGGGTGAGTGGGGCCCGGAGCTGGATGCCGCGGACCGCCGACAAGAGCTCGACCGCCAGCAGGCTGGTCAGGTTGTCGAGGACTGTGCGGAGCTTTTTCGTGGCGGCCCAGCCCATCGAGACGTGGTCCTCCTGCATGCCGCTTGTCGGGAGGGAGTCGACCGAAGCCGGGGCGGCCAGGCGGCGGTTTTCCGCGACGATGCCGGCGGCCGTGTACTGGGCGATCATCAGGCCCGAGTTGACGCCGGCGTCGGGAGACAGGAACGGGGGCAGGTCGCGGTTGCGGGTCACGTCCAGCAGGCGGTCGACGCGGCGTTCGGCTATCGCACCCACCTCGGCGGCGGCGATGGCCAGGAAGTCGGCGGCGAAGCCCAGGGGTGCGCCGTGGAAGTTGCCGGTGGACTCGACCCGGCCGTCGGGCAGGACCACCGGGTTGTCGACGACCGAGACGAGCTCGCGGGCGGCCACCTGGCGTACGAAATCGAGGGTGTCCCGAGCCGCGCCCGCGACCTGCGGGGCGCAGCGCATCGAGTAGGCGTCCTGCACCGCGTGGGCCAGGTCGTCGCGGTGCGAGTCCATGATGGCCGAGTTCTGGAGCAGGCGGAGGATGTTCGCGGCCGAGGACGTCTGGCCCGGATGGGGGCGGATCTCGTGCAGCTCTGGCAGGAACGGGCGCTCCGAGCCGAGCATCGCCTCGATGGCCAGGGCCGCCGTCACGTCGGCCATCGTGAACAGGTGGGCCGCGTCGTCGATGGCCAGCAGCAGCATGCCGAGCATGCCGTCGGTGCCGTTGATCAGGGCCAGGCCTTCCTTGGCGGCCAGCTCCAGCGGTTGCAGGCCGGCCGCGTGCAGGGCCTCGGCCGCGGAGTGCCGGGCGCCGTCCTTGCCGATCACCCAGCCCTCGCCGAGGAGCACGATCGCGCAGTGGGCCAGCGGGGCCAGGTCGCCCGAGGCGCCCAGCGAGCCGTGCTCCGGCACCCACGGGGTGATGTCGTGGTTGAGCAGGTCGGCCAGGCCCTGGGCGAGCACCGGGCGTACACCCGAACGCCCCAAGGCCAGAGACCGCAAGCGCAGCAACATCATGGCCCGTACGACCTCGCGGGCCATCGGGGCGCCGACACCGGCCGCGTGGGAGCGGATCAGCGCGTGCTGGAGCTCGGCCCGGCGGGACGGCTCGATCCGGGTGTTGGCGAGCGCGCCGAAGCCGGTCGACACGCCGTAGACGGGCTTGCCGGACGCCTCGATCCGGTCGACGATCGCGCGGCTCGTCTCCATCGCGGCGATGGTCTCGGCGGCGATCTCGACGCGGGCGTCGTGGCGGGCCACGGCGATGACGTCGGCCGGGGTGACCCCGGTGGGCTGGACGATGACGGTCACTGTGCCACTCCGTTGTGCAGAACGGTTCTGATCAGGGGTACGCCGGGCCGGTAGGCCAGGTGCAGGTGGGACGGCGCGTCGAGCACCGTCAGGTCGGCCCGGGAGCCGGGTCGCAGCCGGCCGACGTCGTCGCGGCGCAGGGCGAGCGCACCGCCGGCGGTCGCCGCGTGCACCGCCTCGGCCGGGGTCATCCGCATGTCGCGAACGGCCAGGGCGATACAGAAAGGCATGGAGCTGGTGTACGACGACCCGGGGTTGCAGTCGGTGGCCAGAGCGACCCGGACGCCCGCGTCGATCAGCCGCCGCGCGTCCGGATAGGGCGACCGGGTCGAGAACTCGGCGCCGGGCAGCAGCGTCGCGACGGTCTCCGAGCTGGCGAGGGCGGTGACATCGGCGTCGCTCAGATGCGTGCAATGGTCGGCGCTGGCGGCGCCGAGTTCGACCGCGAGTTGTACGCCCGGACCCGCGGCCAGCTGGTTGGCGTGCAGCCGGGGCCGCAGTCCGCGCTCGATCCCGGCGGTCAGGATGGCCCGCGCCTGGTCACCGTCGAAGGCGCCACGGTCACAGAACACATCGACCCATTTGCTGTACGGAGCGCAGGCATCCAGCATTTCGGAAATGACCAGCGAAACGTATTTGTCGGCTTCGTAGCCGGCGGGAACGACGTGCGCACCGAGGAACGTGGTCTCTTCGGTCAGCTCCCGGGCCAGACGCAGCGACCGCGCCTCGTCGACCACGTTCAAGCCGTAGCCGCTCTTGATCTCGACGGTCGTGGTGCCCTGCCGCCGCATCTCGGCGACGAGACGTTCGGCGTTGGCCAGCAGTTGCTCATCGCTCGCGGCCCGGGTCGCGGCCACGGTGGTCCGGATGCCGCCGCCGGTGTAGGGCTCACCGGCCATGCGGGCGCCGAACTCCTGGGCCCGGTCGCCGGCGAAGACGAGATGGGCGTGACTGTCCACAAAGCCCGGTAGGACGGCCGCGCCCTGGGCGTCGATCCGCTCGTCGGCGGCCGGCGCTTCCCGGCGCGCCCCGATCCAGGCGACGCGATCACCGTCGACGACGAGCGCGACGTCGCGCCGAAGACCGAGCAGCCCGTCCCCGTCGTCGTTGGTGACGAGCTCCCCGATGTTGTCGATCAGCAGGCTCATCGCCGGTCCCCCTCGATCACGCCGGTAGACGAAGCGCGAGGCGCGGTGGAGGACCCAGCGTGAGGTGCGGCGGAGGACGCGGCGCGAGGCGCGGCGGGCAGGACGGCGGAGATCGCGGTTGTCAGGGCGGCGGGCACGTCGATCGTGACGTGGCGGCCCTCGGAGACGATCAGGCGGCCGTCGGCGATCACGTGGGTGATGTCGGCGGCGGTTGCGGCCAGGATGGCCTGGGCCGGGTCGGCGCCGGCCGTCCGTACGCTGTCGAGGCGCACGCAGACCAGGTCGGCCCGCTTGCCCACCTCGATGGCGCCGGCGTCGTTCCAGCCCAGGGCGGTGTGCGCGGTCGCCGCGGTCATCAGCTCGGCCGGCGAGAAGCGGCCGCGCCGCAGGCGGGACACGCGCTCGTTCATCTCGAGGCCGCGGATCTCCTCGAACATGTCGATCACGGCGTGGCCGTCGCTGCCGAGGCTGAGCGGGGAGCCGTGCGCGGCCAGCTCGCCGGCCGGTCCGATGCCGTCGGCCAGATCGCGTTCGGTGGTCGGGCACATGCACACCCCGGTGCCGCTCCCGCCCAGCATCTTGACGTCGCGGCCGGTGAGGTGGGTGGCGTGCACGGCGGTGATGTTCGCGCTGAGCAGCCCGTGCCGTTCCAAGAGCTCGGTCGGCGTGCAGCCGTGAACCGCCCGGCACTGCTCGTTCTCAGCAGGTTGCTCGGAGAGATGGACATGTACCGGACGACCGGACGACCAGGCGGCCATTTCGCTGATCGCGGGGGCGGGCACGGCCCGTACAGAGTGGACGGCCGCCCCCATCAAAGCGTGCGGGGCCCCGGCCAGCGCACCCACCCGCGACGCCCAGCCTTCGAAGTCGCCGTCGCCGAAGCGGCGCTGCACCCCTTCCAGGGGCGCGCCGTCGACCCCGGCCGTCAGATAGAGCGTGTCGAGCAGCGTGATCCGGATCCCGGCCTCGGCCGCGGCGGTGATCAGCGCCTGGCCCATGGCGTTCGGGTCGGCGTACCGCACCCCGCCCGGCGCATGGTGCAGATAGTGAAACTCCCCCACGGCCGTGATGCCGGCCAGCGCCATCTCGGCGTAAACGGCCCGGGCCAGCGCGAGGTAGGAGTCCGGATCCAGGCGCGCCGCCACCTCGTACATCGTGTCGCGCCAGGTCCAGAAGCTGCCGCCGTCACCATGCGTACGACCTCGCAATGCCCGGTGAAAAGCGTGCGAGTGAGCGTTGGCGAAGCCCGGAAGCACGAGTCCGGCGAGCCGCACATCCGGCGTTTTGTCGGAATTCAGGTTGGCGAAGCGCCCGTCGATCACTTCAATGTGGACGTTTTCGGCGAGCGCGCCGTCGATCCACGCGACGTCGCAGCGGTAGACGGTCATGTCAGGTCCAGCAGGACCCGGGCCAGGGCCTGGATGCCTTCGACGCAGTCGGCCTCCTCGGCGTGCTCGGCCGGCGAATGCGAGACGCCGGTCGGGTTGCGCACGAAGAGCATCGCCGTCGGCACGTGCGCCGACAGGACGCCCGCGTCGTGACCGGCGCCCGTGGGCAGGATCGGCGCGTGGCCCAGCAGTTCGGAGATGCGCGCGGCCAGCGACGTCTCGAAGGACACCTCCTGGCTGAACGACTCGTTCGTCACCGACACCTCGACGCCGTCGCGGGCGGCCCGGTCGTAGGCCCGCTTGATCACGGCCTCGACCAGGCCGTCGAGCGTGTTCGTCTCGGCCGCGCGGGCGTCCAGCCAGCCCCGCACCAGGGACGGGATGGCGTTCGTGGCGTTCGGCTCGACCTCGACCCGGGCCACCGTCGCGTGCGCGCCGGCCAGCCGGGCCTCCTTGTTGGCCGCCAGCACCGTGTAGGCGAAGGTCAGCATCGGGTCGCGCCGGTCGGCCATCCGGGTCGTGCCGGCGTGGTCGCCGTGCCCGGTGAAGTCGAACCGCCAGCGGCCGTGCGGCCAGATCGCGCTGGCCACGCCGACCGGCACCTCCAGGGCCCGGCCCTGCTCGATGTGCAGCTCGATGAGCGCGCCGATCCGGCTGGTCAGCCCGGGCAGGCGGCCGGCCGGGGTGGTGCCCAGCGCCTCGCCGAACGTGATGCCCTCGCGGTCGGTCAGGGCGGCCGCCGTCTCGGGCTCGATCGCCCCGGTGAGCAGGCGCGATCCGAGGCAGGGCAACCCGAAGCGGCCACCCTCCTCGTCGACGAAGGCGACCACGGCGATCGGGCGGCGCGGCACGTGACCGCGCCGGCGCAGCTCGTCGACGGCGAGGAAGCCGCTGACGATGCCGAGCGGGCCGTCGTAGCCGCCGCCGTGCGGCACCGAGTCGAAGTGCGACCCGGTCAGCACGGCGTCGTGCCCCCACTGCCCGCCCCACCAGGCGAACAGGTTGCCGTTGCCGTCGTCGGTGACCGGCATGTCGCGCCGGGCCGCCTGGTTGCGGAACCAGTCCCGCAGGACCAGCTCCGGCTCCTCCAGGGCGTACCGCTCGTAGCCGTTGGCCACCCGGCCGATCGGGGCGATCTCGGCCCAGAGCTCCGCGAAAGTCGCGCTCACTTGTCGTCCTGTCGCATCGGGATGTGGACGCCGTCGGCGGCGTCCGAGTCGTAGCCGGCGTCGACGTGCCGGATGACGCCCATGCCGGGGTCGTTGGTCAGGACCCGCTCGATCTTCTGACCGGCCAGCGCGGTGCCGTCGGCCACGCACACCTGCCCGGCGTGGATCGAGCGGCCGATGCCGACGCCGCCGCCGTGGTGAATCGACACCCAGCTCGCGCCGCTGGCCGTGTTGATCATCGCATTGAGCAGCGGCCAGTCGGCGATGGCGTCCGATCCGTCGAGCATGGACTCGGTTTCGCGGTACGGCGACGCCACCGACCCGGAGTCGAGATGGTCACGGCCGATGACGATCGGGGCGCTGAGCTCGCCACTGGCCACCATGTCGTTGAAGCGGGTGCCGGCCACGTCGCGCTCGCCGTATCCGAGCCAGCAGATGCGGGCGGGCAGGCCCTGGAAGGCGACGCGCTCGCCGGCCATCCGGATCCAGCGGGCCAGGGCCTCGTTCTCGGGGAAGAGGTCGAGGATCGCCTTGTCGGTCTTGTGGATGTCGGCCGGGTCGCCGGAGAGGGCGGCCCAGCGGAAAGGACCTTTGCCTTCGGCGAAGAGCGGCCGGATGTACGCCGGGACGAAGCCGGGGAAGTCGAAGGCACGCTCATAACCGCCGAGCTTGGCCTCGCCCCGGATTGAGTTGCCGTAGTCGAAGACCTCGGCCCCGGCGTCCTGGAAGCCGACCATCGCCGCCACGTGGCGGGCCATGCTGGCCCGGGCCCGGTCGGTGAATTCGTCCGGTTTGTCAGCCGCATACGCCGCCGCGTCCGCGAGTTCGACCCCAACGGGCAGGTAAGAGAGCGGGTCATGGGCGCTCGTCTGGTCGGTGACGATGTCGATCTCGACACCCTTGACCAGCAGCTCGGGGAAGACGACGGCGGCGTTGCCGACTACACCGATGCTGATCGCTCGCCTTTCGGATTTAGCCTTTAAAGCCCGATTTACCGCATCATCAAGGTTGTCGGCGATCTCGTCCAGGTAACGCGTCTGAACCCGGCGCTCCAACCGCGATTGATCAACATCGACGATCAGGCAGACGCCGCCGTTCATGGTGACAGCGAGGGGCTGGGCGCCGCCCATGCCACCGCAACCCGCGGTCAGGGTCAGCGTGCCGGCCAGGGTGCCCTTGAACCGCTTGGCGGCCACGGCGGCGAACGTCTCGTACGTGCCCTGGAGGATGCCCTGAGTCCCGATGTAGATCCACGACCCGGCCGTCATCTGGCCGTACATGGTCAATCCGAGCTTTTCGAGGCGGCGGAACTCGGGCCAGGTGGCCCAGTCGCCGACGAGGTTGGAGTTGGCGATGAGCACGCGCGGCGCCCACTCGTGGGTGCGGAAGACGCCGACCGGCTTGCCCGACTGCACGAGCAGGGTCTCGTCGTCCTTGAGCTCGTCGAGTTCCCGCACGATCGCGTGGAAGGAGGGCCAGTTCCGCGCCGCCCGCCCCGTGCCGCCGTACACCACAAGGTCTTCGGGCCTTTCGGCCACGTCGGGGTCGAGGTTGTTCATCAACATCCGCTTGGCGGCTTCCTGCGGCCAGCCCTTGGCGGTGTACGCCGTACCGCGCGGCGCCCGGATCTCCGTCATCGATCTTCCCCTCTACCCCTGAAAAAGTTGCCGCCGAGCCGCGGCCGCCTCGAACTCCTCGAGCCGGCGCTGAACCGGCTCCGGATCCGCGTCGCACATCGCCTGCAACAGCACCATGGCCATGGCCATCGGCCCGGTGTGCAGGTCGAACACCAGACGCGTGCCCACGGCGGCGGGCAGCACGACGGCGGCGTCCTCGGCGACCGGGCTCACCGCCGAGTCGGTGATCGCGACCACGGCGTACCCCATGGCCCTGGCCTCTTTGACCACTTCGAGCGACTCCCGCGGATAGCGCGGCAACACCAAGGCCAGCATGGCACCGGCACCCGCCACCCGGGCCTGATCGAGCCGGTCGAGCAGAGACGTCCCACCGGTGTCCCACACCCGCACATCCGGATGCACCTTGCTGGCGAAATAGCCGAAATACCCAGCGAGGGGCGCCGCCGCCCGAAGCCCGAGAACCGGCAGAGGCCGGCTGGCGACAAGCAAGTTCGCCGCTTTCTGTACGGCGTCAAGACTCCCCAACTGCTCCCGCAGCCGCCCGAGATGCTCGGCCTCGGCCTGGATGGCCCGCTGCATGGCGTTGTCCTCGCCACCGTCATCGGCTGGCCCACCGCCGACATCCCGCAGAGCCCGCCGCAGAGCCGGATATCCAGGAAACCCGAGAGCGATGGCGAACCGGGTGACCGAGGGCTGACTGACCCCGGCCAGCTCAGCCACTTCAGCCGACGACAGTGCAGCCGCCGTGCCGGCCCGCTCCACCAGGCAGTGCGCAATGCGCCGCTGCGTGGGAGTGAGCCGAGCCCCGGCGAACAGGTCGAGCACTCCGCCATTCACTACCGCAGACTATGCATAAAAACTTTCAGAAGCCAGACCCCGCTTCCCTGGGGGCAGCCTCGGCGAGCCGGTCAGCCCTCGCCTGGCCTCTGCCACTGCTATTGGAGCCAGGCGACCTCGTCGCGACCAGGCATCTCGCCCTTCGACAGCATCCCGTCGAGTGCTTGAGAAATCCGTCCCAGCCCCGACGCCGTTCGCGGGAAACGCCGGCTATGGACGAAAAGGATGCCTGCGTGGCCGAACCCCTGCTGTGCCAGGCGTGCGAAGTCGCTGACGTTCTCCGTGACGACACATCGGCTGTTGCGTGCAGCCCAGGCCAGCACATCCTCATCAGTCTTGGCCGCGAGGCCGACCTCGACGTCCAGCACGGCGACGACGTCGTGCCCCGTGGCCCGCAGAGCCCGCGCCAAGGAGGGCGGATACATCTCGTCGAGAAGGAGACCCGTCAGGGCTTCGGCTTTCGAAGAAGCTTCTGCTGGGCTTCCCACAACCGCTCCTCTCGATCAGCGACCTCGCGGTTGAGGGCCACTCGTTCGTCGATCTCGCCGGGGTAGGCCGCGTAGTAGCGCAAGGCCACCGCGACCTGGCCTGAGACCAATCCCGTCACCTCGGCCAACTCCGACAGAAGCGAGGCTCGGTCGAGTTGTTCCGCTTCCTCGCGAACGGCGTCCAGTGCCGCGACGACTTCCCAGACGTCAGGGCCTCCAGCGAGCGCTGCTCGGCGTCCGGTAGGGCCAGGCCGGAAGATGACGCCGGGATGCTCATAGGACCTCAGCGCCTCGTCGATGAACATGTTGGCCACGGACGAGGAGGAGGAGCCAGGGTTCTCCCGCACATAGCGGTCCAGACGAGCCAGGACCTCCTCATCGAAGCGGACTGAGCGTGGAGCAGTCATGACTACATGGTAGTTGCCTGTAGTCGTTGCGGAAGGGCAAGAAGCGTTCCCGTTGACTTACGGCTTCTGGTTCGCGTCCAGCACAGGAAAGACCCTGGCTTCCCTCCGCAACAAAAGATGACCGGGACGGCCGGTGGCCGCTCCGGTCATCGAACATCAACTGACGCGCGCCTAGGCCGGGAGCTCCTTGGCGATCACCTTGGAGAGCTCGCGGAAAGCCTTGCCCCGATGGCTGATCGCGTCCTTTTCGGCCGGGGTCAGTTCGGCGTTTGTTTTCGACTGGCCGTCGCCCAGGAAGATCGGGTCGTAGCCGAAGCCGCCGTCGCCTCGGCGGGCACGGAGGATCTTGCCGGACTGGCGGCCCTCGACCAGGTGCTCGCGGCCGTTCGGCAGGACCAGGGCGGCCGCGCAGACGAAGGCGCCGCCGCGCTGCTCGTCGGACACGTCGCCGATCTGGGCCAGGAGCAGGTCGAGGTTGGCGTCGTCGTTGCCGTGCACACCGGACCAGCGGGCGCTGAAGACGCCCGGCATGCCGTTCAGCGCGTCGACCGCGATGCCCGAGTCGTCGGCCACCGTGGGCAGCCCGGTGCGCTTCGCGCCCTCGCGGGCCTTGATCAGCGCATTTTCGCCGAACGTGAGTCCCGTCTCGGGGACGTCGGGATATCCCTCGAAGTCGGCCAGGCCGACCAGCTGGATCCGGTTGGTGCCCAGCGACTGGTCGAGGATGCGCTGGAGCTCCACCAGCTTCTTCTTGTTCGCCGTGGCGAGCAGCAGCTTGGCGCTCACGAGGCGAGCGCTTTCTGCTGGGCCGCGGCCAGATCGGCGCAGCCGGCCAGGGCCAGGTCGAGCAGGGCGTCCATCTGGTCGCGGCGGAACACGCCGTTCTCACCCGTGCCCTGCACCTCGACGAAGTCGCCGTCGCCGGTGGCCACCACGTTCATGTCGACCTCGGCCGCCACGTCCTCGAGGTACATCAGGTCGAGGCGGGGCTCGCCGTCGATGATGCCGACGCTGACCGCCTGGATCGAGCGGTGCATCACGTTCTCCACCTTGCCGGCCAGGGACTTGCGGTCGGCCAGCCAGTTGACCGCGTCGTGCAGCGCCACGTAGGCCCCCGTGATCGCGGCCGTGCGGGTGCCGCCGTCGGCCTGCAGGACGTCGCAGTCGAGCACGATCGAGTTCTCGCCCAGCGCCTTCAGATCGATGCTGGCCCGGAGGCTGCGGCCGATCAGGCGGGAGATCTCGTGCGTACGGCCGCCGACCTTGCCCTTGAGGCTCTCGCGGTCGCCGCGCGTGTTCGTCGCGCGGGGCAACATCGCGTATTCCGCGGTGACCCAGCCCAGGCCGGAGCCTTTGCGCCACCGGGGAACGCCCTCGGTGACACTGGCCGTGCAGAGCACCCGGGTGTCGCCGAACTCGACGAGCACCGACCCCTCGGGGTGGATGCTCCATTTACGGGTGAGAGTCACCGGACGCAGCTGGTCGGCCGCTCGGCCGTCGGGTCGTGCCATGACCAAACCTTATGCGCAGCGGGCCGGGCGCGCCTCAGCCGCCCCGGCTCCTGTGGATAACTCAGCCGAACCAGCCCGTGAAAGCTTGGTCGGGGCGGGGCACGGCCGGGCGCAGCACCGCGACCGGACGCTGCCGGGCCGACGGGACGCCCGCCACCGCGACGTCGGGCAGGGCGCCGTGCGCGCGCAGGAAACCGTCGACCGCGGCCGGCCATCCGAAGTGCTCGGCGCGGGCCCGGGCCGCGGCCCGGCGCTCGGCTTCCGGGCGCTCCAGCAGCGTGCGGACGCCGTTGGCGAAGGCCTCGGCCGTGCCCGGCACCGCGACGCCACCGTCGCCGACCACCTCGGGCAGCGCGCTCGACTGGTTGACGACGACCGGCGTGCCGCAGGCGAGCGCCTCGAGCGCGGCCAGCCCGAAGGTCTCGACCGGCCCCGGCGCCATCACCACGTCGGCGCTGGCCAGCAGGGCGGCCATCGTCGAGCGGTCGCTGATGTGACCGGCGAAGCGCACCGGCAGGCGGGCCGCGCGATAGGCCAGGGCGGCCCGCCGTACGCCGTCTCCGGCGACCGCCAGCACGGCCGGCACCTTGTCGTTGCGCAGCACGGCGAGCGCGTCCACGGCCAGCTCGGGCTTCTTCACGCCGGAGAGGCGGCTGCAGAAGGCCACGAGCGTCTCGCCGGGGCGGGCATATCGGGCCCGGACGGCCTCGTCGGCCCGGCCGGGGTGGAAGGCGTCGAGGTCGACGCCGAGCGGCACCTCGATCAGGTTGGGGGCGCCGATGCGGCGGAACTCGGCGGCCGCGAAGGACGTCGTGCAGACGATCTGATCGAAGAACTCCGAGGTGCGCAGGTTGTATTTGTCGGCGAGCTGCTCGCGTTTGGGCATGCCCCATTCGCCGAGCAGGCCGGCCAGGCTCTCGTGCGACACCATGATCGAGCCGACGCCGCGCTGACGGGCCCAGCTGCCGGTCCAGCGCAGCGTGGTGCGGTCGGAGACCTCGATGCGGTCGGGCTCGAGGTCGTCGAGGAGCTTGGCCAGTTCACGACGGCCGGTCATGACGCGATAGCCACCGGTGCGTGGCAGCGGGGCGCTGGGCAGCGTGATGACGCGGCCCTGACTGGTCA
Organism: Actinoplanes sp. CA-131856; assembly: GCF_050956135.1. Taxonomy (GTDB): domain Bacteria; phylum Actinomycetota; class Actinomycetes; order Mycobacteriales; family Micromonosporaceae; genus Actinoplanes. The sequence continues at coordinate 1,150,115 of NZ_CP191849.1, read as the reverse complement.
TCTTGTCGGAGCGCTCGCGACCGGGCACCACCAGCACGGCCTCGTGGCCGGCGCGCTGATAGCCCTCACCGAGGTTCCGAAGTGCGGTCCGCAGGCCACCCGTATGAGGCGTCACGAAGTTGGCCAGGCGAACGATGCGCATGCAACAACTCCAAGATCACGATCCGCTGGTGCTTCAATCCCCCGGCTCAGAGATCGTAACGGGCACCCGGGCGTACGACCTCAACCGGTCCCGCAAATGCGGCCACGGCGGCATCCACAATAGATGCCTCCGAGACCCATGCGGGCACCAGATGCGTGAGCAACAGTCGCCCGACGTCCGCCTTGGTCGCCGCCTCACCCGCTTCGCGGCCGGTGAGGTGCAGGCCGGGAGGGTTCTCGACCCCGTCGGCGTAAGAAGCCTCACAAAGAAAAAGATCTGCGCCGGCGGCGAGTCGCAGCAACGGCTCACAGGGCGCCGTGTCCGAAGAGTAGGCGAGCACGCGCCCTCCGTGCTCGATACGCACCCCGTACGTCTCCACCGGATGGTTGACCCGGTCCACGGTGACCGAGAACGGGCCGATGGGGAACGTACCCGGCTGGAGACCGTAGAACGTGTACACGTCGTCGATCGCCTCGTTCTCCTGGCTGTAGGCCGAGGAGATCCGCTCCGCCGCGCCAAGCGGCGCGTAGACCGGCACCGGCGGCAGCGCGCCGGCCGGGTCGTAGCGGCGCACCACGATGTACGTGCAGGCGTCCAGCACGTGATCGCAGTGCAGATGTGTCAGCACGATGGCGTCGATCTTGTTCATGTCCGAGTAGCGCTGAAGAGCGGACAACGAGCCCGAGCCGAAATCGACCAGAAGCCGGAAGCCCTCAGCCTCGACAAGATAGGCGGAACAAGCCGACTCGGGGCCGGGAAAACTGCCGGCACAGCCGAGAACGGTCAGTCGCATGCGGGTCCCTCTGGCTCACACTGGGTCGTGCACGCCCCGCCCGACCGGTCCGTGCTGGAGTCGTCAGACCAGTCAATCACGGAGCGAAGCGTACGCCGGGACCTGCGCGCCATGTAAACGTCTGATCGATTTGTCGCTAAATCGACAACGTACATCACACCGCCCGTGACCTCGGCCATTAACGCAATTCCCGTTACGTCCGGTGAGTCGTTCGCGTTGCACGAAGTGACGAGTTCGACGAACGGAACAGCGGAGGCACCACGTGACCACGGCCGAGAGGAGCCGCCCCACGCAGACCGAGGCGGCGGAGATCATGCCGTTCGGTGGCTGGGAGATTACACCGGCTCCGACCGGATTAGGGGATAACGAAACGCTCTTTCGCTTCCCGGCGCCGGACGATCCCGCGCCGGGAACCGCGCGATTGCTGATTCTGTCCCTGTACGCGGCCGTACTCGGTCTCGCGGGCATGGGAGTGGGTGTCCGGGCATTCGTCACGGTGCTGGGCGGCGCCGATTTCTGGTACGTGCCCGTGCTGACCCTTTTCGGACTTGTCAGCGTCGGACTGGCGGTGGGCTCGTTCCTCTCGATCCACCGCCCGGTCCTCCCGTGGCTGCTGCTTCTCGGCGCCACGGGACCGCTCGCGATCGACGTGCTGATCGCGGCCCTCTACTAAGCCGTTTCTCAGGCCCAGAGCTGCCCTTCGAGGGCGTCCTCGGCGTCATTCAGCGTGCCGCCGTAGGCGCCGGTCGACAGATATTTCCAGCCGCCGTCGGCGATCACGAACGCGACGTCGGCCCGCTTGCCGGCCTTGACCGCCTCGTGGGCCACGGCCAGGGCCGCGTGCAGGATGGCGCCGCTGGAGAAGCCGGCGAAGATGCCCTCGACCTCGACCAGCTGGCGGGTGCGCAGCACGGCGTCGCGGGTGCCGACCGAGAAACGGCGGTCGAGCACCGAGGCGTCGTACAGTTCCGGGACGTAGCCCTCGTCGATGTTGCGCAGGCCGTAGACCAGCTCGCCGTACCGCGGCTCGGCGGCGACGATCTGGATGCCCTCGACCTTCTCCCGGAGGAAGCGGCCGGTGCCCATCAGCGTGCCGGTGGTGCCCAGACCGGCCACGAAGTGGGTGATCGTGGGCAGGTCGTGCAGCAGCTCGGGACCGGTGGTCTCGTAGTGCGCGCGAGCGTTGGCCGGGTTGCCGTACTGGAACAGCATCTTCCAGTCCGGGTGCTCGGCCGCGATCTGCTTGGCCGTGGCCACGGCCTGGTTGGAGCCGCCGGCGGCCGGCGAGAAGATGATCTCGGCGCCGTACATGCGGAGCAGCTGGACCCGCTCGGCCGAGACGTTCTCGGGCATCACGCAGACCAGGCGGTAGCCGCGCAGCTTGGCCACCATGGCCAGCGAGATGCCGGTGTTGCCGCTGGTCGGCTCGAGGATGGTGTCACCCGGGCGCAGATGCCCCGACTCCTCGGCCTCGCGGACCATGAAGAAGGCCGGGCGGTCCTTGATGCTGCCGGTCGGGTTGTGGTCCTCGAGCTTGGCCCAGAGCCGCACCGGCGGCGCCCCCTCGGGCACCGTCGGTGACAGGCGGGGCAGGCCGACCAGCGGCGTGCCCCCCAAGGCGTCAAGGAGGCTCTCGTAGCGAGCCACGACGATTACCTGGTGCCGAGGAGCGCGGCGGCGGCCGCGAAGCCCAGGGCGCCGCCGGCCACGGCGGGCAGGATGGTGATCGAGTCACCGTCGTTGAGCTTGGCGTCGAGCGCGCCGAGGAAGCGGACGTCCTCGTCGTTGACGTAGATGTTGACGAACCGGTGCAGACCACCCTCGGCGGTGATCAGGCGACCCTTGAGGCCGTTGTGCTTGGCGTCCAGGTCGTCGATCAGCTCGGTGAGGGTCGAGCCGGCGCCCTCGACGGTCTTGGCGCCGCCGGTGTAGCTGCGCAGGATGGTCGGGACGCGAACTTCGATAGCCATGGCGGTGAATGCTCCAAAAGGAAGAACGAACTGAGGGCAGGGTCTTTTCGTACGAATGTCGTCAGCGACACTCGTAGAAGACCGACACCGGGCTCTGCCCGAACATGTACGACTGCACAGCGCTCGCCATCACGCGTCTACCGTCGCATCCACGATGTTGATCTCTTCCTCGGTCACCACGCCGTCCACTATGCGGAACGACCGGATCTCCTCGGAGTCCGGCTCGCGGGTGGAGACCAGAAGATAATGCGCACCGGGCTCGCCGGCGAAGGAGATGTCGGTCCGCGACGGGTAGGCCTCGGTGGCCGTGTGGGAGTGGTAGATGACCACCGGCTCCTCGTCGTTGTCGTCCATCTCGCGCCAGACGCGCAGCTGCTCCATCGAGTCGAACTCGTAGAACGTCATGGAGCGGGCCGCGTTGTCCATCGGGATGAGCCGCGCCGGCCGGTCGCCGCCGATCGGTCCGGCGACCACGCCGCAGGCCTCGTCGGGGTGGTCCCGGCGGGCATGGGCGACGATCGCGTCGACGATCGCGCTGTCGATGGTCAGCACGCCGTTCACATTACCGTGAGATTTCCCCACCCCGAGCGTGGCGGGGCTCACTCTATCTCGGGCAGCGCGTTGAGCAGCGACTCCTGGAGATAGCCCAGATAGGCGTACACGCTGAGCTGGAAGACGCGGCTCGAGCCGGGATCGCGCACGACGGCCGTCTCGAGCTCCTCGCTCAGGTCGGTGTCGGCCCTGATGTCGAGCCGGGTGCCCATGGCCAGGCGCGCGTCGTTGATGGCGCGCAGCCAGGCCTCGGCGGCCTCGCCGTCGAGGCGTACCTCTCCCTCGCCCTCGTCCGGCAGAGCCGCGAGAATCGCGCCGGCCTGGTCGATCTTGCCGGTTTTCAGTTCGCCCTCGGTGTAGAGGCGGAACTCGGCCGAATCGTCCGGGCGGTCCGGATAGATGTCGGGGAACAGGCGCGAGACCACGGGGTCGCCGTGGTCCATGCCGTCGGTCAGCAGACCGACCACCTCACCGGCGACCTTGCGCAACACGCGCACCTCGTCGACCGCGAAGGTGGCCACACACTGGCTGCCGTTGCGTCGGAACATCTGCCCTCTCCCGCGGTGTTCAGGACCGGTCGACCGTGGCCCAGAGGCCGTAACCGTGCAGCTGGTTGGCGTCCATCTCCATGCGCTCGCGCGCACCGATGCTGACCACCGCCTTGCCCTTCGTGTGCACGTCCAGCATCAGGGCCTCGGCCTTCTCCTTGCTGTAACCGAAGAGCTTCTGAAAAACCCAGGTCACGTACGACATGAGGTTGACCGGATCGTCCCAGACGATGGTCACCCACGGCCGGTCGTCTTCCGGTGCTTCTTGGATCTCCGGCGTCTCGACGGGAGCAACCTGAGGCAACGCCATGCCCCCCATGTTGCCACCGGATTTGCCGCATCGGTGAACCGGAACGCCGAACCGCAGGTCAGCGGGCAGTTCGTAAGGGGCCGCCGGGCGCAATAGGGTGGGGTCGTGAACTCCTTCGCCCCCGCGCTGCTCACCGATCAGTACGAGCTGACCATGGTCAGCGCCGCGCTCAAGGACGGCACCGCCGACCGGCAGTGCGTGTTCGAGGTCTTCGCGCGGCGGCTGCCGGGCGGGCGGAGGTACGGCGTGGTCGCCGGCACCGGCCGCCTGGTCGAGCTGATCCGCGACTTCCGCTTCAGCGAGGCCGAGGTCGGCTTCCTGCGCGAGGCCGGCATCGTCGACGAGACCACCGCCGCGTGGCTGCGGAGCTACCGGTTCAGCGGCGACATCGACGGCTACGCCGAGGGCGAGCTCTTCTTCCCCGGTTCGCCGATCATGACCGTCTCGGGCACGTTCGCCGAGTGCGTGGTCCTCGAGACGCTCATCCTCTCGGTGCTCAACCACGACTCGGCCATCGCCTCGGCCGCGGCCCGCATGGTCACGGCGGCCCGGGGCCGCCCGATCATCGAGATGGGTTCGAGGCGTACGCACGAGGACAGCGCGGTCGCGGCGGCGCGGGCGGCCTATCTCGCGGGGTTCGCCTCGACGTCCAACCTCGCGGCCGGCGCCCGCTACGGCATCCCGACCACCGGCACCTCGGCCCACGCGTTCACCCTGCTGCACGACGACGAGCCGGCCGCCTTCGCGTCACAGGTCGCCGCCCTCGGCAAGAACACGACGCTGCTGGTCGACACGTACGACATCGCCCAGGGCATCCGGAACGCCATCGCGGTGGCCGGCCCCGACCTGCGGGCGGTCCGGATCGACTCGGGCGACCTGTCGGTGCTCGCGCAGCACTCCCGCGAGCTTCTCGACTCGCTGGGCGCCACCGAGACCAAGATCGTCGTTTCGGGCGACATGGACGAATACGCGATCGCCGCCCTCGCGGCCGAGCCGGTCGACATGTACGGCGCCGGCACGGCGGTGGTCACCGGCTCCGGCGCGCCGACCGCGGGCCTGGTCTACAAGCTGGTCGAGGTCGAGGGCCGCCCGGTCGTGAAGCGCTCGGAGAACAAGGCGACGGTGGGCGGCCGCAAGACCGCGGTCCGGCGGCACAAGCCCACCGGCACGGCCACCGAGGAGATCATCGTGTCCCAGGGCGTGCCCGATCACGCACCGAACGACCGCCTTCTCCAGCGCCCCATCGTCGCCGCCGGCGAAATCGTCGAGCCTCCGGCGTTGCGGGAATCCCGTGAACATCTACGGCAGTGCCTGATCTCGATACCGTGGGAGGGTCTGAAGCTGTCGGCCGGCGACCCGGCCATTCCGGTCACCATCGTGGGGGTCCCGTGACACGCGCGCTGATCATCGTCGACGTCCAGAACGACTTCTGCGAGGGCGGCTCCCTGGCCGTCGGTGGCGGCGCCGCCGTGGCCAAGGGCATCTCGCTGGTGCTGCGCAAGGCGGGCGCCCGCTGGGACCACGTGGTCGCCACCAAGGACTGGCACATCGACCCCGGCAGCCACTTCAGCGACCACCCCGACTACCAGGCCACGTGGCCGGCACACTGCGTGGTCGGCTCGGACGGGGCCGAGTTCCACCCGGAGCTGGCCACCGACCGCATCGAGGCCGTCTTCCACAAGGGTGAGCACAAGGCGGCGTACTCCGGCTTCGAAGGTCACACCGAGAGCGGCGAGACGCTGGCCGACTGGTTGCGCTCACGGAGCGTCACCGAGGTCGAGCTGGTCGGCATCGCTACGGACCATTGCGTACGGGCGACCGCGCTCGACGCCAAGGCCGAAGGGTTCGCGACGACGGTGCTGCTCGAGCTCACCGCCGGCGTGGCCGAGGGCACGACCGCGGCGGCGCTGGAGGAAATGCGCACGGCGGCGATTGAGACGACGGGCACACCGGTCGTCTCCAGCTGATCTCGGCTGGTTTTCTGTCGTACCCCCGGGGCAGGATGTGTCCCGGAGGTCAGGATCCACATGCTGCTCACGCCTTACCGCGAGACCCTCGCCCTGCCCGGCATCAAGTCGTTGCTGGCGGTCGCGACCCTCGCGCGCATTCCCATCGCCGCCGGGGCGGTCACCCTCACCCTGCACGTGGTGAACGATCTCCATCGGGGCTACGGCGCGGCCGGCCTGATCGGCGCCGCCTTCACCATCGGCGGCTCGGTCGGCGCTCCGGTGATGGGCCGGCTCATCGACCGGCGTGGCCTGCGGCTGGTGCTGGTGCTGACCACGATCGCCGAGGTGCTGTTCTGGTCGCTGGCCCAGGCCGTGCCGTTCCCGGTGCTGCTGGTCATCGCGCTGGTCGGCGGGTTCCTGGCGCTGCCCGCGTTCTCGGTGGCCCGCCAGGCGATCGCGGCCATGACCCCCGAGTCGCAACGGCTTCCGGCCTTCGCCCTCGACTCCATCACCACCGAGCTCAGCTTCATGACCGGCCCCGCCCTGGGCGTGCTGATCGCCACCAGCGCCGGCCCGCGCTGGGCCATGCTGGCCATCGGCGCCGGCATCCTGGTCTCCGGCATCGGCCTGTGGCTGCTCAACCCGCCGGTCCGCGGCGCGCACGAGGCGTCCATCGAGTCGGGCGAGAGGGTCCCCCGCCGCAGCTGGCTCACCCCGCGCTTCGTCGCCATCCTGGCCATCACGTCGGCCGCCACGATCGTCCTGGCCGGCACCGACGTGGCGGTGGTGGCGGTCCTCCGCGAGAACGGCGAGCTCGGCTGGACCGGCCTGGTCATGACCCTGTGGGCGTTCTTCTCCCTGCTCGGCGGCTTCGCCTACGGCACCATCCGCCGCGGCCTGCCGCCCATCGTGCTGCTCGCGCCCATGGCCATCGCCACCGCCGCGGTCAGCCTGGGCTCGTCCCACTGGTGGCTGATCGCCCTGCTCCTGCTTCCGGCCGGGGCCCTGTGCGCCCCGCTGATCACCTCCAGCGCCGACGCCGTCAGCCGCATGACCCCGGCCGCCGCCCGGGGCGAGGCCATGGGCCTGCACAACTCGGCCCTGACCGTCGGCGTGGCCCTGGGCGGCCCGCTGGCCGGCCTGGCCGCCGACACGCTGTCACCGCCCTGGGGCTTCGTGGCCGTGGGCGGCCTGGGCGTGCTGATCGCCCTGCTGGTCCTGCCGGCCGAGCTGCGCCACCGCCGCACCGCCTCGACCGACAGTCCCGCCTCTTCCGCCAACGGGCCGAGCGACTCCGTCGATGGGCCGAGTGGCTCCGCCGACCCCGTGCCGGACGACCTGCCCGATACCTTGGCCTCCGGCTTCGCCGGTCCGGCCGACGACATCCGTACGCCGGCCGCCCACCCCTGAGGGGCGGGAGTGGCCTGAGTCACCACAGACACGCGAGTGTTTTTCTTATACGGTCGCTCTTGTACAGACGTACAAGTCGGGAGTGTCGCCGTGCCGTACGTTTTCCTGCTGCTCGCCATCTCGTCCGAGGTCGCCGCCACCAGCCTGCTCAAGACGACCGACGGGTTCACCAAGCTGTGGCCCACGCTGGCCTGCCTGTCCGGCTACGCCGTCTCGTTCCTGATGCTCGCCCTGACCGTGCGCGACCTGCCGGTGGGTGTCGTCTACGCGGTCTGGTCGGCGATCGGCACCGCCGCCATCGTCGCCATCGGCGCGGCGTTCCTGGGCGAGCCCCTGACATTGCCCAAAGTGATCGGGGTGAGCCTGATCATCGCCGGCGTCGTCGTCGTCAACCTGAGCGGTGCCCATTGACCGACTCCCCCGGCCGCAAGGCGCAGCGGGCCCGCGATCCCGAGGCCCGGCGGCGGGCCCTGGCCGCGGCCGCCGTCGAGGTCATCGCCGAGGTGGGCATCGGGCGGACCACACATCGGGCGGTGGCGGCCCGGGCCGGGCTTCCGCTGGGCGCCACCACCTACTACTTCCCCACGCTGGACGACCTGATCGCGGCCGGGCTGCACAAGGCGGCGGCCGACGTGCGGGACGACCTCGACCTGTGGGGGTCCCGGCTGCGCGAGGCCGGTGACCTGCCGACGGCGCTGGCTGAGCTGATCGCCGACTATCTGGCCGACCGGAAGCGGGCGCAGATCGAGTGCGAGCTCTACGTGGCCGCCGGCCGCGACGTCGCCCTGCGACCGCTCGCGCTGGCCTGGCTGACCGGGCTTCAGGAGCTCCTCGAACCGCATCTGGGCGCGGCCGCCGCCCGTGACCTGATCGCCCTGGTCGACGGCGTCATGCTGCAAGCGCTGATCACCGGCCAGGACGTCGACACCGGCTCCCTGAGCGCCACGATCCGCCGCTTGGCCGGCGGCTGACGTCAGGCGGGCACGACGAGGAAGTCGGTGACGAAGCTGGTGATCCCGCCATCGGCGGCGTAGCCGATGTAGGTGGGATAGACGCCGTCGCCCCAACCGGTGCTGACGGAGATGACGTTGGCGCCGGTGGACTCGTCGGTGACGCCGCCGAGGGCGCTCGGCGGAGGCGGAAGCTCGTCGGCGATGAAGACGTCCTCGTAGTCGTCGTAGGTCCAGTCACGCAAGGCCCGCACCGCGACCTCGTCGGCCAGGGCGCCGGCTCCGGCGTCGACCTTGTAGCCGAAGAAGCCGTCGTCGGGCAGCTCGGCCGGGTCCTGGTCCGGGATCAGCGCCATCTCCCAGCGCTCCGCCGGCCGATCGCTGATCACCAGTTGCAGCGCCGCCGTGCGGGTCTGCGGAAGACCCCGGGCCGGGCTGATCAGCGCGATCCACGCACGCAGCGCATAGGTGCCGGGCGGGACGGTCACGGTGAACGGCTCGGCCGTGTCGGCGCCGAGGAGAGGGTCGCAACCGACGACACGACCGGTGGGCAGGATGACGGCGTCCAGGGTCCGGGCTTCCATGACGTACGCCGACCCGCCGCCCCCATCCACCAAGAGTGACGAAAGATCGGGTAGGTAGCTCACGAACCCTTCTCCCACACCGGCACCGACGGCAGCCCGGCCGCCGCCCGGGCCCGGTCGGTGAGTTCCTGGACAAGGGCGGTCTTGGCCGCGGCATAGTCGCGGGGGTGGACGCCCGACGCGGCCAGGTCCCGCTTGAGCCGCCCGTAGCGCTCGGCGTCGGCCGGATGTCGCCGCAGATGGTCGCGGAGGAGCCGCTGGTTGCGGGTGGGCCAGGAGGCGAGCGTGACCACGTGGACGATGTGGGTGCGGGCGGCACCGGCGAAGCGCACATAGAGCAGCCGGTCGGTCATCCCGTTGGAGTGCGGCCGATAGCCGAGCTCAGCCAGCGCGGGGTCCCGCGAGGCGACCAGTTCCAGCCGAGGGGCGGCCGCCATGAGATCGATCGTCGGTTTGGCGGCAAGCCCGGGCACGGCGGTGGACCCGATGTGCTCGATCTCGGTGACGACTCCCGCCAGCACGGCCCGCAGCTCGGCCATGGCGGCCGCCGCCAGCTCCGGCCACCGGGGGTCGTAGTCGACGATCACCCCGCCATGGTCCCCCAGCCGGTCGAGAAACACACACCCCGAACGTGGGCCGGCCGGCCTGAGTGCGAGCCGCCGCAAGAGGGGTCGTGCGCGGATGTCGCAAGGCGGGGCGGGCGGGCTCGGCGTGCACGGAAAGCAGGGCGCGGTCAGCTTGGGCGGGCGTAGCGCGGGACGTACTCCTGGCCGGTCAAGGACTGGATGGCGGCCATCACGGTGTCGGTGGTGCGGCGGATGTCGGCCGGGGTGTCGGCGAGCACCGGGATCGCCGGGCCGAAGGTGACGCTGACCGGGTGGCGGCGGGGTAGGCGGCGGCCCGGCGGTCGCAAGTTGCCGGTGCCCCGGATGCCGACCGGGATGATCGGCACGCCTGCCTGCTGGGCCAGGCGGACCGCGCCCGTGCGGCCCCGGTAGAGGCGACCGTCCGGGGAGCGGGTGCCTTCGGGGAAGACCGCCACCAGGCCCCCTTCCTTCAGGACCGGGATGGCGCCGTCGAACGCCGTCAGGACCGCCCGGCCGCCGGCGCGCTCGACCGGGATCGCGGCCATGCCGGTGACGACGCGCCGGGTCAGGCCGCCGCGGAGGCCCGTGCCGCGGAAGTATTCGGCCTTGGCCCAGAAGGCGATGTGCCGGGGCGTCAGCACCCCGAGGAACACCTGGTCGCCGATCGACAGGTGGTTGGGGGCCAGGATCGCGCCGCCGGTCTCGGGCAGATGCTCGAGACCGCTGACCGTGGGGCGCCAGGTCGCCCGCAGATAGCCGCCGAGCGTTCGACGGGCCAGCGCGTAGAGGGGTGGGGTCATGCGTCGCCTCCGGGGGAAGGCCCGAGGTGGGCGGTGAGGGCGGCCTCCAGCAACCCGCTGGGGTCGGTGGCGCCGGTGGCCAGGGTGAGGCTCCCCCAGTTCCACAGCTCGGCGATGCCGTGCAGGTTGGCCCACAACGCCGCCGCGACGACCTCCGGCGACGGCCCTCCGGCGCTGGGCAGTGCCTGGGCGACCAGGTCGGTGAGCAGGCGGAAGAGGGGGAGGCTGGTGTCGCGCAGGCCCAGGTGGCCGCTCTCCAGGATGTCGTGGCGGAACATCAGCTCGTAGCGGTGGCGCCGCTCGACGGCGAAGTCGAGGTAGATCCGGGCCAGCACGCCCAGGCGGGTCCGCGGGCCGGCCGGCGTGTCGGTCAGGGCGGTTTCCGCCCGCGCGGCCAGGTCGGTGAAGCCTTCGCGGGCGATGGCCGACAGCAGCTCCAGGTGGGTGGGGAAGTAGCGGCGGGGCGCCCCGTGGGAGACGCCGGCCCGGCGGGCGATCTCGCGCAGGGACAGGGCGGCGAGACCTTCGCTGTCCAGCAGCTCGCCGCCGGCCTGCACGAGTCGTGCCCGCAAATCCATAGACAGTGTCTACCAGCTCAGCGTAGACAGTGTCTACGGGCGGGCAGGAAAAGGCCCGCCCTCCGGATGCGGAGGGCGGGCTTCTCAGCGCTGAGGATCAGTGCTTCTTGTTGTCGGTGTCCTCGTTGTAGGTGGCTCCCCCGTCTGACTCCTTGGTCAGCGGGCGGGCACCACCCTCCGGCGGTCCGGCGATCGACTGCTCGCCGGCGGCCAGCTCCGGGAACTTCAGATCGAAGGCCGGGCGCTCCGAGCGGATGCGCGGCATACGGTCGAAGTTGCGCAGCGGCGGCGGCGACGAGGTCGCCCACTCCAGCGAGTTGCCGTGACCCCACGGGTCGTCCACCGTGACCAGCTGGCCGACCTTGTAGGACTTCCAGCAGTTGTAGATGAACGGCAGCGTGGACAGACCCAGCACGAACGACCCGATGGTCGAGAACGTGTTCAGGAACGTGAAGCCGTCCGACGGCAGGTAGTCGGCGTAGCGGCGCGGCATGCCCTCGGTGCCCAGCCAGTGCTGCACCAGGAACGTGCCGTGGAAGCCCAGGAACGTCAGCCAGAAGTGGACCTTGCCGAGGCGGTCGTCCAGCATCCGCCCGAACATCTTCGGGAACCAGAAGTAGATGCCGGAGAACACCGCGAACACGATCGTTCCGAACAGCACGTAGTGGAAGTGCGCGATCACGAAGTACGAGTCGGAGACGTGGAAGTCGATCGGCGGCGAGGCCAGCAGCACGCCGGACAGACCACCGAACAGGAACGTCACCAGGAAGCCGATCGCGAACATCATCGGCGTCTCGAAGCTGATCTGGCCGCGCCACATCGTGCCGATCCACACGAAGAACTTCATGCCCGTGGGGACCGCGATGAGGAAGCTCAGGAAGCTGAAGAACGGCAGCAGGACCTGGCCGGTGACGAACATGTGGTGCGCCCACACCGACATCGACAGCGCCGCGATGAGCAGCGTCGCCGCCACAAGGCCCTTGTATCCGAAGACCGGCTTGCGGCTGAAGACCGGGATGACCTCGGTGATGATGCCGAAGAACGGCAGCGCCACGATGTACACCTCGGGGTGACCGAAGAACCAGAACAGGTGCTGCCAGAGCATGGGCCCGCCGGTCTGCACGTCGAAGACGTGTGCACCGAGGACACGGTCGGCGGCCAGCGCGAACAGCGCGGCGGCCAGGAACGGGAAGACCATGATCACCAGAAGGCTGGTGACGAGGATGTTCCACGTCATGATCGGCATGCGGAACATCGTCATGCCGGGCGCGCGCAGCGTCAGGATCGTGGTGATCAGGTTGACACCACCGAGGATGGTGCCCAGGCCGGACAGGGCCAGGCCGACCACCCACATGTTGCCGCCGATGCCCGGCGAGTGCAGCGAGTCGCTCAGCGGCGTGTACGCGAACCAGCCGAAGTCGGCCGCGCCGCCGGGAGTGATGAACCCGCTGATCGTGATGGTGCCGCCGAACAGGTAGAGCCAGTAGGCGAACGCGTTCAAGCGCGGGAAGGCCACATCGGGCGCGCCGATCTGGATCGGCACCACGAAGTTCGCGAAGGCGAACACGATCGGCGTCGCGAAGAACAGCAGCATGATCGTGCCGTGCATCGTGAACAGCTGGTTGTACTGCTCCGGGGACAGCAACTGCATGCCCGGGCGAGCCAGCTCGGTACGCATCAGCAGCGCCATCAGGCCGCCGAGCATGTAGAACACGAAGGCCGTGATCATGTACATGATCCCGATCTGCTTCGCATCCGTCGTGCGCAGGATCCGGGCGAATGCCGAACCCTTGACCTGCCGCCGGACCGGGTATGGCCGGGTCACGATCGGCTTAGGCGCAACGGTCGTCACGAATAGCCTCCGTCGTCTCGTACGTCCCACTCGGTGCGCCCATGGTCAAAGGCGTACCTCGCAGGCAGAATAGTCCCCCACCGACCTCCGGCGGGCGCGGGGTGACCAAAGAGGTCTTCTAGATCAGGCGGGCGATACCAGGGGGCGGTAGTGATCGGTGAAGATCCGCAGGCCGCGCCTGCGGAGCATCGGATCACGCAACGCGGGCGGCACATCGCGCGTGCGGTCGCGCTCCCGGGTGCGGTCACGCACCGACTCGCACCTGGGACGACGCCGGTTCTCGTACGCCTGTAGCGCGGTCGCGACGTCACCTGAGGCAGCGCGAAGCTCCTCGCCGAGCACGACCGCGTCCTCGAACGACATGGCCGCGCCCTGAGCGAGCGTCGGGGCGGTGGCGTGCGCCGCGTCACCGACGAGCAGGACAGGGCCACGTGACCAGCTTCGCAGAACAACCTCGTCGGTGCGGGCGACCTGGACCTTTTCGATGGCGTCGAGAATGGCCGGCACCGGGCCGCCGAACGTGCCGAACAGCTCCCGCAGGCGGGCCTTGGGGTCCTCGGGGTTGGGCGAGTCGGGCGCGGTCTCGTCGGCGTAGCAGTAGATCTTGCGGCCGCCCATGGGCATGGCGACGAACGAGGACCGGCGCCCGAGCAGGGCCGTCCAGTCGCTCAGCGGCGGGCCGCCGGTGACCACCGAGCGGTAGACGATCTGGCCGGTGGGGTCGGCCGCGGCGCCCAGCCCGGCCTTGGCCCGGATCGTCGAGCGGCGGCCGTCGGCCCCGACCACCAGGTCGTATTCCGCGACGCTGCCGTCTCCGAACTCGACCTTGGCCGCGCCCTCGAAGATCTCCAGGTCGCGCACGGCCGTGTCGTAGCGCACCTCGCCACCGACGCCGGTGAGCAGCACCTGCTGGAGGTCGGCCCGCGACAGCGCCCGCGACTCGCCCACGCCGGCCCAGAGCCCGGCCACGTCCATCTCGAACAGCTCGCGGCCGCGGGCGTCGAGGAAGACCTGCCGGAAGATGAGGTCGCCGAGCGGCCTCAGCGGAGCGTCGAGCCCCAGCTGGCGCAGGGCGCGCGAGGCGTTGCCGGGAAGGTAGATGCCGGCGCCGGGCAGCATGGTCGCGGGCAGCTCCTCCACCACGTCCGGCCGGAAGCCGGCGAGTCGCAGAGCTCGAGCAGCGGCGAGCCCGGCGATTCCGGCGCCCACCACGAGGATGCGCAACGTCATCGCAGCACTGCCTCCCACCGGTCGGACACGCGTTGGAGCCAAGACACTACCCCGCGCCACCGATCGGGGAAACCCGCGATCATCGACGCGTCCGAATTGTTCAGAAGGCTCGCCATGTCGCCCACCCTGGCATAGGCGTATGACAAATTACATCGGTGTATTTTCGGTCACCACGGGAAAAAATAGGGTCATGACGGATCGCCTGGCGGAGTACCGGAGCAAGCGGGACGCCCGGCGCACGCCGGAGCCCATCCCGAGGCAGTCCGGGCGCGGCCGCAAGGACGAGAACCGCTTCGTCATCCAGCAGCACCACGCGCGCAGTCTGCATTGGGACGTCCGGCTGGAGCGCGACGGCGTGCTGGTCTCGTTCGCCGTTCCCCGCGGCCTGCCCCGCGATCAGGCCCGCAACAACCTGGCCAAGCACACCGAGGACCATCCGCTGGAATATCTCGCCTTCTCCGGCGAGATCCCGGCCGGTGAGTACGGCGGCGGCCGGATGACCATCTTCGACCAGGGCACGTACGAGACCGACAAGTGGCGCGACGACGAGATAGGTGTGACCTTTCACGGCGATCGCACGAACGGGCGCTACGTCTTCTTCCAGACCGGCGGCAACGACTGGATGGTCCGCCGGATGGACCCGCCCGAGCCGGGCTGGGAGTCCATGCCCGACGAGGTGGCGCCGATGCTGCCCGTGCCGGCGGCCAAGCTTCCGTCCGACGACGCCGACTGGGGTTACGAGCTGGCGTGGGGCGGGCGGCGCGTCCAGGCGTACGTCTCCGGAGGACGCCTGCGGCTGATGGCCGAGAGCGAGGTGACCAGCTGGTATCCGGAGATCCGGGGTCTGGGCCCGGCGCTGGCGCCGGTCGAGGCCGTCCTCGACGGCGAGATCGTGGCGTTCGACGGGCCCCGGCCCTCGCCCGGCCTGCTGGCCCGGCGCAAGGCGCCGAAGGACTCGGCGGCGGCGAGGAGGGCGGCCGAGCGGACGCCGGTGCATTTTCTGGTGTACGACCTGTTGTGGCTCGACGGGCACAGCACGCTCGAACTGGTGCGGTACGCGGAACGTCGCGAGCTGCTGGAGGGCCTGTCGATCGCGGGTGACCACTGGCAGACCCCGCCCTACTTCCCCGGCGGGGGCGAGTTCGCGCTGGAGACGGCGAGGGCCCAGGGTCTGGAGGGTGTCGTCGCCAAGCGGCTCGACTCGCCGTACCTCCCGGGACGGCGAAGCCGGCTCTGGCTTTCTGTTATCACGCGCTGAGCCGCCCGTCTCCCTGTCGTGTCGAACACGACGATCCCCCAGCCGTCCCGACGTCACCGGCGCAAGCCCAGCCGCGCCGTCATCGCCCTCGGCGCCGGCGCCGCCGTGATCGCGGTCGCCGTCTCGGTGGCCGCCGTCTCGATGCGCGGCGGCGACGAGAGCACACCGGAGGCTGTCGCGGCGACGGCCCCGTCCCCCACCACCCCGACCCCGACCTCGGCGCCGACGTCGGCCCGGCCGGCGCCGTCCGTTTCGAAGGCCGCGCCGGTCACCGCGACGACCCCGCCGAAGCCCACGAAGCAGCAGCAGGCCCCGGCCAAGCCCGGCTGGATCAATGTCGACCAGACGGTCTGGCGGGCGCAGGTCCAGGCGTACAACTCCCGCAAGATCGATCCGGTCCCGGCCGGCGTGGGGAACCTGCCCGAGTTCCGCGCCGACTGTCAGTACAGCCACCGGCTGGCCGACGACCCGATCGTGCTGCCCGGCCTGCCCGGCGCCTCACACATGCACTCGTTCGTAGGCAACAAGGCGGTCGACGCCGGCACCACCGCCGGCGACCTGATGAAGTTCACCGCCACCACCTGCAAGCCCGTGCAGGACCACTCGGCCTACTGGGTGCCCACGCTCTACGACAACGCCACGAACAAGCCGGTCGAGACCACCGGCTTCCGCGTCTACTACCGCTCGCTGCGCGACAGCTCCAAGGGCATGATGCCGCTCCCCAACGGCCTGCGCATGGTCGCCGGTGACGCCAAGAAGAAGGTGCCCACCCCGCGCGGCGCCCAGGGCCAGTTCTACTGCGCCTTCTACGGCCCCGGCGACCTCGACGGCATCGCCCGCAGCACGAACGGCAACTGGCCCATCTGCGGCGGCGACGCCACCCTGCACTTCATGCTCCAGTTCCCCGACTGCTGGGACGGCGAGCACCTGGACAGCCCCAACCACAAGGACCACGTCGCCTTCGGCACCGGCCAGGGCTGCCCCTCGTCGCATCCGGTGCGTATCCCGGCCATCACCTTCGACATCCAGTACGGGGTGAAGGGCACCACCGCGGGCTACTACCTCTCCTCGGACAAGGACGTGAAGAGCGCCTCCTCCATGCACGGCGACGCCTTCGTCATGTGGGACCAGGACGCCATGAACAAGCGCACCAAGAACTGCGTCCTCCAGCGCCGAACCTGCGACAACTTCGGCTACCTGAAATGAGGTCTCGCACCGAGGGTCCGTGAACCACGGGCGAACAAGGGGTTCCCTTCAGGGGTTTACCGGCTTCTGAAGCGGAAAGGTCTTCTGGTTAGATGCACCCCGACCCACCCCTGACCGCACCTGTGACTGAGATGTCTGCCGAACTCTGGAACTCCGCCGCCGGCGTCCTCGAGACGAACTGGGCCGGCGATCACATGGTCCCCTCCCGACGCCTCTACCCCCACCAGTGGAGCTGGGACGCCGCCTTCATCGCGGTCGGTCTGGCCTACGTCAACCCCACGCGTGCCTGGCGTGATCTGCGCAGCCTGTTCGAGGCGCAGTGGCCGGACGGGCGGGTGCCGCACATCGTCTTCGACCCGGCCATGTCCGAGGCCGACTACTTCCCGGGTCCCGCCTTCTGGGGCGTTCCGGCGTACGGCGTCAGGCCCGCCCACGGGAGCACCGGCATCGTCCAGCCGCCGCTGCACGCGGTCGCGGCCTGGGAGGTCTACCGGCGGGCGGCCGCGCACGGCGCCGCCGCCTCCCAGCAGGCGCGGGCCGAGCTGGAGTGGCTCTATCCCCGCCTGGTGGCCCAGCAGGAATATCTGACCGACCGGCGCGATCTCGGCGGCGGTGGCCTGGCCAGCGTCGTGCACCCGTGGGAGACGGGGCTGGACAACAGCCCGGCCTGGGACGACGCCATGGCCAACGTGCCGGCCGACCTCTCCCTGCTCAACGTCTACCGCCGTCGCGACCTGGCCGTCTCCGAGGCTTCGCACCGGCCCACCGACACCGACTACGCGCGGTACGTGGGCCTGGTGCTCAGCTACCGCGCCGCCGACTATTCGGACACCGGGCTGCTGGAGCGGCACGCCTTCGCCGTCGAGTGCCCGTCGTTCAACGCGATCCTGGGCGCCGCCGAGCTGTCCCTGGCCCAGATCGCCGGCGTGCTCGGGCACCCCGCGGCGGCCGACTCGCACCGCGAGCGGGCCCAGCGGATCACCTCGGCCATCGTGGCCCGGCTGTGGAACCCGGACACCGGCATGTTCCACGCGCGGGACGTGCACACCGGCAAGCTGACACCGGCCCGCTGCGTCAGCGGCCTGGTGCCGCTGATGCTTCCCGACCTGCCCGCCGGCCAGGTCGAGGGCGTGCTCGCGGCCATGCGCTCGGAGCGGTTCGGACTGCCGGTGACGAGCTACGACCGTACGGCCGCCGACTTCGACACCTTGCGCTACTGGCGTGGCCCGGTCTGGATCAACGTGAACTGGCTGCTGCGCCGTGGGCTGCTCGTGCACGGGCGCCGGGACGAGGCGGAGGACCTGCGGGCCGCCATGGTGCGGCTCGTGCACCGCAACGGCCACTTCGAATATTTCCACCCGGAGACCGGTGAGGGCCTGGGGGCGCCCAGCTTCAGCTGGACGGCCGCCCTGGCCCTCGACCTGCTGGCCGACCGATCCGTGCCGGCGTACGCGAAAGCCGCCTAGAAGAGGACCACCGAGCGCAGCACGCCACCGGTGTGCATCTTGGCGAACGCGGCCTCGACGTCGCCCAGGCCGATCTCCTCGGTCACGAAGGCGTCGAGGTCGAGCCGCCCCTGGAGGTAGAGCTCGGTGAGCATGGGGAAGTCGCGGCTGGGCAGGCAGTCGCCGTACCAGCTGGACTTGAGCGCTCCGCCGCGGCCGAAGACCTCGAGCAACGGCAGCTCGATCTTCATGTCCGGGGTCGGCACGCCGACCAGGACCACGGTGCCGGCCAGGTCGCGGGCGTAGAAGGCGGTCTCGTACGTCTCCGGGCGCCCGACCGCCTCGATCACGACATCGGCGCCGAAGCCGCCGGTCAGCTCCTTCACCTTTTCGACCACGTCGGCGCCGCGCGCGTTGATCGTGTGGGTGGCGCCGAATCCCTTCGCCCATTCGAGCTTCTGCTCGTCGGTGTCGATCGCGATGATCGTGGTCGCGCCGGCCAGCGCCGCCCCGGCCACCGCGCCGTCGCCGACACCGCCGCAGCCGATCACCGCGACCGAGTCGCCCCGGGTGACGCCACCGGTGTTCACGGCCGCGCCGATGCCGGCCATCACGCCACAGCCGAGCAGGCCCACCGCGGCCGGACGGGCCCGCGGATCGACCTTTGTGCACTGTCCGGCCGCGACCAGCGTCTTCTCGACGAACGCGCCGATGCCGAGGGCCGGGGACAGCTCGGTGCCGTCGGTGAGGGTCATCTTCTGGGTGGCGTTGTGGGTGGCGAAGCAGTACCACGGCTTGCCCTTGCGGCAGGCCCGGCACTCGCCGCAGACGGCACGCCAGTTCAGCACCACGAAGTCGCCCGGCGCGACCTCGGTGACGCCGGCGCCGACCGACTCGACCACTCCCGCGGCCTCGTGGCCGAGCAGGAACGGGAAGTCGTCGTTGATGCCGCCCTCGCGATAGTGCAGATCCGTATGACAGACGCCGCACGCCTGGATCTTGACCACGGCCTCACCGGGGCCGGGATCGGGGACGACGATGGTGGTCAACTCGACCGGAGCACCTTTGCCGCGGGCGATGACGCCCTGCACTCGCTGACTCATCGGCTCAGCGTAGGACGGGTCGCGGCTCCCGTCAGCGGCTCGTCGAGCAAGGCGGCCGCGACCTTGGCCAGTTGCCGCACCTGCGTCGGGGACAGACGATCGAAAACCAGCTGTTGTACGGCCTCCACGTGCCCCGGCGCCGTCTCGGCGACCTTCGCGTATCCCTCGTCGGTGAGCACCGCGATCTGGACGCGGCCGTCGTCGGGATCGCGCTCGCGGTGCACCCAGCCCTGCCCCTCGAGGCGGGCCACGACGTGCGAGAGGCGGGACAGGGAGGCGCTGACCGACTTGGCCAGCCGGCTCATGGCCAGCCGGCGGCCGGGCTGCTCGGACAGGTAGACCAGCACGATGTAGCCCATGTGCGTCAGACCGGCGTCGCGCTGAAGCTGGGCCTCGAGCGCCGCGGGCACTCTGATCAGCACCTCGACGAAGCGGCGCCACGTCTGCTGCTGCTCGTCGCTCAACCATCGCGGCGCGGGCTCTGTCATGCAGAGAGGTTAGTAGCGCGCGGGGCGAAGGTCACGATCCGGGTCGAGACATCGACGCTCGGCTCTGCCTTGGGTACGCTGCGCTTCTCCCGTCGGCGCTGATGCTTTCTTCCATCGGCACGGCGCCGGGACCGGCTGGCTGGGGGGCCACGGCCGGTCCCGGTGTCGTGTCCCTAGGACTGCGGCGGCTCGTCCTTGCCCTGCTCCTCGAGGCGGTCGGCCTCTTCCTTCGTCTTGTGCACCGCGCCGTCGGCGTGCTCCGGCGGGCCGTAGACGGTGTAGAGGACCAGCGGGTTCGGGCCCGTGTTGAGGAAGTTGTGCTTGTGCCCGGCCGGGACCACCACGAGATCGCCCTGGGCGACGTTGCGGGTCTGCCCCGAGACGATGGCCTTGCCGGTGCCGCTGACGAAGGTGAGGATCTGGTCCACCTCGTGGACCTCCTCACCGATCTCGCCGTCCGGCGGAATCGTCATGATGACCAGCTGCGTGTGCTTACCGGTCCACAGGACCCGGCGGAAGTCCGGGCTCTTCTCGGCTACGGTGGCGATCGTGAAGTGCTCCATGTGAGGCCGTATACCCAGCCCGGTCAGGGCGTATGCAACCGGCCGTCGACCACGGGCGCGGGCCGCCCGATCAGATAGCCCTGCACATAATCGACGCCGAGCTCGCGCAGCAGCCGCAGTGTCGGCTCGTCCTGGACGAACTCGGCCACGGTGTGGATGCCGTACGCCTGACAGACCTGGACCAGCGCCCGGACCAGCACCTGGTCCTGGGGATTCTCGACCAGATCGACCACGTACTCGCCATCGATCTTCACCAGGTCGATGGGGAAGATCCGCAGGTAGCGGAACGACGCGTAGCCGGAGCCGAAGTCGTCGAGGGCGAGCTCGCAGCCGAGGTCGCGCACCCGGTCGGCGAACCGGCGGGCCTCGCTGAGGTTTCCGATCAGCGCGGTCTCGGTGATCTCGAAGGTGAGCTGCTCGGGCTTGACCCGATAGTGCTGGATGAGCCGCTCGACCTCGTCGGTGAGCCGCGGATCGCCCACCGACCGGCCGGACAGGTTGATCTGCAGGCAGGTCGAGGGCTGCTCGGCCGCGAGCTGCATGGCCCGCTCGACCACCCAGAGGTCGATGTCGAAGACCGCGTCGAGACGCTCGGCCGTGTCGAGCACCTGCGTCGGCGACTGCGGGCCGTCGGCCTCGTCGAGGACGCGCAGCAACAGCTCGTGCCGGGTCACGGTGTTGGTCTGCAGATCGAGGATGGGCTGGGCGTAGAGGGTGAACCGGTCGGTGTCGAGGGCGGTGGCGACCCGGCTGCGATAGGAGCCCTGCCGGTCCCGCGCCGGCACCGGATGGGCGACGTGAGTGAGCGGCCGGTCCGCCTCGCGCGACTGCCGCCACGCCTGCTCGGCGTCGATCAGCAGCTCGTGGCTGCCGGCGTCGCCGTCGGGGGTGAACCGCACCAGTCCGCCCCACGCCTCGGCCCGCAGCCAGGTGTCGGTCAGCACGAAGGTCTGCGAGCGCAGCGCCTGGACCAGCAGCTCGGCCTCGCGCCGGGCCATCGGCCAGGACGTGCCGGGCAGCAGCAGCGCGATCTCGTTGGGGCCGACCCGGCCGAGCAGGGCGCCCTCCTGCACGACGCCCTCCAGCACGCGGGCGGCGCGGTGCAGCAGATCGGCGTTGCGCTCGGGGCGGCTTGCGTTCTCCGCCTGGCCACTTCCGCTTTCCGGCTGCACCCGGATGATCAGCACCGCTCCGCCGCCCCGGCGCTGGGCCCGGTCGATCTCGTCGGCGAACCGGGCACGGGTGAGCAGGCCGGTGGCCGGGTCGGGCTCGATCAGCGAGTCCTGCACAGTCTCGCCCCGGCGGGCCAGGCGGGCCAGCTCGCGGCGGGCCCGCTCCCGGGCCGAGACGTCGGTCACCGTGCAGCGGATGCCGCGGACCGTGCCGTCGGGGCTCTTCACCGGCTCGATGCGGCAGTCGACGTCGAACCAGCCGCCGTCGGCGCGCATGAGCCGCAGCGTGGTGCGCACCATCGAACCGCTCGTCCAGGCCGAGGTGATCGCGCCCAGGGCCCGGGCGTGGTCGTCACGGTGCACATAGCGCACAAGGACCTTGCGGCTCACCTCGTTCTGAGCCGGCGGGTGACCGAGCATCGCGCGCAGCGCGGCCGACCACACGATGCGGTCGCCGCTGGCCGTGTACGAGAACCAGGCCGAACGCTCGCCCGGCTCGTCGTCGGCGGCGGTGCGCTGCTCCGGAAGCCGCGGCTGGACATGCCGGTGCTCCTCCGGTGCCACCATCGCGCCCGCCACCTCCCCCGGCGTCTCCCCGATCCCCTGAACTATTACGACCCGTCACGGGGTCGATATAACAGTGGACGTCCGCCCCAATGTTTTGCGCGGCTTGCCAACAAAACCACGAGCTGCTGGTTCTCGCCCGATCAGAGTAGGGAATTAGCCGATCGGTTGACCACTGCGCTGCGTGACAATTGCTGGCGAATACCGTCAGTTCCATGACGGACAGTCACTACGCGTGCCGATCGTGGAACCTACCGCGATTCCTACCCGTCCGAGCCGACTGGCATGCACGCTACGCGCTTTGAGGGACGCGCCGCGTAACCAGATCCGTTAGGGATGGATATGGTGGCGTTCGGACCTCTCAGTCAGGCAAAGGGTAGGGCATGGGCATCATTCGGAACATGCAGCGGGTGCACGCCACGCAGGCGGCGGCCGAGCATCGCGCCAACACCGCCGCGGCGCAGCAGCGCGACCTGATCCGGCGCAATGCCGACCTGGCCATCGCGGCCGCGCAGCAGGCCGCCTCGGACACCGACCGGCAGCGGGAGCGCCGCCGGCTCTATGTCGAGGCGCGCAACGCCGACGCCGCCGCGGCCAACGCCGAGATCCGCGGCCGGCTCAGCGACCTGGACGCGCTGCTGCTCTCCACGTTGGACGTCGACGACCACATCGACCTCCAGATCTTCAAGAAGCCGATGGTCGTGCCGCCGTTCGACCCCGGGCCGCTGGGCCGGCCGGCGCCGGAGCCGAGGTGGGACAGCTACGTGCCGCCTCCGCAGCGCGGCGTCGGCAAAATCATCGGCGGGGACCGGCTGCGCCAGCAGCAGACGGCCAGCGCCCGCCGGGCGTACGACGACGCGCGGGCCCGATGGGCCGAGTCCGAACAACGGCGTGAGCGGCAGCTGCAGGCCCGGCGCCGGCAGTACGAGGAGAGCGTCCGCAAGCACCAGGAGCAGATGGCCGCCTACAACGCCGAGGTGGACCGCTTCGCGAGCGCGGTGGCCGGCGCCGACCCGGCGTCGGTGGTCGAGTACTTCGCGATGGTGCTCGGCAACTCGGTCTATCCGGACGACTTCCCCCAGCACTTCCGGCTGGCCTATCTGCCGAAGCAGAAGCACCTGCTGGTCGAGTACCACCTGCCGCCGATCGAGGTGGTGCCGATCGTGAAGGAGTACCGCTACGACCGCACCCGCGACGACCTGACCGCGGTGCCCCGCGACGAGGGCGAGATCCGCCGCCGCTACGTGGAGGTGATCGCCCGGGTGACCCTGCGGACCATCCACGAGATCATCGAGGCCGATCGGGGCGGTCTCGTACGCCAGGTGTCGTTCAACGGCATCGTGGACAGCATCGACAAGCGCACCGGCCGTTTCGTCCGCCCGTGCCTGGTCTCGCTCCAGACCGGCCGCGACACGTTCGCCGCGATCAAGCTGCGCCGCGTCGACCCGGTGGCCTGCGTGAAGCACCTCGAAGGAACCCTCTCCCCCAGCCCCGACGAGCTGGCCGGCATCTCCCCGAAGATCGATTTCGACCGGGACGCCGACCGGGACTTCACCGAGGAGTTCAACGTCCTGGCCGAGATCGACGAGCGCCCGAACCTGGTCACCCTGCCCGACACGGCCTGGGAGCAGCAGCTGGCCGACCTGTTCGGCGTGATGGGCCTGCAGATGGGCACGGCGTCCCGCACCGGCGCCGGGACCCGCTGGCTGTGCATCGACCCCCGCCCGATCTTCGGCGGCCCGGTGGTGGTCTTCGCGACCCGGGGCCCGGCCGCCGGCTCGGCCGCGGTGCACGCCCTGGCCGGAGCGGTCAGCGCGGCCGGCGCCACCAAGGGCATCCTGGTCGCGCTGGGCGGCATCGAGCCGGAGGCGTACGACGCGCTGGCCGGCCGCCCGCTGGAGCTGATCGACGGACCGGCGCTGGTCACCCTGTTGTCGAACTACTGCCGGGTCAAGGCCCGCATCGAACTGACGGAAACCGTCACAGCGTGAGTGGCACGAAACGGTGAGTTGAGCAGCTGATCAGTCTTCATAGGATTTCGGCATCGCGGCGAACGAGGCCGCGGGTCGCTTGATCCATGGGGGATTTCATGTTCTTGCTCAACGCCAAAGCCCTGTCCGCCGTCGGCGCGGCGGTCGCCACGACGGCCCTGTTCGCGGCTCCCGCCCAGGCGGCCGGCGCGGCCGCCACCGCGCGGGTCGACGGCGGGACCGTCCGGTTCACCGCCGCCACCGGCCAGGCGAACTCGCTGGTGATCACGCTCTCGGGCCGCACGGTCACGCTCGACGACCGGGTCGCCGTCCGGGCCGGCAAGGGCTGCCTGGCGGTCAAGGGCGACCGGACCAAGGTCAGGTGCACCACGGCCGGGAAGCCGGTCGAGGTCAACGTCCTGCTGGGCGACCGGAACGACAAGGTCACCAACAAGACCTCGGTGCACCTGTACGCCGAGGGCCACGCCGGCAAGGACACGCTGATCGGCGGCACGGGCTGGGACCGCCTGCTGGGCGGCACGGGCAACGACTACCTGTACGGCAAGGCCGGCCACGACTCGATCTCGGGCGGCCCCGGCCACGACTACATCGACGACCCGTCCGGCAACAACTGGATCGACGGCGGCACGGGCAACGACACCGTCATCGGCGGTTCGGGCCACGACCGGATCCTGGGCGCGGACGGCGACGACGCGCTCAACGGCAACGAGGGCAACGACACGATCTACGGCGGCAACGGCAACGACGGCCTGGTCGGCCACAAGGGCAACGACGTCCTGTACGGCGGCAACGGCAACGACGGGCTGGACGGCTTCGAGGGCAACGACAAGCTGTACGGCCAGGCCGGCAACGACCGCCTCACCGGCGGCCCGGGCACCGACGTCCTGGTCGGCGGCGCCGGCCGCAACACGATCACCCAGTAGCACGACCTTCCCTCCGCCCGGCCGGGCTCCGGCGTTTTTGCTGGTCCTCGGCATATCCGGCCGGGCGGCGGGTACAGCACCGCCATGCGCTTCCGCCACCGCTGGACCTCGGTGCGGGGGCTGCGCATCCACGACGCCGCGGCCGAGGACGCCCCCGGCACGCCGATCGTCTTCGTGCACGGCCTGGCCGTCTCGCACCGCTACCTGATGCCCACGGCGCGGGCCCTCGCCGCCCGTCATCACGTCGTGGTGCCGGACCTGCCCGGCTTCGGCCTGAGCGGCAAGCCCCACCGGGCGTACGACGTGGGCGAGCACGCCGACCACCTGGCCGACTGGCTGGAGGCCCGCGGCCTGAACCCCGTCCGCCTGGTCGGCCACTCCTTCGGCGCCGAGGTGGTCGCGCGGCTCGCCGCCCACCGCCCCGGCACGGTCACTGGCCTGGTGCTGGCGAGCCCGACCACGGACCCCCGCGCCCGCACCCGCCGCGCCCTGATCGGCCGCTGGCTGCTCGACACGCTGGTCGAGGCGCCTTGGCAGGCCCCGATCCTGGTCCGCGACGTCACCGACGCCAAGCCCTGGCGGGTCCTGGCCACGGTCGGCCACTCGGTCCGCAACGAGGTCGAGAAGGACCTCCTGCGCCTGCCGGTGCCTCCGCTGGTGCTGGGCGGCGCCCTCGACACGGTGGCCCCGCTGACCTGGCGCACCGCCGTAGCCGAGATGACCGGCGGCACCTCGGTGACCATCCCCGGCGCCGCCCACAACGTCCTCACCACATCACCCCACCGAGCCGCCGCCGCCATCACGACCTACCTGTCCCGTCGCTGACGTCTGTGGCGTGCTGTCAGCAGATGGCGCGGATCAGGTCGGCGAGGACATCCTGGTCGGCCGGGTCGGCGGGCTCGTATTCGGTGATGCCCAGGCCGGCGAGTGGGTAGCGCTCGGTCAAGGCCCGGACCGCGGCGGCGAGCCCGCGCGGGGTCACCCCGTTCGGGACCGGGCTGCCGACCGAGGAGAAGGTCGGCGGGTCGAGGACGTCCAGGTCGATGTGGATGTAGACGGCCCGTGCGCCGGCCACGGCCGCCGGGAGGTCGTCCAGGGCGGCCACCATTACGGAATTGTCGGTAATGTACTCGGCCTCGGCCGGATCAAGGGCACGGACGCCGGCCAGGACGACCTGGTTCGGCTTCAGCGTGCGCCGGGGCTTGAGCTCGGCCGGGCCCTCGCCCAGCAGGGTGCGCAGGACCATGCCGTGGAAGGCGCCCGACGGTGACGACTCCGGCGTGTTCAGGTCGCCGTGCGCGTCGAACCAGACGACCACGAGCCCGTCGCCGTGCCGCTCCAGCGCCGCCTCGATCGGGGCCAGCTCGACCCCGCAGTCGCCGCCCGCCGTGACCATCGGCGGGTCGGTCACCGCGGCCCGGACCGCCGCCAGGTTGTCCGCCAGCGCATCGGTCACCGGCACCTTGACCCGCCGATCGCCCGGGATCATCCGGGCCAGGGCGGCCGCCCCCTCGGCCAGCCGGGACGCGGTCGGCGAGCCCGAACCCTGCCACTGACCCACCTCCAGGACCGTGCGGCGCGGCGGCGGCACGATGCCGAGCTCGTCGACGCGCTGCCAGACCGGGCTCATCGCCGCCTCCGGCTCGCGGGCGTAGATGCTGCCCCGGATGCGCACGAAGACGCAGTTGCCCACCCGCTCCAGCACCGCCTGGCGGCGCATGTCGCTCTCCCACTGCTCCGGCCCGTGATAGGCGTCGCCGTCGCACTCGATCGCCAGGCGGCGGCCGTCGGGGGCGTTCAGCACGAAGTCGATGCGGTAGGCGCCGATCCGGAACTGCGGGATGGGCCGGTATCCGCGCGCCAGCAGCCGCTTGAGCACGTCGCGCTCGAAGTCGCTCTCGCAGCGCCGGGCCAGGTCGGCCGCCTCCTCGGCCGGCGTCAGGTTGAGCGCGTACGACAGCAGCAGTCCCCGCGCGTCGTCGGCGAGCAGCGATCCCGGCCGCACCGAATGGAAGATCCACAGCTGGTCGCGGGCCCGGGACGCGGCCACGTTGATCCGGCGGTGGTACTCCCGCTTGGTGAAGGCCGCTATCCGCGGATCGTTGTCGGAGACCACCATGGACACCAGCACGACGTCGCGCTCGTCGCCCTGGAACGTGTACGCGTCGCCGACCCGCAGCCGCCGGGCCTGGATCTCGTCCTCGCCGATCTCCGCGCGCAGCAGACTCAGCAGATAGGACGCCTGGCCGCTCGTGCTCAGCAGCGAGATCACGCCGAGCGTCCGTCCCGCGTACGCCGGATCGCGCACGATCGCCGCGACCTGCTCGACCAGCGCGTGCGCCTCGGACCTGTTCACGTCGCCGAATCCGGAGAGCGGCTGCCGCACCCCGTCGGGCAGGAAGACCGTGCGGATCGGCGCCAGCGACGGCCGGTCGGCCCGCAGCGGCATGATCTTGCCGTCGTAGTAGTGCCGCGACGAGAACTCGATGATCTGCGGCACGCAGCGGAAGTGCTCGGTGAGCAGGATCCGCTCGGGCGAGCGCCGCACCGCGTGGTCGTAGAGCGACGACTCCGGATCGAAGTGCTCGGCCGACGGCACGTCGCCGAGATGACTGTGTATCAGGCCGCTGACCGTGCCGACGAAGCCGAGCTGCGGCCCGATCTGCTGGTCGTCGCCGACCACCACGGCCCGCTCGGCCAACGACAGCACCGGCAGCGCGAACAGGTCGGCCTGTGACGCCTCGTCGACGATCACGACGTCGAACCGGGCCCCGCCGGCGAACTGCTCGATGGCCCGGTCGACCGACATGACCCAGACCGGCACCGCGTCGACCGCCTGCTCCATGGCCCGCTGCGCGTGCGCCTGCCAGGCCGCGGCCGTACGACCGGTGCCCTTGCCGATCTTGCGGAGCGCGGTGGTCCAGTCGGCCAGCGCGGCCCGCCGCCGGTCGTCCAGGCTGCGCGACACCTCGAGCCAGGCCGACGCCACGACCAGCTCGGCCGTGCGCTTGCGGATCTTCTCGCGGGCGCTTTCCACCCGCTTGGCCAGCACGGCCGGGTCGACCCCGCCGATCACCTCGTCGAACCAGGTCTGCGCCCGCCGCCACTGCCAGGCGTCCAGACAGGCCTTGCCCGAGACGGCCGGCACCCGTCCGGCCTCGATGGACGCCACCCAGAGGGGCGCGGCCGGGGCCAGCCGGTCGCGGAGCGCGGCATATCTCTCGACCTCAGGCCGCAACTCCTCCAGCCGGCGCACCTCGGCCAGCTCCGCGTCCCAGCCCTCCAGCGTCTCCCACGCCCCGGCCAGCGGCTTCCACGCCGCCACCCGCTCGGCGATCTCGCGGCGCCGCCGGTCGAGCGCGTCCAGCTCGGCCACCGCGCCGGCCGCGTCGAGCAGCTCCGCGACCTCGGCCAGCCGCGCCGAGTCGAGATCGAGCTCGCGCTGCGGCACGAGCCGGCTGAGGCGCTCGGCCAGCACCGGCCAGTGGCGCACGTCCCAGTCGAGCGACTGCCCGGCCTCGGCCAGCAGTGAGCCCGCCCAGATCTCGGGGTCACCGGCCGGGGCCGGGATGGCCAGCCGGCCGATCCACTCCGTCCAGTGGCCACCGAGACGCTGCCGGGCCCTTTCCCGGCGGACCCAGGCGGCCGCCACGTCGACGTCCTCGACGGTGCGCAGCGGCTCGCCGTCGACCCGGACCTCGTCGGCCAGCCGGTGGAGGCCGGCCTGGAGGAGCCGGCTCAGGCCGCGGCCGGTCGCGAACCTCTGCCGGATCTCGTCGAGCTGGGCCAGCAGCCTTTTCGGCTCGGCCGCCCAGGGGCCGGGCACGGTCACCGGATGGCCGGCCAGCGTCCGGGTCAGGGTGGCCAGCTCGGCCAGCAGCGCCTCGGTCGCCCCGACGTGATCGGCCCAGACCGCGCGCCAGTGCGGATCGTTGAGCAGCCGCCCGAGCCGGTCGGTCCACGATCCCTCGCGGCGGCGCAGCCAGGTCAGCGCGTTGTGCAGGTCGGAGCGGACGGCGGCGACGTCCTCACCCCGTACGGCCTGAAGGTCGAGACCGGCCGACGCCAGCCGCGACACCTGGACGGCGAGCGTGTCTCGCGACGCCCGCCGCGCCGCCGCCTCGGCGGCGTCCGGAAGGTCACCGGTCGGCGGAAGGCGCCGCAAGGCCGCGGCCCGGTCGGCCGGTGAGAGGTGCGCGGCCGTCTCGAGCAACGCCTGGAACTCGGCGCCGTCGAGCGGGGGCGGCGCGTCGACCGGATCGGGGATGCCGCTGCGGGTGGCGGCTCGTTCGCGCAGCCAGGCGCCCACCTCGACCGGGGTCTGTGGAGCGCCGTCGATCGGGTAGGTGACCGCCTCGTTCTCGGCGATCGCTCGCAGGCCGCCGAGGGCCGTGGCCAGCTCGCGCTCGGCCTCCTCGAGCAGGCCGGTGAGCCGCTCGACCCGGCGCGCCTCGGCCTGTTTATCGAGGGTGGCGGCCCGGTCGGCCAGCTCGCGGGCGGCCAGCTGGAGCTGGACGAGCTGGTCGGTGGTGCGGCCGAGCACGGCCAGGCAGAGCGCGCGGATCTCCTCGGGAAGCCCGTCGCGGAGCACCCGCAGCGGATCCTCTTTCTGCGCGACGACCAGCACCCGCTTGCCGTTGGCCATGAGGTGGCAGATCAGGTTGCGGATCGTGTGGGTCTTGCCGGTGCCGGGCGGGCCCTGGACGGCGACGTTGCGATGCTGGGCCAGGCGGCGGGCGATCGACTCCTGCGCCTCGTTGGTGGGCAGCGGCATGAGCAGCCGCTCGCCGACCCGATGCCAGCTCTCCGGCCGGTCGTCGGGCATCCGCAGCTTGCTGGGCTCGTGGGCGACGATCGCGGCCAGCGCGCCGACGCTGGCACTGTCGCCGTCGAGGAGCCGGTTGCGCAGGTTTTCCAGGAAGCCGCGCAGGAGCCGCTGCTTGGGCCGCGCGAACAGGACGCCGACATCGCTGACGTGCGGCTCGGTGGTCTCGTCGGAGGTGATCAGCCGGTCGTAGCCGAGGCGGCCCAGCGCCCGCTCGAACAGCTCACGCCGATCCAGGTCGCTCCACAGGTCGACCTCGAGCGTGCCGGCCGGGCCGGCCAGGCCGAGGAGCTGGCTCAGATAACGCTCGTCGAGGCCGGCCAGGGCGTCGGTCTGCAACCGCGAGGGGCCGGCCGGCGAGACGGTGACCAGGGAACGGTCGGGCTCGTACTCGATCAGCACCGGCGTGGCGACCAGCGGGTAGCGGACCCGTTCGCCGTTGACCACGGTCTGGAGCAGCCCGTGCCCCCAGACGAGCTCGGTGGTGGCGGCTGTCATGTCGATCTGGTGCATGAGGTCGAACAGCTGCCGGTGCAGCGCGCGGGTCTTCTCGGCCTCGGCCGTGGCGTGCGCCCAGGGCCGCCAGACCTGATCACGCCACGTCTCGAAGTCGGCGCCGGCCTCGTCGGAGGTCGGCTCCTCGCCGGCTGTGACGTCGCCGCGCAGACGCCGGCGCAGGGCGGCCGGCACCGTGACCGGCGCCGGCAGTGCGGGCAGCCCGACGCGCAGCCACGACGGGTCGTCGCCGGCCGGGCCGACCTGACAGGCCGGATGGTCGGGGAGGGCGTCGAGGCGGTGGGCGTCGGCCGGTGTCACCCGCGCGGGCCGGTCCATCTGGGCGCGCACGGCGAGCAGATAGTCGGCGACCGCGACGGCCCTGTCCCGGATCGTCGTGGGCGACTCGATCTGCTCGGACATCCTCCCGAGTCTAGGACGCCCGGGCCCGTCCGGGCCTCTCGCGACCGGCGCGCCCCCACGCTGGGTCGGGCAACCGCTACTGTGACGGCCGCTGATCTTGAACCGGAGCGTGGCCGCGTGACTGACCCTCATGACAAACCCTCACCTGAAGACGAAGACCCCTCAACCAATAGGACGCCTTCAGACGAGCCATCTGCTTACCTCCCGCCGACGCCGCGTGAGCCGATCCCTCCGGGCTACGTTCCACCACCGCCCGCCTACGCCCCGCCGCCTGAGTGGTCGAAGGGCGCCCGCGCGGCCTATCACGCCGGCCCGTACGACCCGCTGGTCAGCGGCGACTACAGCGGCTGGTGGCAGCGCGGCATCTTCCTGCTGAGGACGCTCTGGAAGCCGATGGCCCTGGTGCAGCTGATCGGCAACGGGCCGCTGCTGGTCCTGGGCGGCGTCGCCGCCGTGCCCGTCACCTACAACGGCTTCTCCGACCAGGAATGGATCGAGAATCCGGCCGCCGCGCTGTCCGTCATCATCCCGATCAT
Organism: Actinoplanes sp. CA-131856; assembly: GCF_050956135.1. Taxonomy (GTDB): domain Bacteria; phylum Actinomycetota; class Actinomycetes; order Mycobacteriales; family Micromonosporaceae; genus Actinoplanes. Next base: position 1,118,868 of record NZ_CP191849.1, on the reverse strand, counting down.
CCTGATCGCGGTCCTGGTCGCCCTGATCGTCCAGCTGGCGACGGTGGAGATCGCGGTGCAGCACGTCACCGGCCGCACCGTCTCGGTGGGCGACGCCCTGCGCACCGGCCTGCGCCGGCTGCCCGCGTTCATCGGCTGGGGCATTCCGGCCGGCCTGCTCATCGCGCTCGGCTCGGTCTTCTGCCTGCTGCCCGGCATCTACGTGGCCGCCGTCATGGTCACGCTGCCGGTGATCATCCTGGCCGAACGCGGCCGGGTCATCGGACGCGCCTTCGATCTGTTCCACGCCGATTTCGGCGCCTCGGCGGGCCGGGTCGCCACCCTGTTCGGCGTGCAGCTGGTCCTCGGCGTGGCCGAGGGCATCGTCGGCGTCATCGCCGGGCTCGACCCGACCGGCGTGACGGGCATCGCGGTGTCCGTCGCCTTCGCGATCGGCACCGGCGTCTTCCTGGCCCCGTTCCTGCTGACCACGTACGCCGACCTGCGCGCACGCCGCGAGCCGTTCACGACGGCCCAACTGGCCGGCTAAAGCTCTTCGGGATCGCGGCCGACCGCCGATCGGCCGCCGTCCACGGGGATGACCGCGCCGCTGATGAAGGCGGCCTGGTCGGAGAGGAGGAACGCCACCGCGTCGGCGACCTCCTCGGTGCGGCCCATCCGGCCGAGCGGCTGGAGCAGGCCGATCTCGCGGTCGAACGCCGCACGCCCCTCATCGGACAGCCCGGACAGGTAGGACGCCGACCGCTCGGTCGCTATCGACCCCAGGGCCAGCGCGTTCACCCGTACGCCCGAAGCACCGTAATCGACCGCGAGCGCACGCGTCAGTCCCTCGACGGCGGCCTTGGCCGTCGCATAGGCGAAAGCGCCCCGCACCGGCCGTTGTCCCTGATGGGACGAGATGTTGACGATGGCGCCGCCACTGCCGGCGGCCAGGAAGGCGCGCAGCGCGGCCGCGCATCCGGTCAGCACCGGATCGACGTTGCGGGCGATCAGGGCGCTCATCTCAGCCGCGGGAGTCTCGTGCAGCCAGGCGTCGGCGAAGACCGCGGCGTTGTTGACCCAGCCCTTCAGCGGCGAGGCGGCCTCGGCGGCCTCGGCGGCCCGGCGGGACACCTCTTCGTCGCGGGCGTCGCCGATGATCGGCACGATCCCGTCGCCCCCGGTGAAGGGCTCGGTCTCGATGACCGCCACGGTCGCACCCGCCGACCGGAGACGCTCGACGATCGTACGGCCGATGCCTCGGCCTCCGCCGGTGACCACATAGCTCATGACCTCTTTATATAGAGAGAGCGCCCCGAGGGCGCTCTCTCCGGAAAGTCAGGGGAACTGCATGCGACGTGGGCGGGGGATGACGGGGGGAGGAAGGGGCAGGTCGTCGAGGTGGCTCCAGTTGAGCGAGCCGTTGTCTGTCGACTTGACCTCGCCGAGGCAGGCGCGCAGCAGGCCCAGGTTGGGGGCGCCCGCGTAGCCGGCGATGATCACCTCGGGCTTCGGCTCGATGGTCGCGATGGCCGCGCAGATCTTGGCTACCTCGCGCTCGTCGACCGCGTCGAGCGGCAGCGGCGGCTCGGCCTGGGACCGCCGCCACGGCGGGCCGAACCGGCGGAGAAGCTCGCGGGCCAACCGGCCGAAGGACCGCCCGACCGCCGCGTCGCGCATCGAGTCGCGGGCCGACTGCCCGTAGCACCACGGCACCACCACGTGCCCGTTGAGAACCACCAGCTGGTAGACCGATTTCGGCACGCTGATGATCTCGGCGCCGGGAAGCGTGCCCAGGAAGAGCACCAATTCCTCGTACGGGAGCGGCCACCGCGGATTGGCGAGCACTCGTTCCGTAGTCTGCGTCATGGCGGGGTGCGCGTGAACCTCGCGATCGATCGCGGTGCTCAACGCCTCCGGCACCCGGGTCCACAGCTCACCGGCAACCTTGTCGCCGAACTGTTCGACCACCCACTCGCTCGGACCGACCAGAACGTCTGGGCGCATTCGTTACCACCACCGTCCGTGTCGCTGGCGTTACTGCTGGCTAGAAGAGTTCCACTTCCGGTGATCGACTGGAAGGGTTCCCTTTGCTTGATCCCAGAAACGCCCGTGAATGAAATCGAGAGCGACGATCAAAACGTTGCTACGGCGACGGAGCAGCAGGTCGGAACCTCGCGAAACATGCAACTTGCACGGCGAACCGCGCATGCAAGTTGCATGTCGGCTTCGCAATTCGACCAGTGCGTACAGTCAATCACCCGGATATTTCAAAGCCGTGACCAGCAGGCAAACATCCACTCACAGTGACGATCCACAGTGCTCTCACCTGCGATACCACGACGGGAACGCCATCACCGCCCGAGAAAATGTGAACGCTCCCATTTCGGCGCCCCCTCGCGGCCGAGATCAACTTATTGATCACTTCGCGGAAATCGCCCGGCGACGACGGGCTCGCTAGCCGATCCCCGACGGGCACGCTGTCAGATTTCCGTCAGTGCCAGCCTGAGGAGAGCGCCCAAAAGCTAAGACACTTCCCGCGCCCGCGCTACGGTGCCCCGGTGACATCGCACCTTCTGAGCCCGGCCGCGGAAGCCGCCACCGTCATCGACGCCGTGCTGCGCGACCTGCGGGAGGGCGACCATCGCGGCGTCGTGGTCGACTCGCCGCCCGGCGCCGGCAAGTCCACACTCGTGGTGCGCGCGGCCGGCGAGCTGGCCGCCTCGGGCGAGCCCCTGATGATCGTGGCGCAGACCAACGAGCAGGTCGACGATCTCATCGCCCGGCTCGGCGCCCGGTCGCCCGACGTCGAGGTGGGCCGGCTCTCCGCCGTCGACTACGAGCCGAGCGAGCGCGTGCGCGACCATCCCCGGTGCCGCGTCGGCGCCAAGGTGGCCGAGCTCAACTCCCCGGCCGTCACCATCGGCACGGCCGCGAAATGGGCCACCGTCACCGAGGGCTCCTGGCCATGGGCGATCGTCGACGAGGCGTACCAGATGCGCTCCGACGCCCTTCTGCGCGTCGCCTCCCGCTTCGTCCGCGCCCTGTTCGTGGGCGACCCCGGTCAGCTCGATCCTTTCTCGACGGTCGAGACCGACCGCTGGACCGGCCTGTCCTGGGACCCGATGCTGAGCGCGGTCAACGTGCTGCTGCGGCACAACCCCGAGCTGCCCGTCCACCGCCTGCCGGTCTCCTGGCGCCTGCCGCACACGGCGGCCCCGGTCGTCGCCGAGGCGTTCTACCCCTTCACCGGCTTCCGTTCCGGCACCGGGCCGGGCGACCGGCGCCTCACCTTCACCGCGAGGGCGGCCGACCCGCTCGACGAGGTGCTCGACGTGGCCGCCGAGACCGGCTGGGGCCTGCACGAGCTGCCCGCCCGCTTCACCGTGCGCACCGACGCCGAGGCCGCCTCGGCCTGCGCCACCCTGGCCGTGCGGGCGCTGGCCCGGCAGGCCGTGGCCTCCTCCGAGTCGGGCGCCGGCCCGCTGACCGCCGACCGGATCGCCATCGGCGCCGCCCACCGCGACCAGGTCGCGGTCATCCGGTCGCTGCTGCCGCCCGAGGCGGCCGGCATCACCGTCGACACGGCCAACCGCCTCCAGGGCCGCGAGTACGACCTGACCGTCGTGCTCCACCCGCTCTCCGGCCGGCAGGACGCGACCGCGTTCCACCTCGAGTCGGGCCGGTTGTGCGTGCTCACCTCACGCCATCGGCACGCCTGCGTCATGGTGGCCCGCGAGGGCATCGCCGAGCTGCTCGACGCCCACCCCTCGACCGAGCCCGTCCACCTGAACGTGCCAGTGAAGTTTCCCGACGGATGGGAGGCAAATCAGGCTATTCTCGCTTATTTGCATCGAACAATGTCGCTTACCCGACAGGTGTAGCTACCGTAAGTGAATGGCGGTATTCACGACGGCGGGGTCCACTCGGGACGGTGTCTACCGGCCCATCCTGCGCCCGCGCCGGGGCGAGCTGGCGGCGCTCACCCACCTGACGCCCGGCGACGCCCGGCGGGTCATGCCGATCCTCGAGCTCGACGACGATCCCGGGGTCGTGGCGCTGCTCCGCGAGCTGCCGCCGCGGACCGGCGCCGTGGCCATCGACTCCAGCGACATGCCGACTCTCGATCTGGCCGAGGAGCTGGCCGCCCTGGGAGTGGCCATGCTGCCGGTGCTGCGCGCCCACGAGAGCCGGCGCCGCCTGGTGGCGCACGGCCTGGCCGCCCGCATGCATCTGGGCCGGGCCGTCCTGCGGCTCCAGCCGCACGTCGACGCGGCCAATCCGGCCCAGGCCGACGAGGTCACCGGCCACATGCTGCGCGGCGCCGGCCTCGAGGCCGACCAGATCGACCTGCTCATCGACCTGGCCGAGACGGCCTGCGTGGCACACGCCGACAAGGTCGAGGAGCAGTGCCGCCGCGTGCTGCGATGGGCCCGCTCGATGCCGTGGCGCTCGGTCAGCGTCGCCTCCGGCGCGATGCCGGCCAATCTGGACGACCTGCCCACCGACCGCCCGGTCACGGTGGGCCGCCTGGACGCGCGCGTGTGGCAACGGCTGGCCGAGCCCGGCGTGGGATACGCCGATTACGGCGTCACTTCCCCGGTACGCCGGCGCGGCGTCCAACGGCATCGCCAACTGCCCACCCTGCGCTACACCGACGAGCACGACTGGTGGATCTACCGCTGGTCCCGCCGGGGCGGCCGCAGCGACGACCGCTGCCACGACCTGTGCCGCACGCTGGTCGGTTCTGCGCACTGGCCCGGATCCCACTTCTCCTGGGGTGACGCCGAGCTGGCCCGCCGGGCCCGCACGGCCCGGGGCGGTGGAAGCTCGGCCAGCTGGATGTCCTGGAGCACGAGCCACCACATCGCCCACGTCCTGCGGACCCTGGTGCACTGACCCGGCGGGGCAGATTTCTGTCGTACGCTTGTTCTAATGTTGCTGACAGCCGCGTTGGCCTACGCCCGGCACGGGATCCCCGTCCTGCCGGTGCACACGGCCGGCCCCGGCGGCTGTTCCTGCGACAGAGGAGCCCGATGCGATCACCCCGGCAAGCACCCTCATCTGCGCCACGGCCTGACCGAGGCGACCACCGACCCGCGCCTGATCGACCTCTGGTGGCATCGCTGGCCGGCGGCCAACGTCGGCTTGCGCACCGGAGTCGTGATGGATGTGGCCGACGTCGACTCCGCGGAGGGCTGGCACGGCTTGTGTCATGTGCTCGGCGGCTCCTTGCCCGCCGGCCCGGTGGTGCGCACGGGCAGCGGCGGCTGGCATTTCTGGTTCCACCCGACCGGTTTCGGCAACCGGGTGGGCCTGCTGCCCGGCCTCGACTGGCGTGGCTCGGGCGGCTATGTGGTGGCCCCGCCCTCGCGCCACGTGAGCGGCGGCGACTACCGCTGGGTGCACCGGCCGGGCGACGACCTGCCGAGCGGCCCACCGGCGCTGCGCGAGCTCATCGAGGGCCCTCCCCCACCACGGCGCCGCCAGGCGGTCCCCGGCCCGATCGCTCACCCCGACCGCTACGCCCGGGCCGCGCTGACCGCCGAGGCCGACCGGGTGGCCCGGGCTCCGGTCGGCCGCCGCAACGACACCCTGAACCGCGCCGCGTTCGCGCTGGGCCGCCTCGTCGGCGCCGGCCTGCTCGGCCCGTCCGAGGTTACGCGGGAGCTCGAGACGGCCGCCGCCTTCGCCGGGCTGTCCCGGGCCGAGACCCGCGCCACGATCCGTTCAGGCATGACCGCGGGCCGCCGCAGTCCGTTCGCGCATGAGCCGGGCCGCCGCGTGGCGTGATTGCCGCATTACCCGAAAGATGGGGTCATGACCGACGTGACTACAGCCGGGGGCCCGGCATGACCGACCGACGCCCGCTCAAGCCCTACGACGTCGAGATCGCCGTGCCGGTGGGGCGCGACGAGGCCTGGGAGGCCGTCACCCGGCCCGAGGTGCTGCGCCAGTGGTTCGGGTGGGACTACGACGGGCTCGAGGCGGAGATCCGCCAGATCTTCATCGACGAGGCGACCCTCTGGGCGCCGGAGCGGATGGGCTGGGCCGACGGGTCCTCTTTGGAGGTCGACGGCGATGACGACAGCGCCCGCGTCCGGGTGACCCGTGAGGGGCCGGCCGCCGAGGAGGCCTATGACGCGATCGAGGAGGGGTGGCGTGCGTTCCTGACCCAGTTGGCGTTCCTGCTGCGGGAGCGTCCCACGGGCCGCCGCCGCACGGTCTACCTGACCGGCGAGACCACGGGCCGCCAGGCGTTGACGCTGGCCACCGGCGAGTGGCAGCGCTTCGGCTCCCGCGTCGCCTCGACGGTCGACGGCGAGGGCCATCTCGTCGTGGTGGCCGGGCACCTTCCGCTGGACGAGCCGTCCGCGGCCCGCTTCGAGGTCACCATCTCCACCTTCGGCCTGGACGACGCGGCCTTCGAGACGGTCCGCGAGGCCTGGGCCAAGCGGTGGGCCCCGATGGCGGCCGACGCCAACCTGACCACGGCCGAAAACCCGGCACCGCACTGACCCGCCCCGGCGCGGGGGCGGGATGGTGGATGGCGCGGGATGTGGGAGGGAGCAGGCCGAGGGTCGTTGACGGGGGCGCGGCCCCGGTAGCCTGACAGGTCCGACCCGCTAGCGAGCGGGGGTTCTGGCCCGGGAGCGATTGGTGCTGCGCGAAGACTTGGCCGCGGGCGCGCCGAACGAGGTGATCGGCGATCCCGCGCGGCTGCGAGCGGTGGCGCGGCTGGGTCTCGGCTCGGGGGCCGATCCGGCGTTCGATCGGATCGCCGGCATCGTCGAGCGGCTCATCGACGCGCCCGTGGCCGCCGTGACCGTGCTCACGGCCGACCGGCAGCACCTTCCGGGGCAGGTGGGTCTGCCGGCGCCGTTCGCCGGGACGCGGGAGATGGGGCTCGAGCATTCGTTCAGCCGGCATGTGGTCACGGCCGGTAAGCCGCTCATCGTCGCGGATGTACGAAACGACCCGAGCATGCGCGACAATCCGTCCATTCGGGACATGGGGGCGGTCGCCTACGCGGGAGTGCCGCTCACCGACTCGGACGGGCTGGTGCTCGGCACCCTCGCGGTGATGGACCGTGAGACGCGGAAGTGGACGTCCAGCGAGATCGCGCTCCTCGTCGAGCTGGGCGAGGTCTGCTCGTCCGAGCTGCGCCTGCGGATCGCGCGGGAGATCGCCGACGAGGCCCGCCGGCACGCCGAGTCGGCGCACGACCAGCTCCTCCTGCTCGGTGAGCTGACCGACGCGCTGGCCGAGACCATGGACATCGACGCCGCGCTGACCAAGCTCGGCCACCTCGTCGCCGGCCGTCTCGCCGACTGGTGCTTCATCGCGCTCGCCGACCCGTCCGGCTCGATCCGGCACATGTCGGCTGCCCACCACGACCCCGCGTACACCGAACCAGCCGCCCGGCTGGCCGGCCTGGCCCGCACCGCCGACCTCAAGCCCCTGCTCCGGGCGGCGCAGCGCGCCGGCCGCCCGATCCGGCGCGACGGGGACGTCACCCTGCTGCGGCAGCAGGCGCCGGAACTGGCCGGCGCCGCCGCCGAGCTGGGCCTCTCGTCACTGCTCGTCGTGCCGATCACCGCGCCCGTCACCAAGCGCGTCCACGGTCTCGTCCTGCTGGCCAACGGCGCCGCCCCGTTCACCGACGCCGCCGAGCAGACCGCGGCCGAGGTGGGGCGCCGGGCCGGCATGGCTGTGGACAACAGCCGGCTCTACGGCCATCAGCGGCACGTGGCCGAGGTCCTCCAGCAGAGCATGTTGCCCGATCTGCCCCTGGTCGACGGCGTCGACCTGCACGGGCGCTACCTGCCCGCCCAGGCCGGGGCCGAGGTCGGCGGCGACTGGTACGACGCGTTCGCCCAGCCCGACGGCACCCTGATGCTCGCGGTCGGCGACGTCTCCGGCCACGACATCGAGGCCGCCGCGACCATGGGCCAGGTCCGCAACCTGGTGCGCGGCGACGCCTACGGCCGCGAGGACGCGCCGGGGCCGTTGCTCGCCCAGCTCGACCGGGCCCTGCACGGCCTGCACGTGCCGGCCGCCGCCACCGCCGTCCTGGCCCGCTTGCGCCGCGAGGGCGACGACTACCTGGTCTCGTTCGCCAACGCCGGCCATCCCCCGCCTCTCCTGCTGCGCCCCGACGGCGAGGTGGAGATCTGGTGGGAGACCCCCGAGCCGCTGCTGGGCCTGCTCCCCCGCGATCCGCGCACCACCCATCGCCGCCGCGTGCCGGCCGGATCCACGCTCGTCCTCTACACCGACGGCCTGGTCGAGGATCCGGCCCACCTCATCGACGAGGGCATCGCGCGCCTCCACAAAGTCCTGCGCGGCGCCTCCACCCTCCCCGCCGAGGAGCTCTGCACAAACCTCATCAAAACGGCTCGTCGCCGCGACGACGACATCGCTCTTCTCCTGGCCCGGCTTCTTTAGAGGTACGCCTTCGACCAGCACCCGGTACGGCACGGCGACGGCCTCAAGCCGTTACGCTCCGGCGGCCCGGCGCCGTCGTGGTCACCCTCTCCGCCGCGGCCGCCGGGCTGTCCTGCAACGAAAGGAAGAACCCCGATGGACCTTCAGCAACTGCAGGAACGCGCCCTGGCCATCGCCGATCTCTACGACCGGCACAACCTGGCCGCCGGCCGCCAGACCTGGGGCCCCGAACAGTTCATGACCGGTTTCGTGGGCGACGTCGGCGACCTGGCCAAGCTGGTCATGGCGGCCGAGGGCCGCCGCGCCGACCAGGGCGACGCCCACGAGGCGCTCGGTCACGAGCTCGCCGACTGCCTGTGGTCGGTGCTGGTGCTGGCGAAGCACTACGACGTCGATCTCGCGACCGAGTTCCAGCGGATGACCGACGGCATCGAGCGCTATCTGGAGTCAGGCGGGGCGTAGGTCCTCCAGGGCCCGCTCCAGGTTGCGGCAGACCCGCTCGAAGTCGACCTTGTCGGTGGTGGAGTAGAGCTCGACCGGCTGGTCGCGATGGTCGGCCCGCAGCGCGTAGACCGGGCTGGCCATCCGCAGCACGAAGACCGCGGCCACGACGGCCGCGAGCACGATCAGCAGGCTGACCATGTCGCTCATGACCCAGCCCACGACCACACCGGCCAAGATCACCGCGACCGCGGCGGCCAGGAGGGCGGCGAACCGGGGGCCGCGCCGCCGCACGCGCATGATGTTACGAAGATCGTTCAGGTCGTACGCCGAGCCGTCGGGCGAATGCGTCACAAAGTGACTTTCGGTCACCGTCCCCGCGGGTCCGCGATAGTAGACCGTCATGAATTCGCCGAGCCCGACACCGCTGTGGAGCACACAGCGTCACCTTATCGACGCCGTTCCATGATCGACAGCGTTCGGAGGGTGCGTGTTACGCGGATGTTACGGCCGCCGGAGGGCCGCCGTGGGTCCACGGTGTGTCGGCCGGGTCGGGGAAAGCGGCGCCCGGGCGGTAGGCCTCGCTCAGGGTCGTCAGCAGGATGCGCTCGCCCACCGCGGGCACGCTGCCCGGCTCGGCGACCAGCTTGCGCCCCATCCCGCCGGACAGCTCCAGCAGCACGTCGCACCCGTCGGCGGTCGGCGTCACCGAGACGACCTTCGCCTTCTGCGACGGCCGGGCCGGCGACGTCAGGTTCGCGCCGGCCTCGACCCGCACGGGCTCGGCCGTCGCCACCATGATCCGGGGCCGCAGCACCGGCCGCTTGCCGGAGTCGTCGATCCGGTCCGGGTTGGCCAGTGTCACCACCCCGGCGAAGGCGGCGCCGGTCAGGCGGTGCTCGGCCATGATCAGCGGGTCGTCGAAGGCGCGCTGCACCGCGTAGCGGGCGGCCGCGTTCTCCAGCCGCTGGAGCCGGGACGCGGCGGCCACCGCCCCGTCGCGGCGCGGCTGCGGCGCGCCGTCGGAGGCCAGATGCTCGACGAAGGCGGAGTAGGTGTCGCGGTCGCTGTCCCAGCGCGTGCCGACGCGCGCCCCGGCCGGCAACGCCCGCAGCAGGTCCAGCGACCGCCACATCCGCTCCCACGTCGGCGTCAGCAGCTCGCGGATCACCTCTTCGAGCCGCGGCGACGAGTCGGCGATCAGCGGGGCCAGCACCTTGTTGTCGAACTCGGGATCGGTGGCCGGCCCGGCCACCGGCCCGTTCTCGGCCTCGCGGGCGGCCGCCGCCCCCTCCGTGACCCAGGCGAACAGCGAACCCAGCTGGGCGTCCTCGGCCGCGCTCTGCCCGGTCGTCCAGTGCATGCCCAGCGCCTGGACCGTGCTGGCCAGCAGCACCGACCCCGGCATCTCGGCCGCCGAGGCCAGGAAGGTCAGCCACTGCCCGAGCAGCGGGACGGACGGCGGCACCGGATAGTCGCCGTCCGTACGGCGGAATCGGGTCGATCGCCCGAGAAGCCGGAGAAAGTCGGCACCGCCCGGGTTCGGCACCCAGACCTGCGGCGCGTCGACGTAGCGGTAGCGCACGTCGCGCCCCCGGTCGACCGCGACCGCCTCGGTCTCGGTGGCGAACGACTCCAGATAGGGCAGCAGCTCCCCGGCCAGCGCGGCCGTGAAGGCGAACCGCTCGTCACGGTTGCGCGGCTGCGAGACGACCAGCAGGCGCGGCTTCTCGGCCGACGTGCCGATCATCGCGGCCAGCGGCGCGTTGGCCTCGCCGGCCATCGCGAGCGGGATCAGCACCAGCGGATCGTCGCTCACGTGCAGGTGGCGGACGGTGGCGATGGGCTGCGCCCGGCCGGAGGCGAAGGCCTGCGCCCGGGCCAGCGCGACGAGCGTGCTCACGCCGTCAGGGCTTCGTTGCGCAGCCGGGCCGCCGCCGCCAGCAGCGCCGCCGCCTCGGTCTGCTCCGGCGCCGGCAGCACCGTGCCGGCGGCCAGCCCGAGCGCCTCGTCGACAGTGGCCACCCCGCCCAGGGCGTCGCGCACGGGCCGGCCCAGCGCGGCCGTCGACCCGGTCGCCTCGTGCCGGCAATAGACCGACAGCTCGCAGGTCGACAGGCATTCCGGCGCGTACCGCGCCTCGACCGTGGCCAGCGACTCGAGCAGCGCCGGCACGGGCTGGGCCACGTCGAAGGTCACCGACGGGGGCAGCTCGTCGATCAGCGACGACACCGACGCGAGCCGGCTGAGCTGCCGCTTGAGGGTCGACAGCTGCTTGCGTACGTCAAGAACGACGGCCGTCGGCTGGAGCGAGAAGTTCTCCGGGCACACGAGAACCACGTCGTGGCTGACCTTGTCGTCGCCGAGCAGTCGGCGCAGGGCGAGCACGTAGACCGCGGCCTGGACGGCCGCCGAGGACACCGCGGCGCTCTCGGCCTGCCCGTCGACGATGGCGAACGACTTGATCTCGACGACCTGGAGGACGTCGCCCCGCTGGCACGCGATCAGGTCGGGCTCGAGGAAGACGGTCTGCCCGGCCACCGAGAGTGTCAGCAGCGGGTGATCGAGCAGCCCGGTGTCACCGTCGGCGAGCACGTCCCGGGTCCGCGCGTGCCGGGCGGTCAGCGTGTCGTCGCTGTCCTCGCCCAGATCCTCGTACCGGCCCTCGGGGAGGGACAGGACCGACCGCAACAGAGCGCAGTCGTCGGCCTTGAGCATCGCCTCGAAAGCGTTACCCCGGGCCAGCGCGAACCGTGACTGCCCGAAGCTGCCCGGGAAGCCGATCGCCTCGGCCAGCCGCGGCTTGTCGACACCGGAGGCGTCCAGCACGGCCCGGCGGGTGCAGCCCGGGTTGCCGGTCAGCGCGGCGATCGTCCGCGCGTTGTGCCGCTTGCGCGGCCCGGAGCCCCGCAGTTGATCTACTCGACTCACTCGCGTCCTCGCTGGTGGGGCACGGCCGGAATCCCGTACAACAGCTGATCTTCATCGAGCGCGGCCGCCCGGGCCAGGGCCGCCACCCGCACGGGCTCCTCGGTGGCCTGCGGCAGCGCCTCCAGAGCCACCCGCGCGGCCTCGGCGAGATCAACTGCTTCGGCCCCATGGGGTACGCCCTGAGCCAGCTCCCGCAGAAGACGATGCTCGGCCGGGCCGAGCGAGGCCCGCATCCCGACGAACTCCACGACCCGGATGATCATCGCGAGCGCGGACGCCCGGCGTGCCACCGGCGTCATCAGGCGGCGCTCGAGCGGCCAGTCGGCCAGGGCGATCAGCCCCGGCACCGCCGCCAGATCAGCGTCGAGCGCCGCGCACAGCCCCGCCTCGCGGTCGCGCACCAGGGCGGCGATGGCCGGCACCGACAGGTCCCCGTCGAACAGCGCGGCGTGCACCCGTGCCACGAGCCGGGCCGGCGCGGGCGCGCCGAGCAGCACCAGAGCGTGCCGCGCCTGCTCACCGGCGCTGGGTAGCGTGATCGGGATCTTCATGCCGCATCTCTTCGGGGGGTGGGCCTGGATCGAGGGTAGATCTTCGTACAAAGCATCGGCACCCTGTGGACGGATCATCACCTTTCACTCCCGATAGCGATTAACTTCCGCATATCGGACGACCGGCCTGGTCCGCGCTACTTTCGGAGCATGCCTAAGGCCATCTGGAACGACGAAGTTATCGCCGAGAGCGACGACACCGTGGTTGTCGAGGGACATCACTACTTCCCCCGCGCGTCCCTGCGCGAGGATGTGCTGACGCCCTCCGACACCCACACCGTCTGCCCCTGGAAGGGCAAGGCGTCCTATTACACGCTCACGGCCGACGGGCACACCACCCCCGACGCCGTCTTCTTCTACCCCGAACCCAAACCCGACGCCAAGGCCGTACGCGATCGCGTCGCCTTCTGGAAGGACGTCCGCGTCGAAGCGTGACCGGCCGGGGGCCCGCTCACGGTCACACGATGCGCGGGTGGGCCTCCTCGATCGAGGACACCTCCAGATAATCCAGCATGTCCCGCTGCTCCTCCACGTCGAGGGCGCCGAACGCCTCGTACGCGACCTCCCTGGAGTGCTCGGTCTCGCCGGCCAGCAGCGCGATGATGCCCGACCAGGCCAGGGAGACCCGGTCGAACAACCGCGCCCGGCGCAGCGAGGTCAGCCGGGTCAGCATCGCGACCTTGGTCGCCGCGTCGTCGTCGAGCGGGATCCGGTCGGAGAGCTCGAAGAGCGCCTTGCCGCGGTACGGATGCTCGGCCTCGACCATCCGGGCCAGCTCCGCGTTCGACATCTGGTCGACGGCGGGCGCCGGCCCGCGCCGCGGGAGCGAGGGCTTGTCACCGGGCACGACTGTCACGACCGCTCTCGAATCCGTTGCCGGGCGCCTGGTGCGGCAGCGACGGCGTGTTCTGAAAGGTGGGGAAAGGCGGCGCCGCCGGCATGACCGGCGCGGGCGGCTCCGGTTCGTCCGGAAAGTTCTGGGTGAAGCTGTCCAACAGGGCCTTACCGTCCTCGGTGTCGGCGCCGACCGTCTCGTCGACGGCCGCGGTCACCCGCTCGGCGAGCGCGGCCTGCGCCCGGCGCATGGTCCGCAGGATCTCCGACGAGAGCGTGGCTCCGCTGAGCTGCCGCACCCGGTCGTCAAGACGCAGGCCGGTCACGACCCCGGGCCCGGCGACCGTGACCGTGACGACCCCGTCGTCGTCCGTCGCGGTCGCGCTGAGCGTCGCGAGGCGCTCCGCGATGTTTCCACTCGGCACAGTTTGTCCTCCGTTGCCGACATTCGTGCTGTTGGCGTTCTATGAGATCACGGTTACGCAATGTCGCGCCGCACACCCCTACCCCGCCCGCCGGGCCGTCACCCGACCTGGCGACCACCGTAACCTCCACGCAACACATCGACCTCCGCTGTTAGCACCGACGAGTTACGTGACAGTGCTCAAGTCCTCACCCGGGTGGCCGATGGAACGGCCATGGTTCGTTCCAGCAAGGCTATGGACAGGGTGCGTCGCGGCGTCGACGACGCCCTGATCTTCGCTTCGCTCATGGCGCTCGCGTGGCCGCTGCTCTTCGAGCGGCTGACCGAGGAGAACGCGAGCGCGGTCGGCTGGATCCTCCCCATCGCGGGAGTGATAGTGGTCGGCGCGGCGGTGGCGCGGCTCGCCGACGCCTGGCCGCTGGTGCAGTACGCCCCGGTCGCGGCGGCCGTCGTGACCGCCGCGGTGCAGCACGGCAAGCTCGGCGGCGCCGATCCCGAGCTCACCTGGCTGATCATCATCGTGGCCGGCATCATCCTGGTCCGGCAGTTCCTCGGTACGCACACCAACGAGGGGCTCATGCGCGATCTCACCAAGCAGCGCGCGATCCTGGCCCGCCAGGCCTTCCGGGACCCGCTGACCCAGCTCGGCAACCGGGCCATGTTCATGGACCACGCCACGGACGCGCTGTCCGACGACGACCAGACGATGACCGCCGTGGTCCTGTTCGACCTCGACGGATTCAAGGGCGTCAACGACACGTACGGCCACGCGGCCGGCGACGCGCTGCTCAAGGTCACCGCCGAGCGGCTGAACGCGAACGTGCGCGCCAACGACACCGTCTCCCGGCTCGGCGGCGACGAGTTCGTGGTGCTGCTGCCCCGGCTGGTCGACGACTCGATCGCCGACACCGTGGCCGGCCGGATCCTGCGCGACCTGGAGCAGCCGCTCGAGATCGGCGAGGTGGTGCTGACCATCCGGGCCAGCGCCGGCATCGCCATCACCAAGGGCGGCGAACGCGACGTCGACACCCTGCTGCGCGAGGCCGACGAGGCTCTCTATCAGGCGAAGGAAGACGGCAAAGGAGTCGTACGCCGGTTCGACCCGGCCCGTTTCGCCGAGATGGAGCAGCGCCGCCGCGACGAGGCCGACCTGCGCCGGGCGTTCCTGGAGGGCCAGTTCGAGGTCTTCTACCAGCCGATCGTCGACCTCGACGGCGAGCACACGGTCGGCGTCGAGGCGCTGGTCCGCTGGCAGCACCCGAACCGTGGCCTGCTGCCGCCGGGCGCCTTCCTGGAGCTGGCCGAGACGATCGGCATGATGCCCAAGCTGGGTCTGTGGATCCTGCGCGAGGCCTGCCTGCGCGCGGTCGAGTGGCAGCGCCAGAACCCCGGCTTCGAGCTGAACGTCAACCTGTCGGCCTCGCAGCTGGCCAACCCGGAGCTGACCGACGAGATCCGCGCCGTGATCGAGGAGACCGGCATCCCGTCCGAGCTGCTCGTGCTGGAGCTGACCGAGACGGTCGCGCTGACCGACCTCAAGGAGTCGGCCCGCATCCTGGCCTCGCTCAAGACCCTGGGCGTGCGGATCGCCCTGGACGACTTCGGCACCGGCTTCTCGTCGCTGAGCCACCTGGGCGCCCTGCCGGTCGACGTAGTGAAGATCGACAAGTCGTTCGTTCAGGCCATGCACGAGAGCTCGGTGGGCGGCTCGGTGGCCGAGGCGGTCCTCCAGATCGCCCGCACCTTCAACCTGGCCCCGGTGGCCGAGGGCGTCGAGGACCGGGAGCAGGCCGACCGCCTGCGCGAGCTGGACTGCGTGCACGCGCAGGGCTACCACTTCGCCCGCCCGATGCCGGCCGCCGAGCTGACCGGGCTGCTGACCAAGCAGAGCGCCCTCCAACGGGGGTAGGCGCTCCCCTCCCAGGGCCACCCGGCCACCGTCCGGCCGGGTGGCCCTTCCCTATGCCTTGGCGGGCTCCACGGCCAGGCCGATCCCCGGGGCGATCGGCTTGATCCGCTTGCCGGCGAACAGCATCAGGCTCAGCAGGCTGGCCAGCACGGCCAGGGCCCCGGCCCCGTACCAGGCCCAGGTGTACGCGCCCAGCTGGTCGCGGACCAGGCCGGCGGCGGTGGCGGCGGCCGCCGCGCCGAACTGGTGCGAGGCGAAGACCCACCCGAAGACGACGGCGCCGCGGTCACCGAAGTACTCCCGGCACAGCGTCACCGTCGGCGGGACGGTGGCCACCCAGTCCAGGCCGTAGAAGAGGATAAACAGCACCATGCTCGGGTGGGCGGTCGCCGCGAACAGCGACGGCAGCACCAGCAGCGACATGCCGCGCAGGAAGTAGTAGCCGCCGAGCAGGATGCGGCTGTCCACCCGGTCGGTCAGCCAGCCGGACAGGATCGTGCCGACGATGTCGAACAGCCCGACGAGCGCGAGCAGACCCGCGGCCGTGGTCTCGGCCATGCCGTGATCGTGCGCGGCCGGGATGAAATGAGTGCCGACCAACCCGTTGGTGGTCGCCCCGCAGATCGCGAAACCACCCGCGAGCAGCCAGAACGGCCGCGTCCTGGCCGCGTCCCGCAGCGCCCGCAGGGCGATCCGGGCCGCACCCTGCGGGGCGATCGGCTTGGGCTCCTCGTACGAGCCGCCCAAGGGCCCGATGCCGAGCGATGCCGGATGATCACGCAGCCGCCACCAGACCAGCGGCACGACCAGCAACGCGGCGCCGCTGACGGTCAGCGCGGCCACCCGCCAGCCGTGGTTGTCGGTGAGCGAGGCCAGCACCGGCAGGAAGACCAGGTTGCCGGCCGCACCGCCGGCGGTGAGGATGCCGGTGACCAGGCCGCGATGCTTGACGAACCAGCGGCCGGTGATGGTGGCGACGAAGCCGAGCGCCATCGATCCGGTGCCCAGGCCGACGAGCACGCCCCAGAGCAGGACGAGCTGCCAGCTGGTCCGCATGAGGACGGTGAGGCCGGAGCCGGCGGCGACCAGCACCAGCGCGGCCATGATGACGCGGCGGATGCCGAAGCGCTCCATGAGGGCCGCCGCGAACGGTGCGGTCAGGCCGTACAGCAGCAGGTTGACCGAGACCGCGGCCGAGATCGTGCCGAGGGACCAGCCGAACTCGTCGTGCAGCGGGCGGAGCATCACGGAGGGGGTGGCGCGGAAGCCGGCCGCGCCCACGAGCGCGACGAAGGCGACCACGGCGACGAACCAGGCCGGATGGATGCGGTTCTTGAGCACGTACACAGTCTGCGAATCTCCACCCGTTCCGACGAGTGGCCGAGAGGCCATCATGCGCAAGAATCGGGCCATGAGACATTCGGTGGCCGTCCTGGTCCTGGACGGAGTGGTTCCTTTCGATCTCGGCACCGCATGCCAAGTCTTCCGCACGGCCCGCGACGCCGATCTGCGCCGCCACTACAAGACCCGGGTCTGCGGGCCAGGCCCGGTCCGGAGCTCTTCGGGCTTCACCGTCATTCCAGATTATGATTTGTCGCTTTTGTCGGAAGCGGACACCATCGTCGTGCCCGGGGTCGACGCAGGTAGCACCGTGACGGACGGGACACTGCGCGACGATGTCCGCGAGGCGTTGCTGGCGGCAGCCGCGCGCGGCGCCCGCATTGTCTCCATCTGCACCGGCGCGACGGTGTTGGCGGCGGCGGGTCTGCTGGACGGCCGGCCGGCGGCGACCCACTGGGCCTGGGGTGACACGGTCGCCACCCTCTATCCCCAGGTGAAGTGGAACCTCGACGTTCTCTTCGTCGACGACGGCGACGTGCTCACCTCGGCCGGCGTCGGGGCCGGGGTCGACCTCTGCCTGCACATCGTCCGGAGCGACTTCGGCGCCGAGGTGGCCAACCGCGCGGCCCGCCGCTGCGTGCTGCCGCCCTGGCGCGAGGGCGGACAGGCCCAGTACATCGAGCGCCCGGTCCCTCAGGCCGCCGACAGCGGCACCGCGCCCACCCGGGCCTGGACGCTCGACCGCCTGGCCGAGCCGGTCAGCCTGGAGGAGATGGCCGCGCACGCGAGCATGAGCGTGCGCACCTTCACCCGGCGCTTCCGCGAGGAGACCGGCACCAGTCCCCGGCAGTGGCTGCTCCAGCAGCGGGTCACGCACGCTCAAATGCTGCTCGAGTCGACCGATCTGGGTGTCGAGACGGTCGCCCGCCGCTCCGGCCTGGGCAGCGCCACCGCCCTGCGACAGCACTTCCAGCAGGCGATCGGGGTGGCGCCGACGGCGTACCGGCGAACCTTCCGGCAACCAGTGCCAACCGCGTCCTAACCGGGCACGGCTCAGCTAGGTCCGTGGACGTCCGATGGGCAGAGGCAAGCACCGATAGCCGATGCAAAGGACGTCATGGACCAGACCTTCCGCCCGCTGCTGGACGCGCTCAAGCAGATCGGGATCGATCCGCGCGCCGTCGACGCGGCCGCCGAGGAGGCCCAGCGCAGCGGCCGGTCGGTCCGCGCCGTCCTGATCAACGACAACGTCGTCACCGAGGAGCAGCTCACCACCGCGGCCGCCGCCGCCTTCGGCATCAACACGGTCGACCTGGTCAGCTTCACCCCCGACCCGGCCGCGCTCAAGCGCATCCCGCTGCCGGTCGTGCTCCGCCACCGGGTCATCGGCCTGTCGATGTCCGACGGCGAGCTCGTGGTCGGCGTGACCGACCCGGGCGACGTGGTCGCGCTCGACGACGTCCGGGCCGCGACCGGCATGACCGTGCGCCCGGCCGTGGTCGCCCGCAGCGAGGTCCGCCGGATCATCGAGCGCCTCCAGCGCGAGGCCAGCGACCTGGGCGAGATGGCCGACCAGGAGGACGACCAGTCCGCGATGACGGCGCAGGCCACCAGTGCCGACGACGCCCCGATCGTGCGCTACGTCAACAGCCTGATCGAGCAGGCCGTCATGAACCGCGCCTCCGACCTGCACCTCGAGCCGACCGAGGACGACATGCGGGTGCGTTACCGCATCGACGGCGTGCTGCACGAGGTCGACGTGGTGCCGCGCGGCGTCATGAACGCGCTGACCTCCCGCATCAAGATCATGTCGGGCGTCGACATCACCGAGAAGCGCGTTCCGCAGAACGGCCGCATCACGGTGCTGATCCGCGACCGCACGGTCGACCTGCGTACCGCCACCCTGCCCACGGTCTGGGGCGAGAAGATCGTGCTGCGTGTCCTCGACACCGGCGGCATCGACCTCGACATGAACAAGCTGGGCTTCACCCAGCACAACCTGGACCGCTTCGCCGCCTCGTTCACCAAGCCGCACGGCATGGTGCTGGTGACCGGCCCGACCGGTTCCGGCAAGTCGACGACGCTGTACGCCACCCTGGGCCGGATCAGCAAGCCCGAGGTCAACGTGATCACCGTCGAGGACCCGGTCGAGTACCGCCTGCGCGGCGTCAACCAGGTGCAGGTGAACGCGAAGGCCGGCCTGACCTTCGCCGCGGTGCTGCCGGCCATCCTGCGCTCCGACCCGGACGTGGTGCTGATCGGCGAGATCCGGGACGCGGCCACCGCGCAGATCGCGGTGGAGGCGTCGCTCACCGGTCACCTCGTGCTCTCGACCCTGCACACCAACGACGCGCCGGGCGCGGTCACCCGTCTGACCGAGATGGGCATCGAGCCCTTCCTGGTCGGCTCGTCGCTGGACTGCGTGCTGGCCCAGCGGCTGGCCCGGCGGCTGTGCGACTGGTGCAAGGAGGCGTACAAGCCGACCGAGGCCGAGCTGGTCGGCGCCCGCTGGCCGTTCGAGGACCTGGCCGTGCCGGAGGCGCTGTACGCGCCGAAGGGCTGCCGCAACTGCGCCAACACGGGCTATCGGGGCCGCATCGCGGTGCACGAGGTGATGCCGATCAGCTCGGAGATCGAGTCGCTGACGATCCGCCGCGCCTCGGCCAACGAGATCCGCGAGGTCGCCCTCTACCAGGGCATGTACGACCTGCGCGCGGACGGCCTGGCCAAGGCGGCGGGCGGTCTGACCTCGGTGCGGGAGGTCTCCCGCGTGGCGGTCTAGCCTATCCGGTTTTTGAGCGCTTCACCCGAATAGCCCGAAAGAGCCCCTCAACCGGCCACCCGGCGTGCCGAATACAGATGGCGCCACCCAACGAAAAGGATGCCGCAGCAGATGTCCACGACCCAGCAGGTGCCCCAGCAGGCGGCGCCCCTCGAGCCGGCCGCTCCCGCGCCGGGCGACCTGGCCGTGCTCAACCAGATGCTCGTCACCCTGGTCGAGTCCCGCGGCTCCGACCTGCACCTGACCGTCGGCACCCCGCCGATGATCCGGGTCAACGGCTCGCTGCGCCCGCTGCAGGGCTACGGCAACCTGAACTCGGCCGACACCGCCCTGCTGGCCCGGGCCGCCATCTCGGCCGAGCAGTGGGGAACGTTCCAGGACAAGCAGGAGCTCGACTTCGCGCACAGCATCGCCGGCGTCTCGCGCTTCCGCGGCAACCTCTACGTGCAGCGCAACTCGTGCGGCGCGGTCTTCCGGGCCATCCCGCACGAGATCAAGCCGCTGGACGAGCTCGGCATGCCCGACTCGGTCTCCCGCTTCGCCCACCTGCCCCGCGGCCTGGTGCTGGTCACCGGCCCGACCGGCTCCGGCAAGACCACCACCCTGGCCTCGATCCTCGACCTGATCAACCGCAGCCGCGCCGCACACATCATCACCATCGAGGACCCGATCGAGTTCCTGCATCCGCACAAGCGCAGCGTGGTCAACCAGCGCGAGGTCGGCGCGGACACCGAGGACTTCGCCAGCGCGCTCAAGCACGCCCTGCGGCAGGACCCGGACGTCATCCTGGTCGGCGAGCTGCGCGACCTGGAGACCACGGCCACCGCGCTGACCGCGGCCGAGACCGGCCACCTGGTGCTGGCCACCCTGCACACGCAGAGCGCCACCCAGACCATCGACCGCGTCATCGACATCTTCCCGCCGCACCAGCAGCTTCAGATCCGCGCCCAGCTGGCCGCCTCGCTCCAGGGTGTGGTCACCCAGGCGCTGGCGCCGCGGGCCGACAACAAGGGCCGCGTCGTGGTGGCCGAGATCCTGACCGCGACCCCGGCCATCCGCAGCCTCATCCGCGAGGGCAAATCGCACCAGATCCCCTCGTTCATGCAGGCCGGCGCCGGTGACGGCATGCTCGCGTTCGACCAGCACCTGGCCGAGAAGGTGCGCGAGCAGACCGTGACCATGGCGACCGCCCTCGAGCTCTGCCACTCCCAGGAAGAGCTCAAACGGCTCGTGGGACGGATGTGATCACATGCCGGTCACCAAGGTCTACCGGTACAGCAGCATCGACGCTGCCGGCCACCGCGGCAAGGGCACCGTCGAGGCGCCCAACGAGGCGGCCGCCGGGCACCTGCTCCGCCAGCGTGGCGAGACGCCGCTCGAGCTGAGCGAGGCGGGCAAGGGCCTCGACCGGGAGCTCAAGATCCCGGGACTCGGTGGCCGGGTCAAGCTCAAGGACCTGGCGCTGTTCGCGCGCCAGTTCGCCACGATGACCTCGTCCGGCATGTCGCTGCTGAGGTCGCTGGCGATCCTGGAGGAACAGGCCTCGGCGCCGGCGCTGAAGAAGGCGATCGGCGAGCTGCGGGCGGAGGTGTCGGCCGGCGCGTCGCTGTCGGGCGCGATGGCCAAGCACGACCGGATCTTCCCCCGCCTGATGGTCGCCATGGTCCGGGCCGGTGAGACCGGCGGCATGATCGACCAGGCGCTCGAGCAGATCGCGAACAGCCTGGAGAAGGACACCGCGCTCCGCGGCAAGATCAAGAGCGCGATGACCTATCCGGTCATCGTGCTGTCGTTCACCTTCATCATGATCGCCGCGGTGCTGATCTGGATCGTGCCGATCTTCGAGAACATGTTCGCCAGCCTCGGCGGCGAACTGCCGGCGCCCACCCAGTTCCTGGTCACGGCCAGCCACAACATGGTGTGGATCGGGCCGCTGGTGATCATCGTGGGCGTCGCCGGCACCGTCACCTACAAGCAGCAGATGCGCACCAACGCCGACTTCCGTTACAAGGTCGATCAGCTCAAGGTGAAGACGCCGGTCTTCGGCTCACTGCTGCGCAAGCTCGCCATGAGCCGCTTCTCCCGCAACCTGGGCCTGCTGCTCAACGTCGGCGTGCCGGTGATGCAGGCCTTGACGGTGGTCGGCGAGACCACCGGCAACGAGGTCATCAACGCGGCCATGAAGGACGTGCAGAACGCCGTCCGGGACGGCAACACCATGTCCTCGGCGCTGCGCAACCACCCGATCTTCCCGGCCATGGTCACCCAAATGATCGAAGTCGGCGAAGAAAGCGGTCAAATCAGTCAGATGCTCGACAAGGTTGCCGATTTCTATGACAGAGAGGTCGACAGCGCCGCCGAGTCCCTGACGGCATCGATCGAACCCATCATGGTCCTGGTCATGGGCACCGTGGTCGGCTCGATGGTGATCTGTCTCTACCTCCCGATGTTCAGCATCGGCCAGCAGATCCAGACGAATTGACGGACCCCGCCGTCGCTCCCTACCCCACATCGCCATGGAGGCACCCCCTATGCAGGACGTCATCAACCGGCTCCGCAACAAGAAGGCCGACGAGGGCTTCACCCTCATCGAGCTGCTGGTCGTCGTGGTCATCATCGGCATCCTGGTCGCGATCGCCGTGCCGGTGTACCTGAACTACCGCAAGGGCGCGGCGGACAAGTCGGCGCAGTCCGACGTGCGGGGTGCGGTGAGCCAGATCGAGCAGTTCTACACCGACAACGGCAACGCGTACCCGTCGGCCGACGCCTTGAACAAGACCGCCAGCTTCGCGCTGACCGGCACCGCCACCACCGGATCCGGAAGCTCGGCGTCGACCGCGACGAGCCAGATCAACCTCTCCGACGGCACCACGTTCTCCTACGTGGCCGCGGGCACGCCCAAGGGCTCCTCGTACAAGGTCTGCGCGACGAACAGCGGCGGCAGCGGCAAGGTCTACGCCTACGACAGCTCCGTCGGCGGCTCCGTCAAGGCGCTGAGCAGCACGGGCACCACCGCCCTGAGCACCTGCTCCTGATCACGGCTCACTAGAGGAGGGCGACGACGATGCTGCTCGTGCTCATCGTGGTGGCCCTCCTCGGCCTGGCCGTCGGCTCGTTCCTCAACGTGGTCATCTACCGGGTGCCGCGGGACGAGTCGCTGATCCACCCGCGTTCGCACTGCCCGGCCTGCGGCACCGAGGTCCGCAACCGGCACAACATCCCGGTGCTGGGCTGGCTGATGCTGCGCGGGCGGTGCGCCGACTGCGAATCGCCCATCAGCCCCCGCTATCCCCTGGTCGAGACGCTGACCGCCGTCCTGTTCGTGGCCGTGACGGCCAAGTTCGGCCTCACCTGGGAACTGCCGGCGTACCTCTACCTCGCGGCGATCGCGGTGGCTCTCGCCGCCATCGACCTCGACGTGATGCGCCTGCCCGACAAGATCGTGCTGCCGTCGTACGTGGTGGCCCTGGTCCTGATCGCGCCGGCCGTGATCGCGCACCACAGCTGGGCCCAGGCCGGCCGGGGCCTGATCGCGGCGGCCGTCCTCTACGCCGTCTACTTCGTCTTCGCGATGCTGCCCAGCGGCATGGGCGGCGGCGACGTGAAGCTGGCCCCGCTGCTCGGCTTCTACCTCGGCTGGCTCGGGTGGAGCTCGGTGCTGATCGGCGCTTTCGCCGCGTTCCTGCTCGGCGGCGTGGTCGGGGCCGCGCTCATGGCGATGCACCGGGCCGGCCGCAAGTCCCGGATCCCCTTCGGGCCGTACATGCTCGCCGGCGCTTTTCTCGCGGTCTTCGCGGGCGCGCCGATCGCCGACTGGTATTCGTCCCTCCTCGTACCCTCCGCCTGAAAGGACTCCGATGGCAGGCGCACCGCCGATCGGGCTGGACATCGGCTCGTCCTCCATCCGGGCCGTCGAGGTCCGGCGTGGCAAGGACGACTATTCGCTGAGCAACTTCGGCCAGGTTCCCCTGCCGCCGGGAGCGGTGAACGGCGGCGTGGTCCAGGACCCGATGATGGTCACCTCGGCCATCAAGCAGCTCTGGGCCGCCTGCAAGTTCGGCTCCAAGAACGTCAGCATCGCGGTGACCAGCCCCCAGCTGGTGGTCCGCGAGATGAGCCTGCAGAACCTGCCGCCCAAGGAGATGAAGCTGGCGCTGCCGTTCCAGGTCAAGGACGCGCTGCCGCTGGCCGTCGAGCGCTCGCTGCTCGACTTCTATCCGCTCGAGGTGCCGGGCGACAACCAGACCGTGCGCGGGCTGCTGATCGCCATGCCCAAGGACGCGGTGATGAGCTCGGTGGCCGCCGTCGAGAAGGCCGGCCTGCACGTGAAGGCGGTCGACCTGGCCTCGTTCGCGATGCTGCGCGCCGCCTCCCGGCTCGACACCCAGGTCGAGGCGATCGTCGACGTCGGCTACGACGTGACCAGCGTGATCGTGCACGCCGACGGCGAGCCGCTGATCGTGCGGACCGTGCCCCGCGGCGGCCAGGAGATCACCGACGCCATGGCGAGCCGGCTCGGCGTGCCACCGGGCGAGGCCGAGATGCTCAAGTGCCGGTTCGGCCTGCACGGCGACGGCAACCCGGAGACCGTCGAGGCGGCGGTCGAGGCGGTCCGGCCGCTCGTGAACGAGCTGCGGAGCTCGTTCACCTATCTCGCCTCGGGCGAGCGGCAGAAGCAGGTCACCCGGCTCGCGCTCTGCGGTGGCAGCGCGCTCATGCCGGGCCTGGCCGAGCACTTGCAGGACCAGCTGCGCATCACCGTGATGTACGCGGACAGCGCCAGCCGCCTGCGGGACACGCGCAAGGGCCGCGAACGCGGCTTCGACAGTTTCGTGCCGTCGGCCGCCGTGTCGATCGGCCTGACCCTGGGAGCGGCAGCCTGATGGCGACATCGACGACGACCCTCATGCCGATCGACCCCGCGGTCTCACCCGAACAGGCGTCGCGCATCCTGCCGATCCGCGCGAACCTGCTGCCGGGCGAGCTCACCGCCGGCCGCAACGCCCGCCGGACGAGATTTCTGCTGATCGGCGCCGTGGTCGTGGTGATCGGTGTGCTGGCGGGCTGGTACGCCTACGCCAACCAGCAGCACGACGAGGCACAGACGAACCTCGACACCGCCAACGGCATGGTCAAGCAGGCAACCGACAAGAAGAACGACTACTCCAAGGTCACCGGTCTCATGAACGACGAGACGCGGGTGCAGGCGGAGCTCAAGTCCCTGCTCGCGACCGACACGCCCTGGTCGACCGACTTCGGTTACGTCCGCACCGACGCGACCGCGGCCGGCGTCACCCTGACCGGGCTCACCGGGACGCTGTCCGACACGTCGTCCGGTTCCGCCACCGCCACCTCCGTCGCGTCGATCTCGGTGAGCGGGACCGGATCGGACAAGAAGAAGATCGCCTCGTTCATCGAGAAACTCGCCGCCCGTGAGGAGCTCACGCGGCCGTACGCGTCGTCGGTGTCGTACGACACGGCCGACAAGGACTACAGCTTCGCCCTGACGGTCGACCTCACCACCAAGGCCCTCTGCGGTCGCTTCACCACTACCTGCGGAACGGGGGACTGATGGACGCGAAGCGCGCGAACCAGGTCTGGCTGGCCGGCGGGATCGCCGCCATCGTCCTGCTGGTCCTGGGCACCTGGTTCCTGCTGATCTCGCCGAAGCTCTCGGACACCGACGCGGTGCAGGCCGAGGCGGACGACGTCAACATCCAGCTGCTCCGCCTCAACAAGGAGGTGGCCAAGCTGGCCGCGCAGGACAAGAAGAGGGCCACCTATCAGGCGTCGGTGGACGAGCTCGCGGCCAACCTGCCGGAAAGCTACGGCGAGCCCGACTTCCTGCGCATGCTCCAGACCACCGGCGCCGCGACGAACGTGGCGATCAGCAACTTCACCGCGGGCGACCCGGCCGCGTCGACGACCGTGACGACGGCCGTCGAGGTGCCGATCACGCTCACCGCGACGGGCACCCAGTCCAACCTCGACAAGTTCCTGGTCAACCTTCAGAGCGTGCAGGACCGCGCGGTTCTGGTGAAGACGGTCAGCCTTTCCAGCAACACCGATGCCGACAGCGCCGGCAAGCTGAACGCCGAGCTGAACCTGACCGCCTTCTGCACCACCGGGAAGATCGACGACAGCGACAAGAAACCGACCGGCAGCGACGTCTGCAAGGCCGGCGCCTGATCTTCACGGCGGGTACAACGGGTGAACTCGGTGGGTAGGCGAAGCACCCTATTGTCACCCTGAGTACCCTGCCCGTATGTCTTACGCGGTCCCGCCGACCCGCACCGCCGCGGTCGTCCGCCAGCTGCGCAACGAGATAGTCACCGGAGAGCTGTCCCCGGGCACCCTGATCAAGGATGCTGAGCTGGCCCAGCGCCTCGGAGTGAGCATCACCCCGGTGCGCGAGGCGATCGCCCAGCTCTCGGTCGAGGGCCTGATCGACATCGCCCCCAACCGCACCCGCCACGTCACCCGTGTCACCCAGAAGAACGCATTAGAGCTGATCGACGTGATGAGCGTGCTCGCCTGCGCGGGCTTCGAGTGGGGCGTCGTCAACCTCACCGCCACCCACGTCGAGCTGATGCGCCAGCGGCAGCGGGAGTTCGTCGAGGCGCTGCGCGGCGGCAATGTGCTCGCGGCCAGCGCGGCCGGCGCCGATTTCAGCAGCATCGTGATCCTGGCCAGCGGCAACCGGGAGCTGCAGTCCATGGTGGATCTCGTCGTGGCCCGCACTATGCGCATCCTCGCCATGACCGCCGAGAGTGACATCTGGAGCACCTGGATCGAGGGCCACGACGACATCCTGCGCCTGCTCGACGCGGGCGACTCCCAGGGCGCCCTGACCCGATATCGCGCGATCTACGTCGAATACCGGGGCCGGGTCGAGCGCGAGCTCTTCGACTAGCTTCCGAAAACCTCGGCCGCCGCCGTCGTGCGTACGGCGAAACGGGTTATGCCCCACCGGCGCTCGATCTCGGCCAGCTTGGCCTTTATCTCGCTCTTGGTGCCGATGAAGGCGTACGGCCCGGCGGCCACGTCGCTCTCGTTCTCCTCAGTCTCTTCGGCGTACGCCGCGTAGCCAGCCCCGCCGTCGTCGGTGATCTCGAAGCGCTGCACGAGCGCCTCGACCGGAGTGTCGCCGCAGAGCTCGACCTGCGCGTCGATCTCGGCGGCGCTCCACCGCGTCTCGTGCGAGTGGCCGTCGGCCAGCGTGCGGCCCAGCCCGGACAGGCCGATCCGGTCGGCGTTCTTCGCGGCCCAGCGCAGCAGCCGGGTGTTGCCGCCACCGATGAGCAGCGGCACCTTCTCCTGCACGGGGCGCGGCTTGCCCAGGCCGTCGCTGGCCAGCAGGCGCGTGGTCGCCTCGGCGACGGCGATGCAGTGATCGACCCGGCCTCGTACATCCGGCCTGGTTTTGCCGATCGCCTCCCACTCGGCCGGAGTGTGCCCGGCGCCGAGACCGAGGAACGCCCGGCCGCCGGAGACGACGTCGAGGGTCGCCACGTCCGAGGCGAGCAGGATCGGCTCGCGGACGCCGGCGTTCGAGACGTACGACCCCAGCCGCAACCGTGAGGTGACGGCGGCGGCCGCCGCGAGGGCGACGAACGGCGAGGCGCACGCGCCGGGATGGTCGGCCACGGTGAGCGCGTCGAAGCCGAGCCGCTCGGCCTCACGGGCGAGATCGAGCCACGCGGCGGCGGCGGTGGGCTGTGCCTGAAGGGAGAAGGTCGCCATCGCCACACGCTCCCCCGGGCCCGGCGCCGCTGGAAAGACCTTTTCGCGATCGGCGAAGGCGCTACCGGTCTGCAACCTGGTTCTCCCTGGAGGTCACCCCGACGCGGCCGATGTGGCGGGTGTCCGAGAAAGAAAGGCCTCCCCCCGATGCCTCAGCGCCAGAACCTCATCCTCATCGCCGAGGACGACAGCGACATCCGTGACCTGCTCACGGTGACGCTGGAGTCGGCCGGCTTCCGCACCGTCGCCGCCAAGGACGGCAACACGGCGGCGCGGATCCTCAAGGTCGCCCGCCCGGCCGGCCTCGTCACGGACGTCCGCATGCCCGCCCTCAACGGAATGGAGCTGACCCAGATAGCACGGCTCGACCCGGCGAGCCGCGACACCGCGATCCTCATGATCTCGGCCAACACCCACGCACACGACATCGACGCGGGCCTCGGCGCCGGCGCCGACCGCTACCTGCCCAAGCCGCTCTCACCGAAACAGGTCGTCGCCGAGATGCGCGATCTGCTCTCCAGGAGGAAGAACCCATGACCGCGCTTCTCGACCGCCCCACGGACACCGACGCGTTCACCCGGGCGATGTCCTCCCGGCCGTTCACCATGCCGGTCGCGCCCAGCATCCTCATCGCCGACGACGATGACGAGGTCCGCGACGTGATCGAGTACCGCCTCCAGGTCGCCGGTTTCCGCACGCTCACCGCGGACAACGGCCGCTCCGCGCTGACCCTGGCCGTCGAGCGCCGCCCGCAGGTGATCATCCTCGACGTCACGATGCCCCAGCTCGACGGCCTCACCGTCTGCACCGAGCTGCACAACTCGGCCGCCACGGCCGAGATCCCGGTCCTGATGATCAGCGGCACCGCCGAGCCGTCCCGCCTGCTGGCCGCCGGCGCCGACGACTTCCTGCCCAAGCCGTTCAGCTCCCGCGAGATGATGCGCCGCGTGAACTGGCTGCTCCTGTCCAGCTGAGCTACGTTCTTGACTATGGAGTCAAGTAACGTTTCACCGGCCCCTTCCTCGGCCTCGGACGAACCCGACGATGTCGTCGAGCCGGCCACCCCGGTGGCCGGCCTGATCTTGTTGGAGCCGGCGGACGACGCCGGCGCCTGTTCCGTGGACGGATGGTGCGACTGATGACCAGCAGCGTGTTCGGCCGGGCGGCCGAGCCCATCGTGATCGACATCTGGAGCGATGTCGTCTGCCCGTTCTGCTACCTGGGCCACGCGGTCCTGGCCGAGGCCATCGAGCAGCATCCGCACGGTTCGGCGGTGCAGATCCGCTACCACAGCTTCCAGCTGAACCCGGGCTTCGCGCCGGGCCAGGCGGTCCTGGCCGACGACTACCTGGCCGCCAACCACGGCATGCCGAAGGCCCAGATCGAGGCGTCGCACGCCCAGCTGGCCGCCCGCGGCGCCGCCGCCGGCCTCGACTATCAGTTCGCGAAGGCGCAGATGGTGAACACCCTCGACGCGCACCGGATCATCCACCTGGCCAAGGCGCACGGCCAGGAGAGCGCCATGGTCGAGCGCCTGTTCCGGGCCGAGTTCACCGAGGGCCTCAACCTGGCCGACCACGGCGTCCTGGCCGACATCGCGGCCGAGCTGGGCCTCGACCGCGCCGAGGCGGTCAAGACCCTGGACACCAAGGGCTACGAGAAGGACATCCGGGCCGACCTGAGCCGCGCCCGCGAGCTGGGCATCAGCGGCGTCCCGTTCTTCGTCTTCGACGACAAGCGCGCCGTCTCCGGCGCCCAGCCGGTCGAGCTGTTCCGCCGGGCCTTGGACCTCTCCTGGGAGGACAGGGAGACCCAGCCGGCATGACCCGCTTGCGCGCGGACGCGCGACGAAACGTCGAGGGCATCCGCCGGGCCGCCCTCGACGTTTTCCGCACCTCCGGCCTGACCACCCCGCTCGACGAGGTGGCCAGGGCCGCCGGCGTGAGCAAGGGCACCATCTACCACCGCTTCGGCAGCCGCCGCGCCTTGATCGACGCGGTGGTCGACGAGCTGGTGGCCGAGCGCATCCGCGACATCATCGAGGCCGTCGAGGCCCTGCCCGACCCGCTGGCCCGCTTCGAGGAATACCTGCTGCGCATGTGGCTCCTGCAATACGACGAGCCCGCCGCCAACGACGTCCTGGTCCGCGCCCTCCCCGACTCGGAAAACCTGACAACCCTCTGCGACAAGGCAAGCCGTTTCGGCCGCCGGCTCCTGGAGGAAGCCCAGACAGCGGGAGTGATCCGCCCCGACCTGACCCCCACCGACCTGACATACCTGATCCTCGAACGGGGCGCCGCCCTGCGAGCTTGCGCAAAGCAGTCCCGCCCCGACTACGAACGCCGCCTGGACTTCCTGCTCCACGGCCTGCGCCGCTGACCGGCTTGGTTCCAGGCTGGGAACGGTCAGCCGAGGCCCAAGCCTCGAGTCATGGCTCGAAGAAGCGTCTGCCGCCGATTCGCCGAACCGGACCAGTCGGACGCGTTGGTCACCGTCATGTGGTGGACGAGCAGATCCTCGGAGGAGGCCAGCCAGCGGTCGGAAATCTCGGACAGCCGCTCCGGGCCGATCAGGCCGGCGACGCTTTCCCCCAGAACACGAGCGGCAGCGGCGGCCTCGTCCAGATCTTCCCGAACCAAAAGATCTTGGCCTTTGTCCGTCTCGTAGAGATGGTTTCCGACAGCCGATGATTTCACGTACCAATAGATGACTGTGGCGATGTCCGCGGCATCCTTGTACTCGCCATAGGCGCTCCGGTCCAGCCAAGCGGCGAGCTTCAGCGCGGCATACCCCTCGGCGCTGGGGATCCGAATGGTTCCCGCCGTGGGCAGGTCCATCGGATGGGCCGCCGCGTAGACCTCGGCGAAGCCCCACACATTGATCGGTTCGCGGCGGGTCGCCGGAGTCACCGTGCCCGGAGGATCTTCCACGGGCCCGAACGGCATCAGGTCAGCGGTCGTCTGCGCGATCCGGAAGCGGATTCCGGTGCTTCCGGCTGAGGGCAGACTGGACACCAACTCGTCGTAGGCAGCCCAGTTCGCCACGGCCAGACCCAGATCGATGTCGGCCGTGGCGCGAAGCGCGAACCCGTGTCCGAATGCGCTTTGCAGGATATCTCGGCAATGAGCGCCCACAAGCATCACTTCGCCGGCTGCCAGCAGTGTCGACTTCGCGAGGATCTCCGCCGTGACCCCGTCGACCAGATGCAGGAGCGCGGAATCAGCCTTCGTCAGATCGAGCATGGTCCGCCCTCCACTTCCTGGCGACTTCGGCGAGGCGGGCGTCAGCGGTGGCCATCAGATCGGCGTAGACCAGAAGCCAGGGAGCGTTCTGTGTCTTCCTGGCGGGATCCTCCTCAGCTGGATGCGGCGAGGTCCAGAACTTTTTCCGGACGAAGATGTTGGGTATGCGGTCCGGGTTGGCACTCCACCGGTTGGCGATGGCGAGCTTCGGTTCCAGCACATCGAGGTACACGGTCGAAGTCGCCGGACGCGCAAGATCGACTCCGACGGCCGTCTCGCCGCTGAAGTAGAGGGGACGCTCACTCTTGATCGGCGAGCTCGGATCACCGTGGAACTCAGCGAGCCCGAGCCGCCGGCCGAGACCAGTCGAGTAAGCGGCGGTCCAGTAGTCGATCAGCTCATTGACCCGAACCAGGCCGTGCGACGACGGCAGCAGAAACCCGGCCTCCGCGAGCCGAGTCATCACATCGTGCGCCTGCCCGAGTGAGGTCCCGGCCGCACCTGCGATCTCGCGCCGACCTCCGCTGACCAATTCGGGCCAGGTGAGCAGGGCCAAAATGACCTGTGCCCGGCCGCGGCTGAACAGGTTCACCGACGACCCGGCACCACCCTTACCCCGTTCCCTCGACGCTTGATCGTCCTGCTCGACCCGCCCTCGTACGTCGACGAAGACGTCGCCGAATCTGATCGACGCATTGCCCAGCGTGTCGACGAACTGAATGTTGGCCTCACGGAAGGCGTCGGCACTGCGCCGGCTGATCCGGTTGCCGATCACCAACGTCGAGTGAGGTCCAGCGAGACTCTTCCCATGCGCCAGGGCGGTCAACGTCATCGGCTTGACCTGCACGAGGTACTTCGCCGTGACATCGCCGCGAGACAGGGTGACGACCGCGTCGGCTCCACTGTCGGTGTCCGCACCAAGCGATTGCCGATCGAGGGTTATGCCGAACTCTTGCAGGCGCTGCCGAGCGAGTTCCAAGAACCGCTCCGTAGCGGCCGAGCCAGCCTGCGTTCGGTTTTTCACGCCGTTCAGTTTATTTGAACAAAGAACAAAACTGAACGCCTGCGACATGATGGGCAACAAAAAACGCCCGGACACCAGTCCGGGCGTTTTGCAAGGGTGGAGCTGAGGGGACTCGAACCCCTGACCCCCACACTGCCAGTGTGGTGCGCTACCAGCTGCGCCACAGCCCCTTGCCTTTGTCCCCAGTCACCCGGGCACGGAGGAAATACTACACACCCTCCGCGGGTGCCCGCTGGGACCCCCTCCCCCTCAGTTCATCGCGGGGTCGGGCGGGAAGTGGGCCACCGCCGCCAAGATGTCGCCCTGGCGGCGCAGGACCATGGCCCACAGGTCGTCGGGGCGGTTGATGAACGGGTCGCCCGGCAGGGCGTCCAGCAGGAACCATGAACCGGCGGCTATCTCCTCCTCCAGCTGGCCCGCCGACCAGCCCGAGTAGCCCGCGAAGACGCGGACGCCGGCCACGCTGTCGCGCAGGCGCTCCGGATCGGTGGAGAGGTCGACCGTGCCCAGGGCGCCGGACACCTGATGGAAGCCGGACACCCTCTTTTTCACCTCGGGGCGGGTGCGGGCCAGGCAGATCGCCGACTCGGGCTGCACCGGGCCGCCCTCGAACAGGACCGCCGGGTCGCCCGCCAGCTCGCCCCACGTGCCGAGGACGTCGGAGACCGGCACCTCCGTCGCGCGGTTCAGGACCACGCCCAGGGCGCCGCCCGTCTCGTGGGCCACGAGCAGCACGACCGTACGGTCGAAATTCGGGTCTTTGAGAGTGGGTGTCGCCACGAGGAGCCGGCCGGTCATGGACTCCATCGACCGGCCTCCGATCCGCTGACCCTCGCTATACACGGGCAGTCCGCAGCGTCACGCACAACGCTTCCACCAACGCCATGAACGCACATTAGCCCGAGTTTCCGGCCACCGATAAGGTCTGGCCATGAACGCAGCGGCGGAGATCGGTGTCATCGGCGGCTCGGGGCTCTACGCCCTCCTGGATGACGCGGCTGAGCACGTCGTGTCCACGCCCTACGGTGCGCCCTCCGACCCGATCACGATCGCCCGAGTGGGTGACCGCCGCGTCGCGTTCCTGCCGCGCCACGGACGCGATCACCGGTTCCCGCCGCACAAGATCCCCTATCAGGCCAATCTCTGGGCGCTTCGCGCTTTGGGTGTACGTCAAATCGTCGCGCCCTGCGCCGTCGGTGGCCTGCGGCCCGAGTTGGGCCCGGGCACGTTCGTGGTCCCCGACCAGCTGATCGACCGGACCAGCGGGCGCGCGCAGACGTACTACGACACCGGCGCCGTCCACCTGAACTTCGCCGACCCGTACTGCCCGGACGGCCGCGCCGCCGTGCTGGAGGCGGCCCGCCCGGTCGGCCCGGTCGACAGCGGCACCATGGTCGTGGTCGAGGGCCCGCGGTTCTCGACCCGGGCCGAGTCGCGCTGGTTCACCTCGATCGGCGGCACGATCGTCAACATGACCGGTCATCCCGAGGCCGTCCTGGCCCGTGAGCTGGGTCTCTGCTACACGTCGATCGCCCTGGTCACCGACCTCGACGCCGGGGTCGAGGGCGAGCACGGCGTCACCCAGGAGGAGGTTTTCCGGGTGTTCGCGGAAAACACGGAGCGGCTCCGGGACGTACTGCTGGAAGCCGTGACCAAGCTCCCCGAGCGACGGACCTGCCCTTGCGCGTCAGCGCTGGAGGGTTTGAAGCTGCCGATCGAGCTACCGTGACCGCATGACGGACGCCGATGGCTTCTTCGGGGAGGCGGTCGCCGCGAAGTACGACATCCCCAACGATCCTCAGTTCGATCCGGCCGTGGTGGCGCGGACCGCTGACGTGCTGGCCGGCCTGGCCGGCGGTGGGCGGGCGCTGGAGTTCGCGATCGGCACCGGCCGGGTGGCGGTTCCGCTGGCCCAGCGCGGGGTCGAGGTGCACGGCATCGACATGTCCCGCGCGATGCTGGCCCGGCTGCGCCCGAAGCCCGGCGCCGAGCGGATCGGCGTGACGGTCGGCGATTTCACCACGACCCGCGTCGACGGCGAGTTCGATCTGGTCTACCTGGTCTTCAACACGATCATGAATGTGACCACGCAGCGGGGTCAGGTCGACGCTTTCCGCAACGCCGCCGCCCATCTGCGCCCGGGCGGCCGGTTCCTGATCGAGGTGATGGTCCCGGAGCTGCGCAAACTGCCGCCCGGCCAGACCGCCGTCCCGTTCACCGTCACGCCCACGCGGCTCGGCTTCGACACCTACGAGCCGGCCACCCAGGCCATGAGCTCGGTCCATGTCGTCGACGGCGAGATCTCCGAGATTCCTTTCCGGTACGTCTGGCCGGCCGAACTGGACCTCATGGCGCAACTGGCCGGCATGGACCTCGAGCATCGCTGGGAGTCCTGGTCCCGCGATCCGTTCCACAACGAGAGCGGGTCCCACATCTCCACCTGGATTCGCCCCACTATGTGACTACAGTCACATCCGCGTTCTGCTGTTTCGCCGACAGGGGTCGATGCGTGATGGTATTCGCCGTTGATCCTCGGCGAAGGGACCACTCGTGGAACGGCGTCTGGGCCGCCTCGGCGTTCGCGTGGCATCGGTCGGCCTGCTCGTGGCCGGCCTGGTCGGCGGCGTCTACCTGGGCAAGGAGCGGGAGGCTGTCTCCCCTTCGGCCTCGGGCGCAGCGGTGAACCTGGTGGTCGAGTCGCAGGATCTCTCCCTGCTCAAGCAGCGCCAGGGCGCGCACGCCGCCGCCCGGGCCTGGCAGCGCGAGGCCGAGGGCGCCGCCGCGGCCAAGGCGGCGGCCGCGGCCAAGCTCACCGCGGCCCGCGCGCACGACCTGGAGGAACAGGTCATCGCCGACAAGAAGAAGGCCGAGGAGAAGAAGAAGGCCCTGGAGAACGGCGGCCCGGTCCCCTACGACGGCCCGATCCCCACCTCCTGCAACGAGTTCAGCGGCAGCCGCAAGATCGGCTGCGCCCTGATGCTCGAAAAGGGCTTCGGCATCGACCAGTTCCCGTGCCTGAACAACTTGTGGACCAAAGAGAGCGGCTGGAACTACAAGGCCGAGAACAAGTCCTCGGGCGCGTACGGCATTCCCCAGGCCCTGCCCGGCGACAAGATGGGCAAGATCGCCGACGACTGGAAGACCAACCCGGCCACCCAGATCAAGTGGGGCCTGGGCTACGTGAAGGGCAAGTACAAGACGCCCTGCGGCGCCTGGCAGAACTTCCAGGAGAACGGCAACTACTAGCGCCGGGCGATCCGGAGCAGAGCCAAAACGACGAGAACAACGGCGACAACAAGAGCGGCGACCACGTACGACCCGGTCGCCGTGACCGCGCCGAAAGCGCCGACGGCCAGGACCGATCCGAAGGCACCGATCGACAGCACAGATCCGAACGAGCCGATCGACAGCACCGACAGGATCGACCCCACGGACGCCACGGACAGAACCGACCCCAGCGACCCGATCGACAGGACCGAGTCCTTCGAGCAGACGCTGAGAACGGATCCGCTGGACCGATACGACAAGAAGTTCCTCGAGCGCGACATGCCTTCATCGTTCCGGCCGTCGCCCCTCACCACATCGACCCAGCAGATCCACGGCTGCTGATTCCCCCATCAACCAACCGGTCGATGCACGCCTACGACGTCGCGGGCCGCCCGGCAGCGAGCACGTCACCGATCGCTGCGGAAAGGTTCCGGTCGGCCCGCAGAGGCGGCGCCGCCACCCGAGCCCTACGTCCTGCCGATCCCCCGACAGCGACGAACAGCTGTAGACCTTCCCGAGCCGGACCGGACGCCCACAGACCGAGCCCGCCTTCGTCAAGGCAACCGGAGGCCGGACCATGGCGTACGTGGACCGCCGCTTCACCAGGCGATCAACGCCAGACAATGTCCCCTTCTCCACAGGCGGCTCAAGCAGCCCTAGACTAGTCATGGAGCAACCACCACAGAGAGAAAGAGGAGTTCAATGCCTCACGACTGGCGTACGCTAGAACGTACGTCCCGCCGTACCGCCAGGGAGCCAGACATGAAGGTACTGACGATCACCGATGTGCGTAAGAACTTCGCCGCTGTCGTCGACTCTGTCATCGACGATGCCGAGGAGTGCGTCATCCCTCGCGGCGGCGGCAAGGCGGTGGTCATCGTGTCGCTGGACGAATGGAACGCCATGAACGAGACCTTGCACGTTCTCGGGTCGGCTTCCAACGCACGCCGCCTGCTGGAAAGCATCGCCCAGGCTGACGCGGGCCTCGTGGAGGAGCACCCGCTGCTCGAACCCGATTCTCCACCCACAACGCCCGGCGCGGAGGCGGCGTGAGCCTGCGTATCGTCTTCACTCCCCACGCGTGGCAGGAGTACGACTCCTGGCTCCGTCACGATCCGAGGACGGCCCGGCGCATCAGCAAACTGATCATCGACGTGCAGCGCGACCCTCGCGGAACAGGCCTGGGAAAGCCCGAGCTCTTGAAGGGCCCACTGGCCGGCTGGTCCTCGCGCCGCATCAACGACGAACACCGGCTGATCTATCGAATTCGAGGCGGCGACCTCGAAATCGCCGCCTGCCGTGGCCACTACGACGACAAATAGCCGCCTCCCCCGCGGCGCGCCCACACCTCCCAGGCTGGACGGGGAACTATGCCCGTCCACCAGGATCGGCTGGGTCCAGGTCGGCGATGGCGGCCAGGTCCGCTGCCGGCAGATCCAGCGCGTGGGCCACTTCCTCGATCAGCGTCCGTTCGGGCACCAGGCCGCCGGCGCGGAGCCTTCTGATCGTCGACTCCGCCCGCTCGGTCCGCCGGGCCAGCTGCGGGATGGTCAGTCCTCGCATCTCCGCCAAGAGACGGAAAACGGCGCCGAAGGGATGCGGCTCTGATTCACCGGCCGGGGCGAGCGCGGGCCCGATCACCGTGTCTCCGGCCTTCATCTGCCACCGCAGCAGCCGATCCCCCAACAGCCGGAGCCGCGCCGAGAACGGCTGCACCTCATCCGCGTTCCGGCCCAGCGAACCCGGCACCGTCACCTCGACGACCTGCACAGCGCCGGGCGGCAGGCCTCGTGACGAAGAGCTGGACCGCGGCTCTCCCACGTCAGCGACCCGCCACGAACGGTCCCACCACGGCAGCTCATCCAGCAGCGTGTCGACAAAGGACACCAGCACTGACGGATCCGCGTTGCCCCGCGACCGGGTGAGCGCCTCGATCACGTCATCGCCCAGCAGACGCTGCCCATTCACCATCGTCGAATGGTAGGCGCGTTGGTCAGTCGGGGCCGCCCCACGGCCCGGCGGCTAGGGGATTCTTGGCGATGATCTCGCGCCAGATGTCCAGCAACTGGTCCAGGCCGGCCACGGGCTCCGGGAAAGCCGCCAGGTCGTACAGCGGACGCTCGAAGAAGTCTCTCGGCCGGCGGCCGGCCACGCCGTTCTGGAAAGCCTCGACCGCCTCCGTGACGTCGCCGCGGCCGAGAAGCGCGAGGGCACGGATCTCCGCTGTCGCGAAGGACGACAACTCGAGGTTTCCGGCGGGCGCTATCGCGTTCAGAACGTCCTCCGGGGTCGTCCGGCGATGAGCCGGCTCGAGGCAGCGGTCGACGGCCCAGCGCAGGAGCACCACATTCGCGCCGTGCCCGGCCGCGGCAAATTCGGCGCGGGCTTCCTCGTACCGGCTTTCGCTCAGTAACAGCATTCCGAGCATGCGATGGGGAGTGGTGTAATCCGGGTCGCAGCGCACCGCCACCCGGAACGCCGCTCCCGCCTCGCTGAAACACCCCGTACCGCACAACGCGTTACCGAGACCATTGAAGGCGTACGCGTACTCGGAATCGCACCGCACCGCCTCCCGGAACGCCGCCTCGGCCTCCGCATAACGGCCCAGGTCGTAGAGGGTGTTGCCGAGGCCGTTGAAGGCGTACGCGTACTGGGAATCGCACCGCACCGCCTTCCGGAACGCCGCTTCCGCCTCCGCGTATCGACCGAGGCTGTACAGGGTGTTGCCGAGGCCGTTGAAGGCGTACGCGTATTGGGAATCGCACCGCACGGCCTCCCGGAACGCCGCCTCCGCCTCCGTGTAACGCCCCTGGCCGTACAACGCGTTACCGATCCCGTTATGACCGTAGGCGTTGCCGGCGTCGCGCCGCACCGCCTCGCGATACGCCGCCTCTGCTTTCATGTAGCGGCCCAGGCCGTGCAAAGCGTTACCGAGACCGTTGTGGCCGTACGCGTTGCCGGCGTCGCGCCGCACCGCCTCGCGATACGCCGCCTCCGCCTCCGCATAACGACCCAGGCTGTACAACGTGCTGCCGAGATTGCGGTGGGCCACCGCGAAGTCCGGATCGCACCGCACCGCCTTTCGGAACGCCGCTTCCGCCTCCTCGTGACGGCCGAGGCCGTACAACGCGCTGCCCAGTCCGTTATGGCCGTACGCGTTGCCGGCGTCGCATCTCACCGCCTGCCGGAAAGCCGCTTCCGCCTCCCCGTAACGGCCCAGGTCGTACAGCGCGTTACCGAGCCCGTTGTGAGAGCTGAATCGGCGTTGATAGCGCGCCGCGATGCGCAGTCCGTCGATCACGGCCCGCTGGCCGGCGTCCGTACTGGACTTCAGATCGCCGAAATAGGGAAGCGACCCGGCGATCTGGCCGAGGCGGTCGGCGGTCGGCCCGCTGCCCGGCTTGATGAACTTGGTGGCCAGCCGGAGATGCCGCACCCGTTCGGTGAATTCGAGGCCGAGCACCGACGATGCCTGGCAATAGAGCAGATGGACGTACGGCGTTCGCGGCTCACCCGCGTCGAGGGCCCGCATCGCCACACTCGCGGTCGCGGCCTCGCTGAACGGGGTGGCGATCCCGGCGAGCTGAAACAGCCCGTCGACGACGATCCGATGCGCGGGAGAGCAATAGGGGCGGAAGAATTTCGCGACCTCGAGCAGGATGCGGGCGTAAGTCGGCTGCAGCACTGCCGCCTGCGGGATGAAACCCTGCAACAGGCGTACGCCCTCGGGCGGATCCAGCCAGAAGGTGTGCCACAGCAGAGCGACACTTGTCGTACGCCAACTGGCGTCCATGACCTGATCTTCGACCTCGCGACCGGCCCAGACCTCCAATCGGTCCCGAAGATATTGCACGGCACGCTGGTTGATCTGTTGAACGGTGTCACTGACCCGCTGGACGGGAGTGAGTATGAACAGGCGGACAGCGTCGCGGACGTCACGGTGAATGGTGCCGTCACCGCTGTGGATGAAGTCGTGCCGGCGGCTTATCTCGGGTAATTGCTCGGCCACTTGGCCGGCTGGAATGCCCCACAACGCCGCCAGCAGGTCCGGGTCCCGGTCGACCGGAACGGGAGCGGCCATATCGGGATACGGGTTCGACGTCCGGCGCGCCGGTATGTCGTGATCGATGCCGATCAGGGCGAGCCCGTACAACAGCGGCAGATCGCGGTGCAGCTCCGAGCCGGGGTCTTTGTTGGCGTGCGCCAGATAGCGGTTCGCCATTCCTCTGACCACACTGGACACCGAGCCGTCGCTGCTGACCTCTTCGTACAGGTCGTCGAAGCGCTGGCCCCTCTGCATCCGGCTGTGCAGCAGCTTGGCCATGAAGTCCAAGGCCAGCGGTACGCCCTGTGTCAGTTCGGCCACGCGCTGGACGTCGAGATGGGCCGGGAGGTCACCGAGGCGATGCTGAAGGAAGCTTTTCGCGGTCCGATCGTCGAACCGTGACAAGGTCAGGGTCCGCAGCCGGCTGTCGGCCAGTTCCGTCGTGTAGTTGCGGGCCTCGCTCTCGCCGGCGGCGAGCAGCTCCGGCTCCAGCCGGGTGCCGATCACCCAGACCACGCGACGGCCGCAGCGGCGCGTCAGCTCCCGCAGCCACGGACCCGACCCGCCCAGCAGCTCGCACGAGTCCAGGACGACCACCACCGGCTGCTTGTTCGCCAGCGCGCGCAGACCGGCACTGAACGCCGTCACCAAGGCGTCGACCTGGCCGACCAGCGCCCGGTACAGCGCCGGGTCGAGCCGGGCCGGCCGCCGCTGCAACGCGGCCGATCCCAGCCCCATGGCCGCACCGACGGCCGCGCCCACCGGGTTGACCACGGTCGCGGCCATCCCGGCCACCTCGGCGGCCTGCCCGGCCGCCTTCACCGCCTTGTCGACCTGCTGCGGCGACATCGGTTTGTGCCCGACCTGCTTGGTCAGGCCCAGCTCGGCCGCCCGCTTCTCCAGCTCGGGAAGCCAGGTGATCTGCCGCTGGAAGTCGGCGAACCCCTGGAGGCGGCGCCGCTCCCGCCACCCCCACCCCTGACTGGCGTTCTCGAGCGCGGCCCGGATGCGTTCCAGAACCCGCCAGACCGGCGGCCCGGCGAAGTCGATGTAGTCCTCGCCGTGCAGCTTCTGATCGTCCTCCCAGTCCACTTCGAAAAGGGTGAACCGGCCGACCGCCAGCTCGGGGATCCGGCCGCCGGCAATGGCCGCGAACCGGCTCAGCAGAGTGGACTTCCCGATGCCGCCATAGCCCTGCACGAGCACGACAAAACCCTCGTCGGGCCCGTCGCCGGGCTTACCCGAAGCTTCGCGGAGAACCTCACGAAAGCGGTTCTGCTCGTCGCTGCGGCCTACGAAGGTAGTCATGGAGCCTCTCTCATGCGCCTACCCACGCATAATCCTCGACCGAGGCGGCTCAATCATCACCCGTTCAGGGCACCGCTTCCGGTTCGATGGGCAGCCACAGTTCACAAGTGGCGATGCTGAAGTCGTCCGCACGCTCCAGCACGGCGACAAGCTCCGGCCCCGGCCGCAGACGCCACGGATTGGAGGGAAACCATTCGGTGGCGGTGGCGGCCCAGGTGTCCTGCAAGCTCCGCGGATACGGTCCCGAGGTCCGGAAGACCGCCCATCGCCCGGCCGGGACATCGATGGCGTCCAGGCCGTCGGGAACTGGCGTGCCGAGGGTGACGGCGACGCCGTGAAGATAGGTGAGCTCACTGCCTTCGGCGCGATCGGGATCGAGCGAGTCACTGACGGCGAGAAGGCCCGGCGGCTCGGTGTTGCTCAAGCCTTTGAGACGTGCGTGAGTCTCCGCCGGCAGGCCGGAGACGTGCTGCTGAATATGCGGATTGACGCCCTGATGGACAAGCGGAACGCGGGCGGCACACCCGACGAGCCGAAACGCGGGACGGTCGACGATGCGGGTATCCATGCGATTGCTCCCTTCGACACTCAGCCGGAACCTGAGTTGTGGTTGCGAACGAAGGGGACCGCCATCTCGGCGTACGTCACCAGGACCGACACCATGGACGGCCCGGAATGCCCGCCCGAACGCCTCGGTCGAGCCATAGCCGTACCGAACGGCGATGCTCAACAGGTCGTCCTCGCGCCGAACAACATCGGCGGCAGCCACAGTCATACGACGCCGGCGGACGTATTCCGAGAGCGGCATCCCCGCCAACGACGAGAACATCCGCCGAAGATGATGCTCAGTCGTACCAAGCGACGCGGCCACGTCATTGACGTCGAGTTCGCCGGCAAGGCACTCCTCGACCAGGTCGACAAGCCGATTGAGCGCGGCAATCATCAGGCCCCCTTCTCACCCCACTTTGACGGGCTCCCGACCCCCGGCACCCGACTATCGTGGCCCGATCAGGTCAGATCGACGGTGAGGTCGCCGACGGCCACGTCCAAGGAGCCGGCGTAGTTGCCGGCGGCCGCCTCCAGCACGATGTGCGGATCGGTTCCCGGCCAGAGGTGAGTGAGCAGCAAATGGCCGGCGCCGGCTTCGGCCGCTTGGCGGGCGGCTGTTCGCGCGCTCGACAGGAAACCCTTCGAGTGGTCCGGCACGTGGTCGGAGTAAGTTGCCTCGGCCACCAGGAGATCCGCTTTCCTAGCCAGGTCTACGACATGCTCGCTGGGCCCTGTGTCGCCCGTATAGGCGAGCACTCGACCATCGGCGACCAGACGGATTCCGGCATTTGGCACCCAATGCGGCAAGAGCCGGGTCTCGGCCCGGAACGGCCCGACTTCGAACGGGGCGCCGGGAACGACCTCGTGCACCACGTAAGCGCCGTCGAGCATCCCCGGGCGGTCCAATGCCAGCACCGCGTCCAACGCGCCGGCCGGCGCGTAGACCGGTAGAGGTCGCGAGTCACGGCCGCCCAGAACGCGGGCCCGCAGCAGGGGGTTGAGGTCCGCGCAGTGGTCGGGATGGCCATGGCTGACGAACACCGCGTCGACCTGCTCGGCGGCGATCCGCTTCAACAACCGCGGCAGGGTCGCATAGCCCAGATCAAGAAGAAGCCGAAACCCCTGATGCTCGACAAGAAAGCCGCTACACGCCTCATCCGCCTGCGGCCAAGCCCCACAGGCGCCAAGAACACTCAGTCGCATCCCGAGACGCTATCGACATCCCTCAACAGCGGCGGCTTTAATCCTGGCCTCAGGTTGATCGGCGAGGATGAGCGGAAAAGCACCGACTGAGGGGCGGGCCGGCGTGCGGATCATGATTGCGGATGACGAGGTGGCCATCCGTGAGTCGCTGGAGCGGGTGCTCCAGGTCGAGGGTTACGACACGAGCACCGTCGCCAACGGTCTCGCCGTGCTCGACGGGGTCGGTGGCGACGCGCCGGATCTGCTGATCCTCGACGTGATGATGCCGCGCCTGGGCGGGCTGGAGACCTGCCGCCGGTTGCGGGCGGCCGGCCGGGATCTTCCGGTGCTGATGCTGACCGCCCGCGATCAGGTCTCCGACCGGGTCGCCGGGCTGGACGCGGGCGCCGACGACTATCTGCCCAAGCCGTTCGCCACCGAGGAGTTGCTGGCCCGGGTGCGGGCCCTGCTGCGACGGCGCACGCCAGGGGACGACGAGTCGCAGGTCCTGTCGTTCGCCGACGTCCGGCTCGATCCCGACAGGTTCGAAGCGTGGCGGGGAGGACGGTCGCTGCATCTGACCCGGACCGAGTTCTCGCTCCTACAGGTCCTCGTGCGCAACGCGACCCGGGTGTTGACCCGCGACGCGCTGTTCGAGGCGATCTGGGGCTTCGACATGAGCACCACCGCCAACAACCTCCAGGTATATGTGAGCTACCTGCGCCGCAAGATGGAGGCCGAGGGCGAGCCGCGATTGATCTATACGCTGCGCGGCCTGGGATACACGTTGCGGGAGACTCCCCCGTGAGCGGACCCGCCGGCCGGCTGACCCGATGGTGGCGCCGGCGGTCCCTGCGGACCAGGATGACGGTGATCGCGGCGACGGCCATCGCGGTCAGCGTGTTCGCGGCCTTCCAGGTGGCCACCGAGCTGCTGGACGGGAAGCTGCGGGACACCGCCGAGAAACAGCTGCGCGCCGACTCCCGCGTCCTCGCGACGAACGCGGAGCGCGCCGGTCTGGCCCGGGTCGAGCTACCGCCGTATCCCGGATCCGATCGGCTGGTGCGGGTCCTCCTGCCCGACGGCTCGGCCCGGACGCCGGTCGGCCAACCCGCCCTGCCCCCGGTCAGCGAGCACGCCATGCGCGTCGCGCGGGGCGCGTCGGCCGATCTGATGGAGTCGACCGACAGCGACGAGGGCTACCTGATCTACACACTGCGGGCGGGCGACGGGGCGGTCCAGGTGGCCCGTCTCGCCGACGACGGCCCGATCAACCAGCTCGGGTTCGGCATGCTCCTGATCGGACTGCTCTGTGTGGCCGGCGGCGCCCTTGTCGGGCGGACCGTGGCGCGGACCGGGCTGGCGCCGATCGACCGGCTGACCGCCGCCGCGGTACACGTCGCGCAGACCCGGGATCTCGACGCCGACATCCCGGACGAGGGCGGTGGGGAGATCGGGCGGCTGACCCAGTCGATGAACAACATGCTCGCCGCGCTCCGGGACTCCCGGCAGGCCCAGCGGCTCCTCGCCGAGGACGCCGCCCACGAGCTCAAGACCCCGCTGACCAGCCTGCGCCTCAACGTCGAGCTGCTGGTCCGGCTCGATCGGCGCGGCACCCTGG
Organism: Actinoplanes sp. CA-131856; assembly: GCF_050956135.1. Taxonomy (GTDB): domain Bacteria; phylum Actinomycetota; class Actinomycetes; order Mycobacteriales; family Micromonosporaceae; genus Actinoplanes. The sequence goes on along the minus strand of NZ_CP191849.1, from coordinate 1,075,247 downwards.
ACAGCGCCCTGCCGGCGGAGAGCCGGACCCGGCTGCTCAACGATCTCGGCGCCCAGGTGGCCGAGTTGAGCACCCTGGCCGCCGAGCTGACCGACCTGGCGCGCGGTGACGTCAGCGACGAGAGCACCGAGCTGCTCGACCTCGCCGACGTGGTGGTGGCCGCGGCGACCCGGGCGCGTTCCCGCATGCCCGACATCGAGGTCGCGCTCGACGTCACGTCCCTGCGGGTGAGCGGCCGGGCCGCCGGACTCCAGCGGGCGGTGCTCAACCTCATTGACAACGCCGGCAAGTGGTCCCCCGCGGACCAGCCGGTCCAGGTTCGGCTCTTCGCCGAGGGCGCGTCGGCGGTGCTCGAGGTCGACGACGCCGGGCCGGGTATCGACGCCGCCGACGTACCGCGGGTGTTCGACCGGTTCTACCGGTCCGACAGCGCCCGGGCGTTGCCGGGATCCGGGCTGGGACTGTCGATCGTGCAGCGGGTGGTCGAGGCCCACGGCGGCCGGACCACCATCGCCCGCTCCGCGCGCGGTGGCGCGCTGCTTCGGGTCGCCCTTCCGGCCGCGGGGCTCCCCTGACAAGACCCGGGACGGTGCCCGCTCACCGTTGCAGCGCGGGCTCCTCTTCGTCGGCCAGCGACTGACGCTTGGCCGGTGGCTCCGCCGTTGGACGGGACAGCCGGCTCGGCCACCAGATCCGCCGGCCGATCAGCAGGGTGAGGGCGGGCACCAGGACCGACCGCACGAGCAGGGCGTCGAGCAGCACGCCGAAGGCGACCAGGAACCCGACCTCGACCAGCATCACCAGCGGAAGTGTGGCGAGGACGGCGAACGTGGCGGCCAGGACCAGACCGGCCGAGGTGATGACGCCACCGGTGGCCGAGAGGGCTTTGAGCATGCCCGCTCCGGTGCCGAGACGCACGGTCTCCTCCCGGGCCCGGCTGGCCAGGAAGATGTTGTAGTCGACGCCGAGCGCCACCAGGAACATGAAGGCCAGCAGCGGCACCGAATAGTCGACGCCCTGGAACCCGAGGATCGTGTCGAAGACGAACACGCTGCCGCCGAAGGCCGCGGCGAACGAGACGATCACGGTGGCCATCAGGACCAGCGGGGCCACGAACGCCCGCAACAACAGCCCGAGGACGATGAGGACGACGGCGAGCACCAGCGGGATCACCAGCTTCTCGTCGCGACGGGTGGTCACCTCGGTGTCGAGGTTCTCCGCGCTCGGCCCGCCGACGATCGCCTCCGCCCCGCTCACCGCGTGCACAGCGGTGCGCACCCGCTTGATCGTGTCGTACTCGGCGACGGTGTCCGGCGCGTCCACCGGGAAGACGGAGATGGTGGCCCAGCCACCGCTGGTCTGCTCCGGGACGGCCAGGGCCACTCCGCGGGTGCCTTGGACGACGCCGAGGACCCGTTCCTCGTACGCCGGCCTCGTGAAGATCGTCATCGGCTGGCCGCCGAGCTCCGGGAAGTGCTGGCGGAGAACCGTGAAGCCGGTGACCGACTCCGGCGCGGAAAGGAACTGGTCCTGCTCCCGCAGGGCGCCGGTGTTGCCCGACAGCCCGATGGCGAATACGCCGAGGACGCCGAGCGAGCCGAGCGTCGCCACCCACCGGCGGCGGCTGATGGCGGTGCCAAGCCGTCCCCACAGCCCCGGCTTCTCCACCACGTCCGCGCTGAATCGCGGGACGGCCGGCCAGAAGATCCGCCGGCCGAGCACCACGAGCACCGCCGGGAACAGCGTCAGCATGGCCACCAGCGCGCACAGGATGCCGGCCGCACCGACCGGGCCCAATCCGCTGGTGCTGTTCAGGTCCGCGGCGAGCAGGCAGAGCAGGCCGGCGACCACTGTGGCCGCGGACGCGACAATGGCCGGCGCCGCGCTGCGGAGCGCGTGGACCATGGCGACCCGGACGTTCTCGTGGTGGTGCAGCGCCTCCCGGTACCGGGCGATGAGCAACAGCGCGTAGTCCGTGCCGACGCCGAACACCAGGATCGTCAGCAGCGCCGAGTTCTGGTCGTTGACCACGATGCCGAAGCCCTTGACGAGCAGATAGACCGTCGCCATCGCGGTCAGTGCGGCCGCGCCCACGACGACCAGCGGGATGAACCACAACACCGGGCTGCGGTAGGTGAGGATCAGCAGGAGTGTGACGACGACAACGGTGGTGAGGAAGACCTGAAGGTCGATGCCGTCGAAGATGGCGTCCATGTCGCCGTCGATCGCGGCCGGGCCGGTCACGTGGAGTTCCAGGCCGGCGGGGCGGTCCTTCGCGGCCTCACGGAGTGGGCCGATCAGAGTTTCCGGTGCGCCGTAGGACGTGCTCACCTGGAGGGTGAACATCATCGCTCTGCCGTCGGCGGAGGCCCTCGTCGCGGGGCCGTCGTCCTCGCCATCGGCCGCCGCCGTCGCCGTCGGCGGGTACCGCTTGGCAAGGGTGTCGTACTGGCGCTCGACCGCCGTGCGGTCGGCGGCGGTCAGGCCACCGGCGCGGTCGTACACGAAGACGAACGTGTTGTCCTCGCCGCCGGGCAGGCTGTCCTCCAGGACCGCCACCTTGGTGGACTCGGCGCCGGCCGGCAGGGTGTCCACGGCCTTGTCGGTCGTGACCGAGCTCAACTTTCCGCTCAGCGGCACCATGACCGCCGCCAGCGCCAGCCACAAGCCGATCACCAACCACGGCACCCACCGGCCGGCCAACCGGCCGGCCGGCACTTCCCCGGGCGGCGCTGCGTTGACTGCCATCACTGGCCTCCTCCGTTCGGTTTGCATCGCTTTCGGATGCCGACTTCGTACCGAGCGAATCTGAGGCGACCATTAATGCGGCGCAGGAATCGCGCTCGCCGGGGTCAAGCTTCCGTTCGACCTGCCCTGAACCGGGTCGACGCGAGGACTTGCAGGCCCAGCGGGGTGAGGGTGTGCCGAACGGCGCGCCCGGTCCGCCGGGTGGCCGCCAGGCCGGCGGCCCGCAGCGCGGTGACGTGCCCGGACGCGGAGGCGGCGCTGATCTGCAGATCCCGGGCCAGCCCGGTGGTGCTGCGGCCGGTGACCAGGGCGCGCAGCACCCGGGCGCGGGTGGGGCCGACGAGCGCGGCCAGCGGGTCGTCGCGGGGCTCCGCCGCGGACGCGGGGGCGGGGTGGATCGGGTAGGTCAGCGTCGGCCAGCCGCTCGCCTCCGCGATCACCCCGGGGCGGCTCCAGAACACCGACGGCACCAGGCGCAGCCCGCGCCCGCCCAGCCGCACCTCACCCTCGGCGGGCGAGCGCACTTCGAGCACCGGCGGCGTCCAGCGGATGTCCGGGCCCAGGGTGGCCAGCGCCGCATCGACGCCATCGGTCAGGATCAATCCCGCGCGGTGCGCAAGCTCAGCCCGCAGCAGCGCATCGACGGTGGTCATCGTGGGTGCGATACAAATTCGGTGGTACGCCTCCAGCGCGTCGGCGAGTCCGACGAGGGTACGGCGGTGCGCGTCGTCGATCCCCCGCAGCTGACCGCAGGCCGTCGCCGTGCCGGTACCCCGCAGCGCCTCGGCGAGCCGGTCGGAGGGCCATCCGCTGTATCCCTCCGGGGTCAGGAAGTCCGGGACCAGGCCCTCGGCCGGGATCACGTCGAAGAGTGCAGTCGCCGAACCGCGCACCCGGGGCCGGACGGTCTGCCGCCACCGGTCGAGGAACGGCCCGGACACGGGCTGCCGCAGCGCCTGCACGCTGCCGATGGTCTCCGCGTGCCAGGCGATGTCGAAGATGACCCGGCCCCGGTCGGCGGGTTCGAACAACAGGCGCAGCATGTTTCGACCCTGCCCGAAAGGATCGCGTACGTCGATCCCGGCCCCCGATCCTGACCGCCATGAGACACGCACGCCTGTTCACTGCCGCGACCACCGTCGTCGCGGCCGCCATACCCGCCGTGCCTGCGTACGCCGCCCCGGACGCGGCGACGGGTGCCTATCCGGCCGCCGGTCCGCAGCCGGTCGCCTACCAGGTCCGGCTCTCGGCCGACGACACCGGCGCCACCTGGCGCGGTCATCAGCGGGTCGCCTTCGTCAACAACGGACCGGGCACGCTCGACACCGTCTGGCTGCGGCTGTGGGGCAACGGCCCGGACGGCTGTACGACCACCCCGGCGATCGCCGTCTCGGCCGTCGAGGGCGGCAAGGCAGGCCCGCTCGCCGTCGGCTGCACCGCGCTGCCGGTACGCCTGAGCCGGCCCGCCGCGCCGGGACAACCCGCCGCGGTCGCCTTCGACTTGACCATCAGGGTGCCGGAGCGGGCGGACCGGTTCGGCCGGGTCGGGCCGTACTCGTTCCTCGGCAACGCCCTGCCGCTGCTCGCCGTACGCGACGAGCGCGGCTGGCAGCTACCCCCGTACGTGGCGAACGCGGAAAGCTTCTATTCGCTGACCAGCAACTTCGCCGTGTCGCTGAACCACCCGGACGAGCTCGCCGTGCCGGCCACCGGGACCGTGCTGGCGGAGAAACGGAACGGCGGCCGCACCACCACGACGATCACCGCGCCGCTGGTGCGCGACTTCGCCTGGGCGGCGGGGCCGTTCCGCCGCGCCGAGATGCGCACGGCGACCGGCGTGCGCCTGCGCACCTGGTACACGCCGGACGTGACCGCGGAAGCCGCCGCGGAGGTGCAGGGGCAGGTCGCGCGGGCGATGGAGTTCGCGGCCGGCGAGTACGGCCCGTACCCGTACCCCGAAATGGACACCGTGATCGGCGGCTTCGACGGCTTCAGCGGGATGGAATACCCGACCCTCATCCTGTCCGAGCCGGCCGCGCTTCCGGCCGTGCACGAGGTGGCGCACCAGTGGTGGTACGCCCTGGTCGGCAACGACGAGTACGCCCATCCGTGGCTGGACGAGTCGCTGACGCACTACACCACCACGAAGCTGCTCGGCATTCCCGACTACTGCGCCGGCGCGCCGTTCTGGTTCTCCGACACCATGCGCCTCGACGCCGGAATGGACTACTACGACACCCGCCGCGACGAGTACGTTCCCGCCGTCTACGGCGACGGTGCCTGCATGTTCCACGAGCTGGAGGCATTGATCGGCGGGAACGCGATGCGCACCGGGCTGCGGCGTTACTTGACCACCCAGAAGTTCGGCGTGGCACGCCCGGCAGAGCTGCGCGCAGCACTGCAGTCAGCAACAACGACAGACCTCAGCAACTTCTGGATCCGCTGGCGCAACACCGCCGGCTGAGCGACGTGTTCAGGATCGGAGATGCCTTCGAGGATCAGCCCCACACATCGCAATGATGGCGGTTGCTGATCGCGGCCTCAGTCTCGACAGCGGGGGCAGGAGTACGCAGGTTCATGACCGCTCCGCCCTCGCTGAAACTCGGCCAGTCCGCGCGGCCGTCGGAGGCGAACGACGCCCACGAGGAGCGCATACGAGCGGCCAGCTCCTGCTGCGGCGGCGTCAGCGTCGGGTTGTCCTTGGTCAACGTGAACAGGAATGACATGTCGGAGCCGTGGCTCGCGGTTCCCCTCATTTCGGCGGACGGCGTCCATTGCAGCGGCGGGGCGCCGGGCTCAGTGAACTCATAAGCCCACACCCGGTCGCCCAACTTGCGGTAGATCTCGAGACTTGGGCACGCGAATGCGCGGTCGCCGTACACGTCGGCGAAGGCGCGGTTCGCGTTCGGGCCGGTCACCGGGTAGGCAGCGAAAGCCTCGTCGGCCTTGGGGCCGGCCAGCTTGCGGAGCAGACCGGAGAATGCCTGCCGGTCGAGGGGCTTCTGCGCGTAGACGCCGGCGACCAGGGAAGCTCCCTCGTCGCCGACGACGCCCATCAGCAGCGGGATGTCGGGGTCGAGGCGCTCGGACGGACGGACGGGCAGCGTGGGCGTGCCGACCGTCGGGCTGAAGTAGTACGGGCCGGCGGCGGCGACGGTCTCGGCCGGCAGCGCCCGCAGGCAGTCCATCAGCGTGGCCGGGTCGTCACAGCCGTGCTGCTTGCCGAACGCCGCGCCGATCCCGTCGGCCACCGGGCGGGTCTTCCACGTGTCGCCGGCCGGCCCGACGCCGGGCACCAGCACGTCGAGCGCGTTGGTGCCGTGGCAGGCAGCGCTTCCGAGGATTGCCCGGTGGAACAGGCCTTTCGACGCCGGCGACGCCAGGTGGGAGCAGACACTGTCGCCGCCGGCCGAAATGCCGTAGAGGGTGACGCGGTCAGAGTCGCCGCCGAACTCGGCGATGTTGTCGTGCACCCAGCGCAGGGCGGCCTGTTGGTCGAGCAGCCCGAAGGAGCCGGCGCCGTCGAGGCCGGGCGCCGAGAGAAAGCCCAGGGCCGCGAGCCGGTAGTTGATCGACACTACGACGAGGTCGTTCTCGGCGGCGAGCGCTCGCGGGTCGGTCTCGTCGGCGCCGCCGAGCCGGAAGCCGCCGCCGTGGATCCAGACCAGTACCGGCCGCTTGCCGCCCGACGCGGGTCGGTGCACCGAGAGGGTCAGGCAATCCTCGGCGCCGATCACCTTTCCGGCCGGGTCGGGCTGGGGGCAGCGGCTGCCGGGGTCGGTCGCGTCCCGCTCCCCCGCCCACGAAGAGGGTGGCTGGGGCGGCGCCCAGCGCAGCGGGCCGACCGGCGGCGCGGCATACGGAACATCGTGGAAGGCAGTGACCTCGCCGTCGGCCACACCGCGCAGTTCGCCCTGGGAGATCGTCACCCGGGCCTCGGATGACGACGATGGTGACGAACAGCCGGCGACGAGGACGATCAGGACGAGAATCAAGGCTCTCATGCTTCAACGGTTCGCCCGGAACGCCTCATCGACAACGAACCCGGCGGCTGATCGTCGAAATCCACCACCCGGCTGATGGACCTGTCATCCCCCGCTGAGCAACCCCCGCTCGAACGCGGCGGCGACCGCGGCCGCGGCCGCGCGATCAGTCACGCCGAGCTTCTCGTAGATGTGCAGCAGATGCGTCTTCACCGTCGCCTGGCTGATGAACAGCTCGGCCGCGCATTCCCGGTTGTTGCGGCCGCGCGCGACCACGCGCAGCACCTCAAGTTCGCGGTCGGACAGGGCCGGCTGTGGCGTGGCGCCCCGCACGTGGGCGAGGAGCCTCGCGGCGACCGGGGCCGCGAGCGCCGACCCGCCCTCGGCCGCGGCCCGGACCGCCCCGACGACCTCGTCGGGCGTCGCGTTCTTGAGCAGGTAGCCCAAGGCGCCCGCGCGCACGGCGCGCAGGATCTCAGCATCGGTGTCATAGGTGGTCAGCACCACCACCCGCGCCGGATCACCGCGCCGGGACAGCTCCTCGATCGCGGAAGCGCCGTCCCCGTCGGGCATTCGCAGGTCCATCAGCACGACGTCGGGCCGCACCTCGCCGACGAGCGCGACTGCGGCCGGCCCGTCGCCGGCCTCCCCGCAGACCGTGATGTCGTCGCGCGCGGACAGTATGGTGCGCAACCCGTCGCGTACCACCGGGTGATCGTCGACGATGACCAGCCGGATCATGAGAGCGGGAACACGATCGACAGTGCGGTCCCCTGGCCTGGGGTCGACTCGATCTCCATGCGTCCCCCGATCACCCGCACTCGCTCGCGCATGCCCGACAAGCCGAGGTGCCCAGCGGCGATCGCGCCCGGATCGAACCCCCGGCCGTCGTCGTGCACGTCGAGCACTACCCCGTCGTCCATCCCGGTCAGGGTCACCACGACCCTACCCGCGTCGGCGTGGCGGCCCACGTTGCTCAGGGCCTCACCCACAGCGCGGAGGAGCACTTCTTCCGCCGTACGGGACAGGACCGGCACCGCCTCGACCCGGACGACCGCCTCGACACCCATGTCCTCGGCCCACTGGGCCGTGGTTTTCTCCACGGCGGCCACGAGTCCGTCAGCCAACGATGCCGGCCGTAGCGCGTGAAGGGACCGGCGAGCGTCGTCCAGCGTGGATCGCGCCAGTGAGGCGGCGCGCTCCAGATGCACGCCGCTCGGCTCGATCTGCGCCGCCTCGACCTGGCGCAGCACTCCGACAAGCCCCTGCACGAGCGTGTCGTGCAGGTCGCGGGCCAGCCGCGCGCGCTCCTCGGCGACCCCCGCCGTCCGCGCCTGGTCGACCAGCCGTTCCTGCAGCAGCGCGTTCTCGGCAGCCGCCCGTTCGAGGGCCCCGACGGCCTGCCGGCGCTGCTCGTTCTGGTTCTCGACCCACCGGCTGACCATGCCCGACCCACCGAGCAGAACCGTCTGCACCACCACCACGGCCAGCGCGATGGCCCACGTCCCCGCGCTCTCCGGCGGTCCCGACACCACGTGCAGGAGCACGGAGAACGCGAACACTGCCGGGAAGCCACGCCAGTCGAACGTCAGCACTGCCGCTGCGATCAGGCCCGCGATGGCCGCGATGACGAACACCGGGTCGATGAGCACGAGCCCAGCATCAAGCAGCCACAACCCCGCCAGATAGCCAACGACGGCGTTTCCCTGGTCGTCGTGGCGCACCAGCCATCGCCAGCCGAAATGCCCCCAGGCAGCGCTCGCGACGGTCAAGGGCACGAGAACGGCCCCCGACCGGCCGGCATCGGAGAACACTGCGACGACCGCGGCGACGACCGTCAGCGTCAACGGCAGCACAGCCAGCAGTTCCTTCAGCCGAACGTGGGTCAAGCTGCTCATGGCGAAGCGCACCGACCGACACTATCCAAGCAGCGACCAAAGATTGACACCCGTCAACGCCACACGACACGGCCTCCGGTTCGCGGTCTTCGCGAACAAGGGGCCGTCAGCCGTGGAGGTGGTGCCCGCGTACTTGAACTCAGCCCATCCACCCAGAAGCGCAACCAACAGACACCGTGGGGGTTTCAGGGGGCTCGGCCCCCTGAGCAGACATACCGAAACGGCCCCCGGCTCGCGCTTTTCGCGAGCCGGGGGCCGCCATGCCGTGGAGATGCTGTCGGCCTACTTGAACCTCAGCGGACGAGCGTCGTTGCCGCCAACGATCCTGACGAGGCAAGCGATGAAGCCTTGCTTGAACGAGCAGCGTGTCGGTGATTATCGGCGTTGACCGCCCACAATCACCGACAAAACTCCAACACCCATGATTTTGTGCCTGATCGAACGGCGTCAGATCTCAAAAAAGCCAGGTCAGAGGCAGGTCGGACAACAGGTGGGTACGACAAGTCGGACAACAAGTCGGCCTTCTCCAGGAGACCAACGGCTGAGATGCTGCACAGCGAGATTTGCAGATCTCCCCTTCTCTGCGAGGCGCGCCATTCGGAAGGATCAACGTCGTGGAATTTCGAACGCGAATACCGGTCGACCCTCTTGTTAGCCTTGCGGGGTTCACCGCGAGAGATTCCAAGCGCTACTGAAGTGCCTGCAACCCTTGCTCTCATCGGCCTTGCCGCATCCTTGGCGACTACGCTGGCCAGCCTCGGTCGCCAATTGATTCAGCATCGTACCGAGCGTCAGCGTTTAGAAGTGGTCGAGCGGCTCCTCGCGAAACACGGCATCCTCGCCGCGTCGGCTCTCGGCGAATTACTTCCACCAAAATGTTCTCACCGGTCGAGATCCATACGGGCGGAAAGCCGTCGATCAGATGACACCTAAGCCCTTCCGGGCCAAGGCATCATCTGATCTTACACCGGTACTTCAAGACTGCTCGGGATCGAAGATGCTTTCGAGAATCAGCCGAGCCCTCGGCGGGACCTCTTCCTCCGGAAAAATCTCTGCGAGGAGTTCCAGCACCTGGATGACCGATGTCAATTCAAGGTGCGCCACTAATACTTTCACGTCATCGGCGTCCCGGCGGCGCCCAGCCAAGACCTTCATCGCGAGGAGGTGCTCAGGCGAGGCGGCCGACACCCGCAAACCGGGATGGTCGACGTGCCAGCCGGTCCCCCAGCCGTCGGAATGCATCCTCGATGGCACCTCGATCAAGCAATACACCGTCGTCGCTCATGCCACTTCCAGCTCCTGCCGAGCAACGAACACGTTGCGGCGCCGGAATGCTGCCGGCGCGTGGACGACCGCATCGACCCTCGCCGCACGACCGTTGAACGGGAACCAGAACCGCCGCAGGGACCTGGACCCCGCCCAGGCGGGTCCGTCGCGGCCGTCACGAGCTGCAACATGCTCGGCGAGCGCAGCCAGAAACACGTCCCAGTGCTCATCACCTGTACCAGCCGGCTCAGCCTCAAGAAGCCCCGGACGCGACTCAACAGGCTCCCAGCGATACTCCTCCAGAAACTCTGCGACGAGGCGCCACCGTGTTGAGTCATCAACACCGTCCAGCAGAACTCCGAGGCGGGCGAGCGTCATAGGCTGATATGCCTGGGGCCGGTCCTTCACTCACAAGACGTTAGTACACCGGGGCGCTCCGCCCGTCGGCCACCAATCTCGCCGGACGGCAAACGCTCCACCTAAGGCAGACTTCCCCGCAATGGGGACATGCGGAACTCACTGCGACCGTCACGTCCGGCGCAACCACCGCGCTGTGGGGCTTCCGGGGCTCGGGCCCGGGAGCAGACATGACGAGGGACCCCGTCTGAGCTTCTCAGTTGAGGCAGGGCCCTGCCTCAACTCGTTCGCTACGGCTCAAGGCGCCTGGACCAGGAGGCAGGTCGGCGATCTCCGCAGCCAACTGGAAACGAAAGCGGCGGCACCGTTGGTGCCGCCGCTTTCAAGCCGACCCTTCCCCGCCGCTGCGGGTCAAGCAGGCTCCCTCTCGTGGAGGTGGTGTCCGCGTACTTGAACTCAGCCCATCCACCCAAGAGCGCGACCAACAGACACCGTGGGGGTTTCAGGGGGCTCGGCCCCCTGAGCAGACATACCGAAACGGCCCCCGGCTCGCGCTTTTCGCGAGCAGGGGGCCGCCATGCCGTGGAGGTGCCGGGAATCGAACCCGGGTCCTTCGTTGCTTCGTCAGGGCTTCTCCGAGCGCAGCTCACTATGCCTCTACTCGGCCCTCCGGCTCACGTGAGCAAGTCCGGATGGCGGGCCCAGTCGTGTTTGATCTCGCCGTGCAGTCCTCACGACTGGGACTGTTTGGCCAGCCTTCTAGCTGATGCCGGCTACTGGGTCGAAGGCGACCCCAGGCCGACAGACTTGCTACTTACCTCAGGCGGCAAGAGCGAAGTCAGCGCGGGAGTTATCCTTGGCGCTTATAAGTTTCCGACGACCGATTCTCGAGACGACGTCGGCTTCCTCGGCTCGCTTCCCCTGTCTCCACGTACGAAGTCGAAACCAGTCACCCCCTAGTCGGGCCGCATCACTGCGGCACCCGAAAAGTTTACCTCACGCTGCAAGATCCGCCCACGGCGCTGCAACCGGCGGGGCGGGCGTTGCCCCGGCCGCTCTTCGTGATCTGGTAGCCGAACGTGGCGGACTTGCCGGGGGCCAGTGAACCGCCGCTGAAGCTGAGGCTGCTGCCGTTCCGGCTGCCCGTCGCGTTCCAGACGCCGCGCAGTTCCATGTCGTCCAGCCCCGAGTGCGACACGCTGACGCGCCACTGTGCCGCTGCGTCTCCGTCGTTCTCCACCCGTACGAAAGCGACGTAGCCTCCCTCCCAGCTCGCCGTCACCGACAGCTGGGCCTCGATGTCGCTCTGGGGCTTGGCCGACGTGGGTGCCGTGGTCGGCGCGGTCGTGGCCGGCTTCGTCGTCGGGTTCCACGTCGACTTCTCCGGCTGCGGGCTGGAACTCGTGCTCGACGGCGGAGGTGTGGTCGCCGTTCGGCTGTGTGACGGCGACGCCGACGGGGTGCGGGAGGCCGACCGGGACGTCGACGGCGTGGCCGACGTGGGTGCGGCCGACGTGGGCGGCACCGGCGAGTTCGAGATGGCCAGCGGCACCTGCGGCATGGACGGCAGCGTCACCGACGGCTGCCGGGCCGCCTCGGCCGGGCCGACCGCCCGCACCGCGATCCAGACGACCAACAGGACGAGGATCGCGACCGCGAAGCTCAGAACGAACCGGGCGGGGCCGAACAGGCGCACGGAATGCTTGGAAGGCAACGGCTGATTCCCCCCGCGAAGATCAAAGAAGCGGGCGGAGCATACCTCAGCTGATGCCTTTCGCACGTCGGCCGACTGCCCGGTTGATTTCCTTCTGGGCGTCTCGTGCCGCCAAGTCCTGCCGCTTGTCGTAGCTCTTCTTGCCCTTGGCGAGGCCGATCTCGACCTTGGCGTACCCGTTGTTGAAGTAGACCTGGAGCGGGACCAGCGTGACGCCGTCGTCGCGGAGCTTGCCGCGGATCTTGGCGATCTCCTCGCGGTGGAGCAGCAGCTTGCGGGTGCGGCGGGGCTCGTGGTTGGTCCACGTGCCCTGCGTGTACTCCGGGATGTGCATGCCGTGCAGGAAGAGCTCGCCGTAGTTTTCCTGGCCGAACGCGTCGACCAGCGACGCCCGGCCGGCCCGCAGCGACTTGACCTCGGTGCCGGTGAGCTGGAGACCGGCCTCGTACGTGTCGAGGATGCTGTAGTCGTGGCGGGCCTTGCGGTTGGAGGCGACGACTTTGCGCCCCTGTTCGCGTGGCATGACCAGCGACCCCCTATGGACGAGTACGAAACCAACCCGTCAATGTTACAGGGGTCAACACAGACACGACGGCAGGTAGTGCACCGGGTTGCGGGGCACCCCGTCGAAGCGCGTCTCGAAGTGCAGATGGTTGCCGGTGGAGGCGCCGGTGGTGCCGACCCGGCCGATGATCTCGCCGCGGCGCACGTACTCGCCGATGTGCACGAGGATCGCCGACTGGTGCCCGTAACACGTCGTGAAGCCGACGCCGCTGATCTTGCCGTGGTCGAGGCAGGTGTAGCGGCCGTACCCACCGGCCCATCCGGCCCTGATCACCCGGCCGTACGCCGCGGCGTGGATCGGTGTGCCGCCACCGGCCGCGAAGTCCGCTCCGGCGTGCAGTTGCCACACCCGGTAGTACGGGTCGTATCGCTGGCCGTAGTCGCTGGACTTCCAGCCGTTGACCGGCATGTAGAGCCGGCCGCCCTCGTAGCGCGTCTCCCCCGACTTGACCGAGTAGCCGCGCAGAGCCGACTGGATCCGCGCCTCCTCGGCCTTGGCCGCGCGGTAGCGGGCGAGCACCGCGGCCCGCTGGGAGTTCGCCACGCGCAGCGCCTGGGCCCGGCTCGCGGCCAGGGCCTCCAGCGCCTTCCGGGCACGCTCGGCGGCCATCTGGGCCGCTTTCGCGGCCGCCAGCTTGGCCTTCGCCGCGGCTTCGGCCTCTTCGGCCTCGCGCTTGGCGAGTCCGGCTCGGTCCTGTTCCGTACGGGCTTCACGCCGCGCCCCGACCAGGGTCTCCACCTCGCGCTGCTGGGTGCGCATGATCTGCTCGACCAGGCTCAGCCGGTCCATCATGTCGGCCGGGCCGGTCGCCTCGACCAGCATGTTGATCCGGGCGATGTTGCTGCCCATGTAGCTGGCCTGGGCGATCTGGTCGACCCGGGAGCGCGACTCGGCCACCCGGTCCTGCGCCTGCTGGAAGCGGCCGGCGACCTGGTCGTAGGCGGCCCGTGCGGCCTGCGCCCGGCGGGAGGCGGTGTTGGCGGCGGTGACCGCGGCGGCCACGGAGCCACGGGAGGTGGCGACCTTGCGCTGGGCGGCGGGCATGGCCGCGGTGGCCGCTTCGAGGCGACGGGCGGCGGCCCGGGCGGCGTCGGTGGCCTCCTCGAGCACGGCCTCGGCCTGATGGACGGCCCGGGCGGCCTGATCGGGGCTGTTCGGGTCGGCGCCGACCGGACTCGGCGCGGCGAGCAGACTCGCACAAATCACCAAGAAGGCAAAAATCCGGCTATAAGACCCCACGGGATGCCACCGTACCCGCCGGAAACGCCCAACGGCCGCATTCCCCTGGAAAGGGAACGCGGCCGTGGTGTGAGACAGCGTCGAGCGTTAGACCTTCAGGTAGAAGCGCAGGGTGACCCACGCGGTGACCGCGCTGACCACGGCGCCCACGCCCGCGAGCACCGGCAGCATCAGCCAGACGTTGCCGTTGTCGATCGGCGTGAGGATGTTCGTCAAGGCCTGCAACTTGTGGTCGAAGAGCACCACCTTGCTGACGAACAGCGCCACGAAGCCGAGGATGGCGCCGATCAGGCCGGCCACCACCGCCTCGAGCACGAACGGGGCCTGGATGAACCAGTTCGAGGCGCCGACCAGCTTCATCACGGCGACCTCGCGCCGCTTGCTGTACGCCGCGACCTGGATGGTGTTTCCCACGAGGAGCAGCGCGGCCAACGCCATCACCCCCGCGACCACAAGCGCACCCACCTGGATGGCGTTGAAGATGTTGAAGACCTTCTCCAGCAGCGTCCGCTGGTCGATCACGTCCTGGATGCCCTGGAGGCCCTTGATCTGATCGGCGAAGGTCTTGTACTGCTCCGGGTCCTTGAGCTTGACCCGGAAGGACTCGGGGAGGCTGTTGGGGCCGACCGCCTTGACGAACTCGGGCGAGTCCTCCCACAGCTTCTGGAAGCGCTTGAGGGCCTCTTCGCGCGTCTCGTACGTGCGCTCGGCGACCAGCGGGTTCGAGGAGATCGCCTGGTCGATCGCCTGGCGCTGGGCCTCGGTGACGTCCGAGCGAAGGAAGATCGAGACCTCGATGTTCCCGTAGTAGTAATCCTTCATCTGGTCGACCTGCAAGTACAGCAGGACGCTAGCGCCCAGCATGGTCAGCGAGACCGACATGGTGATGATCATGGCGACCGTCATCGTGACGTTTCGCCACAGGCCCACCAGGACCTCGTTGAGGACGTACTTCAAGCGCATCGGGGGGTTCCTTCCGGGACTCCGCGCATTACCGAGTCAATCTCTTGGGGGATGGGGGGGGCGGAGCCGGCTCAGCCGTAGACGCCTCGGGCCTGGTCACGAACGATGCGGCCGCTCTCGATCTCGATGACGCGGCGGCGCATCTGGTTGACGATGTTGGAGTCGTGCGTGACCATCACGACCGTGGTGCCGGTCCGGTTGATCCGGTCCAGCAGGCGCATGATCTCGATCGACGTGTCCGGGTCGAGGTTACCGGTGGGCTCGTCGGCGAGAAGGATGAGCGGCCGGTTGACGAACGCGCGGGCCACCGCGACACGCTGCTGCTCACCACCGGAGAGCTCGTGCGGGTAACGGTGCTCCTTGCCGCCGAGACCCACGAGCTCGAGGACCTCGGGCACGACCCGCCGGGAGACGGCCTTGGTCTTGCCGATGACCTCGAGGGCGAAGGCCACGTTCTCGTACGCGGTGCGGTTGGGCAGCAGGCGGAAGTCCTGGAACACGCAGCCGATCGAGCGGCGGAAGTGCGGGATCTTCCACGAGCGGATGGAGGTCACGTCCTTGGCGTTGACCATCACCTTGCCCTGGGTCGGAGCGACCTCGTGCAGGAGGAGCTTGATGATCGTCGACTTGCCGGAACCGGAGGGGCCGATGAAGAAGACGAACTCACCCTTCTCGATACCGACGCTGACATCGTCCAACGACGGCCGAGACGCCTTGGGGTACGTCTTCGTCACGTTCTCGAGCTGAATCACGGGAACGCAGTCTACGCGGTGTAACGAAAACGCCAACCCCGCCGGGTCCGCCAAATTGCACCCGAGGCGTCAAAACTTGACGGCGCCCGGACAGACCGTCCGGGCGCCGTCGCCAAGCGTACGGAGATCACCTGGAGCCCGGGATCAGCTGGCCTTCTCGGACGTCTTGCGCCACTTGATGCCGGCCTCGATGAACTCGTCGATCTCGCCGTCGAAGACCGACGACGGGTTGCCCGTCTCCTGCTCAGTGCGCAGATCCTTGACCATCTGGTACGGGTGGAGGACGTACGACCGCATCTGGTCCCCCCATGATCCAGTGGTGTCCTGCTTGAGGCCGGCGAGCTCCGCCTCCTCCTCCTGGCGCTTGCGCTCGAGGAGCCGCGCCTGGAGCACGCGCATGGCCGAGGCCTTGTTCTGAAGCTGCGATTTCTCGTTCTGACACGTCACGACGATGCCCGTCGGAATGTGCGTCAGGCGCACAGCGGAGTCGGTGGTGTTAACGCTCTGTCCACCAGGACCCGACGAACGGTAGACGTCGACGCGGAGCTCGTTCTCCGGGATGTCGATGTGGTCGGTCGTCTCGACCACCGGCATCACCTCGACGCCGGCGAAGCTGGTCTGCCGGCGGCCCTGGTTGTCGAACGGGCTGATCCGGACCAGGCGGTGGGTGCCGGACTCGACGCTGAGCGTGCCGAAGGCGTACGGCACCTTGACGGCGAAGGTGGCGGACTTGAGGCCGGCCTCCTCGGCGTACGAGGTGTCGTAGACCTCGGTCGGGTAGCCGTGGCGCTCGGCCCAGCGCAGGTACATCCGCAGGAGCATCTCGGCGAAGTCGGCGGCGTCGACGCCACCGGCGCCGGCCCGGATCGACACCACTGCCTCACGGGCGTCGTACTCACCGGAGAGAAGGGTGCGGACCTCCATCTCCTCGATGGCCTTGGTGAGAGTGACGAGCTCCTCGCCGACCTCGTCGACCGAGGCGCTGTCGCCCTCGGCCTCGGCCATCTCCAGCAGGAGGCCGGCGTCGTCGAGACGGGAGCGCAGCCTTTCGAGCTTGCTGATCTCACCGGAGACGTACGACAAACGGCTGTTGACGTCCTGCGCGCGGGCCTGGTCGTCCCAGAGGTCGGGCGCTGAGGCCTGCTCCTCGAGATCTGCCTTGTCCCGCCGCAGCTTGTCGACGTCCAGGACGTTCTCGATGTTGCGCAGGGTGGCGTCGAGGGCTTTGAGTTGCTCGGGATAGTCGGCAGCGGTCACGACAGTCAAGAATACGCTGCCCCGGCCAAGATCTGGCCGGGGCTGCAACCTGTTCAGTTGGCCGGTGCGACCTTGAGCCAGCTGAGAGCGGCCTTGTGATAGGCGACGGCGAACTCCAGCGCGGCCGCGCCGTACGAGTCCCCCGCCTTCTTCGCCTCCTTCGCCTGCTCCTTGGCCATGGCGAGCGCCTCGGAGTGGTACTCGCTCGCGCCGGTGTAGAGGGTCTGCAACTGATTGCCGCTGTGCTGCTCCCCGAAGGCGACACGGAGAGCGACCGGGTTACGCAGAGCGTCCCGGCCCGGAGACTCGGCCAGCCACCGGCTGAAGGCTCGCTTGCCGGCGGCGGTGATGGCGTAGGGCTGGCTGGATCTGGGTCCGGGCTTACCGAGACGGACATAGCCCATTTCGGCGAGAACCGGCAATTCGCGGTAGACCTGGCTCCGCGTCATCGACCAGTATGGCCCGAGGCGGCGTTCGGCAGCCGCCATGAGCTGTCCGCCGGTCATGGGCCCCTCGTGGAGCAGGCCGAGCAAAGCGGCAGCCGTGGGATTGATTTGAGAGTCGGGCATGCCTTCTAAGCTGCCACTTTGTCGCGCCGACGTCCAGGATTTCGCCCGATCCGTCCATTTTGCGTCTCCACAAACGACTGTCCCGCACAGACAGTCCGACTTCGAGTGTCGGCCCGGCGCGTTCGGCCACGAAACTTGCTCTTGACCAGGTAAAATGGCGCGACCTAAACGGTCAGACGGCGATGCCGGGCAGCAAACGGACGAAAAGGTACGTACGCGTTCCCGAATTCGGCGCGGCGACCCCCAAAAGCCGCATTGTCTGGCAAGCCGGGCTGTGGACGCCCGGCCGCTCCTCCGAGGTTCGGCGGTTACTCTGAGGGCCATGAGTGAGCAGGAAACCCCAGCGCCGCCCAAAGCGGACGCCAGCGCCGAGCAACCCTCGTCGACGGGTCTTCTCCTGGCGCTCGCCACCCTGATCTGGATGGGCGCCATGCTGTGGTCGGCCCGCGCGACGATCACGGGCCGTGAGGACGCCGAGATGGAGGTGACCTCCACGGCGTACGCGCTTCCGGGTGCCATCTCGGCCGCGCTCGTCACCGGTGCCGCCGTCGGCCTCGCCGTGCTGGGCCTGATCTCACGCCGCCGCACGCTCGGCGCCACCGCACGCTTCGCCGTCGCGACCGGCACGGGCCTGCTCATCGGCCTGATCGGCGCTCTCACGGTCGTGACGATCAACACCGAGGGCTGGATGTACGCCGTGGTGGGCGGCACCATCGCCGCCGCAGCCACCATCGGCGGCGCCCTGGCCGGCTTCCGCGTCCCCCGCGTGATCACCGCGATCGGGTGGGGCTCGGTCGCGGTCTTCGTGGTCGGCTTCGTCCTCAACCTGTTCCAGAGCCCGCTGCTGACCGCGCTCGGCTCGCGGGACACACAGTCCTCACAGGCCAGCGCCGCCCAGTGGTTCTCGTACGGTCAGTCGTTCCTCAGTGGTCTCGCGGCCGGCCTGGTGGCCTACAAACTGCTCCGCCGCGCCCGCAAGCGCAGCGGCGAGCTGGACGTGCCGTGGGGCTTCTACGCGGTCGCCGGCGGCGGTCCCGGCCTGCTGCTGGTGGTCGCCGAGCTGCTGACCCGCACGGCCGGTTCCCGCGTGCTCGAACTGGCCGGCAAGGTGAGCGATCTGGAGCTGGTGGTGCAGCAGATGCTCAGCGGCGCCCGGCTCAACAGCGCGCTGGTCGTCCTGTTCGTGGGCGCCCTCAGCGCCATGTTCGCCGTGGGCCGCACGATCCGCCCGGCCGAGGACGACGAGGAGGACGACGAGCCCCCGGCGGTCGCACCGGTCTCCCGCTCGGGCCGCGTCCGCCGCACCCCGGAGGAGCCGGCGGCCACCGCGGCGGCGCCGGAAGCCGCCGATGAGGCCGGCGACGAGGAAGACAAGGAAGCGGCCGCCGAGAAGGTCGCGAGCGGTAAGTCTGACAAAACCGCCGACTGAGCCGGGCGGGTCAGAGGAGTTCGTCCAGTTCGGAGACGGCGTACCACTCGAGTTCGTGGTCCTCGGCGCTGTCGACCGTGAACTGGGCGTCGGGGTCGCCGGCCAGGGCCTCGTCGACCACGTCGGCCGCCGCGGCCACCGACTCGGCGGCGTCGGCGCCGTCGACGTGGATCGAGGCGACCTCCTTGAGCGACAGCGGCTGGCGCAGCTCGACCGTGCTCGAGCCGAGCTCGTTCTGCTGGGCCACCAGGGACGAGGCCGGCACGTCGGCCGAGACCACCACGCGGCGGCGAGGGGCGGCCGCGTCGTGGCGCAGCAGCTGGAGGGCGGCCTGGGCGGCGCGGGTGAACGCGACGTATTCGAGCTCCTCCTCATCGCCCTCGGCGTACCACTCGCGCAGCGCGGGGGTCACCGCGTGCGCCTCCAGGGGCCCGGCGCCCAGCTGCCCCGAGGCGCGCAGGGCCCCGAGCAGCGGCACGGTGGCCGGCACGTAGACCCGGACCAGCTCGGTGATCGGCACGTCTCCTCCTGCGGTTGAACCGTCCCCGTAGTACACCGCCGCGGCGGCTCCGGGTAGGCCCATTCCACCAGTCGTGTCCGGATCGTGGCGTGCCGGGTCGCCGCCCTCAGCAGCCGCAGGCCGGCGCCTCCCGCCCGTCCGCGGCGATCAGCCCAGCGACGAGGCCGCCAATCGGGCCGCCCTGCGAGCCGGCGGCCGGCGCGATAAGAGGGCCGGCCACCGGCGCGGTGAGGGGATCCGGCCGGGCCGCTACGTCGCCGTCGAGGGTGCGCAAGGGGAAGCCCTCGCGGATCCAGTACTCGATGCCGCCGATCATCTCCTTCACCGTGTAGCCGGCCAGGGACAGGGCCAGCGCCGCCCGGGTCGCCCCGTTGCAGCCCGGGCCCCAGCAGTAGGTGACCACCGGGACCGCCGGGTCCAGCAGGCCGGCGGCCCTGGTCGCGATCTCCGCCGTGGGCAGGTGGAGCGCGCCGGGAATGTGGCCCTGGTCCCAGGCCGCCCGCGACCGCGAGTCGATCAGCACGAAGCCGTCACCGGCCGCCAGCCCGGCCCGCACGTCGGACACGTCGGTCTGGAAGTTCAGCCGCGCCGCGAAGAACGCCGCCGCGCTCCCGGTGTCGGGCATGCCTGAGGGTTTGACCTGCGATGTTGTCGTCATGGCACCAAAGTAGGAGCCTGGCGGATCTTGCTCCATGGCACTTCGACGGCGGAACTGGCGGGCGGGCGGGGAAACAGGCTTAGATGGCCGCCATGGCCACGGAAATCGCGCTCGACCGCACCGATTGGCGTCTGCTTGCCGAGTTGCAGCGGGACGGCCGTTCGTCGTACGCCGAACTGGCCCGTGCCGTCGCCATGTCGCCCAGCGCCGTCGCCGAGCGCATCCGGCGCCTCGAGGAGTCCGGGGTGATCGCCGGTTATCAGGCCCGGATCGAGCCCGAACGGGTCGGCCTCCAGGTGATGGCCTTCGTGCGGCTGCGCTATCCGACCGGCAACTACCGGCCCTTCCACGCGCTGCTCGACTCCACCCCGGAGATCGTCGAGGCGCATCACGTGACCGGCGAGGACTGCTTCTTCCTCAAGGTGCTGACCCGCTCCATGCGCCATCTGGAGGAGGTGACCGGCCGCATCGCCGGGCTGGGCGCGGTGACCACCAGCGTCGTCTACTCCAGCCCTCTACCCGCACGGCCGATCTCGGCGCCGGAGGACACGGGACGGCAAACGTAGGCTGTCAGTGGCAAACTGACGCGGATGGAGCCCCGATTCCTGCTGCTGGCCGATGTCGCCGCCGAGCTGAACGTCTCGGACTCGCAGGTCTACCACATGGTCCGCAGCGGCGAGCTGCCCGCGATCAAGATCGGCGGGCGCGGTCAGTGGCGGGTCGAGCGGGTCAAGCTCGAGGAATACATCGAGCGGAAGTACGCCGAGACGGCCGCCTGGGTGGCCGGCAACCCACTGGTCACGCCCGAGGCCGACTAGCACCTTTTGCCCCTCTTCCCGCATGGGTCAAGTCCCGTTGCCCCGCCCTCACGCGCCCCGGAAGAATCGCTGTCGTATGCAAACGAAGGTAAACGCAAGAAACTGGGGTGAGCGTGATGGGGAGCGACCGAAGATCGGCGGTGGCGGTTCGGCCCGCTCCGCGCTGCGAGCCGCCGTTCGACGACGAGGCCGCCGCCGGCCCGTGGTCCTCCGGCCAGCTGGCCCTCGATCTGCCCCGTCCCGCGGCGGCGCGGCCGGGCGCCGTCCTGGTGAGCCCCGACGTCCCGGCGCCGGAGGCTGCGGCGCGGGCCTCACGCGACGCCGGCCTGGCCGTCAAACGGTTCCTGCACGCCTGTGTGGAGGTCCTGAACGGCTATCGCCCGCCGGCCCACCTCCGCCACCTCGCCCGCCCGGCCGAGGCCGCCGACGTGGTCTCCGAGGGCGCGCAGGGCCTGGCCCGGCTGGCCGGGCTCCGCGCGGGCCGCCGGCCCGCCCGCAAGCCGGTGCCGGTCGCGATCCTGCGCCTGCATCTCTGCGAGCCCCGGCCCGGCGTCGTCGAGGCCGCCGCGCCCCTCCAGATCGGCGAGCACACGTGGGCCACGGCCCTGCGCATGGAGCTCCACCAGCAGGCGTGGGCGGCCACCGCCCTGCGCCTCATCCACCAGGGGCGGCGCTAAGCACGACGGCCCGCCGGCGATCTCCGCCGGCGGGCCGTTCAATGCGCTGGATCAGACTGCCCCGGGGGCTCCGTGGCAGCGCTTGTACTTCTTGCCCGAGCCGCAGTAGCAGGGGGCGTTACGGGACGGCCCGTTCGACTCCTGCTGGCCCGCGGGCGACGCGCCGCGCCGCTGCGGGGACGGGGTGTGGGCCGGGCTGGCCGGCACCGGGGAACCGCCCGGGCCGATGCCCAGGGCCGGTGCCTGCGACTGCTGCTGCGGCTGGATGACCGGCGAGCCCTCGCCGGCCTCGCCGTCGATGGCCGGTGCCGTGTACTGGAGGTTGCGCGGCGGGCGGGCTCCGCCGAGACCCTTGGCCCGGACCTCGACCCGGTCGGACTCGGTCTCGTTGGCGCTGTCGTCGGCCATGACGCCACCCGCCGGCAGCGGAACCGCCTTGCTCGGGTCGACGGTCACCGTCGGCTGCTCCTCGACCTGGACCTCCAGGTTGAACAGGTAGCCGACCGCCTCCTCCTTGATGCCGTCCATCATCTGGTTGAACATGTCGAAGCCCTCGCGCTGATATTCGACCACCGGGTCGCGCTGGGCGTACGCCCGCAGGCTGATGCCTTCCTGCAGGTAGTCCATCTCGTAGAGGTGCTCGCGCCACTTGCGGTCGATGACGTTGAGCAGCACCTGGCGCTCGAGCTCGCGCACCGCCTCGGCGCCGAGCTCCTCCTCGCGCGCCTCGTACGCCTTCTGCGCGTCGTCCTTGAGCTGCGCCACCAGGAAGTCCTGATCGATCGTCTGGCGCTCGCCGCCGGACTCGTCGATGACGTCCTCGATGGTGAGGGTCAGCGGGTAGAGGCGCTTGAGGTTGGTCCAGAGCTGCTCGAGGTCCCAGTCCTCCGCGTAGCCCTCGGAGGTGGCGCCCATGACGTAGTCGGTGACCACGTCGTCGATCATGTGCTGGACCTGGTCGTGCATGTCCTCGCCGTCGAGGACCCGGCGGCGCTCGGCGTAGATGACCTGGCGCTGCTTGTTGAGGACCTCGTCGTACTTGAGGACGTTCTTGCGGATCTCGGCGTTCTGGCCCTCGATCTGGGTCTGCGCGCTGCGGATCTGGCGCGTCACCATCTTGGACTCGATCGGCACGTCGTCCGGGATGTTGAAGCGCTCCATGACCGCCTCGACCGCGCCGGCCCGGAACCGCTTCATCAGGTCGTCCTGGAGCGACAGGTAGAACCGGGACTCGCCCGGGTCGCCCTGACGGCCGGAGCGGCCGCGCAGCTGGTTGTCGATGCGGCGGGAGTCGTGGCGCTCGGTGCCGAGCACGTAGAGACCACCCGCGGCCTGCACCTCGGCCGCCTCGGCGTCGCAGGCTTCCTTCCAGGTCGGCAGGACCTCTTCGAGCGCCTTGGCGTACTCCTCCGGGCTCTCGACCGGGTCGAGGCCGCGCTGGTGGAGGTCGTTGGCCGCGAGGAACTCGGGGTTGCCACCGAGCAGGATGTCGGTGCCACGGCCGGCCATGTTCGTCGCCACCGTGACGCCGCCCTTACGGCCGGCCTGGGCGATGATCGTCGCCTCCTGGGCGTGGAACTTGGCGTTCAGCACGCTGTGCGGGATGCCGCGGCGGCGCAGGAGCGTCGAGAGGATCTCGGAGTTCTCGACCGAGACCGTGCCGACCAGCACCGGCTGGCCGGTGGCGTGGCGCTCGGCGATGTCCTCGATGACCGCGTCGAACTTCGCCTTCTCGGTCTTGTAGATGACGTCCGGGTGGTCGATGCGGACCATCGGCCGGTGGGTCGGGATGGACACCACGCCGACCTTGTAGACGCTGTTGAACTCGCCGGCCTCGGTCTGCGCCGTACCGGTCATGCCGCCGAGCTTCTCGTAGAGGCGGAAGTAGTTCTGCAGCGTGATGGTGGCCAGCGTCTGGTTCTCCTGCTTGACCTCGACGCCTTCCTTGGCCTCGATGGCCTGGTGCATGCCCTCGTTGTAGCGGCGCCCGTGCAGGATGCGGCCGGTGAACTCGTCGACGATGAGGACCTCGCCGCCCTCGTCGACGATGTAGTCCTTGTCGCGCTTGTACAGCTCCTTGGCCTTGATGGCGTTGTTCAGGTAGCCGACCAGCGGGGTGTTCACCGACTCGTAGAGGTTGTCGATGCCGAGGCGGTCCTCGACCTTGGCCACGCCGCGCTCGGTGATCGCGATGGTGCGCTTGGCCTCGTCGACGTCGTAGTCGGCCTCGCCCTCCTTGCCGCGCTGGAGGCGCTGGACCAGGGCGGCGAACTCGCCGTACCACCGCGCCGAGTGCTCGGCCGGGCCGGAGATGATCAGCGGGGTGCGCGCCTCGTCGATGAGGATGGAGTCGACCTCGTCGACGATCGCGAAGTTGTGGCCGCGCTGCACCAGCTCGTCCTTCGACCACGCCATGTTGTCGCGCAGGTAGTCGAAGCCGAACTCGTTGTTGGTGCCGTACGTGATGTCGCACAGGTAGGCCTCGCGGTGCTCCGCGGCGGGCCGGTTGGGCAGGATCACGCCGACGGTGAGGCCGAGGAAGACGTGCACCCGGCCGACCCACTCGGCGTCGCGCTGGGCGAGGTAGTCGTTCACCGTGATGATGTGCACGCCCTTGCCGCTCAACGCGTTGAGGTAGGCCGGGAACACACCGGTCAGGGTCTTGCCCTCACCGGTCTTCATCTCGGGGATGTTGCCGAAGTGCAGGGCGGCGCCACCCATGAGCTGGACGTCGTACGCCCGCTGGCCGAGCACCCGCTTGGCGCCCTCGCGGGCCACCGCGAACGCCTCGGGGAGCAGGGAGTCGAGGGACTCGCCGTCCGCGTAGCGCTCCTGGAACTGCAGGGTGCACTCGCGCAACTCGTCGTCCGTGAGGTCGACATAGTCTTCCTCGATCGAATTGACCGCTTGCGCGATCGCCTTGAGCCGTCGCACCATGCGGCCTTCGCCGGCGCGTAGGACCTTTTCCAATATCGACACGGGTCAGCGCTCCCCTAGACAGTCTGCGGAACCATGGTAGGCACCCTTCCTCCGAAGCTGTGACCCGAGCCTCCGGTTAACCGCACAAATGGGGCGAAACGGCGCAACAAGTTCGCTTAGAGCGCAGTCCTTCGGGCAGGATGGGCCGCGTGCGAAGCGCGGAGATCAACGGTGAAGGGGTGCGTCTGCGAGCTTTCCGGCCGGAGGACGCCGAAGCACTCGCCGAGGGCTACAACGATCAGATGTCCCAGCGGTTCCTGACCGTGGTCCCCTCGCCCTTCACGGTCGCCCAGGCCGAGACCTTCATCGCCGAGCGCGTCGGCTCGCTGTTCGCCGAGGGCGGCGCCTTCTACGCGGTGGCCGACCCCGGGACCGACGAGCTGCTCGGCGGCGTCGGCTTCGACAAGGCGGTGCCCAGCCGGGGCCAGGCCGAGATCGGCTATTGGGTCGGTCCGTGGGCGCGCGGCCGCGGCGTGGCCACGGCGGCCGTACGGACCCTGAGCGCGCACGCCTTCAAGCACGGCCTCCAGCGGCTGGAGCTGATGACGCACTGGGACAACCCGGTCAGCCAGCGAGTGGCCTTGGCCGCGGGATATCAGCGAGAGGGTGTACGCCGGGGCGCGCAACCCAACCGTGCCGGCGGCCGCGACGACATGCTGGCCTTCGCCCGGCTCGCGAGCGACGACGGCGGCCCGGTCCCCCGGCTGCTGCCCGACCTGCCCGGCGGCGAGCTGACCGACGGCGTGGTGCGGCTGCGCCCGCTCGGACCGGGCGACGTGCCGTTCCTGACCGAGCTGCTCGGGCTGCCCGACGTGGTGGCGACCAGCGTGCCGCCGGTGCCGCCGACGCCGGAGAAGATCCACCAGCGCTGTTTCTGGGCCGAGGCCCACTGGCTGGCCGGCACCCGGGCCGACCTGGTCATCGAGGACGTGGCCACGGGCGCGCCGGCCGGCGACATCGGCCTGTTCAACGACGAGCCGGTCACCGGTCAGGCGATGATCGGATATAGCATGCTGCCGGCGTTCCGGGGCCGTGGCCTGGTGACCCGCGCGGCCCAGCTGCTCTCGCTCTGGGTCTTCGCCGAGACCAGCGTGGCCCGGCTGATCGCCGGCGCGGTGCCGTCGAACAAGGGCTCGCAGCGGGTGCTCGAGAAGGCGGGCTTCCGGCAGGAGGCGTACATGCGCTCGCGCCTGCCCGGCCCGGACGGTGGCCGGGTCGACGACGTGCAGTACGTCCTCCTGGCCGAGGACCTCCTGACGGAAGGCCCTCGGCTTGATGGGTGACTAACCCGTGGTCTCCAGCGACAGGATGCCGTAGTCGTAGCCGCGGCGCCGGTAGACGACGCTGGGGCGGCCGCTGTCCTTGTCGAGGAAGAGATAGAAGTCGTGGCCGACGAGCTCCATCTGGAAGAGAGCGTCGTCGACGGTCATCGGGTCGGCGGGATGTTCCTTCTCCCGCACGATGCGCCACGGCTGGTCTTCGTCGTGCTCGGCCAGGGCGGTGGCGACGGATGACGTCTCCTCGGCCGCTTGGGCCAGGCTGAGGTCGGTCGGCAGGCTCGCGGTGGCGGCGGCGACCGAGACGGGCGCGCGGCGCCCGCGGTGGACGCGACGACGGTCGGCCGAGCGGCGCAACCTGCCGTCGAGTTTGGCGATGGCGCAGTCCAGGGCTGCGTAGAAGTCCTTGGCGCAGGCCTCGGCACGAATGACCGGGCCTCTCGTCATGACGGTGATCTCGACTCGCTGGCAATTGTCCGACTGGCGCGGGTTGCGCTCGTGGAACAGCTCGACGTCCGCTCTCATCAGCTTCTGGTCGTAACGCTCGACCTTGCTCAGCTTGTCGGCGACGTGTTCCCGGTAGTGGTCGGGAACCTCTACGTTGCGGCCCTTGACGACAATGTCCACTCGTGACCTCCCCCAACGTTCTGTTTTGCAGGCGCCCGATCGACAGCCATCCGACCGCCCCGCCCGCCGCCCTAAACAGGACTGAAGGCAGTTTTTCTGGGCGCCGAAACTACGACGCGGTGGTGCTGTGCCGGTGACGCCGGGAGTTCAGATCACCCGGTGTAACCGATCGCGAATGAGACGACTCCTTTCCGGTGCGGCGGTTCGCGGAACGCTGCGCCTTGCCGGCGGTGTGGGTAGGCGGAAGCTCTTACCCTCGTCACCAAGACGCTAACGTGCCGATGCTCTCCCGTCACCCCTCGTTCGGGATACCAGATGCCGGACGTTCCACCTTTTCGGTGCCTCGCCGCGACAATCCGGCCAATCCGCCGGGCGGCGATCGCCGCAGTTGGGTGGCGGCCAGGACGGCAGCGCCTGTGACCTGCATCTCCGCCTCCTCGAGCCGACCCGTCACGACGGCCAAGGTCGACCCGGTCGTGACGATGTCGTCCACTACGACAAGGGTGCCTTTCCGCGGGGTCGCGTGTCGCCGAAACCCGATTCGGGGGCGCTTGATTCGCAGCGAACTCTCAGCCGCGGCGCGGCGGCCGGCCACGCTCAGTGACGTTGAGTCAGGGCGAGGTAACGCTTCGAGGGGGTGGCTGATGTCAGCCTCCCAACCACCGGCCCGCAGCCGCCGCACCGCGTGTGCGGCCAGCCGCGTCATGTGATCGCCGTGCCGCTCCCGGCGGGCCGCCGCGGTCGACGGCACCGGTATCAGCACGACCGGCTCCCGGCGCGGCGCCAGGCCCGCCACAGCGGTCGCCAGGAGGGCGCCGAGCGGCCGGGCCAGCCGGTGCCGGCCCCGCTCCTTGTACGCCAGCAGAGCGCCCCTCAGGGGCCCCGCGTACGCCCCCACGGCGACGCACGGCGGCATGCCCGGCGGCGGTGAGGCCGGCGCCGTCCGGAACGGTCGCAGCGCCTCGAGCCGGGACACACACTCGGCGCAGGCGCCGTGCCGCAGCGGCACCCGTTCGGCGGCGCAGCCGGCACAGGGCGCCGGCAGGACGAGGTCGGCGAGATCGGCGAGGACGCTCAATTGAGGTAGAGCGGCGCGGTCGGCTTGACCGTGGGCCCGGCGCTGACCGCCGGGCCGGCGAGGTTCGCCTTGGTGATCGGGTTGGGCTGGCTGAACACGTCCCAGGCCTCGCCGCCGGCCACGTACGCCTCCGAGTCGGAGGTCTCGGTGCCGGTGATCGGATTTTCCGGGTACGCCGTCAGGTAGCTCACCGGCTCGGCGCCGATGTCACCCAGCCGCGTCGCCGACAGCGCGCCGTCGACCGTCACGTCGATCACCGAGACGCGGTTGTTGTCGGTGCGGACACCGGCCACCGCCAGGTAGGCCTGGCTGCTCCAGGCGACCGCGGTGACCGATTTCAGGTTGGGCGGCAGCACCTGCTGGGGCCCGCTCATCACGACGCCGTCGGCGCTGCTGTTGAGGACCGTGCGATAGAGGCGCCCGCCGCTGACCAGCGCCACCCGGCGCCCGTCGGGCGCCACCGAGATCGCCGTGACCGGGCCCGGGTCGCCCTGCCACTCGACCTGCTGGGCCGGGCCGCCGCCGGCGCCGAAGCTGTAGAGCCGGCCGCCCATCGTGATCAGGCCGACCACGCCGGCCGCGCCGTCGGCGCCGGTCTGCGCCCACACCGGCTGCCCCAGGTTGCCCTTGAGCCCGCCGACCTCGCGCAGGTCGGACTGCTGCCCGATGGGCGCCGCGGCGACACGCACCCGCTGGCCGGCTCCCGAGCCGGTGACGACCGCGGCGAACGCGTGGGTGCGGGTGGCGGACAATGCGGCCGTGACGATGCCCTTGTTGGCCGTCTCCTTGAGGACCGGCACCGGGTCGTCCTCGTGCGCCGACCCCTTCAGCCGGCGGATGGCGCCGGCGAAGACGACGAAGCGCTCGGGGGCGTCGCTCAGACGTACCCCCAAATTGCTCTCTTTGTATTCGCCGTCCTTGAAGCTGACCGGGTCCTGGCGGCCGATCTTGATCTCGAGGGTCCGCGGGACCACCGGATAGATCGACCACTGCACCTGGCGCCGCAGCCGGTCCATCGCCCCGGCGTCGCTGCCGGCCGGAATGGTCTGCGCGGTCAGGTTGATCTGCAACGTCTCGTTCGTGACGGCCGGGATGTTGTCGGCCACGGCCGTGCCCTGCGGCAGCGCCTGCACGGCGTCGCGCAGCCAGTCGGACGGCCCGGCGGCGAGCCACTGGAGGATCGTCGTCGGCTGCTGCACCGCCGGCACGCTGCGCGGCATGTACCGCAGATCGGGCACCAGGCTGGTGTTGTCCTTGTTCCAGAAATAGATCGCCCGCGGCTGGTAGAACGCGCTGAGTGCGTCGACCGTCAGCAGCATCACCGGCGGAGCGTCGAGGATCCACAGGCCGGGCTCGCCCTCGATCGAGCCGACCCGGATCTTGTACGTCGAGTCGGGCGTGGGCGCGGACGGCACCAGCTCGCCGTTGCTGGTCAGGGTGCCGACCTGCTGCTCGGTGATGGTGACCAGCGAGTCGGTGGGCGAATAGCCGCCGAGAATGGACTCGGCCTCGCGCACCACCCGGACGTCGGTGTTGGTGAAGGCGGCCGCCTCCTTGGGCGCGAGGAACGCCTTGACCCGGTCGAGCGCGGTGTTCGGATCGCCGGCGGCGGCCTGGAGGTAGTACTGGACCAGCTCGCGCGGGTTGGTGGCGGCCTCCCGCTTGTACTGCGGCGGGGGCGGGGTGCTGTCGTCGACCGAGACGCCGGCCGAGCGGCCGTCGCCGATCACGGTCACCTCGCTGCGGTCGGGAATGCCGCAGCCGCCCGGCACGAGCACGGCCAGCGCCACGACGCCCAGGAGCAGACGGCGCATCAGGACACCTCCTCCGCGGCCTCCAGAGCGGGGGCCCGATCGCGCGGGATCAGCGGCAGCGGGGCCGCCAGCAGCCGGTCGCCCGAGCGCACGGGCAGGGTCAGCCGGAACTGGGCGCCCTCGCCGGGCGAGCCCCACGCCTCGAGCCAGCCGCCGTGCAGCCGCGCGTCCTCGGCGCTGATCGACAGGCCGAGACCGGTGCC
The DNA here is from genome assembly GCF_050956135.1 of Actinoplanes sp. CA-131856. Lineage (GTDB taxonomy): Bacteria > Actinomycetota > Actinomycetes > Mycobacteriales > Micromonosporaceae > Actinoplanes. The sequence continues at coordinate 1,045,856 of NZ_CP191849.1, read as the reverse complement.
GCCGGTCTGCCGGGCCCGCGACGGGTCGGCCCGCCAGAACCGGTTGAAGACCAGCCGTTCCTCGCCCGGCTTGAGGCCGATGCCGCGGTCGCGGACGGTGACCGCGACGGCCGCCTCGTCGGAGGCCAGGGTGACCACCACGGGCCGGCCCTCGCCGTGCTCGACCGCGTTGCCGACCAGGTTGCGCAGCACCCGCTCGACCCGGCGCGGATCGACCTCGGCGATCACCGGCGTCTCCGGCAGCCGCAGCTCGATGGTGACGCCGACCCGCTCGGCCAGGCCGGTGAGCCGCTCGGCGACCCGCTCGACGATCGGCACCAGGTCGGTGTGCTCGGCGTCGAGGGCGGCGAAGCCGGCGTCGAACCGGCTGATCTCGAGCAGGTCGGTCAGCAGGCTCTCGAAGCGGTCGAGCTCGGCCTGCAACAGCTCGGCGCTGCGGGCCACGGCCGGGTCGAACTCGTCGCGCTCGGCGAAGATCAGGTCGGCCGCCATGCGGACCGTGGTCAGCGGGGTGCGCAGCTCGTGCGACACGTCGGAGGTGAACCGGCGCTGGAGGCGGGACAGCTCCTCGAGCCGGACGATCTGGCGCTGGAGGTTGGCCGCCATCTGGTTGAACGAGGCCGCGAGCAGGGCCAGGTCGTCCTCGCCGTCGACCTTCATCCGCTGGTCGAGCAGGCCGGCCGAGAGGCGCTGGGCGGTGCGGGCGGCGATGCGCACCGGGGTGACCACGAGCCGGGTGACCAGGCCGGCCACCACGCCGAGCAGCAGGACCAGGGCGATGCCGGTGGCCAGCACCGTCGTCCGGATCTGGTTGGCCGCACTGTCCTCGGTGGTCAGCGGCATCATGTAGTACAGCTCGACATGGCCGAAACTCGTGCGCACCGGAGCGCCGTACGCCAGATATTTTGTCGTTCGGCCGTTGATCGTGGCCGTGACGACCTGACTGGCCTCTTTGCTGTCGTCGGAGACGGTGTGGGCCAGCTCGGGGGTGATCAGCTCCTCGGTACCCATGTTCGGCAGAGTCGCCGGGCGCAGCTCGGGATATTGCCCGGCCTGCATGGAGACCACCGACCCGCCCGACTCGGCCGGATCGCCGTCGGCGAGCTGGCTGACGATCAGCTCGAACGTGTTCGGCAACTTGGGGTCGTTCGCCTGCGGGTTGACCGTGAGCTGCTGCTCCGCGTAATCGATCTTGTTGCGCATGGAGACCTTGGCCTCCTCCTGCGCGCGGGTCAGCAGGATGGTGGCGCTGCGGGCGGCGATGAACCAGCCGAACGCGCCGACCAGCACGCTGGAGGCGATCAGGGTGAGGGTGACCACGCGCAGCTGGAGGGAGCGCCGCCACGCCCGGCGGGCCGGCGCGGAGTGGACCTCGAGCCGGCGCGCGGCCACACGCCAATACCGCCGCACCACGCGAAGGGTGCGGCGGATCGGCATCGGAAGCCAGGCAGGAGCACGCATTACGCGGGCAAGGGTAGCGCCCTATCCCGTACCGGCTTTGTAGCCGACTCCTCGCACCGTCAAAATGATCTCGGGCCGCTCCGGATCGGGCTCGATCTTGGCGCGCAGCCGCTGCACGTGGACGTTCACCAGCCGGGTGTCGGCCGCGTGCCGATAGCCCCAGACCTGCTCCAGCAGCACCTCGCGGGTGAACACCTGGCGCGGCTTGCGGGCCAGGGCCACCAGCAGGTCGAACTCGAGCGGCGTGAGCTTGACCTCCTCGCCGTCGCGCGACACCGTGTGGGCCGGGACGTCGATGGTGATCTGGTTGCCGGGCGGCCCGATGGTGAGCATCTCGGGCGCCGCGTCCTCGCCCCGGCGCAGCCGCGCCCGCATGCGGGCCACCAGCTCCTTGGGCTTGAACGGCTTGACCACATAGTCGTCGGCGCCCGACTCGAGACCGAGCACCACGTCGACGGTGTCGCTCTTGGCCGTGAGCATGACGATCGGAATGCCCGACTCGCCGCGGATCGCGCGCGCCACGTCGATGCCGCTCATGCCCGGAAGCATGAGGTCGAGCAGGACGATGTCGGGGCGATTTTCCCGGAAGGCGGCCAGGGCGCGCTCACCGTCGGCGACGAACGAGGGCAGGAATCCCTCGCTGCGCAGGACGATGCCGAGCATCTCGGCCAACGCTGGGTCGTCATCGACGACGAGTACCCGGGCTCTCATGCGGTCCAATATTGCACTGTCCTCCCGAACCCCGGGTACCCCGGGGCCGATCTTGCCGGAATGCACAGGTCAGCTTAGGCCACCCGGCAAGATCGGGCGACCCCCGACGGGGGCCGCCCGACAGGCTCCGATCAGGCGCTGGGCCGGTCGAACTCCCCGGCCCGCACGCCGGCGATGAAGCCGGACCAGTCGGTGTCGCCGAAGGCGAGGACCGGGCCCGCCGCGTCCTTGGAGTCGCGGACCAGCACGGTCGACGGAACATTGGCAACCTCGACGCAGTGCCCAGCGGCTCCGCTTCGAGTGCTCTTACGCCAGGTGAGGTTGGCGTCCTGCATCGTGGGGTCCCCTTCCAGGATGGATTCGCCTCCATTTCAGCTCACGGAGCGGCCACCCGGCGCAAGGCTTCCTCCCTCTCAGCGATGGCCGTTCGGCTCATCTCTGCCGACAGAGCGCGTTCCCGCAGGTCAGACAGCCCGTCCCGATAGACGTCGACATCGGGCGGCTTCACCCGGAAGAGACCACCGGTGAGCCCCTCGATGTGCACGATCGGCGAGCGGGTGCCCGGCGCGAACTCCAGAACCATGAACGACTCGGTCATGCCGGCGTGCGCACCGGCCGAGAAGGGAAGCACGAGAATCTCCACACCGGGCCGCTCGCCGGCCTCGACGAGCCGGGCCAGCTGCCGCCGGAGAACCTCGGGCCCGCCGACCTCGCGGTGCAGCACGGCCTCGTCGAGCACGATCCGCAGAAGCGGCGGCGGCTCCCGGGTGAGAACGGCCTGCCGGGCCATCCGCAGGGCGAGCCGGCGCTGGATCGTCTCGGTGTCACCGACATCGGCGCCGACCTCGATGACGGCCCGCGCGTATTCGTCGGTCTGGAGCAGACCCGGAACGATCTGCGACTCCCACTCGCTGATGAGGACGGCCTCGGCCTCGAGGGCGACATATTCGTCGTACGGGTCGGGGACCGACGACCGATAGGGCGTCCACCAGGCCCGCGCCCGCCCGCGGCGAGCGAGCTCGCGCAGCCGGTCGCGGTCTTCGACACGTACGCCATAGATTGTCAGCAGTCGATCGAGATCGTCCTCGCTGATCCCCGTGTGGGCCGTCTCGATGCGCGACAGTTTCGACTCGGACCAGCCGAGAGCGGTCGCCACCGAGGCGCCCCTGCGCTCACCCCGCAGGCGGCGCAGTTCGTTGCCCAGCTCATGCCGGGCGGTCGAAGTCGCCCTCGCCACGCGAACACCATAACGGCATATCGGTCGCTGTCTGCAACTTGCATCCCACGCTATGCACTTGCACGCAGGTCAGAGGCCATGAAGTAATAAGGGAACGAACGACGGGAACGGCAGTGGCGGCAACTTCAGCCGAACCCGAAGAGATCGAGCCCCGTCCGGCGGGCGGACGGGGCTCGACTCTGTTGTCCACCTGGGGGGCGACCCCCCAGACCCCCACGTTGCGATGGTTGCGGTGGGTGGGCCGGTCGCGGTGGCGATGGGGTACGGGCCTCACAGACTGACAACCGCACTCCCACGCCGCTAGGCCAGTCGCGCGCGGCCGGGCTGAACGAGGCGGCTCGAGCCGCTTGCAACGCCGACGCCGAGCGGCAGATCCTGCCCGTCGCGCCGGCCGCTTGGCCGTTGAGCTTCAGGCACCTGAGTCCCATAGCCTTGGCTGCGCACATAGCGAACGGGACGGCAAGCCTAAGCCCGCCGCCCCGTTCATCCCCCCGGTTTGGTACCGCGCGCGTCCGTGGGACCCCCCGATCACCAATGACGCTGCGTGGTTATAGATTCACACTCCGCACATACCCATGTCAAGCAAATCCGGAAATTTCCTATTTTGGATGGCGCCTGGAGTGACGCAGGGTGCCCAAAGAGAGCAATCCGATAGCCATCCCGGCTCGCCGAACCGGGGCCACCCGCGCTTGCCCGCGTCGCGTCGGTCAGCCTCGGCGTGAGCCCGCCGCCCCATGCAGGTCTGGCCGTCACAGGCCCGCGCTAGGTGCCCGATGCCGGCCAACCCCGCAGAAGCAGCCCGGCACAGGCCTCACGCAAAGCGAACGGCTCGGGCATAGGCCTGACGCAAAGCAACCGGCCCGGGCATAGGCCTCACGCAAAGCAACCGGCCCGGGCACAGGCCTCACGCAAAGCAACCGGCCCGGGCACAGGCCTCATGCAAAGCAACCGGCCCAGGCACAGGCCTCACGCAAAGCAACCGGCCCGGGCATAGGCCTCACGCAAAGCAACCGGCCCGGCGCACGACCCGCCGCGGAACGGCTCAGCACAGGTCGCCCGCCGCGCGACGTGCCGCGCGGGTGGCCCGGCACAAGCCGCATCCCGATAGCAGCCCGCGAAGCGTGGGCTGCGGTTTTCCACAGGCTGTGGGTTGTCCACAGGGTGATCCGCGCGGGGACGCGTTTTTCGGCGAGGATGGCCCTCTTGGTGGGGGTCCCCCTGGGAGGGCGGGCGCTGTGTTTGGGGTGGTGAGGAGGGCTGCGTGGAATGTCAGGCGGGGACGGCGGCGACGAAGACCTGGCCGGTGCCGGCGACCTTGATGGGGCCGGCGTCGGCAGTGGCGAAGGCGGCGGTGCCCGGGGTCAGTTCGACCGGGGTGCCGTCCACGCTCTCGCCCACGAACACGTCGCCGGCGGTGGCCAGGATGATGCGCGGGCCGCCGACCGGGACCTCCGTGGGCGGGCGTGTGCCGTCCACGGTGACCCGGTACAGGACGAAGTCGGCGACCGGGACCGGCCACGTGTCCACGCCCGGGGCGACGCTCTCCGAGCGCAGAATCGGGTCGTCCAGGACCTCGAAGCGCAGGACGTTCAGCAGTTCGGCCACGTCCACCCTCTTCGGGGTCAGGCCGCCGCGCAGCACGTTGTCGCTGGCGGCCATCAGCTCGACGCCGGCGCCTCGCAGGTAGGCGTGCAGGTTTCCGGCCGGCATCCAGATGGCCTGGCCGGGCTCCAGGCGTACGTGGTTGAGGAGAAGCGCGACCAGGACGCCCGGGTCTCCCGGGTAATGGCCGGCCAGCGATGTGGCCAGGGCGAACGACGCCCCCTCGGGATGGTCCGCGCCGGCCGTGCCGGCCGCTGCCACGACCGCCTCGATCAGCTGCGCGCGGTCGTCGGTGGGCCAGCTCAGCAGCGTTTCGACCGCCGTGCGCAGGTCTCCCCCGCGCAGCGCCGTCACCACCGGTTCCAGGGCCGTGATGGCGAAGGCCTCGAGGGCGCCGGCGGCCTTCGCCGGGTCGCGGAAGCCGCACAGGGCCTCGAACGGTGTGACCGCGACCAGCATTTCCGGCTTGTGGTAGGCGTCCGTGTAGTTCTTCGGGCGGGAGGGGTCGGCCTCCTGCTCGGCGAAGGCTTTCTTGGCGTACGCCAGATCGGGGTGGGCCTGCAGCGACAGCGGGCTCTCGGCGGCCAGCACCTTGAGCAGGAACGGCAGGCGCGGGCCGAAGGCCGCCTCGACCGGCTCGCCGAGCTGGGCCTTGGGGTCGGCGGCGATGAGCGCGTCCAGCTTGACCGGGCCGTCGGGGGCGGTGACCGTCGACGGGTCGCCGGGGTGCGCGCCGAGCCAGAGCTCGGCCTCGGGCCCTTCGGTGGGCGCGGGCCGGCCCTGGAGCTCGGCGATGACGGTGCGGGATCCCCAGGCGTACGGCCGGACGACCCCAGTCAGTGGAAGAACGCTCATAATGCGCAAATTACCAGGTGATCATGCCGGCGCTGAGGCTGCCGCGGGGCGGTAGATGTCCGGCTCGATGTAGATGACCCGGGCGATCGGCACCGCCTCGCGGATGCGCGTCTCGGTCTCGTCGATGTGGCGGGCCACCTCGTCGGCGCGCTCCGAGCTCGGCACCGCGATCTTCACCGCGACCAGCAGCTCCTCGGGGCCGAGGTGCAGCGTCTTCATGTGGATGATCCGCTCGACGCCCTCGCCGGCCAGCACCGCCTGCTCGATCTGGCGTACCGCCTCGGGGTTGGCCCCCTCGCCCAGCAGCAGGCTCTTCGTCTCGATGGCCAGCACCACCGCGATCACCACCAGCAGGGCGCCGATCAGGAGCGTGCCGATGCCGTCCCACGTGCCGTCGCCGGTGATCAGGGTGAGGACCACGCCGAACAGCGCGAAGACCAGGCCGAGCAGCGCGCCCGAGTCCTCCAGCAGCACCACCGGCAACTCGGGGGCCTTGGCGCGGCGCACGAAGTTGACCCAGGACGTCTTGCCACGGGTGTGGTTCGACTCCTTGATTGCTGTGTAGAACGAGTACGACTCCAGGCCGATCGCCACGACCAGGACCGTCACCGGCACCCACTGCCAGGACTCGATCGGCTCCGGATGCGAGATCTTGTGGTAGCCCTCGTAGAGCGCGAACAGGCCGCCGACGCTGAAGAGCACGATCGACACGATGAACGCGTAGATGTAGCGCTCCCGGCCGAAGCCGAACGGGTGTTCCGGTGTCGCCTGGCGGCGCGAGCGCTTGCCGCCGATGAGCAGCAGCAGCTGGTTGCCCGAGTCGGCGACCGAGTGGATCGACTCCGCGAGCATCGACGACGAGCTGGTCAGCAGCCAGGCCACGAACTTCGTGACCGCGATGCCGAGGTTCGCCGTGAGAGCCGCCAGAATGGCCTTGGTGCCGCCCTCAGCGCTCACGACAAGGCTCCGCTGCGCTCCGCCTCGCCGCAAGCGCCGGAGCACGCTGAGTCATCGGTGATTCCGCTGCGCTCCATCACTGAATAGCCTCAGGCATCGGGTTCGACAGCTCCTTCATCTCGCTGATCGCGGGAACGGCCATCGGGTCGAGGCCGTGCGCCAGAGCAAGATACAGCGAAGCGAAGTCGGGCACCGAGGTGAGCGACGCGAGCCGCTCCAGGGTCGAGCCGCCCTCGGCCGTCAGCACGTCGCAGCGCACACCGCGGCGCTCGGCCAGGGTCTGCACCGCGTCGGCCCGGCGCTCCTCGACGGCGACCGGCTCGTCCGCGTCGTCCTCGGGGTTGAGGCCGCCGTCGCGGAAGACCACCAGGCGCAGACGGGTGGTGGCCGAGTCCTCCTCGTCGTCGTCCGGGTCGGCGAAGATGTCGCGCGACGACTCGGCCAGGCCGCCGAAGACGCCGTCGAGCAGGCCCACCCGGCCCCGGCCGGCCTCGCCCAGCGCGCCCGCCATCACGGGGTAGCGGGCGTTGGCGGCCAGGGTGTCGGCGAACCGGCGGGCGGCCACGGTGGCCAGCGGCGACGAGCCCCAGACGATCGGGATCGAGCCGGCCAGGCCGAGCGCGAGCTCCTTGGCCGGGTTCACGAACGAGTCGGCGCCCGGACGGCAGCGCTCGGCGTCGGCGTCGAGCCGGGTCGCGGTCTCGGCCAGGTCGGCCTCGGTCACCTTGACCAGGCCGATGGCCCGCGCCGCGAGCAGCACCGGCACGGTCAGGCCCCACAGGCTGGCCCGGGCCGGGGCGCGGCGGGGCACCGGAATGAACGGCGCGCGGGCGCGGGCGGCCACCGCCTGAAGCTCGGAGTCGGGGTTGCCGATGGCGACCAGGCGGGCGCCCCGGCGGGCGGCCGCGTCGGCCGCGGCCAGCGCCTCGGGGCTGCGGCCGGAGGCGGAGACGGCGATGACCACGTCGGCCGCGCCGACCCAGCCGGGCACGCCCGCGCTGCGGTGGCCGATGATCGGCACCGGGCAGCGGGGGCCGGCCACGGTGGCCAGGATGTTGCCGGTCAGACCGGCCGTGCCGATGCCGGCGACGACGACCGCGCGGGGGCGGCCCTCGTCGATCAGCATGGTCAGGTCGGTCTCGGCGGCCAGCGCCGCCGACTCGCGCACCTGGGCGCCGGCCGACGCCGTGGCCCGCAGCATGCCGCCCGGGTCGTTGGCGAGCATCGCCTTTTCGTCGTCGAGCAGCCGCTCGTCGGCGTGCCGGTGGCCGGCGACCCCGGCCGCGCCGCCCTCCAGGGGACCCGCCATCAGGAGGCACCCCCCTGCGGCTCGCGGGCCTCGTCGAGCAGGAGGACCGGAATGTCGTCCCGGACCTCGAAGACGCGCCCGCACTCGGTGCACGTGAGGGTCTGCGCCCCCGCGTCATAAGTCAACGGCGCGTGATGCGTGTCCGGGCAGGCCAGGATGTCCAGCAACTGCGGATCGAGGGCCACCGAACGGCTCCTTTTGTCGCGAAGGGCTGTCGAACCCTCAGATCCTATCCGCGAACGATCGCGAGCACCTCGTCGCGCAGCGATGCCATGCGGTCGGGCTTCGCGGCCTCGACGTTCAGGCGCAGCAGCGGCTCCGTGTTGGACGCTCGCAGGTTGAACCAGGCGCCGTCCGGCAGCGACACGGTCAGGCCGTCGAGCTCGTCGAACTCGGCGCCGGTGAACGCCTTGCGTACGGCCTCGATCCGCGCCCGGGCGTCGTCGACCGTGGAATTGATCTCACCGGAGGCCGAGTAGCGCTCGAACTCGGCGGCGAACTCGGACAGCGGCCGGCTCTGCCCGCCCAGCGCGGCCAGGACGTGCATGGCGGCCAGCATGCCGGTGTCGGCGAACCAGAAATCGCGGAAGTAGTAGTGGGCCGAGTGCTCGCCGCCGAAGATCGCGTTGGTGCGGGCCATCTCGGCCTTGATGAACGAGTGGCCGACCCGGCTGCGGACCGGCTTGCCGCCGTTCTCGGTGATGATCTCGGGCACCGCGGCCGAGGTGATCAGGTTGTAGATGACCGTGCTGCCCGGGAACTTGGCCAGCTCCCGTTTGGCCACCAGCGCCGTGATGGCCGAGGGCGACACCGGGTCGCCCTTCTCGTCGATGATGAAGCAGCGGTCGGCGTCGCCGTCGAACGCGATGCCGATGTCGGCGCCCTGCTCGCGGATGGCCCGCTGGAGGTCGACCAGGTTGGCCGGGTCGAGCGGGTTGGCCTCGTGGTTGGGGAACGAGCCGTCCAGTTCGAAGTAGAGCGGCACGATCTCCAGCGGCAGCGCCGGCAGCACCTGGTCACCCAGGACGGCCGGCACCGTGTGCCCGCCCATGCCGTTGCCGGCGTCCACGATCACCTTGAGCGGCCGGATGCCGGACAGGTCGACCAGCGAGCGCAGGTGGGCCGCGTAGTCGGCCAGCAGGTCGCGGGCCTCGACCCGGGACGGGCCGTCGGCCTCGGCGTTCAGGTCGTCGAGCAGCTGCTCGGCGCGGCGGCGGACCACGGCCAGGCCGCTGTCCTGCCCGACCGGCTTGGCGCCGGCCCGGCACATCTTGATGCCGTTGTACTTGGCCGGGTTGTGGCTGGCGGTGAACATGGCGCCGGGCAGCCCGAGCGAGCCGGAGGCGTAGTAGAGCTGGTCGGTCGAGGCCAGCCCGATGTCGATCACGGCCGTGCCGCTGGCGTTGGCGCCCCGGGCGAAGGCGGCGACCAGGCCGGGCCCGGACTCGCGCATGTCGTGCGCCACGACGATCTGGTCGGCGTCGTCGCCGGACTCACGGAGCATCTCGACGAAGGCCGTGCCGATGGCCCGGGCCGTTCTCTCGTCGAACTGGTCGGGGACGGTGCCGCGAACGTCGTACGCCTTGATGATGCCGGACAGATCGGACACTGCTCCCCCTGCTCCTTTGATGACCCGCCGAGAGTAGCCGAGCCGGATGTCCGAAAAGCCAGAACCACGCAGCGCCACTATTACGGGTGCGCTTGTCGTCCGGCGTGATGCGGGTCACGATGATGGTGTCCCTGGAGGTGCTCCTGTGGCCAACCCCTGGCTTGCCCTCGACACCGGCGCCGACCCGGCCGAACGCATCCGGCAGGTCGGGCGCGCCCACGAGCGGTTCGTGGGCGGGGAAAAGACCGCCAACGGCATCCGCCCGGTGGTGGCGGCGTCGTGGGAGCGGTCGGCCGTGGCCCTGCCGAGCGCGGACAGCACCGCTCCGATCGAGCTGGGCGACAGCGAGCTGGAGGCGTACCGGGCGGCCCATCCCCTGGCCCGGGTCCTGCCGATCTTCCGCGACCTGCTGGGCGGTCTGGCCGAGGACGGCGAACATCTCATGGCGGTCTGCGACGCGTACGGCCGGCTCCTCTGGGTCGAGGGCACCCCGAGCGTGCTGCGCGGCGCCGAGCGGATGAACTTCGTGCCCGGCGCCCGCTGGGACGAGGCGCACGCCGGCACGAACGCGCCCGGCACGGCGCTCGCCGTCGACCACCCGTTGCAGATCTTCGCCACCGAGCACTTCAGCCGCCAGGTGCAGCGCTGGACCTGTGCCGCGGCCCCGATCCACGATCCGGCGACCGGCGGGCTGCTGGGCGCGATCGACGTGACCGGCGGCGACCACCTGGCCAATCCGCACAGCCTGGCCCTGGTGCGGGCGACCGCGCTGGCCGCCGAGGCCTATCTGCGGAGCCACGCGACGGCGCCGGCCACGGCCGGCACGGTGTCGGCGCTGGGCCGCAACGAGGCGCTGTTGAGCTTCGGCGGGCGCCGGTGGCGGCTCGGCCGGCGGCATTCGGAGTTGCTCGTGCTGCTGCTCGCCCACCCCGAGGGCAGCACCGGCGAGGAGCTGGGTTTCGAGTTGTACGGCGACGACGTGAGCCCGGTGACGATTCGCGCCGAGCTCTCCCGGCTGCGCCGCACGCTCGGCCCCGAGCTGATGGAGTCGCGCCCCTACCGGCTGCGCCCCGAGCTGGCTGCCGATTTCAGCAACGTTCTCGACCTGATAGAGGCCAACAACGTCCGGGAGGCGCTGGGCCGGTACGCCGGGCCGCTGCTCCCCGGCTCGGAGGCTCCCGGCGTGGTCCGCCTGCGCCGCCTGGTCGACGGCCAGCTGCGCTCGGCGGTGCTGGGCAGTCGCGACACCGAGGTGCTGCGAGGCTGGCTGAACTCGGCCTGGGGTTCCGACGATCTGGCGGTCTGGGAGGCGTACGCCCGAACCTCGCCCTTGAATCCCCTGGCCCGCGCCCGCATCCGCGAACTCAACCTGGAATACGGACTGCGCCCGCCGTCCTTGCGAGCCGGAGGCGACGCCGGCCAGCACAGCCTTGCAACGTTCTTGCAACGTCCTCGTAACTAGCGTCGCCCGTACCCCAAGCAGGTACGGAGGCAGTCCATGACCGTGTACGCCGCGCCCGGCACCGAGGGCGCCATCGTCAGCTACGAATCCCGGTACGACCACTTCATCGGTGGCGAATACGTGCCGCCGGCCAAGGGCCAATACTTCACCAACCCGTCACCGGTCACCGGCCAGGACTTCTGCGAGATCGCCCGGGGCACCGCCGACGACGTCGAGAAGGCGCTCGACGCCGCGCACGGCGCCGCCGACGCGTGGGGCCGCACCTCGGCCGCCGAGCGGGCCAACATCCTCAACAAGATCGCCGACCGGATGGAGGCGAACCTCGAGAAGCTCGCCGTCGCCGAGGCGTGGGAGAACGGCAAGCCGGTCCGCGAGACGCTGGCCGCCGACATCCCGCTGGCCATCGACCACTTCCGCTACTTCGCGGGCGCCATCCGCGCCCAGGAGGGCACCGCGGGCGAGCTCGACGACGACACCGTGGCCTATCACTTCCACGAGCCGCTCGGCGTGGTCGCACAGATCATCCCCTGGAACTTCCCGATCCTCATGGCGGTCTGGAAGCTCGCCCCCGCCCTGGCCGCCGGCAACGCCGTCGTGCTCAAGCCGGCCGAGCAGACCCCCGCCTCCATCCACTACTGGATGTCGCTGGTCGCCGACCTGCTCCCGCCGGGCGTGGTCAACATCGTCAACGGGTTCGGCGTCGAGGCCGGCAAGCCGCTCGCCTCGTCCAACCGGGTCGCCAAGGTCGCCTTCACCGGTGAGACCACCACCGGCCGGCTGATCATGCAGTACGCCTCGGAGAACCTGATCCCGGTCACGCTGGAGCTGGGCGGCAAGAGCCCGAACATCTTCTTCGAGGACGTCAACCGCCTCGACGACGACTTCTACGACAAGTCACTCGAGGGCTTCGCGATGTTCGCGCTCAACCAGGGCGAGGTCTGCACCTGCCCCTCCCGGGCGCTCATCCAGCAGAGCATCTACCCCGACTTCCTGGCCGCGGGCGTCAAGCGCGTCGAGAACCTGAAGCAGGGCAACCCGCTCGACACCGACACCCAGGTCGGCGCGCAGGCCTCCAACGACCAGCTCGAGAAGATCCTGTCGTACCTGGACATCGGCCGCCAGGAGGGCGCCAAGGCGCTGACCGGCGGCGCGCGGGCCGACCTGGGCGGCAACCTGTCCGGCGGCTACTACGTGCAGCCGACGATCTTCGAGGGCAACAACGCCATGCGGATCTTCCAGGAGGAGATCTTCGGACCGGTCGTCTCGGTGACCTCGTTCGCCGACTACGCCGACGCCATCAAGATCGCCAACGACACGCTGTACGGCCTCGGCGCCGGCGTGTGGACCCGCGACATCAACCTGGCCTATCGGGCCGGTCGCGCGATCAAGGCCGGTCGCGTGTGGACGAACGCCTATCACCTCTACCCGGCGCACGCCGCGTTCGGTGGGTACAAGCAGTCCGGCATCGGCCGCGAGAACCACAAGATGATGCTGGACCACTACCAGCAGACGAAGAACCTCCTGGTGTCGTACAGCCCGAAGGCCATGGGTTTCTTCTAGACCGATGGCGACGAGAGTAGATGTCACTCCCGCGGCCGCCGACATGATGCGGCGGCTGCGGGGGCAACACGGTCCGCTGATGTTCCACCAGTCCGGCGGGTGCTGCGACGGCAGCTCACCCATGTGCTACCTCGAAGGCGAGTTCCGCACCGGCCAGTCCGACGTCCTGCTCGAGTCGCTGAAGATCGAGGGCGTCGACGAGCCGATCACGTTCTGGATGTCGTCCTCGCAGTTTGAGCTCTGGAAGCACACGCACCTGACGGTGGACGTGGTCCCCGGCCGCGGTTCCGGCTTCTCGCTGGAGGCGCCCGAGGGCGTACGGTTCCTGATCCGCTCCCGCCTGCTCACCTCTGAGGAGCTGACCGAACTCGCACAGTGACACCCCCTCTGCTCGAGGCCGGGCCGGCCGTGCGGCCCGGTCTCGACCTTGATCCCGGGAGCTTGCCGGCACGTACTTCACTGTGTCGTTTGGGCCGGATCACAGAGGACGAGCGTGCCGAACTTCCGTTACCGGGCGTATGCCAGCCTGCCAGACATGCGAAAAACCTTCAGCCGCCTCGCTCCCGTACTCGCGGTAGCCGGCCGGGTCCTCGCTGTCATCGGTCGCTTCCTTGCTCGCGCCGACAAATGGTTTATATCGCTTCTATTTGGAGCTGATCGACCTACTGACACCTCACCAGATCGTGCCGAAAGCGCCGCAGATGTAGCGGAACGCCCCTCGAACCCGGCAACGTCGGGAGACGCAAGGTTCGGGGAGGTTGTGATGCGGATGTCGCGGGCCAGGAAGGCCGTACTGCTCGGTGTGGTGTTACTCGCTGTAGGCCTGACCGGCCGGGCCGCCGCCCAGTCCACGCCGGAAGAGCCGGTCGCGGCGCCCGTACCCTCCCCCTCGGCGTCCGCCGCCGCGGTCAAGCCGGCGCCGCCGTCCAAGACACCCACGAAGGCCCCGGTCAAGCCGCCCAAGGGCAAACCCGCAAAGGGTCAACAGCCGACGGGCAAGAGCATCTCGTACGCCGGTGGGCCCGCCGGAAGCCGCACGATGACCGGGTCCAAGGGTGTCGCGCTGACCTTCGACGACGGTCCCGACCCGGCGACCACGCCGCAGCTGCTCCAGATGCTCAAACAGCAGCACGTCAAGGCCACCTTCTGCCTGGTCGGCAAGAACGCGGCCAAATTCCCCGACCTGGTACGCCGGATCGCCGCCGACGGTCACACCCTCTGCAACCACACGTGGAACCACAGCCTGAAGATCGGCAAGGATCCCGAGGCGAAGATCCGCACCGACCTGATGCGCACGAACAACGCCATCCTCCGGGCCGTGCCCAACGCGAAGATCAAGTACTTCCGGGCGCCGGGCGGCAACTTCACGCCCCGCCTGGTCTCGGTGGCCAACAAGCTGCACATGTCGTCGATCTACTGGAAGCTCGACCCGCGCGACTGGGACCACAAGAAGGGCGAGTCGTCGGCGGCTCACCGGGCCCGGGTGATCGCGACGATCGAGAAGCACACCCATCCGGGGTCGATCATCCTGTCCCACGATTACGCCCAGCCGGACACGATCGCGGCTTACCGGACCTTGCTGCCCTATCTGCGGAAGCGATTCCAGTTGATCGCCTTGCCGTAGGGGGTCGAACGGCAAGACCGCGGGGCTCCGCCCCACACCCCGGCCGAGCGCTCGGAGGTCGTGGGGCCGTTGGGAAGCTTGCGGGTAGGTGGTGGTTTTGGCTTGGGTGCGGCGGCGCCGGGTCAGTGGCTGGGTGGGATGACCCGGAGGTGGCCTCGGCGGCCGGTCTGGTGACCGGGAGTGTCCTGGTCGTCGCTGCGCGGGGGTGGGGCGACCGGGCGGGCGGCCTCGCGCACGGCGTCGGCCAGGGCGACCAGGTCGTCTGTGGTGGGCGGCGGCGGGGCGAAGTCGCCGTCGTGGCGCACCAGGTCCCAGCCTCGGGGGGCGGTGAGGCTGCGGGCGTGTGGCTCGCACAGGTCGTACGTGTGCGGCTCGGCGAACGCCGCCAGGGGGCCCACTACGGCGGTCGAGTCGCTGTAGACGTAGGTCAGCGTGGCCACCGCCTGTCTTGGACAGCCGTTCCGGGAGCAGCGCCGTGGTGACCTCACGGCGGCAACTTATCGCTCCGCGGGGCCGCAAGGGCGCGGAAGGGCCGCGACACGCCGACTCACGATGCATCACGAATTGGCGATGGTTGGCCGACACGCCGCCCCCGATGGGGCGAATTCGGGCACGACACGCTTGTTACGCGGCCTGAGGGCCTGTCACACCGTCGGAGGACTAGAGTTGTCCGGTGACCACCAGCCCCGAACGCAGCCGCAGCGAGCAGCCGGCGCGGTCGCCCCGCCGAGCCGGACCAGGTCATCCCGCCCGCCGCGACAGGCACGGGCGGGGGCTTCGGGGGCGGCTGGTGCCGGCGACCGTTCCCCTGGCCCGCACCAAAGCCGAGATCTTCGACGACCTCGTGCTCGACACCGTCGAGGGGCTCGAGCGCCGCTATGCGAAAGAGCTCGCCGGCGTCGAGTTCGCCGTCGAGGACGTGCCGCCCGATCTGAACGTCTACGACTCGGACGTGCTCGAGGACGGCGAGGTGCCACTGGCCCGCCTGCTGCCCGGCCGCCCCGGCCGGCAGGAGCTCCCCCCACGGATCGTGCTCTACCGGCGGCCGCTGGAATTCCGGGCGATGGACCGTGAGGACCTCGCCGACCTCGTTCACGATGTGATCATCGAGCAGGTAGCCAACCTGCTCGGAGTGGACCCCGACGAACTCTCTTAAGCAACCCGTCGCTTGAGCTTGCGGCGTTCCCGCTCGGACAGTCCACCCCAGATGCCGAAGCGTTCGTCGTGACCCAGCGCGTATTCAAGGCACTCGGCCTTGACCTCGCAGCGACCGCAGATCCTCTTCGCCTCCCGGGTGGACCCACCCTTCTCCGGGAAGAAAGCCTCCGGGTCGGTCTGCGAACACAGCGCCCGCTCCTGCCACTCGGGCGCGTCCCCGAGCAGGTCGACCCCTTCAACCTGCGCTTCCATCGGCGTGCCTCCCAATTTCCGCACCGGCAGCGATGCCGGCGCTGACCCCCCACGCACGCAGCGTGTTTTTTGTGAGCCGGACACGCATTTGCGGCGTCGCAGCCCACAACCCCACCGAAATTACACGCGTGTAAGACGTGCGTCGTCAAGCCGAACCTGATAAATAGGCCCGTTTCCCCGGCGCGCCTTCGGCGCGTCGTGGTCCCGTTCCTGCCCTATCTCTCCGAAGCCCCGGTTGGTAACGCGTCCTCGGCCACACGAGTCCAATTTAACCCGATTTGTGACCTATCGTCGACCGTAGGTCGTCGTCCGCTCCACAGCAGGCCGGCCGGCCGTCGCGGCGAGTTCCTTCAATTCGGTGACCGTACGCGCCGAACCGTGCTCCGAACCCGCCATTCGGGAGATCGTTTCCTCCATCAGGGTGCCGCCGAGATCGTTGCAACCACCGTTGAGCATTTCTCGCGTTCCGTCGTCGCCGAGTTTCACCCACGAGCATTGGATGTTGTCGATCCGACCGTGCAGCAGAATACGGGCCATCGCGTGCACGACCCGGTTCTCCCGCCAGGTGGGACCCGCTTTGGCGATTCCGGCCAGATAGATCGGCGCGTTGGTGTGGATGAACGGCAGCGCCACGAACTCGGTGAAACCGCCTGTCACATCCTGGATGCCGGCCAGCACGCGGAAATGGCCGAGCCACTGTCGAGGGTGGTCGACATGGCCGTACATCATGGTCGAACTTGATCTGACGCCCACCTGATGGGCGGTGGTGACCACGTCGACCCAGGCGCTCGCCGGCAGCTTGCCCTTGGTCAGCACCCAGCGCACGTCGTCGTCGAGGATCTCGGCCGCGGTGCCGGGGATCGTGCCGAGGCCGGCGTCGCGCAGATCGGTGAGCCACTCCCGCACGGAGACGCCGGCCTTGGCGGCGGCGGTGACGATCTCCATCGGGGAGTACGCGTGCACGTGCATGCCGGGCACCCGCTGCTTGACCGCGCGGACCAGGTCGGCGTACGCCGTGACGGGCATCTTGGGGTCGATGCCACCCTGCATGCAGACCTCGGAGGCGCCGTCCCGCCACGCCTGCTCGGCCCGGTCGGCGACCTGGTCGACCGAGAGCCGGTAGGCGTCGGCGTCCTTCTCCCGCTGGGCGAAGGCGCAGAACCGGCAGCCCACGTAGCAGACGTTGGTGAAGTTGATGTTCCGGTTCACCACGTACGTGATGTCGTCGCCGTTCACGTGCCGGCGCAGGTCGTCGGCGATGCGGGCCAGCTCGTCGAGGGCGGGGCCGTCGGCGTTGAACAGCGCCATGGCCTCGTCCTCGTGCTCGGGGAGCAGCAGCTTGGCGGGGTCGGTCGAGGCGAGCTTGAGACCCTTGACCACGTCGGAGGGCAGCGTCTCGTGGACGTCGGTGGTGACGTGGGCGGCGACCTCCGTCCAGTCGCCGTAGACGTCGTCGAAGTCGGAGCGGCGATCGGACGTACGGCCGTCGGTGTCGATCGAGGCGAAAAGATCGGTGCGACCTTCGCCGTACGCGTCGTCGGGCTCCTGCCAGGGGCGGCCCTCCAAGATCGCGCCCTCCCGGGCCAGCCCATCCTCGTCGGCCAGGGCGGCCACATGGGCGGCCAGCCGGGGGTCGAGCCAGCCCTCGGCTCCGCGACGGACGTACTCGGGGTAGATGGTGAGACGCTCCCGCAGGGCAAAACCGGCGTCAGCCGATTTCTCGCGGAGAAGGTCGATCTGGGGCCACGGACGCTCGGGGTTCACGTGGTCGGGGGTGACCGGGGAGACGCCGCCCCAGTCGTCGATGCCGGCCCGCAGCAGCAGGGAGAACTCGGCGTCGATCAGGTTCGGCGGTGCCTGCACCCGGGCCCGCGGGCCCATGATGATCCGGCCCACCGCCACCGTCGCGGCCAGCTCGCGCAGCTCGGCGTCGGGCATGCCGCGCATCGCCGTGTCGGGCTTGGCGCGGAAGTTCTGGATGATGACCTCTTGGATGTGGCCGTACTCGCGGGCCGCCCGGCGCATCGCGAAGATCGCGTCGACCCGCTCGGCCCGGGTCTCACCGATGCCGATCAGGATGCCGGTGGTGAACGGCACGCCGACCCGGCCCGCGTCGTCGAGCACCCGCAGGCGCACGGCCGGCTCCTTGTCGGGCGAGCCGTAGTGCGGGCCGCCCTTCTCCGACCACAGCCGCGTGGCCGTGGTCTCGAGCATCATGCCCATGCTGGGCGCCACCGGCTTGAGCCGCTGAAGCTCGGCCCAGCTCATCACCCCGGGGTTCAGGTGCGGCAGCAGGCCGGTCTCCTCGAGCACGGCGATCGCAACCGACCGCACGTAGTCGAGCGTCGAGTCGTAGCCGCGCTCGTCGAGCCACTGCCGGGCCGCGGGCCAGCGCTCCTCGGGACGGTCGCCCAGCGTGAACAGGGCCTCCTTGCACCCCTGGGCGGCACCCTCGCGGGCGATCGCGAGCACCTCGTCGCGCTCCAGGAAGGCGGCCGGCAGCTTGTGCGGCACCGTGGCGAAGGTGCAGTAGTGGCACCGGTCGCGGCAGAGCCGGGTCAAGGGGATGAAGACCTTGCGGGAGTACGTCACCACGCCCGGCCGCCCGGCCTCGCGCAGGCCCGCGTCGCGGATGCCGCCGGCGATGGCCAGGAGCTCCTCGAACTGCTCACCGGTGGCGGCCAGCAGGGCGGCCGCCTCCTCGGCATCGACGGCCTTGCCGTCGGCGGCCCGGCGCAGCGCCCGTTTGATCTGCGCCTCGGTGGGCGCCGGCTCGGTGGGCGTGATGCTGATATTGGCTACTGCCGCGTTGACCTCGACCACCAGAGCAGCCTAGGCCGGAATTCTTTTCGCTGCCCCAGCGGTGCCCGGGCGCGCGCAGTGGGATAGGACACGGCGCCCGGGCTACCCAGGCGTGATCAGCGGCGCGGCGGGTCCTGGTCGGCGGGGCCGAATCCGGGACGGTCGTCGGGGATCTTCTCCGTACGGTCCTCACCGGCGGCCGGCGTGGACGGCACGACCTGGGTCGGCTCGGAGAAAGGCGACGGCGACGCGGGAGGGGCCGGCGGGGCCGAAGCGGGCGCGGGCGGGAAGCCGGGCGCCGGCGGGAACCCGGGCGCGGGCGGAGCCGAGGCGGGCGGAGCCGACGCGGGCGAGGCCGACGCGGGCGCTGGGGCCGGCGGGAAACCGGGCGCGGGCGGGGCCGACGCGGGTGCCGACGGGAAGCCGGGCGCGGGCGGGGCCGACGTGGGATAGGCGGGCGCGCCCGAGGCCGGGATCGGGACGGCCGGCTGGTTCCACGCGGGCGGCTGCGGCTGGCCGTACGTCTGCGGGCCGCCGTAAGGCGCGGCGCCCGGCGGCGGGTAGCCACCCGGCTGGGGCGCGCCCGGATATTGCCCGCCCGGGTGCGGCGGGTAACCCGGCTGGCCCGGGGGCGGGCCGTAGCCCGGCTGGCCCGGGAACGCTCCCGGCTGGTTGTACTGCGGACTGCCGTACACCCCGGGCTGGGGTTTGGGCTTCGGCACGTGGAACATGCCCTGCCAGATGCGGAACACCGCGTACGCCGCCACGCCGAAGACGCCGAGCCAGGCGCCGCGCACCAGCAGCTCCTCGAACGCCGCGCGGGCGCCGCTGTCGCTGGCCAGGTTGATCAGGCCGATCAGGAAGCCGAACAGCACCCCGAAGAAGGCCATCACCGCGTATTCGACCAGGGCGGCCACGACGACCATCGGGGCCTTGGGGTGCCGCGGCCCGGTGAGCAGGGCCAGGAGCACGGCCGCGAGCGGGAAGACGATGGTGGCCAGGTTGACGAAGTCGTCGAAGCTGCCCCGCGTGCGCGGGCCGAACCCGAGACCGCTGTCCGGGATGAGCCGGACGACCGCCACGAAGAGCAGCAGCGCGGGCGCGCCCACGAGCGCGTAGACCGCGATGTCGCGCAGCGGGCGCAGGAACTGGAGAGCCGACTTGCCGTCACCAGTCGGCGGCGGCTGCGGTGGGCTGGTCACGGGAACTCCCTGAACGTGGGGATGGTCGGGTCCGCTCAGCGTAGTCCGGGCCCGCACGGTGCACCGATACGCCGTGCGCGAGGATGGGTGCATGCGGATCGTGGTCCTTTCCGGCGGCATCGGCGGCGCCAAATTCCTCGTCGGCGTGCGCGCGCACGCCAAGGCGATCGGCGCGGAGGTCACCGCGGTCGTCAACGTGGGTGACGACGTACGGATGCATGGTCTTCAGATCTGCCCCGACCTCGACAGCGTGATGTACACGCTGGGTGGCGCGCACGACCGCGAGCGCGGGTGGGGGCGCGTCGGTGAGACGTGGGTGGTGAAGGAGGAGCTCGCCGCCTACGGCGCCGAGCCGTCGTGGTTCGGCCTGGGTGACAAGGACACGGCGACCCATCTCGTACGGACCCAGATGCTCACCGCGGGATATCCGTTGTCGCAGGTCACGGCCGCGCTGTGCACCCGATGGCAGCCCGGGGTGACCATCCTGCCGGCCACCGACGACCGGCTCGAGACCCACGTGGTGGCCGACGTCGAGGGCGAGCGCAAGGCGATCCACTTCCAGGAGTGGTGGGTGCGCTACCGCGGCGACGTGCCGACCCACCGCTTCGTCTTCGTGGGCGCCGAGGCGGCCAAGCCCGCCCCCGGCGTGCTCGACGCCCTGGCCTCGGCCGACGTGGTGCTGATCGCCCCGAGCAACCCGGTCGTCAGCGTCGCGCCGATCCTCGCGGTCGGCGGCATGCGCGAGGCGCTGGCCGGCGGCCGGGCCCCGGTGGTGGGCGTCTCCCCGATCATCGGCGACTCGCCGCTGCGCGGCATGGCCGACAAGTGCCTGGCCACCATCGACGTCGAGGTGAGCGCGGCCGCGGTCGGCCGCCTCTACGGACCCCGCTCCGAGGGTGGCGTGCTCGACGGCTGGCTGGTCGACTCCAGCGACGCCGGGGCCCAGGTGCCGGGCGTCGAGACGCGGGCCGTGCCGCTGTGGATGAGCTCCGAGGAGGCCACCGCGCAGATGGTGGCGGACGCCCTGTCACTGGCCGGCGTCGCGTGACGCTGCTCTCCCCCACGACTCGTGGCCACGCCGGCCGGGAAGGATGTCCTTGTGACTGACGGGCTCGAGATCCTCCCGGTGCGGGGCATCGGCGACGTGGTGGCCGGCGACGACCTGGCCGGCCTGATCACCGCGGCCGCGCCGTGGCTGGCCGACGGCGACGTCCTGGTCGTGACCAGCAAGATCGTGTCGAAGGCGGAGGGCCGCCTGGTCGAGGTGCCGGCCGACGGCCCGGAGCGCGACGCCGCCCGGGTGGCCGCCCTCGAATCGGAGACGGCCCGGGTGGTGGCCCGCCGGGGCCCGACGACGATCGTGCAGACCCACCACGGCTTCGTGATGGCGGCGGCCGGCATCGACGCCTCCAACGTGGACAAGACCCACCTGGTCCTGCTGCCGGCCGACCCGGACGCCTCGGCCCGCCGTCTGCGGGCCGACCTGCGCGCCCAGGGCCTGGACGTGGGCGTGATCGTCTCCGACACGATGGGCCGGGCCTGGCGCAACGGGCTCACCGACGTGGCTCTGGGCGCGGCCGGCATCGAACCGGTCCGCGACCACCGGGGCGAGACCGACCCGTACGGCAACGAACTCGAGATCACCCAGATGGCGGTGATCGACGAACTGGCCGCGGCCGGCGAACTGGTGAAGGGCAAGATCGACGCGGTGCCGGTGGCGGTGGTCCGCGGCTATCCCCGCGCCGGCATCCGCGACACCGACGGCGCGGCGGTCCTGCTGCGCGACGCCGCCAGCGACATGTTCAGCCTGGGCACGGCCGAGGCCCGCGCGGCCGGTCTGCGCGACGCGGCCCGGCTGCCGGACGGCCCGAGAGCCGCCCTGCCCGGCCACCCGATCGACCCGGGCGCGGTGGAGCGGGCCCTGTCCACGGTCACGTTCTCCCACGCGACGGTCATCGAGCCGGCCGAGGCGGTCACCGGCAGCGGCGCCACGGCCGCCCTCCACCTCAGCACGCGCGACGCGAGCCCGGCCGGCTTCATGACCTTGGGAGCCGACACCCACCGGCTGCGCGCGGCCCTGGCCGCCGAGGGCGTCGTCACCCTGTCACTGCCCCACGAGGACGGCATCCGCCTCGACCTGTCCGGCCTTTAATCCTTGGCGTCCCACTCGGCCAGGAACTCGTCGAGGAAGTCCGAGAGGACCTGGTGGCGGTGCTCGGCGATGCGGGCGCCGGCCTTGGTGTTGATGCGGTCCTTGAGGAGCAGCAGCTTCTCGTAGAAGTGGTTGACCGTGGTGCCCTTGGCCGCCCGGTAGGCCGCCACGTCGGCGTGCATGGTGGGCGGCACGTCGGGGTCGTGCATGAGGCGCTTGTCCCAGCCGCCGTACGCGAAGGCGCGGCCCACGCCGATCGCGCCGATTGCGTCGAGGCGGTCGGCGTCCTGCACGCACTGGCCCTCGATGCTCAGCGGGACGTCGGCCACGCCGGCGCCCTTGTAGGACAGGTGCCGGATGATGTGCGCGACCGCCTCGGCCGTCTCCGCCTCGACGTTCTTGCCGATGAGCCAGGCCTGCGCGAGTTGCGGGCCGGCCTCCTCGCTGCCGGAGAACTTGTAGTCGGCGATGTCGTGCAGCAGCGCGGTGAGCTCCACGACGAAGAGGTCGGCGCCCTCCTCGCGGGCGATCCGCAGGGCCATGCGGCGGACGCGGTCGGCGTGGAACCAGTCGTGCCCGGTGGCGTCGGCGCCGAGTCGCTCGCGGACCAGCTCTTCGGCCGCGCTGATCACACCGGCCCGGAAGTCGTCGTCAGACATCCGGGCACTCTATCGCCCCCGCAAACCAGCACAGCCCTCACTCCACCCGCTCCATTCGGATTTATCCGAAATGTCCAACCGGGAGCGGGCTCGGCGCAGGGTCGGGCGTGAGCCGGCGCGTGGGTGCCGCTCAGACGTAGTCGTGTTCGCCCAGTTCCTTCAGCTCGTCGACCAAGTGCTTGACCTCCTGGGCGCGCTCGCGCGGGCAGACCAGCACGGCGTCGGGAGTGTCCACGATGATGAGGTCGCGGACGCCCATGGCGGCCACCAAGCGGCCGGGGGTGGGCACGACGACCAGGCCCTCGGCGTCGCGCAGCAGGACGCCCGACTTGGCGTGGGCCTCGACCGCCTGGCCGACCACCACGTTGCCGGACGGGTCGGCCGCCAGCACCTCGCCCAGGGTGTGGAAGTCGCCCACGTCGTTCCAGCCGAAGTCGCCGGGGACCGTGCCGACGCGGCCGACCGTGGCCGCGCCCTCCATCACCGCGTAGTCGACTGAGATGCGCGGCAGGGTGGGCCACACCTCGCCCAGCACCTCCTCGCGCTCGGGCGAGTCCCAGGCCGCGGCGATGCGGGAGACGCCGGCCGCCAGCTGGGGCTGCTGGCGGGAGAGCTCGGACAGGAACGCGTCGACGCGCCAAACGAACATGCCGGCGTTCCAGAGATAGTTGCCCGACTTCACGTAACTCTCGGCTACGTCGTACGACGGCTTCTCCTTGAACTCCTCGACCGCGAGGACGGGGCCCTCACCGATCTCGCCGCCACACTGGAGATAGCCGTATCCGGTCTCCGGGCGTGTCGGCGTGATGCCCAGCGTCATCAGCAGGCCCTGCTGGGCGCCGACCATCGCCTTGCGGATGACCTCGGTGAACCGCTGTTTGTCGGAGATCAGGTGGTCCGACGCGAACGAGCCCATGATCGCCTGCGGGTCGCGGCGGGCGATCACCGCCGCGGCCAGGGCGATCGCCGCGCACGAGTCGCGCGGGGAGGGCTCGACCAGCACGTTCGTGTCAGGGATGGTGTCGAGCTGGCGGGACACCGCCGCCGCGTGCGCCACGCCGGTGACCACGAAGACGCGGTCGAGGGGCGCGAGCAGGTCGAGGCGCTGGACCGTCGCCTGTAGCAGCGAGGCGTCGGTGCCGGTCAGCGGGTGCAGGAATTTCGGGTGACCCGCCCTGGACAGAGGCCAGAGGCGAGTGCCCGTGCCACCGGCCAGCACGACACCGTAGAGTCCACCGAATTGATCGCTCATGTGCACAGAGTGTAAAGGTCAGAGCGCCGCGACTCGTTTCCAGGTTGTGACATGTACCTCGGCGCTCGACTGCCACGTGAACTCTTTGGCGCGGTCGAAGCCGGCCTTGGCGAGGGTCAGGCGGCGGGGCTCGTCGTGGAGCAGATCGGCCAGGTCCGATGCGATGCGGTCGGGGTCCTCGGTCGTGTAGGCCACCGCGTCGCCGCCCACCTCGGGCAGGGACAGGCGCGGCGTGGTGAGCACCGGGGTGGCGCAGGCCATCGCCTCGAGGATGGGCAGGCCGAAGCCCTCGCCGAACGACGGGTAGCAGGCGACCAGGGCACCGCCGAGGAAGCCGGGCAGGTCGGCGTAGCGCAGGTAGCCGGGGCGCAGCAGGCGCAGGTGGGACGGGACCTCGGCCACCGCGCGGTCGATCTCGTCGTCGTGGCCCTGACCGCCGGCCAGCACCAGCGCCGGCGGGTGGGGCCAGTCGGCGACCGCGCGGGCCCAGCCCCGGATCAGGTTGGGCACGTTCTTACGGGGCTCCTTGGCGCCCAGGAACGCGACGTAACCGGAGTCGGTGAGGCCGAGGCGGGCGCGCACGCGCGCCTTCTCCTCCTCGGTCGGCGCGTGGAACGCGGCCTGGTCGACGCCGTGATAGGCGACGTCGATGCGGGTCGGGTCGGCGTCGAGCAGGCGGATCAGCTCGTCGCGGGTCGCCTTGCTGGGCACGATGACCCGGGCCGCGCGGCGCAGCGACGTCTTGATCGCGCTGCGGAAGAACGTCCGCTTGGTGTTGTCGTAGTGCTCCGGCTCGGTGAAGAACGTGGCGTCGTGCACGGTCACCGTGACGGGGCAGCTCGCGCGCAGCGGGCACGTGTAGAACGGTGAGTGCAGCACCTGGGCACCGACCTGCTGGGCGAGCAGCGGCAGACCCGTCTGCTCCCAGGCGAGCCGGGCCGGCCGGTGGGCGACCGCGGCCGGGCCGGCGATCACCTCGGCCTTGTCGTCGAGCATGCGGCTGTAACGCTCCGCATCCGAACGCTGGGCCACGACGGCCAGATCGACCCGGTCGGGGTCCATCCGGCCGAGGGCGCCGAGGAGGCCGTCGACGTATCTGCCGACACCTCCCCGGTCAGCGGGGACGCTGGTGGCGTCGACGAGCACTCGCGGGGGGCGACCGGCGGTCACGAGGCAACTCCCAAAGAGGTTGTAATTCAGACCACTGGCAAGACTACGCCCGCAATGCATCGCGCATGTGACGGCGACACCGCCTTGTTCCCGGCGTTTCGGCGAACTCATCGCGCGTCCAGGATCGATTACGGACGGTCACGACACTATCGTGGTCGAAGTGCAACCGACGATCCCGCAGGTTCTCGCCGCAGCGGTCCGGAATGACCCGGCTTCGCCGCTGCTGACCTTCTATGACGACGCCAGTGGCGACCGCACCGAATTGTCCGGGGCGACTCTGGACAACTGGGTCTCGAAGACCGCGAACCTGCTGGTCGACGGCCTGGGCCTCGGCAGCGGCGACACCGCGGCCGTGCATCTGCCGCCGCACTGGCAGACCGCGGCCATCCTGCTCGGCGTGTGGTCGGCCGGCCTGGCCGCCGAGACCGGGGACACAGAGTCGGCGGATGTCGTGATGACCACGCCAGGACAGACCAGTGCGACAAAAGCGGCGGACAGGTACGCCACGGGCCTGCTCCCGTTCGCGATGCCGCTGCGCGAGCTGCCGGCCGGCTTCGCCGACTACGTGCTGGAGGTGCGCCAGCACGGCGACTACTTCCCCGGGCAGCCGGTGGCGCCGGACGACAAGGCGCTCAACGGGCGTACGCATCGCGAGGTCCTGAGTAAAGCGGCCGAAAGCGGAATCCCTGCCGGGGCCCGCGTGCTGATCGACGCGACCAAGAACCCCGATCCCGTCGTTTGGCTGCTCGCCCCCTTGGTGGCGGGCGCCTCGATCGTCCTCTGCGCCAACCTCGACGCCGCGAAGATCGAAACGCGCAGCGCCTCGGAGAAGGTCACCCTCGTGCTCTGAACAGCTCCTCGAACTCGAGCAGCGACGACGGGTTGGCCAGCGCGCCCGCGGCGGCCGCCGACTCGACCGGCGTGCCGGTGAGGATGCGCTTCACCGGCACCTCGAGCTTCTTCGACGAGAGGGTGCGCGGCACCGCCCGTACGGCATGGATCTCGTCCGGGACGTGCCGCGGCGACAGCGCCGCACGCAGCTCGGAACCGATGCGCTTGCGCAGGGTGTCGTCGAGGGTGAAACCCTCGGCCGGCACGACGAACAGGAGCAGCTCGCCGTTGGGGTTGCCGTCCTGTTCAAGGTGCACGACGACCGAGTCGGCGATCTCGGGCAGGCTCTCGACGACCGAGTAGAACTCGGCGGTGCCCAGCCGTACGCCGCCGCGGTTGAGAGTGGCGTCGGAACGCCCGGTGATCACGCAGCTGCCGTCGGCGCCGATCGTGATCCAGTCGCCGTGCCGCCAGACGCCCGGGAAGTAGTCGAAGTACGCCTCGCGGTAGCGCTTGCCGTCCGGATCGTTCCAGAAACCGACGGGCATGCTCGGCATGGGCGCGGTGATCACCAACTCGCCCAGCTCACCGATCACCGGGTGGCCCGAGGGGTCGTACGCCTCGACCCTGGAACCCAGAGCGCGACAAGCGATCTGACCCTCGACCACCGGGAGCAGTGGCACCGCGCCCACGAAACCCGTGCAGACGTCGGTGCCGCCGGACAGCGACTGCAGTTGCAGCTCGGAGCCGACCGCCTCGTAGACCCAGTCGAAGCCCTCGGGCGGCAGCGGCGCGCCGGTCGAGCCGATGCCCTTGAGCCGTTTGCGCGGGGTCAGACCGGCCTTGCGGCAGGCCATGATGTACGGCGCCGAGGTGCCGAAATAGGTGATGCCGGCCTCGTCGACGAGATCCCACAGGGCCGACATTGGATAGGCCGGGTTGCCGTCGAAAAGGACGATGGCCGCGCCCACCGCCGGGGCGCTGACCAGGAAGTTCCACATCATCCAGCCGGTCGTGGTGAACCAGAAGAAGCGGTCGCCGGGGCCGAGATCGTGGTGCAGGGCCAGCATCTTCAGGTGTTCCAGCAGGATGCCGCCGTGCCCGTGGACAATCGGCTTGGGCAGGCCGGTCGTGCCCGAGCTGTAGAGCACGTAGAGCGGATGATCGAAGGGCACGTGCGCGTACGCCATCGGCTCGTCGCCCTTGAGCGCTTCGTAATCGCCGCCCCCGTGCAGGTAACCGATGGTGACGACGTGCTCGATCGACGGGAGCGCCTCGACGATCGCGGCGACCTCCTCGCGGCGGTCGATGGCCTTGTCGCCGTACATGTAGCCGTCGACCGCGACGAGAACCTTGGGCTCGATCTGCTGCCAGCGGTCGATGACGCTGCGAACGCCGAATTCGGGCGCACACGACGAGAAGATGGCGCCGAGGCTCGCGGTGGCGAGCATCAGGACGTACGTCTCGGGAATGTTGGGGGTGTAAGCCGCGACCCGGTCGCCCTGGCCGACACCGCGGGCTTTCAGCCCGGCCCGGACCTTACGGACCTCCTCGCGCAACTCACGCACGGTGAGTTGCTTGCGGTCACGGCTTTGGCTGTACGCGATGACGACCGGCTCATCCTCGCCGAGCCCCGGCGCGCGCAGGACGTGCTCGGCGTAGTTGAGGGTGGCGCCGGGGAACCACTTCGCGCCGGGCATGCTTTTATCGGCGAGCACCGCGGTCGGCTGTTTGTCGGATTTTACTTGGAAATAGTCCCAAATCGACTGCCAGAACCCAGGCAGGTCGTCGACGGACCACTGCCACAGCGCCGCGTAGTCGTCGTCGGCCCGGCCCAGCCAGGACATGTAGCGCCCGATGCGCGAGGTCTCCCGGACGTCAGCCGGCGGCTCCCACAACACTGTGCCCGTCATGCGCTCACCTTAACGTTCATTCACTTGCCCTTGCCGAGCCCGCTTTCCTGCCGCGCCTTCTGGATGGCCGTCCGGCGCGACAGGCGGTGCTCGCGCCTGATCAGAGCCTCGCGGAAACGGCGCTCGTCGTCCATGTGCTCAGGCAACACAGGCGGGACGTTGCGAGGGTGGCCGGCCACATCCACCGCCACGAACACGAGGTAGGCGGTGGCCACGGTGAGCGGCTCCGGGCTGACCACGTCCCAGCGCTCGGCGACCAGCTTGACGCCGACCTCCATCGAGCTGGTGCCGGTCCAGTTCACCTGCGCGTAGGCGTGCACGAGATCGCCCACCCGCACCGGCTCGAGGAACAGGATCTCGTCGATGGCCGCGGTCACGGCGGTGCCGCCGCTGTGCCGGGCCGCGGCCGCGCCGGCCACGTCGTCGACGAACTTCATGAGGACGCCGCCGTGCACGGTCCCGTAGAGATTGACGTCCACCGCGGTCATGATCCGGCTCAGGGTGACCCGCGAATACGACGTCGGACGGCCGGTGGGCTGCTCACTCATGCGCCGTAGATTACGGGGCTTGCCCAGCGGCGGTACGTTGCCTGAGCAGCTGGAAAACCCGGGAGACACCCTTGCGCCACTTCAGGTCGATCTTGTACGCCGTCGTGCTCGCCCCGGCGGTGTGGATCCTCGCCGCCGTCGGCTTCACCCAGGACCTGACCACCAGGGGGCGCGACGACTTCGCGGTCGAGTCGGTGGGCGGCCTGTCCCTGCTCGTGCTGGCCGGCGCGGCGTACGCCATCCTGCTCCTGTCACCGATCTCCCCGGCCGGCCCGCTGCTGGCCGGCCTGGCGCTGGGCGGGATGTCGGTCTGGGCGCTGGTCGAGCCGTCCGGCTACGCGGCCCTGTGGCCGGCGAACGTGGCGAAGGACGGCTTCGACCTGAGCCGCCCCGGCTACGGCCTGGCGGCGATGCTGGCGATTCCGTTGATGTGTACGGCTTTGAGCGCGCGCCGGTGGGAACGCTACGAGCCGCCGGTCCTGCCACTGATCGGGCAGATCGGCCGTTTCCGGGCGACCGCGCCCGCCCCGACCATCCCGGCGGCGGTCCTGGAGACGACGGTCCTGCGTTCGGCCTCATCCGACCCGGACCCGACGACGGTCCTGCGTTCGGCCACCTCCGACCCGGACCCGACAACGGTCATCCGGGTGGGCCCGCAGCCGCCGAGGACGACAGCCGTGGACGTGCCCGGAAGCGACCCGACAGTGGTCATCAGCAACGACCCGACGCTGGACACCACACAGCCGGAAGCCAAAGCACCAAGCCGCGGCGACGACCCGACGGCTGCCGTCCGCGACAACACCGAGCCGACGCTGAACACCACGCCACCGGAAACCGACGCGGCCACCGCAACCATCGAGGCCGACGAGCCGACCGCTACGCCCACGGGCGACGAGCCGACCGCAGTCCCGGCGAGCGACGAGCCCACGGTAGTGACCGCGAGCGACGAGCCCACCGTGGGCGGCGAGCCGGCTACGGAGACCGGCCAGGTCGTGAAGGCTCCCGCGGCCAGGCCGCTGCACGTGGAGGCGGAGGCCACGACCTACCTCTCCGGCGAACGCGACGTCGAGTCGACCCTCTCCCGGCTGATCGCACCCACCCCACGGGAGACCGGCGTCGTGGTCTCGTCGGACGAGGCCGCCACGATCGCTTCTCTCGGCCGGCCCGCCGGTGGGGACAGCACGCAGGTCATCCGGCTGTCGGAGCCGGAGCCGTCCTCCTCCATCGCGGATGCCGAACAACCCGATATCTCGGACGACCCCACCAGCCGGATCGTGCCGCCCTCGCCTCGTGCCGGTGAGCCGGAGAAGCGCGAGATGACCGTGATGAGCATGGAGCGGCCGCCGGACGACATTCCCACCCAGCGCCGGCCCACCGACGACTAGCTTCGCGAGTGAGCGTCACTCGAAAGAGTTTCGTACAGATGATCGAAGATTGTAGTATCATCCATGCATGACGTCCCCGGATGACGTGCCCCTCAGCAAGCGACAACGGCAGATCTACTCGATGATCCGCGACTGGATCGACCGTCATGGCTATCCGCCGACCATTCGTGAGATCGGCGCCGCGGTGGGGCTCGACTCGCCGTCGTCGGTCGCCCATCAGCTGGGCGTTCTCGAGGAGCGCGGCCTGATCCGCCGGGGTGCGCGCGGCTCGCGGGCGATCGACATCCGCACGCCGAGCGACGGCAACGTCGCGGTCCCGGTGCTCGGGGCGATCGCCGCCGGCGCGCCGATCCTGGCCGACGAACACGTCGAGGAGCAGCTCACCCTGCCGGTCAGCCTGGTCGGCAAGGGCACGTTGTTCGCCCTGAGGGTCAAGGGCGACTCGATGGTCGACGCCGCGATCTGCGACGGCGACACGGTGGTGGTCCGCCAGCAGCAGGTGGCGGAGGACGGCGAGATCGTGGCCGCCATGCTCGACGGCGAGGCCACGGTGAAGGTGCTGCGCCGCACGAACGGCCACGTCGAGCTGGTACCGCGAAACGACGCCTACGACGTCATCCCCGGCGACGGCGCCACCATCCTGGGCAAGGTCGTCAGCGTCCTGCGGCGCATATAGCCAAATGCTCGGGCCGCACCCCGAAAGGGCACGGCCCGAACACCGGGGTGGATTGTGAAGCGACACCAGGCCGCACTTTTCACGAACGCCGAATAGGCGGTAAGCGCCGCGCCTTTGCAACGCCGGCCGACTCCGGGGTAGACGGCGGGAAGCTTGCCTCAACGCCGCTTGGCTGTTGGGCGGCGTGCCCTTTCCCAGCGCCGCCCGCGCCGGGATGCTCGGCGGGCGCCACAGCACCGGGTACGCAGTGGTCGCCATTTCCTTTTCGACGCCGATCTGAACGCCAGGGTGGATATCGGCCGGCCAGAACGGCGGATGGGCGGTGGCTGCCATTCCCCGCTACGGCCGGCCTGAACGCTGAGACCGAAGGCGTCACCACCTCCCCCGGACGCCCGGCCCGAACGCCGGGGATGGGCGCCGCCTCACCTCGGCGCCTGGCCTGGGCGTCGAGGTGGGCGATGCTTCCCACTTCACCTCAGCGGTGAAGGGGGAGTCAGAGCACGCCGGCGGCCTTGACGGTTCGGGGCGTCATGGCCGGCGGCGTGTCTGACGTGGTGGATCAGCGACGGCTCGGGCCGCGGCGGTCGTCGCGGTCGTTGTCGCGGTGGTCGCCGTCACGGTGGTCACGGTCCCGGTGGTTGCGGTCGCGGTGGTCGCGGTCGCGGTGGTCGCGGTCGCGGAAGTGGTGGCCGCCCCGCCAGTCACGCTCGACCTCGAGAGCCCAGAAACCGCGGCGGAAGCCGAAGCGCACCCGGTCGCAGTCGTAGTCCTCCCAGCGGTCGAACCACTCGCCGACCCGGCCGGCCCGCTCGCAGTCGCGCAGCGTCCGGTAGAAGCCGACGACCTGGTCGCGGTCGTGCCGCTGCACCTTGGCCGTGGACTCGCTCTTGGCCGTCGCCGACGAACCGCTGTCCGCGGCCAGCGCCGGCGCGCCGATCGCCACGCTGGTCATCACACCCATGCCGATCATGGTCAGCATCCGAACTGCCTTGTTCATATCCAACCTCCAGCTGTGTTTTCCGCTTACGCCACAGATCGTGGCATATCGGACATAAGAGTCTTGCGGAGGCTGATACGTACTTTCGGCTGATCTTGGTTGACCGTTTGTCAGGTTTCAAGTCGGTTCTGGATAGTTTGCCAAGCGCAGACGCCAGCGGAAGATCGCCAGCGTGCCGCCGGCGCAGAGGAGCCACACCAGGCCGGCGTGGCCGAGGCCGCGCCACACCATGGCGACGTCGCCGCCGTCGACCGCGTACGTGCCGATCTCGCGTGTGGACCAGAACGGCATCAGCTTGGCGGTCGTGCCCGCCGGGTCGGCCAGCATCTGCACCGCGCACACGCTGAGCAGGGCCAGCGCTCCCTCCAGCTCACGCGGCAGCAGCGCGCCGATCAGGCTGCCGAGTGGCGCCGCGACCAGCGCCGTGGTCGCCATCATCAGACCGGCCACCCACCAGTGGAGCAGGTCCTGGTCGACGCCGACCAGCAGCCAATATCCGAACGCCACGGCGAGGCCGACCCCGGACATCGCGACCAGCCGGCCGCCGATGATGCTCGCGGTCGACGCGCCGGTCAGGCGCAGGCGCGGGTCGACGCTGCGGGAGGCGTTCACCACGAACAACGTCAAAGTGGACACCGACCAGCCGATACCCAGGGCCAGCATGCGCGTCGACTGGCCGGCGAGGTCACGCCGTACGAGATAGAACCAGAGCGGAAGCGCGACCACCAGCGCCAGCGCCGCCCATCGGCGGGAGACCTCGCGAGCCGACAGGCTCGCCACCACGAAGGCTGTCATCGCGCCCCCTCCTCAACAAAAGCCCCGAGATCGAGCACGTGGTCGACGTTCTGAAGATCGTGCAGAAGGTGTGTCACCACCACGACGGCCCGGCCGGCGTCGCGCCAGGCGAAGACCTGCTGCCAGAAGTCCAGATAGGTGCCCTGGTCGAAGCCCTGGTACGGCTCGTCGAGCAGCAGCAGGTCGGGCGCGTGCAGCTCGCCGAGCACCAGGTTGAGCTTCTGCCTCGTGCCGCCCGACAGCTGCTGCGCGGGCTGCTCGCGGCTCGGCCGCCAGGCCAGCCGGGCCGCCAGGTGGGCGCCGGTGGAGCGGGCCCGGCCGGGCACCATGCCGGCCGCCGCGCCGAACAGCGTGAAGTGCTCCTCGGCGGTCAGCCAGCCGGCCGTGCCGCCGTCCTGCGGGACGAAGCCGACACGCCGGGTGCGGCGGACCTCGCCGGAACTGGGCCGGGTCAGGCCCGCGCAGATGCGCAGCAATGTGGACTTGCCGCAGCCGTTGGCGCCGACGATCGCGGCCACCTCGCCACCCCGGACGCGCAGGTCGACGCCCGCGAACACCGTGCGGCGGCGGTAGCGCTTGGCGACACCAGCCAGGCTCAGCATCACCGGGCCGGGAGCCAGCCGTCGAGCCGTGGCCGGCGTGTTGAGCTCGGCCACCAGATGCCGGGCGTAGAGATGGGCCGGGCCGAAGACGTCGGCCGGCGGCGCCGCGTGCTCGGCCGCCTGCTGGGCCGTCTCGTCGGCCAACTGGCGGGCCCGCGCGGGCTGGAGGCCGAGGCGCAGGAGCTCGGTCTCGAACAACCGGGGCCAGTCGCTCACCGGGGTGCCCTCGCTTCGATGAGGGCGTCGACGCCGTCGCGGAACTGCCGCCACTCGGCCGCCTGGCCGTCGAGGAACTCCCGGCCGGCGTCGGTGATCGCGTAGTACTTGCGGCGGGGGCCGGACTCGGACGGCTGCCAGCCGGGCACGGCGAGGCACTGCTGCTCCAGGCGCAGCAGGGCCGGGTAGAGCGTGCCGCCGGGCACATCGGCCACGCCGGCGGCGGCGAGCCGCTGGGCGAGGCCGTACCCGTAGTCGGGCCGCTCGCGCAGCATCGCGAGCAGGCACAGGTCGAGGAAGCCGTGCAACCACGGCCGGGGCGTCATGTAGTCAGACTAGCTGCATAGCAGAGAGACTGACTAGTAGGATTCAGGCACCCTCGGCCACCTGATAGATCTCGTCGGCCACCAGGCCGTGCGCCTTGCGGTGCACGGCCGCGGCGGCGTCGGCCGACGGCGCTTCGACGAGGCAGAAGATCTTGCCGTGGGCCTCGTCGACCCAGTAGCGCAGATAGCTGACGTCGAACTCGCCCTGCGTCGCGAGATCGGCCTGGTGTGCCTTGACGACGTCGTCGAGGTTGACGCCGCCGGCGACGGTGTGGACATCCATGTAGGTGTTCATGCCTTCAACTCTCGCCGCCGGAGCTCGGCCGGAGATCGGGAGCGGCTACCCAGATTTCTTCGCCGGCTACCCAAGTAGTCCCAGGTTGCGAGCCTTGACCGCGGCCGCCGACCTCGTGGGCGCGCCGAGCTTGGCGAGCACGGCCGACACGTGATGGTCGACGGTCTTCACCGAGAGCACGAGATGGGCGGCGATCTCGGCGTTGGTGCGCCCGGCGCCGATCAGGTCGAGCACCTCGTGCTCGCGACGGGTCAGCCCGGCCGGATGAGCGCGGGTGGCGGCGCGCGGGCCCACCGGCACCGACCGCACACCCCGGCTCCGCAGCAGCTGCCGGGCCCGGCGGGCGGCGGGCACGGCGCCGAGCTCGTCGAATCTACGTACGGCCTCGCGCAGGTGCTCCTCCTCGGGCGAGGCCATCAGCGACAGGGCCGCCTCGTATCCGCTGCCGATCGCGTCCCA
The DNA here is from genome assembly GCF_050956135.1 of Actinoplanes sp. CA-131856. Taxonomy (GTDB): domain Bacteria; phylum Actinomycetota; class Actinomycetes; order Mycobacteriales; family Micromonosporaceae; genus Actinoplanes. Next base: position 1,011,779 of record NZ_CP191849.1, on the reverse strand, counting down.
CTGCTCGGCCGACGCGGCGAACTCGCCGTCCAGGAAGAGCTGGAACGGCTCGGCCACGGGCGATTTCCAGGACCTTTCCGATTCCGTACGCCGGAGCCAGACCCCGACCGCACCCCGCAGCCACCGGTTCCCCCGGCCCGCCACGTCGTCCGCCAGTTCGGCCTCGCGCCGCGCCTGCTCCCGGTCGCCGGCCAGCCACCGCCACTCGGCCCGGGTCAGGCGGGCGTAGACGATCCATTGTGGTTCGGCCGAGCCGTCGGCCGTGGCCGCCGCCTCGTCCAGCAGCGGCGCCACACTGTCGTCGCCGCGGCGCACCAGCACCGTGGTGAGGCCGAGCAGCGGGCTGATCCGGTTGATCGGCGACGCCTCGACCTCGGTGATCAACCGGCGGCCGAGCCGGGCCGCCTCGTCCCAGCGGTCGGTGCGGGCCAGGCTCACCGTGCGCTCGCCGCGCATGCAGGTGCCGAAGGCGGAGACGTCGTGCTCGTCGCAGAACGCGATGCCGGCCTCGTAGTGCGGCTCGGCCTCGGCGTAGCGGCGCTCGCAGGTGAGGATGCCGTAGAAGTTGGTGTAGGCCCGGCCGGCCTGCTCGTCCAGGTCGTTCTCCCGCGCGACCCGCAGGGCGGCGGTCATCACGTCCCACCACTGCTGGTCGCTCATCGACAGGGCGCAGGCCTGCGTGTTCAGGGCGTCGCTGACGATCGCCGGCAGGCCGAGCGCGGCCGCGGCCTCCTGGGCCCGGACGGCCAGCTCGATGGCCTCGGCATGGCGGTCGGTCAACATGCGCTGGGTGGCGAGATGGGCGTACGCCCGGGCCAGCTCCGGGGTTTTCTCGTGCTTCTCGAGAATGGCCAGGGCCTGCTCGGCCGCGACCATCGCCTCGCGCCGGCGGCAGAGCGCGACCAGCGCGATCGAGAGCCGCAGCAGCGCCACACCCTCCTTGCGCTCGTCGCCCTCGGCCCGCCACAGATCGCGGGCCCTGGTCGCGGCCACGAGCTGATCGGCGCCACGGTCCAGAAGGGACAGATGGGCCGACAGGCGGTCGTAGAGCTCGGCGCTCTCGGTGATCCGCAGCGCGCGCTCGTACTGCGCGGCCGCCTCGCGGTGGGCGCCCAGCTCGGCGGCGCGGTCGGCCGCCCGTACGGCATGACGGAGCGTGGCCTCGGCGTCGCCGGCCCTCTCGGCGTGGAAGGCCATCTGGGCGTCGTCGTCGCTGCCCAGCTCGTGCAGCGCGGCCAGGATCGCGGCGTGCTGCCGGACGGCCCGATGGGCCGGGACGGCCTGCTCGACCGCGAGCCGGGCCAGCTCGTGCCGGAACCGCAGCCAGGGTGGGTCCTCGACCAGCAGGCCACTCTTGATCACTTCGTCCAGCGGGGCCGCCTCGATCAGGCGCGGATCGACCCGCGACCCGGCCAGGGCCGCGGTCTCCAGCAGCGCGCGGCCCTCGGCGCCGAGCTCGGCCACCCGGGCCAGCACGGCGTCGCGGGCCGAGGCCGGCACGGCCGTGCCGCCGGCGCGGATCACCTCGGTCACGAAGAACGGGTTGCCCCCGGTCAGCCGGTGCAGCTCGGCCGCCGGCAGACGGCTGTCGCCGGCCAGCACGCCCACGGCCTCGGGCGACAGCGGCGCCAGATTGATCCGGCGGGTGCCGCGCAGCGCGGCCAGGCGGCCGAGCGCGATCCGCAGCGGGCCGTGCGGATCGAGCTCGTCGTCGCGGTAGGTCGCGATCAGCAGGGTGTCGCGCAGCCGCCGGGCCAGGAACCGCACCAGGTCGACGGTGGCCTCGTCGGCCCAGTGCAGATCCTCGATGACCAGGACGTGCGGCCGGCCCCGCACCTGCTGGAGCAGCGCGTCGAAGAGCTCCTCGCGGGGCGCCCGGCGGCGGCAGAGCTGGTCGATCTCGCCGCCGAGCTCGGCCGCCAGGTCGAACAGCGGGCCGAGCGGCCGGGGCGTGAAGAGCCCGTCGCACATGCCCCACGCCCACCGGGTCCCGTCGCCGGTCCGCTCGCGCAGCGCCTCGACCAGGCTCGTCTTGCCGATGCCGGCCTCGCCCGCGACCAGCACGAGGCGCACGTCACCGTCGGCGGCGTAGTCCACCAGGGAGGCGAGGGCGTGCTCGCGCTCGAGAAGGGGCATGGGCCCCAGTCTGGCCCTCCCCGGGCTGGTGGACAGTCGGGGAACTTACTGCGTGAGCATCGTCCAGTTCTCTTCCGTGGCGAAGCCGAAGCGCTCGAAGAAGGCCGTCGTCTGCTCGTCGGCGTGCAGGTAGAAGTGTGTGGCCCCGGTGGACAGCAGGGCCTGGGCGACCGTACGGGCGTACCCCTGCCTCTGGAACGCCGGAAGCGTGCCGATGTTCGCGAGGCCGGCGTAGTCGCCGGTCGTGATGGCGACGCCGGCCGCGACCGGCTCGCCCTGGCCGGTCTCGGCTACGTAGGCCGTGACCTGCGGGCTGTCGAGCACCTCGGCGGTGTAGACGGCCGAGACCAGCTCCGGCGGCGCGCCGAAGACCCCGGCCACCACGGCGGCGAAGGTCTTGTGCTCGTCACCCTTGATCCGCCGCACCCGGCCCGCCGCCGCCAGCCGCGGCTGCGACAACGTCATGAACGGCTGAGGGGTGGCGGTGGTCCGGCCGTGCCGGGCGGCGACCTCGCGCAGGCGCTCGCCCGGCTCACCGCGCAGCCGGATCGACCACGGCGCCGGGCCGGCCTCGCGGTCGGCCAGCTCGGCCAGGGTGGCGACCTCGTCCACGTCCGGGCCGGACTGCGGAACGACGATCGGGTTGAGAGCGGGAATCACCGAGCGGGTCAGGGCCAGCAGCGTGCCCGTCGGGCCGGTGGTGTGGAAGGAGCCCGGCACCAGTGAGGTCAGCGCCTCGATGCCGTCCCGGAAGGCGTACGCGAAAGCGTCGTTGGTCTGCACTTTGACTGCAACGCGCGATCCGGCCGGACGTTCGGGACCGAGGCGTGGATCACTCGCCGGGTGTCACCGGCTGCACCTGGCCGACCGCCTGGTTCGGCGCCGAGCAGGCGGTCTGCGGCTGGGACACGAAGACGGCCGCGGTCTCGTTCGGCGGGTAGACGCGGTAGCCGCGCACCTGGACCGGCTTGCAGGAGGCCGCGTCCACGTTCTGATAGTTCGCGATCTGGATCGTCGCGTGCACCTTGTCGCCCGGCTGGAGCCGGAGCTCCTGCTTGTCACCCGGCGTCCGGGTGAAGGCGCTGCCGACCTGCTTGCCCTGGTCGCCGGCGACGAACGAGACGCCCGGATATCCGAAGAGCGTGCACGTCGACCCGGACGTGTTGGCGAAGACGATGTCCTCGGTGGTGTGCCCGGCCGAGCCGCCGCCCTGGTCGGCCACCGCGGTGATCTTCAGGTTCTTGCTGAGGCAGGAACGGACGCCGCCGGAAGTGGAATGGGTGGCGGTGGCGGTGGCCGTGGGCGCGGCAGTGGTCCCCGCGGTCCCCGTGGCCCCCGAGGTGTCCGGTGTGGTCGCTGTGGTGGTCGGGGGCGTCGTAGCCGGAGCGGCGTTCGAGTCGCCGTTCGACGAGGCGCACCCTCCGGCCGCGAGCACCAGCCCAGCGCCCACCGCGATGATCGTCCTGCGCATGATTCCTCCCCGTTGTCCCTGGTGAACATAGTTTTCTCCGCGGCCGATCCGGCCAAAACGGAAAGTGATGCTCGTGTCAGCGGTGAACCCCTCCCAGGTGGTGGAGCATCAGCGCCTCGCCCAGGCAGATGCGGGCGAACTCGGAGAGGTCGAGGCTCTCGTCCGGGGAGTGGGTGCGGGAGTACGGGTCCTCGGCGCCGGTCACCATGATGGCGGCGCCCGGGAGCAGGTCGCGGAAGTCGGCGATGAACGGGATCGAGCCGCCGAGGCCCATGTCGACCGGCTCGGTGCCGTCCCAGGCCTCGCGCAGGGCGGCGCGGGCGGCGTCGAAGAACGGGCCGGTGGCGTCGAGGGCGGTGGGCTCGCCGGTGAGCTCCAGGGTGACCGTCACCTGGGCGCCCCACGGCACGTGCTTCTCCAGGTGGGCCTTGATCGCCAGCCAGGCCGCGCCGGCGTCGTCGCCCGGCGCCACCCGGACGCCGATCTTCGCCTTGGCCACCGGCACCAGGGCGTTGGGCGCGGCCCCGGTCGGCGGGGCGTCGATGCCGAGAACCGAGATCGACGGTTTGGTCCAGTTGCGCGCGGCGACACTTCCGGAGCCGATCAGGTGTACGCCGTCAAGCACGCCGGCCTGCCGGCGGAAGCGCTCCTCCGGATAGTCGAGGGTCGTGTGATCGGAGCCGCCGAGGCCGTCCACGGCCGGGCTGCCGTCGGCGTCGTGCAGGGTGGCGATGAGCCGCGACAGCACGGTGAGGGCGTCCGGGGCCGGGCCTCCGTAGATGCCACTGTGCACAGCTGACCTGAGGGTCCGTACCTCGACGAAGCAGTTGACCTCGCCGCGCAGCGACGTGGTCAGCGCGGGCACGCCGATGTCCCAGTTGGTCGAGTCGGCGATCACGATGACGTCGGCCCGCAGGTCGTCGAGGTGGTCGCGGAGGATGCCGCGCAGCGACTGGGAGCCGTACTCCTCCTCGCCCTCGACGAACACCACCACGCCGACCGGCAGATCGTCGCCGCAGGCCCGCAACGCCGCGACGTGGGCCATGATGCCGGATTTGTCGTCGGCGGTGCCGCGGCCGTACAACCGGCCGTCCCGCTCCTGAGGCTCGAACGGGTCACCGTCGGTCCACAGTGTGGGGTCGCCGGCCGGTTGCACGTCGTGGTGGGCGTAGAGCATGACGGTCGGCGCTCCCGGCGGCGCGGCCCGCCGCCCGATCACCGCGGGCCGGCCGCCGCTGCGGACGACCTTCGTGTCGAGGCCGCACCCGCGGAGAAGTTCGGCCACGGCCTCGGCCGACCGGTCCACCTGGGCGTGGTCGAAGCCGTCGAAGGCGATGCTGGGAATGCGCACCAGCCGTTCCAGATCGGCGCGGACGCGTGGCATCTCCCGGGCCACCGCGGCCCGGAGTTCCTGTGGTGAAAGGCTCATGGCGGGGCTACGTTCCCGCAGGTGGCGGGCCCGTACACGACTTGCCGGGGTGACGCTGCGCTATTTCCTGGGCAATGGTCTACTGCGGGACGGTTCCGTCCACCAGGTCGGCCAGACGCGCCATCGCGGCCGCGTGCCTCGGGACGTCACCGAGCTCGAGCCGCCCCGGATGCTGGTGGATCAGCTCGGCGCCGTCGATGAGCCACGGCACCGGGATCCGCGCGTGCAGGTGAGCGTCGATCAGAGCGCCCGTCAGCCAGCCGGGTGGGGTGGACGTGCGGACGCGGAACTCGCTGTCGAAGATGGGATGGCCGGTTCCGGTCTCGCCGCCGCTCAGCAGCTTGGCGATCCGGCCGCGCCGGGTGACCTCGGCCGGCGGGAGGTGACGGTTCAGGGTGGCCACGACCACCACATGCTGGTGGGAGCTGCCGTCGGCGTCGGTCACCGCGTAGTGGGCCACGCTCACCCGGCGACCGTGGAGGACGGCCGAGAAGACGTACTCGATGCCCCGCCTGTTGGCCCCGGGCAGATGGCGTCCCCAGTCGACGCCGGGGTGCTCGGTGTAGCTCCACCCGTTGCCGTCGGCCCAGGCGCGCCGGCGGTCGCGCTCGCGGCGCCGCCGGCCGACCGCGACCACCAGGAGCACGGCGAACAGCAGCCCGAACACGAGGCAGAACAGGCCGATCAGGGCGCCGAACGGCTCATCCACCGGACGTGCGCCGCAGCGCCACCCGCGCCAGCACCAGGCCCGCGACGGCGTCGGCCACCGCGGCGATGGCGCCGACGGCGGCCAGGACACCGGCCATGGCCGCCACTCCCGGCCGGACGGCGAACACCGCCAACGTGATCAGCACGCCGATCAGCCGCAGCCACATCAGGCCGTCGGCGCGACGGGCGAGGCGGGCCGATCCCCCGGCGAACGCGACGGCGACCGGGACCAGCAGCACCGCGCCGGCCACGGCCGAGACGCCGGCCAGCGCGAAGGTCACGCCCTTGGCGTCGTCGTTCAGCGACCAGGCCAGATAGCTGATGGCGGCCAGCGCCAGATCGGCCGCGATCACCACGCCGGTCAGCGCGGCCGAGAAAGCGCTGCGGCTGCGGCGGATCGGCGGGGTCGTCATCCCTTCGCCGCCGGCGGCCAGTGTCCTTCGTGGAAGCCCGCGTTGTCGGCGAGCTTCTGCCGCAGCGTCGCGTTGGCCGAGGCGCACAGCGCCTTCAGCGTCTCGGCGCCGCCGATCAGCGAGGCCGAGGCGGCCAGGGCGGCGCCGGCCGCGATGATCGGTGCGGCCGGCAGGCCGACGATGGTCGCGGTGGAGCCGAGCGCGCCGACGATGCCGACGGCCAGCGCGACCAGCGCCGCCACCAGACCGAGCCAGAACGCCAGGATGCCGGTCGACACGGTGCTCAGCGCCGAGGCGATGCCGTCGGTCAGGCTGGATTTGACCTTGTCCAGGGCGGCCTTCTGCAAGGGCAGGGTCTGGCGGTACGCGTCGGCGGCGTCACCGTCCCACTTGTCGTCCGCGCTGAGCAGCCCGGCCTCGGCCGTCTGGACCTGGGCGCTGACCGGCCCGCCGACGAGGTCGCTCCACGCCTCGGCGGTGTCGGCCAGCGCCGACGGCGAGCCCATGTTGGACAGGACCTCGTTGAGGTTGGTCCAGACCCGCTGCATGAAGCCGGTGAACTTGTTCCAGCCGGCGACGACCTTGTCCTGGAGGAATCCGGGCAGCCAGCCGATCTTGGAGTTGATGGCGTTCTGGAGCTCGGTGGTCTTGGTCTGGATCTTCTCCAGCGTCGAGTTGATTTTGTCCAGCAGGTCGGCCTCGGTGCTACTCACGGACATCCCACACCCCCTTGAACTGCCGGGCCGCCTTCTCGTCGCTCGCCTCGTAGGCGGCGGCCACCTTGTCGAGCGCGACGCCGAGATCGGCGTACACGGTCGTGGCCTCGCCGAGCAGCATGGCCACCTTCTCCTGGATCTCGGCGTAGGTGCGCATCAACCCGGTCGGCACACTGGCCCAGGAGAGCTGGGTGTTGTCCAGCCGGAGAGCGTCCGCCTCCTGGCCGGCCCGGCCGGTCACCTGGGCGACCCGGTCCCACATCTCGGCGTCGCGCCGCAGCGCCTCGATCGCGGCCGTCACACTCACCGGCGCTCCCCCTTCTCGCTCAGATCAGCCTTAGCTTCCGGGCCAGGCCGAACGGATCCTGCGTCTCGCGCTGGGCGGCGCCGAGCGGGCTGTCGGCGATCACCTGCTGGACGCCGTGCGCGGCCGCCTTCTCGTAGGCCGACCGGAACGCCGCCGTCGTCTGCCGCCCGATGTTGATCTCATGAGCACCGCGCAGCCACTCCCGGCCGAACCGCACGTCGACGACTTCGCCACCGCCGGTAACAGTGACAGCGACATGCCGGTCGGGGCTATGCCCCGTGTGGGTGGTGCCCAAAGTGGACTGCAACCGCCCCGACACGTCGTCGAGGCCGCGGTCGACCGCCTCCAGCAGGCCCAGCAGCTCGCTCAGGGCGGCCCGGCGGTCCTCGGCCGACATCGGCCGGGTGGCCAGCTCCCCCAGCTGCCACCGGAGGTCGTCGAGAGGCACGGGCTCGGCGCGGCCTTCCCCGTACGCCTCGCCCCAGGCGGCCAGTCGCCGGGTCAGGGCGTCGCGGGTCGCGTCGATGACAGCGGCCGGAAGACCGTCCGGTCCGAGCTGGCGTTTCCACCCGGCCGCCACCGACACCTCGGCCACCTGCCCGTGCGCGTCCACCGCCACGCGCACCGAGCCGGTCCCGTCCGAGCCGGGCCTCGAGGGCGCGGCCGCCGCGGACTGTGCCGTCCGCGCCAGCGCCTCACCCTCCTCGAGAAGGCCCGCCAGCTCCTCGCTGTCCAAGAGCGTCCCCCATGCTCGGTCGCCGCCCCCGCGCGGCGGCTTCCGACAGTGGCAAAGCCGTCACCGGAGAAGCAATGAGTTCGATCGATGTGGACAATCGGACAAAAGGGTTATCGGCCCTGGAAGATCGGGGGACGCCGCTCCATGAAAGCGAGCTGACCTTCCCGCTCATCGGCACTGCCGGCACAGGCGTCGACCAGCTCACGGGCCCGGCCGGCCAGCTCGGGATGGGCGGTGGCCTTGATGGAGGCCTTGGCCGCCCGCACGGAAAGCGGGGCATTGGCCGCGATGGCCGCGACGGTGCGGCGTACATCGGCCTCGAGGTCTTCGCCTTTGAGGAGCCGATTGACGAAGCCGGCGGCAAGGGCCTCGGCCCCGCTGAAGGTCCGGGCGGTGAGCAGAAGATCGGCCGCGTGGGCGGGCCCGACGACGTGCACGAGGGTCTCGGCCAGGGCAACGGGATAGCCCACCCCGAGCCGCGCGGCGGGAATGGCGAAGGAGGAGCCTTCGGCGGCGATGCGGAGATCGGCACTGAGGGCCAGAGCCATGCCGGCGCCGAGGCAGTGCCCTCGGATGACCGCGATGAGCGGAGTCCGAAGCCCACTCAAGGTCCCGAAGAGCCCCGACAGCGCGTCGTTGAACGCTTGCCGCTCCCCAGCTGACTCGTGGTGCCGGGCGAACTCGGAGATGTCGGCCCCGGCGCAGAAGGTCGCGCCGGCACCGGCCAGCACGATGGCGCGCGCCTCGGGTTCGTCGTCGAGCTCACGCACGGCGGCTGCGAGATCGCCCATCATCGCCACCGACAGGGCATTACGCCGCGCCGGATTGTTGATGGTCACCCATCCGGCCCCGTTCCGCACCACGTACTCGATCACGCTCACAGTCCTACAGCATCGCAACCCTCGGCATGAGGATGGTTTCTTTCCCGATACTATCTGAGGCAATGGTATCTTAGACGATACCATCTTTGGTTCGCTCGAGGAGGCGTTGTGGTCGCGTTCGTCGGCAGAGAGCAGCAACTCGCCACGCTCAACACGCTCCTGGCCGACGTCGGGCCCCACGGCCACGATCCTTCGCCGGGGCAGTGTCTCCTCATCCGAGGACGGCGCCGTATCGGCAAGTCCAGCCTGGTGGAGGCATTCGTCGACCGCGCGGGCGTGCCCGCGGTCTTCTTCACCGCCTCCGGAGCGTCCGCCGACATCGAGTTGGAGGCGTTGACCGAGGCCGTCCGATCATCCACGTTGCCGGAACGTGCGGTGTTCGATGATTCGGTCCCCGGCAACTGGAGCGCCGCACTACGTCAGCTTGCCGGCATCCTGCCCGACGACCGGCCGAGTGTCGTGGTGATCGACGAAGTGCCTTATCTGGTCGATCGAGTGGACGCCTTCGAGGGCATCCTCCAGCGTTCCTGGGATCGCGAGCTGAGCCGCAAACCGGTCCTGCTCGTGCTGATCGGCTCCGATCTGTCGATGATGGAAGCTCTGGGCTCCTACGGCAGACCGTTCCACCAGCGCGGCAAGGAGATGGTTCTCGGCCCGCTGAACCCGGCGGAGGTCGGCGAGATGCTCCGGCTGGACCCGGCCGAGGCCTTCGACGCGGCCCTGGTGACCGGCGGACTCCCGCTGATCTGCGCCGGCTGGCGACCGGGTACCGATCTCTGGCAGTTCCTCTCCGCCGAACTCGCCAATCCAGTCTCACCGCTGCTGGTCTCCGCCGAGCGGTCGCTGGCCGCCGAGTTCCCCGACGCCGCGATGGGCCGGACGGTCCTGTCCGCGATCGGAAGCGGCGAGCGAACGTTCACGAACATCGCCCGGGCAGCCGGAGGCATCTCGCACTCGACATTGACGAGAGCCGCCCAGGTACTCATCGACAAGCGCATCGTCGCGGCGGAACTGCCGATCTCCACCACGGCTTCGAAAGAACGACGCTATCGGGTCACCGACCCGTATCTGCGTTTCTGGCTCACCTTCGTGGCACCACACCTGGCCGAGATCGAGCGTTTGCGGGGCGATCTCACCCTGGCACGGATCAAGACGAGTTGGACCACGTGGCGTGGCCGGGCGGTGGAACCGCTGCTCAGGGAATCCCTGGCGCGAGTGCTACCGGACGGCAACCTGCCTGGCGCGCCGGTGATCGGTTCCTACTGGACACGATCGAACAGCATCGAGATCGACATCGTCGGCGCCGACCGCGAACCCGTGGCGAAGCGCCTGCTCTTCGTCGGCTCGATCAAGTGGCTGGAAACGTCGGCCTTCGACGATCGTGATCTGGTAGCACTCCAGAAACACCGCACGGCTATCACCGACGACCCCATCCCCCTGGTGGCCATCAGCCGCGGTGGGGTGTCGGCCACCGGCCTGACCGCCACCTACGGCCCCGCCGAACTCCTCCAAGCCTGGCAGCGAAGCAGCGGCTCGGAACCCTAGTCCTTCAAAAGCTGCCGCGCCATGACGATGCGCTGGACCTGGTTCGTGCCCTCGTAGATCTGGGTGATCTTCGCGTCGCGCATCATGCGTTCCACCGGGTAGTCGCGGGTGTAGCCGTAGCCGCCCAGGAGCTGGACCGCGTCTGTCGTGATCTCCATGGCGGCGTCCGAGGCGAAGCACTTCGCGGCGGCGCCGAAGTAGGTGAGGTCGGCGTCTCCGCGCTCGCTCTTGCCGGCTGCGGCGTATGTCAGCTGGCGGGCCGCCTCGAGCTTCATGCCCATGTCGGCCAGCATGAACTGGACGCCCTGGAAGTCGCTCACCGGCTTGCCGAACTGCTTGCGCTCCTTCACGTAGCCCTTCGCGAAGTCGAGCGCGCCCTGCGCGATGCCCAGCGCCTGCGCCGCGATCGTCACCCGGGTGTGGTCGAGGGTGGCCATGGCCGTGGCGAAGCCCGTGCCCTCGGCGCCGATCATGCGGTCGGCCGGAATGCGGACGTTGTCGAAGTAGACCTCGCGGGTCGGTGAGCCCTTGATGCCCAGCTTCTTCTCCGGCGCGCCGAAGGACACGCCCTCGTCCGACTTCTCCACGACGAACGCGGAGATGCCCTTCGAACGAGCGGTGGGGTCGGTCACCGCGAAGACCGTGTAGTACTCCGACACGCCCGCGTTGGTGATCCAGCGCTTCACGCCGTTGAGCACCCAGAAGTCGCCGTCCCGGACTGCCTTGGTGGTCATCGACGCCGCGTCGGAGCCGGCCTCGGGCTCGGACAGGCAGTAGGAGAACATCGCCTCACCGGAGGCCACCTTCGGCAGGTACTTCTGCTTGAGCTCCTCCGACGCCGACAGGATCAGTGGCATCGTGCCCAGCTTGTTCACCGCCGGGATCAGCGACGACGACGCGCAGGCGCGGGCCACCTCCTCGATCACGATCGCGGTGGCCAGGGCGTCCGCGCCGGCGCCGCCGTATTCGACCGGGATGTGCGGGGCGTGGAAGTCGGACGCGCGCAGGGCGTCGTACGAAGCCTTGGGGAACTCGCTGGTCTCGTCGGCCTCGGCCGCGTTCGGCGCCACACGGGCGTCGCAGACCTCGCGCACGGCGGCCCGGATGGTCTCGTGGTCCTCCGAAAGCCGGTAGGCGTCGAACTCAGTCATGGCCCTTGCCCTTCTCGTTTTCCCGCGATGTTACTGGCAGGTAGCGTACGCCCACCAGGGGCCGGATCGTTATCCCTGTCGTGATCACGCTTCCCCGCCTGGCCTTCCTGGGCACCGGATATCTCGGCGCGACGTATGCCATCTGTTTCGCCGAGCTCGGCTACGAGGTCCTCGGTTTCGACGTCGACGAGGCGAAGATATCCAAGCTGGCGAGCGGCGAGGTGCCGTTCCACGAGCCCGGCCTGGACGATCTGCTGCGCCGCAACCTCGCGTCGGGGCGGTTGCGCTTCGTGACCACGTACGAGGAAGTCGCCGATTTCGCCGATGTCCACTTCATCTGTGTCGGCACCCCGCAGCGGGCCGACGGCATGGGCGCCGACCTCAGTTACGTGGAGAGCGCCGTGATCAACCTGGCGCCCCGGCTCCGGAAGCGGGCGCTGATCGTCGGCAAGTCGACAGTGCCCGTCGGCACCGCGGCCTGGGTCGAGGAGCTGGTCGCCAAGCACACCGATCCCGACCTGGGCGTCGAGGTCGCCTGGTCCCCGGAGTTCCTTCAGGAGGGCTATGCGGTCGAAGACGTACTGCGGCCGAACCGGATCATCGCGGGCGTCCGGTCGGAGTGGGCCGAGGGCCGGTTGCGCGCCGCCCACAAGGGCGTCTTCGACCTGGCCGCCACCGAGGATCGCGACGTTCCGGTCGTGGTCACCGACTTCGCCACGGCCGAGCTGGTCAAGGTGGCGGCCAACGCCTTCCTCGCCACCAAGATCAGCTTCATCAACGCGATGGCCGAGGTCTGCGAGGTCGCCGGGGCCGACGTCACCCAGCTGGCCCGGGCCATCGGGTACGACCCGCGGATCGGCAACCGGTTCCTCCAGGCCGGTCTCGGCTTCGGCGGCGGCTGCCTGCCCAAGGACATCCGCGCCTTCCAGGCCCGCGCGCAGGAGCTGGGCGCGGGCGAGGCGCTGCGCTTCCTGCACGAGGTCGATCTGATCAACACGCGCCGCCGCTCCCGGGTGCTCACGCTCGCCGCCGAGCTGCTCGAACGCCCGGTCGGCCCGGCCGGGCCGGACCTCTCGGGCACGTCGGTGGCGGTGCTGGGCGCGACGTTCAAGCCTAATTCCGACGACGTACGCGACGCGCCGAGTCTCGCCGTCGCGGGCGCGCTGGCCGCGGCCGGTGCGCACGTGCGCGTCTACGACCCGCAGGGCATGGCCAATGCCCGCCGGGCCCAGCCCGCACTGGCGTACGCGGAATCGATGGTGTCCGCCGTGACGGACGTCTCCCTCGTTCTCGTCGCGACCGAATGGCCGGAATTTCGCAACGCCGATCCGACCCTCCTGGGCGAGCTCGTGGCTGACCGCAAGGTCATCGACGGGCGGAATTGCCTGGATCCGCGCCAGTGGTCGCGGGCCGGGTGGTCCTATCGGGGGATGGGACGTCCGCCCGCCTGAGCCCCGGGCACGAGGTCTGCGGCGTTTTCTATAGATCTCCGCCCCCGTGAGCCTGTTCTAATGAGGTGTCGTATGGGCATGCTCTAGATGGACGGGTGGCCGGCAGGTCGAGGAGGTTCCGTGGCGCAGGCTGAACAGCCCGACAGCTACGACGAAGAGCTGGCCCGCATCGAAGCCTCGATCGCGGATCTGAAGATCCGCGACATGGCCGCGGCCAAGGAGCGCACCCAGATCGCCGCCAAGATCCAGGCGGCGCAGTTCCAGCGCGACATCCTTTCGCATGCCAACCAGCAGAAAAAGGCGAAAAAGGCGGCAAAGACCCGGCGCGTACGGAGGCCGGACGCCCCCACGGGCGCCCCGCCACCCCCGCCACCACCCGGGGGCGCCACCGGACGCGACGCTCCGCCCCCGCCGCCGGGCGCCACCACAGTGCGCGACGCCCCGCCACCGCCCCCGTCCGGCGCGTCTGGCCCGTCCGGCGCGTCTGGCCCGTCCGGCGCGTCTGGCGCGTCTGGCGCGTCTGGCCCGTCTGGCGCGTCTGGCCCGTCCGGCGCGTCTGGCTCGTCCGCGCGGAACGCCACGCCGCCCGGCCGCACGGTGATCGACGGAGAGCGGCCGCGCCGCACGAGCCGCCCGGCCGGTCCGCCGCCCGACTGGGCCGCCCCCGGCACCGCGCACAGCGGCCCGCCCGGCGTCGCCACCGACGGCGTGACCGCGCTCGTCGACGACCCGCCGCCGACCGAACGCGTCGCTCCCCCGCCGCGCCGGGTCGCCAGCTTCACCGGCGGCGAGGTCCACCCGCCCGAGGCGTCCTCCCAGTCGGTGCAGAACATCACCCTCGCCCTGGGCGCCCTGCTCATCGGCGTGGCCGCCGTCGTCTTCGCCGGCGTCGCCGTCAGCAACCCGCTGGCCCGGGCCACCATCCTGGCCATGGCCACCGCGATCGCCCTGGTCGCCGCGCCCGGCATCGCCAAGCGCGGCCTGAGCTCGACCGCCGAGACGGTCGCCGGTGTCGGCCTGGTCCTGCTGCCGATGACGATGTTCGCGCTGCACGGCAGCGAGCTGACCGGCGGCGCCGACGTACCCGTGCCGCTCTATCTCGGCATCACCTTCGCCATCACCGCCGTCGCGAGCTTCCTCTACGCCGGCGTCACCCGGCTGGCCGCTCCGCGCTACGCCACAGTTGTCGCCGTACAACCGGTGCCTCTGCTCCTGGCCGCACCGATGATCCAGAGCCCGGCCGGCTGGGGCATGGCCCTGACCATCGTCGCCGTGCTCGACCTGCTGCTGCTCACCACCGTGATCCGCCGCGGGCGGCTGCTGCCGCGCTGGCCCATCGGCCGGCCCGTGGCCGCCGACCGCGAGACGCTGGCCCAGGCCGACGACGCCCGGCGCTCCGGCCACGCCGACTTCGGGGCCCGCCCCGGCGCCCCCGACCCGGCCGACCCGGACGCCTACGCGGCCGACGCCCCGGCCCGGCCCGAGTCGGCGCCCGAGGAACCCGACCTGATCATCCACGGGCTGACCGGGCCCAAGCGGCGCTGGCTGCGCAGCCGCATCTTCCCCGGTCCCCGGCCGGCCGGCGCCCCGGCCGCGGGCTCGGTGCCGCTGGCCCCGCCGGCCAGCCCGCCCTCGGCCGACTGGCTCCGCGAGCTCACGTTCGGCCTGCTCTGCGTGGCCAGCGCGGGCGCCCTGCTCTACTCGTCGGTGGCGCTGCTCCAGGCCCAGGTCGTGCCCGACGCGATGCGCTCCGGACTGATCGTCGTGCTGGCCGCGCTGACCGCCGTGGCCGCCGCCTGGCTGCTCGACAACCTGACCGCCCGCAACATCGCCGGCGGCGTGCTGGCCCTGGCCCTGGTCGGCTCGGCCGCCCGGATCGCCGACGTGGTGTCGCCACGCTGGACCATCGTGATCGCGGCCGCCGTGGTCGCGATCGTCGGCGCCGTCGTCTCCCTGCTGCCGGCCGAGGTCCGGCGCGGTCCCGAGATCGCCTCGGCCGTCGCGCTCGGCATCGTCGGCGTCATCCTCACCATCGACTGCCTGCGGGCCGCCCTGGCCCCGTTGCAGGCGGCCCGCCCGATCTGGCGGGCCGACACCGAGGGCTACGCGGCCAAGCTGGCCGAGGCCACCCAGGGCCAGGGCTGGCTGCTCGCCTTCAGCGCCCTGATCGTCACCATCGGCGCCGCCCTCTCGCTGCCTCGCAGCGTGCGCCACGAGGGTGCCGTCGCCGGCATCGCGCTGACCGCCCTGGCCGTGCCCGCCTCGCTGAGCATGCGCTGGTCGGAGGCGCCCTGGCCGCTGGTCATCGCCGCCGTCGGCATCGGCGCGGCCGGCCTGGCCGCCACCACCCGGCGGATCGCCATCGTCCACGTCGCCGCGGCCGCCGTGGTCGGCTTCTTCGGTGCCGGCTCCGCCCTCAGCGCCCCCTGGCTGACCGCGGCCGTGCTCACCGCGCTGGCCGGCGCCGGCGTGATGATCGCCGTGGCCGCCCGGCAGATCCCGATCCGGCTGTACGCGTGGCTGGTCGGCGACTGGGCCTCCGGCGCGGCCGCGCTGGCCCTGCCCGGCGCCGTCGTCACCGCCGCGCTCGCCGTGGCCGACCGGGGCGAGGGCCCGCCGGCCACCGAGGCCGTCACCGTTCCGGCCCTGGCCGTCGGCTTCCTCGCGGTGGCCGCGACGCTCAGCTACGCCGCCGTCTTCCAGGTGGCCCGCCGCGAGATCAGCACCCCGCTGACCGCCGGCACCGGCCTGGGCGCCATCGCGCTGGCCCTGGCCGCGCTGCTCGCGCCTGGCGCCACCCCGCCCGACGTCTGGGTCGGCGCGCTGCTGCTGGTCGCCGCGGGCCTGCTGTTCTTCGCCAAGTCGATCGACAACGGCCGGCGCAGTGACCGGGTGCTGGACGGCCCCGACATCGCGGCCGCGGCCGCCACCGTCGCCATCTGCGGCGCCCTGGCCCGGGTCTTCGCGCTGGCCTTCCCGAGCGCGCCGCTGGCCGTGGCCGGCGTGGTCGTGCTGATCGTCGCGTTCGGCGTGGCCCTGCTGCCGTCCGACTGGAGCCGCGGGCCGAACCGCGGTCTGGCCGTCGCCGGCATCGTGGTCGGCGCCATCGCCGGCTGGCAGGCGCTGGTCGGCGCGAGCCGCGTCATCTCGGTGCTGGGCGAGGTGTGGGACGCCGACCTGACCAAATACCCGGCTCCCGGCCCGGGCGCCTGGCAGGCGCCGTTCGCCCTGCTCATGGTCGCCTTCGCGGCCGCCATCGCCGCTCCCCGCCCGTTCTCCTACCTGATCTCGGCCGTCTGCGGGGCCCTGGCCACGATCGGCGCCCCGTTCGCTCTGGGCCTGCCCTGGTGGTCACCGCTGCTGATCGGCGGCGCGGTCGCCGTCGGATATGTGATGGCCGCCGTGGCCACTGTCGATCCGCGAGCCGCGCTGTGCCGCGCCGGCGCCGCCGCCGTCGTGCTGCTCTACGCGGTGGGCGCCGGCCTGGCCCGGCCCTGGTCGACCGCGCTGGCCCTGCTCGTGGTCGTGATGGTCGGCCTGCTGGCGGCCGCGATGGCCCGCACCACGGTGACCGAGATCCCCGACCCGGTCGAGGACGACACCATGCCCGAGGGCCCGGGCCGCTTCTGGACGCCGTTCGTGGTGACCGAGAGCGACCTGGCCCGCGACGACACCGGCATGCCGCGCCACCGCGCCCAGATCGGCGGCGCCGCCACCGGCGCCGTGCTGCTGGCCCTGCCGGGCGTGCTGGCCTCGCTCGCCGCCGACCAGGGCCACGACGCGCAGGTCGCGCTGACCGCCGCCCTGGCCGCGTCCAGCCTGAGCCTGGCCCTGCTGGCGCTGGCCGGCCGCTGGATCCCGCAATATCTGCCGTGGGCGACGGTCGGCCTGGTGCTGGGCGCGACCGTCACCGCGTTCGTGTCGATCCCGACGCCGTATTCGACCGCCTTGTACGCGGCCGCCGCCGCCCTGCTCGGCGTGATGGCCGAGCTGCTGCGCGGCTCCATCCCGGCCCCCGGCATCACGCTGGCCCGCGACCACTACTGGTCGAACACCCGCTTCCGGGGCCCGCGCCGCCCGCTCGGCCTCAGCGGCCGCTGGTTGGTCGACCCGGCCACCAGCGCGGTCGTACTGGCGCTGGTCCCCACGGTCTTGGCTTTGTTCTCGATCGCCCCCGCGCTCAAGGCGGCCCTGATCGACCCCCTGGCCCAGGCGCGGCACATCTGGGACGGCCCGATCCCGGCCCTGTCCGACCCGCCCGCCGGCTACGTCGACGGCACCAGCGTCCTGGCCATCGTGCTGCTGACCGGCGCCGCCGCCCTGGCCGCCATCGGCTTCGGCGGCAAGGCGTCGGAATCGGTGCCGGTGATCCTGCCCGGCCTGGCCATCACCCTGCTGATCGCACCGATCGCCCTGCACATGCCGTTCCCGGCCGCGACCTCGGCCGCCCTGGTGGTCTTCACGATCGCCATGCTGGGCCTGGCCCTCACCCCGCCGCCGGTCGCCACGCACGCGTCGCTGCTGCGCACCACCCGCGTGATCGTCTTCGTGATCGGCCTGCTGGCCGGCAACGCGGGCCTGGCCGGCAGCCTGGCCCAGCAGCGCCTGACCCTGTTCACGCTGGGTTCGGCCATCGGCGTCGGCCTGGTCGCGGCCCTGGGCGGCCGCAGCCGCCACGCCCGCGTGCTGGGCTGGCTGTTCACCGCCGTGATGGGCCAGTTCTTCGTCCTCACCGCCGCCATCGCGGCCGGTGTGGAACGCCCGTGGGCCGCCTTCGGCGTCCTGGCCGTCGGCGCGGCCCTGCTCATCCTCGAGGCGACGGTCCCGCGCATGGGCCTCCCCCAGTACCGTCTGGAGGCTCAGACGGTCGAGTGGAGCGGCTACGCCTCGGCCATCCTGGCCGGCGTCCTGGCCTTCGACTCGCCCGCCCACCTGGCCGCCCTGCTGGCCGCGTGGGGCGCCGTGCTGGGCCTGGCCGCTTCCCGGGCCGGTCGTCCCGCCAACCAGCGCCGCCTGCTCTTCTGGCTCGCCGTGGGCTTCGAGATCGTCGGCTGGTGGCTGTTCATCGCCCTCGCCGATGTGGCGCTCCCCGAGGCGTACACCCTGCCGTTCGCCGCTCTGGCTCTGATCGTCGGCGTCATCGAGTCGCGCCATCGCCCCGACCTGAGCAGCTGGGCCGCCTACGGCGTGGCGTTGCTGGCGGCTTTCGTCCCCACGATGGGCATCGTGCTGGCCGGCAACGGCGGCGAGCTCCGCGAGGTGCTCCTCCTGCTCGGCGCGGTGGCCACCCTGATCATCGGCTCCCGCAACCGCCAGCAGGCTCCCGTGGTCGTCGGCGCCCTGGCCACCGTCTTCGCCGCCATCCACTTCGCGGTCACGCTGGTCGGCCCGTGGCTGGTCCTGGTCCCGCTGGGCATCATCCTTCTCTGGGTCGGCGCCACCAACGAAAACCGCCGCCGCACGCGCGAAGGTCTGCGGGGCGCGCTGGTCCGTATGCGATGAAAACCGTGGATATACGGAATTTTCGGCCAGCCCCCGAATAGGGCATCGGGTCCGTCGTGGTCACTCTCCGCGTGCCGCCGTCGGGCTGTTCCCGTCGCTTGAGCTCAAACCAGGCGGACCGTGTGGCCGTTGTCTCGGGCCGGGCGGCCGGGTGGCGGGCGCGGGGTGGTCGATGGCACGGTCTGCGGCATGGATTTGACCGTGATCCTCGGCCCGATGAAGGGCGGCAAGTCGCTCGAGATGATCAGCCTGCTGTCCCCGTTGCAGCACGCCGGCATCCCGCACCGCGTCTACCAGTCGGCCCGGCACGGCCGGGACACGGCCGTGACGTCCCGCTCCGGCGGCAGCCTGCAGACGGAGAAGGTGAGCTCACTGGCCGGCGCCTCCACCGGCGGCTTCGAGGTGATCGGCGTCGACGAGATCCACATGTTCACCGTCGACGACATCGCGGAGCTGGGCGTAGCGGTCCGCCACGGCATCAAGGTCGTCGTCGCCGGCATCGACCTCGACCACCGGGGCCAGCTGTTCGCCCCCGTGCGGGCCCTGTTCGAGCTGGCCCCCGAGAAGGTCATCTACCGCCGGGCGGTCTGCGACGTCTGCCGCTCCCTGGGCGCCACACACACCCAGGTCCTGGAACACGGCAAGCCGATGATCCGCGAACTGGCCCCGTCGACAGCTCTCCCCGACGACGGCACCTACACCTACGAGGCCCGCTGCCGCCGCTGCGTAGTGCTCCCCTGACCCAGGTCGAGCTGATAGATCAGGCTCCGGTGGGTGAAGCCGTACCCAAGCAAGTCATTGACCCGCCGCATGGCGGCGTTGCTGTCGGCGGTGTCGGCGAGGAGCCCCGCCAGCTCCGGAAAACGCCCCCGCACCTGGGAGATCTGGCTGGCCTTCATCCAGCGGGCAAGCCCACGGCCACGATGCGGGGGAAGAACACCGGTGCCGTAGTGCTGACCGTCGCCCCTGCCATCCCCCGGCACCACAAGCTCGGTGAAGCCGGCAATCTCCCCATCGTCACTCTGCGCGGCGGTGACACAGAGAACCTCACCACGGCGTGAGACAGCATCGGCCACAGAATGGAGCCGCTCGACATCCCACGGATCCGGGGTGTAGTCGGCGTCATCCATAGGCATGTCATCCATGGCACTGCGCGAACGGGCGAAGGTCTCCGCCAGCTCATCCGCAACCCGCCCCTCCCAGTGGATCAGCCGATAACCAGGAACGTCAGCCGGAACAGCAGGCAACGGCAGGGCCAGATCAAGGCGCGTGTACGTCAGTCGCAGAACCGCCCGAAGCCCCAGCGAGGCACAGAATTCGTCACCGGCCGACCCTTCATCGACAGGCTGCGTGAGAACACTGCGAAGACCTTCCTGGGCGGCGGCGGCAGCGACGACGGCTTCGAGCAGCCGGGTCCCGACGCCGGCGCGGCGCTCGGCCGGATGAACGTCGAGCTCCAGATCGGCGTGGCCCTCATCGGGAGGCAGCCGCAGCGAAGCCATGCCCAACGGCCACCCGTCCACCCCCGAGGCAAGCCAGACAAGCCGCCGCGGCGACGACGCATCGACAAGCGACGAGATCAGCACAGTCATGCCGGCCATTGTGGCCGATCCCCCACCCAGAGCGGCGCCCCAGCGCACAGCGGCGGGACGCGGGCGGCGCTGGAGAGACGCAGCGGCGCGGTGGATACCCAGGCGGGGCGCGGACGGAGCGCGGGCGGCGCCGTGGAGACGCAGGCGGGGCGTGGGCGGGGCGGTGGGACGCAGGCGCGGATGGGTGCTGTGGGAGGCGTGTCTGCCGGGGCGGAGGCTGCCCCGGCAAGCAAGGTCAGGCTCGTTCGAGGACTACCACGGGGATCTCGCGGTCGGTCTTCTTCTGGTACTCGTTGTAGTCGGGCCAGACCTCGGCCATCTTCGCCCACATCTCGGGCTTTTCGGTGGGGGTGGCCACGCGGGCCCGGGCCGGGAAGCGGTCGCCCTTGATCTGCGCCTCGACGTGAGGGTCGGCCTGGAGGTTGACGAACCATGCCGGTGGGGCGTCGGTGCCGCCCTTGGAGGCCACGACCAAGTAGGCGCCGTTGTGCTCGCGGAAGATCAAGGCGTGGGTGCGCTCGTGGCCTGACTTGCGGCCCCGCGTGAACAGGATCAGGATCTCCGTCCCGTTCCGCCAGTGGAACCCGTCCTCGCCGTTGGTCTCCAGATAGCGCTCAACGTGCGGATCGCCGTGCAGGTCGATAGCAGAACTCATGATCCGACCCTACTCGCGGCGCCGTGCGTGCTGACGGACTTCGTGGCAGGCCCGGCGGACGCAGGCCACTCAACGCGCCGGAACGCTGCGGGCCGGCCCTCCTGCCGATAGCAGCAGGCAACGGGACGCGGAGCAGCCCGGCAACGGGACGCGGAGCAGCCGGGGCGCGGGACAGAGGCAGTCGGGCAACGGGACGCGGAGCAGCCAGGGCACGGAACAGGGGCGGCGGGACGCGGGGCAGCCGGGCGTGGGGCGGCGGGTCGGTGGCGGGCGGGCGCGGCAAGGGTTTGGGGTTGTGGCGCAAGCCGACGGGACAGCCCGGCGGCGGCGCGCGGAGGGTGACCACGACGGACCGTATGCCCACTTCGGGGGCTTTCGCTGACTCCGTACCTCTTCTTTAAAGCGTTAGCCGCCTGACCAGCCCGGGCGCCGGATTGACGAAAGAGTC
This sequence comes from Actinoplanes sp. CA-131856, assembly GCF_050956135.1. GTDB lineage: Bacteria > Actinomycetota > Actinomycetes > Mycobacteriales > Micromonosporaceae > Actinoplanes. Next base: position 990,638 of record NZ_CP191849.1, on the reverse strand, counting down.
GCTGGCGGTGAGGACGGTCGGGACTGTTTCGTCGCCGCCGGTTATGTCGCGGACCGAGGCGGCGCCGGCGGGGTCCTGCCAGATGTCGACCCAGTGCAGGCGGGAGGCTCGGCGGCCCAGGGAGACCCGGAGGCGGGCGCAATACGGGCATCCCGGGCGCCAATAGACGATCGGGCGGCCGTCGCGGGCGCTGGCCTCTCGGGCCTCGGCGTCGGTGACCGAGGCCGGGAAACCGCGCGGTGAGAGCACTATCGCGCAGGCGGCCAGCAGCACGCCCATGACCACGGCGGCGATGATCCGGCCGTCGCTGACCCACACGCCGACGAGGAACACGCCCACGCCGGCGATGACGATGGAGGGAAGCCAGCGCCGTAGCATCCCGCGACGCTACCTCAGCCGAGCAATTGGTCCCGGAGGGCGGCGTCCTTCTCGGCCACCAGCTTCTCCAAGCTTGCCTGGAAGCTGGCCATCCTGGTGCGCAGCGCCGGGTCGGCCGCCCCGAGGATGCGGACCGCCAGCAGGCCCGCGTTGCGGGCTCCGCCGATCGAGACCGTGGCCACCGGGACGCCGGCCGGCATCTGGACGATCGAGAGCAGGGAGTCCATGCCGTCGAGGTGCTTGAGGGGCACCGGCACGCCGATCACCGGCAGCGGGGTCAGGGCGGCGACCATGCCGGGCAGGTGGGCCGCGCCGCCGGCGCCGGCGATGATGGCGCGCAGGCCCCGGTCGGCGGCCGACTCGGCGTAGTCGACCATCTTGCGGACCGTGCGGTGGGCCGAGACGACGCCGACCTCGAACGGCACCTCGAACTCGGCCAGGGCCAGGGCCGCCGCCTCCATCGTGGGCCAGTCGGAGTCGCTGCCCATGATGATGCCGACCTGCGGTGCCATTACTTGCCTTCCTGGAGCCAGCGGGCGGCGCGGGCCGCGCGGGCCCGCACCTTGGTCATGTCGTCGCCGAGGACCGTGACGTGGCCGATCTTGCGGCCGGGCCGGACCTGCTTGCCGTACAGATGGACCCGCGCTCCGGGGTCCTCGGCGAACAGGTGGTGCAGGCGCTCGTCGATGGAGATGCCGCCCGGCTCGCCGCCGAGGACGTTCGCCATCACGACGGCGGGCGCGGTCAGCGACGTCTCGCCCATCGGATAGTCGAGCACGGCCCGCAGGTGCTGCTCGAACTGCGACGTGCGGGCGCCCTCGATGGTCCAGTGGCCGGAGTTGTGCGGGCGCATGGCCAGCTCGTTGACGACGATGCCCTCGTCGGTCTCGAAGAGCTCGACGGCGAGCAGCCCGACCACGCCGAGCTCGTTGGCCAGGTCGATGGCGAGCTGCTGAGCCTGCACGGCCAGTTCCTCGGGCAGGCCGGGGGCCGGGGCCAGTACCTCGACGCAGATGCCGTCCTTCTGCACGGTCTCGACCACGGGGTACGCCGCGACCTGCCCGAACGGCGATCGAGCGACCAGGGCGGCGAGCTCGCGCTTGAGCCGCACCTTCTCCTCGACGATCAACGGAGTGCCGGTGGCCAGCAGTTCCGCCGCGGCGGCCGGCGAGTCGAGCACCCAGACGCCCTTGCCGTCGTAGCCACCTCGGGTCGCTTTGGCGATGACCGGCCAGCCGATTTCAGCGGCAAAGTCAGAAATATCGGAAAGGTCGGAGACGGGAGCCCAGCGCGGTGCGGGCGCCGCGGTCAGCCGCGAACGCATCAAGCCCTTGTCCTGGGCGAACACGAGCGCCGCCGAGCCGGGGAAGACCTTGATCCCCTCGGCTTCCAGCGCCGCGATGTGCTCAGTCGGCACATGCTCATGGTCGAAGGTGAGCGCCTCGCACCCCTTGGCGAACTCACGGAGCGCGGCCAGATCGGTGTGCGTGCCGATCCGTACATCGGCGGCGACCAGCGCCGCACTGTCGTCGGGCGACTCGCTGAGCACGCGCAGTGACTGGCCGAGGGAGATCGCGGCCTGGTGGGTCATCCGGGCCAGTTGGCCACCGCCCACCATGCCGACTACGGGCAGACCGGTTCGGGTATCCATCGCTCGCCAAGCGTAGCGACGCCCCAGCTCAGACCTGCAAGCGGGCGATGAGATCAGCCGGGCTGGTGACGGGCCTCTCACAGACGAAACCCTTGCAGACGTACGCCGTGGGGACGCCGTCCAGGAGCGGGCGGTCCGCCAGCAGCGGCACGCCCGGCCGGTCGGGCTCGCCGGCCACGACCACGGCCCCGGCCGGCGCGCTGCGATGCGCCTCCTCCACCAGCGGGTCTCCCACCGGGTCGGTCGTGGCGATGGCGATCTCGTACGGCCCCGACAGCGCCGCCTCGGCCACGGCGGCCGAGTAGCCGGCGAACCGCGGATGCCCGCCGATCAGCGGCCCGACCGTGCCGAGCGCCGCGTCCGCCGCCTCCCGATATTCGGGTTCCCCGCTGAGCGCCGCGTACGTCACGAGCGCGGCCACGATCGACGACACCCCCGAGGGCGTCGCGTTGTCGGTCGGGTCGGCCGGCCGGGTGACGAGCCGTTCCGCGTCGTCGGCGGTGTCGTAGAAGCCGCCCTGCCCGGTCGCGAACCGGGCCAGCGCCACATCGAGCAGCTCGCGGGCCGCGTCGAGCCACTTCCCCTCGGCCGTGAGCTGGTGCACGGCCAGGAACGCCTCGGCCACACAGCCGTAGTCCTCGAGCACCCCGGCCGGCTCACCGACCACACCATCGCGCGACACTCGCCGCAGCCGCCCGCCGACCACATGCCGCTCGGCCAGCACGGTCGCGATCTCCACGGCGGCGTGGCGCGAGTCGCGGTCGCCGGTCAGCACCGCGTGCTCGGCCAGCGCCGTCACCGCCAGCCCGTTCCAGGCGGCCACCACCTTGTCGTCACGTGCCGGCTGGGGACGTCCCTGACGAGCGTCGAAGAGCTTGCGGCGTACGTCCCGCCAGCGCTCGACAAGCGCAGGATCGGCCGCGTCGATGTCCCGGGCCAGCACGAGCACACTGCTGCCGTGCTCGAACGTGCCCTCCTCGGTCACGTTGAACAGGTCGGCCGCCCAGGCGCCGTCCTCCGCGCCGAGCACCTCGGTGAGCTGCGCCGGGGTCCAGGCGTAGGTCAGCCCTTCGACCCCGTCGGTGTCCGCGTCGAGGGCCGACGCGAGCCCACCCTGGGGCGTGCCGAGGTCACGGAGCAGGAAGGCGGCGGTCTCGTCGGCGATCCGCCGCGCATAGACATCACCGGTCAGTCGCCAGAGCTGGGTGTACGCCCGAAGGAGCAGCGCGTTGTCGTACAACATCTTCTCGAAGTGCGGCACCGTCCAGGTGGCGTCCACCGCGTACCGGGCGAAGCCGCCGGCGAGCTGGTCGTAGATGCCGCCGCGCCCCATCCGCTCGGCCGCGTGCCGCACCACTTCGAGGGCTTCGGCCGACCCGGTCCGCTGATGGTGCCGCAGCAGGAAGAGCATCCCCATGTGCGGCGGGAACTTGGGCGCCCCACCGAACCCGCCGTTGATCTCGTCCTGCTCCTTGAGCAGCCCCAGAGCTCCCGCTTCGAGCAGCTCGGCCGAGATCGGAGCGACCGGCCCGCCGACGAGCTGGGCCCCGCCGATGGCCTTGACCACGGAGGCGCCCTGCTCGATCACCTGGTCCCGCTGCTCCTGCCACGCCTTGGTGACGGAGGCGACGAGGCGACCGAAGTTGCTCTTGGGGTAGTAGGTGCCACAGAAGAAAGGCTCACCGTCAGGGGTGGCGAAGACGGTCATGGGCCACCCGCCCTGCCCGGTCATGGCCTGGGTGGCGGTCATGTAGACGGCGTCGACGTCGGGCCGCTCCTCCCGATCCACCTTGATCGACACGAACCCGTCGTTGAGCAGCCGAGCGATCTGCTCGTCCTCGAAGGACTCGTGCGCCATGACATGACACCAGTGGCAGGCCGCATAGCCCACCGAGATCAGCACAGGCACATCCCGGCGCCGGGCCTCGGCGAACGCCTCGTCCCCCCATTGCCACCAGTCAACCGGGTTGTCCTTGTGCTGAAGCAGATAGGGCGAGGTCGCGTCGGCGAGACGGTTGGCCATGCCCCCAGCCTCTCACGCCCCGAAGACCGCCGCCCCCAGAGCGCACGCGCCGCCGCCCACCTCACACCCACCCGCACAGCCCTCGACGATCCCCGTCACGAATCCGCCGACCCTGCGGACTCTGCCGCGCCGACTCGCCTCTCGCCCGCCCGGCCGCTCGGCACCTTCAAGATCGCCGTCTACGTGGAGCGAGCCGTGCTCGGGCGCCACGCTGGCGCGCGGGAGTGACGGCCTGGCTCCACGAAAGCGATCATCGGGGCGCGGGAAGCGAAGCCGCCTTACCAGGGGAAAGGGCAAGGAGTGGGCCCCGGGGCAGGCACTACAGAGGGCGTCCAGGAGACCGTTGCCGGCACGCCATGCCGGCCACCTGCCCGCGCGCGCTTCGGTCGAGCGCAGGCCGAGAAGCAGCGGGCCGAGGAGCGGCAGGCCAGGGAGCGGCGGGCCGGAGAGCGGCAGGCGCAGGGCTGTCAGGAAGCGTCGTCGGCGCGCAGCGGGCGGATGTTGGCCGGGGCGGCCTCGCTCAACTGGGTCAGGGCCTGGACGATGCGGTCGGCCGGCATCGGGCGGCAGAAGTGGTAGCCCTGGGCCGTGGGGCAGCCCAGCTCGATCAAGGCTGCTCTCTGCTCTGTCGTTTCCACGCCCTCGGCCACCACTCGGACGCCCAGGCGGGCGCCTAGCTCCACCGCTCCTCGGACCACGGCGCCGGCGGCTGGGGACTCGATCATGTCGTCGACGAAGGAGCGGTCGATTTTGATCTCGTCCACCGGGGCTCTCGTGACTATCGCCAACGAGGAGTAGCCGGTGCCGAAGTCGTCCAGGGAGAGCTGGACGCCGGCGTCGCGGAGGTCGGCCAGGACCTCGTCGACGATGCGTTCCTCGCTGACCGCCACCGACTCGGTGATCTCCAGGACCAGGTGGGAGGCGGGGGCGTGGTGGCGGCGCAAGGCGTCGCGGACCTGGGCCGGGAAGCTCGGGTCGAGCAGGCTGCGAGCCGGGACGTTCACCGAGACCGGCACGTCGACGCCGGCCGCGTGCCAGCGGCCGGCCGCGTCCAGCGCCAGGTCGAGGACCCGGCGGGTGAAGGCCGTGTGCAACTCGGTGTGTTCGACCGTCGAGATGAACTCGTCGGGTGACAGGCGGCCGCGGCGGGGGTGCTGCCAGCGGACAAGCGCTTCGACGCCGGTGGGGGCCGCCGTGACCAGGTCGACCGCCGGCTGGAGGTGGAGGACGATCTGGTCGTCGGCGGCCAGGGCGTCCTTCAGCTCGGCCAGCAGGGCCAGGCCGTCGGTGGTGACCGCGTCTTGAGTGGGGTCGAAGGCGGCCACCGTGACCTCTTGCCGCTTCGCCTCCTGCAGAGCCAGCGAACAGCGGCGGACCAGCTCGCCCACGTCGGCCCGGCCGGCCGGGGCGACCGTGACGCCGACCGCCACCTCGACCGCGAGGCGGACGCTGGACACCTCCATCGGGCGGCCCAGCTCCTCGACCAGCTCGCGGGCCCGGCGCAGGGCCAGCGGCAGCGAGTCGGACACCGGTGTGGCGGCCGGGGCGGACGAGTCGATCAGGGGGACCACCCGGGGCACCAGCAGCGCGAACTCGTCGTCGCCGGTGCGGGCGAGCATCTCGCCGTCGCGGGTCATCTCGGTGAGCCGGTCGGCCACCAGGCGCAGCAGCTCGTCGCCGTGCCGGTGGCCGAGGGTGCCGTTGACCTCGCGGAAGTCGTTGATGTCGAGCAGCAGCAGGGCGACGTGGCGCCGCCGGTCGAACGAGCGCAGCAGCTGGTCGCCCTCGGCCAGCAGGGTGGGACGGTCGAGCAGTCCGGTCAGCCGGTCGTGGCGGGAGTCGAACGCCACCTGGGCGCTCAGCTCGGCCACCCGCTCGCGGGCCGCCGCGTCGTGCAGGGCGCCGGCCAGCGCGTCGCCGAAGGCCGAGATGGCCGCCTCGTCGCGCGGCACGGGCAGGGTCGGCTCGGACAGCCAGACGGTGAGCTCGCCGACCAGGTCGCCGTCGACCGCCATGGACCGGGTGATCGCCGGGCCGGGCAGGCCGGCCACCGTGTTGTCCTGACCCGGGCCGTCCTCGGCGTAGCGGCGCTCGCCGTCGCGGCCGCGCACCTCGATCTCGACCCGCCGGGCGCCGAACACGTCGAGCGCGGCGCGCAGACCGGCCTCGACCACCTCGACCTCGGTGCCGCCGGGCAGGGTGGCCGTGGCCGCGGCGAACGCCTCCCACAGGCGGCGCTCCTCCTCGGCCCGCAGGTGGAACCGGTACGTCCGCTGGAGCAGCCACAACGCCGGCGGGAAGGCCAGCAGCCAGAGGGGGCTCTCGACCAGGGCGACCACGGCGGCCAGGCCGACGATCACGTTGCCCACGACCATCGGGACCTTGGCGTACGACGCACGGACCAGGATCTGGGCCGCCGGGGCGTCGCGGTGCAGCGCGAGGGTCAGGGTGGCCAGCCCGAACGTCAGCAACAGATAGGTGAGGGCGCCCGCGACCAGTGCGGTGACCATGCGGGCGCTGAGCACCGGGGCCTCGCCCGCGATGGCGCCGGACACGACGGCGGCGCCGGCCGCGCCCAGGCTGAGCGAGGCGGCCAGGTGCACCACCTCGGCCACGTTGCGCAGCGACTCCCACCAGGCGAGCAGCGCCCACGCGGCGACCGCGCCGACCAGTGTGGCGGCGGGCAGCCAGCCGGGCGGGGCCACGACGACGCCGATGATGAAGGCGGCCTCGCCCCAGGAGACGGAGACGACGCCGCGGCCGAGCCGGAACCGCAGCCGGGCCAGTTGACCGGCCGCCACGACGGCGGCGGCGAGGGCCGCGCCGGCCAGCGGCGTGAGTGGACGGTCGGCCGGCCGGTCGACCGGCAGCAGCGCGCCGAGAATGGCGAGGATCAGCGCCGCGGCGGCGACCGCGGCGGTCAGAATGCGCACGCTTTGGGGACGCCCGGCCAGGCCGGTGACGTCGATCCAGGAACGCCGGGCGACCGGCGGCGCGGTCACGGCAAACCCCACTTCACCAGGAGCACTGGCGGATGCACGTGCATCTGCTCTGGAGAAAATCGCGGGCGGGGAATGGTCATTTTCGGCGCCCCCTTCCGCGCAGGGATCAGGGGCGGCTAGGCCCCCGGCGGAAGGCTAAATCAATACCGATGAACACAACAAGGCTTGACGAACGGCCCGTATTACCCATACGTCAGACCAATACGGACCGTGCCCGGCGCCTTGAAGATCGAACCGCTTCCCACTAGGTCAAACGCGGCGGGAGTCGCCGTCCGCCGAACCGCCGTCACGCTCAGTAGTAACGGCTTTGACCTCGTCGTCCACACCCGGGTCGACCGCTGTCGATCGATCCGCATCGACACGATCCGCAACCGTCCCGTCGTGCGAACGCTCGAGATCCGCATTCAGCCGCGCGATCTCGGCCTCACGCTGTGTCTGCCTTACGTCCGGAAAACTGTCGGGAAGCCGACGCACACGCTTGTTCATATTGCGAATCAGCAAAACAGTTGCTATGGACAGCAGCACGATGATGAAGAGACCCATCGGGCCGGCCAGGCCGCCCGAGCGGGTGTCTCCGAAGTTGTTGACGGCAAAAGTGCCCATGACCACGAGGGTACTAGTGCGACTCGACGCGCTCGCGGACGCCCGCGAAGAGGTCGGACTCGGGAACCGGGCTGTCGACCAGTGAGCGGGCCAGCTCGAAGTCCTCGGTCGGCCACACCTTCTGCTGGAGCTCCAGCGGGATCTTGAACCAGAAGCCGTCCGGGTCGACCTGGGTGGCGTGCGCCCGCAGCGCCTCGTCGCGGATCTCGAAGTACTCGCCGACCTCGACCCGGGTCGTGATCTTGTCGCCGCGGTCCTCGCGGTCGGCGCTCTTCTCGAGCCACTCGGTGTACGGCGACTCGAGCCCCGCCGCGATCATGCCCTCGTGCAGCGCGAGCATGCGGGCCCGGGTCCAGCCCGAGTTGTAGTACAGCTTCAGCGGCTGCCACGGCTCGCCCAGCTCGGGATATTTCTCCGGGTCGCCCGCGGCCTCGAACGCCACCACCGAGATCTTGTGGCACATGATGTGGTCGGGGTGCGGATAGCCGCCGTTCTCGTCGTACGTCGTCATGACATGCGGCCGGAACTCGCGGATCAGCTTGATCAGCGGAATGGCGGCGGTCTCCGGATCTTGCAGGCCGAAGCAACCCTCCGGCAGTGGCGGCAGCGGGTCGCCCTCGGGCAGGCCCGAGTCGACGAAGCCCAGCCAGGCCTGCTCGACGCCGAGGATCTCGCGCGCCCGGTCCATCTCGGCGCGGCGGATGTTCGTGATGTCGGCCAGCACCTCGGGCCGGTCCATCTTCGGGTTGAGCACGCTCCCGCGCTCGCCACCCGTACACGTCGCGACCAGCACCTGAACGCCCTCGGCGACGTATTTCGCCATGGTCGCGGCGCCCTTGCTGGACTCGTCGTCGGGGTGCGCGTGCACCGCCATGAGACGCAACTGCTCAGCCACTGAAATCTCCTCGGACCTGACCCGCGTTGGGCGGGCCGGTGTCGGCTGCGAGAATGGACCCTGCCATTCTGGCGGATCCCACCGACAACAAACGCATGAGAGGTCGTCAGGTGAGCGAGACGCGCACCACAGCCCCGGTCTTCCCACCGGGCCGATACGGACGGCGCCGTTCCGGCCGCCGCCGTCTGGTGCTGCCCGTTCTCGTTCTCGTGGTGGTCCTGGCGGCGTCGCTGGTCCTGTCGCTGAAGCTCTACCAGCGGTTCGGCCAGACCGACTACGACGCGCAGATCGTCGGGTGGTCGGAGCCGACCGACAAAGAGATGGTCATCGAGTTCAAGGTCCGGGTGCCGGCCGGCGGAGCGGCGAGCTGCACGCTGCGGGCCCGTGACTACGACGGATTCGAGGTCGGCCGCCGTACGGTCGTGGTGAGACCCGAGCCGGGCGGGACCACGATCGACGCGAAGGAGACGGTGGCCACCACCGCCCGCGGCTCCGTCGGCGACGTTCTGGGGTGCGACCCGGCCTGAGGCCGAAAACGAGCCATTCTGGCCCCGTGCGTACCGCTGGTAAGCTTAGTGATTCGCTCCGTCAAGGTTCTTTGGTACGGAGCGATCTTGTTATTGCCCGCCCTTCCATGCAAGGAGATCAACCGTGTCCAGTTCAGAGGCGCCCAAGACTTGGCTTTCTCAGGACGCTTACGACCGGCTGCAGTCCGAGCTTGACGAGCTGATCGCCGCCCGCCCCGAGGTCGCGGCCGAGATCAACGCCCGTCGCGAGGAGGGTGACCTGCGGGAGAACGGCGGATATCACGCCGCCCGCGAGGAGCAGAGCCGCCAGGAGGGCCGGATCCTCTACTTGAAGGAGTTCCTGCGCACCGCCGAGGTCGGCGAGGCGTCGGCCGCCGACAACGTCGGGCCGGGTTCGGTCGTCACCATCTACTTCGACGACGACCAGAGCGACACCGAGACCTTCCTGCTGGGCTCGCGCGAGATCTCCTCGACCACCGACCTCACCGTGTACAGCCCGGAGTCGGCGCTCGGCAAGGCGATCCTGGGCGCGGGTGAGGGCCAGACCGTCACCTACACGGCCCCCAGCGGCGCCGACATCAAGGTCACGGTCGTGAAGTTCGGCCCGTTCGAGGGCTGACCGCGACGCTGACGGGCCCGCCTCGACGAGGCGGGCCCGTTCTTCGCGTCAGGGGGTTGCGTCGGCCAGCAAGGACACGCGGTAGCCGCTGTCGCGCAGGGTGCCGATGAGCACGTCCGAGTGGTCGGGCCCGCGGGTCTCCACCGACAGCGCCACCTCGACCTGGCCGAAGCCGAGCCGCGGGCTCTGCCGCGAGTGGCCGACCTCCACCACGTTCGCCCGCAGCTCGGCGATGCGGCCCAGCAGGCGGGCCAGCTCGCCGGGCCGGTCGTCGCAGCGGACGGCCAGCCGCAGGAACCGCCCGGCCGAGGCCAGCCCGTGCTCGATCACCCGCAGCAGCAGCATGGGGTCGATGTTGCCGCCGGAGAGCACGGCCACCACCGGCCCGTCCGGCGGCGGGACGTAGGCGCCGGTGAGCAGGGCCGCGAAGGCCGCTCCCCCGGCCGGCTCGACCACCATCTTGTGCCGCTCGAGCAGCACCAGCAGGGCCGCCGACAGATCCTCGTCGGTGACCGTGACGACCTCGTCGACCAGCTTGCTGACGTGCGCGAAGTTCAGGTCGCCGGGCTTCAGCACGCAGATGCCGTCGGCGATGGTCACACCCTGCGACAGCTTCTGCGGCGAGCCCGCCGCGAGCGAGGGCGGGTACGCCGCCGCGCCCGCCGCCTGCACGCCGACGACCCGGATGTCGGGCCGCAACGCCTTGGCCGCGACGGCGATGCCCGAGATGAGGCCGCCGCCACCCACGGCCGTGATGATCGTGGCGGCCGACGGCAGCTGGTCGAGGATCTCCAGGCCGACCGTTCCCTGGCCGGCGATGACGTCCGGGTGGTCGAACGGGTGGATCAGCACGGCGCCGGTCCGCTCGGCGAACTGCTGCGCCGCGACCAGCGAGTCGTCGACGCTCGTACCCGCGTATTCGATCGCCGCGCCGTACCCCTTGGTCGCCGTGACCTTGGGCAGCGGCGCCCCCTCGGGCATGAAGACCGTGGCCCGGGCGCCGAGCAGCTCGGCCGCGAGCGCGACACCCTGGGCGTGGTTGCCGGCGCTGGCCGCGACGACGCCGCGGGACCGCTCGGCGTCGGAGAGCCGGCTGATCCGGGTATAGGCCCCGCGCACCTTGTACGAGCCGGCACGCTGCTGGTTCTCGCACTTCAGCCAGGCCTCGGTGCCGGTGATCTCGGTGAGCGGACGGGAGTCGATCAGCGGGGTGGTCTTGACCACCCCGGTGAGCAGACTGCGCGCCGCCTGGATGTCGGACAGCGTCAACAGGTCAAGCGGCAGGGGGGCACCGGTCATGACCTGAAGCTTGCCACCGATCACCCGAAGGCGTGACGCCGCCAGGGGTTCATCACTTCGAACTGGCCGGCCACGGCCAGCAGCAGGGTCTCCGAGTCGGGCGGGCCGACCAGCTGCACGGCCACGGGCAGGCCGTCGGGGCGCACGCCGACCGGGACCACGATGGCCGGGAGGCCGGCGACGTTCCAGGGCGCGGCGTACGGCGCGTAGCGCATGCTGGCGCTCATGTTGGCCCGCCACGACCCGGTGGCGTGGCCGTCGGCCGGCGGCGGCGCGGTGGCCAGGGCCGGGGTGAGCAGCAGGTCGATCGACCGGTCGGCGAAGAAGCCGATGGACCGCTCGCGGAACGCGTCGCGCTGCGACTGGCGGACCAGCCCGCTGCGCATGGCCCACTTGCCCAGCCTGATGTGGCGCCGGGTCCGCGGCTGGAGCCGGGCCAGGTCGTAGTCGCGCGACTCGACGTACGCCGACGCGAACCAGGTGGCCAGCGTGCCGACGCCCAGCGACTGCGGATAGGTGGGGTTGGCGGTGATCGTGTCGTGCCCGGCCTGCACGAGCAGCTTGGACGCGGTGGTCACGGCGTCCGCGTTCGGCTCGTCGAGGCGGATGCCGGCCACCGGCGAGCGCGTGGAGACGCCGATCCGTAGCCGGGACGGCTCGACCAGCTTGACCGGGTCGCGGCCGGCCAGCACCGAGAAGCCGACCGCCGAGTCGGCCACCGTGGTGGTGAGCACGCCGTTCTCGACCAGGCCGAACCAGTTGTCGACGCCCAGCTCGGCCGGGACCACGCCGCGGCCGGGCTTGAGGCCGACCAGGCCGCAGCAGGCGGCCGGGATGCGGATCGAGCCGAGCCCGTCGTTGCCGTGTGCGATCGGCACCAGGCCGGCGGCCACGGCGGCGGCCGATCCGCCGGAGGAGCCACCGGGCGTACGGTCGAGGTCCCAGGGGTTGCGGGTGGCGCCCTCGGCGTCGTCGGTGACTGCCCAGAGGCCCATCTCGGGCATCCGCGTCACGCCCACCACCACTGCCCCGGCACCGCGCAACCGACGTACGACCTCGTGGTCCTCCTCGGCGACAGCCGAGCGCACCGCCGCCGAGCCGGACCAGACCGGCAGCCCGGCCACGGCGGTGTTCTCCTTGACCGCGACCGGCACGCCGGCCAGCGGAAGGTTGGCCAGATCTTCCTGGTCGTCGACCTTCTCGGCCTCGGTGATCGCCTCACCGCCGCGCACCACCCGGAACGCGTCGAGCGACGGGTCGGTGATCGCGATCTGCTCGAGGTGGTCGGCGACGACCTGGGTGGCTGTCACGTCACCGCGCCGCACCGCCCGGGCGATCTGCTTCGCGGTGGCTCCGACCCAGGTCGTCCCGTCCGTCATAGTTTCTCCGTAAATCAGCTCAGAGCCTGCTCCAGGTCGGCGAGCAGATCGTCAACGGTCTCGATGCCGACAGACAGTCGCACGAGATCGGCGGGCACTTCAAGCGCCGAGCCCGCAGCCGACAGGTGTGTCATCTGACCCGGGTGCTCGATGAGCGACTCGACCCCGCCCAGTGACTCGGCGAGCACGAAGAGCTTCGTTTTGTTGCAGATAGCGATCGCCTGCTCGGGGCCGCCGGCCGCCCGGAACGAGACCATGCCGCCGAAGCGCTGCATCTGCTTGGCCGCGACCTCGTGACCGGGGTGATTCTCCAGGCCCGGGTAGAGGACGCTCGCCACGGCCGGATGCTCCCGGAGGAATCCGACGATGCGCTCCGCGTTGTCACAGTGCCGCTCCATGCGTACACCCAAGGTCTTGATCCCTCGAAGGGTCAGCCACGCGTCGAAGGGGCCGTTGACGCCGCCCATGGCGTTCTGGTGGAAGGCGAGCTGGTCGCCGAGGTCGTCGGTCGCCGTGATCAGCGCGCCACCGACCACATCGGAGTGACCGCCCAGATATTTGGTGGTCGAGTGGACGACGACGTCGGCGCCGAGCCCGATCGGCTGCTGGAGATAGGGCGAGGCGAAGGTGTTGTCGACGACGAGCAGGGCGTCGTACTCGTGGGCGATGCCGGCCAGCGCGGCAATGTCGGCCACGTTGAGCAGCGGATTGGTCGGCGTCTCGGCCCAGATCACCTTGGTGTGGCCGGGCCGGAAGGCGGCGCGCACGGCGTCGAGGTCCTCGAGCGGCACCGCGGTCCAGTCGAGACCCCAGTTCTCCAGCACCTTCGAGAAGAGACGGAAGGTTCCGCCGTACGCGTCGTCGGGGATCACCACGTGATCACCCGGCCGGCACACCGTGCGGAGCAGGGTGTCCTCGGCCGACAGCCCGCTGGCGAAGGCGAGACCGCGGCGGCCACCCTCGATCGCGGCCAGGCACTCCTGGAGCGCGTCACGGGTCGGGTTGTTGGAGCGGCTGTACTCGTAGCCGAGACGCGGCGCGCCGACGGCGTCCTGGGCGTACGTGCTCGTCTGATAGATCGGAGGCACCACCGCGCCGGTCCGGGGATCCGGATCCTGGCCGGCGTGGATGGCGAGGGTGTCGAACCCGTAGTGGTTAGCCGTCATGCTGCGCAAGGCTAGTCTCAGCTGGTGGCGGACTGTGTGTTCTGTGGCATCGTGGCGGGGACGGTGCCCGCTTTCAAGGTCGTGGATTCCCCTGATGGTGTCGGTTTCCTCGATACCCGTCCCGTCTTCAAGGGTCACGTTCTCATCGTTCCGCGGACGCACGTCGTGACACTTTCCGATCTCCCATCCGAACTTTTGCCCGGATATTTCGGGCTTGTGCAGCGGGTGGCGGCGGCCGTGCCCCCGGCGCTCGGTGCGCAGGGGACATTTGTGGCGAACAACAACATCGTGTCGCAGTCGGTGGCCCACCTGCACTTCCACGTGGTGCCGCGGACCAAGGGCGACGGGTTGCGCGGTTTCTTCTGGCCCCGGCACCGCTACGACAGCGATTCCGAGGCGGAGTCGTACGCCTCGATGATCGCGAAACAACTGGGGTGACCTCAGTGTTGTAAACGCCGGATGAAGGGAGTGACCGTGTTCCTACGGTTCCGCAAGCCCGAACTGGTAACCCCCGACAAGGCCCTGCCGGGCCGCGTCCTCGAAATGCCGGTGGCCGACGAGCACACCGTGCTGGGCACCCCGCTGAAGGGCCCGTGGCCGGCCGGCTACGAGGTGGCCGTCTTCGGAATGGGCTGTTTCTGGGGCGCCGAGCGCATCTTCTGGCGCCTGCCCGGCGTCCACTCGACCTCGGCCGGCTACGCCGGAGGCTTCACCGCGAACCCGACGTACGAAGAGGTCTGCTCCGGCTCGACCGGCCACGCCGAGGTGGTCCAGGTCGTCTACGACCCGAGCAAAATCACATACGAGGACCTGCTGAAGGCCTTCTGGGAAAACCACGACCCCACCCAGGGCATGCGCCAGGGCAACGACGTGGGCACCCAGTACCGCTCCACGATCTACACCACGACCGACGCGCAGGCCGCCACCGCGAAGGCGTCCCTGGAGGCTTTCCAGCCGGTGGTCACCGCCGCCCGCAAGGGCCAGATCACCACCGAGATCCGCCCGCTGGGCAGCTACTTCTACGCCGAGGACTACCACCAGCAGTACCTGTCCGACGCGAAGAACCCTTACGGCTACTGCAACCACGGCCCCAACGGCATGACCTGCCCGGTCGGCGTGGCTCGCACTGCCTGATCGGTTCGTGGACACCGCGCGGCGCCTGTGCTCCCATCGTCGTATGCGGTTCGACGTCGAGACGAGGGCGGCGCCCGAGCAGGTGCGCCGTGCCCTCACCGATTTCAGCGACCGCCGGCCGCTGATCTGGAACCGCACGCTCGACCCGAAGAAGTACGAGCTGCGCGAGTCGGGTGACACCTGGGCGGTGGCTCGTGAAGGCACTGCCGGGTCACCGTTCTGGTGGTCGCCCGCTACGACTGGTCCGACCCCGCCGTCGTGCGCTGGACGGTCGTGGAAAGCAGCTACGGCGGAGCCTGTGGGCCTCCAGCCTGGACCGCTACGCACGCGACGATCGTCACTGACGGGCGAAGTCCTCGCCCAGCTGCTCTCTGAGCCGGGCCAGCGCCCGCATGCTCCGCATCTTCACCACCGAGACGGAGACGTCCAGGATCTCGGCCACGGTCTCGACGCTGTGATCCTCCCAGTGCCGCAGCACCACGATGGCCCTGTCCCGCACCGGCAGCGTGGACAGCGCCCGCATCAGCGTGACGTGCAGTTCCGGGCCCGGCTCGTCCGGATGGCCGGGCCGGTCCGGCAGGTCGGCCGACACGACTTCGGCGCTGCTGCGCCGCTTGCGCTGGTCGAAGACCGCGTTCATCAAGACCCTTCGGCTGTACGCCTGGAGGTCCACCGTGCGCCAGATGCGCCCCCATGACGCGTACATCCGGGCCAGCGTCAGCTGGGTGAGATCCTGGGCCAGATGCCAGTCCCGGCACATCAGATAGGCGGTGCGCCGCAGCCGCGGCGTCGCGGCGGCCACGAACGCGGTGAACTCCTCGTCGCGTAAGGCCCGCTCCGCCCGCCTCACGGGCACTCCCCGCCGATGACGCTCTGTACACCGGGCCGCCCGGCGTAGGCGGCGGCGAACTCCGAGAAACGCGACGGCTGCCCCAGCTTCAGCCGGAACGAGGTGGGCAGCGTCGACTCGTCGATGGACGCCACGAAGTCCGGGCTGTCGCTCCACAGATTCTTGAACCGCTCGTACGCCTGCTCCTGGCTCTCGAAGCGCAGATCCCGGACAAGCGGATCCGCACGCAGAGCATCCCGAAGCGTGTCCCGTTGCTCCTCGCTGACCTCCTCCCACAGAGCGATGTAGACATCCGTGGCATCGTCGGACGCGGCCTGCCAAGCGCACTGCGGTTCCGCTTGAGCGATCAGCGTCAGAGCAGCCGGCACCGCCACCGGCGGCGGGTCAGCGGGCGCGGAGCCAAGATTGAGCCCCACCACGGCAGCGACCAGAGCCGCCGCCACTGATCCCCCGGCCACCATCCCCCGACGCCGTCGGCGAATACCCCGCCCCTGAGCCATCGCCCGCGCCGCGACGTCCCCGTCCGCGAACGCGGGTTCGTCATCCAGCGCTCGCCCGAACAGCTCCTTCAAGTGCTCCGTCATGACCCACTCGCTCCCGGTGTCGTCGGCGTCCTCCCCCTACATGACAGGCCGAGGGCAGCAATCGGTCACACGCACCAGCGGCCAGCCGATCAGACTCTTCATTCGGACGGTCCGCCAGGTTCGATCGACCACCATCATGCTGAACTCACCGCTGCCCGCATTGCGGGAGATCAGGACACCGCTAGGCCCTGTCTCTTAGATCATCGTGGCGATCATGAGCGTCGATCGTTGAGTGGGTGTGGCGCGTGGTGATCTGACGAACGAGGAATGGGCTGTGCTGGCGCCGTTGCTGCCGGCGCAGCCCGTTCAGGGCCGGCGATGGCGTGATCACCGTCAGGTGATCAATGCGATCTGCTGGGTCAAGCGCACCGGGTCGCCCTGGCGGGATCTGCCCGAACGCTACGGGCCTTGGAAGACCCCATATCAACGGTTTCGGCGGTGGGCCGCCGACGGCACCTGGGCGATGCTGAAGGCGCAGGTCATCACGCTCGCCGAACTCGACGACGACATCGACTGGGACGCCCAGATCGACGCCACCGTCGTGCGTACCCATCAGCACGCCGCCGGTGCTGCTAAAAGGGGCTCAGCATCGCTGAAACGCGGGCACGCGAGAGCATCGGACGGTCCCGGGGTGGGTTGACCACGAAGATCCACACCCTGGCCGATGGCGGTGTCGGTCCTTGACCTCGCTGATTACTCGTTAACCGGGGACCGGGCGTACTCGTCACGGGCCAACCGCCAAGCGCTGCGGGACAAAACATCACCACGACGATCCCGCAGCCTCGTGATCAGATCGCCAACCGGCTGCGCAAAGGCCGTAACGGCGGCCGCCCACCCGCCTTCGACCCGGACGCTTACAAGCGGCGTAATCAGGTCGAACGCGGCTTCAACCGGCGCAAGCACTGGCGCGGCTTGGCCACCCGCTACGACAAACTGGGCGCTCACTTTCAAGCCACCCTCGACCTGGTCGAATTGCTCGACTGGCTTCGCGCCGTGCCCGACGGCCTTGATCTAAGAGACAGAACCTAAGCGGCTGTCGCGACTGAGAGACTCACTTCTGATCATTCTGTCGATGAGTCACGGCGCGATCCTGGTGTCGCAGGCCGTGATGCGCGCCGTTCCATCGCGCGATGTGATCGCGCAGGCCCTGGTAGTCGGGAGAGGCGCGACCGCGGGCGGTGATTTCACGCGTCAGGGTGTAAAAGATCGACATGTCCCGACATGATCCGCACACTGGGAGGCGAGGAGCGGTACCGCGGGAGGTGAACCATGCCGTCCTTCTTCAACGACGAGGAGCGTCACGCCTGGGACCTTGGTGAGGCGCTCTCCGAGCAGGCCAGGGCCATGATGCGGGAGGCCGAGGCGGCCCTCGAGACCTGGAAGACGGGCAAGGAGATGAACCGGCTGCGCTGTGCCCGCAAGGGGATCAGCGAGTCGGACGCCGAGATCAGGTGGGCCGCGTCGGCCAACTCGAAGAACGCGCTGACCAACAACAGCTTCCACGTCGGGCTGGCCACCATGTATTACAGCGCCGCCTCGGCCGCTTATTCGCGCGCCATCTACCTGCGGACCGTACGCACCGCCCGGGTCTAGGACTCTTTCTTCGGGGCCGGTTTCGGCGGCTGGTCAACCGATGCCGAGACTCCCGGCGAGGACGATGACGGTGGGGCGGCCGCGGCCGGGCCGGTGAGGGCTAGACCGAGGACGGCCCCGGCGCCGATCAGGCCGAGACCGGCCAGGGACACCGGACGACGGTCTTGCTTCTCCACGGGCTACCTCCCAAAAGAAGTGGCTTCCCAAGATGCCCGACCAAGCTGAGATCCGGCTGTGCACAACCTGCCAATCAGTTCTCTGTGTTGACGGCCGGAAGTCGGGCACCATGAACACATGGAGATCGCCAGCGAAACGGAACTCAAATTCGACGTGCCCGACGGCTTCGAGTTGCCGGACTTCGCCGGCGAAGCGGGCATCACGAGCGTCGACGGGGCCGAGACCCACGACCTCGACGCGACGTACTTCGACACCGACGATCTGGCCCTGCTGCGGCACCGGCGCACGCTGCGGCGGCGCAGCGGCGGGAGCGACGCCGGCTGGCATCTGAAGACGCCCGGTGAGGGCTTCAGCCGTAAGGAACACCGGCTTCCGCTCAACGGCACGCCCGATCTCGTGCCGAGCGAGCTCAAGGGCCTGGTCCGGGCCATCATCCGGCGTCAGGACCTCAAGCCGGTCGCCCGGCTGCGCACCCATCGGGTCGAGACGCCGCTCAGGAAGGCCGACGGCACCACGCTCGCCCTCATCGCGCAGGACCAGGTCATCGCCGAGCGCGACGGTCAGGAGCAGCGCTGGCAGGAGGTCGAGGTCGAGCTGGTCGACGGCAGCCCGGCCCTGCTGGCCAAGGTCGGCCGCCTGCTCGAGCGGGCCGGCGCGCGGCCCGCCGCCGGTCCCTCCAAGGTCGCTCGCGCCCTCGGCAACCCCAAACCCGGCAAAAACCCCAAGACCCCCAAAAACCCGGTTCTGGCGTACGTCCGTGAGCAGCGCGACGCGATCACCGGATTCGACCCGGGTGTACGCCAGGGTGAGGCCGAGGCGGTGCACAAGATGCGCGTCGGCACGCGGCGGCTGCGCAGCACCCTGAAGACCTTCAAGCGCAGCTTCGGCGAGGCCCAGGAGATCGGCGACGAGCTGAAGTGGCTGGCCGACCTGCTCGGCGAGGTGCGCGACGGCCAGGTCCAGGAGCAGAAACTGCTGGCCGGCATCGAGGAGGGTCCCCGGTTCGCGCCGGTCGCCGCCCGCATCCGGGAGCACCTCGACGCCCAGGTGGAGCGGGGCCGGGCCGCCCTCGGCGAGGCGCTGGAGAGCGAGCGTTACCTGGCCCTGCTCGACCGTATCGACCGGCTGGCCGAGCAGCAGACCACCGAGAAAGACCTGCTCAAGCGGGCCCGCAAGAGCCTGGTCAAGGCCGACGCCCTGCTCGACCAGGCCCTCGCCGACGGCATCGATCACGAGCTGCATGACGCGCGCAAGGCGTACAAGAAAGCACGTTATGCCGTTGAGGTTTTCGCCTCGGACACCGGGAAGCCGGGCAAGCAGTTGGTGAACGCGCTCACCGACCTTCAGGACGTGCTCGGCGCGCACCAGGACTCGGTGGTCGCCCGGGAGCTGCTCGAGGAGATCGGCCGGGACGATGCGGACGCGTTCTGGTTCGGCGTGCTCTACGGGCGGCAGGAACAGGTCGGCGTCGAGACCCACGCCCAGCTTCCGCCGGTGGTCGAGGACTCGCGGAAGAAGAAGCTTCGGGCCTGGATCGGCTGATGTTCACCTTCGCTGGGTAAGTATGACGGTCATGCAGGCGGAGGCGGAGTTCGAAGAGATCCAGGAGCAGGTGAGCGAGCCCTACGACGGCTCCATCGCCGAGCTCGACGGCTACCGGGTGGCCGACGACGATGACGACGACCCGGTGCTGCTCAACGCCGACGGCAGCCCGGTCGACACCTGGCGCGAGGACTACCCGTACGACGAACGGATGTCCCGCCAGGACTACGACCACCAGAAGCGGCTGCTCCAGATCGAGCTGCTCAAGCTCCAGAACTGGTGCAAGTCGAGCGGCGAGCGTCTCGTGATCCTCTTCGAGGGGCGGGACGCCGCCGGCAAGGGCGGCACGATCAAGCGGTTCATGGAGCACCTGAACCCGCGCGGCGCCTCGGTGGTCGCTCTCGAGAAGCCGAACGAGCGCGAGAGCAACCAGTGGTACTACCAGCGCTACATCAAGCACCTGCCGTCCGCCGGCGAGATCGTGCTGTTCGACCGGTCCTGGTACAACCGGGCCGGCGTGGAGCGGGTCATGGGCTTCTGCACCCGGGCCGAATATCTCGAGTTCATGCGGCAGACCCCGGAGCTGGAGCGGATGTTCGTCCGCTCCGGCATCCACCTGGTCAAGTTCTGGTTCTCGGTCACCCAGCGGGAGCAGCGCACGCGGTTCGCGATCCGCCAGGTCGATCCGGTACGCCAGTGGAAGCTCTCCCCGAACGATCTGGCCTCCCTGGACAAGTGGGGCGACTACACGGAGGCGAAGGAGGCGATGTTCTTCTACACCGACACCGCCGACGCGCCGTGGACCGTGGTGAAGAGCAACGACAAGAAGCGGGCCCGGCTCGAGGCCATGCGGCACGTGCTCAACCGCTTCGACTACGAGAACAAGGACGCCGAGGTCGTCGGCACCCCCGATCCGCTGATCGTGGGCCCCGCCTCGCTCGCGGTGGAAGGCACCGAAATGTCCCCGCGGGTATTCCCTCGTCTGTAGTGATTCAAAAAGCATTGGCGGAGGCCCCCTCCGGTGGTTAACGTGGCCGTACACGTGAAGGGAGGTGGTCCGAAGTTGTATAGCAACGGGACTCGTGAGGTGGCTGTCCGCTAGCCGCTGTCCTCGACAGCTTCGTTTGTAGTACGTCGAGACCGTGTGGCAGCGGTGCGGCGAATATCAGACAGCCACCCGACCCCTGGGGATCCGGCCTTGTCCGACCGGACCACGTACTTGTGCGTGGAAGTCCCCAGGGGTCGCTTCATTTCTGGGGGCGATGGTGCGCGAGTTGGTGGTGCTGGGTTCGGCCAGCCAGGTGCCGACGAGGCACCGGAACCACAACGGCTACCTGCTGCGCTGGGACGACGAGGTGATCCTCTTCGACCCGGGCGAGGGCACCCAGCGCCAGATGCTGTTCGCCGGCCTCCCGGTGACCCCGATCAAACGCATCTGCATCACCCACTTCCACGGCGACCACAGCCTCGGCCTGCCCGGCATCCTCCAGCGGATCTCGCTCGACAAGGTGCGCCATCCGGTCACCGTCCACTATCCCGGCGCCGGCCAGGAGTTCTACGACCGTCTGCGGCACGCCACCAGCTACTGGGACAACGCCGAGATCGTCGCTTCGCCGATCGAGGGCGCCGGCTTCTCGGTGGAGACCTCGGCCGGGCGACTCACGGCGCTGCCGCTATGGCATTCACTTCCGACGTACGGCTACCGGCTCGACGAACCGTCGGCACGGCGCATGATTCCCGAGCGGCTGGCCGAGCACGGCATCGCCGGCCCCGCGGTCGGCGCGCTGCAACGCGACGGCCGGATCGGCGACGTGACGCTCGACCAGGTCAGCGCCGAGCGGCCGGGCCAGAGTTTCGCCTTCATCATGGACACCGGCCTCACGGACACGGTCTACGCGCTCGCCGAGGGCGTCGACCTGCTGGTCATCGAGTCGACGTTCCTCACCGAGGACGCGGAGATGGCGGCCATGGTGGGCCACCTGACGGCGGCTCAGGCGGCGTCGGTGGCGCGCGAGTCAGGCGTACGGAAACTGGTGTTGACCCATTTCTCGCAGCGCTACGCCGATCCGCGGCGTTTCCTCGACGAGGCCGCGGCCGAGTTCTCCGGTGACATCGTGATCGCGGAGGACCTCATGCGCGTCCCCGTGCCCGCGCGGCGCCCCGCTACCGTCGAGCGATGAGCCTGACCCTCCGTACGGCCGAAGAATTCGATCTTCATGCGGTCGGAGCCGTGCATCAGCGATCGCGGGTCGCGGCCTACGCCCACATCCTGCCCGGCGAGGTGCTGTCGGCGAGGTCCGAGGAGGGCTTCGGCGAGTGGTGGGCCGAGCGCTGGAAGTGGGAGCGCGACACGCACGAGATGACGGTGGCCACGCTCGACGACGAGATCGTCGGTTTCACGTACGTGGGCCCGAGCGAGACACCTTCCGCGGTGGAGCTGTACGCGATCCACGTGGCCCCCGGCCTGGTCGGCACGGGTGTCGGCCGCGCCCTCATGGTCAACGCCGTCGGCCAGTTGCGAGCCTTGGGCGCCGCCCGGGCGGTGTTGTGGGTGCTGGAGGAGAACGCCGTGGCGCGCCGCTTCTACGAGCGCGGCGGCTGGACCGCCGACGGTGCCGACCGCGTCGAGCCGATCAACGGCGTCCCGGTCCGGCAGCTGCGGTATTCGCTGCCCCTGTGATCATTGACCCTCCGCCCAGCTTTGGTTAGCCTACCCTAACTAGGTGCCTTGAGCCGGCCCTGGAGAACTTCGGCGCGCCCGGTCTTGCCGGGTCGGACGCGCCGAGGATCACGACGCGTAGGGGTCGGTGATGACGCGCAGGTCGGTGAGGATCTGGCGGAGCTGGGTTGCCTGGTCCGCGCCCAGATGGGCGATCCACTCGGCCTCCACCTCGGCGACCGCCGCGGCGGCCAGCGGGATGGCCTGGGCTCCCCTCGGGGCGATCCGGACGAGGCGGGCCCGGGCGTCGGTCGGGTCGGGGACGCGCTCCACATAGCCCGCTCTGGCCAGCTGGTCGACCAGGAAACCCGCGGACTGCTTGGTGATCTGGGCCTGCTCGGCCAAGTCGGTGAGGCGGCTGCCGCCGGGGGCTATGCGCTGGAAGACGCGGGCCTGGGCGGGGGTGAAGTCGTCGAAGCCGGCCTCGGCCAGGGCGGCGAACACCCGGCCCTCCATCGACCGGTACGGGATGAACAGCAGCAGTCCGAGATTCAGCGGTTCGGGGAGCACCGGCGCCTTCCTTTAGTCAGCGTCTCTGACTAAATTGGTCAGAGAGACTGACCATAGCAACGGAGGTGCCGTCATGGACGAGGAGACCAGCTGGACGGTCATCGCCGAGCAGCGCCTGACGCTCGCCGATCTGCTCGACGGGCTGAGCGGTGCGGAGTGGGAAAGGCCGTCGTTGTGCGCCGGCTGGCGGATACGCGATGTGGCCGCCCACGTGGCCATGGCCCCGCAGCCGCCCGGGATGGCCGTCATGCTCGGTGCGGCGGTTCGGGCTCACGGCCGCTTCGACCGGCTGAACCACGATCTGGCCGTGCGGCACGCGGCCCGGGCGCCCGGCGAGATTGTCGCGGAGCTACGGCGGCACGCCTCGTCGCGTCGCCTGCCGACGGTGACGAACTACCGCAACATCGTTCCGGACGTTCTGGTGCACGGGCAGGACGTCGCCGTTCCGCTGGGGCGTGACCTGCCGATGCCGGTCGCCGCGGCGCGGGCGGCGGCGGACCGGGTGTGGGCCATGGGCTGGCCGTTCTGGGCGCGGCGCCGGCTGCGCGGGGTGCGGCTGACCGCGACCGACGTCGACTGGTCAGCGGGTGTCGGCCAGGACGTCTCCGGACCGATCTCGGCCCTGCTGCTCCTGCTCACCGGGCGCATTGCGGCCGCCAGGCCACACCTGCGGGGTGGCGATGCGGATCTTTGGTTGGGCGGAAGCGCGTGACCGATGTGGAACGGGGGAACCTGTGGTCACGCGCTCCCGCCAACCGCCCCGCCCGAACCGGGGGTCGCGCCTGGCCGGAGGCGCTGGACCGGCGGAGGCGTGCCGGTCCTGGCCAGTTCAAGGGCGGGTCCTGATGCGGGAGATCGCGGCGCTGGCGGGGCGCAGCGAACTCACCGCCGGGGGTGACGTCGCCGGGCTGCTAATCCGGGGGAGGTCAAGCGGACGGCGACGTCGAAAGCCTTTTCAGTTGAAGTAGCCGGTGTTGCGCGGCCGATGACTCATGGCCGGCAAGGCCCGGATGCTGTTCAGGTCGTGGCGGACGGTCCACGCTTCCCGCCAGGGCCGCCGGGAGGCCGCCTCGGCCCGCTCGGCGAGCCGCCGCGGGGCGCACGGCCAGCGCCATCCACACCCGACACAGTTGCCGTCGTGGCCCGCACCGGTGTGCTGCCCGAGCATGTCCTGGGCGTCGCGCCACAGCAGGCGGTCCACAATGTCGGCCGGAACCGGCCGGTCGGCGATGACCATTCCTCACCCCCGCTCGTCATACGTCCGTCACGACTCATACAACCGCCCGGCGCCATCCCCCGGTCGGACTTTCTGTGCGACTGCCGCGACTATGCGTGACGGACAAGTGTTCGCCATGGGCGGACGCCTGTCGGGCATCGATGCTCGTCCGGGCAATGTTGAGACCGTCATGGATACCGAACACACGGGTGTCGAATCAGGGGCACTCGATGCCTACAGCCGTGTGGTGACCGGCGTCGCCACCAAGCTCCTCCCCTCCGTGGCCGCCCTGTCGGTCCGCACCGCCCGCGGCGCCGGCGCCGGCTCGGCGGTCACCTTCACCGACGACGGTTTTCTCCTGACAAATGCTCACGTGGTGGCCGGCGCCAACGGCGGCACCGCCACCTTCGCCGACGGCACCGAGACCAAGTTCGACGTGGTCGGCGCCGATCCGCTCTCCGACCTGGCCGTGGTCCGGGTGCACCACCCGGGCGCGCCCGCGGCGCCGCTCGGCAACGCCGACGACCTCAAGATCGGCCAGCTGGTGGTGGCCGTGGGCAACCCGATGGGCCTGGCCGGCTCGGTGACCGCGGGCGTGGTCTCCGGTCTCGGGCGTTCCCTGCCGGCCCGCGACGGGCACCGCGTGCGGATCATCGACAGCGTCATCCAGACCGACGCCGCCCTCAACCCGGGCAACTCGGGCGGGGCGCTGGCCGACTCGACGGGGACGGTCGTCGGCATCAACACCGCGGTCGCGGGTTACGGCCTCGGCCTGGCCGTGCCGATCAACGCCACCACCCGGTCGATCGTCGGCGAGCTGGTGGCCTCGGGCCGCGTGCGGCGGGCCTGGCTGGGCGTGGCGGGCGTGCCCGCACCGCTGCCGCCCCAGCTGGCGGCACGGATCGACCAGAAACTCGGCCTGCGCGTCGTGGAGGTCGTTCCGGGCAGCCCGGCCGGCAAGGCCGGCATCTACCTGGGCGACGTCCTGCTCACAGCCGGCGGCAAGCCGATACAGACTGTGCAGGAGCTCCAGCGGTTGATGCTGGGCCCGGCCATCGGCCAGGAGCTGCCCTTGACCCTGCTACGCAAGAACGCCCTGGTCGACGTGGTGACGGTCCCGGCCGAACTAGATTGACGAGTCGGGGAGCCCCCGACCCTACTGCGAGGCATGCATCGAGGCTTGCGGAGGCGGAACAACCTTGTCGATTCTCCGCTCAAGGCTACGAGCATCGTCGAAGAACTCGACGCCACTCACCGTCTTCAGTTCCTCGACGATCTCGACAGGCCAGTCGTCACGACCCCCGTCGAGCGCTGCGATCTTGTTCTCCTTCGGAATTTCGGAAAGATCGAAGATGTAATAACAATGTTCAGCAGCTTGATCTTGATCGCGAGAACTGACAGCCTGAACATAGGCGGCGCTATTTTGATCGTATATGCGAAGGGTGACCTGCCTCTGCCGGCCCGACTTGAGAGAGACGGAAGCCTCGCGCTGCACTTGACGATGACCCGCCCAAGACCGAACCCTCTCCGCGACCTGGTCGGTAAATCTCTTGGGCGATTGCCGAACGGCCAACCAGCGAATCTGATCCACACGAAGTGAAGCCTGTCCCACATCGAGGATCATTTGACCCAACTGTTCGGCTGGGCCGAACGTCGCAAGTTCCCCGGCCTCAGACCTCAAACCATTCAGTTTCGCTGACTTGATTATCTCTTCAAATGCCTCGGAGGGGCGCTGAGCCGAAAGGTTAGCGCCCGCCATGCTGACAAGCGAGGCGGCTACCGCGCGGTCACTGACCCGGAATCCGGTCCCCATGGGCTCGACAAGAACTCGGACCGAGTCCCCGTCGCCATAGGTGAACGGCAAGTCGACCAGAAGCCCGTCGCCGTACGGCCGGACGAGGGTATGGTCGTTGACTGCTCGCAAGATTGCTCCGACAGTGGCCGACGTGTCCATGGTCCACCTCCTCACGGCTCGGACCAGGCGAAGTCCTGGCCAAGTTCGACGAAGCACTCGCTCGCGAACGCTTCAAATATCGCACGATATGTGCCCGGCGCGACCCGCGGCTGTAGCGGCACGTGCGGTATGTCGTCGGGTTGATAGGCCGTCTCGTCCCCTCGCCCGGGTTCCGCGAGATGCTTGTGCGTACCGTCGATCGGCCGGTGGGGAACGTTGACGCACAAACGCCGCGCGGAGAAACCATTGCGCCCCGCTCCAACGAGGTACTGCAACCTCGGCTCGCTAGGAGTCAGGGCATTGGTCACCATGCGAAGCCGGCACGGGGCCAGAGCTGGTAGCGCCGTTCGAACCTGGACGACGGCTTCTTTGATGGGAGCGCCCTGCAGCGCCTCCCACACCACCCCACCGACTGTGACCGCCTGGGCAACAGGAGACAACAACGCGCCCAGGTTGGCTGGGGTGAGAAGAGGTGAGATCTGCCGGCTCATCGCGACATCCCATGACAGATCGAAGCCGGTCTGCATGCCGACGATGGGCGCATAGCCCGTGAGGTTAAAAGATCACATCACCACGCACCGGACAGGGAGTGCGACCGCGGCCAGGACCGTCAGCAGGACGGCAGTGATCGCCGCCGGTGGTCACCAGCAAGGCTGGTGACCACCGGGTGGGCGACTACGGTCAGGACAGGTGGGCCAGCAGGTCCTGGCGAGTCAGGACGCCGGCCGGCTTGCCGTCGATCAGGACCATGGCGGCGTCCGCCTTTTCCAGCAGCGACACGGCCTCGCTGACGGGCTGGCCGCCGCCGATCATCGGTAGCGGGTCTCCCATGTGGCGCTCGATCGTGTCGTGCAGGTGGGCCTGGCCGGTGAACAGGGCGTCCAGCAGGGCCTTCTCGGCGATCGAGCCGGCCACCTCGCCGGTCACCACCGGGGGCTCGGCCTTGAGCACCGGGAGCTGCGAGACGCCGTACTCCCGCATGTAGTCGATGGCGTCGCGGACCGTCTCCGTGGGATGGACGTGGATCAGGGGCGGCATGTGGCCGCCCTTGCCCTCGAGGGCGTCGGCCACGGTGGGCTGGCCCTCCACGGTGCGCAGGAAGCCGTACCGGGCCATCCAGTCGTCGTTGAAGATCTTCGACAGATAGCCGCGGCCGCCGTCCGGCAGCAGGACCACGATGACGTCGTCGGGGCCGGCCTTGCGGGCCACCTCGAGCGCGGCCACCACGGCCATGCCGCACGAGCCGCCGACCAGCAGGCCCTCCTCGCGGGCCAGGCGGCGGGTCATCTCGAACGAGTCCGAGTCGGAGACCTCGATGATGTCGTCGGCCAGCGAACGGTCGTACGTGGTCGGCCAGAAGTCCTCGCCGACGCCCTCGACCAGGTAGGGGCGGCCGGTGCCGCCGGAGTAGACCGAGCCCTCGGGATCGGCACCGATGACGCGCACCGGGCCCTGCTCCTTGAGGTATTTGCCGACGCCGGTGATCGTGCCGCCGGTGCCGACGCCCGCCACGAAGTGGGTGATCCGGCCGTCGGTCTGCTTCCAGAGCTCGGGCCCGGTCTGCTCGTAGTGTGAGCGCGGGTTGGCCTGGTTGCTGTACTGATCGGGCTTCCAGGCGCCCGGGATCTCGCGGGCGAGCCGGTCGGAGACGTTGTAGTAGGAACGCGGGTCCTCGGGTGCCACCGCCGTGGGGCAGACGACCACATCGGCGCCGTACGCCTTCAGGACGTTCCGCTTGTCCTCGCTGACCTTGTCGGGGCAGACGAAGACGCACTTGTAGCCGCGCTGCTGCGCGACGAGGGCGAGTCCGACACCGGTGTTGCCGCTGGTCGGCTCGACGATGGTGCCGCCCGGCTTCAGGAGGCCGGCCTCCTCGGCGTCGAGCACCATCCGCAGGGCGATCCGGTCTTTGACCGAACCGCCCGGGTTGAAGTATTCGACCTTGGCCAGCACCGTGGCGGCGATGCCGTCGGTGACCCGGTTCAGCTTGACCAGGGGGGTGTCCCCGATGATGTCGACGACGTTGTCGTAGTAGCGCACGCCCTAGACTACGACGATCCGGTCCTGCTGCCTCTCCCACTCCAGGAAGCGCTCGGTCTCGGCGAGCACCGCCCCGGCCAGCCAGGCGATCATGACAGCGTCGTCGGCCAGACCGAGGACCAGGAGGAAGGCCTCCGGGACGATGTCGATGGGCGAGACGACGTACACCGTGGCCGCCGTCATCAGGGCCAGGCGCATGCCGCCGTCGTACTTGCCGCTGGCCGTGGCCTTGAGCATGCGCGGGATGGCCGCCACCCGCTTGCCGACGGACGGGCCGCCCCGGGCCCCGGACACGAGTGCCTTGGTCAGGGCGCTGAAGGCCGCCGCACGTTTCAGTGTTTTCGCCATGATGTTCCCCTCTCCGCTACTCCAGCATGACTTGGGCGCGCCATGATTACCTCTCGCGGTCGCGCGTTAGCCTCGTAATTCCCTACTGACGTTGTTTTGACCCGACAGCGAGGGAGCTAGTGAGCACCATCCAGATCACCGCTGACGACTGGCGCAGGATCAAGCTGGCCGGGCGGGTCCTCGGCGGCGTGACGGGCGCGCTGGCCGGTCTGACCGCGGTGTCGGCCGGTCTGCTGCTCCGGCAGGCCGCGGACGCGCGACGCATCATCCCGATGGCCGAGGCGCCCCCGCCGCGGGGCGACGGCGTCTACGGCGCGAAATTCGGCGGCAAGCCGTTGACCATGGTCGTCCTGGGCGACTCGTCAGCCGCCGGCTACGGAGTGCACCGTCCCCGCGAGACACCCGGCGCGCTGCTGGCCACCGGCGTGTCGCGGCGGCTGCGCCGTCCCGTGCGGCTGCACCGGCTGGCCGTGGTCGGCTCGATGTCGTCCGGCCTGCCGTACCAGGTGGACGCCGCCCTGGAGCACGAGCCCGAGGTCGCCGTGATCCTCATCGGCGCCAACGACGTCACGCATTACTCGGACCGGGCCGGAGCCGTACGCCATCTGGGCGAGGCCGTGCGGAGGCTGCGCGCCACCGGCTGCAAGGTCGTGGTCGGCACGTGCCCCGACATCGGCGCCATCCAGCCGATCAAGCCGCCGCTGCGCTGGCTGGCCCGCAAGTGGAGCCGCGATCTGGCCGCCGCGCAGACCGTGGCCGTGGTCGAGGCCGGCGGCCGCACGGTGTCGCTGGGCAACCTGCTGGGCCCGATGTTCGTGGCCGACCCGGTGCGGATGTTCAGCTCCGACCGTTTCCACCCGTCCGCCGAGGGGTACGCCCGTGCGGCGGCGGTCGTGATGCCGACATTGATGGCTTCGCTCACCGAGGACTCTCCCCGGCCGGCCGCCTCCGGTGTCGACGGCTTGGAAGAGGCCGCGCACGAGGCGGTGCGGGCGGCCGGCACCGAGGTGAGCGCGCAGGGCCGCTGGGCCGTCCTGCGGCGCCATCCGTGGTTCGGCGAGACGCGGCACTGGTTCGGTCACCGCCGTACCTCGGCGCCGAGCGCCGTAGGGTGGACCCCAGAGGATCAATAGCAGGGAGGCGAACATGGCGGGGCTCAACGCACGGATCGGCAGGGCGGCGGCCACCGGTCTGCTCGCCGGCGCCGTGGGCGGTGCCGCCCTGCTGGTCGGCGAGGTTCTCGCGGCCAAGGCGCGGCGATACGCGAAGCCGACCATGGGCCTGGCCCTGCGCACGTCGATGGGCCGCGTGTCGGCCCCGCCGCTGCGCCTGGTGCTGCTGGGTGACTCGGCGGCGATCGGTGTGGGCGTGGAGTGGCTCTCCGAGACGGTCGGCGGCCAGCTGGCCCGGCTGCTGGCCGAGGGCACGGCCGAGACCGGCGAGCGCCACGTGCTGCTCTCCAGCGTCGGCGTGGCCGGTTCCCGCTCCTCCGACCTGGGCACCCAGGTGGCCCGCGCCCTGCTCGGCGACCGTCCCGACGTGGCCGTGGTGCTGATCGGCGCGCACGACGCGACGAGCCTGCGCAGCCCCGAGGAGTCGGCGGCCCAGCTCGGCACGGCCGTGCGCCGCCTGCGCGACGCCGGCGTCCGGGTCGTCGTGGGCACCTGCCCCGACCTGGGAGCGCTGCGGGCCATCGCTCCCCCGCTGCGGCAGGTGGCCGCCGTGATGGGCCGCCGCATGGCGAAAGCGCAGGCCAAGGCGGTCACGGCGGCCGGCGGCGCGGTGGTCGACCTGGCCGAGGAGACGGGCGCGGTGTTCCGGGCCGACGCCGGCACGCTCTGCTACGACGGCTTCCACCCGTCGGCCGACGGCTACCGGGTGTGGGCGCACGCGCTGTACCCCGCGGTGGTCAAGGCCGCGGTGGCGTCCGTGTGACGAATTTGCACTTCCGATGAAAGTTACCGGCGAGTTAAATTGACTCCATGCCGGAAGCTGTCATCGTCGCCACCGCCCGATCCCCCATCGGCCGCGCCGCCAAGGGATCGCTGAGGGACCTCCGTCCCGACGACCTTGCCACCACCATCATCGACGCGGCCCTGGCCAAGGTGCCGCAGCTCGACCGGACGCTGATCGAGGATCTCTACCTCGGTTGCGGGCTCCCCGGTGGCGAGCAGGGCTTCAACATGGCCCGCGTGGTCGCCACCCAGCTGGGCCTCGACGGCCTGCCCGGCGCCACCATCACCCGTTACTGCTCGTCGTCGCTGCAGACCACCCGCATGGCGTTCCACGCCATCAAGGCCGGCGAGGGCGACATCTTCCTCTCGGCCGGCGTCGAGACCGTCTCCCGATACGCACGGGGCAACTCCGACGGCCTCCCGCCCGAGCTGCGCGCGCAGGTCGGCGGCGGCTGGGAGAACCCGAAGTTCGCCGACGCCCGGTCCCGCACCAAGAAGTTCGCCGAGGGCGGCCAGACCTGGCACGACCCCCGCGAGGACGATCTGCTTCCGGACGTCTACATCGCCATGGGCCAGACCGCCGAGAACCTCGCCCAGATCAAGGGCATCAGCCGCGAGGAGATGGACGAGTTCGGCGTACGCAGCCAGAACCTCGCCGAGAAGGCGACCGCGGACGGCTTCTGGCAGCGGGAGATCACCCCGGTGACGCTGCCCGACGGCACTGTCGTGTCGGCCGACGACGGCCCCCGCCCGGGCGTCACGATCGAGGGCGTCTCGCAGCTCAAGCCGGTGTTTCGCCCCGACGGCCGGGTGACGGCCGGCAACTGCTGCCCGCTGAACGACGGCGCGGCCGCGGTGGTCGTCATGAGCGACACCAAGGCTCGCGAGCTGGGCATCACCCCGCTGGCCCGGATCGTCTCGACCGGCGTCACCGCGCTCAGCCCCGAGATCATGGGCCTGGGCCCGGTCGAGGCGTCGAAGCAGGCCCTGAAGCGGGCCGGCATGACCATCGACGACATCGACCTGGTCGAGATCAACGAGGCCTTCGCGGCCCAGGTGATCCCCTCGTACCAGGACCTGGGCATCCCGATCGACAAGCTGAACGTCAACGGCGGCGCCATCGCGGTCGGCCACCCGTTCGGCATGACCGGCGCCCGCCTCACCGCCACCCTGCTCAACTCCCTCGACTGGCACGACAAGTCGATCGGCCTCGAGACGATGTGCGTCGGCGGCGGCCAGGGCATGGCCATGATCCTGGAGCGCCTCAGCTAGATCCCCCACGGATTCCCGCCGGGTCCGGCCTGCCACGAGCGGCCGGGCTCGGCGGCTTTGTCCCTAGCCGAAAAGGACCTGGGACGACCGGGAGGGCACGGCGTCGAGCGCGGCCATCGTCGGCCCGTCGAGCACGATCGCGCCGGCAGCGAGGTTCGCCTCCAGGTGGGCGGCGCTCACGGTGCCCGGGATGAGCAGCACATTCGGGGCGTGGTGAAGAAGCCAGGCGAGACCGGCCTGCGACACCGTCACGCCGAGCGCCTCGGCGGTCGTGTGCACGGCCGGCTCGTCGGTCACCTTGGGCATGCCGGGGAAGGCGCCGCCGAGCGGGTAGAAAGGCACCCAGGCGATGCCCTCGGCGGTGCACAGGCTCAGCACCTCCTCGTCGTCGCGGGCGACCAGGCTGTACGCGTTCTGCACGCCCACAATGCCGGCCGGCAGCGCCCGCCGGAGCACGTCGAGGGTGACCGCGCTCAGGCCGATCGCCCCGATCTTGCCGGCGTCGCGAAGCCCGGTCAGGACGGCGAGCTGGTCGTCGAGGTCGACTACCTGGTCGCCCGAGGCCCGCATGCCCGGCCCGCCGTCGGTGCGCCGCAGATAGACCACGTCGATCCGCTCGGCGCCGAGGCCGCGCAGGTTGTCCTCGACGCTGGCGCGCAGCTCCTCCGGCCGCTGGGCGAGCCGCAGCGGGATCTTGGCACCGGGTACGGGCGTCGCACCGACCTTGGTGGCGATCAGGACGTCGTCGCCGGGGCGCACGGCCCGCCCGATGACGTCGTTGGCGAAGCCGTCGCCGTAGAAATCAGCGGTGTCGACGTGATCGACGCCGAGGTCGAAGGCACGCCGCAGGAGGGCCACGGCTGCCTCCTGATCGCCGCGCAGGCGCCCGAGCTGCGCCGCGCCGTAGCCGATGCGGGCGACCTCGCGGCCCGCGAACCGTCCGCCGCCACCGGGGATGCCGTCACTCATGAATACCTCCGCAGACTGTTGTAATATCAACAGTATGGGCGGCAGTGTTGAAATGTCAACAGTTGGACTCTGGCTGCTCTGGAAGCAGGTCAGCGAGCTGATCCGGGCGTCGGTGATCGCCGACGTGATCGAGGGCAGCGAGCTCTCCGAGGCCGAGATGACGGTGCTGG
The DNA here is from genome assembly GCF_050956135.1 of Actinoplanes sp. CA-131856. Taxonomy (GTDB): domain Bacteria; phylum Actinomycetota; class Actinomycetes; order Mycobacteriales; family Micromonosporaceae; genus Actinoplanes. The sequence continues at coordinate 958,063 of NZ_CP191849.1, read as the reverse complement.
TCCACCTGAACGGGGCCGGCGGGACCGTACGGCAGAACGCGCTCGCGGCGTCGACGGGCTGGGACCGGACGCGGCTCTCGCACCTGCTCACCCGGATGGAGCAGCGCGGCTATCTGTCGCGGGCGCGGCTGCGCAACGGCGTCGACCTGACACTGGAGAAAAGCGGTGCCGAGGTCATGGCGCGGACCGAGCCGCTGCTGGCGGCGGCGGTGGAGCGGCATCTGACCGGGCGGCTCACCGCCGCGCAACGGGAGGCACTCCGGGACGTACTGGAAAGCTTGAAGGATTAAAGATTTTTCCGTACGTCGTCGACGGCGGCCGCGGCTTCGCCGAAGGCGCCGGGCGGAATGTCGTCGGCCATGACGCGCACCTGGTCGGGCAGGACGAGGTCGGACTCGCGCGGAACGACGCGGCGCGGGCGGCCCTCGGCGTCGGCGGCCAGGTCGGCCAGGCGCTGGACCAGGGCGTACACCCGGTCGCCGCGGCCCTCGGCCCGCCAGCGTGGCGCCTCCCAGTGACGCACCTGGTTGAGGAGCCGGTCGACGGAGGTCGCGAAGTCAGTCACCGGAAGAACATAAGACAGCGCCCGGACCGAGGGGAGTCGGGCCGGGCGCTGTCTAGTCAAACACAGCCTGGTCAAGCAACGAGTCAGTCGTCGCCTTGCAGGAAACTCAGGAGACGCAGGATCTCCAGGTAGAGCCAGACGAGGCTGACCAGGATGCCGAAGGCGGCGACCCAGGAGTAGCGCTGCGGAAGACCCATCCGCACGCCCTCCTCGACCTCGTTGAAGCTCAGGATGAAGCTGAGCGCGGCCACCACGATGCAGACGATGCTGAAGATGTAGCCGAGCGGGCCGTTGTCACGCAGGCCGGTGTTGAAGCCGAACAGCGACAGCACCAGGTTGATCAGGATGACGGCGAACAGGCCACCCATGACCGCGATGAGGCCGCGGGTGAATTTCGGCGTGGCCCGGATGACCCGGGCCTTGTAGAGCACCGCCATCAGGAAGAAGACGCCGAACGTGGCCGTCACCGCCTGGAGGATGATGCCGTCGTAGCCGAAGAACTCCTGGTACGTCTTCGAGACCATGCCGACGAAGACGCCCTCGACGACCGCGTAGGTCACCACGAGCGCCGGGTTGGCCATGCGCGAGAACGAGATGACGAAGCCCAGGATCAGACCGACGATGGCGGCGCCGATCCAGGCGGCTCCGGTCGCCGAGTCGGGCACCACGTTCCACGCCACGACGGCGGCGATGCCCGTGATGCCGAGCAGCGTCACCGTCTTGACGACGACGTCGTCGACGGTCATGGGGCGCACGGCGGGCGGAGCGGCGGGGTAATCCGGCGTCGTCGGGTACGGCTGACCGTAACCCGGGGCGCCGGCGGGGCCGTAGGCCCCGTACCCGGCCGTACGCTCGCGCTCGGCCGCCTGGCCGAGGCGTGAGAGCACCGGGTTTGAAGTCTTCACTGTGTCCAGCCTCCCTTGAGGTTGAGGCACGAGGTAATGGCACCTTGACGTGCTCTTCCAGGGTACGGGCAAGAGTCACTTCCTGGCGCCGCGCGAGGCTGTGAACCAGCTGAACGTGAAACTGTGAAGTCACTGAAAGCGGTCGATCGCGGACAGGGCGAGTTCGGTGAAACCGTTGGTCAGGAGCACGACGGCGATGGCGGTCAGCAGGATGCCGGCGATCCGATCGAGGATGCCGGCCGCGGCGTCCGAGATCCGCCGCTCGACGTGGCCCGCGGCATAGAGGGTCAAACCCGTCACGAGGGCGTACGCCAGGGCGGCCACCGACAGGAGCAGCCGGCCGGTCGCGCTGCCGACATCGGCCGAGGCCGCGACCCCGAAGGCGAACGTCGTGCCACCGACCGTCAGAGGAAATGTGATCGGCGTGAATAGGACTGACTTAAAGGATTTATCGGTTTTGGGAGCGGCCGGAGTGGAAGCGAGCACGGCGGGCGCGGGCGCGGCGGATGCTGGGGCGGCGGGCGCTGGGGCGGTAGGGGCGGCGGGGGCGGGGGCGGTGGAGGACAAGGCGGACTTGCCGGTCATGAGGGGGACCGCGGCCAGGATCAAGGCGATGCCGCCGGTCGCGGTCAGGGCCGCTGTGCTGATGCCGAGCAGCTCCAGCAGCGGCTCGCCCACCCAGATCGCCAGCAGGACGAAGACGACCACGTTGACGACCAGGCCCAGGGAGAGCCGCAGCTGCTCGGCATGGGTATACGGCCGGACGATCGGCAGGTACGACGACAGCGCCGCCACCGGGCTGTACAGCGCGAACAACGCCAGGAACAGAACCAGCGCGTCGTACTTGAACGACATCAGAAATCGACGGCGTCGCGGATCAGCGGACAGGTCATGCAGTGCCCACCACCCCGGCCGCGGCCCAGCTCGGCCCCGACGATCGTGATGACCTCGACGCCGGCCTGGCGGAGCAGGGTGTTCGTCTGCGTGTTGCGGTCGTACGTGAAGACCACCCCGGGCTCGACCGCTACCGCGTTGTTGCCGCTGTCCCACTGCTGGCGCTCCGAGGCGTACACGTCGCCCCCGGTCTCGATGACCCTCAGCTCCTTGAAGCCCAGCGACTCGGCCACCACGTCCACGAAGCGGCGGCCCTCCTCGTCGATCACGTCCACGCCCCACGAGCCCGGCACCAGCGTGAACGGGTGGATGCCGTCGACGATGGTCGGATAGAGGGTGACCACGTCGCGGTCGGCGAACGTGAACACCGTGTCCAGGTGCATCGCGGCGCGCAGCTTCGGCATGCCGGCCACGATCACCTTCGAGGCCGCGCCGTTGGCGAACAGCGACTGCGCCACCTGGGTGATGGCCTGCCGCGAAGTGCGCTCGCTCATGCCGACCAGTACGACGCCGTTGCCGACCGGCATCACGTCGCCGCCTTCGAAGGTGGCCAGGCCCCAGTCCTTCTCCGGATCGCCCCACCACACCTTCGAGCCCACGTAGTCCGGGTGGAACTGGTAGATCGCCTTCATCAGCAGGGTCTCGTCGTGCCGGGCCGGCCAGTAGAGCGGGTTCAGCGTCAGCCCGCCGTAGAGCCAGCACGTGGTGTCGCGGGTGTAGAGGGTGTTGGGCAGCGGTGGCATCAGATATTCGCGGACGCCGGTCGCCTCGCGGGCCAGCGAGACGTAGGCCGACTTGCGGAAATCGGCCGGCAGGTCCGATGTGGCCAGCCCGCCGATCAGGAACTCGGCCAGCTCGCGGGGCGGGAGCTCCTCGAGGAAGGCGCGGGTGTCGTCGAGCAGGCCGAGGCCGACCTCGTTCGCGATGATCTTGCGGTCGAGGAGCCAGGAGCGGGCCTCGGGGATGGCCATCGTCGCGGCCAGCAGCTCGTGCAGCTCGACCACCTCGACGCCGCGGTTGCGCAGCTTGTTGACGAAGTCGGCGTGGTCGCGCTGCGCGTTCTCCACCCACATGACGTCGTCGAACAGCAGGTCGTCGGCGTTTCCGGGGGTGAGCCGGCGATGGGCCAGCCCGGGCGCGCAGACCAGCACCTTGCGCAGCCGGCCGACCTCTGAGTACACGCCGTGTTCCATGACAACTCCCTGGTGACCTAGATGGAGATCCAGCCCGCCGCGAGCGCGACGATGCCGATGACGGCGCCGAGGACCGAGACGGCGAGGATGACGAGCTCCCGGCCGGAGAACAGCTGCCGGCCCTGCTCCCGGCGCGCCTTGACGAAGAGCAGGGTGGCCGGGGCGTAGATGATCAGCGAGACCAGCACGAACTTCGGTCCCGCCGCGAAGAGCAGGAAGAGGGTGTACGCCACGGCGAGCACCCCGATGGTGAGCTCGCGCCCGCGCCCCTGTGGCTGCTCCACATAGGTCTCCCGGGTCAGAGCCAGTTTCAGGGCGTACGCCGCGGCGAGCAGGAACGGGATCAAGGTGAGCGCGCTGGTCAGGTCGAGGGCGAAGTTGAACGCGTCCTCGGAGAAGTAGGTGACGATCAGGACGGCCTGGATCAGGATCGAGGTCAACAGCAGGGCGTTGAACGGCACGTCGCCGCGCTTGGTGCGCCGCAGGAACCGCGGCATGTCGTCGTCGGCGGCCGCCACGAACAGCACCTCGGCCGCCATCAGGGTCCAGGCCAGATAGGCGCCGAGGACCGAGACGATCAGGCCGACGCTGACGAAGACCTTGCCCCAGGTGCCGACGGCCGCCTCGAGCACGCCGCCCATCGACGGCTGCCGCAGCTCGGCGATCTCGGAGCTGGGCAGGATGCCGTACGACACGATGGTGACCGACGCGAAGATGGCGAACACGCCGAGGAAGCCGAGGATGGTGGCCCGGCCGACGTCCTGCCGGCGCTTCGCGTGCCGAGAGTAGACGCTGGCCCCCTCGACGCCCAGGAAGACGAAGACGGTCACCAGCATCGTGCCCTTGACCTGCTCGAACAGGGAACCGTAGTCGGCCGGTCCGCTGAGGTTGTCGGCGAACACCTGGGGGTCGAGCAGGAAGAGCGCGATGAGGACGAAGACGATGATCGGCACGACCTTGGCCACCGTGACGATCCGGTTGAGCGCGGCCGCGTCCTTGACCCCGCGCTGGATCAGATAGAAGAACAGCCAGATGCCGGCGGTGGAGACGACGACCGCGAGCAGGGTGTCGCCGTCACCCATGGCCGGCCAGATCGTCCCGATCGTCGACATGATCAGGACCCAGTAGGTCACGTTGCCCACGCAGGCGCTGGCCCAATAGCCGAAGGCCGAGAAGAACCCCAGATATTCGCCGAAGCCGGCCTTCGCGTACGCGTAGACGCCGGCGTCGAGCTCGGGCTTGCGCAGCGCGAGGGTCTGGAAGACGAAGGCGAGCATGAGCATGCCCGTGCCGGCGATGGCCCACGCGATCATCGCGCCGTAGACCCCGGTCTCCTGGGCGAAGCGCCGGGGCAGCGAGAAGACGCCGGCCCCGACCATGCTGCCGATGACCATCATGGTCATCGTGACCAGGGTGAGCTTCTGGGCCGTGGACGCGGTGGTCGTGGTGTCGGTTCCGGTCACGTCGTCGCCTTCCTAGGGTTCGGTCACCGGTACCTGGGCGCTCTGGGTGGCGCCGGCCCGGCTGAAGCGGACGTCCACCGTGTCGCCGGGCTTGTGGGACCGGATGGCGACGAGCATCTGGTCGGTGCCGTTGACCGCGGCGCCGCCGATCTGGGTGATCACGTCGCCGGGGCGCAGGCCGCCGCGGGCCGCGCCGAAGCCGGGCACGACCTGCTCGACCAGGGCGCCGCGGGGCAGGCCGGTGGCCCGGGCGATCTCGTCGGTCACGCTGACCGACATGACGCCGATGACCGGGTGCGTGGCGCGCTTGTCGGTGATGAGCTGTTCGGCCACCGAGACGGCGAAGTCGATCGGGATGGCGAAGTTGAGCCCGATGCTGCCGCCACCGCCCTCGGGCGGCTGGGCGCCGGCCGAGTTGACACCGACCTGCCGGCCCGCGCAGTCGGTGAGCGGGCCGCCGCTGTTGCCCTGGTTGATCGCGGCGTCGGTCTGCACGGCGTTGACCAGTGCGGCCGGCTCGGCGCCCTGGCCCACGTCGATCCAGCGGTTGAGGGCGCTGACCACGCCGGCCGTGATGGTGCTGTTGAGGCCGAGCGGGGAGCCGGCCGCGACCACCGGCTGACCGACGACCAAGGCTGAGGAGTCGCCGATCGCGATCGGGGTGAGGGTGGCCGCGGCCGGGTCCACCCGCAGCACCGCGAGGTCGGTGGCCGGGTCGCGGCCGACCACGGTGGCCGGCACCTCGGAGGCGCCGCGGGCGAAGTCGACGGTGATGGTGGCCGGGGCGGTGGCGGGGGTGGCACCGGCGGCGAACGCCGGGGCGATCACATGGTCGTTGGTGAGGATGTTGCCGTCGCGGTCGAGCACCGAGCCCGAGCCGAGGCCGCCGGTGGCCCCGCGCCGCACGTTGATGGTGACCAGCGACGGGAAGACGGTCGCCGCCACCTGGGTCACGTCGCAGGCGGTCCCGCTGGTGGCGGCGGCCGCGGCCGGACGGCCGTCGCCGTCCGAACCGGACGCGGCCGCGCCGAGCAGGCCGCCGGTGATCCCCGACAGCAGCGCCAAGGCCACTGCCCCGGCGACCAGACGTCCCGGCGTGAGTCGCATGCCGCCAACGTAGGTATCCGTCGATCCGGCGAGCGTCACCCGGAACGGATGAACCGGCGGATCACCCCGAGTGGGATGATCCGCCGGTGAGCCGTGGACCGGGTCAGGAGATCTTGCGCTTGTAGGCGCGCATGGCGAAGGCGTAGGCGACCACCGTGATGCCGACGCACCAGGCCAGGGCGATCCAGATGTCGTTGCCGACCGGCTGCTGGTCGAGCAGGGCGCGGATCGAGTTGACGATCGAGGTGACCGGCTGGTGTTCGGCGAAGGCCTTGACCGGGGCCGGCATGGTGTCGGTCGGCACGAAGGCCGAGGAGATGAAGGGAAGGAAGACGATCGGGTAGGAGAAGGCCGAGGCGCCGTCGGGTGACGAGGCGGACAGGCCGGCCAGCACGGCGATCCAGGTCAGGGCCAGGGTGAAGAGGAGCAGGATGCCGACCACGGCGAGCCAGGGCAGCACGCCGGCCGACGAGCGGAAGCCGATCCCCAGTCCAATGAGGACAATGAGGGCACAGGAAAGGGCGTTGGAGACCATCGACGTCAGTACGTGACCCCACAGCACCGAGGATCGCGCGATGGGCATCGAGTTGAACCGCTCGAAGATGCCGCCCTGGAGGTCGTTGAAGAGCCGGAAGCCGGTGTACGAGATGCCGCTGGCGATGGCGATCAACAGCACGCCGGGCATCAGGTAGTTGGTGTAGTTGTCGGTGTTGGCCTGGATCGCACCACCGAAGACGTAGCGGAACAGCAGCAGGAACGCGATCGGCATGATCGTGACGGTGATGATCGTGTCGAGGCTGCGGGTGATGTGCCGCATCGAGCGGCCCAGCATCACATTGGTGTCGCTGAGGACGTGCGTGCTCATCGCTGACCCTTCTCTCCGACGATGGCCAGGAAGATCTCTTCCAGGCTGGGTTGCCGCTCCACGTACTCGACCTTGGCCGGCGGGAGCATCGTGCGAAGCTCGGCCAGGGTGCCGTCGACGATGATGCGGCCCTCGTGCAGGATCGCGATCCGGCCGGCCAGTTTCTCCGCCTCGTCCAGATATTGCGTGGTCAGCAGCACCGTGGTGCCGCCGCCGGCCAGGTTCTCGATCACCTTCCACACCTCGATGCGGGCCTGCGGGTCGAGGCCGGTGGTCGGCTCGTCGAGGAAGATGATCGGCGGGTCGCCGATCAGGCTCATCGCGATGTCGAGCCGGCGGCGCATGCCGCCGGAGTAGGTGCCGACCCGGCGCCCGGCCGCCTCGGTCAGCCCGAAGCGGTCCAGCAGGTCGTCGGCGATCTTGCCGGGGTTGTCGACCCGCCGCAGCCGGGCGATCATGACGATGTTCTCGCGGCCGGTGAGGATCTCGTCGACCGCCGCGAACTGGCCGGTCAGGCTGATCGACTCGCGCACCCGCTGTGGTTCGGCGGCGACGTCGAAGCCGTTGACGACGGCCGTGCCGTCGTCGGCCTTCAGCAGCGTGGCCAGGATCCGCACGGTCGTCGTCTTGCCGGCGCCGTTGGAGCCGAGCAGCGCGTAGATGCTGCCGCGGGCCACCTCGAGGTCGACGCCCTTGAGCACCTCGACGTCCTTGTACGACTTGCGCAACCCGTGCACTCGGATCGCGGGGTTCTGTCCATCCATGGTCGGAATACCCTTCAGGCGCGGTGGATGAGGATGTCGCCGAAACCGGTGCGGCCGCGGACCTCGACGGTCTCGGTGGCCTCGCCGGGGCTGGTGCTCTGTTCCATCTGGTTGTGGACCTTGCCGAAGCCGGTGCTGATCTCGAGCCAGGCCGCGGTGCCCTCGGCGATGCCGATGTCCAGGGCGCCGGCGGCGGTGCCGAGCGTGATCGAGCCGCGGACGACCTCGCCGAGGCGGACCTTGCCGTTTGCCGTCTTCACATCGGCGCCGGCGAGCGCCCGATCGATGTCGATGTCGCCGTTGGCGTTCTTCACCCGCACGTCGCCGGTGACCACGTCGATCGCGGTGTCGCCGTTGGCGTTCCGGATGACGGCGCCGCCCTCGACCTCGCCCAGCTGGATCTTGCCGGAGCCGGTGGAGACCTCGGCGTCACCGTCGATCCGGTCGACGCTCACGTTGCCGAGCCCGGTGTGCAGGCGCAGGGCCCCGGTCCGCTCGAGCCGCATCTCGCCGGTGCTCTTGATCCGGGTGTCGCCGAGCCGGCCGGTGACGCGGAAGCCGCCCATCACGAGGTGGGCGTCGAGCCGCGAGCCGCTGGGGAGCTCGATGTCGACGTTCACCGCCTTGGACTTCTTGGAGAAGTCGAAGGTGCGCTTCGGGCCGGTCACCCGCAGCTCGCCGTTCGCGTAGTCGACCTTGATCTGCTGGGCGGCCTGCACGTCGGAGTCGTCGTTCGGGTCGTTCGGGCGGACCTCGACGACGGTGTCGGCACGGTCGCTCGCGACGATCCGCACGTCGCCGACGTAGTAGTCGAGAACGACGTTGATCGATTCGGGAGTGTCGAAAGAAGGCATGGTTGTCCCCACGTGATGAGTCGGTGAGCCGTCTCCGCAGGTCAGAGACGTTTCGTTCGGATGGCTAGCGGACCCAGCCGGTGAAACGCTGCGCCGCCCGCTTGCCGCTGTCGCGGGGCTCGGGGCGCGGGACGCGGTCGGGTTGCTGCAGGGCGGAGGTGGCGGCCCGGACGAGCCAGGCGTTCACCGAGCGGCCCTCGCGGCCGGCGGCCTCCTCGATCGCGGCCTTGAGCTGCTCGGGCATGCGGACGTTGATGCGGGCGGCCGGGCCGTCCTCGGCGAACTGCAGGTCGCTCTCGGTGGCGTTGGTGGTGACGCTTTCGGCGGAGGCGGCCGGCTCGGCGGCGGGCGCCGCCTTCACCACGAACTCGGGGTCGCGGCCGCGCAGGCGCAGCTCGACCGAGCCGGGAGCCAGGTCGCCGGTGATCTCGTCGGCGGCGCCGGACAGCGCCTCCAGCAAAGTCATGCGGATCGCCGACTCGAGGGAGCCGGTCAGGCGCTCGACCAGCGCACGCGACTCCTCGCCACCGGCCTCGGCCAGCGTGGCGAACTCGCGTCCGAGGTTGTTCACATACGAGGTCAAGTCCATGGCACCATCGTGGCACACGCATGGCACCACCAGCAAGGCCTATGGCACCACGAATGTGCCAATCTGGCACACGGCGGTGGCGCGTGTGGCACCAGGCAGTGGCCGTACGCCTGAAAAAGCGCGACGCCACAGGCCAGAACCTGTGGCGTCGTGTGGGTGAAGTTGTGCCCGGGGCGGGTCTCGAACCCGCACGCCTGCGCGAGGCAGCCGCTTTTAAGGCGGCCGTGTCTGCCATTCCACCACCCGGGCGGCACTGGAGACACCGTATAGGTTGCCGGCCGGGTGGCGGAAACGGAGATTACCTCAGCGGGTCCCCGCGCTCACCGTCTCGCGCTCCTCCGGCTTGCGGACCGGCGGCGTCACCTCGAGGAACTCCTCGCGCGGGTGGTGCAGCTGACCCAGGGCGATGGTCTCGCGGCGGAGCACGAAGGCCAGCGTCCAGTCGGCCACGACCCGGACCTTGCGGTTGAACGAGGGGATCCGGCTCATGTGGTACGAGCGGTGCATGAACCACGCGGGAAGGCCGCGCACCTTGATGCCGTAGACGTGCGCCACGCCCTTGTAGAGGCCGAGGCCGGCCACCGAGCCGACGTACTTGTGGCGGTACTCCTTGGGCAGACCGCCCAGGACCACGGCCTTGATGTTGTCGGCGAGCACCTTGGCCTGGCGGACCGCGTGCTGGGCGCTCGGCGAGCACCAGCCACCGGGGTTGGTCAGGTCGGGCACCTGCGCGCAGTCGCCGGCCGACCAGGCGCCGTCGAGGACGTTGCCCTCGTCGTCGGCCACCTGGAGCGTGGGCAGGCAGTTGACGTGGCCCTTGGGACCGCGCGGCAGGTCGGTGACGTCGAGCATCGGCGACGGCTTCACGCCCGCGGTCCAGACCACGGTCTCGGCGCGGAACTTGTCGCCGTCGGACAGCTCGATGTTGCCGTCCACGCAGGACTTGAGGAACGTCTCGAGGCGGATCGAGATGTCGCGCTTGGCCAGCTGACGGGCGGCGTACGCGCCCATCTTGGCGCCGACCTCGGGCAGGATCCGGTTGCTGGCCTCGACCAGGACGAACTTGACCTCTTTCTGGTCGAGCTCGGGGTAGTACTTGAGGGCGTCGCGGACGACGTCCTCCATCTCGGCCATGGCCTCGACGCCGGCGAACCCGCCGCCGACGAAGACGAAGCTCAGGGCCGCCTTGCGGATCTCGGGGTCGGGCGTCACGGCCGCGACGTCGAGCTGGTCCATGACGTGGTTGCGCAGGTAGATGGCTTCGCCGATGGTCTTGAAGCCGATACCGCGCTCGGAGAGACCGGGGATCGGGAGCGTCCGCGAGACCGAGCCGGGCGCCACGATGATGTGGTCGTACTCCATCTCGGTGGCGGGGCCCTCGATGGGCTGGACGGTGACCGTCTTGCGCGCGTGCTCGACCTTGGTGACCTCGCCGACGATGACGCGGCACTTCTTGAGCTCGCGGCGGAGCGGCACAACACTGTGCCGCGGCTCGATGTTGCCGGCCGCTGCCTCGGGCAGGAACGGCTGATACGTCATGTGGGGCTGGGGGTCGATGACGACGATCTCAGCCTTGCGGCGGCTGAGCTTCTTCGACAGACGCAGGGCGGCATAGAGCCCGACGTGACCTGCCCCTACGACGACAATGCGCTGCGGATTCACGCCTTTTATTGTCGCTCTTCGCGGCCCGTGACGCCTCTCGGTGTGATCTATCCCAAGTCCCTCTGTCAAGTGCTATGAGGCACATATTTCGAGGACATTTACACTCTGCGAACAAGACGTGCTATGAGGAGCGTGGCGCACGCTGCGCCGGCCAATCCGACAAGGGTGGCCACCAGAAACGCACTTCCCGCCAAATCAGCGGTGAGTCCCAGAATGGCTACTGTCAGTACCGCAGAGATAAGCACCACAGCGAGCGCGCGGGCCAGCCAGACACCGACGACATCGGCATTCACGACCGCGTCGTACGGCAATACGGCCGCCAATGCGGTCAGCGAATGTCCAAGATAGAGGGCCGTGGCGATGGTCAGCACCCGCCACAGCGAGACCGCCGCGTCCTCCATCACGGTGTCGACCAGCCAGCCGGCCACGACCACCAGCGCGGCGAAGGTGGCGCCCCGGCCGCGCGGCGCGACCGCCGGATAGAGCGCGACCAGCCCCAGCGGCAGGAAGAACTGCGAGCCGAGCAGCGCCGACGGCCAGGCGACCGACATGGCGACCAGGCCACACAGCGCGATGCCGCAGCGCACCAGGAACGGCAGGACGGTGGCCCGGGTCAGCACGGTCTTGGCGCCGGCCAGCTTGCGGGCGAACAGGCTGAACACGTCATCGCCCCCGGGGCGCCGAGGCGAGGCGGGACACGTCCCGCAGAACGAGGTCGAGGCTGCCGGCGCCGGCCCACGAGACGACCGGCACCCCGTGCTCGCGCAGGCGGCCCAGCACGTTCTCCCGCTCGATCCGCCACAACCGGGTGGCCAGCGGGGTCCACTGATCGCGGACCTCGGGGGCGGCACCGGCGGGCAGGGTGTCGACGGCGACGACGTAGCGGCCGGACTGGGCGAGCGAGGCCAGCATGTCGGCCGCCCGCGGGTCGATCAGCGGGGTCAGCACCATGACCAGCGCGTCCGAGGAGACGTGATGGGCGCCGAAGTCGTGCTCGTGCGCCTCCATCGGATCGGGACGCACGTCGAGCAGCCACTCCAGCACGGTCAGATATTGGCGGCGGCCGGTGGCCGGGCGCAGGCGGCGGGCGGCGGCGCCGTACTCCAGCAGGGAGACCCGGTCGCCGCGCTGGAGGTAGTGCTCGGCGATCGCGGCCGACGCGCGGACGGTCGTGTCCAGCACCGAGGCGCTCCCGCCGACGCCACCGGAGAGACCCACCTCGCCCAGCACGTCGAGCAGGAGGACGACCTCGGCGTCACGGTCGGAGAGGGTCGAGGCGACATGCAGATCGCGGGTACGCAGGGAGACGCGCCAGTCGATGCGGCGCAACCGGTCCCCCGGCGCGAACGGGCGCACCCCGGCCAGCTCGCCACCCTCGCCGGGCCGTCGCGACCGGTGGTTGCCGACCAGACCGGCGGCGGCCGGCATGGCCTCGATGGCGTTGAACGGCTCGGTCACCGGATAGACCCGCACGTCGCTGCCGGGCGTGATCACCGGGCGGCAGGCGAGCAGGCCGCCGCAGGTGGCGACGCGCGCGGCGGCCGGGCCGACATCCTGCCGGCCCCAGCGCAGGGCCTCGCCGTTCAACTCCACGGCGGCCCAGCCGTCGGCGCCCACGGTGATCGCGAACGGGCGGTCGGCCTCCTCCAGCTTCAGCCAGCGCGAGGTGCGGACGCGGAGCACGACCAGGTCGTACGAGATCTCGTCGGGGTTGCTGACCGTCACCGACGCCTCGACCTGGCCGCCCTCGACCAGATATTCCTGGTCGGCCTGGACGGTGATCTCGGGGAACGACTTCGGCATCCGCCGCAGGCCGACGGCGGCACCGATGGCGAACGGCGCGGCGAGCAGCACCAGGTCGACGCGGCCGAGCGCGACCCCGAGCACCAGCAGCAGGCCGGTCAGCAGCACGGCCCGGCCCAGCGCCCGGGTCGGCACCCAGGCCGGACCGGCCGTCGCGTCGGCCGGCGACGGCGGCGGAACGGCGCTGCGCAGCCGCGGGCCCATCAGCCGGCGGTGTATGTGGGCAGCGCGCCGCTGGCCGGCGCGGGCGTGGCCTGAAGGACCTCGTCGACCACGAACGACGGGTCGACCCGGCGCAGCCACATCTCCGGCCGCAGCGTGATGCGGTGGGCCAGAGCCGGAACGGCGACGTCCTTGACGTCCTCGGGGACGACGAAGTCACGGCCGGCCATGGCGGCCCGGGCCCGGGCCAGCAGCAGAAGGGCGAGCGAGCCACGCGGCGACGAACCGACCAGCACGGAGGCGTGCTCACGGGTGGCGGCGGTCAGGGAGACGATGTACCGGCCGATCGAGTCCTCGACGGTGATCGACTCCAGCGCGGCCTGCATCGACTGCAAGGTGGCGGAGTTGACGACGGGCGCCAGGAAAGCCTCCTCCTGCCGGCGGGACATGCGCCGCTGGAGAACGTCCCACTCCTCCTCGGCCGTCGGATAGCCGAACGAGACCCGCAGCAGGAAGCGGTCGAGCTGCGCCTCGGGAAGCGGGTAGGTGCCCTCGTATTCGATCGGGTTGGCCGTGGCGAGCACGTGGAAGGGCGGATCGAGACGATAGGTGACGCCCTCGACGGAGACCTGCTTCTCCTGCATGGCCTCGAGCAGGGCGGCCTGCGTCTTCGGCGGCGTCCGGTTGATCTCGTCGGCCAGCAGCATGTTGGTGAAGACGGGGCCGGCCCGGAAGGCGAAGTCGCCCTTGCGCTGGTCGTAGAGGAAGGAGCCGGTGACGTCGGCCGGAAGCAGGTCGGGGGTGAACTGGAGCCGGCGGAAGTCGAGGCCCAGCGACTGGGCGAAACAGCGGGCGGTCAGCGTCTTGCCGAGACCGGGCAGATCCTCCAGGAGGACGTGGCCGCCGGCCAGGATGCCGGCCAGGACCAGCTCGAGCGAGTCACGCTTGCCGACCACGACGCTGCCGACCGAGTCGAGGACGGCATTGGCCAGTCTGCCCACCTCGTACGGGGGAAGAGCCTGCACGCCTGTCTCGGTCACCGGGGCACCCTTCGTCACAGTTTCTCCAGCGCATCGACGTAGCTCTCCAGATCGCGCGTCTTGGGCGCGCGGCGGCCGCGGTCGTGCAGCGCCGCCCAGAGCGGATCGCCGAGCAGCTCACGGGCGCGCCGCGGGTCCGATTGACGGGTGATCCCGTGTCGCAGCCGCAGCCGCTCGTCGGTGAGCTCGGCCAGCACCGGCAGAACGTTACGCGAATAGAGATCGGGGTCGTCGTGCGCCCTTTCGAGGGTCTGCTCCCAGCGCCGGACGGCGGCCCGCAGAGCGTCGCGGCCGGAGCGGTCGCCGGCGCCGCGGCTCTTTCCGGAGCGCCTCGGCAGCGACGGGGCACGGACCCACTGGACGGCGAGGACGACCAGGCGGAGCGCGATCAGGGCGGTCACCACGAAGACCACCGAGATGTCGACGTCGGACGACCGCAGCGCGGCCACGATGACGACGGTGAGCAGGGTGACGACGACGAGGTTGATCAGGATCCAGGAGAGCAGCGACCGCCGCTTCTCGACCGGCGTCTGCTCCTCGACCGGACCGGCCGGCTCCTCGCGGTAGCCGAAAAGATCGTCCAGGCTGCCGTCGGGCGTCATCGGGCGCTCACCTCCGACGGGGCGCCCAGGTCGGCGCGGAGGCGTTGCAGGGCCTCGCGGGCCTGGTGACGCATCTGGTCGTCGACGGTGTGGGTGGCGTAGCGGGCCTGGCGGTAGACCTCGAGCAGGGCGGCGAGGACGGCCGCGTCGACCTGCTGCTCGTTGAGGAGGCGGCCGACCAGGTCGGTGGGGCTGTCGCCGGGATGACGCGGGGTGCCGGCGGCCGCGGCGGCCTGTTCCAGGCGTACCCAGCAGGCGATCACCGCGCGGCGCGGGTCGCGGTCGGTGTCGGACAGCTCCTCCAGGCCGGCGTCCAGGGCGGCCACGAGCTCCTCGGCCGTACGGGGCTGGTCGCTCTTCCGGTTCCGCTTTTTCGGATTTTTGCCCTTTTTCGCCCGGCGGTCGCGGATCAGCGCCCAGACGACCAGTCCGACCAGGACCGCGGCGATAATCCCGACGACGACCAGGGCGACCGTGCCCACCCAGTCGGGCAGGCCGCGGGCCGGCTCGGGCTCGGGCGGGGTGGTCTGCTGCGCCGACGGCACCGTGGTGGGCAGGATCGGCTGGTCACCGAGCGGCTCGTCACGGACGATCTCGTCGAGCTGGGCCTCGCTGCGGGTGGCGGCGAGCGAGGTCACGAAGAGCAGCACGAGGACGGCGGCCAGAGGCCACCAGCGACGCACCGCAGCGAGGTCCACGTTGTCTCCATCACAAACCGGCCAGCTCTTTGGCGCGCGCGAAGACGTCGTCCAGCATGGCCGGGGTGAGCTTACCGGTGAACGTGTTCTGCTGAGACACGTGGAAGCACCCCAGCAATTCGGGCACTCCCGGCAGGCTGACATGAGCCCCGTGCCCGAACTTGGGCCGGGGCACCGGCGCCGGCACCCCGTAGACCGCCCGCATCGCAGGCCACCAGGCCTGCCAGGCGAAAGCACCGAGCGCCACGACCACCCGCAGAGTCGGGCGGATCAGGTTGAGCTCCCGATGGAGCCAGGGCGCGCAGGTGTCCCTTTCGTCGGGAAGTGGCTTGTTGTCCGGAGGTGCACAACGCACGGCCGAGAAGATCCGCAAATGCTGTAAGGCCAGCCCATCGTCGATGGAGACGCTGGTCGGCTGGTTGGCCAGCCCCGCCCGGTGCAGAGCCGCGAACAGGACATCACCGGACCGGTCCCCGGTGAAGATCCGCCCGGTGCGGTTGCCCCCGTGAGCGGCCGGCGCCAGCCCCAGAATGGCGATCTCGGCGTCGGCGTTGCCGAAACCGGGAACCGGTCGCCCCCAGTAGTCCCACTGCCGGAAGGACGCCCGCTTGGTGGCGGCGACCTCCTCACGCCAGGCCACCAGCCGGGGACAGGCGAAACAGTCCGAGACTTCCTCGTCCAGCACGCCGAGAGACGAGGCCCCCGCCGCCAGCCGGACAACATCTTCCCGAGTACGAGCGTTACCCACCCACCCAGCACAGCACCCGCCGGGAAGCCACCGCACCCGGGGTGCCCGGCGTGAGTCTCGCGCCAGGCACCCCGGGATCAGCGGTCAGGCCTTGGTGGGGCGCAGGCAGAGGAGGTAGCCGCCGTCGCTGGTGCTGCCCAGGACGAGGAAGCGCTCGCCCTCCTTGAAGAACTTGTCGCAGGAGGTCGACTTGGGGTCGCTCTCGCCCTCGACCCGGGCCACCACCGTGTAGGCGGCGTCGGAGTCGGCGCAGTCGACCACGTTGGCCTGGGTGCGCTCGGTCTTGTCCTCGGGGATGTCGGTGTCGGCGGAGATGCAGTCGCCGGCCTTGGCCTCCTTGGCGTCGTCGCCGCCGAAGAGGGCCGAGAGGACGCCGACCTTGAGGCCGACGATGACGAGGCCCACGACGATCGCGCCGACGATGCGGAGGATCACCTTGCCGGCGCCGCTCTTCTTCTCGGCCGGGAAGGCCACGTAGTTCGGCGGGGCCTCACCGCTGTTCGGCGGCGGGAAGCCACCGGCGTTGGGCGGCGGGAATCCGGGTTGAGCACCGGCCGGCGGGAATCCGGGCTGAGCACCGGCCGGCGGGAAACCGGGCTGAGCACCGGCCGGCGGGAAACCGGGCTGAGCACCGGCCGGCGGGTAACCGGGCTGGGCGCCGGCGGGCGGGAAACCGGGCTGGGCGCCAGCCGGCGGGTAACCGGGCTGAGCACCGGCGGGCGGGAAACCGGGCTGGGCCTGGCCGGGCTGGGCGCCGGCCGGCGGATAACCCGGCTGGGCCTGGCCGGGCTGGGCGCCGGGCGGCGGGAAGCCGGGCTGGGCCGGGCCGGGCTGGGTGCCGTCGGGGGTGTAGGCGGGCTGGCCCGTGGCGGCGTAGCCGGGGGCCGGTGCGGCGCCGGGCTGGTTCTGAGCTGCCGGCGGGAAGCCGGGGTGGTTCTGGGCCGGCGGCGGGAAGCCGGGCTGGCCCTGACCCGCGGGCGGGTAGCCGAGCTGGGCGCCGCCGGGCTGGCCCTGGCCGGGCGGCGGGTAGTCGCCGCCGAACGGCGGGACGGGGTTGCTCACTGGGTGGTTCCTTTCGAGGGGCCGGTCGAGGGGGTCGACCGATCGCAGAGGGACCCTAACGATCGGCCGGACCCGGACGCGACCCCGTTACCCAGCTTTTATCGGCCGCCCGTGCTGCTCGGGGACGGTGCGCCGGACGGGGCCGAGGAGGCAGCGGCCGGCCCCGCGCCGGCCGTCGGCTGCGAGGTGGTGGTGGCCGACGGCCCGGTGGCGGCGGGGCCGGGGGACGGCTCGCCGCTGTCGAGGACGGAGCTCGACGGGGTCGGGCGGGGATCGGCTGAGGGCGTCGGGCCGAACGGGGCGTCCTGCGGGCAGTACGGGTAGCCCAGGTTGCGGGTGTGCCAGGTCTCGCCGGTGTTCGGGTCGGTGCAGTAGCCGCCGCCGAACTGGAGGGGGTTGCCGTTCTGGTCGAAGACGCGCGCGTTCTTCACCAGGGTGCCGTCCTCGTCGTACACGAAAAGGTCGTTGATCGTGTCGTCGATGGTGCTCTCCTGATAGCTGCCCACGTCGCTGAAGCCGGGCTGCCGCACGTTGTTGTCGGCCGTCGTGAAGCCGGCCAGGCCGAAAATCACCAGGACGGTCGTCCCCGAATAGAGGGCCCACCGCGGCCACTGCGACAGCTGGACGCCCCTCTTGCCCAGCAGGATCGAGCCCGCGACGCAGACCGCCAGCAGGACGAGCGCGATCACGTCGCTGCCGCCCACGCGGGGCAGCAGGCCGGGGTTGCCCGAGCTGTCGTCGAGGATCATGGCCAGGGCCATCGCCACCAGGTAGCCGCGGAGCACCCACCAGGCCGGGCGCAGCAGCACCAGGAACTCGCTGGCCTTGGCGTAGCCGATCACCGGGCCGACCTTCACGTCGGCCCGGTCGAGGACCGGCTGCACCTTGGCCCTGATCTCGGCCGGGGTCACCCACTTGCCGCGCGGCGGGTCGGGGAAGCCGCCGACGAAGCCGGCCGTGGCGCGCAGCTCCGCCGCGTACGCCGCCGGGGTGCCCAGCCGCTCGACCAGCGTGCCCGAGCCCTCGGCCCGGACCTCGGCCAAGTGCTCCGGCAGATCTTCCAGCAGCTCGTCGCGGGTCGCGTCGGGCAGGTCGGCCAGCGCCTCCCGGACCGCGGCCACGTAGTCGGCAATCTCGTCCTGCGCCGTGATGTTCACGCCGTCCCCCGCTCGCGAAGAAGATCGTCCATGGTGGATGCGAAACCGTTCCAGGTCTTGGCCGACCGCTCCAGCTCGGCCCGGCCGGCCGGGTTCAGGCCGTAGTACTTGCGGTGGGGGCCCTCGTCGCTGGGCACGACATAGGTGGTCAGGAAGCCGGCCGCGAACAGTCGGCGCAGCGTGCCGTAGACCGAGGCGTCACCGACGTCGTCGAGGCCGGCCGCCCGGAGCCTGCGCAGAATGTCGTAGCCGTAGCCGTCCTCGTCGCGCAGCGCGGCGAGGACGGCCAGATCCAGCACGCCCTTGAGGAGCTGGGTGGTATCCACGCGGTGCACAGTACTGTGCACTGCGAAGTACCGTCAAGAACGCCACCACGTATCGAGCGGCGTCACCGGAACCGTTCGCTTGTGGCGGGTCGCCAGGAAGAGCGACTCGACCCGCGCGGCAGCCTTGGGAGAGACGTCCAGACCTTCGAGGTAGTTGTCGATCTCGGAGTATGTGACGCCGAGCGCCTCCTCGTCGGGCAGCGCCGGGCGGTCGTCCTCGAGGTCGGCCGTCGGAACCTTCTGCCAGCACGAGGCCGGAGCACCGAGGTGTTCCAACAGCAGCGCGCCCTGGCGCTTCGTCAGGCCGGTCAGCGGCGTGATGTCCACTCCCCCGTCGCCGAACTTGGTGAAGAACCCGGTCACCGCCTCGGCCGCGTGGTCGGTGCCGACGACCAGCATGTTCAGCTGGCCGGCGACCGAATATTGGATGACCATGCGCTCGCGGGCCTTGATGTTGCCGCGGACGAAGTCGCGCAGCGGCTCGCCCAGGCCCAGCGACGCCTCGGCCGCCACCGCGTCCGAGCTGGGCTTGACGTTCACCGCGATCGACCGGTCGGGCTCGATGAAGCGCAGCGCGATCTGCGCGTCGTCCTCGTCGGCCTGCACGCCGTACGGGAGCCGGACGGCCACGAACGTCGCGTCGTGACCCTCGGCCCGCAGCTCGGTCGCGGCCGTCTGGCACAGCTTGCCGGCCAGGGTGCTGTCCTGGCCGCCGCTGACGCCGAGGACGAAACCCTTGGCCGGTGTCGACCGCAGGTAGTCCTTGAGGAAATCGATCCGCTGCCGGATCTCGGCCGCCGCGTCGATGGACGGCTTGACGCCGAGCTCGGCGACGATCTGCTGTCGAAGGTTGGTCATCCCACCAGTTTGTAGGCGATCCCGTCGAGAATGTCGTGTTCGGAGGCGATCACCGAGCTCTGCCCGGCGCGTTCCATGATGATCCGCAGGATCAGCGCGCCTCCGCCGATCACGTCGGCCCGGCCCGGATGCATCACGGGCAGTGACCGGCGCTCGGCCACGGACATGGCCAGGACCTCGGAGGTGACAGCGGCGACCTGCTCGTAGGTCACCTTCGCGTGGTGGATGCGCGTGGGGTCGTACGAGGGAAGGCCCTCAGCGAGAGCAACGACGGTCGTGACCGTCCCGGCTAGCCCGACCAGCGTCTTCGCCTCTTTTCCGGGCACCGCGGCGAGCGCGATGTCGACCGCGGCCCGGATGTCCCGCTCGGCCGCGCCGATCTCGGCGGCGGTCGGCGGATCGCCGTGCAGGTGACGCTCCGTCATCCGGACGCAGCCGATGTCCATCGAGATGGCGTGGTCGACGTCCGTACTGCCCGTGACGAACTCGGTCGAGCCGCCGCCGATGTCGACGATCAGATAGGGCGGTTGAGCGGACAGCCCGGCCACGGCGCCGGCGAACGACAGCCGCGCCTCCTCGTCGCCGGTGATCACCTCGGGGTCGACGCCGAGCACGCCGCGGACCATGTCGCGGAAGTCCTGCGCGTTGTCGGCGTCCCGCGAGGCCGAGGTGGCACACATGCGCACCTTCGCCACATCGTGTGCGGCGATCTCCTCGGCGAAACCCACAAGAGCTTTGCGAGTACGGGCGATGGCCGCGTCCGACAGTCGT
Organism: Actinoplanes sp. CA-131856; assembly: GCF_050956135.1. GTDB lineage: Bacteria > Actinomycetota > Actinomycetes > Mycobacteriales > Micromonosporaceae > Actinoplanes. The sequence goes on along the minus strand of NZ_CP191849.1, from coordinate 937,975 downwards.
CCCGTCCGGTCGACGCCCTCGCCGAGCCGCACGATCTCCATCTGGCGCGTGACGTCGGTCAGGCCGCCGCCGGTCACGTCCGCGACGAGCAGGCGGATGCTGTTCGTGCCGCAGTCGATCGCCGCGACCCTCATAGGTGCAGAAGCATTCTCGTGTTTCCCAACGTGTTGGGTTTGACCCGTTCCAGGTCGAGGAATTCGGCCACACCTTCGTCGTACGACCGCAGCAGTTGCTCGTAAACGGCGTGCGGCACGGGCGCGCCGTCGATCTCGGTGAACCCGAACGAGCCGAAGAACCGGGTCTCGAACGTGAGGCAGAAGACGCGGGCCACGCCGACCTCGCGGGCCACCTCGAGCAGCTGCTCCACGATCCGGCGGCCGATCTTCTGGCCCCGGGCCGCCGGATCGACCGCGACCGTGCGGATCTCGGCCAGGTCTTCCCACATGACGTGCAGGGCGCCGCAGCCGTACACCCGGTCGCGGTCGTCGACGGCGACCCAGAACTCCTGCACCGACTCGTACAGGGTGACTGTCGCCTTGCTCAGCAGCCGGCGGTCGGTCGTGTAGGTGTCGACGAGGTCGCGGATGGCCCGCACGTCCTTGGTCCTGGCGCGACGGATCTCCACGCTAGGAATCCTTGCGCACACAGGGCCCGTCGGCCCACCACGGCTCCACCGCGTCGCGCACCTCGTCACCGAACGGGTTGATGCCCCGGCCCACGGCCAGTGCGTGCCCGAGATGCACATGCAGGCATTTCACCCGATCGGGCATGCCGCCGGCGGCCACGTGGGCGATCTCCGGCACGTCCTCGATCGCCGTGCGGCGGGTCAGGTAGTCCTCGGTCGCCTTCCGGTACTGCTCGGCCAGCTCGGGGTCGGTCGACAGGCGCTCCTGCATGTCGCGCATGACACCGGCCGACTCGAGCCGGCTGCACGCGGCCGTGGCGTGCGGGCAGGTCAGGTAGTAGAGCGTGGGGAAGGGGGTGCCGTCCTCGAGACGGGGCGACGTCTCCACGACGTCGGGATTTCCGCACGGGCAGCGGTGCGCGATGGCACGGGTGCCCCTCGGACGGCGGCCCAGCTGGGCCTCAACAATATCGAGATCGTCCTGCATGGTTATTCAGAAGACTCCGCGTCAGCGGCTCGAACGCTGTTCCACATGGTGTCGTACCAGGGGCCGGAAGCGGCCGCCGGATCTTTCTGCCCGGCCTCGGCGGCTGCGCCGGCCGGGTCGTTCAGCACGAGCAGGGGAGTCTCCCCCGGGCGTACATAGAACAGCTTTTCCCGGGCCTGGGCCCGCACATATTCCGGGTCGTTCCATTTCTGGAGCTCTTGCGACGTCTGTGCGATCTTTTCGCGCTGGGTGGCCTGGTCGGCTTCGAGCTGCTCGATCTGCGACCGCTGCGCGAGATAGACCCGCAAGGGATAGGTGTACGCCAGGGCCAGCGCGATCAACACGATGATCAGCACGGTGGCCCGGCCGGTGAGCGCGCGCGGGCGCGGCGCCGCCGTCCGTTTCGTGGTGCCCCGGCTGACCGTGACCGTGCGGCGGGACGCCGAGGGCCGGTTGCGCTGGATGCGGGTGGAGCCGGTGGTCCGCACGCGCGCCGAACCGGGGCGGCGGGCCGGGCCCTGACCGCTCGGTGCTCGTCGCTGTGTCGTCACCCTGCTCCCCCGCTCGTCATGGCGCCCGCTCCCGGAAACCTATGCCCCGGAAAGCGAGCGCCACAACTCCATGATCTAGCGGGCGCTCGTCACGCCGTGCGGTAACGCGGGAAAGCGCCCGCACCGGCGTACCGGGCCGCGCCCTCGAGCTGCTCCTCGATGCGCAGGAGCTGGTTGTACTTCGCGACGCGGTCGGAACGGGCCGGCGCGCCGGTCTTGATCTGGCCGCTGCCCACCGCGACGGCCAGGTCGGCGATCGTGGTGTCCTCGGTCTCGCCCGAGCGGTGGCTCATCATGGTGGTGAAACCGGCCCGGTGGGCCAGGTCGACCGCGTCGAGCGTCTCGGTGAGCGAGCCGATCTGGTTGACCTTGACGAGGACCGAGTTGGCCGCGCCCTCGGCGATGCCCCGGCCGATGCGGGTCGGGTTGGTGACGAACAGGTCGTCGCCGACGATCTGGATCTTGCCGCCGAGCTCCGAGGTCATCGCGCTCCAGCCGGCCCAGTCCTCCTCGGACAGCGGGTCCTCGATCGAGACGATCGGGTAGTCGGCGGCCAGCTTGGAGTAGTACGCGATCATCTCGTCGGTCGACTTCGGGTTGCCCTCGAAGACGTACGACCCGTCCTTGTAGAACTCGGTCGCCGCGACGTCCATGGCCAGCACGATGTCGGTGCCCAGGGCGAAGCCGGCGGCCTGCACGGCCTCGGCGATCAGGTCGAGCGCGGACGCGTTGGACGGCAGGCTCGGCGCGAAGCCGCCCTCGTCGCCCAGGCCGGTCGAGAGGCCCTTCTTCTTCAGCACCGACTTCAGCGCGTGGTAGACCTCGGCGCCGGTGCGCAGCGCCTCGCGGAACGTGGGCGCCCCGATCGGCGCGATCATGAATTCCTGCACGTCGACGTTCGAGTCGGCGTGGGCGCCGCCGTTGAGGATGTTCATCATCGGCACCGGCAGGACGGCCGCGTTGGGCCCGCCGACGTAGCGGAACAGCGGGAGCTCGGCGCTCAGCGCGGCCGCCTTGGCCACCGCCAGCGACACGCCGAGGATGGCGTTCGCGCCCAGCTCCGACTTGTCGGCCGTGCCGTCCAGGTCGAGCATCTTCTGGTCGATCAGCCGCTGCTCGCTCGCCTCGTAGCCGAGGAGCTCGTCGGCGATCTTGTCTTCGACGTTGGCGACGGCCTTCTCGACACCCTTGCCGAGGTAGCGGCCCTTGTCGCCGTCGCGCAGCTCGATCGCCTCGAACGCGCCCGTGGAGGCACCCGAGGGGACCGCGGCGCGGCCGACCGTGCCGTCGTCGAGCCCGACCTCGACCTCGACGGTCGGGTTGCCCCGGGAGTCCAGGATCTCGCGGGCGACGATCGCTTCAATGGTGGCCATGTGTCGTGTCGCTCCCTTTGTGTAACGCTGCCGTTCACCGACCGCGACCCTGCGGCCGACCACGACAATGAGCGTATCGAGCCCGGGTGGCGGGCGTACGCGCGGTCGGTGAAAACTCTAAGGTCACCGCCCGGCCTGCCGATGACACCGGCACTATGAGCGCACCCCTGCTTCCCGCCGACGGGTCGTACGTGGAGATGACCTCCTTCGGCGAGACCATGCCCGAAGTCCGCGTCGTGCAGGCCTCGGGGACGGTGATCACGCTGTCCCTGGCGGCGGCCGACCTCCCGCCGGCCAACTCGACGGTCACGCTGCGCTGGGCGGCGGCTCCGCGCGGTCGCTACGCGCTGGTGGCGCACGTGGTGGCGATCGACGGGAACCGGGTGGACGTGCGTTTCTCGGGCGATCCGGCCATCGAGCAGAGCCGCGATTACGTCCGCGGCGGCGGCGGGGAGCCGATCGTGCTGCTCCTGCCGGGTCAGGAGGCGGCGCCGGGCCAGGTGCACGACCTGAGCGAACACTCGGTGCGGGCCCGCTTCACCGACGTCACGGTCCGTCCGGGCGATCCGGTCACGCTCCGCATCCAGCTCGACGACGAGATCGTGGAGTTCCCGGCCGAGGCCACCAAGGTCAGCTCGCTGCGCCAGCAGGTGCCGTCCCGGGGGCCGCTCCACGTGGAGATGGTGGCGGTTTTCCCCGAAATCGACGAGCATCAGGCGAAAATTCTCCGCCGCTACATCCTCCAGGCCCAGTTGCGGGCCCGCCGCCAATACTAATTTGCGGCGGGTTGCGCGCGTAGGCCAAGGTGTCAGTCGTGCCTGTTGTTCCGCGCCTTACCGCCGTCGCCGCCGCGCTCACCGCCGGCGCGCTGCTGCTCGGCACGGCCGCGTGCGGCGGCCTCGACGAGGCGAGCGCGGCCGGGCCCACCCGCGACGACCTGATCTCCGAGACGGCCGCCCAGCTCGCCGCCGGCGACGCGCTGACCTACACGGCGACCTACCATCTGGACGGCGGCGACACGGCGACGATCACCCAGGAGCCTTCGCGGTCGTCGTACGTCTATCCGGGCGGCCGCCTCATCGTCACCCCGACGGCCACGATCAGATGCCAGGGCGTTTCCTGCACGAGGTCGGCGCCCGACCCGACCGCGGCCGCGGCCCTGACCGGGGCGCTGGTGACACCCGAGGCCGCGCGATCGATGCTGACCACGGCCGCCCTCGACCCCGAGGTCGTCTCCACCCAGCGCGATACGACGATCGCCGGCCGCCACGCCACGTGCCTCTCTCTGAAAGAGGTCTCCGGCACTCCGGCCAGCGCCTTCGACCTGTGCGTGACGAACGAGGGCGCCCTGGCCAGCTTCACCGCCACCATCGCCGGCAAGCCGGCCGACATCACCATGACCTCCCTGACCGACGACACTGACGACGCCGCCTTCGCCGTGCCACCCAAGGCCAAGCTCGTCGCCGGCTGAGCCTGCGCCGCCGCGCGAACGCGAGGTGCTGATCCAGACCTGCGCCCCATGTCCTTCAGGACCGCTGCTCCGGTCGGGCGGCCCGTCCTTTCCGGCAAGCCCGCAGTCGCGGCCGTCGTTCGCCCGCGCGGTTCGTTCCGCGACGGCACAGCCTCGCCTTGGCCGCCTCCGGCGCGGAAGAGGAGAGGGTGGAGGCGGCCCATGGGCAGCTTGTCGTCCGGGGCGCCGGTCTCGGCCGGCGCCCCGGACTGCTCGGCTAGCGCGGGCCGCAGATCACGTCGTCCGTGAGGCGGGTGGTGCGGCTCTGGACCGCGTTGATCGTCTCGTCGGAGGCGGGCTGGGTGGTCATCGACAGGACCACCACCCGGCTGCCGTTCGGGCTCACGGCGTTGGCGGTGTGGGAGCCGGGGACGTCGCCGCCGTGGGCCCAGTATCCGCCGCAGCGGTTGGGGACGAACTCGATGCCCAGGCCGTAGCGGGTGCCGTCCTGCCACGTCTCGGCCGGAACCGTGCGGTGCATCTCGGTCATCTGGCGCGGGGGCAGCAAGCGGCCCTGTTGCAGGGCCTGCCAGAAGCGGGCCAGGTCGGACGGCGTGGTGATCAGGCCGCCGGCCGAGGCGGCGACGGTCGGGTTGAGGATCGTCGTGTCGTACAGGGGGCCGCCGGGGGTCCACTGCTGGTACGCCTTGGCGTGCGGGGTGGGCAGGGTGGCGCGGTCGCCGGGGTACGACGTGTGCTTCAGGCCGAGCGGGCGGATGATGCGGCGCTCGACCTCCGACGACCACGTGCGGCCGGTGGCCTTCTCGATGACCATGCCGGCCAGGATGTAGTTGGTGTTCGAGTAGTCCCAGCTCGTGCCGGGGGCGAAGACCGGCTCGTGCTTCATGGCCAGGGCGGCCAGATCGGCCAGGTCGTAGTGGTCGAGGCGATGGGCCAGATATCCCTCGTACGAATCCAGGCCGTCCAGATCGTTGGTGTAGTTGAACAGGCCGCTCGTGTGCTGCAACAGCTGGCGGATCGTGATGCGCCGGCCGTCGTTGCCGTTGCCGGAGACGACGCCGGGCAGCCACCGCTCGACCGTGTCGTCGAGCGACAGCCGGCGCTCGGCGGCCAGCTGAAGCACGACCACGGCGGTGAAGGTCTTGGTGTTGCTGCCCATCCGGAAGTAGCCCTCGGCCGGCGCGTCGCCGGCGCGGGCCCGGTCGGTGTCGCCGCCGACTCTGCTCAGGGCCTGCACCCCCGTGATGCCGAGCCTGTGCAGATCGTCGGCGGCGTGCTGAAGCCGGTGGTCTCTCGTCGCGGCGGCGGCCGGGGCGGCGGCCCCGGCGGCCAGTGTCGCCACCAGAGTGGTGGCGACACCCCACTGCGTAAGGCGTTTTCGCATGACCTGACGGTACGAAGGTTCTCGATGCGTCCCTAGCCGGTGAACCCCCCGATGCGGGGTGGAGTTACGTCTACCTCGTCAGGCGGAAACTCTGGGCGGCGGTGCCGTTGCAGGCGTACTGGACCAGCTGAACGCTGTCAGCCGTCGAGGCAGCGGGGACGTCCAGGCACTTGCCGCTGTTGCGGTTCACGAAGTGGTAGTAACCGCCGCCCTCGCTGACCGGCTGCCACTGCTGGTTCGCTCCCCCGCCGTACGCCCAGGTCTGAATCTTGGCATTGTCGGCTGTGGACACATTGGTCACGTCGAGAACCTGGGCGGCGTTGCCGCGATTGGCGATGCGGACGTAGCCGCTGTCGGTGGGCGTGAACTGATATTGCTGCGCCGTGCTCGAGTTGCAGGCGTACTGCTGAATCGCTGTGCCGTTGACCGTGCCGGCGGACCGGGCGTCGACGCACTTGGCGCTGTTCTTGCTGACGACCGGATACCAGGCGGTGGGGTCGATGGGCTGCTCGGCCGGAGGTTCGCCGCCGCCGCTCTCGCCGGCCAGCCACAGGATGCTGTCGATGAGCCAACGGTTCTGCTGAGGACTGGCAAAGGTCGATGACGTACGCGTGTTGGTCTCGTAGTTCATGCCGTTGTGCCCGAAGTTCGTGTAGATCATCTTGTAGTTCCGGTTCGACCAGATCAGCGGGTAGTAGCCGGAGCGCCACTGCTGGTTCGGGTCGGTGCCGACCGGGAAACTGGAGGCGTCGATCGAGGCCAGGATGTCGATGTCGGGGTTCTGGCGCAGGTCACGGCTCCACGAGTACCACTCGCTGACCGACGACGGGATGGTGGCGGGCAGGGCCGAGGTGGTCGGATGGGTGCCGAGCCGCAGCGTCTCGGCGGTCGGGCCCCAGGTGTTGGTGGCGAAGTTCCCGGAGCCGAGGAAAGTGTTGTAGTACCAGCTCCAGCTGTTGGCGTCGGTGGTGAAGGCGCTGACGTGGAAGCCGAGCCAGGCCCCGCCGTTCTGCATGTACTGCTGGAAGGCGGCCCGCCGATCGGCCGGCGGAGCGTCGTCCAGGAACATGATCACCTTGTAGCCGGCCAGGCCGGTCGCGCTGAGCCGGCTCCAGTCGGTGGTGGCCTCCCAGGTGAAGCCGTTCTGGGCGCCGGCCTGGGGGAACCACTCCCGCGCTTCCTTGTCGAAGTCGATGTGCGCGGCGTCCCACGTCCCGTTGTAGAACGCGAGCACCTTGAACGGCGCGGCGGCACGGGCAGCGGTGGGCACGACGAGCACGGCGGCGGCCGCCAAAAGTGCGATGAGGACACGTCTGAGCAGACTCATGTCAGGTACCTCGGGGGATGAGGACGGTCGGGGAAGCGGCGCCGCTGGCACCCATCCTGAAGCATCGACAGAGGTTGATTCAAGGAATAGTTAATCTAATTTCCAGAAGCCGCGCCCTCGACCGTCGCCGGCTTGGCGATCGACACCGGCGCGCCGTGGGCGGTGAACCTGGTGGTCGACCGGACGGTGCGCGCCTCTCCTTCGCCTCGACCGCGATGCCGATCGACGTGATGGCGCCGCGGACGTCGGTCGTGGCCGTGAAATCCACCCAGCGGAAAAAGCCCTTGTAGGCATGCGGGCCGGCGCGCTCGATAAGAGTGACGTTCTCGGCGAACCGGGCCAGGCTATTCGAATCGTCCACATCGGACTGCATGAGCAGGACGCCGCTGGTGACCGTGTCGATGTCGGCGTGGATCCACGACCCCTCGCCATCGACCCGGCTGTAGGTGTCGGCGCCGATGACGATCGACTGGCCCGGACGGCCGCCCGAAAGGCTGACCGCACGCGTGAGCTTGTGCGCCTTCGGATCGTGCGCGCCGGACGCGGTGAGCCGCACGGAGGCGGGGCCGACTGGAGTCGCCGCCGAGCCGCGCGGAACTCGCCCTTGGCGGCCGGGGTCTGCGTGATGCGCGAGGGCCGGGGCTCCTCCCCGGCCGCGCAGCCGGAGAGGAGACGACCCATCGGCGGGTCAGACGCCGAGCAGGCTACGCAAGTGGCGGGGAGGCGGGGAACCGTGGGCCAGCATGGCGTCATGCCAGGCCTTGGGGGTGGCGCCGAACGGGCGGGCGGCGGCCAGGGCGGACACCTCGGTGTAGCCGACGAAGTACGTGGAGAGCTGGGTGGACGTGAGCAGGGCGCGGCGCCACTTGCCGGCGGCCTCGCCCTCCTCCTGGAAACCGGGGCCGGTCAGCAGGGCCATGGCCTCGGACTGCGGCAGATCTTCACAGTGGACCAGCTGGTCGATGATGGCGTTCAGGCTCATGCGGAGCTGCATCTTCAACTGCTGCAAGCGGACCGGCAGGCCACCGAAGCCCAGGCCGGCCATGAGCTCCTCGGCGTAGACGGCCCAGCCCTCGACGAACGGGCCCGACCAGCCCATCGAGCGGACCCGGGTGGCGGCGCGGAAGCGGCGGGCGTGGGCCAGCTGGAGGAAATGACCGGGCATGGCCTCGTGGACCGTGAGATCCCTGATCATGTGGTCGTTGTACTCGCGGTAGAACGACTCGACGCGCTCGGCCGGCCAGTCGGCCGGGGTGGGCGAGATGCAGTAGAAGGTGGGGACCTCGGCGGTCTCGAGCGGGCCGGGCGGGTCGCAATAGGCCACGGCCACCCCGCGGGCGAACTCGGGCATCTCCTCGATGACCAGCGGGTCGTCGAGCAGGGTGAGCACGTCGTGTTTGCGGACGAACTCGGTGGCCTCCTCCATGGTCACGCGGGCCAGGCCGACGATCGTGTCGTCGGCCGGATGTTGCGCGGCCAGGGTGTCGAGGGCGCGGCGGACGGTCTCGTCGGTGGCCGGGCCGCCGACCAGCTCGGCCGAGGCCTGGCGGAGCTGCTCGCCGACGCGGGCCAGGTTTTCGCGGGCGCGGGACAGGACCTCGGCCGCGGGAAGCTCGGTGTCGAGCGTGTGCCAGAGCCGGGCCTCCCACAGGCGGCGGCCCAAACGGGGGTCGCGGCCGGGCTCGTTGCCGTCGAGGCGGGCGCGGAGCCACCCGTCGAACTCGGACAGCGCGGCCAGGGCGGTGGCGGCGGCCGGCTCGACGGTGGCGGCCATGCCGGGCTCCTGCTCCAGCAGGAGCGGCAGCTCGTCACGGATCAGCCCGGCGGTGCCGGCGAACTGGCCGACAGCGGTCTCGGCGTGGACGCGAGGAACGTCGCGCAGGACGGCACGGGCGGTGGCCAGGGCGTCGGGGATGGCGGCCAGGCGACCGGCCAGGCTGGTGAGGCGCTCCTCGGCCGGGGCGAACTGGCGCGAGAGAAGAGCGTGGAGCAGGGGGCCGGGGTTGTGGTGCAGTGGGTTCCACTCGTGCTCGCGGACGTCGGTGGCCTCGAACAGGCCCCGCTCGACGATGGCGGCGAGGATCGCGTGGTCGACCTGCTCCTCGGGCTCGAGACCGTCGGCGTCGACACCGGAGAGGGCGTCGGCGGCGTCGCGCAGCATGGCGACCTTGGCGGTGACGGCCCCCGGCGAGAGGTCGGGCATGCGGTCGTCGAAACGGTGGTCGCCCGTCTCGGTGGCGAGCCCGGGCTCGGACTCGAGGATGGCGTCGACGATGCGCTCGGCTAGCGGTACGAACTCCGGCATGCGGTGAAACTTACTCGGGGGGTCGGACATTTTCCTGGGTCCGCACCGCGTCGGCGTAGGCGAGTGCGGCCTGGCGCAGCAAGTGTTCGGCGTCGGGCGACTCGGCGACGAGGCGGAGCAGCCGCGATCCGACGTCGTCCCCGGTGGGCAGAGGCACGTCGAGGCCCGCGCGCCGCGTACGGGAAAGAATCTTGGCCGTCAACGCGAGTGCCGGCTGAGAAAGAGCCACGCCGTCCAACACCGATTGTCGGGATTTTTCGGCTTTTTTGATGCGTTCCCAGTTCGCGGTGATCTCTTCGATGTCGGCCACAGCCTCACCGGCGAACACATGCGGATTTCGGCGGATCATCTTCTCGACGAAGCCACCCGCGACATCGTCGATGCTCCAGCGCTCATCCTCGGGATGCTCCTCGGCCAGGCGCGCATGCAAAAGAATTTGCAGCAGTACGTCGCCAAGCTCCTCCCGCAGCGCATCGGTGTCCCCGGCCTCGATCGTGTCGTACGCCTCGTACGCCTCTTCGAGAAGGTAGGTCGCGAGGGTCTGATGGTTCTGCTGACGCTTCCAGGGATCGCCGCCGGGCGAAACGAGCTGATCCATCACCGCCACCGCGTCAAGGAGGCGGGCGCCGGGCGGGTCCCAGGAGCCATACATCAGCTCAAGTTCGGCAAGCCCCGGTTCACGCGCGAGCCGTAGACCGAGCGACCGGGCGAAGCTCTCGTCCCCGTCGGGCCCCGCAAGCCAGACGACAGCTCGCTCCAGATCCGGCATTCCGGAAATGTCCGAAGAGGAAGAGAGGGAGGAGGTCGCGTCGGGGGAAGAAGGAGCTGAGGCTGCGTCCGCGGAGGAAGGAGCCGAGGCCGCGTCCGCGGAGGAACGAGCCGAGGCCACGCCCGCGGAAGAAGCAGCGGAGGCCGCGTCCGCAGAAGAAGGAGCGACCTCGGCCACGGAGGAAAGGGCGGCGGAAGAAGGGCCAACCTCGCCTGCGGAAGAAGGGGCGGCGGAAGAAGGGCCAACCTCAACCGCAGAGGAAGGAGCGGAGGCCTCGCCCGCGGAAGAAGGGGCGACCTCGGCCACGGAAGAGGGGGCGGCGGCCGCAGAGAGAGAAGCAGGGGCCCCGCCCGCGGAAGAAGGGACGGCGGCCGCAGAAGAAGAAGCGGAGGCCCCGCCCGCGGAAGAAGGAACGGCGGCCGCAGAAGAAGGAGCAGAGGCCCCGCCCGCAGAAGGAGGGGTGAGCTCGGGCGCGGAAGAAGGGGTGGCGGCCGCAGAGAGAGAAGCAGAGGCCCCGCCCGCGGAAGAAGGGGCGGCCGCAGATGAAGGAGCGGAGGCCCCGCCCATGGAAGGAGGGGTGACCTCGGGCGCGGAAGAAGGGGCGGCGGCCGCAGAGGTGGAGCTGGGGGTGGCGGGGACGCCCAAGAAGGTGGGCGGGCTGGTCGGGGCGGCGGCCGAGGAGATGAAGGCGGCGGCCGGCGCGGAGGGGATGTCGAGGGTGGCGAGCAGCGTCTCCGGGCTGGGGTCGATGACCGTTACCGGGACGCCGCTCGCCCTTAAGGCTGCTGCCTGTGGGGAATCGGCGGCGGTGAAGACGGGGTGGGCGCGGATCGTGTCCCAGGCGGCGGCCGTCAGTAGGCCCGCCGGCAGGCGGGGTGACGTGACGAGCAGGATGATCCGAGCGGTCATGCCGCCAACTCTGCCAGGGGTCAGGACACCTCGATCACGGGGGCACCGGCGTCGGCGGCGCCCAGCGGGACCGTGACCAGGGGGCGCAGCTCGCCGTTCTGGGTCTGGAAGTCGAGGACCGAGATCTGGAGCGGCTGGTAGCGCGGGTTCACCTTGATGCGAAGGTCGGTCGCGGCCGAGGCCACCTCGTTGCGCACCGCGGCCGATGTGGACACCAGCTGCTGGTTCTCGGCCGGCAGCTGGGTCTTGAACTGCTCGAACGTCATCGCCGGGTCGACCTCGCCGGCCGCGCGCAGCGTGTCGTAGACCGTGCGCAGGTCGTCGTCGCTGGGGCGGGCCGACGCCGAGCCGGCCCGCTCGCGGAGCAGGCGGATCAGCGCGTCCGACTCGGCGTAGAGCCGCACGTACTCCGCCTTTTCCGGCAGCTTCAGCTGGGTCGCGTAGTCGCCCAGCGGCAGGTTCGTCGGCAGGGTGACGTTCTCGTTTTTCGCCACCTGGCTCATCACGTCGGCGCTGACCAGCGTCCGCACGATGTCGCCGCGCGAGATCGGCACGGCGCCCTTGGCCCCGGCGTCGGTCAGGGCCGTCCGGGCGTCGTCGTAGATCTGCTGGACACGCTTCTCGGTGATGCGGCCGGAGTCGCCCACATAAGCGGCCACCGAGGGCTCGCTGCGGCAGGCGGACAGTCCGGCCACGGTCAGGGAGGCGACGACGACCATGGATGCGACACGGCGGGCACGCTGCATGGCCATGACTCTCTCACGAGGGTTATGACCCACGTCACCCGCCCCGCCGCGACCCGTCAAACTGAGGCCTTCGCCACCTCGCCCAGCACGTCGGTCAGGAGCTGGGCGCACCACTCCAGCAGGGCCTGGTCGCGCAGCGGCTCGCCGCCCAGGCGGCGGGTGCTCGGGCGGGGGACGCTGACCTGGTCGTTGGCCGACTTGTAGACCGAGTCGGGGTGGTAGCGCTTCAGGCGCATCTGCTTCGAGTCGGGCAGCGGCAGCGGCGAGAAGCGGATGTGCTTGCCCTGCATCGAGACGTCCGTGAGGCCGTACTGCCGGGCCCTCTGACGGAACCGGGCCACCGCGATCAGGTTGGCCACCTGGGCCGGCGGCTCGCCGTAGCGGTCGGTCATCTCGGCCACGACCTCGCGCAGCTTCTCCTCGTCGCGGGCCTCGGCCAGCTTGCGGTACATCTCCAGGCGCAGGCGCTCGACCGAGATGTAGTCGACCGGCAGGTGGGCGTCGACCGGCAGGTCGATCTTGACCTCGGGCTCCTCCTCGGGGCGCTCGCCCTTGAAGGCCTGCACCGCCTCGCCGACCATCCGCACGTAAAGGTCGAAACCGACGCCCTCGATGTGGCCGGACTGCTCGCCGCCGAGCAGGTTGCCGGCGCCGCGGATCTCCAGGTCCTTCATCGCCACGTACATGCCGGCGCCGAGCTCCGTGTGCTGGGCGATGGTGGCCAGGCGCTCGTGGGCCTGCTCGGTGAGCGGCTTCTCGCCCGGGTAGAGGAAGTAGGCGTACGCCCGCTCGCGGCCCCGGCCGACCCGGCCCCTGATCTGGTGGAGCTGGGCCAGGCCGAGCAGGTCGGCCCGCTCGACGATCAGCGTGTTGGCGTTCGGGATGTCGATGCCGGACTCGACGATCGTGGTGCAGACCAGGACGTCGAACTCCTTCTCCCAGAAGCCGACCATCACCTTTTCGAGCTGCTCCTCGCTCATCTGCCCGTGCGCCACCGCGACCCGCGCCTCGGGGACCAGCTCGCGCAGCTTGCGGGCCGCCTTGTCGATCGACTCGACCCGGTTGTGCAGATAGAAGACCTGGCCGTCGCGGAGCAACTCGCGGTGCACGGCCGCCGCCACCTGCTTCTCGTCGTGGGCGCCGACGAAGGTGAGCACCGGGTGGCGCTCCTCGGGCGGGGTGGCGATGGTCGACATCTCGCGGATGCCGGTGATCGCCATCTCCAGGGTGCGCGGGATCGGCGTGGCCGACATGGTCAGCACGTCGACCGAGGCGCGCAGGGCCTTGAGCTGCTCCTTGTGCTCGACGCCGAAGCGCTGCTCCTCGTCCACGATGATCAGGCCGAGGTTTTTGAACTTGGTCGAGTTGGCCAGCAGCCGGTGGGTGCCGATCACGATGTCTGCGGTGCCGTTCGCCGCCTCTTCGAGGGTCAGCCGGGCCTCGGTCGGCGTCTGGAAGCGGGACAGCTGCTTGATGGCGAGCGGGAACTGGGACATGCGCTCGGTGAACGTGTTGTAGTGCTGCTGGGCCAGCAGCGTGGTCGGCACCAGCACGGCCACCTGCTTGCCGTCCTGCACCGCCTTGAAGGCGGCCCGCACGGCGATCTCGGTCTTGCCGTATCCGACGTCGCCGCAGATCAGGCGGTCCATCGGGACCGACAGCTCCATGTCGTGCTTGACCTCGGAGATGGCGGCCAGCTGGTCGGGGGTCTCCTGATAGGGGAACGCGTCTTCCAGCTCGCGCTGCCAGGGCGTGTCGGGGCCGAACGAGTGGCCCTTGGAGGCCTGCCGGGCCGCGTAGAGCTGGATGAGCTGGGCCGCGATCTCCTTGACCGCCTTGCGGGCGCGGGCCTTGCTCTTCTGCCAGTCGGCGCCGCCCATCTTGTGCAACGCCGGCGACTCGCCACCGACGTAGCGCGAGAGCTGGTCGAGCTGGTCGGTCGGCACGTAGAGCCGGTCGCCGGGCTGGCCCCGCTTGGACGCGGCGTATTCGAGCACGATGTATTCGCGGTCGGCGCCGTTGACCGTGCGCTGCACCAGCTCGACGTACCGCCCGATGCCGTGCTGCTCGTGCACCACGAAGTCGCCCGGCTTGAGCTCGAGCGGGTCGATCGTGTTGCGCCGCCGCGACGGCATCTTGCGCATGTCCTTCGTGGACGCGCCGCGACCGCCGGTGATGTCGTTGCCGGTGATGACCGCGAGCTGCGAGGCCTCGTCGATGAAGCCGTGGTTGAGCCCGCCGCAGGTGACGATCAGCTGGCCGGGCTCGATCGGCTCCTCGAGCGACTCGACCGGTGTGACGCCGAGGCCGGCGTCGCGCAGCACCTCGGTGGCCCGCTGGGCGGTGCCGTGACCCTCGAAGACCAGCGCGATGGCCCAGCCGGCGGCGGCCCAGTCGTGCAGATCGGCCGCGAGCTTGGCGGTGTCGCCGTGGTAGAGCGGCACGGGCTGGGCGGCCAGCGCGATCGCGTCACCGGCGTCGGGCGCGACCTCGACCACGGGGGTCTCCAGCCAGGGTTGATCTTCAGCCGGGGACTCGGACTCGACCAGGCCGAACGGCGACACCGTCCACCAGGGCTGGCGCAGGGTCGCGGCGTGGGCCCGTACGTCGGCAAGGGTTTTGAAAGCGGCGGCGCCGACGTCGATCGGCGCCTGACCACCCACGGCGGCCGCGGCCCAGGAGGCTTCGAGAAATTCCGCTGACGTACGGGTGAGGTCGTGGGCCCTCGTGCGGATGCGCTCCGGATCGCAGAGCAACACGTGGGTGTCGGCCGGCATGCAGTCGAGCAGCAGCTCCATGCTGTCGGTGCCGTCGAGCAGGGCCGGCGCCAGCGACTCCATGCCTTCCACCGGAATGCCTTCGGCCAATTTGTCCAGAATCTCCCCGAGCTCGGGGTGATCAGCGGCCAGAGCGGCGGCACGAGCGCGGACATCGGGCGTCAACAGCAGCTCGCGACAGGGCGGCGCCCACAGCGAGGAGACCGGGTCGATCGTGCGCTGGTCGGCCACCGCGAAGGTGCGGATCTCCTCGACCTCATCACCCCAGAACTCGACACGCGACGGGTGCTCGTCGGTGGGCGGGAAGACGTCGAGGATGCCGCCCCGGACGGCGAACTCGCCGCGCTTGGTCACCAGGTCGACCCGGGCGTACGCCATGTCGGTGAGCCGGCGGGCGACGCCCTCGAGCTCGGCCTCGCCCCCGGTGGTCAGCTCGACCGGCTCGAGGTCGCCCAGGCCCTTGAGCTGCGGCTGGAGGACCGAGCGGACGGGCGCGACCACGACCTGGATCTCCTCGCCGGCCGCGGGGTGGGCCAGCCGGCGCAGCACGGCCAGGCGGCGGCCGACGGTGTCGGAGCGCGGGGAGAGCCGCTCGTGCGGCAACGTCTCCCAGGACGGGTAGACCACGACCCGGTCGGCCGGGAGCAGGCAGCCGAGCGCGTCGGCCAGGTCGTCGGCCTCGCGGCTGGTGGCGGTGACGGCCAGAACGGGGCGGGAGGCGCTGCCGGCCACGGTGGCGACCAGGAACGGCCGCAGCGAGGCGGGCGCGGTCAGATCTAGCGAATCGGAGTCGACGAAGCCCTTGCGCGCCAGGTCGCGGGCGCGCGCGAGGCCCCGATCGCGGAGGGCGGCCGGGATCAGACCGGAAAGCTGCATGACGAAAACCCCACGTCGAAAAACCCCAAACGCCCGGAGGGGGCGGGGGTACGACGGCAAGTCTAGTCCGGCCCTCCGACATTTAGCCGCCGCACAATATGTCCGACATAAACGTCTATATCAGGCGCAACCTCGGGAGGCACATCTCTCAGGGAGGCCAACGTGCGAATCCTGCTGCTCGTTACGGCGTTCAACGGCCTCAGCCAGCGTGCCTGGTGTGCGCTGCGCGAGGCCGGACACGACGTCGGTGTGCAGCTGGCCACCGGCGCCGCCGACATGATCGAGGGCGTGCGCCGGGCCGAGCCCGAGCTCATCATCTGCCCCTTTCTCAAGGACAGAGTGCCCGCCGAGGTCTGGCGGCACTGGCGCACGGTGATCATCCATCCCGGCCCGGTCGGTGACCGGGGGCCGTCCTCGCTGGACTGGGCCATCGCCGAGGGCGCGCGCAGCTGGGGCGTCACCGCGCTCCAGGCCGTCGAGGAGATGGACGCCGGGCCGGTCTGGGCCACCCGCACCTTCGCCATGCCGGCCGCCCCGCCCCGCAAGTCCTCGCTCTACAACGGTCCGGTGGCCGACGCCGCCATGGAGTGCGTCCTCGAGGTCGTGGTCAAGGCGGCCGACCCCTCCTTCCGGCCGGTCACGCCGAAGGAATCGCGCCCGCGGCCGCTCATGACCCAGGCCGACCGCGCCTTCGACTGGAGCGACCCCACCGAGCGGATCCTCCGGGCGATCCGGGCCGCCGACGGGGCTCCCGGAGTGCGTACGGAGATCGGCGGCCTTCCGGTCTTCGCCTACGACGCCACGCCGGGTCTCGCCCGCCGCCCGAAGAAAGCGGGCCAGATCCTCAGCCGCCGGCAGGGCGCCGTGCTGGTCGGCACCGGCGACGGCAGCCTCTGGCTGGGTCATCTGCGCGCGGCCGACCCGGGACATCCGCGGGCCCGGATCAAGCTGCCCTCGACGACGCTGCTCGGCGCCCGCCTGCGCGGCGTGCCCCAGTCCCCCTTGCCGGTCGGGGCCGAGCCCGAGTCGCCGGCCGCCTATCGCCAGGTCCGTTACCGCCGGTCCGGGCGGGTCGGCTGGCTCAGCTTCGACTTCTACAACGGCGCCATGGGTCCCGGACACTGCCGCCGGCTGCTGGCCGGGCTGCGGCACGCGGCCGCGCAGGACACCCACGTGCTGGTGCTGCGCGGCGGGACCGACGCCTTCAGCAACGGCATCCACCTCAACGTCGCCGAGGCCGCGCCCGACCCGGCCGGCACGGCGTGGGCCAACATCCGGGCCATCAACGAGGTCTGCCGCGAGATCGTCACCTGCACCCGGCAGGTGGTCATCGCCGCCTACGCGGGAAGCGCCGGCGCCGGCGGCGTGATGCTCGGCCTGGGCGCCGACATCGTGGCGGCGCGCGACGGGATCATCCTCAACCCCTATTACGACATCGGGTTGTACGGCTCGGAGCTGCACACCTTCACGCTCCCGCGCCGGGTCGGCGGCGACCAGGCCCAGCACCTCATCGACGGCAAGCTGCCGATCAGCGCCGCCCGGGCGGTCACGCTCGGACTGGCCGATGACGTCGGCCCCCGCCACCCCGACGCGTACGGCGAATGGCTGACCGAGCTGGCCGAGCGCGAGAGTGACCCGCGCGCCGCCCGCCGCCGCCGTCAGGCGAAGGCGCGGCGCCTGGCCGCCGAGCGCGTGCCCCTGGAGGTCTACGAGGCCCGTGAGCTGGCCGAGATGAGCCGCGACATGTACGCCGACCGCTCTGGCTTCGCGGCCGCCCGGCACGCCTTCGTGCACAAGACCCGCCCCGTGGAGACGCCCGCGCGCCTCCTTTTCGAGTCGGTCAGCCTTCCCCGCCGCCAGCTTCTGCGCCCCGCCATCCCGGTCTCGGCTTGATTCCGCCGGCTGGAGGTGAGACTTCCCTCAGTTTGCCCGGCGATGGGGCGGCGCCGATACGATCGGCGAAGTCGGGACAGCGCTGTCCTGGAGCACCTTGAGGCGAAGGAGCGCCCCCCGATGGCAGACCTGCACGGCCACCTAGATCCCGATGGTCCCGACGCCGCCCTGCGCGCGGACATCCGCCGGATCGGCACGCTGCTGGGCCAGACCCTGGCCCGCCAGGAGGGCCGTCCCCTCCTCGATCTGGTCGAGGAGGTGCGCGCTCTGGTCCGCCAGGACGCGCAGGCCGCGGCCGACCGCCTCGCCGCGATGGACATCACCACCGGCACCAAGCTGGCCCGCGCGTTCTCCACCTACTTCCACCTGGCCAACATCACCGAGCAGGTGCACCGGGCCCGCGACCTGCGCCGGCGCCGCGCCCGCGACGGTGGCTGGCTCGACCAGGCGGCCAAGCTGATCGCCGAGAAGGGCGTGCCGTCGGACGAGGTGGCCGCGGCCGCCCGCCGGCTCGCGGTGCGGCCGGTCTTCACCGCGCACCCGACCGAGGCCTCCCGGCGCTCGATCCTGTCGAAGCTGCGCCAGCTGGCCGACACCCTGGACGCCGAGGCGTCGGCCGCCATCCTGTACGGCCAGGCCGACACCACCGCCTCGACGCGCAAGTTCGCCGAGCTCATCGACCTGCTGTGGCAGACCGACGAGCTGCGTCTCGACCGGCCCGAGCCGACCGACGAGGCCCGCAACGCCGTCTACTACCTGCGTGACCTTTACGCCGAGGCCGCGCCCCAGGTGCTCTCCGACCTGGCCGAGACGCTGCGCCAGCTCGGCGTCGAGACCGCGCCGACCTCTCGGCCGCTCACCTTCGGCTCCTGGATCGGCGGCGACCGCGACGGCAACCCGTTCGTCACGCCCGCTGTCACCCGCGACGTGCTGCTGATCCAGCACGAGCACGGCATCCAGGCCACCGAGGCGGCCATGGACCAGCTCATCGACGTGCTGTCGGTGTCGCGCCGGCTGCGCGGTGTCTCCCTCGACCTGTCGGCCTCGCTGGCCAAGGATCTGGACAACCTGCCCGAGGTGGCGCCGCGTTTCCGCCGCACGAACGCCGAGGAGCCGTACCGGCTCAAGGTCCGGGCGATCAAGGCGAAGCTGGCCAACACCCGCGAGCGGCTGCGCAACGGCACCGCTCACGTGCCCGGCCGCGACTATCTGGGCAGCGACGAGCTGATCAGCGATCTCGAGCTGATGCGGGCCTCGCTGGCCCGCAACTCGGGCCAGCTCACCGCGGTCGGCGTGGTCGCCACGACCATCCGCACGGTCTCGGCCTTCGGCCTCCAGCTGGCCACGCTCGATGTGCGCGAGCACGCGGAGAAGCACCACGAGGTGCTCCAGCAGATGTACGCGCAGGTGGGCGAGGTCGACGACTACGCCGCGCTCGACCGGGCCGACCGGACGAAGCTGCTCGCCACCGAGCTCGGCGGCCGGCGGCCGCTGGCCAGCGCCGACACCCCGCTCACGGACTCGGCCCGCAAGACGTTCGACGTCTTCAACACGATCCGCGACGTGCAGGACAAGTTCGGGCAGGACGTCATCGAGACGTACATCATCTCGATGACCCTGGGTGTCGACGACGTGCTGGCGGCGGCCGTGCTGGCCCGGGAGGCCGGCCTGGTCGACATCCACACCGGACGGGCCCGGGTCAACATCGTGCCGCTGCTGGAGACGCCGGCCGAGCTCGACGCGGGCGGTGACCTGCTCGACGAGATGCTGTCGCTGCCGGCCTACCGCGAGATCGTGCGGGCCCGCGGCGACGTGCAGGAGGTCATGCTCGGCTATTCCGACTCGAACAAGGAAGGCGGCATCACCACCAGCCAGTGGGGCATCCACAAGGCGCAGCGCAAGCTGCGTGACGTGGCGGCCCGGCACGGGGTGCGGCTGCGCCTGTTCCACGGCCGGGGCGGCACGGTCGGCCGTGGTGGCGGCCCCACCCACGAGGCGATCCTGGCCCAGCCGTACGGCACGCTCGACGGCGCCATCAAGGTGACCGAGCAGGGCGAGGTCATCAGCGACAAATACACGATCCCGGCTCTGGCCCGGGAGAACCTCGAGCTGACGGTGGCCGCGGTCCTGCAGGCGACGCTGCTGCACACCGAGCCGTCGGTCGACCAGGAGCGGCTCGCCCGCTGGGACGCGACCATGGACTGCGCCTCGGAGGCGGCCTTCGGCACGTACCGCAGCCTGGTCGAGAACCCCGACCTTCCGGCCTACTTCTGGGCCGCTACGCCGACCGAGCTGCTGGGCGCGCTGAACATCGGCTCCCGCCCCTCGAAGCGGCCCAACGCGGACGCCGGGCTGGGCGGTCTGCGGGCCATCCCGTGGGTGTTCGGCTGGACGCAGACCCGGCAGATCGTGCCGGGCTGGTTCGGCGTCGGCTCGGGCCTCAAGGCGGCCCGCGAGGCGGGCAAGACCGAGGTTCTCCAGGAGATGTACGGCAACTGGCAGTTCTTCAAGACGTTCCTGTCGAACGTCGAGATGATGCTGACCAAGACCGACCTGTCGATCGCCAAGCGCTACGTCGAGACGCTGGTGCCGGAGCATCTGCACCCGATCTTCGAGACGATCAAGGCCGAGTACGAGCTGACGGTGCGCGAGGTGCTCGCCATCACCGGCACGTCCGACCTGCTGGAGGGCCAGCCGGAGCTCAAGCGCACGCTGGGCGTCCGTGACACGTACCTGGAGCCGTTGCACCACCTCCAGGTGGCGCTGCTGCGGCAGTACCGGGAGCTGAACGAGGCGGACCGCCAGCTCCAGGTGGGCCTGGGCGCGCGGCGTGCCCCGTCGGACTCGACGGCCCTGGAGCGGGCGCTGCTGACCTCGGTCAACGGCATCGCGGCGGGCATGCGCAACACGGGCTGATCCCGATCTGATCGGTGGCCGGGCACTCCTCGCGGGGTGCCCGGCCATATTTACATGGGTAACTTTCCGTGCGATGGTTTCTGGGAGCGCTCCCAAATCCCCCTCACTGGAAGCGGAATCCCCCATGCGAAGACTCCTCATGGCCGGAGCGGCGGTACTCACCGCCGCCGCGGCCGCCATCGCCGTGGCCCTGCCGGCCAGCGCCGCCACCGCCGCGTTCACCGTGGTCAGCTCGTGGAGCAACGGCTATCAAGGGCAGGTCGCGGTCACCAACAACACGTCGTCGACGATCACCACCTGGCGGGTCGAGCTGACCTTCCCCGCCGGCACGACCGTCGCCCAGTCGTGGAACGCGACCCAGTCCGGCAGCGTCTTCACGCCCGCCGGCTGGAACGGGACCCTGGCCCCCGGCGCGTCGACCAGCTTCGGCTTCATCGCCAACGGCGCCGGACGGCCCACATCGTGCCTCGTCAACGGGGTCTCCTGCGACGGCTCGACGCCCCCGCCCACCACTCCCCCAGTCACAACGCCTCCGCCGACCGGCTCCACCCCGGTGGCGATCAACGGGCAGCTGCGCGTCTGCGGCGTGCACCTGTGCAACTCGTCCGGCCAGGCGATCCAGCTCAAGGGCATGAGCACCCACGGCATCCAGTGGTTCGCCGACTGCTACAACGACGCCTCGCTCGACGCGCTGGCCACCGATTGGCAGGCCGACCTGCTGCGGGTCTCGATGTACGTGCAGGAGCAGGGCTACGAGACCAACCCGTCCGGCTTCACCTCGCGGGTCAACAGCCTGGTCGACGAGGCGTCCGAGCGCGGCCTCTACGCCATCATCGACTTCCACACGCTGACGCCCGGCGATCCCAACTACAACCTGGCCAACGCCAAGACGTTCTTCGCCAACGTCTCGGCGCGGAACGCCGCGAAGCCGAACGTCATCTACGAGATCACCAATGAGCCCAACGGCGTCAGCTGGAGCGGCATCAAGTCGTACGCCGAGCAGGTCATCCCGGTCATCCGGGCCAACGACCCGGACGCCGTGATCATCGTGGGCACCCGCGGCTGGTCCTCGCTCGGCGTCTCGGACGGCGCGAACTCCAGCGAGATCACCGCCAACCCGGTGAACGCCTCGAACATCATGTACGCGTTCCACTTCTACGCGGCCTCGCACAAGGACAACTACCGGGCCGAGGTGGAGCGGGCGGCCGCTTCGCTCCCGCTGTTCGTCACCGAGTTCGGCACCGTCACCTACACCGGCGGCGGCGCGGTCGACCTGGCCAGCACGGCGACCTGGCTCGACCTGCTCGACCGCCTCAAGATCAGCTACGCCAACTGGACGTACTCGGACGCCGACGAGAGCAGCGCCGCCTTCCGGCCCGGCACGTGCGGTGGGCCGACCTACGCGGGCACGAGTGTCCTGACCGAGTCGGGCACGTACCTGCGCAACCGCATCCGCAACTCCTGACACACCCGAAGGGCTCCGGCGGATCACGCCGGAGCCCTTCTGTGTAACCCGCGTGTAGCATTAGCTTGTATAACAACTAATGATCTTGGCGGGTACAGGTATGACGGTGATCGAGCGCGAGGCGATGAGCCCGGCACAGATCCGGCTTTCGTCGACGCTTCTGACGTCGTCGCTGATCGGGCGGCTGCCCCAGGCCATGTCCTCGCTGGCGCTGCTGCGCGTCGTGCTCGACGCCGGTGGCTCCTACGCCTTCGCCGGCGCCCTGACCTCGATCTACATCCTCGCCGGTACGGTCGGCGCGCCGCTGATCAGTCGCACGATCGACCGCACCGGCCGGGCGCGCCAGACCCTGCTGGGCGCGGCCGTGGCGTCCGGGCTGGCCTTCCTCGGCATCGCGGTGACCGCCCCCGGCCATCAGATGGCGGCCGTCGTCTTCACCCTGATCGCCGGCATCGCGGCACCGCCGCTGGAACCGGTCCTGCGCAGCCTGTGGCCCCGATTCATGAGCCCCGGCGTGCAACTGACCAAGGCGTTCAGCGCCGACGCGGCCGTACAGGAACTGATCTTCGTCCTGGGTCCCCTCGTCAGCGCGATCAGCATCGCCGTGCTGGGCGCGCCGGGCGCGGTCGCCGTCATGGGCGTCATCGGGCTGGCCGGCACCGCGCTGTTCTGCTCGCACGGCATCCTCGAACGCACCGCCCCGGCCGAGCACACCGGCCGGCGCGGATCACCGCTGCGCCACGCGGCCATCCGCACCCTGGTCCTGGCCCAGGTCGCGGCCGGAGTGCCGGTCGGCGTGCTGGCCATCACGGCCACCGCCCACGCCACCAGCGCCGGCAACCCGGCCCTGTCCGGCTGGGGTCTGGCCGTGAACGGCGTCGGGGCGTTCGCCGGGGCCATCTACATCAGCCGCCGTCCCTTCCGGACCGCCCCGGAACGGCTCGTCCGGCCCGGGCTGCTGCTGGTGGCGCTCTTCTACGCGCCGACCGCTTTCGTGCAGACGCCGCCGGCGTACTGGCTGACCGCGGCTTTCGTCAGCGGGGTCTGCCTGGCGCCGTACCTCACCCTGGTCTTCCGGGCGACCGAGGCGAGCGCACCGGCCGCGCTGGCCACCGAGGCCAACGCGTGGATCGTCAGCGCCTTCAGCGTCGGCATCGGCGCCGGGACGTACCTGGCCGGCCTGCTCGCCGACCAGTGGGGTCCCGGCGGCACGACGGTGGCCGTGCTCGGCGCGTCGGCCATCGCGGCGCTCGGCGCCCTGCGGGCCGGCTTCCGTACCATCACCGCGTGACCGACCGTCTCTCGTTCCTGTCGGCGCCGCTCGCCCGCGACGCCGGCGTGCCGCTGCGCGTCCAGGTGCACAGCCGCATCCTCGACGGCATCCGCACCGGCGCCCTCACTCCCGGCTCGATGATCCCCACCGAGACCGAGATCGGCCGCCTGCTCGGCGTGAGCCGCACGGTCGTCCGCGAGGCCCTGATGCTGCTCGACGAGGACGGCTTCATCGTCTCCCGCCGGGGCATCGGCCGTTTCGTGGCCGACGCCGTCCCCGAGGCCGGGCTGGAACGCCTGCGCCCGCTGGAAGATCTGCTGAGCATGCCCGGCAGCGTCCTGGAGCTGCGCCGCACCCAGGCCGAGCTGCAGGAGACGACCTCCACCTACATAGCCGAGGAGCTGTCGATTCCGGCCGACTCGGCGGCGTGGTTCTTCGAGACGGTCGTACGGCGTGACGGCCAGCCGATCGCCCTCAGCCAGGAACACCTGCCCGCCGACGCCCCGCTCGACTCTCTCGCCGCCGGCGAAACGGCTCTGTCCGCCCTGCCCGACCGCGTCGGCTCCGGCGTCGTCCGCTTCTCGGCCGGCTTGCTCGGCGAGTCACGAGCGATCCCCCTCGACGCGGACCCGGGCGAGCCGGTCCTGATCGTCACGCAGACCGCGAAGCTCGACGGCCGCCCCATCTACCTCGCCAAACACATGCTGCGGGCGGGGGCGGGCCAGCTTTCCGTTCGCCAGCCCGGTCAGTAGCAGGCTTGCGATACTCGCGTCATGGCTCCGCGACCGATCCGGCTCGGCCTCTGCCTGCTCGCTCTCGCCGGTTGTTCATCCTCACCGGAGCCGGCCCCCTCGCCTTCACCCAGTGAGCGCCGCGCCATCGAGCTGGTCCCCGACCAGATCAACCCCGACCAGCGGACGGTCGAGGTGCTGACCGGCGAGGGCGTGACGGCGGACCTGGTCTCCCACGCCTTCAACGACGGCGTGGTCCAGGTCAGTGTCCGCTCGTCCGTCGACGAGCGCCTGCGCCTGTGCGACCGCCTGGTCGACGAGTTCCGCGACAACCAGTCCGTCCGGCAGATCCTCGTCACCGCCGTGCCGGCCGCCCCACTGGTCCACTGGAACAGCTCGGACCCCGGATGCGTGGCCGACCCCGCGACTCAGTGAGTCGTCACGCGCCGCTCGGCTAAATGCGTTGGCGGTGGGGCGGGCAACGGGAAGGATCTCGGCTCGGGGGGATCGACATGAGGACTCGGCTGCGGCGGCTGCACATCGGGGCTCGGAGCTTCGCCTGGCGTGCGGTCATCGATCACGTGCAGGGCAGCGGTGACTGTCACCGGTGCGTTCGGGTCCGGGCCTGGGGCGGCGGCAAGGCGGGCCGGGCTCTTCAAGCGGACCTGCTGTCGACGGCCTGGCCCGCGCCGTGGGGCGCGTGTGCCACCGACGGGGCCTACCCGGCTTCGGCCGACGTCCGGGCCACCATCGACTACGCCCTGCGGCACGGCTGGGAGCCGGAGCTTCGCGGTGGCACGTTCGTGCTGTCGGAGGCCGAGCACGGTGAGCGCTTCGCGCTGCCCGGTTTCCTGCTGACCGACCGCCTGCGGACGCCCGGCGGCGACGATCCCACCCGCCGGGTGATCAGGGCCTACGAGGCGCGCGGGCGGGAGTGAGCGCCGTCACCGCCCCTGATGTCGCCGGAAGTCGCAAGATGTGGGGATGGCGATGCTGCGATCGGTGAACGTCGGCCTGCCCAAGGATGTCCAGTGGCGCGGGCGGACGGTCTTCACCGGCATCTGGAAGTCGCCCGTCGAAGGGGCGGCCATGGTGCGGCGCCTCAACATCGACGGGGACGGGCAGGGAGATCTGGGCGGGCACGGCGGTGAGCAACGGGCCGTCTTCGTCTACCAGCTGGAGTCGTACGCCTATTGGCAGAAGTTCCTCGGTCGTGACGATTTCGAGTTCGGGCAGTTCGGGGAGAACTTCACGGTCGACGGGCTGGCCGACGACGAGGTCTGTGTCGGTGACCGCTACCGGATCGGCGGGGCGCTGTTCGAGGTCACGCAGCCCCGGGTGACCTGCTATCGGGTCGGCATCCGGATGGACGATCCCCGGATGCCGTCGCTTCTCGTCCAGCACCGGCGGCCCGGGTTCTACTTCCGGGTGCTCGAAGAGGGCGAAGTGCGGGCGGGCGACGAGATCGTCAAGGTCGCCGACGGGCCCGAGGGCCTCACCGTCTCCGAAGTGGACGGTCTTCTCTATCTGCCGGGCCACCCCCGGGAGCAGATCGAGCGGGCGCTGCTGATCCCGGCCCTCAGCCCGGGCTGGCAGGGGTCGTTCCGGGCGATGCTCGACCAGCCGGAGACCGCGAGCGGCAACGCGGGACTCGTCGACGCCGCGCCGCCGCCGGCCTGGGGTGGCTTCCGGGCGTTGCGGGTGGCCGCGATCGAACGGGAGAGCAGCACGATCACCTCCGTGCGGCTGTCCGATCCGGACGGGAACCCTCTTCCGGCGGCACTTCCAGGCCAGTTCTTGACGGTACGCCTGCGCGCGGGCCTCGTCCGCAGCTATTCGCTCTCCGGGCGGCCGGGTGACGCCGCGTACCGGATCAGCGTCAAGCGCGAGCCGCACGGCGCCGGCAGCGGATATCTGCACACCCACGTCCGCGCCGGCGACCTGCTCGACGTCGCCGCGCCGCGCGGTTCGTTCGTCCTGCGGCCCGGCGCGACGCCGGTGGTGCTGATCAGCGGCGGCGTCGGCGCCACGCCCGTACTGGCCATGCTGCACGCGCTCGCCGAGCACCAGCCCGACCGCGAGGTGTGGTGGGTGCAGGCCGCCCGCGACGGCGGCGAGCGACCCTTCGCGGCCGAGGCGGCCGCCCTGCTGGCGCGGCTGCCCCACGCCCACGCGTACGTCTGTCTCAGCCGCCCCCGCCCGCAGGACCGCGACTACGACTTCACCGGCCGCCTCTCGGCCGACCTGCTGCGCACGCTGAACCTGCCGGCCGAGGCCGACGTCTACCTCTGCGGTCCCGCCGCCATGGAGGAGAGCGTCACCGCGGCGTTCCCGGCCGGGCGGGTGCACACCGAGGTCTTCGGGGCGCGGGCCGCCCTGACGCCGGGCATCAGCGCGCCGCCGGCCCGGCCGCCGCATCCGCCGGAGGGCAAGAAGGGCACCGGCCCGTCGGTGTCGTTCGTCCGCAGCGACCTGACCGTGAACTGGCCCGAGGACGAGACCAGCCTGCTCGATCTGGCCGAGGCCTGTGACGTGCCCGTGCGCTGGTCGTGCCGGGTCGGCGTCTGCCACAACTGCGAGTCGGGCCTGCTCTCGGGCGAGATCACCTACACCACCGAGCCGATCGACCCACCGGCCGAGGGCAACGTGCTGATCTGCTCGTCCCGCCCCCGCGGCGACATCGTCCTCGACCTTTAGGGCAGCGGGTCGCCCGCGCGGACCAGGCCGCTCTGATAGGCCAGGACGACCAGCTGGGCCCGGTCGCGGGCGTTCAGTTTGGCCATCGCCCGGTTGACGTGTGTCTTGGCGGTCAGCGGGGAGACGTAGAGGCGGGTGGCGATGTCCTCGTTCGAGAGGCCGTGCGCGACCAGCACCAGGATCTCGCGCTCGCGGTCGGTGAGGACGTCGAGGGCGGCCAGCGCCTCCGCCGGTGGCGGGCGCAGCTGGTCGAGGAAGCGGCCGACCAGGCCGTGGGTGGCGCGCGGGGACAGCAGTGCCTCGCCGCCGGCCACCACGCGGATCGCGTTGACCAGGTCGGCCGGGGCGACGTTCTTGCCGAGGAAACCGCTGGCGCCGGCCTGCAGAGCGAGGACCACGTTGTCGTCGTTCTCGAACGTGGTGAGCACCAGAACCCGTACGCCCGCCAAATGGTCGTCGGCGCAGATGCGCCGTGTCGCCTCGAGCCCGTCCATGTGCGGCATCCGGATGTCCATCAGCACCACGTCGACACGGGCCGAGCGGGCCAGCTCGACCGCCTCCTTGCCGTCGGAGGCCTCGCCCGCTACCTCCAGGCCGTCCTCGGCGTCGAGGATCATCTTGAAGCCGGCCCGGATCAGCGCCTGATCGTCAGCAAGCAGCACGCGAATGGTCAACGGTGTGTCCTTTCAAAGGCAGCACGGCGTGGACGCGATAGCGCCCGTCGCCGTCCGGCCCGGTGGTCAGGGTCCCGTGTGCGGCCGCGGCCCGCTCCCGCATGCCGAGCTGGCCGAAGCCGGAGCCGGAGCGGGTGTTCACCCGGTACGGGACGATCGTGTTGGTGACCTCGAGGGTGATCGCGTCGGCATCGTACGAAATGTCCAAATGGGCGGAGCCGTCGCCGTACCGATGGGCGTTGGTCAGCGCCTCCTGCACGATCCGGTACGCGGCCAGGTCCGTCAGCGCGGGCAGCGCTCGGGGAGAACCATGCTCGAGAAGGCGTACCCGGAAACCCGCCGCACCCAGCCCGCTCAGCAGGTCCGGCAGACGGTCGAGACCCGAGGTCGGCTCCGTGGTGTCGGCCTCGTCCGGATCGCGCAGCACGCCGATCACCGACTGGATCTCGCGGAGCACGGTGTCGGCCGCGTCGCGGATGTGCCCGAGCACCGGCCACACCTGCTCCGGATGCTTCTGGAGCACGTGCCCGGCCGCGCCCGCCTGCACGCTGATCACCGCGATGTGGTGGGCCACCACGTCGTGCAGCTCACGCGCGATGCGCAGCCGCTCGTCCATCACCCGCCGCCGGGCCTCCTCCTCGCGGGTCTGTTCCGCTTGGCGGGCCCTTTCGGTCACTTCGGCGATGTACGCCCGGCGCGAGCGCACGCCCAGGCCGAGGCCGGCGCCACCGAAGATCCAGGAGAAGGCGGCCAGGGACTGGATGTTCCACCAACTGCTGGTGTCGGCGATCAGGCCGGTCACGAAGATCGCGGCCGACACCGCGCACGCGTACTCCCGAGGGCGGAACGGCACCGCGTACATGACCACGCCGAGCGCCAGCAGCAGGCCGCCCGACGGCGCCTTGACGGCAATGGTCACCAGTGTGGCCACCGTGACCACGGCGAGAGTGGGCAGAGGCCATCGCCGGCGGGCGAAGACGGCCAGGACGGCGATCGTCGTGAGCAGCACATAGCGCCGCTCGCCCTGAGCCTCCTCGAGCTTGATGGTGGCCCAGCCGAGCAGAACGGCGATGAGCAGATCCCACAGCAGGGACTCGGCCTTCGTCTTCATCACCCACGACGGTAGGCGCAGCCGTCGCGCCCCGGCGTCGTCTCCCGGTAGTAGCCGCCCCGCGGCGGATATACCGCGGGCGCAGTAGGGGCCGACCGCGCTCGGACGACGCCTTTCCGGGCGCGCTTCGGGACCGTGAAGGGGTCACTTTTCTCGACCTCGCGAAGGGCTCTCAGGTGGCGACTCTCCTCTACCGGCTCGGCCGGTTCTCGTTCCGGCGGCGGCGCCGCGTGACCGTCATGTGGCTGCTGCTGTTCGCCCTTCTCGGCGTCGGCGCGGCCACTCTTTCCGGCCCGACGAGCAACGCCTTCTCCATTCCCGGTACGGAGTCGTCCCGCGCCCTGGAGGTGATCAAGGAGAAGATGGGCGGCGGCGGTGACACCGCCTCGGCCCAGGTCGTCTTCACCGTCGGCGGCGCCACGAAGCTGACCGACACCGACCAGCAGGCCGCCCTGAAGCGGGCCGTGACCGCGCTGCGCGGGGCGCCGGACGTGGCCGCGGTCGCGGAGCCGACGGTCTCGGCCGACAAGCAGACGGCGTACACGACCGTCACCTACAAGGTCGCCGCCGGCGACGTGACCGAGCACGACCGGGAGGCCCTGTACGCGGCCGGGAACACCGCCGGGTCGGCCGGCGTCGAGGTCGAGTACGGCGGCACCGCCACCCAGGCCGCCGAGGCCGGTGGCGCGACCGAGGCCATCGGCGTCGTGGTGGCCGCTGTCGTCCTGGTCATCACGTTCGGCGCGCTCGTCGCGGCCGGGCTGCCGCTGCTCACCGCCATCCTCAGCGTCGGCGTGGGCATGCTCGGCATCCAGATCGCCACCGGCTTCTTCGACCTCAGCGGCTCGACCTCGGCCCTGGCCACGATGCTGGGCCTGGCCGTCGGCATCGACTACGCGCTGTTCGTCGTCTCCCGCTACCGGCACGAACTGGCCGAGGGCCGCGACAAGGAAGAGGCGGCCGGCCGCGCGCTCGGCACCGCCGGCTCGGCGGTCGTCTTCGCCGGCCTCACCGTGATCATCGCGCTGGCCGCGCTGTCGGTGGTCGGCATCGGCTTCCTCACCAGCATGGGCCTGGCCGCCGCGGGCACCGTCGGGGTCGCCGTGCTGATCACACTGACGCTGCTGCCGGCCCTGCTCGGCTTCGCCGGCGACAAGATCATGGCCAAGAAGCGCCGCCGGGTGAGCACCGGCATGACGTTCGGCGAGCGCTGGGCCCGCTTCGTGGTGCGCCGCCGCGTGCCCGCCCTGCTGATGGCGGCCGGCGTGCTGGCCGTGATCGCCATCCCGGCCGTGAGCCTGCGGCTGGCCCTGCCCGACGACAGCACCGCGGCCGTCGACTCGACCCAGCGCAAGGCGTACGACCAGCTCGCCGAGGGCTTCGGGGCCGGCTTCAACGGGCCGCTGATCGTCGTGGTCGAGGCGCCGGCCGGTCAGGCCGCCGGCGCCGCCGAGCGGGCCACGAAGGTCATCGGCGGGCTCGACGACGTGGTCGCGGTGACCCCGGCGACGGTCAACAAGGCCGGCGACACCGCCCTGCTGACCGTGGTCCCGGGCAGCGGGCCGAGCAGCGAGGCCACCCAGGATCTGGTCACCGCCATCCGGGCCCACCAGGTGGCGGGGGCGACGCTGGCCGTCACCGGCACCACGGCCATCAACATCGACGTGTCGGAGAAACTGAACGACGCGCTCATCCCGTATCTAGCCGTGGTCGTCGGTCTGGCCATCCTGCTTCTGATGCTGGTGTTCCGCAGCATCGCGGTGCCGATCAAGGCCACGCTGGGCTTCCTGCTCTCGGTGGCGGCGACGTTCGGCGCGGTGGTCGCGGTCTTCCAGTGGGGCTGGCTCTCCGGGCTGCTCGGCCTGGACAGCACCGGGCCGATCGTCAGCATCATGCCGATCTTCCTGATCGGCGTGCTGTTCGGCCTGGCCATGGACTACGAGGTCTTCCTGGTCACCCGGGCCCGCGAGGAGTTCGTGCACGGCGCCTCACCGGACGAGGCGGTGATCACCGGCGTGAAGCACGGCGCCCGGGTGGTGACGGCCGCGGCCCTCATCATGATCAGCGTCTTCGCCGGCTTCATCCTGGCCGACGACGCCATCATCAAGTCGCTCGGATTCGCGCTCGCCTTCGGCGTCGCGGTGGACGCCTTCCTCGTACGGATGACGATCGTGCCCGCCGTGCTGTCACTGCTGGGCCGGTCGGCGTGGTGGCTGCCGCGCTGGCTCGACCGGGCCCTGCCCAACGTCGACATCGAGGGCGAGAAGCTCGTCGTCGACGATGAACCCGCTGAGCTTGTGGGCGCCGCTAGGTGAGAACGACCTTGGCGCCGGTGGTGTGGAACGACTCGTGCAGCACCACCGACGCCAAGGTCCCACCCTTGGGCAGGTCGAAGACGAGCGTCCCCTTCGCCTCCGAACTGGGTGCGATCGGGTTGACGAAGTTCCGGTCGGGGTTCGCGATGACCTCGGCCTGCATGTCGGTGGAGTATTCGGCGCCCGCGGAGTCGTACCCCTTCTGGGCCGTGGTGTCGAAGGTGACCGGCTTGGAGGAGCCGTTGCGGGCGACGATGTCGACCAGGCAGTACGAGCCCTTGGGCTCGAGGTCGACCGAGCCGTCGCCGACCGAGCCGACCCGGCAGCGCACGGCCATCACCCGGAAGATGAACCGGCCGTCGACGACCGCGACGTTGAGCTGGGCGCCCTCGGTGGTGAGGACCTCGCCGTCGTCGCGTTCACGCCACTTGGCGTACGCCAGCAGGGCGGCGGCGGCCAGGACGGCGAGAACGACGAAGCCACCGAGGACGCGCGGCCATCGCGACTTTGCGGGTGCTTGCGCGGGAGCGATCACGCAACACATCCAAACGATGACCGTCACCGTCCGCAGTGGCCCGTTCAGCCATACTTCAGCTTCAGCTCGTCTCGCCCGCCATGCTTCAGCTTGTCTCGCCCGCCATGCTGAAGGACCCCAGGCGGTTGATCGCGTAGAGCGTGCCGCCGACCAGGAAGATCACGCTCATCACGACCGCCACCGGCAGCGACACCTTGCCCTCGAGCACGCCGCTCGGCGCGATCTTGTCGGCGATGCCGATGACGTACTGCTCGATCGAGAGCACCCGCGTCCCGCTGACGAAACGGCCGAGAAGACCTTCCCAGACCAGGATGTACGCCAGACCGACCAGCACGGGCCGGCGGGTCAGCAGGCTCAGCAGCAGGAACAGCGCCGAGTAGGCGAGCGCGCCGGCCACGGCGCCGATCACGAGGGCGAAACCGAGCTTCACCGACTCGACCAGCGCCCCCACCACGAACAGCGGGATCGCGGCCGTCAGGGCCGTCACCCCGGACGCCACCAGCAGTTTGGCCAGGATGATGTCGCGGCGCGGCAACGGCTTGGTCAGGATGTGGATGATCGTGCCGTCGTCGACCTCGGAGCCGAGCACGCCGGTGCCGACGATCAGGGCCGTCACCGGGAGCACGACGGCCAGGCCGAGACCGACCACGACCGGCTCGCCCCAGTCGGCCGGGCTGACGTCGTACGCCTTGCAGATCAGGGCCAGGCCGATGAGCAGCAGCGGAAGCGGCAGCAGGAGCAGCGCCCGGCGGCGGCCGAACAGGCCGCGGAAGGTGATGTAGGCGACCGTGGACATCATGCCTCCAGCAGGTAGGAGAAGACGCTCTCCAGCGACTCGTCGGACGGCAGCAGCTTGCGCAGCCGGATGCCCTCACCGAGGGCGATGCGCGGCAGCGCGCGGGTGAAGCTGCCGTAGTCGGACGCGCGAACGGTCAGCCCGCTCGCCTCGATCTCGACGCCGCTCACCGATTTCTCACCGATGAGCGCGACCGCCAGCTTGCGGTCGTCCGAGCTCTGCACGGCGAACACGTGCGGGCGGTTCGTCATGAGCCGGCGGATCCGCCGGTAGTCGCCGGACGCGGCCAGCCGGCCCGCGACGATCACCTGGACCAGGCCGGAGAGCTGCTCGACCTCCTCCAGGATGTGCGAGCTGAACAGGATCGTGTGGCCCCGGTCGCCCAGGGAGTGCAGCAGCTCCATCATGTGCATGCGCTGCCGCGGGTCCATGCCGTTGAACGGCTCGTCGAGCAGCAGCACCTGCGGCTCGTGGACGAGGGCGGCCGCCACCCGGGTGCGCTGGCGCATGCCCTTGGAGAAGGTGTCGATCCGGCGGTCCTGGGCGCTGGTCATCTCGACCAGCTCCAGCGCGCGCTTGGCGGCGCCGGACGGGTCGCTCAGCCTCTGCATCTTGGCGCAGGCCACCACGAACTCGCGGGCGGTGAGGAAGCCGTGCACGGCCTCCCGCTCGGCGACCAGCCCGAGCGTGCCGTAGATGGACGGGTTGCGCCAGGTCGGCGCGCCGTCGATGGTGACGGCGCCCTTCGACGGGGCGAGGAAGCCGGCCATCATGTGCAGCACCGTGGTCTTGCCGGCGCCGTTCGGGCCGAGCAGGCCGGTCACTCCCGGCTGCAGGGTCATGCTGACGTCGTTGACCGCGACCACGTTGCCGTACCAGCGGGAGACGTTCTGAAGCTCGACGACGCTCACAGCGCAGCCACCTTCCGGTACCGGGCCAGCAGAAGCAGAAGGGCGGCGGCGACCAGGCAGACGGCCTCGATGCCGTAGATCGGGCCGAAGCGGCCCACGTCCAGGCCCAGATCGACGCCGTCGCGCAGCCAGATCTGCACGCCGTTGATCAGCGACATGGGGCTGGCCAGTCCGGCCAGGTTCTGCGCGGTCTCCGACGGCAGGATGCTGAGCACGGCGACGACCGGGGCGGTCATCAGGAAGAAGGCGACGATGCCGCCGGCGGCGAACGCCCGCTTGCCGGTCAGCGAGGCCACCAGCAGGCTGATCGAGGCGAAGAGCACGGCCCAGAGCAGGCTGTACGCCCAGCCCGGCAGCAGCTGGCCGTAGAACTCCTCCCACACCTTGCCGACCCCGCCGTCGATGGTGAACGCGGCGGTCAGGAACATGATCAGCTGAGGCACGCCGAGCAGCAGGAACACCGCGGTGACCAGGGCCGCGAACTTGGCCGCGACGTAGTCGGCGGCGCGCAGCGGACGGCTGAAGTACAGCGGCAGCACGTTCGACCGGATGTCCCGCGACATCAGCTCCGGGGCGACGATCGCCACGAAGAAGATGATCAGCCAGGTCATCGTGTCGTCGAAGGTGAAGTAGTCGAACAGGATGACGTCGACCTGCGCCCGCACGGCGGCGTTGATCACCGCGACCAGCAGGACGATGCCCACCACCAGCCACGGGAAGATCTTCGACTTGAACGATCGGCCCAGCCCGAACGCGGCCCGCAGGCCGTGCTGGTAGAGCGCGGCGAACACCGAGGCGCGGCCCAGACGGGGGCCCTCGTAACGCTGGTATCCGATGTCGTGGATGACGCCGGCGTCAGACATCGGCCGTCTCCTTCGTGGTGAAGAGCTCGGCCACCCGGTGGCGTCGCTGGTCGAGGCGGTGCAGCGGCAGATCGAGCTCGGCCACGGCGCGCAGGATCTCGTCGTACGAGCTCTCCGAATCGAGCGGGACGAGCAGCTGCCGCCCCTCCCGGGTGACGTCGAGCTGGAGTTGGGTCAGGGCGTCGAAGAGCTCGTCCATGCCCTCGGAGACCTCGACCGCGAGCACGTCCGAGGCGGCCGTCATGGCCGAGATGCGGTCGGCCCGCAGCAGCCGGCCGCCCTCGATCGCGATCAGCGAGTCACAGATCCGCTCCACCTCGCCGAGCAGGTGGGAGCAGACGACGACCGAGATGCCGAACTCGGTGCCGATGCGGTGCACCAGCGCCAGCATGGCGTCCCGGCCGGCCGGGTCGAGGCCGTTGGTGGGCTCGTCGAGCAGCAGCAGGTCGGGGTCGTGCACGAGCGCCTGGGCCAGCTTGACCCGCTGCTTCATGCCGGTGGAGTAGCCGCCGATCTGCCGGTAGCGCTCCTCGTAGAGCCCGACGTGGCGCAGCGCCTCGGAGGCCCGCTCGCGCGCCGCCGTCTTGGGCAGCCCGCTGAGCCGGCCGAGGTGGGTGACGAACTCGGCCGCGGACACGTCCGGCGGCAGGCTGTCGTTCTCCGGCATATAGCCGACCCGCGCCCGCACCTGATCGGTCTGCACGACCGGATCGAGGCCGAACACCCGCACGCTCCCGCTCGTGGGCGCGATAAGCCCGAGCATGATCTTGATGAACGTGCTCTTCCCGGCGCCGTTGGCGCCGACCAGCCCGATCACGCCCGCCTCGACGTCGACGGTGAGATCGCCGAGAGCGGTCACCCCGCCCCCGTACGTCTTCGTCAATGACTGTGTCGCGATGATGGTCACGGGCTCAGCCTAGGAAGCCGGTGCACCCGGCGGATCCGGTGGAACCCTGAGAGCGCCTACAGGGTCTCTCAGCTCACTCTCAGGTTGAGGTACCGTGCGCCGGTGCCGTCCACGTATCCACCATTGAACCTGGCCGTACACACACCGCGGCTGACCCTGGCCGCCGCCACCGACGACCTGCTGGAGCAATTGGTCCCGATCGTCCGGGCCGGCGTGGTCACCGAGGGCGCCCCACTGCCGTTCGACGATCCGATGTCGCTGTACGACGACAGTCCGGCCCGCGAGTGGAACTGGCTCCGCCGCGTCTGGTCGGGCCGCTCCCGCGTCAGCGAGGACTTCTGGCGCCTGTACTTCGTCATCGTCGCCGACGGCGAGCCCTTGGGCATGCAGGACATGGTCGGCCGCGACTTCGCCGCCCTGGGCACGGTGACGACGTTCTCCTGGCTGGCGCCGGCCGCCCGGGGCAAGGGCTTGGGCAAGGAGTCCCGGGCCGCGATCCTGCACTTGGCCTTCGACGGTTTCGGCGCTAGCGAGGCGGGAAGCGATGCCTTCACCGACAACTACGCCTCGAACCGCGTCTCGGAGTCCCTCGGCTACACCCGGAACGGCTCCGACTGGGCCACCCGCCGAGGCGAGCCGGCCGAACTCCAGCGCTGGCGCCTGACCCGAGCCGCATGGTCCCCACGCCGCCGCCCCGACATCACCCTCACCGGCGTCGAGGAGTGCAAACCCCTCCTCGGTCTGTAGCCGCGTCACGCAGATCAGCAGGTGAGGACCGCTCCAGCTCGGTCGGGCATGCCAGGCCGCGGCTTGATCCCCGCTTTCAGATACCGATCAAGACGACCTGTGTGGCACATTAGCTCCTGTGCAGCGCTGCACAGCTCTGTACGGCGCTGCACAAAGATCTGTAGCGCCGATCTATAGCAGAGGACGCCGATGAACCGCACCGAGCTGGCCGAGTTGATCGACTCCTTGCGAACGCTGGGCGCCGATCACTACACATGTGAGGTCAAGAAGGCCAGAGGAGGCATGCCGGTCACGCTATGGGAGTCGATCAGCGCCTTCTCCAACGCTTCCGGCGGGATCATCGTCCTCGGAGTGGACGAGAAGAGCGGGTTCATTGTCACTGGCGTTGACGACGCAGCCGCCATGGAATCCCAGATCGCCGCAATCTGCTCGGACATGGAGCCACCTGTCAGAGCCGAGATCTTCACTGCGTCGCTGCATGGAAGAAACGTCTTGATCTGCAGGGTTCCTCAGTTGCCGCGTGACCAGCGCCCTTGCCACAAACGGGCGCTCGGCCCCTGGGCCGGGTCACGAATTCGCGTGGCGGACGGTGACCGGAAATTGACCGACTACGAAGTAACAGTGCTTCTGGCGAATCGTACCGAGCGGCGCCACGACCTGACGCCAGTTTCGACAGCAAGACTCGAAGATTTGGACCCTGACCTGCTCGGCGCGTTTCTCCGGCATGTCCGTAACACCAAGAGCGACATATTCCGGCGGGTCGACGACGAACGCGCCCTGGTCATGTTGAACATATTGACCACACACGACGGCAACATGGTCCCGACCCTTGCCGGCCTTCTGGTATTCGGCATCTATCCCCAGACTTTCGAGCCGCAGCTAAACGTCACGGTAGTCGTCTACCCGTCGACCGAGCCTGGTGTCACTGGTCGCTACGGTGAACGCTTCATCGAGAACCGGTCCATCGACGGCCCCATCCCGCTCATCGTGAGCGAATGCATCGGCGTGCTGAAGCGCAACATGCGGCGGCGGAGTATCGTGTCCGGCATCTACCGGGTCGACGAATGGGAATACCCCGAGGAAGTGGTTCGCGAGGCGGTTGTGAACGCGTTGGTCCACCGGGACTACTCGGACTTCGCCCGTGGAATGCAGGTACAAGTCGAGATGTATCCCGACCGGTTGGTGATTCGTAACGCGGGCGGCTTGTACGGCCCCATCGACGTCAGCTCGCTGGGTGCGGACACAGTCACCTCTTCTCGTAACCGGACACTGCTGAAGATCCTCGAGGACACCCCGTTCGAAGATGGTCGCATGGTGTGCGAGAACCGGGGAACAGGTATCGCACGCATGCTGGTTGCCCTCTCCACGGTGGGCATGGAACCGCCTCGGTTCATCGACAACATCTCGACCTTCACCGTGGAGTTCCCGAATCACACACTTCTCGACGAAGATGCCCTGGCATGGCTGACTTCCCTGCCAGTGCCCCCGCTGTCCCGCTCCCAGATGACGGCGTTGGTCATGATGCGTAACGGGGCTGTGCTCACCAACAGCAGCTACCGTTCGCTGACCGGTGTCCTGGACAGCCGCATGGCCACTCGTGAATTACGGGAGTTGGTGGACGCGCAGGTCGTCGAGCAGTCGGGAACGAGAGGATCCACCACCTACCAGGTGCATCCAGCAGGTGACGCCCCGCCAAGGAGGGCTGTGGACTCTTTGGCGACGTCGACTCAGTTGTCCACAAACGAAACAGAGATCATCTCCGCCCTTGCTGGTGAGCCCCTGTCGCGAGCCGAACTCGAAATCAGGACAGGTCTGAGCCGAGATCAGGTGACCCGCGCCCTCTACTCACTCCGGCGGAAAGGGCTTGTCGATCTGCTTGGCAAACAGCGGTCGCGCAGCGCGCGATGGCGATCGACCACCTAGCCTCGGCCCTTCGTTAAGGGTGTCCAAGGACTGGGCCGGAAATGAAGAAGTGCCTTCTGATCAGGGAAAATAGGACTTGCTGAGGGTCCGAGTTTCCTGTCACGGAAGGCACTTGCTGGGTGAAGGCTACCGCAACACGTCCGAAGATCACGGTGACCGGTGGCGGGCGGGGCGTGGTCGGCCATGCCGGTGCCCGGCTGCTCGCCGATCTGGCCGACGTAACAGGGTTGACCAGCGCGTTCAGTCTCGCGCTGTCGGGGTTGCGGCAGCGGCAGCGCGGTCACGATCCGGGCCGGATCGCGACCGATTTGGCCGTGATGCTCGCCGATGGCGGTGAGGCCATCGGCGACCTGGCAGTCCTGCGCCATCAGCCGGACCTGTTCGGGCCGGTTGCCTCTGACCCGACCGCGTGGCGGCTGCTGTCGCAGCTCGACGACACCATGCTGGCCGAACTGCGGTCCGCCCGGGCCCACGCCCGGGAAATCGCCTGGGCCCAGCATGCCGAGGTCCGCGGCGACCTGCCCCAGCCGATGGTGGCCGGCCAGCCGGTCGGCGGGCTGGTCCTGGACATCGACGCGAGCATCGTGATCTGTCACTCCGAGAAGGAATCAGCGACCCGTACCTGGAAGAAAACGTTCGGGTTCCACCCTTTGCTGTGCTTCCTGGACAACACCGGTGAAGCCCTCGCCGGGCTGCTGCGCGAAGGCCGGGCCGGATCCAACACCACCACCGACCACATCACCGTGCTCGACCAGGCCCTCGCCCAGATCCCTGACGCACACCGTTACGGCACGGCGATCCTGCTGCGCAGCGATTCGGCCGGTTCCAGCCACGGTTTCCTGGCCCACATCCGGGCCTTGCGCGAGCAGCACCTGGACATCCGATTCAGTGTCGGCGCCGCGATCACCGAAGGAGTCCGGGCGGCGATCCGGGCCGCGACCGGCTGGATCCCCGCCGTCGACACCGCCGGGGACCTTCGTGACGGCGCCGAGGTCTGCGAGATCACCGGCCTGTTCGAGGCGGCCGGCTGGCCGGAAGGCACCCGGTTCCTCATCCGGCGGGAACGCCCGCACCCCGGCGCTCAACTATCGCTGTTCGACACCATCGAAGGCTGGCGGCACCAGATGGTGGCTACCGACACCCCGCCCGGCCACGGCAGCATCCAGCACTTGGAGGCCCGACACCGAGCTCACGCTCGAGTCGAGGACCGCATCCGCTGCGGCAAGAACACCGGCTTCGGCCGGTTCCCGTCCCGACACTTCGCGATCAACCAGGCCTGGCTGCAACTCGCCCTGACCGGCATCGACCTACTCGCCTGGACCCAAACCCTGCTCCTGGACGGCGACCTCGCGGCCGCCGAACCCAAGAAACTGCGCTACCGGCTGCTGCACGTCGCCGCCCGGATCACCCGCACCGCCCGCCGAACCCGCCTCGCCATCGCCGCAGGCTGGCCCTGGACCGACGCTCTGACCAGCGCATTCAGCAAGCTCGCCGCACTACCACGGCCCACCGGCTGACCCAGCGTCTCTCGCCCCGACCAGCAACACGGAGGAACCCGGCCCGCGCCGGGCCATCACCATGCCAACAAAACAACGCCAAACGCGCAAATAGTATCCATCGAAGACTAGCTATCAACCGACGCCCAAGTGAAAGACCGAGGCTAGTAGCCGCCGGGCAGAGCGCCGAGCGGGATGACACCGTGGTTCGGACGCGTGGTGGGCTTCAGGCGGAGGCTCGGGCTCGGATGATCAGAGCTGTGCCGAACATGGCCGGGAGCAGCATCACCTGGGGAAGCAGGGCGATCAGGCCGTGGCCGGTCAGGCGCCAGTCGGTCCAGAGGCCGATCGCGGCGGCGACGGCGATGATGGTCAGGCCTATCGACGTGTCCCGGATCGCGGGGCGGGGTGTGGGTGGCGGCAAGGGGCGGTCGGTTTCCAGCGCGATGCCGGCGACCAGGCGGCGGTAGGCCTCGGGGGTGCCGATCTGTTCGCGTTCCGATGGGTGGGCCACGTAGAAGCGGAGCGCGGCGGCCACGAACGCGCCGGACGTCCCGTCGAAGATCAGGGTGTCGCGGTTCGCCGGGCGGCCGGTTGTCTCGGGCTTTCCGTGGGCGGCGATGGTGATCTCGCCGTCCAGGTCGTTGCGAGGTTGGGTCTCGGACAACGCGTGCCAGGGGTGGAAGAGCGTGCCGGCGAGCTTGTCCGCCCGTACACCTGCGGGGGTGAGAGTCACTCCGGTGCCGTGCCAGAGGCCGTACGCGTAAAAGGGCAGAGGCGCGAGTGTGGCGACCAGCAGGACCACCCACGCGGTCTTGTCGGGCTCGGCGAGGCCGAGCGACAGGCAGGCCGCGATCAGTGCGAAGTGGGCCAGGCCGGCCACGATCAGCGCGGGGCCTCTCGGTGTCGTGAAAGCGGGCATCGCCGGTGTTCGGGGGCGTTCGGCCAGGAACCAGGCCAGCAGGGCCAGGACCACCGCCGCGCCGAGGAGGAGGGCGCCTCGGTGTGACAGGGCCAGGATGACGAGAACCGCCGCGCCTCCCAGGAGGGTGGCGCGGCGGTGCCGGACGATGAGCACGGACGGAAAGCTAGCGGCGCGGGGTGACGGCAACCTGAAAAATGGGCAAACGGCCGAGCTTGCGGTACGCGTCGAGCGCGGCCCGGGTGCTGTCCACCGAGGAGTCCTGGCCCTTCTGGTTGCTCGGGGTCTCGAACTGCACCATCGCCTTGATCCGCGGGAACTTGCGGATGTCGTCGCCCATCCGGCGGTAGAAGTCGGCCTTGTACTTGGTGTTCCGCTTCGACGACCAGACGCCCCACTCGGCCAGCATGAGCGGCTTGTTCGGGTGGCGGGCCACCGCCCAGCTGTAGAAGCCGGGCCAGGCGCGCTTGCCCTCGAGACGGCGGTTGAGGATCTCGGCGAAGTTGCCGTGGCCATATCCGGGGTCGCTGTAGGCGTACGTGTCGAAGCCGATCCAGTCGACCACGTCGTCGCCCGGGTACATGTGGTTGAACCAGCTCTTCTGCGCGTGCGGCACGTACGCCATGTGCACGAGCACGGAGACGATGTTGTCGGCGCCCTTGGCCCGCAGGCGCTTCACCACGTGGCGGTACATGGCGGCGTAGTCGCGGGCCGTGTAGCCCGAGCCGGCCTTCTCGCGGACGTCGTTCTCGCCCTCGTGGTGCACGGCGAAGAAGAACTGCTCGGGGAAGTTCTTCTTGATGTGCACGGCGAGCCGGTCCAGGAACGCGTCGGTGCGGCGGTCGCCCTTGGCGATCTTCGCCCAGGACGCCGACTCCGGCTTCCAGTTCAGGAACAGGATGCGCTTGCGACCGGGCTGGTGCGCGATCGCGATCTCCTGCTCGGTGGGGAACAGCTGCCGCGTGCCCCCGTGATAGGCGTGGTAGATCGCCTGGTGGCGGCCGGTCTTGCGCTCGAACCGGGAGAGGGCGGAGGCGCCGCGGCTCTCGGTGTGCGCCCCGGGGGCCACGCCCCAGAGGACGCCGCAGGTGGGCACCAGGTTGTGGCCGGTGTAGCAGCGTCCCCCGCGACGCTGCTGCTGCTGTTGCTGCGGCTGGGTGACGGCGGCGGCGAAGCCGGGTGCGGCGATGTTGGCGATCCGCGGCGCCGGCGCGGGCGCCAGGACGGACGCGGCGGCGGTGGCGGCCGAGGTGACCGCGGTCGACGGAGCGGCCGACGAGGCGCCCGGCGACGGCGCGCGGAAGACCGGCGGCGCGACGCCCGGCTGCGCCGTTTCCGGGGCCTCGGGCGGCGACATGGCCGGCACGGAGACGGTCGGGTCGCTGAGCCCGAGTCCGATCTGGTCGGTGCCGCCGGTCCACGCCCACGCGAGCGTGGCCGCGACCGAAAGGGCGAATGCCGTGGGTATCGCGGCGAACTGAACAAGCCTTCGTCGACTCACGATCAGCCAGTATTGAGGCTTAAGTCCGTTTTGTCTAATACCCGACGGGAAAAGGTGGAGGGGAGACCCATCTCGACCACGATCACGCGGGCTGCCAAACTGTCCCCTTAGTCGGCCCGCAGGGGGATACGGAAGTGAATGGTTCGATGCTGCCCGAGGACGTGCTGCGCGACGCCCCGTCGTACACGCCGCACCCGCACGAGCTGGCGGACCTCGAACTTCTGCTCTCGGGGGCTTATGCCCCGCTCACCGGTTTCCTCGGCCGTGCCGATCTGCACGCGCTGCGCCGCCGTGGCCGCCTGGCCGACGGCACGCCGTGGCCGGTGCCGGTCACATTGGAGGTTCCCGAGGAGATCGCGGGGCGGTTGAACCTCGAGGACCCGCTGCGCCGCACGGTCATCCTCACCGACCCCGAGGGCGCGCCGGTGGCCGCGCTCGAGGTCTCCGACGTCTGGCCGTCGCGCGAGCGCGAGTGGGGCGTGGGCGGCCGGGTGACCCGGATGGGCGACGGCGGCCACGGTCCTTTCCAGCGCTTGCGGCGTACGCCCGAGGAGGTCCGCGCTCTTCTCCCACCCGGCCGGGTGCTCGGTGTGATCGCCGACCGGCCGCTGCACCGCCCGCAGCTGGCCCAGATCTCGCACGCCGCCCGCACGCTCGGCGCCCATCTGCTGATCCTGATCCCGGTGATCGGCCCCGGGCCGGA
Source organism: Actinoplanes sp. CA-131856 (assembly GCF_050956135.1). GTDB lineage: Bacteria > Actinomycetota > Actinomycetes > Mycobacteriales > Micromonosporaceae > Actinoplanes. The sequence continues at coordinate 895,996 of NZ_CP191849.1, read as the reverse complement.
CGGGCTGCCGCCCGAGGCGCTGGTCCGCACGATCTTCGCCGCCCGCGACCGGATGCCCCCGGCCACGATCGTCGCCGTGCCGCTGCTTCCGCGCGGCGACGAGCTGCGCGACGCCCTGCTGCGGGCCCGCGTGGCCAAGTCGTACGGGGTGACCCACGTGCTCTCCACCGGCGACATGCTCTCCGGCGGTAACCTGCGGGTGCTCGTGCCGCGCGAGCTGGCGTACGACAACCGGGACGGCCAGTGGCGCTGGCGCGACGACATCCCGCCGCGCAACCGCCGCCTCGCGATGACCCCGGCCGAGATCGACGACCTGCTCGACCGCGGCTTCCCGCTGCCCGAGTGGCACACTCCCCCGGCCGTGGCCAAAGAGCTGGTGCGGGTCCGGCCGCCGCGCCGGCACCGCGGGCTCGTGGTCTTCTTCACCGGCTTCTCCGGCTCGGGCAAGTCGACGATCGCGCGCGGCCTGGCCGACTCGCTGCGCGAGAGCGGCGACCGCACGATCACCCTGCTCGACGGCGACGTGGTGCGCCGTGAGCTCTCGGCCGGGCTGGGCTTCAGCAAGGCCGACCGCGACCGCAACGTGCGCCGCATCGGCTGGGTCGCGGCCGAGGTCGGCCGCCATCGCGGCATGGCCGTGGCCTGCCCGATCGCGCCGTACGAGAACGCGCGCGCCGCCGTGCGGGCGATGGCCGTCGAGGCCGGCGCCGGCTTCGTGCTGGTGCACGTCAACACGCCGCTGGAGGTCTGCGAGCAGCGCGACCGCAAGGGCCTGTACGCCCGGGCCCGGGCCGGCCAGCTGCGCGGCATGACCGGCATCGACGACCCGTACGAGGAGCCGGCCGACGCCGAGCTGACCATCGACACGACAACCATGTCGGTGGCCGAGGCCATCGAGATGGTGATCGCCTATCTCGTGGAAAGCGGCTGGGTGGAGCCGAAAATGTAAAGCACCCATCACGTCGGCGGGAGTGAGGCGTTGAGCCCTTGGGGGCGAAACGCCCAAAAGATCCTCACTCCACCCCCGAAAGGGCCGCCAACCGATGGAAGCGTCACGCCCCGCGGATGTCTCGCACTATCTCGGTGTCTTCCGCCGGCACTGGTGGATCGCGCTGATCGCGACGGGCGCCGGACTGGGCGCGGGCGCGGGCCTGACCTCGGCGATGCCCAAGGTCTACCAGTCGTCGACGGCCGTGCTCGTGCAGGCCGTCGACCAGGACACCAACGCGCAGGGCGGCCGCACCAAGGGCTCGGTCAACCTGGACACCGAGGCCCAGCTGGTCGGCTCGGGCGCGGTCGCGACCAAGGCGGCGGCGCTGCTGCGCAGCGACCGGTCGCCGATCGAGCTGGCCAAGGACGTCTCGGTCGAGGTGCCGGCCAACACGACGGTCCTCATGGTCACGTTCAAGGCCGACTCGCCCGAGGGCGCGCAGGCCGGCTCGCACGCGTTCGCCGAGGCCTATCTGCGCAACCGCGAGGAGACCGCGCAGAACGGCCTCGACCAGCAGATCAAGACGCTCACCGCGAAGATCAAGCAGCTCACCACGACGCTGACCGGCATCAACGCCCGGCTGGCCCGGTCGACCCGGGGCAGCTCGGACGAGAGCAACCTGCAGAGCCTGCGGCAGAACTCGCAGAACCAGCTCAACGGCATGACCGGCAAGCTGAACGAGCTCACCACGACCACCGTCGGCGCGGGCAGCATCATCAGCGACGCCCGCCTGCCGGAGGATCCGGTCAGCCCCAAGCCCATGATCAACATTTCCACCGGCGGCATGCTCGGCCTGCTGCTGGGCCTCGCTCTCGCGTTCGTGCGGGAGAGGTACGACCGCAGGCTGCGCTCGGCGGCCGACGTGCGTGACCGCGGGCGGATGAACGTGCTGGCCGCGCTCGACGAGCGGACCACCCCGCACTTCGACGACGTCCTGCAGCCGTACGGCGCCGGAGGCCGGGTCTTCAACCGGCTGCGCAACGAGGTGCTGGCCACCCTGCCGCCCGAGGCCCGGACCATCGTGGTGACCGGCGCCAGCCGCGGCTCGGCCAGCACCCTGGTGGCCGCGAACCTGGCCGCCGCCCTGGCCCGCACCGGCAGCGACGTCGTGCTGATCGGCGCCCACCTGCCGGACAGCGTCGTCGACGCGGCCCCGCTGGCCCGCATGCTCGGCGTCTCGGCCGTGCCCGGCCTGTCCGACCTGCTGGCCGGCCGGGTCGGCCTGTCCCGCGCGCTCCAGCGCTGCCCGCGCATCCCGTCGCTGCGGGTGATCACCACGGGTGGCGCCGCCACCGCGGCCGGGCTCATGCAGTCGCAGCGGCTCCGCGACACCCTGGAGACCCTGCGGAGCCAGGGCGGCTACGTGGTGATCGAGGCCCCGTCGACCGCGAGCAGCGCCGACGCGCAGAGCCTGGCCAGCCTGGCCGACGCCGCGATCCTGGCCGTCGAGCTGCGCCGGGCCCGCCGCCCCGCCCTGCTCGACGCGGCCGAGCAGTTGCAGCGTGTCGGCACGCCGTTGCTGGGCGCCGTCGTACTGCCGCATCTGACCAATCTGCGTACGGCCGAAGCCGCCGCACCCGTCGTGACCCTGACGCCCGCGCCGGCGTCGTCGGGCCCCCGGCCCGACGAGACGGCCGTGCTGACCGCGCCCCAGCGCTTCCCGACCAACACGGTGTCGTCGGCCGAGAAGGCCGCGCTGCGCCAGCGGGACGCCAACCACGCGGACGAGATCACCGCCGTGATCGACATGTCGGGAGCGGTCAAGGACATCGCCAAGGACGGCGACAAGAAGTGACCCAGACGGCCCCCACCCCGGCGCGCGTTGCGGGCGGGGCGGCTCACGGTGCGCCGAAGCGGAGGGATCTGCCGGCCTGGCCGGTGGCGAGCATCCTGGCGTTCTACCCGATCTGGTGGGCGCTCGGCCTCGGCGTGCTGATCTTCGCGCTGATGGCCGTGCCGATGCTGTTCCTGCTGATCCGCCGTCGCGCCGCCGGCCGCCCGCTGCGGCTCCCGCCCGGCTTCGCCTTCTGGGTGATCTTCCTGGCGGCCGTGGTGATCAGCATCGGCGCGCTCGGCGCCGACCCGGCCGGCACGGTGGCCGAGCACGCGACGGGCCGTCTGCCGGCGGTGGCTTACAAGGCTCTGATGTACGCCTCGCTGACCGTTCTCCTGGTCTACGCGGGCAACCTGACCGAGGCCGAGCTGCCGAAGCGCCGCCTCGTGAAGCTGCTCGGCTGGCTGTTCGTGGTCACCGTGCTCGGTGGCCTGCTCGGCATGGTGGCGGGCACGTTCGAGTTCACCTCGCCGGTCGAGTGGCTGCTGCCCTCGGGCGTACGGAACAAGGGTTTCGTGCAGTCGCTGGTGCACCCGTACGCGGCACAGATCATGGACATCGTCGGCGAGGGCCAACCGCGCCCGGCCGCGCCGTGGGGCTACACCAACACGTGGGGCAACAACTTCTGCCTGCTGGTCGGCTGGCTGATCGTGGCCGCCCGTTCCTCCCGCGCGAAATTCTGGACGACCGTCTGCCTCGCCGTCTCGATCGTGCCCGCCGTCGTCTCGCTCAACCGCGGGCTGTGGATCGGCATCGGCGTGCTGGTCGTCTACGTGGCCGCCCGCTACGTGCTGGCCGGCAAGCTCTGGATCATCGGCGCGGTCGTGATGGCCGGCGCGATGCTCTCGGTCACGCTGGTCGCCACTCCCCTCGGTGACGTGGTCGGAGCCCGGATGGACAACGGCAAGTCCAACGGCGTCCGCTCGTTCCTCATCGACCGGGCCCTGGACGGCTTCACCGGCTCACCTGTCATCGGCTACGGCGGCACGCGCAACACCCTCGGCGGCCGCAACTCGATCACCGTGGGCGAGAGCGCCGGCTGCGAGCGCTGCGGCAACTTCACCGTCGGCGGCAACGGGCAACTGTGGCAGTTGCTCTACGCACACGGTGCGGTGGGCACGGTGGGTTATCTCGGTTTCTTCGCGTACGGCCTGTGGCGGTTCCGCCGCGACCGCAGCGCGATCGGGGTGGCCGGCAGCGCCGCCATCGTCACCTCGTTCTCGGCGATGCTCTGGTACAACTCGCTCGTCACCCCCCTGGCCTTCACCGTTCTGGCGTTCGCGCTGCTCTGGCGCAATTCATCCGAGGGGGACACGACGACATGAGTCCGGTCAAGACGGCGCCGGCCGAGCTGACCGCGGGCGACGCGGAGCTGCGTACGCGGTACCTGACCGAGGTGCTCGACCTTCTCTACCCACAGCCGTGCCGTACGGACGGGTCGCCGGGCACCCCGATCGCCGAATATCTGGTGGTCCCCGACGCGCGGCGGCCCCGCCTGCTGGTGCCCTCGATGTCGCGCCGGGTGGCGGCCGCGGCGGTACGCCGGTACGCGGAACCGCAGTCACGGGCGGCCCGGCTCAAGCGGGAGGCGGTGGTGGCCGCGGTCCGCACCGGCGCCTCCGGCGTGCTGCTGCGCGACCGGGTCCGGGTCACCGGGCCGTACTCCCAATGCATCGACGGCTATCTGAGCGAGGCGCTGGGCCGCGAGCTGGCGGTCAGTGTCCACATCGGCCCGGCCCGGGCCAACCGCAAGCCGGTGCTCCAGCTGCTCAGCCCGGACGGTGACACGTTCGGCTTCGGCAAGCTCGGCACCGGGCCGCTCACCCAGCGGCTGGTCCGCGCGGAGTCGGCGGCGCTGACCGCGCTCGGCAACAGCGGCCTGACCAAGCTGACCGTGCCCCGGGTGCTGCACGCCGGCGAGTGGCGCGGGCTCCAGGTGCTGGTGCAGTCGGCGCTGCCGGTGTGGCTGCCGCGCGCGCCGCTGAGCCAGCGGCGCCTGGTCGCGGCGATGCTCGACATCGCCGGATGCTGCGGATACACCACCGAGACGCTGTCCGGCAGCGCCTACTGGCACGAGCTGCGCGGGCGCCTGGCCGCCGTGAGCGACCGGCCCGAGGGCGTCAGCCTGGCCTCGGCGGCCGAGCTGCTGGTGCGCCGCGGCGGCGAGATGACCTTCCGCTACGGCGCCTGGCACGGCGACTGGGCGCCCTGGAACATGGCCAACCTGGCCGACGCGCTGCTGGTCTGGGACTGGGAACGGTTCGCGACCGGGGTGCCGCTGGGCTTCGACGCCGTCCACCACGAGCTCCAGAAGCGCATCCAGTCCACCGAGGACGCCCGGGACGCCGTCGAGGCCACCGTGAAGCGCGCGGGCGAGCTGCTGGCGCCGTTCGGCGTGGTGCCCGAGGGCCGCGAGGTGACGGCGCTGCTCTACCTCGTCGATCTCGCCACCCGATATCTGACCGACCGCCAGGCCGAGGCCGGCGCCCGCTTGGGCGTGCTCGGCACCTGGCTGCTCCCGGTGCTGATCCGCCGGGTCGAGGAGCTGTGACCATGGACGTACGCAAGATGCCGGCGCCGATGAAGCGCGTGGTGCACCTGGGCTCGCGCTCCTACGGCCGGCTCACCGCGCCGGGCCGGATGACGCCGTCGTTCCTGATCTGCGGTGGCCAGCGCTGCGGGACCACGTCGCTGTACCGGGCGATGGCCGAGCACCCGGTCGTGCTCAAGGCCGTGCTGCACAAGGGCGTGCACTACTTCGACACCTCGTACGGGCGCGGCATGGGCTGGTACAAGGCCCACTTCCCGCTCACCCGCAGCGCCGACAAGATCGCCGAGCGGTACGGGGTGGCGGCGCAGACGTTCGAGTCGAGCCCGTACTACATGTACCACCCGCAGGCGGCGGCCCGGATCGCGCGCGACCTGCCGTACGCCAAGCTGATCGTCCTGGTCCGCGACCCGGTCGAGCGGGCGTATTCGCAGCACCACCACGAGGTGGCCCGCGACTTCGAGCCCGAGCGCGACTTCGGCGCGGCGCTCGCGCTCGAACCGGCCCGCCTGCACAAGCAGGAGGAGAAGCTGGCCGAGGACCCGGAGTACTACAGCTTCAGCCACCAGCACCACGCCTATCGGGCCCGCGGCGAGTACGCCCGCTATCTGAGCGTGATGGCCCAGCACGTGGGGCGGGAGCGGATCCACGTGGTGGAGAGCGAGCGGTTCTTCGCCGAGCCGGAGGACGTCTACGACGAGGTCTGCGACTTCCTGGGGCTGCCCAACTATCTCGAGCGGCCGCCGTTCGAGCGGCACAACGCCCGCCCGCGCCAGGCCGACATGGACCCGGCGCTGCGGCGCGAGCTCACCGACTACTACCTGCCCCACGACGAGGCTCTGGCGCGGTGGCTGGGGCGCATGCCGATCTGGCGCCGTACGACATGACGGCGGTTCTGGATCGTTCGGGCTCTACCAAAGCCGCGGCTCGCGGTGGGCTGGCCAACATGGTGGGGTCGGCGCTGGCCGGCGGCACCGGCGTGGTGGTCACGTGGGTGGTGGCCAGGTCGCTCGGCGCCGAGCAGGCCGGGGCGTTCTTCGCCGCGACGGCCGCCTTCGTGCTGGCCGGCGGACTGGCCAAGCTCGGCACCCAGACCGGACTGGTCTACTGGCCGGCCCGGCTGCGGGCCACCGGGCGGGCCCACCTGCTCGGCGCGTGCCTGCGGGCCGGGCTGGTGCCGGTCGTGGTGGTCTCGGTCCTGCTGGCGGCGGCGATGTGGCTGACCGCGCCGGTGATCGCGCGGATCACGGCGCACGACGCCGGTCACGTGGTCGACGCGCACACGGCCGGGTTGCGGGTGCTGGCGGCGTTCCTGCCGTTGCAGGCGCTGACCGACGCGCTGCTCACGGCGACCCGCGGATATCGGGCGATGCGGCCGACCGTGCTGCTGGATCGGGTGCTGCGCAACCTGGTGCAGGTCGCCCTGATCGGATCGGCGGCATTGTGGACCGCCGGGTCGCTGCCCGGGTTCGCGCTGGCCTGGGCCGCCCCTTATCTGCCGGTCGCGGTGCTGGCGGCGTACAGCCTCAGAAAGGTCTATCGCGCGGGAAAGCCGCCCGGGGTGACCACCCACCGAGCCGAACGCGCCGGCATCCGCCGCGACTTCTGGCGGTTCACCGGGCCGCGCGCGCTGGCCAGCGTGGCCCAGCTGGCCCTGCAACGGGTGGACGTGCTGCTGGTGGCGGCCCTGGCCGGTCTGGCCCCGGCCGCCGTCTACGCCGTGGCGGGGCGATTTGTCGTGTTGATCCAGTTCGCCAACCAGGGGATCTCGCAATCGGTGCAGCCGCGGCTGGCCGAGGCGCTGGCCACCGGCGACCGGCGCGAGGCCAACCACCTCTACCAGACCGCGACCGGCTGGCTCGTGCTCGTCACGTGGCCGGTCATCCTGCTGGTGATCCTGTTCGCGCCGCTGTGGCTGCGGCTGTTCGGCGAGCACTACGCGAGCGAGGGACGGGTCGTGGTGGTCGTGCTGGCCGGCGCGATGCTCCTGGCCACCGGCTGCGGCATGGTCGACATGGTGCTGGCCATGGCCGGGCGCACCTCGTGGAACCTGGCCAACGTGCTGATCGCGCTGGTCGTCACGATCGGGCTCGACGTGCTGCTCATCCCCCGGCTCGGCGCGCTGGGGGCGGCGATCGGGCTGGCCTGCGCGATGGTCGCCAACAACCTGCTGCCGCTGATCCAGGTCGGCCGGGCGGTCGGGCTGCACCCGTTCGGCCGCGGGACGCGGGCGGCCGCCCTGCTGGCGGTCGCCTGCTTCGGCGTACTGCCCATGACCATCACGGCGATCGCCGGAACCGGCGGCACCGGACTGACCCTCGCGGCGCTGGCCGCCGTTCCCGCCTATGCCGGCGGCGCCTGGCTGCTGCGCACACGCCTTGCTCTGGACGCCTTCAAACCTTCGAGGAGGACGAGTTGACCACCGACTACACCAAGGTGTTCCAGGACACCGACGCGGTCGAGAAGTACGAGAACATCACCTACGCACCGGACAGCTACGCCTCGCAGATCAACGAGCGGCAGCAGGACTATCTGCGGACGCTGGTGCGGCGCGAGTTCGGGCCGCTGGCGCCGGTGCAGCACGACTTCGCCTGCGGCACCGGGCGGGCCATCCGGATCTTGCACGGGCTGGTCCGCGAGGCGCACGGCTACGACACGTCGGCCGAGATGATGGCGAAGGCGGCCGAGGTCGGCTCGAGGGCGAACTGGCACCAGGTGGCGCCGGACGGCCCGGTGCCCCATCCGGTGCCGGCCGGCTCCCCGGCCATCGTGACGATGTTCCGGCTGTTGCTCAATGTGGATTCGGCCGTACGGGACCGGGCGCTGGCGTTCGCGGCGAAGGCGCTGCCGTCACGGGACTCGGGCGTGCTCGTGGTGGAGAACCACGGAAACGCGGGATCGGTGCGCCATTTGCGCGCGCGCCGGCATCAGGGGCAGCGGTGGTTCGCGGAGTTGTCGCACGCCGAGGTGGCGTCGCTGTTCGAGAAGCACGGCTTCGAGATCGTCGAGCGGCGGGGCTTCTCGATGATCACGCCGTCGTTGCACGGGAACCCGGTGGCCCGGGCGGTCGACGCGGCCGCTCGGCGGATGCCGGGCAGTGACTCGTATGCCGTCAACGTCCTCTACACCGCGCGCCGTGTCCATGCGTAAGCTTTTGTTGATCGTCCTTTGCACCCTTTTTGTCGGAGCTTGCTCGTTCGGTCGCGAGGACAAAAAGGACGAAGCACCGCCGGCGCCGCCCGATTTGTCGGCGGCGCCGGCCGCGGTCGCCGTTCAGCAGGGCCCGTTCGCGTCGGGCCCGGTGTCGCCGCCCCGGCGCGGCGCGCTGGTCGGGGCGTGGATCAAGCCGGACGCGCTGACCCACGTGGGGCGGCTCGCCGCCGTCGACAGCCTGCAAGCCGACCTGGGGCGGCGGCTGAGCATCGTGAACACGTACCGGCGCTTCGAGCAGATGGTGGGAACCCCGTCCGACAAGGAGTTCCTGGCCCGGGGCGCGACACTGATGGTGAGCTGGGCGACCGGCGACAACCGGTCCATCCTGGACGGCGAGCACGACGAGCTGATCCGCAAGCAGGCCAAGGCCGTCCGCAAGCTGAAGGTCCCGGTGCTGCTGCGGATGCGCTGGGAGATGGACCGGCCCAACCTGAGGGCGACGATGTGGTCCGGCGCCGACTACATCGCGGCGTGGAAGTACGTGCGCAAGATCTTCGACGAGGAACGCGCGAAGAACGTCTCATGGGTGTGGTGCCCGACCGCGGAAGGTTTCATGAGAGGCGACGCGCCCGACTTCTACCCGGGCGACGACCAGGTGGACTGGACGTGCGTGGACGTGTACGCGGGCGAACGCTTCGAGCCGATCGGCCAGCTGATGGGCCCGTTCCTGAAGTGGGCGGCCCAGCGCCCGAAGCCCATCGTGATCGGCGAGTTCGGCGTGGCGAAGGCATGGGGTTCGGCCGGCCGCGCGGACTGGCTGAAGGACGCGGGCCGCACGTTCAAGGCCAACCCGCAGATCAAGGCGATCGCCTACTTCGAGTCGGACCCGGAGGGAAACGGCCCGAACAAGCAGTTCCAGCTGACCGGCGACAAGGCGGCGTTCAAGGCGTTCCACAAGCTGGTGAAGGACCCGTACTTCAATCCTTGACCGCTTCGAGAAACTCGAGCCGGTTCCCGTGATCGTCCTGCGAGTAGAACCGCCGGTGGCCCGGAAAGTGGGAATCCCACTGAACCGGGCGACCGGCGGTTTCCAGTTTCAGGGCCAAACCATCAAGACCATTGACGAGTACGCCCGGGTGGGCCCGCGTCGCAGCTACGAAATCCGGCACGGGGCTGACGTGGACTTCCCAGCCACCACCCCGGAACCAGCACCCACCACGGGAGGCGAGGGTGGGCGGTTTGGCCAGCTCGGTCAGGCCGAGGATCCCGGCGTAGAAGCTTCGTGCGACGTTTTCGCCACCGGGTGGACAGAGGATTTGGATGTGGTGGAGGCGCTCGAAGTCGAAGGTCATGGGGGGAGGGTAGCTTAAAAACCGTACGTACGTCTTGCTTGGCGAGGGGTGGGCGCTTTCCGAGCCTCGTCACGGCGGCGGGCCGGGGTTGCGCTGATCCGCTGGTCGGGCCTGGCTTTCCACGGGAGCGCGGCGCCACTCACGGCCGCGAGCCGGGTCGCGCTCTGCCGCTGGTCGGGCCTGGCTTTCCACGGGAGCGCGGCGCCACTCACCGCCGCGACCCGCGTCGCGCTCTGCCGCTGGTCGGGCCGGGCATCCCACGGGAGCGCGGCGCCGCTCACCGCCGCGACCCGCGTTGCGCTGAGCGGCGGGCGGGGCCTGGCCAACATTGGGGCGCCTCTTATTCTCCCCTCACCCTTCACCCTTCAGCAACAAAGCGACTTTCCGAAGCCCTCATATTGTGCGGTGACGGATTTGATGTTTGGCATGATCGACATGGATTATCGATGGATTTCGCGGTCCGGCGGCGGGATAATTGGACATGCGATACCAACAGCTTGGACTATTCTCTCGCCAGCAAATGAACCTCATGCGTGATCGCACTCGAGCGCGCAATTGGTCGCCCGGAAACGATGCTGAACGCCGGGAGCACGAGCGTCGCCGCGCGTGGGGCCTTCTTCAGCGCCACGGCATGAAACTCTTCCGGCTCCGATGCGAACAAAGAAACGCGCAGGAGCCGCCGACCGACGCACGACCACGCGACTCCACTCAGCCACCGCCGCGAACGCAGGAGCGCACGCCATGCCCGCCACCAGCACGAGAGCAAAGGCCAGCGCAAGCTCCGGAACAGGTCAAGACCCGGCTACCAGGACAGACGCCGGCGCGAGCACCAGAGCAAACGTCAGCACAAGCGCCGACACCCGCCCAAGGACAGTCGCCGACGCCGGCACCACTACAAGCGCAGACACCCGCGCGGGCACGAGAGCAAGCGCCGACGCGGGCTGAGCGGGCACATCGCAGTGCGGCCGCGCCCTGGCAATCGTCGGCGCCGTCACCCGTGCGCTCCCCGAAGCGCAGACCGGCGGAGCCCGTTGCGACCATCGAAGAGCATCGGCAACCGCAACGACGCGTTCCGGCATCTTCAGCCTCGGCGGGTACGCAATTAAATGTGCGCCTTATCGCCATGAATTATGCGCGGCCCCGCGTCGATTGGATTCTCGACAACGGCCGGCAGGAAGCCGTCGGCGCAATGGCCAATCTGAGACTTCTGCGCGGCGACGGCATTCATAAGCGTGGGCGCTGGAAGCATCCGCTAGGCAGGAGGTCAGCGGGCACGTGCTCTCTGGCCGGGGGCCTGGGCCAGCAAGCGCAGCGCGTAGGGGGCGTCGTGGCGTAAGTAGCGGCTGGCCAAGCGGCGGGGCTCTGTGCCCAGACGGTGAGCCCACTCCAAGCCGGTGCGCTGCATCCAGCGTGGGGCCCGTTCGATGTCGCCGGCTACGAAGTTGACCGCGGCGCCGCAGCCGATGAACCAGGACTGTGGGAGGAGGGCTCGCAGGCGGGTGATCATGCGTTCCTGTTTGGGGTAGCCGAGGCCCACGAACACCAGGTCCGGGTCGGCTCCGGCCACCTTGCGGCAGAAGTCCTCGTACATCAAGGGGTCGCGGTCGAAGCCGAACGGCGGGCACAACGTTCCGGCGATGCGCAAGCCGGGGCATGCGGCGGCCAAACGGTCGGCGGCTCGGGTGGCTCCGTCCTTCTCGTGGTCGGAGGGGGCTCCGCCGATCACGAAGATGGAGCGGTGGTCGCGGCCCAGGCCCTCCGACAAAGACCAGATCAGGCTGCTGCCGGCTACCCGCTCGGGTAGCGGTTGCCCGCCCAGGCGGCTGGCCCAGACCAGTGGCATGCCGTCGGCCACGATCAGGTCGGCGTCGTTCAAGTGGCGGCGGCACTCCGCGTCCACCTGGGCGCGGCGCAGGATGTCGATGTTCGGCGTGATGATCCGGCCGCCCCGGCCGCGGGCCAAAGAGTCGCGGACTACGGCCACGACCTCCGCCTCGGTGATCCGGTCGATGCCCGTCCCGTCCAGGTGGACGCGGTCGAACGCCTCGATTGTCACGCAACGCCTCCTTCGCGCTTGTTCGCTCGTTATAGGAGCGAAACGAGCGAAGGTGGGCAAGAGTGGCACGTGTGGTATTTCTGGGTGGATTAGGACGAAGTGGGACAACGCTCGTCGAACGTCTGCTCGGTCAACTGCCCGGGGTGTGCGCGCTCGGCGAGGTCGTCCACCTCTGGCAGCGGGACATCCGCGACGACGAGCGGTGCGGCTGCGGATCGCGCTTCTCGGGCTGCGCGTTCTGGCGCCGGGTCGGCGAGCGTGCCTTCGGCGGCTGGCACCACGTCGACGTCGACCGGGTGCACGCGCTGCGCGACGCCGTCGAGCGCACCCGGCACATCCCGCGGCTCGCCACCGCGGCCGAGGCGCCGGACGAGGTTCGCGAGTACGCGGACTTCTACGCCCGCGTCTACGCGGCGGCGGCCGACGTGTCGGGGGCCGAGGTCGTCGTCGACTCGTCCAAGCACTCGGCGCTCGCGCATGTGCTGCGCTGGGCCGCCGACATCGATCTACGCGTGGTTCATGTCGTCCGCGATGCGCGCGGGGTGGCGTACTCCTGGACCAAGCGGGTCTCCCGGCCGGAGACCGACGGCGCCGAGGAGATGACCCGCTACTCCCCCGGCCGCTCGGCCATGCTCTGGAATGCCCACAACGCCGCCTTCGGGCTGCTCGCCAAGCGCGGCGTGGCCGTTCACCGGCTGCGCTACGAGGAGTTCCTCGCCCATCCGCGTTCGGAGTTGTTGAAGATCGGCGACTTCGCGGGGCTGCGGCTCCAGCCCGGCGATCTGGCCTTCCTCGGCGACGGCCACGCCGATCTGGGCGTCGGGCACTCCGCGGCCGGCAACCCGATGCGCTTCACCGTCGGGCGCCTGGAGCTGCGCCGCGACGACGCCTGGGTGAGCTCCCTGCCCGCCAAACAGCGCCGCCTGGTCGGAGCGGTGTGTGCGCCGATGCTGCGGGCGTACGGATATCCGCTTCTGAAAGAGGAGAGTCGATGAACTGGCCGTCCGTCGGTGTCGTGATCCCCACCCGGAACCGGCCCGAGCTGGTCCGCAAGGCCATCGCCTCGGTGCGTGACCAGCGCTATCCGGGCGAGATCAAGGTCTTGGTGGTGTACGACCAGACGGAGCCGGACTATCTGCTCGCCGCCACCGAGGGCGTGCAGGTGCTGGTGCTCACCAACTGGCGTACGTCCGGTCTGGCCGGCGCCCGCAACACCGGCATCCTGGCCCTGGACACCGAATACGTAGCCTTCTGCGACGACGACGACCAGTGGAGCCCGGACAAGCTGCGCCGTCAGGTGGCCGCGCTGCTGGCCGACTCGGACGCCGAGTTCGCGACGTGTGCGATCGAGGTCGAATACGAGGGGAAGACCACCGCCCGGCTGGCCGGGCGCAGCCGGGTCACCGTCGACGAGCTGGCCCGGTCGCGGATGGCCATGCTGCACTCGTCGTCGTTCCTGATCCGCCGCACGGCGCTGGCCGAGGACGCGATCGGGCTGGTCGCCGAGGACGCGCCGGGCAGCCAGAACGAGGACTGGGACCTGCTGCTGCGGGCCGCCCGCCGGGCGCCGATCGTGCACCTGGACGAGCCGCTGGTGCGGGTGCTGTGGGGGCGGACCTCGCACTATGCCTACGAGTACGCGACGAAGATCAGCTCGCTGCGCTGGATGATGCAGCGGCATCCGGAGATCAGCGGCTGCCGCCCGGGCGCGGCCCGCGTCTACGGCCAGCTCGCGTGCTGGTCGGCCGCCTCCGGCAATCGCAGCCAGGCGTGGCAGTTCAGCAAGGAGGCCGTGCGGGCGAACTGGAAGGAACCTCGTACCGCGATCGCCCTCGCCGCGATGACCGGTGCGGTCAAGGTCGAGAACGTGCTGTCAGCGCTGCACAAGCGCGGTAGAGGTATCTGAGAACACTCTTTCGGTCACGCCCGATCACAAGGTAGTGTTCGGGCGTGTTCGAATTAGTGCGGATCCTCTGATGCTGGCGCAGCAGCGCCAGGCCGCGATCCTCGACCGGGTCCGGGCCGCCGGCGGCGTGCGGGTCAGCGAGCTCGCCGCCGAGTACGGCGTCTCCGACATGACGATCCGCCGCGACCTGGAGTCGCTGGCCGATCGCGGCCTGTTGGCGAAGGTACACGGCGGAGCGACCACCGTCAGCCCAGGCTCCGCGCACGAGCCCGGCTTCGCCGCCAAGAGCGTGCGCCAGCGCCTCGAGAAATCCGCCATGGCCATGCGCGCCGCCGCCATGGTCTCCCCCGGCGACGCCATCGCGCTGTCCGCCGGCACCACGACCGCCGAGCTGGCGCAGCGCCTCGTCGACGTGCCGTCGCTGACCGTCGTGACGAACTCGATCCCGGTCGCCGACGTCTTCTACCGGGCCGGCCGCCCCGACCAGACGGTCGTGCTGACCGGCGGCACCCGCACCCCTTCGGACGCCCTGGTCGGACCGGTCGCGGTGGCCGCGATCGGCACCCTCCACCTCGACATGCTCTTCCTGGGCGTGCACGGGATGAGCGAGCGCGCCGGATATACGACGCCGAACCTCATGGAGGCCGACGTCAACCGGGCCCTCGTCGAGGCGGCCGAGCGTCTCGTCGTGCTCGCCGACCACACCAAGTGGGGCACCGTCGGCATCAGCTCGATCGTCCCGCTGGAGCGGGCCGACGTGCTGATCACCGACGACGGGCTGGACGAGCAGGCCCGTGCATTGCTGATCGAAACAGTTCCAGAACTTGTGATGGTGAGTGGCCAGTGACCTTCAAGAGCCGCACGGCGATCCGTCTCTCCGACGGCCGTGAGCTGATCTACTTCAACGAGGAGGAGGGCTCGCACCGGGCCGAGCACGCGGACACCCGCACCCTTCCGACGCCGCCGCACACCTCGCAGTTGCGCTACGACCCGCTCGTCGACGAGTGGATCGCGATCGCCGCCCACCGGCAGACCCGCACGTTCCTGCCGCCGAGCGACGCCTGCCCGCTCTGCCCGACCACGTCCACGTTCGCCAGCGAGATCCCGGCCCCCGACTACGACGTCGTGGTGTTCGAGAACCAGTTCCCGTCGTTCAGCGACCGGGTCTCCCCGGACGAGGTCGAAGAGATCAACCCCATGGTTCCCGTACGCCCTGGCGTGGGCCGTTGTGAGGTCGTGTGCTTCACGAGCGACCACAACAGCTTCTTCGGTGCGCTCACACCGGCCCGCGTGCGGACGGTCGTGGACGTGCTCGCCGACCGTACGGCCGAGATCTCGCAGTTGCCCGGTGTGGCCCAGGTCTTCCCGTTCGAAAATCGCGGCGTCGAGATCGGCGTGACGCTGCACCACCCGCACGGGCAGATCTACGCGTATCCCACCGTGCCGCCGCGCACGAAGCTGATGCTGGCCGCGGCCGCCAAATACAAGGAGCGGACCGGCGGCGACCTCTACACCGACGTGCTGGCGGCCGAGCGGGAGCAGGGCACCCGGATCGTCGGCGGCAACGAGCACTGGACGGCGTTCGTGCCGGCCGCGGCCCGCTGGCCGTTCGAGGTGCAGATCGCGCCGAACCGCAAGGTGGCCGACATCCCGGCGCTGTCCGACGCCGAGCGCGACGCGTTCGGGCCGCTCTACCTCGACATGCTGAAGCGCTTCGACGGACTGTTCGGCAAACCGATGCCGTACATCTCGGCCTGGCACCAGGCGGTCGTGGGCGACGGCCGCGACCTCGGTTATCTTCACCTTCAGCTGTTCAGCATCCGGCGCGCGGCCGACAAGCTGAAGTATCTCGCCGGCTCCGAGTCGGCCATGGGCTACTTCGTCAACGACATCGTCCCCGAGAGGGCCGCGCAGCTGCTGCGCGAGGCCGCCTGAGCTTCCCTTCCTCTCTCCCGCCTTCTCTGCGACGACAGAGGCCTTCGGGGCGGGTGAAGAGGGGCGGGGGTCCCGGGACAGGGACCCCCGCTGGGAAGGGACGGCAGGCGGCGCCTACATGGCCGTACAACCGCCGAGAGAACCGATCGGCGCCCGGGACAAGGCAGCCGGATCGGTGGGCGACCCCTCGGCGTCGCGCGGCCCATCCGTTCTGCCATGAGAAACGAGGTCCGTAACCACGGGTTACGGACCTAAACATGCAATTTGCGCCATCTCAGAAGCGGCGCCGGTACTCGGCCGGCGAGACGCCGAGAGTGCCCAGGAAGGCCCGGCGCATGGCCTCCGGCGTGCCGTAACCGGCGGCCTTCGCCACCTCCGCCACGCCGTCGGTGGTCTCGGCCAGGAGGCGGCGAGCGGTCTCCAGTCGTACGCGGTCGACGTAGCGTCCGGGCGAGGTGCCGGTCTCCGCCGCGAACGCCCGCGCGAACTGCCGTGGCGACAGGTTGGCGTGCGCGGCCAGCGCCGCCACCGACAGATCAGCCTCCGGATGCTCGATGATCAGCCGTTGTACGTCCCGGAGCGGCTCCCGCCGGGCCGTCTGCGCCGAGAGTTGGGCGCTGAACTGCGCCTGGTTGCCCGGCCGCCGCAGGAACATGACCAATGCCCGGGCCACCGCGAGCGCCGCGTCGCGGCCCAGGTCCTCCTCGACCAGGGCGAGCGCCAGGTCGATGCCGGCGGTGACGCCGGCCGAGGTGAAGACGCCACCGTCCCGTACGAAGATCGGGTCTGGTTCGACCTCGATGCCCGGATAGCGCTTGGCCAGGGTCGCGCAGTATTGCCAGTGGGTGGTGGCCCGGCGCCCGTTCAGCAGTCCGGCCGCGGCCAGCAGGAACGCCCCGGTGCAGACCGACATGACCCGCGGCGGCCGGGCACCGTGGTGGCGCAGCCACTCGACCACGTCGCGGGGCGGCAGGCGCGTCCCGGCCCCGCCGGGAACGACCAGCGTGTCGGGCACCGTCTCGTCCAGCGGCCCGTCCGGGACCAGGGTCAGGCCGCTCGACGTACGCACGGACCGGCCACCGGGGCTCGCGGTGGTGACCCGGTAGCCGCCGGCGTTGGTGAAGACCTCGACCGGTCCGGTGACGTCGAGACTCTGCACGCCGTCGAAGAGCAGCACCCGTACGTTGTGCATCGTCTATATATGCCACAAGGCCGCCGGCGGATGCCGACGGCCTTGTGCCACGAACGGATCAGGCGAGCTTGCGCGCCAGGTTCTCGTCGAGCGCGTTCATGAACTCGTCGGTCGAGAGCCACGGGGCGTCCCGCGAGATGAGCAGCGCCAGGTCCTTGGTCATCTGACCGCCCTCGACGGTCTCGACGCAGACCTTCTCCAGCGTCTCGGCGAACTGGGTCACCTCGGGGGTGCCGTCCAGCTTGCCGCGGTGCTTGAGGCCACCGGTCCAGGCGAAGATCGAAGCGATCGGGTTCGTCGACGTCTTCTCGCCCTTCTGCCACTGCCGGTAGTGCCGGGTGACCGTGCCGTGCGCGGCCTCGGCCTCGACGGTCTTGCCGTCCGGGGTCATCAGCACGGAGGTCATCAGGCCGAGCGAGCCGAAGCCCTGGGCCACGGTGTCGGACTGCACGTCACCGTCGTAGTTCTTGCAGGCCCAGACGTAGCCGCCCTCCCACTTGAGCGCGGCCGCGACCATGTCGTCGATCAGCCGGTGCTCGTAGGTGAGGCCGGCCGCCTTGAACTGGTCGGCGAACTCGGTCTCGAAGATCTCGGCGAACAGGTCCTTGAAGCGACCGTCGTACGCCTTGAGGATCGTGTTCTTCGTCGACAGGTAGACCGGGTAGTTGCGGGCCAGGCCGTACCGGAACGAGGCGCGCGCGAAGTCGCGGATCGACTCGTCGTAGTTGTACATCGCCATGGCGACGCCACCGCCCGGGTAGTCGGCGACGTGGAACTCCATCGGCGCCGAGCCGTCCTCGGGGGTGAACGTGACGGTCAGCTTGCCGGCGCTGGGCACCACGAAGTCGGTGGCCTTGTACTGGTCGCCGTGGGCGTGCCGGCCGATGATGATCGGCTTGGTCCAGCCCGGCACCAGCCGCGGCACGTTCTGCATGATGATCGGCTCACGGAAGACGACGCCACCGAGGATGTTGCGGATGGTGCCGTTGGGCGACCGCCACATCTTCTTGAGGCCGAACTCCTCGACGCGGGCCTCGTCCGGGGTGATCGTCGCGCACTTGACGCCGACGCCGTGGCGCTTGATGGCGTTGGCCGCGTCGATGGTCACCTGGTCGTCGGTCTCGTCGCGGTACTGGATCGACAGGTCGTAGTACTCGAGGGGGACATCGAGGTAGGGCAGGATCAGCTGCTCCCGGATCTGCTTCCAGATGATCCGGGTCATCTCGTCGCCGTCGAGCTCCACCACCGGGTTAGTGACCTTGATTTTCGCCATTCGGCCGGCGCTCCTCTCCCATGTTTTTAGCAGTACGAGCGTACTGCAGGGCCGTCGAAGATCATCTGTCGCCCCCGGACCGGGATTTACCCCGATCGCCCCAACCAGTTTGCCCGCTTGTCGGCACCTTGTATCGCAAACCCGATGGCATCGAGGAATGTCACTGCAAGAGAAGCTCAACCAGCCGATCGGCCGTCGACTGCTCCTCTCCGCCGGCGCCGGGGCCGTCGCCACCGGCCCGCTGCTGCTCAATCCCACCGCGGGGTACGCCCATACGAGCACCACGCTTCCCGCGGACGTCTTCGGGCTCGGCGTGGCCTCGGGCGACCCGCTGCCGGACGCGGTGGTGCTGTGGACCCGCCTGCACGGCGCCGTCCCCGACCGGGTCGTGCCCGTCGAGTGGGAGATCGCGGCCGATCCGCTCTTCCGCAAGTCACGCCGCTCCGGTGTCACCGCCGCCCTGCCCTCGCTGGGCCACTCGGTGCATGTGGACGTGCGCGGGCTGCGCCCCGACGCGGAGTACTACTACCGCTTCCGGGCCGCCGGGCGGATCTCGCCGGCCGGGCGCACGCGCACCGCACCCGCCGCTCTGTCGAAGCCGCGGCACCTGCGGTTCGCCTTCGCCAGCTGCCAGGACTACCAGGCCGGCTTCTACACCGCCTATCAGCACCTGGCCCAGGAAGACCTCGCCTTCGTCGCGTTCCTCGGCGACTACATCTACGAGGGACCGCGCAACGCGGCGGCGGTGCGCCAGCACGAAGGCAGCGACGAGCCGTACACATTGGAGCAGTACCGCGCGCGGCACGCGACCTACAAGGCCGACCCCGACCTGCAGGCGGCGCACGCCGCCTTCCCGTGGATCGTCACCTTCGACGACCACGAGGTCGACAACAACTGGGCCGACGAGATCCCGCAGGACCCCGCCCTGCAGACCCCCGAATCGTTTCGAGCCCGGCGGATCGCGGCCTTCCAGGCCTACTACGAGCACATGCCGCTGCGCCGGTCGTCGCTGCCGCGCGGGCTCGACATGCAGCTCTACCGCCGCTTCCGGTTCGGGTCGCTCGCGAGCGTGCACGTCGTCGACACCCGGCAGTACCGCAGCGACCAGCCGGCCACGCTCGAGGCGGCACAGGACCCGGCGCTGAGCATGACCGGCCCCGAGCAGGAGAGCTGGCTGGTCAACGGGCTGCGCCACTCGGGAGCCCGGTGGAACCTGCTGGCCAACCAGGTGATGTGGGCCCAGAACGACCGCAAGGCCGGCCCCGAGCAGGTCTTCGACTTCGACAACTGGGACGGTTATCGCGCCCAGCGCACCCGGCTGCTCAAGCTGTTCCGCAAGGTGGACAACCCGGTCGTGCTGACCGGCGACCGGCACTGCACATGGGTGAGCGACCTGCGGCCGAACTTCGACGACCCTTCGACCCCGGTCGTCGGCGCCGAGATCACCGGCACCTCGATCACCTCGGGCGGCAACGCGAACACGGCGTCGTTCCACGCCACCTACGACCCCATCATGGCGGAGAGCCCGCACTGGCGGTACATCGACAACCAGCGCGGATACGTGGTCTGCGACGTCACCCGGGAGCGCATGGTGAGCAGCCTCCGCCTGGTCGACACGGTCTGGGCCCCGACGGCCTCCGTCCGCACAGCGGCGGATTTCGTCGTGGAGTCGGGCCGCCCCGGCATCGCCGAGGTGATCGCCTCCGCGACCTCAACGGCAACGGCCGCCTCCACCCCCGCCCAGGGTGGGACACCGCGCGCCTTCGACGTTAGCGACGACCAGGGCCTCGATCGCTAGTTGTCCACAGGCCCGGAAGTTGTCCACAGATCGAAAATCCGGCGCGCGGGCGAGCCCGCGCGCCGGGCACAATCGCGGGCATGCCACTCACCCACGCAGTCGGACGGCTCACGGTCATCGCTCTTCAGGACGCGGAAGGGCCCTTCTTCCTGCCCCGCGCCGAGGCGTTCCCCGACGCCACGGCCGAGCAGTGGGCGGCGGCCGACGCGGCCGATCCGGCCGCGGTGACGGCCGAGGGCGAGTGGTGGCTGCGCTTCCGGAGCTATGCGGTGCGGCTCGGGGACGGGCCGGTCACGCTGGTCGACGCGGGCATCGGGCCGTCCGGGTCGCTGGCGGCCGACTGGGCGCCGGTGCCGGGGCGGCTGCCCGACGAGCTGGCCGCGGCCGGCATCGAGCCGGGCGACGTCGAGACGATCGTGCTGACCCACCTGCACAACGACCACATGGGCTGGGCCGTCCCGCGCGACTCACCCTTCACGGCGGCCCGGGTGCTCGTGCAGCGGGCCGATGTGGAGCTCTACGAGGCCCATCGCGACCAGGCCGGCCAGTTCGACCTGCTGATCGAGCCGCTGCGGGCCGAGGGCCGCCTTCAGGAGCTCGACGGCGACCTGGCGCTCGGGCCTGGCGTCCGGGTCGTGGCGACGCCCGGTCACACGCCGGGTCATCAGTCCGTCCTGGTCGAGGACGGCGACGACAACCTGCTGGTCGCCGGCGACCTCCTTGTCCACGCCATCCAGCTGCTGCACCCCGACCTGGCCTACGCCAGTGACGCCGACCCGGTCCGGGCCCGCGCCACTCGCCGGCGTGCCTTGAAGGAGGCGAAAGCCGTTGCCGTGTCGCATTTGGGGGAAGCGTTCCGCAACGCCAGTGCGTGAGATGACCGCACCGGTCGGACCACCGTGACGCGCGCGTACAAGAAAAAGGCCGGACCCGAACGGCCCGGCCTTTCCCACAACACGAATCAGAGGTTCGCGACATCCGCCTGCTTGGCGCGGACCGCCTCGGCGGCCTCCTTGAGGCCGGCGATCTCGGCGTCGGTGAGCTTCTCCTCGACGACCTTCTTGATGCCCTCGCGGCCGATCTGGGCCTCGACGCCCAGGTAGACGCCGTTGATGCCGTATTCGCCGTCGACCCAGGCGCAGACCGGGAGAACCTCGCCCGAGTCCTCGACCACGGCCTTGGCCATGCGGGCGGCGGCGGCCGACGGGGCGTAGTAGGCCGAGCCGGTCTTGAGGAGGGCGACCACCTCGGCGCCGCCGTTGCGGGTGCGGACCACGAGCTCCTCGATCTTGTCGGCCGGGAGCAGGTCGGACAGCGGCTTGCCGTCGACCGTGCAGCGCGACGGGACCGGGACCATGGTGTCGCCGTGCGAGCCGAGGGTGAGCGCCTTGACGCTCTTGACCGGCACCGCGAGGGTCTCGGCGATCGAGTTGGTGAAGCGGGCGGTGTCGAGCACGCCGGCCTGGCCGAAGACCCGGTTCTTGGGGAACTGGGTGGCGATCTGGGCCAGTGCGGTCATCTCGTCGACCGGGTTCGAGACCACGATGACGACGGCGTTCGGCGCGTACTTGGCGATGTTCTCGGCCACCTGGCGCACGATCTTGGCGTTGACCTCGAGGAGGTCCATGCGGCTCATGCCGGGCTTGCGGGGCAGGCCGGCGGTGACCACGACGACGTCGGAGCCCTCGATGGCCTCGTAGCCCTCGCCGTTGGGGCCGGTGGTGACGCCGACGACCTTGGTCTCGAAGCCCTCGATCGGCCGGGACTGGTTCATGTCGAGGGCCAGGCCGGCCGGCTTGCCGTCGATGATGTCGGTGAGCACCACGGTGTCGAAGATGTCGTACTCGGCCAGGCGCTGTGCAGTCGTGGACCCGTAGAAGCCGGCACCTACGACGGTTACCTTCTTGCCCATAGCTCTATCCACTCCCAGTCTCCGGGACGTTTTTTGCGAACGTATCAGTCGGTTAACTCCACGTTTCGTCCTGGTCGGCTTAACGCGAAATAAGCCACTCCGGCTATTCCCCGACGAGGGCGCCGTAGGCGGAGGCGAACTGCACCGCCTGAGCGATGTCGATCTTCGCGCAGGTCACGTCGACGCCGCGCAGCTGCACGCCGTCGAGGTCGGCGCCGCGCAGGTCGGCGCCCTTGAGCACGGCGTCGGTGAGCCGGGCGTTCGACAGGTCGCAGCCGCGCAGGTCGGCCCGGGTCAGGTCGGCGCCCATCAGGTCGGCCTCCCGCAACCGTAGGCCGGACAGCCCGGCTCCGGTGAGGTTCTGGCCGCGCAGGTTGACGAAACCCCAGTCGCCGCCCTCGACCGTGATCGGCCGCAGGCCGCAGTCGACGAACTGGGTGCCGGTCAGCTTGCAGCCGGTCAGCGTCGCGTCGAAGAACGAGCAGCGCTGCATCGTCGACTGCATGATGGCGACGGTGCTCAGCACGGCCGCGTTGAAACGGACGTTGCCGAAGGTGCAATTGGTGAAGACGCAGCCGGTCAGCCGCGCCTCCGACCAGTCGACGTTGTGGAACGCGCAGTCCTCGTAGCGGACACCGGTGACCTCCTCGAGCGCCCAGTCGGCGCCCGAGAAGGTCCGGTCCTGCACGAGGAGGTCCATCAGCCGTGGTAGAAGTGCCGCGTCCCGGTCAGGTAGACGGTCATCCCGGCCTTCGCCGCGGCCTCGATCACCAGGTTGTCGCGGATCGAGCCGCCCGGCTGCACGACCGCCTTGACGCCGGCCGCGATCAGCACCTCGAGCCCGTCCGGGAACGGGAAGAAGGCGTCGGAGGCGGCCAGGCTGCCCTTGGCCCGGTCGGCGCCGGCCCGGTTGACCGCGAGGTGGGCCGAGTCGACCCGGTTGACCTGACCCATGCCGACGCCGACGGTGGCGCCGTCCTTGGCCAGCAGGATCGCGTTGCTCTTGACGCTGCGGATCGCCCGCCAGGCGAACGCCAGGTCGGCCAGGTCGTCCGCGGACAGCGCGTCGCCGGTGGCGAGCTCCCAGTTGGCCGGGTCGTCGCCGGGCGCGTCGATGCGGTCGGCCAGCTGCACCAGGGCGCCGCCGCCGATCTGCTTGACCTCGGCCAGACTCGGCTTCCAGGCCGGGGCGACCAGCACCCGCAGCTTCTTCTTGCCCTGGAAGATCTCCAGGGCGCCGGCCTCGTACGACGGCGCGACGATCACCTCGGTGAAGATGCCGTCGAGCTGCTTGGCCATCGCCTCGGTGACCTCGCGGTTGACCGCGATGACACCGCCGAACGCGGAGACCGGGTCGCAGTCGTTGGCCTTGCGGTGGGCCTCGGCCACGTCGGCGCCGACCGCGATGCCGCACGGGTTGGCGTGCTTGATGATGGCCACGCAGGGCTGGTCGAAGTCGTTGGCGCTGCGCCACGCGGCGTCGGCGTCGACGTAGTTGTTGTACGACAGCTCGCCACCGTGCACCAGCTCGGCCTGGGCCAGCCCGACCGGCGCGTTCGCGTCGACGTAGAGAGCGGCCTGCTGGTGCGGGTTCTCGCCGTAGCGCAGGTTGTTCTTCTTCTTCAGCGCGATCCCGGCGAACTCGGGCCAGCCGGCCTCCTCGACCAGGGTCCGGGCGGTCCAGTTGGCCACCGCCACGTCGTACTCGGCGATGTCGGCGAACGCCCGCGCCGCCAGCGCCTTGCGCTGCGTCAGCGTGAAGCCGCCGGCTTCCAGAGCCTTCAGGACCAGGGGGTACGCCTCGATGGCGGTCACCACCGCGACCGACGGGTGGTTCTTGGCGGCGGAGCGGACCATGGCCGGGCCGCCGATGTCGATCTGCTCCACGCACTCGTCGACGCTCGCGCCCGAGGCCACCGTCTGGGTGAACGGGTAGAGGTTGCTGACCAGCAGGTCGAACGGCGCGATCTCGAACTCGGCCAGCTGCTGCTCGTGCGACGGCAGCCGCAGGTCGGCCAGCAGGCCCGCGTGCACCCGCGGGTGCAGCGTCTTGACCCGGCCGTCCAGGCACTCGGGGAAGCCGGTCAGCTCCTCGACCCGGGTGACCGGCACGCCGGCGCCCTCGACCGTCGAGGCGGTCGAGCCGGTGGAGACGATCTGCACCCCGGCCGCGTGCAGCGCCTGGGCGAGCTCGACCAGCCCGGTCTTGTCGTACACGCTCAGCAGCGCGCGACGGATCGGGCGGCGCCCCTCGGCAGTCGAACTCATGGAATGCGTACCTTCCTGTCCTGGATGGTCCAGCCCTCGCGGACCAGTCGGCCGACCCACTCGACGAGCTGGGCCCGCTCGGCCACCTTGATGCGCTCGGTGAGCGCCTCCTCGGTGTCGCCGTCGAGCACGGGCACCGCGACCTGGGCGATGATCGGGCCGGTGTCGACGCCGGCGTCGACGAAGAAGAGGGTCGCCCCGGCGATCTTCACGCCGTAGGCGAGGGCGTCGCGCGGGCCGTGGATGCCGGGGAACGACGGCAGCAGCGCGTTGTGCGTGTTGATGTAGCGGTCGCCGAACGCGGCCAGGAACGCCGGGCCGACCAGCTTGAGGAAGCCGGCGGAGACGACCAGGTCGGGCTTGAACTCGGCGACGTGGCTGGCGAGGGCCGCGTCCCAGTCGTCACGGGTCTCGTACGCCTTCACCGAGTCGACGAACGTCGGCACACCGGCGGCGGCCGCACGGTCGAGGCCGGCGATGCCGTCACGGTCGGCGCCCACCGCGACGACCTGCGCGCCGTAGGCGGGATCGGCGGTGGCCTCGAGCAGAGCCTGGAGGTTGCTGCCCGAACCGGAGACGAGGACGACCAGGCGGGCGGGCGCGGGGTCGGTCACCCGAGGAGCCTATCTCCGTGGTTCGCGGCGGCTGACAACGGGTAACACAAAACCCCTGATCATCGGTTACGCTGCCGATTCTCAGGAATGTGAATCTGTCGCTGTGCCAGCGCCATTTGTGACACTGGAGGACGCGTGACAACCCCACCCCCCTATTACGGCCCCCCGGGCGGCGATCCGGTCGACCCGCCGGCCGGCAACCAGAACACCCAGGGTCTCGTCGGCATGATCCTCGGGATCGTCGCGATCCCCCTGGTCTGCTGCGTATATCTCGGTATCCCGCTCGGTATCGCCGCTGCCATCGTGAGCTGGCTCGGTCTGCAGAAGGCGAACGCGGGCCGTGCCACCAACCGCAGCCAGGCCCTGACCGGCCTGATCTGCGGCGCCGTGGCCGCGGTGCTCGGCATCGGCCTGCTGATCTGGGCGCTCACCGCCGGTCAGAACATCAACTGGGAAGACCTCCAGAACCGCAACAACTGACCTTCGAAGAAAAAGGGGCGCCCGGCCGGGCGCCCCTTTTTCATGCGCTGGATCTCTTGAAGCGCCGGGCCGCGGCCGCGCCGATCGCCGCCGAGACGCCGACCACGGCGGTGGCGACCAGGCCGACCTGCCCGGCGTCGGGCCCGATGGTGGCCATCCGGCCGTCGCCCAGCGGGCCGCCGGACATGTCGGCCAGCACGCCCAGCACGATGCCGGCGGCGGGACCGGCGATCAGACCGCCGCCGAGCAGCAGCGACCACGGGGTGTCGGGGGTCTTCGGCTTCGCCGGCGGACGTGTCGACCCGGGGCGGCGGCGGACCTCCGGCGGCGGGGCCTGCTCGGCCTCACGGTGGACGCGCAGGGTGAGCATCCAGCCGGCGGCCAGGCCGGCCAGCACCGGGATCGACAGCAGGAGCGCCCCGAGCGCGCCCATCGGCCCGTTCGGCAGGCCGGCCAGCAGCGGCAGGGTGGGCAGCGGCCCGACGGTCACCTCGGTCAGCCGCACCACCGATCCGGTGCCGAGGGCGAAGCCGGGGCCGAGCAGATAGGCCGCGGCCCAGATCACGCCGTTCACCCCGTAGGCCAGGCTCAGCAGGGTGATGCCGGCCTGCCCGGCCACGCCGGTGTTGTAGGCGGAGATCATGTCGGCCGCCTGCCCGCCGCCGACCGCGACGGCCAGGCCGGTGACCGCGGCGCCGGCCGCGAGGATCAACAACGCCGCCAGTACGCCGGTACGCAGCCCATGCCGCAGGACGGCCGGCATCCGCTGCGCCCAGCGGGCCAGCGCCCCGGTGCCGCGCACCGAGCCCGCGAAGGCGGCCAGCCCGCCCAGGACGAAGAAGTTGATCGCGGCCCGGCCCGGCGTGACCTCGGTGCCGCGCCCGTCGACCGCGAGCGCGGCCAGCGAGCCGAGCAGCGAATAGGTCAGGGCGATGGCGAACGCGACCGAGAGCGCTCCGGCCGTTGAGCCCGAGCGGCGGGCGCCGACGGCCCGGGTGACATGCAGCCCGGCCCGCTCCAGCCGCCAGAGGATGAGCGCGGTGAGCAGCAGCGGGGCCAGGCCGAGCGATCCGATCGAGGTGCCGATCGGCACGCCGTGCCCGAGCATCCAGCCGGCCAGCCCGGCGTGCGCGGCCCCGGCCAGCCCACCGGCGCCCTCGAGGGTGCGGGCCAGGCCGATCACGGCGGCCACGGGCAGGTAGGAGATCAGCGCGGCCCAGATGGTGGCGAAGCCGGCCGCCACCGGCAGCGGGGCCCGGCGGGCGCGCTCGGGCGGCGGGCGGCGCTGGGTGGGCAGCTTGACGGTCTCGCGGTTGCCGAGCGCCTTGTCGTCGACCAGGACGGTCTTCTGCTCGGTCGCTTCCTCGTCGTCGTTCGGATCGAACGCTTCGGTGTGACGCTCGATCGGCTCGGTGTTCCGCACGACCGGGGCATCCTGAACCGCCTCGGCGACCTTCTGGTCGTCCGAGTCGTCCGGGCGGGATGGCGTCGACATCGCGAACTACTTTTCCACGCCGGGGGCGGACCGGCGCTGTAGATACGACGGCGCGCCGTCAATCAATTGACGGCGCGCCAACGTGCGTACGGAAATCAGCTCATGACTTCGCGCATGAGACGGGCGGTCTCGCTCGGCGTCTTGCCGACCTTGACACCCGCGGCCTCGAGCGCCGCCTTCTTGGCGTCGGCGGTGCCGGCCGAGCCCGAGATGATCGCGCCGGCGTGACCCATGGTCTTGCCGGGAGGCGCGGTGAAGCCGGCGATGTAGCCGACGACCGGCTTGGTGACGTTCGCCTTGATGAACTCGGCGGCCCGCTCCTCGGCGTCGCCACCGATCTCACCGATCATGACGATGGCGTCGGTCTCCGGGTCGTCCTGGAACGCCTTGAGCGCGTCGATGTGGGTGGTCCCGATGATCGGGTCGCCACCGATGCCGACGGCGGTCGAGAAGCCGAAGTCCCGCAGCTCGTACATGAGCTGGTAGGTCAGCGTGCCGCTCTTGCTGACCAGGCCGATGCGGCCGCCCGGGGTGATGTCGGCCGGGATGATGCCGGCGTTCGAGGCGCCGGGCGACGCGATGCCGGGGCAGTTCGGCCCGATGATCCGGGTCTTCTGGCCACGGTCGATGTTGTACGCCCAGAAGGCGGCCGAGTCCTGCACCGGCACACCCTCGGTGATCACCACGGCGAGCGGGATCTCGGCGTCGATCGCCTCGACCACCGCCGACTTGGTGAACGCCGGCGGGACGAAGATGACCGACACGTCGGCGCCGGTCTCCTTCATCGCCTCGGCCACGGTCGCGAAGACGGGCAGCTCGGTGCCGTCGAAGTCGACCTTGGTGCCGGCCTTGCGCGGGTTGACACCGCCGACCACCTGGGTGCCGGCGGCGAGCATCCGCTTGGTGTGCTTGGAGCCCTCCGAGCCGGTGATGCCCTGGACGATGACCTTCGAGTCCTTGGTAAGCCAGATCGCCATTACGTCACTTCCCCGCAGCCGCGAGCTCGGCGGCGCGCTCGGCCGCTCCGTCCATCGTGTCCACCCGCTCGACCAGCGGGTTGTTCGCTCCGTCGAGGATGGCCCGGCCGGCCTCGGCGTTGTTGCCGTCGAGGCGTACCACGAGCGGCTTGGTGACGGTCTCGCCGCGCTCGGCGAGCAGGGCGAGGGCCTGGATGATGCCGTTCGCGACCGCGTCGCAGGCGGTGATGCCGCCGAAGACGTTCACGAAGACCGACTTCACGGCCGGGTCGCCGAGGACGATCTCGAGGCCGTTCGCCATCACCTGGGCGCTCGCGCCGCCACCGATGTCGAGGAAGTTGGCCGGCTTGACGTTGCCGTGCTTCTCACCCGCGTAGGCCACCACGTCGAGGGTGGACATGACCAGGCCGGCGCCGTTGCCGATGATGCCGACCTCGCCGTCCAGCTTGACGTAGTTGAGGTTCTTGGCCTTGGCCGCCTGCTCCAGCGGGTCGACCGCGGACTGGTCGACCAGCGCCTCGTGGTCGGGGTGCCGGAACGCCGCGTTCTCGTCCAGCGTGATCTTGGCGTCCAGCAGCAGCACCCGGCCGTCGCCGACCTTGGCCAGCGGGTTGACCTCGACCAGGGTGGCGTCCTCGGCCACGAAGGCCTGCCAGAGCTTCACCGCGATCTCGACGACCTGGTCGGCCACCTCGGCCGGGTACTGGGCCGCGGCCACGATCTCGCGGGCCTTGGCCTCGTCGACGCCCTTGGTGGCGTCGATGGCGATCTTGGCGACCCGGTCCGGCTGCTCCTCGGCCACCGTCTCGATCTCCATGCCGCCGGCGACGCTGGCGATGCAGAGGAAGGTGCGGTTCGCGCGGTCGAGCAGGTAGGAGAAGTAGTACTCCTCCTTGATGTCGGCCGTCTCGGCCAGCATCACCTTTCCGACCGTGTGGCCCTTGATGTCCATGCCCAGGATGTCGGTCGCCCGGGCCTCGGCCTCGTCGGCGCCGTCGGCCAGCTTGACGCCGCCCGCCTTGCCGCGGCCGCCGACCTTGACCTGCGCCTTGACGACGACCTTGCCGCCGAGCCGCTCGGCGATCGCCCGGGCCTCCTGCGGGGTCTCGGCGACGCCGCCGCCCAGCACGGGCAACCCGTGCCGTTCGAACAGGTCACGCCCCTGATACTCGAACAGGTCCACGTGTCTCCTTTCGCTCGCGACGCCAAGCGCCGGCAAGCCGCACCGTTGCGTCCCGACCTGTGTGCGCGCGGCGAACGAAAGTCGCCGGCGTGAAGAATGTCCGGCCCTGCGAGGCCTTCATTCGCAGACTAGCGACCGGAACGGGTGCTCCGAAGGCGCGGGTGCGCGGTGTGCAAGACCACACACCCGGGGCGTGAGGGGCTGGTGGTACGGGGTCACGCCAGCGGTACCCGATGGTTCGCGAAATAGGCGACCGCCTGGAGGATCTCGGCCTCTTTCTTGTCGGCGAAGGTCAGCGTGGCGGTGAGCCCGCTGCCGTAGATCAGGTTCAGGCTGCTCGCGTCCACCGCCGTGAAGGCGCCCAGGCTGTCGTTCACGCGCGGATCGCGCGGGTGCACGACCAGCATTTTCTCGACGAACCAGCGCCGCCGGCTGATCAGCCCGATGTGCTCCCAGGGCAGCCAGACGGCCTGGCCCCGGGTCGGCCGGGTCTTGATCCAGAGGCCGGCCGGCCCGACCGCGAGCACCGGGCCGCCGCTGGCGACGAGCCAGACGATGCCGCCGACCCAGACGAAGAACAGGGCCCCGATCACCAACGGGACGGCGATCAGCGCCGCCCACTGGACGTCGTCCTCGCCGAGGCTGGCCAGACCGAACAGGCAGAGCGTGAACAGCCAGATGAACGCGCTGGAGGCGCCGACGAAGCCGAGGCGCTTGGCGAGGTGGGGACGGACGACGAAGGGCTGGTCGTCAGGGATGCGCTTGACGACGGGGTACGGGGCGGTCACGGCGCGACAGGCTAGACCACCCGGGTGACCCCGGCGCGATTTCCCCCGTAACCCCCTTTTGGGGGCGTCGTTGATTGTGGTGTCGGAGCGCTACGGCGCACCGGCGCGAAGGCGGCCGATGCCCTGTCGGTCGAGGGGTGGCGGCGGGGCATCGTGCATGAGAGGCCGGACGTGTGAGGGGTGCGTCCGGCCTCTCCCCTTGCCCCTTGCCCCTTGGCCCCTTGGTAGGATCTCCGCTGGTCAAGCCACCGGCGATGAGACATTGGCGCGTACCCATTCGACGATGGACGCGGTGGTGGCTCCCGGAGTGAAGATGTGCGCCACTCCCAGCTTTTCCAATTCGGTGATGTCGTCGGCCGGAATGATGCCTCCGCCGAATACGACGACATCGCTTGCGTCACGCTCCGCCAGCAGTTCGATTACGCGGCGGAACAATGTCATGTGGGCGCCGGACAGAACGGACAAACCGATCGCGTCGGCGTCCTCCTGAATGGCGGTCTCGACGATCTGCTCCGGCGTCTGGTGCAGGCCGGTGTAGACCACTTCCATACCCGCGTCGCGCAGCGCGCGAGCCACCACCTTGGCCCCGCGGTCGTGCCCGTCCAGCCCGGGCTTCGCTACGACGACCCTGATCCGTGCCTGCATCCTGACCCTCCGTGCCGCTGACCGCGATGTCACCTGAACGAACGGTAACCCGCGCCGGGGCCGCGGGGTAGCGGCGGTCACATAACAGTGATCACCCGGCGTGATGGGAAATGTATTCTGCGTCACCTTACTTTGTGCTTCTCATGCAATCACACCGCGTGTGCGAACAGTTCACCAGGGAAAGACCACGAATTCGGACATTCGCTGCGCAATGCGGACCAGGAACTGTCAGCGAATTGGCGCTGCGACTTGTGACGCGGCTGCCGTTTCGTTACCGTGGCTCCCGGCTGTCAACCGGTTAACGCCGATCCGACAGCACGGAAGACCTGGTTCACCGGCAATTAGGTGGGCCCGCGTCACCGACGTTTTGCCACCGACGGAGGGTTGTTCGTGCGCCAGCGCTTGTCGTCTGAGCCCGATCGCTATCGCGGCCGACGCCGCGTACCCACCCCTCCCCGCAGCCGCTACGCCGTCGCCGTCACCTCGGCCTTCGTCGGAGCCGGAGTCGTGGCCCTGGGCGCCGCGGCCAACATGCCCGACACCAAGCAGGTCGACACCGAGGTTCTGAAGAGCCTCCAGAGCGCTCAGGTCGCCGACGCCGTCGCCGACCGCGCCACCGACGAGACCGCCGCCTCGCGCAGCGACAGCCGCGACTCGGCCGCCAAGCAGAACGTCAGCGCCGAGCAGGCCACCGAGGACGTGTGGCTGCTCCCCCTCGACGACTACGTCTTCACCTCGCCCTACGGCGTCCGGTGGGGCAAGCTGCACGCCGGCATCGACCTGACCGCCCCCGAGGGCATGCCCTACAAGTCGGTGCACGCCGGCGAGGTCACCCAGGCCGGCTACAACGGCGGCTACGGCTACTCGGTCACCGTGAGGAACGACGACGGCACCGAGGTCATCTACGCCCACTCGCGCCGCGTACTGGTCAACGTCGGTGACAAGGTGAAGGCCGGTCAGGTGCTCGGCGAGGTCGGCAACACCGGAGCCTCGTACGGCGTACACCTGCACCTCGAGATCCACGTGAACGGCGCGCCGACCGACCCGATCCCGTTCCTGCGCGAGCGCGGCGTCGACATCAAGCTCCAGGTCGAGTCGGTGTACGCCGGCATGGCCGCCGCCTCCTGATTTTTCTTCCCGGGGTGCCGGATGGTTGCCCCTCGGTAGGCGTTGCGTTTCCCGCCACCCGGGTGGCTCAGTGCATGCCCCAGTGGGCCGACAGGCAGATGTCGGT
Source organism: Actinoplanes sp. CA-131856 (assembly GCF_050956135.1). Classification (GTDB taxonomy): domain Bacteria; phylum Actinomycetota; class Actinomycetes; order Mycobacteriales; family Micromonosporaceae; genus Actinoplanes. Next base: position 864,362 of record NZ_CP191849.1, on the reverse strand, counting down.
CATCAACTGGGGAGGTCCTGCCGCGTGCCGAATCGAGTCGAGTTCTCCGGCGGACGTCACCGCCGGGAGACGGTACGCCGGCACGTCGCCCTGCCCTTCGCCCTCGCCGGCCGCCGTACGCGCAACGCGGCCCTGACCGTCGCCCTCGGCGTCGCCCTCGCCACCGGCATCACCGGCGGGGTGGCCGCCGCGGCCTCGTCGTGGCAGGAAGCCCCGGCCGACGTTCCCGTACCCATCGCCGCCGACTTCGGCAGCGGCGACGAGTACGTGCCGGGCGACCCGTTCCTGGCGGGCGACGCGGCGGCGCCTCCCGTGGGTGACATCGCCATGCAGTCCGCCGGTCAGAAGAAGCGGCCCAAGCCGGTCGTGGCGGCCGCCGCGGCGCCGAAGGTGGCCGAGCCCGGCGCGGCCTGGGTCAACCCGAACCCGTCGGGCCGGGTGACCTCCTGCTTCGGCCCGCGCTGGGGCCGGCTGCACGCGGGCGTCGACATCGCCGGCCCGCACGGCTCACCCATCCTCGCGGCGGGCGCCGGCGTGGTCGTCCGCGCGGGCGCGGCCGCCGGTTACGGCAACGCCGTGCTCATCGACCACGGCAACGGCTATCTCACCCACTACGGGCACATGTCGGTGATCGCCGTGGCCGACGGCCAGCACGTGGCCGCCGGCCAGCGGATCGGCGACGAGGGCTCGACCGGCCACTCCACCGGGCCCCACCTGCACTTCGAGGTGCACGTGGGCCACTACAAGAACCCGATCGAGCCCACCCGCTGGCTGCACGAGCACGGCGTACAGCTGCCTGGCTGTTAGATCTTCTCGATGGGCGCGTGCCGGAGGACCAGCCACATCACCTGATCGCCGAAGTCGATCTGAGCGCGGGCGCCGGGACCCTGCCCCTCGACGGTGACGACCCGGCCCAGGCCGTAACGCTGGTGGTTGACCCGGTCGCCGGCCGACACCTTGGGCGCCTGGGGCAGCTCGCTCGCGGTCGAGAGCTTGCTGCCGTCGATGCCGAGGCGGCTCGCGAGCTGCTGCGCTTTCGGCGTGCCGCCGGAGAAGCCGCCACCCCGGGAGCGGTCGCCACCGGCGCGGCCACCGACGCCACCACCAGTGCCCGACCAGGAGGTGTAGTTGCCGGCCGTACGCTCCCAGCGGATCAGCTCGGGCGGAAGCTCCGCCGTGAAACGCGAGGGCGGGTTGTACTGCGGCTGGCCCCACGCTCCGCGGGTGACCGCGCGGGAAAGGTAGAGCCGCTGGCGGGCGCGGGTGATCCCCACATAGGCCAGGCGGCGCTCCTCCTCGAGCTCGTTGTTGTCGCCGAGCGCGCGGGTGTGCGGGAAGACGCCGTCCTCGAGACCGGTCAGGAAGACCACCGGGAACTCGAGGCCCTTGGCCGTGTGCAGTGTCATCAGGGTGACCACGCCCTGGTGGTCGGGGTCGTCGCTCGGGATCTGGTCGGCGTCGGCCACCAGCGCGACCTGCTCGAGGAAGCCGGCCAGGGTCGCGGCCGGGGCCTCACCCTCCTCGGCGTCCTCGGCCTGGGCCTCGACGCGCTCGGTGTACTCCCGGGCGACGCTGACGAGCTCCTGAAGGTTCTCCACCCGGCCCTGGTCCTGCGGGTCGAGGCTCTCCTCGAGCTCGGAGAGCAGGCCCGAGCGCTGGAGCACCGACTCGAGCACCTCCTCGGGCGGGGCCGTGCGGGACAGCTCGCGCAGGTCGTCGAGGAGCTGGACGAAGTCGCCGATGCTGTTGGCGGCCCGGGTCGAGATGCCCGGAGCGTCCTTGGCGTGGCGCAGCGCCTGGCCGAACGAGATGCGGTCGCGGGCCGAGAGCGCCTCGACGCAGGCCTCGGCCCGGTCGCCGATGCCGCGCTTGGGGGTGTTGAGGACGCGGCGGATGCTCACCGTGTCGTCGTCGTTCACCACCGCGCGCAGGTAGCCCAGCGCGTCACGGACCTCCTTGCGCTCGTAGAAGCGCACCCCGCCGACCACCTTGTAGGGCAGGCCGACGCGGATGAACACCTCCTCGAACACACGGGACTGCGCGTTGGTGCGGTAGAAGACGGCGACGTCGCCCGGGCGAGCGTCACCGCGGTCGGTGAGGCGGTCGATCTCGCGGGCCACCCAGTCGGCCTCGGCGTGCTCGGTGTCGGCGACATAGCCGACGATCTGCTCGCCCGCGCCCTGGTCGCTCCAGAGCCGCTTGGGCTTGCGGGAGGTGTTGCGGTCGATCACCGCGTTGGCCGCCGACAGGATCGTCTGGGTGGAGCGGTAGTTCTGCTCCAGCAGGATCGTGCGGGCGTCGGGGTAGTCGCGCTCGAACTCGAGGATGTTGCGGATGGTGGCGCCGCGGAACGCGTAGATCGACTGGTCGGCGTCACCGACCACGCACAGCTCCCCCGGTGGCACCTCTCCCCCGTGCTCCCCGACCAGGGCCTTCACCAACATGTACTGCGCGTGGTTGGTGTCCTGGTATTCGTCGACCAGCACGTGGCGGAAGCGGCGACGGTACGTCTCCACGACATGCGGGTGTGACTGGAACAGGTGGACGGTCGCCATGATGATGTCGTCGAAGTCGAGCGCGTGCGCCTCGCGGAGGCGGCGCTGATAGAGCTCGTACGCCTCGGCGATGGCCCTCTCGTTGGGACCCTTGGCCTTCTCCTTGAACTCCTCGGGCTCGATCAGCTCGTTCTTGAGGTTGGAGACCTGGGCCGCCAGGCCGCGCGCCGTGTATCTCTTCGGGTCGAGGTCGAGCTCGCGGACCACGAGCTGCATGAGCCGGCGCGAGTCATCGGCGTCGTAGATCGAGAAGGTGCTCTTGAGCCCGGCGTGCTCGTGCTCGGCGCGCAGAATGCGGACGCACGCCGAGTGAAAGGTCGAGACCCACATCAACCGGGCACGCGGGCCGACGAGGTGGGCGACCCGCTCTTTCATCTCGCCGGCGGCCTTGTTGGTGAAGGTGATCGCGATGATCTCGCCGGGATGCACGTCGCGCGCGGCCAGCAGATAGGCGATGCGGTGGGTCAGCACCCGGGTCTTGCCCGAGCCGGCGCCGGCCACGATGAGCAGCGGCGAGCCGGCGTGGGTCACGGCGTCGCGCTGAGGACCGTTCAGGCCGGTCAGCAGCGACTCGGGGTCGAGCCCGCGCGGTTTCGGGCGCGGGGGCCTCGGCGCCTCGGGCTCCCGCACAGCGGGCATCGCGAACAGGGCACCGTCGGAGGTTTCAGAGGAAGGTCGCATCGCGGGGGCAAGTCTATGCCGACCCACCGACAAGAATCGCCGTCGTCCACCGGGGCCTGAGTTATCCACAGGTTTCGGCCAACCGGTAGCGCGCACACCCATCGATGCACCAGGCTGTCGAGGTCGGCCGACCCTCACCTTGATCGGGAGTTGAGCACTATGGACCGTCTACGCCATCTCGCCGTCCCGGCCCTGGCGCTGGCCGTCGTCGCCGCCCTGCCGCTCGCCCGGCCCACGCCCAGCGCCGCCGCGCCGCCGGAGTTCGCGCCGGTCAGCGTCTCGGCCGGCCTACCCAAGGGCGCGGCCGTCAAGGGACAGTTCCTCAGCTACAACGACTTCCACGGCGCGATCGACCCGCCCAGCGGCAGCGGCGCCGTGGTCAACGCGTCCGGCACGAGCACGCCCGCGGGCGGTGTCGAATATCTGGCTACTTATCTGAAGAAGCTGCGGGCCGAGGCCAAGGCCGAGGGCCGTCAGACGCTGACCGTCGGCGCGGGCGACCTGATCGGCGCCACCCCGCTGGTGAGCGCGGCCTTCCACGACGAGCCGACGATCGAGCTGATGAACCAGGTCGGTCTCCAGGTCAGCTCGGTGGGCAACCACGAGTTCGACGAGGGCGTCGACGAGCTGATCCGCATGCAGCGCGGTGGCTGTCACCCGGTCGACGGCTGCCAGGACGGCGACGGCTTCGGCGGGGCGAAATTCACTTATCTGGCGGCCAACACGATCGACAACAAGACCGGCCTGCCGATCCTGCCGCCGATCGACATCAAGCTGGTGAACGGCGTTCCGGTCGGCTTCGTCGGCATGACCCTCGAGGGCACGCCCGGCATCGTCAACCCGGCCGGCATCAAGAACGTGCACTTCACCGACGAGATCCAGACCGCCAACAAGTGGAGCAACGTGCTCAAGCTGTTCGGCGTGAAGGCCCAGGTGCTGCTGGTGCACGAGGGCGGCTCGCAGGGCACGGCCACACCGACGCCCGGCGTCTCCGACTGCACCAACTTCTCCGGGCCGATCGTGCCGATCGTGGCCGGGCTCAACCCCGAGTTCGGTCTGGTCGTCTCCGGGCACACCCACCGGTTCTACTCGTGCACGCTGCCCAACAAGAAGGGCACGTCGGTGGTGACCAGCGCCGGCACCAACGGCCAGCTGATCACCGACATCGACTACACGATCGACAGGCGCAGCGGCCGGTTCGCCGAGATCACCGCGAAGAACGTGATCGTCGAGAACGGCGTGGCCGACGGGCAGGGCGGCTGGAAGCGGGACGCGAACGGCGTCTACCTGAAGAACCCCGACACGGTCGACGCCGGTGCCAAGAAGATCGCCGACAAATACCGCACGGCGGTCGCGCCGATCGCCAACCGCGTCGTCGGCTCGATCACGGCCGACATCACCCGCACGGCGACGCCGGCCGGCGAGACCCCGCTGGGCGACGTGATCGCGGACGCCCAGTTGGCATATACGCGGGCCGGCGGGGCGCAGATCGCGCTGATGAACCCGGGCGGCATCCGGGCCGACTTCGACGCCGAGGCGTCGGCCGGCGGCGAGGCCAACGGCCAGGTGACATATGGCGAGGCGTTCACCGTCCAGCCGTTCAACAACCTGGTGGTGACGCAGACCTTCACCGGGGCCCAGATCAAGACGGTGCTGGAGCAGCAGTTCGCCGGCTTCCAGGGGCAGACCACGACCAAGATCCTTCAGGTGTCGGCCGGCTTCACCTACACGTGGAGCGCCTCGGCCGCGCTCGGCTCGAAGATCTCGAACCTGGCCTTCAACGGCACGCCGATCGACCCCGCCGCCTCCTACCAGGTCACCACGAACGACTTCCTGGCCAACGGCGGTGACGGCTTCAGCGCACTGACCGCCGGCACCGGTCGCACGACCGCTCCGGGCTTCGACATCGACGCCCTGGTCGCCTATCTGGGAGCGGCCCCGGTCGCCCCGGGCCCGACCAACCGCATCAGTACGACGGCCTGACCGCCGCGCCTCGGACCGGTCCGCCCCGCGCGGACCGGTCATGCGCCGCGCGGACCGGTCATGCGCCGCGCGGACCGGTCATGCGTTGCGCGGTGCGGTCATGTGTTGCCCGGGGCGGTCCTGCGCGGCGCGGGTCGGTCAGAAGAGTTCGAGGCCGCCGCCGGAGGCGGTGGTCTCGGGCTGGGGCTGGCCGGTCTGGTCGGGGGCCAGCTGGTCGATCTGGGCGATGGCCGCCTGGACCTGGGAGATCAGGCCGCTGATGCTGTGCTGCTGGTCGTCGGCCACCGAGCGGACCTGGTCGATGGCGGCGCGGACGCTGGCGATGCCGTCGGTCATGGTGGCCACGGCGCTCGAGACGTCGGTGGCGCTCGCGGTCAGGGCGCCCAGCGTGGTCGTGATGCGGTCGGCCGAGGTGGACGTGTCGTCGGCCAGCTTGCGGACCTCGTCGGCCACGACTGCGAAGCCCTCGCCGGCCTGGCCGGCCCGGGCGGCCTCGATCGTGGCGTTCAGGGCGAGCATGCGGGTCTGGCCGGCGATCTGGGCGATCACCGCGACCATCTCGGCCGCGGCGGGCAGGCTGACACCCAGCGCCTCGGCCGCCCGGTCGGCCTGGGCCGCGTGGTCGGCCATCTGCTCGGTCGCCGAGTGGGCCGCGGCCGCGCCCGCGTTGATGTTCTGCACCGACTCGCGGACCGTGTCGACCTCGTGGACGGCGTCGCCGAGCTGATAGGCGATGCCGCCGATGATCTGCTCCGACTCGGCCTGCACCCGGCGCAGGGTCTCGTCCCGGGCGTGCTCGTCGGCCGTCAACTGCTCCTCCCGCAGCGCCTCGGCGCGCGCCCGCTCCTCGGTGATCTCGGCGTCCTGCGCCTCGAAGGACGCGAGCATGCCGTTCACCGCGGCGCCGAGCGCGCTCAGGTCCGGATGCGACGAGCCGGGCAGCCGGCCGTGCAGGTCGCGGGACTCCATGATCTCCTCGGCGGCCCGCCGCAGCGGCTGCACCTCGTCGCGGACGGTGCCGCGGACCACCCGGCCCAGCGCCGCCTTGAGGATGATCATCGTCAGGACGATGACGATCCCGATCGCGATCAAGGTGCGCACCGCCGCGGTGTGCACCGGGCGCTCCTCGAGGATCTGGAACGTGACCCCGGCGCCGTCGACGCCGGTGACCGTGGTCTGCACGGCCACCTCGTCGCCGACCACGGCGGTGTCCACCCGCAGGGTGCCGATCAGGCTGTTCAGATCGTCGTGCCGCACCCGGCCCTTGATCGGGGCGTCCCGCAGCGTGGTCGTGTCCTCGGTGCTCTCCTCCAGCATGCCGAGACCGGTGGCGTCGAGCGCGCGGAGCAGGATCAGCGACCCGGACGACGTTCCGCCGCCGCCCCGCTCGTAGATCGGGAGGCTGCAGAAGATCGTCGGGGTGCCGGTCGCGGAGGTGACCCCGCAGTGGGCCGACCCGGCCGTCGCGCCGGTGTCGACCAGGGTCCTGAGCACCGACGAGTCGCGCAGCTCGTCCGGCAGGTCGCCGTATCCCTCCGGGCCGAGCAGCCCGCCGACCGTCTTTGTCCCGTCCCGGCTCACGCCCACGACGCCGGAAAGCCCGTACAGGTCCCGCACCGTCGCGGGCGGGAAGTCGCCCTCGAAACCGGCCTGGTCGCCCTCGCCCACATGGGTGTGGACGCTGGTCCGCATGGAGTTGGTGATCCCGAAGTCGACGAGGCTCCGCGCCCGCTCGCTCAGCGCGACCCGCAGCTCCTCCGCCTCCTTGACCATCATCTTCTGTTCGACCCCGTTGAAGGCGCGCAGCGTGATCACCCAGACGGGCACCATGAGGACCACGAGCACCACCGCGAGCAGAGCGATGATCCGCAGCCGGCCCGGCGCCCGCAGCACTGTCGGCACGTCCACATGTTCAAGTTAGGCAACGTTGGAGAGCTGCTTGTACCGAATAGCCACGTTTGTGCAGGCAGGCGCCGGGAGTGGGAGCCGTCCCACGGATCGGGCGCTTTTCTTGCGGACTGGTTCCCGCCGGGGGCATACTCGGCACGTGATCCAGCAGGCGCGATTTTTCTATGGCAGCGGAAGCCCCGCGGCCATAGGACGCGTCTGAACGACAGACCTCCATCAAGCCCCGGGCCTCACCGCCCGGGGCTTGATGCTGCCCGGGCCGGGTCGACCGGGGCGCAAGCACCCGAGGAGCACGACATGACCGCCGACGTGGTGGACAACAAGACCGGTGACAGCGCTGCCCAGACGAGCGCGGCCGGGATGGACCTCAAGACCGGCGCCGCCGAGCCGCTGGCCGCGCACGAGATCAGCGCGATGCGCGAGCGGATCGACGAGATCGACCAGGCGATCATCGACCTCTGGCTGGAACGGGCCCGCCTCTCGCAGGAGGTCGGCCGCACCCGGATGGCCAGCGGTGGCACCCGCCTCGTCCTCTCCCGCGAGCGCGAGATCGTCGAGCGCTTCCGCGAGGCCCTGGGCGCGGACGGCGCCCAGGTCGCCCTGATGATCCTGCGCGCCGGGCGCGGCCCTCTCTGATCCTGCCGACGGGCGAGGACCCCGCCGTCGGGCCAAGACCCGGCCGTCGGGCCAGGACCTTACCGTCGGGCCAGGTCGAGCGTCTCCGCGAAGTGGCAGGCGCTCGGGTGCGGGGACCGCTCGCGGACCTGAAGGGTCGGCTCGTGGTCGGCGCAGCCGGGCTGGGCCTTCCAGCAGCGGGTGCGGAAGCGGCAGCCGGACGGCGGGTCGGCCGGTGAGGGCACGTCGCCCTCCAGGACGATGTGCCGCCGGTGACCGCGCAGGCGCGGGTCCGGCACCGGGACGGCCGACAGCAGGGCCTGGGTGTACGGATGGGTCGGCTGGTCGTAGATCGCCACGTGGCTGCCCGTCTCGACCACCTTGCCGAGGTACATCACGGCGATGCGGTCGGAGATGTGCCGGACCACCGACAGGTCGTGGGCGATGAAGACGTACGAGAGGCCGAAGTCGCGCTGGAGGCGCTCGAGCAGGTTGATCACCTGGGCCTGGATCGACACGTCGAGGGCGGACACCGGCTCGTCGCAGACGATGATCTCGGGGCGGAGGGCCAGCGCGCGGGCGATGCCGATGCGCTGGCGCTGACCGCCCGAGAACTGGTGCGGATAGCGGTTGAGGTGGTCGGGGTTGAGGCCGACCACATCGATCAGATCGCGCACCGCGCGCTCGCGGCCCTGCCGGGGCACCGCCTCCGGGTGGATCTCGAACGGCTCGCCGACGATGTCGCCGACGGTCATGCGCGGGTTCAGCGACGTGTACGGGTCCTGCATGACCATCTGGATGTTGCGGCGGGCGTGGCGCAGCGCCGGGCCGCGCAGGCGGATCATGTCGTCGCCGCGCACCCGGATCTCGCCGCTCGTGGGCTTCTCCAGGCCGACCAGCATCTTCGCCAGCGTCGACTTGCCGCAGCCGGACTCGCCGACGATGCCGAGGGTCTCGCCCCGGCGCAGGTGCAGGTCGACGCCGTCGACCGCCCGGACCGCGCCGGTCTTCTTCTTCAGGACGATGCCCTGGGTGATCGGGAAGTGCTTGACCAGGCCCCGCGCCTCGAGAACGACGTCAGACACCGAGGACCTCCCGGATGAAGTGGCAGCTGGCGATGCGCCGGGACGCGATCTGATAGGCGGGTGGCGGCGGATCCTGCCGGCAGACGTCCCGGGCGTAGGCGCACCGCGGGTGGAACGGGCAGCCCCGGGGCACGTCGGTCAGGGCCGGCGGCAGCCCGCGGATCACGTTGAGGCCGCGGCCCTTGAAGTCGAGGCGCGGGATCGATTCGAGCAGCGCCTTCGTGTACGGGTGGGCCGGGTGCGCGTAGATGTCGTAGACCGGCGCGTACTCGACGACCTTGCCCGCGTACATCACCGCGATGGTGTCGGCGACGTCGGCCACCACGCCCATGTCGTGCGTGATCAGCACCAGGCCCATGTTGCGCTCGCGCTGCACCTCGGCCAGCAGGCCCATGATCTGGGCCTGGACGGTGACGTCGAGGGCCGTGGTCGGCTCGTCGGCGATGAGCACGTCCGGGTCGAGGGCCAGCGCCATGGCGATCATGACGCGCTGGCGCATGCCGCCGCTGAACTGGTGCGGATAGTCGCCGACCCGGTTCTTGGCGTCGGGGATGCGCACCTGGTCGAGGAGCTCGACGGCGCGGCGCTTGGACTCCTGGCGGGACAGGCCACGATGCGTACGGAAAAGCTCGCCGATCTGAAATCCGACGCTGTAGACCGGGTTCAGGGCGCTCAGCGCGTCCTGGAAGATCATCGCGATCCGGTTGGCCCGGACCTCGCGGCGCTCGGTCTCCGGCAGCTTCAGCAGGTCGACGCCGCGGTAGAGCACCTCGCCCTTGGTCACGTGGGCCGGCGGCGAGTCGAGGATGCCCATGATCGCCTGGGCGGTGACCGACTTGCCGCAGCCCGACTCGCCCAGCACGGCCAGCGTCTCGCCGGGGCGCAGGATGAGGTTGACGCCGTTCACCGCGCGGGCCACGCCGTCGCGGGTGCGGAACTCCACGTGCATGTCGTTGACCTGGAGCAACGGGGCGTTCGGGTCGAAGTCCATATCGGTCACCGCAGCTTCGGGTCGAAGGCGTCGCGGATGGCGTCGCCGAGCATGATGAAGGCGAGCACCGTCACCGCGAGGAAGACCGAGGGCCAGATCAAAGGCGCCGCAGTCGTACGGATGTAGGGCCCGGCCTCGGCGATCGCGATGCCCCAGCTGATGGCGTCGCCCTTGAGCCCCACACCGAGGTACGACAGCGTCGACTCGCTGGCGATGTTGACGCCGAGCAGGATCGTCAGCACCACCAGGAACGGGCCGATCGAGTTGGGCAGGATGTGCCGGAACATCTGGCGCCCGGGGCTGGCCCCGAGCATGCGCGCCGCCGCCACGTAGTCCTGGCCCTTGGCCGAGATGACGGCCGAGCGCATCACCCGGGCCGACGTCGTCCAGCCGAGCAGCCCGAGGGTCAGGGTGACCGCCAGCAGGCCGTCGGCGTCCGGGTCGGCCGAGAACCGCTTGGCCAGCACGATCGCCGCCAGCAGGAACGGGACGCCGAGCATCACGTCGATGAAGCGGGACAGCACCGCGTCGAGCCAGCCGCCGTAATAGCCGGCGGCCAGGCCGAACAACAGGCCGATGACGCCGGCGATCAGGGTGGCGAACAGGCCGACGATCAGCGAGTCGCGCGCGCCGTAGATGGTCTTGGCGTAGACGTTGCAGCCCTGGAAGTCGTACCCGAAGGGCGCACCGCCGGCCGAGCCGGCGTTCTTGTGGGCCAGCACGCAGTCGCGCGGGTCGGCCGAGGTGAACAGCGACGGCCAGACCGCCATCAGCAGGATGACCGCGACCAGCACCGCCGCCACCCAGAAGATCTTGCTGGAGCGCAGGTCGAGCCACGCGTCACCGGCCAGGCTGCGCGGCTTGGCCGGCGAGCTGCCGTGGCGGGGGCGGGTCGGCGCCGGGCCGGGCGCCTCGGCCGCGGTGACGGCGTTGAGGTCACTCATAGCGGATCCTGGGGTCGAGAGCGGCGTACAGCAGGTCGACGATCAGGTTGATCACCAGGAAGACGATCACCAGAACGCTCACGAAGCCGACCACCAGCGGGCCGTCCTCGGCGCGGATGCCGCGGAACAGGTTGAAGCCGACGCCGGGGATGTTGAAGACGCCCTCGGTGACGATGGCGCCCGACATGAGGGCGCCGATGTCGACGCCGATCAGCGTGATCACCGGGATGAGCGAGTTGCGCAGCACGTGGGCGCCGATCACCCGCTTGTTCGTCAAACCCTTGGCCCGGGCCGTACGCACGTAGTCGGCCCGCATGTTCTCGGCCACCGAGGAGCGGGTGACCCGCAACTCGGTCGCGATCACCAGGGTGCCCAGCACCAGCGCGGGCAGCAGCAGGTCCCACAGCCCGGCGTCGCGGGTGACGGTCACCGGGAACCAGCCGAGCTGGACGCCGAAGACCACCTGGGCCACCGGGGCCAGCACCACGACCGGCAGGGCCAGCACGATCAGGGTGATCACCAGCGTGACGTTGTCGAACACGCCGCCGCGGCGGATGCCGGAGAGCACGCCGGCCGAGACCGCGATGACGGCCGCGATCAGGACCGCCAGCAGCGCCAGCTTGATCGTGATGGGCCAGGCCTCGGCCAGCATCTCGCTGATCGGGCGGCGCTGGGTCAGCGAGGTGCCGAGGTCGCCGGTGAGCAGGCCCCGCACGTAGTGCCAGTACTGCACGAGGAAGGGGTCGTCCAGGTGGTACTGCGCGTTCAGCGCGGCCCGCTGGCTCTCGCTGAGCGGGCGCTCGCCGACCAGGGCCTGATAGGGGTCGTCCTGGTTGGCGAACATCAGCGCGTACACGAGGAACGTGGCCCCGAAGAAGGTGAGCACCATCTGGAGCAGGCGCCGCACGATGTAGCGGAACATGTGGGTGAAGCCTCTTGGGCCGAAGGGGTGGAACACAGCGGTGGCGCCACGGTTTCACCTGCTCCGTGGCGCCACAACCGTAGAAGCGGTCAGACTAACTGGCGATATCGATCTTGTAGATGTCCACCTTGGCGAACAGGTCCATGGTCACGTCGGTGACCCGCTCCGAGTGTCCGAAGACGTTCTGGCTGAACCGCAGCGGCAGCACCGGCATGTCCTGGGCCAGGATGTCCTCGGCGTTCTGCCAGTACTTCGTGGCCTGCGCGATCGTCGGCGCCTCGGAGCCCTGCTTGACCAGGTTGTCGAACGTCGTGTTCTTGTAACCGCCGTAGTTCGAGGAGCCGTCGCTGGTGTACAGCGGGCCGAGGTAGTTCTCCATCAGCGGGTAGTCCATCGACCAGGCGAGGCGGTACATGCCGACGTCCTCGTGGGCGCGGACCTTGGCCAGCAGGTCGGTCAGCTTGGGCACGGTGACGCCCACACAGTTGACGCCGAGCGCCGACTTGATCTGGTTGCACATCGCGTCGATCCAGGGCTTGTGGCCGCCGTCCGCGTTGTACGTGATCTTGATTTCCCTCGGGCCGTTCGCGGCGTCGTACATCTGCCGGGCCTTGACGGGGTTGTACTCGCAGTTCTGCTTGCAGGTGTCCTTGCGGGCGTCCTGGAGCACGGGCGAGACGAACGAGGTGGCGGGGGTCTCCGAGCCGAGGAAGACCTGCTCGGTCATCTCCTCACGGTTGATCGCCATCGAGATGGCCCGCCGCACCTGCGGGCTCTTGTACTTCGCGTCGTACATCGGGAAGGCGACGAACGCGAAGCCGGAGCTCGGGCTCTTGAGGAAACGCGGGCCCAGGTCGCCGGAGGCCTGCGAGAGGCTCTCGACGGGGATCTGGGTCTCGACGTCGAGGTTGCCCGCCACCAGGTCGTTGTACTGCGTCGTCAGGTCCTGGTAGATCTTCCAGGTGATGCCGTTGACCTTGGGGATCGTGCCCTTGAAGTCGGCGACCTTCTCGACCTGGATCTGCTGGTCGTGCTGCCACTTGCCCTTGATCTTGAAGGGCCCGTTGCCGATCGGCGCGTCGGCGAACTCCTTCTTGAGCACGCCCTCGCTCTCCCACGCCGCCTTCGGCAGCGGGTAGAACGCGTCGTAGCCCATCACCGACTCCCAGCCGGCGAAGCCCGCGGAGAGCGTGACCGTGAAGGTGGTGTTGTTGACCTTCTTGAGGCCGCTCAGCGTCTTGGCCTTGGGCTCGGGCGCCTCGGCCGGGCCCTCGTCGTCCGGGTCCTTGGACTGGAGGTCGGCGAAGCCCTGGATCCGGCTGTAGAAGTACGACGCGAGCTGGCCGTTCGGGCCGTACGCCCCGTAGTTCCAGGCGTTGATGTAGTTGTCTGCCGTGACCGGTTCGCCGTTGCTGAAGGTGAAGCCCGGCCGGAGCTTGATCGTCCAGACCCGGTTGCTCTTGTCGTGCGTGATCGACTGAGCGGCGACCACGTAGGGCTCGCTGTTCGCGTTGAATCGCACGAGCGGGTAGTACAGCGACGCCAGCACCTGCGAGCCGCCCGTTTCCACCACATTGGACGGGATCAGGCTCGTCGGCTCGACGATGCCGATGCTGATGCTGTTCGGCAGAGCTTCGGCGTCGTCCGAGGAACTACCGCTGCAGCCGGACGCCAACAAGACGATGGCGGCCGCTCCGGCCGCCATCTTCCATGGCATTTTCCCAGGCATGGGGTGGGTGCCTCCTTCAGGGGCGCTCACGGGGGTCGTGTGAGTCGCCAGCAACTGTGACACAGAGCCAATGACAGCCAAGGCCCCGTTACCAAGCCGATATTAGACAGGCCCGGTGCCACGCTTGCTCCCCGACCGGTTCTTCGATATAAGGAACCGTCTCTAGCTGGGAAAACGTCGTTCGGTGCACACGCCGCAACCCACCGCAGCGCTCGCTTTCGGACCGTTCAGACGAGCCGTCGATCCGCCGCCCAACGTGACAATTCGTAACGGTTGCTCATCTGGAGCTTGCGCAGGACGTTCGAGACATGCGTCTCGACGGTCTTGATCGAGATGAACAACTCCTTCGCGATCTCCTTGTACGCGTAACCGCGCGCCAACAGGCGCAGGACCTCGCGCTCGCGGTTGGTGAGCTGGTCGAGCTCCGGGTCGGCGACCGGCACGTCGGGCCGGGAGGCGAAGGCGTCGAGCACGAAGCCGGCCAGCCGCGGGCTGAAGACGGCGTCGCCGTCGGCCACCCGGCGGATCGCCGCCGCCAGCTCGTCCGGCGAGATCGTCTTGGTCACGTAGCCCCGGGCGCCGGCCCGGATCAGGCCGATCACGTCCTCGGCCGCGTCGGAGACGGACAGCGCCAGGAACCGCACGTGCGGATGGGTGCGCCGCATCGCGTCGAGCACCGCGCGGCCACCACCGTCGGGCATGTGCACGTCGAGCAGCACCACGTCGGGCTCGGCCGCCGCGATCTTGCTGACCGCCTCGGCCACCGTGCTGGCCTCGCCGATGACGTCGACGTGCGCGCCGAGCTCGGCGCGCACTCCCGCGCGGAACATCGCGTGGTCGTCCACCAGGAAGACGGTGAGCCGCCGGCTCTCGCTCGCGGGCTCGGTCATCGTGCTGCCTCCTTACCGGCCGTCACGCTGTCCCGCGACACGGGAAGCGTCAGCCGGACCTCTGTGCCGTCGCCGACGGCGCTGCGGATCTCCGCCTTGCCGCCGTGACGCTGCATCCGTCCGATGATCGAGCCTCGCACGCCGTGCCGCGACTCCTGCACACCCTGGAGCTCGAAGCCGGCGCCGCGGTCGCGGACGAAGACGCTGAGCTCGTCCGGCTCGACCTCGGCGTAGAGCGACACGGTCTGCACGCCGGCGTGGCGGGCCGCGTTGACCAGGGCCTCACGCGCCGCGGCGACCAGGGCCGCCACCCGCTCGTCGCACTCGGTGTCGCCGACCACCACGGTCTCGACACTGATCGCGTAGGTGTCCTCGACCTCGGCCGCGGCCTGCTCGAGCGCGGCCGCGAACCGCTCGGTGGGCGACGCGGTCGGCTTGTAGAGCCAGTTGCGCAGGCTGCGCTCCTGGCCACGGGCCAGCCGCTGCACCTCTTTGATGTCGGCCGAGTTGCGCTGGATCAGGGCCAGCGTGTGCAGCACCTGGTCGTGGATCATCGCGGCCACCTCGGCCCGCTCCTGCTCACGGATGCGGCCCTCGCGCTCGGCCCGGAGCTGGTTGAACATGCGCCACAGCAGCGGAGCGGCCACCACGCCCACGCCGAGCAGGCCGACCAGCGCGAAGATCACGCCGTTGATGACCGAGGTGAGGCTGCCGGCCGGCGCATAGACCGCGACCACGCCGATGACGCCGGTCGCGACCAGCACGCCACCGCCGATGAAGCGCAGCAGGAAGAAACGCCTGTCGCTCTCGGCCACCACGGCGGCCAGCCAGGGCGTCTGCGGCATGTTGGCGCCCCACTGGCGACGCGTGGGGTCGGCCTGGTGCCAGATGATGCCGGCGCCGACCGCGACCACGGCGATCAGCCAGCCCACGGTGCCGGCCACGTTGTCCTCGAAGACCAGTGCCTGCAGCAGGATCACGCCGAGGCCGATGGCGCCGAACGGCAGCAGCATGGCCAGGTCGCGGCGCTTGGCCGGCTCGCCGGCGGCCGGGATCTGCTGGGGCAGCACGGCCCAGAAGGCCGCGTAGAGCAAAAGGCCGAGGCCGTTGAAGCCAAGCAGGACGACCAGGGCGATGCGCACGGCCAGCACGGGCACACCGAGGTGCTGCGCGAGCCCGGACGCGACGCCCGCGATGATGCGGTGGTCGCGCGGCCTGGACAGGCGGCGGGTGGGCGGTGCGGCGGCGGCGCTGATGGCTCCTCCTCGGTTGTGTCCCTCCGATCGTCACACGTTCCGGCCGCGCGGACCACGGGGAACTTCCCCTGGTATCCGGCGGCCCGGATCTCAGGGTGGCCTCAGGGTCGCCGCCGGAAGCGTCTCGGGTGCCCGAGGGGCGAGGATCGATGCCATGAACGAGGAAGCTGCCGAACCGCAGGGCGCCCCCACACAGGGAACTCAGGCCCCTCCCACCGCGGACCGCAACGCCCCGCCGTGGGCCGGTGGGCCGCCCTTCTCACGGGACAAGCTGGTCCGCCCGCGTCAGGGCCGCTACCTGGCCGGCGTCTCCGGCGCCCTGGCCCGGGCCACGAACACCGACCCGGTGCTGTGGCGCGTGCTGTTCGCCGTGCTCGGCGTGATCAGCGGTGTCGGCGTGCTGCTCTACCTCATCGGCTGGCTGATCATCCCGGCCGAGGGCGACACCGCCTCGCCGATCGAGTCGCTGCTCGGCAAGGGCCGGGCCGGCATGACCCCGATCTCGGTGGTGGTCCTCGGTGGCGCGGCCGTGCTCTCGTTCGCCTTCATCGTGCAGGACGGGGTGCGGGCCAGCCTGCTGGCCTGCGCGGTCATCTTCGGCGCGATCATCCTGATCAAGCGGTCGAGCTCCCACTCGTCCGCCACACCTCCGCCGCCGCCCCCGTCCGACCCGTTCCCGGCGGCCGGCTTCGGCACCGCGGAGTTCGCCGCGCCGCCCGCGGCTCCGGAAAAGACCGCTGACCCGGCGCCCACGGCCACGTCGCCCGCGGCCGCCGAGCCGCCCGTCGAGCCGGTCACCGCCCCGATCCCGCCGGTCGAGACGCCGGCTCCCCCGACGTCGGCGTTCGCGCCGCCCTTCGCGCCGCCGCCCGGCGCCTATCGGCCTCCGTTCGCGCCCCATGGGCCGTACGCCCGGCCCACACCGGCCACCTATCCACCCGGACCTCCGGCACCGCCCGCCCCCAAACCGCCGAAAAAGCCGAAGGAACGCTCCAAGCTGGGCCGCCTCACCTTCTTCGCGCTGATCGTGGTGATGGGCGTGATGGCCGCGATCGACACCGCCGGCGCCAGCATCGCCGTCTCGGCCTACTTCGCGGCGGCGCTGGCCACCATCGCGGCCGGCCTGATCGTCGGCACCTGGCTCGGCCGGGCCCGCGGCCTGATCGCGCTCGGCCTGATCGCCACGATGGGCCTGTTCGCCTCGACCGGCTCCGAGCGCTGGGGCGACGACGTGGCCAACAGCGTCTACCGGCCGACCACCCTGACCCAGGTCGCCGACCGGTACGACTTCACACTGGGCGACGCCACCATCGACCTCCGGCAGATCGACTTCGCCGGGCAGCAGCAGACGATCACCGTGAACATGAAGTTCGGCCAGGTGCGGGTGCTGCTGCCGCCGACCGTCGACGCGACCGCGTCCCTCCAGGTCCAGAACGGCCGGGCCGAGGTCTTCGGCAAGACCTTCGAGGGCGAGTCGCTCAGCAACGAGGACCTGACCGACCTCGGCCCCGACGGGGCCGGAGGCGGCACGCTCAAGCTCGACCTGCGGCTCGACGCGGGCAACCTGGAGGTGCACCGATGAGGCCACACCGCGCCGACGGCGTCTCGCTCAGCTTCGGCATCCTGTTCCTGCTCGTGGTCGCCTGGTGGGCGGTGTCGGCGGTGGTCACCGTCCACCTGCCCGCGGTGGGCTGGCTGGTGGCCGGCGGCCTGATCGTCTTCGGCGTGATCGGCCTGCTCGGCGCGCTCCGGTCGGCCCGGGGCGCCACGCCCGAGCCGGTCATGGCGACCGCCGTGCCGGCCGAGGCGCCGGCGCCGGAGATCCCCGGCGACCTCCCGCCGGAGATGCACGCGTCGATCGTCCGGGAGCTCCTCGAAGAGCCGTCCGAGCGGTTCACCAAGGAGCACCCCGCGTCACCGGAGAAGTAGCCCCATATGCTCGTTGCCATGACGTACCCCGTGGTGTCCAACGCTCCGATCGCCGGGGTCGGCCCCGTCGCCGCCCGGGCCCTGACCGCCGAGTTCGCCCGGCACAACGCGCCCACCACCGCCCTGGTGTTCGCCGCCGACCACGCCACCGAGGTGGTGGCGGCCGCGGTCGAGGCCCTGCTGCCGGCCGACAAGCTGACCCTGGTGGCCGGCGAGCGCAGCACGGCCGACCTGCTGCGCGACCACATCACCGGGCTGGGCAGCTGGATCGCCGACCGGGTGCGGGTGGTCGACGCGCTCGAAGACGCCGAGCCGGCCGACGTGGTGATCGTGGGCGAGCCGCTCACCGGCACCGCCGACGAGGTCCGGGTCCTGCTCGACCGCCTGGGGAAATATCTGAACGAGGGCGCCGTGCTGACCGTGGCCACCCCGGCCACGCCGGGCCGCACCGGTGGGGCGGCGGCCGAGCTGTTCCGGCAGGGCGCGCTGTTCGGTGTCGGCTCCGACCTGGTGCTGCGCAACCAGCCGCCGCTGCGGGTGCACAAGCTGCGGTTCACCGCGGCCGACCCGCGGGTGGCGGCCACGCTCGCCCCGGCCTACCGGCCGTCCAGCGTGCCGGTGACCCGCTCGATGCACATCGACTCCAACGGCGTGGCCGCCGCCGGCATCGCGCTCGGACTGGCCGCGCTGGCCCGCCGGGCCCGGCCCAAGTCGAAGCTGTGGCTGCTGCCGGCGCTGGCCGCGGCCCCGGTCGCGGCGTTCTTCCGCGACCCCGAGCGCGACGTGCCGGACGACGCCTCGGCCGTGGTGGCCGCGTCCGACGGGCGGGTGCTGTCGGTCGAGCGGATGACCGACGAGCGTTTCGGCGGTGGCGAGTTCCTGCGGATCGCGGTCTTCCTGTCGGTCCTCGACGTGCACGTCAACCGGGTGCCGGTGGCGGGCCGGGTGTCCGACTTCTTCGTCGAGGAGGGCGGCTACGCGAACGCGATGACCGCCGCGGCCGAGCACAACGTGGCCGCCTACACGGTGCTCGACACCGAGCGCGGCACGGTCGTGGTGGCCCAGCGGACCGGTCTGATCGCCCGTCGCATCGTGCAGCGCACCCCGGTCGGCACGCTGGTCGCCAAGGGCGAGCGGATGGGCCTGATCCGGTTCGGCTCCCGCACCGACGTCTACCTGCCGGCCGGGGCGGCCGAGCCGCTGGTCGCCGTCAACGACAAGGTCATCGGCGGTTCTTCGGTGATCGCCCGCTGGCTCTGACTTCCGGATATGAAAAAGGCCGCCTCTCGGCGGCCTTTTCCTTACGCGGTTGTTCTCTGGCGCATCCAGAGGACCGGGCCACTGAGCAGGTACGCCACCACGACCATCACGAAGGTCAGACGGGCGTCGACCAGGGCACCGACGATCGGCAGCAGCCACAGCCA
Source organism: Actinoplanes sp. CA-131856 (assembly GCF_050956135.1). Taxonomy (GTDB): domain Bacteria; phylum Actinomycetota; class Actinomycetes; order Mycobacteriales; family Micromonosporaceae; genus Actinoplanes. The sequence goes on along the minus strand of NZ_CP191849.1, from coordinate 845,450 downwards.
GGCCGGAAGCCGCAGGAGGCGGGCCAGTTTGGCGTACGGGAAGCTCGACACCATGGCGAAGGCCAGCAGTGCCACCCCGCCGAGCAGGGCCAGGCCCGGAAGCGGCAGGCCGATCAGCACGGACACCGCGAGGACCGCGGCCACCATGGTGGTCGGCACGCCGCAGAAGAACTTGCCGTCCTTGGGCGAGACGTTGAAGCGGGCCAGCCGGATCGCGGCGCAGGCCGCGACGAGCACGCAGGCCACGGCGGCGGCCGGGGTCGGCACCGTGTGGGCCAGCGAGGCGTAGACCACGACGGGCGCGGCCAGGCCGAACGAACACATGTCGGCCAGCGAGTCCATCTGGGCGCCGAACGGGCTGGAGACGCCGAGCTTGCGGGCCAGCGCGCCGTCGAGGCCGTCGAACGCGACGCAGGCGACCAGGCAGGCGGCGGCCAGGCGGACGTCGCCGTGCATCGCCAGGAAGATCGCCGTCAGGCCGAGGGCCAGGCTGGCGATGGTGCAGCCGTTGACGATGGCGAACCGCACCTTGCGGGCGGCGGTGTGCTCGCCGGGCAGCAGGGAGACCTCCGCGGCCTCCTCGGTGACGACCGACGGGATCGCCAGGTGCGGAGCGGCCGGCCCGAGGACCCGCCCGTGCTCGGCACCGGTGTAGATGACTTCTGCCCTGGTGGCGGTGGCGGCTCGGCCGGACTCAGCGTTCCGGCGGCCGACCCGCACCATCAGGGCCTGCCGCGCGATGGTTCCTCCGCGGCGCAGACGGCCTGCCCAACGACGACCGGCGGGACGGGGGCTATCCGTCGACCGACGCCGGCGCCAAGGGGATCTCGGCACGTGCTTCCTCCATGGGATAGGTGGCCCACCTGCATGTTTGCGGTGGGTTGTGGCCCGGTAGCCCGCCGCACACGCGGACCGGGGAAATTCGCGGTGTACACCATCGCACAGCCGGACGACCTTGGCGAGAAGTCGATCGACAGTCGTTGGCAGGTGCTCCTCCGGGTCTTTCCTTGGCCGGGTGGGTCCGGGAGGGTCGTTCTCGCGGCCCGTCCCGGATAACGATTCTAACTCGCCCGTTCCGCCCCGATTCGGGCTACGGCGACGGCCGCCGGTTCGGTGAGCGCCAGCCGCCCGGCCTCGGCCAGCGTGAACCAGCGGGCCTCAGCGGTCGAACCGTCGACCTCCTTGACCACCGGTTCGGTCGGCGTGTCGACCTCTACCCGGAACAGAACCCGGATGACATGCCAGTCGACCGGCACCCCTTCGGGCCCCACGGCCGCCGGGTCATACCGGTGCGAGATCTCCACCAGCCCGGTCACCCGCCCGTGCTGTCCGGTCTCCTCGAAGACCTCCCGGGCCAGAGCCACCTCAGGCGTCTCCCCGTGATCGGTGCCCCCACCCGGCACATGCCAGCGCCCCGCCCCGGGATATCCCTCGGCGATCCGCGTGAGCAGAATTCGCCCTTCCGGGTCCGAAGCCGCCCCATAGGCCCCAAACCGCTGCACCGGCCCAGTCCGCGCCGGCTCTGCGCCCGCGGCCGCAGCCTCGCCAGCGCCCGCTTCCCTGAGTCCACCTCCATCAACCCCGCCCATTTCGCCCGACTTTTCGGAAATGTTGGGCGAAGGGGAGTTAGGGGTGAGGTCGAGGGCGGCTGCGGTGAACGGCATCAAGGGCAGGGCGGCGGGGTCGGCGACCCACTCGACGAGCTCGGTGGTGCCCTCGGCCTCGTTGCGCAGGGTGCCGGCGGTGGCGGTGACGTCGTAGATGATGCGGTCGGTGTGTTCCAGGTGGCCGCTCGACAAGGGGAAGACGTCGGCTGTGACTGCGTGCAGCGCGTCGAGGCGTACCTCTAAACCGGTCTCCTCGGCGAACTCTCGCACCACCGCGTCGGCCGGGTGCTCGCCCTGCTCGACGCCGCCGCCGGGCAAGGTCCACAAGCCGGGGAACTCGCTGCGCGGCGAGTTCCGGGCGAGGAGCACCCGCCCGGCCTCGTCGCGGCAGATTCCGTAGGCCCCGACGCGTCTGATCTTCACTCGATCAGATTAGCCGCGCCTTTCGCAGCGCCTCCGCCGTCACTTCGGTCAGCTCGTCCTCGGCCAGGTCGGCCACCTGCTTGACCGGCATCCAGCGGGCCTCGGAGGTCGAACCGCCGACGTCCTTGACGATCACCTCGGTCGGGGCGTCGACGATCACCCGGTAGAAGGCGCGCACGCCGTGCCAGTCGATCGGGTAGCCCTCGGGACCGAGCGACGCCGCGTCGCGGTGGCTGGCCACGCCCAGCAACTCCACCAGCCGGCCCTCCTGGCCCGTCTCCTCGACGAGCTCGCGGATCAGCGCCGTGCCGGGCTGCTCGCCGTAGTCGGTGCCGCCGCCGGGCAGGTGCCAGCGGCCCTCACCCGGATAGCCGGGCGCGATGCGGGTCAGCAGGAGGCTGGTGTCCTGCGGGTCGGTGGCGATGGCGTACGCCGCGAAGCGCTGGGCCCGATGCAGCCCGTCCGGGCCGGGATAGGCGTAGAAGGACGGGAACGTGGGCGCCGGCTCGGGCCGTAGGTCGGCCGAGGCGCCGCCCAGGCCGAGGGCGTTCGCCGTGAACTGCCGCAGCTTGAGACGCTCGGCCTCTTCCAGCGTGTGCCAGCGGGCCAGGTCGGTGGGGTGGCCGACGCGGTCCACGAGCGTCCCACCCCTGATCGACACCTCGTAGATGAGGCGGTCGGTGTGGATCGTGACGCCACGGTGCGGCAGCGCGCGCATGTCGGCCAGGACGTCGCGCAGGCCGGAGACGGCCACCGACAGTCCGGTCTCGGCGGCCGTCTCGCGGACGACGGTGTGATTGGGATCTTCGCCGTGGTCGACGGCGCCACCGGGCAGGGACCAGACGCCCGGCGTGCCGGACTTACTGGAGGCCCGGACCAGCAGCACGCGGCCCTCGTCGTCTCGGGCGACGGCGTAGGCGGCGATCCGGCGGAGCGGTTCGAGTGCGGGGGTCACGGGCGGCATTCTGCCCGGAATATGTTAACTGCAGAAAACATCTGTCGGATTCCTGACAGGGTGCTCGCGCTGAGTAATCCCTGATCAGAGCGTTGCTCCGAACAACGTGCACTAGATCGACCACGACCCGTAACCATCATTTCAGGGTACGTATCCGGGCCTTCACCGAGGTCGTAGGGCCTCGCCCAGTCCCACTATGGGGGCATGAACGAGGCACCCTACAAGCTCCTGCGCCGCCCCAAGGACGACCGTGTCGGGGCCGGCGTGTGCAGCGGCATCGGCCGCTACTTCGGCATCGACCCGGTGCTGGTCCGGGTCGCCTTCGTCGTGCTGGCCGCCGCCACCTGGGGCGCGGCCCTGCTCGCCTATCCCCTGATGTGGTTCCTGATGCCGGAAGAGTGGTGAGCGGTCACTCCCACTCGATGGTGCCCGGCGGCTTGCTCGTCACGTCGAGCACGACCCGGTTGACCTCACGGACCTCGTTGGTGATCCGGGTCGAGATCTTGGCGATCACGTCGTAGGGCAGGCGGGACCAGTCGGCGGTCATGGCGTCCTCGCTCGACACCGGCCGCAGCACCACGGGGTGACCGTAGGTGCGCCCGTCGCCCTGCACGCCGACGCTGCGCACGTCGGCCAGCAGCACCACCGGGAACTGCCAGACGTCACGGTCGAGGCCGGACGCGGTCAGCTCCTCGCGGGCGATCAGGTCAGCCGCGCGGAGCAGGTCGAGCCGCTCCCGGTCGACGGCGCCGATGATGCGGATGGCCAGGCCCGGGCCGGGGAACGGGTGGCGCTGGACGATCTCGTCGGGCAGGCCCAGCTCCCTGCCGAGCGCCCGCACCTCGTCCTTGAAGAGGGTGCGCAGCGGCTCGATCAGCGCGAACTGGAGGTCGTCGGGCAGGCCGCCCACGTTGTGGTGCGACTTGATGTTGGCCGTGCCGGTGCCGCCGCCGGACTCCACCACGTCGGGGTAGAGGGTGCCCTGCACGAGGAACTCGACATGGCGCTCGGCGTCGAGCTCGCGGGCCGCGGCCTCGAAGGCGCGGATGAACTCACGGCCGATGATCTTGCGCTTCTGCTCGGGGTCGGTCACCCCGGCCAGGTGGCCCAGGAACGTGTCGGCCGCGTCGACCACCTTGAGCCGGATGCCCAGGGCGGCCGCGAAGTCCTTCTCGACCTGCTCCGCCTCGCCCGCGCGCAGCAGGCCGTGGTCGACGAAGACGCAGGTCAGCTGGTCGCCGATGGCCTTGTGGACGAGCGCGGCGGCGACCGCCGAGTCGACACCACCGGAGAGGCCGCAGATCACCTGCTTGTCGCCGACCTGCTCGCGGATCACGGCCACCTGCTCGTCGATGATGTTCGAGGAGGTCCAGGTGGGCTCGATGCCCGCGATGTCGTACAGGAAACGCTTGAGCATCTCCTGTCCCTGCACCGTGTGCGCCACCTCGGGGTGGAACTGCACACCGGCCCGCTTGGCCGTCAAGTCCTCGAACGCGGCCACCGGGGCGCCCGGCGTCGACGCGGTCACCGCGAAGCCCTGCGGGGCCACGGCCACGCTGTCGCCGTGGCTCATCCAGACCGGCAGGTCGTCGGGGAGCTCGCGCAGCAGGGTGCCGCCCTGCGCGCTGAGCAGGGTGCGACCATACTCCCGGGAGCCGGTGTGCGCGACCGTGCCGCCCAGCGCCTGCGCCATGGCCTGGAAGCCGTAGCAGATGCCGAAGACGGGCACGTCGTTGTCGAACAGGCTCGGGTCGAGCACGGGCGCGCCCGGCTCGTAGACGCTGGACGGGCCGCCGGACAGGATGATCGCGGCCGGGTTCTTCGCCAGCATCTCGGCGACCGGCATCGAATGCGGGACGATCTCCGAGTAGACCCGCGCCTCGCGGACGCGGCGGGCGATCAGCTGGGCGTACTGGGCGCCGAAGTCGACGACGAGAACGGGGCGGGGTGTACTCACCCCGAGAGTTTACCTAGAGCGCCTGCAGGGCCCGGAGAGCGTCGACCCGGCCCGACGGCATGGTCTTGGTGGCGACGATGGCCGCACGGATCCGGGCGGCGGTCGGCTGCGACGGTGACGAGGCGAGCAGGCCGGCCACGCCGGCGATGAACGGGGCGGCCGACGAGGTGCCGCAGTACTGGCCGATCGCGCCCGACGGACCCTGGGCCGGGTTGCAGCCGGGGGCGGTCACGTCGACCCACGAGCCGTAGTTGGACCAGCTGTAGCGGGCGCCGGTGGAGGTGACGCCGCCGACGGCCAGGACCGACGGGATGGCCGCCGGATAGTGCGGGGCCGAGACGCCCTTGTTGCCGGCCGCCGCGACGATCAGGGCGCCCTTGCCCTCGGCGTAGCTCACCGCGTCGCGCAGGAGGCTGCTGTCGGCGTTGCCGCCCAGCGACAGGCTGATGACGCGCGCGCCACGGTCGGCCGCGAAGCGGATGCCCTGGGCGATGGCGGTGTAGCTGCCGCTGCCCTTGGCGTTGAGCACCTTGACCGGCAGGATGCGGCAGTTCCAGCAGATGCCGGCGATGCCGGTGCGGTTGGCGCCGCCCGCGGCGACCACGCCGGCCGCCATCGTGCCGTGGCCGTTGTCGTCGGCCGGGTTGTTGTCGCCGTTGACGAAGTCGTAGCCGGGCAGCATGCGGGTGCGCAGGTCGGGCAGCGGGTTCACGCCGGTGTCGAGCACGGCGACGATCACCCGCGTGTTGCCGCGAAGGGTGTTCCACACCTGGTCGACGCGCGTCTGCTTGAGGCCCCACTGGGTCGAGAAGGCCGGGTCGTTCGGCTTCGACCAGCCGTCGGCCGAGGCCATCGCGGCGTCCCCGGTGGGCGCCACGAACATCGCGGCGCCGGCCAGCAGACCAGCGAAGAGCTTTCCGACCCGACCAAGCACGCGAGAACCTCCACAGCGAAAGGGAGCCGGCCTGAGTGGCCGGCTCCCTTCACTTCGGTTCGCTCACTGACCGTTCCGGTCCCTCCCGGTTGCGGTCAGGTTGTTCACCTCTTGTACGTGTACTTCGCCGAGAGGCCCGCGTTTCCGGCCTTGTCGTACGACCGCACCTGCACCGTGGTGTTGTTCGGCACCGAGGTCGCCTTGAAGGTGAACGGGGTGGTCGTCGACCGCACCTGCGACACCTTGCCGTTGATCAGCAGCTGGGTCACCTTGAGCCCGCGGGCGTCGGAGGCGGCGAACTTGATCGTCACGGTGCCGGTGATCTTCGAGCCGCTCTTCGGGGCCGAGGTGATCTTCACGACCGGGGCCACGTTGTCGACGATCACGGTGCGCTCGGACGGCTCGAACTTGTTGCCGGCCTTGTCCCAGACGACCATGCGGATCTTGGTCGGCCCGTTGTACGCGTTCGTGACGAGCGGGACGCTCCACGGCGCCTTGGCCGCGTAGCCCTTGTTGACGCCGTTGACGAACATCTGGACCAGCCGGATGCCCGACTTGTTGTCGGTCAGGCCACCCGCCGTGATCGTGGCCGTGCCACGGACCAGCGCGTTCTGCGACGGGATGATGCCCGTCGAACGCGGCGCCGTGACGTCGGTGTTGTAGGTCAGCGCGTGCGGAGCGTCGATCTTGCCGTAGTTGACGCCGGTGCCGCTGATCTTGTGCTGCGCGGCCGAGTTCTGCAGCGCGTTCATCAGCGACCAGCCGGTGAAGCTCGGGTTCTTCGCCTTGATCAGGCCGGCGATGCCGGACACGATCGGCGCCGCGAACGACGTGCCGTTGACCTGGTTGTTGTAGTTGCCGAACCGGTCCATGGCCGTCACGGTGCCGGGCGCCGCGAGGTCGACCCAGTTGTCACCGGCCTTGTTGCGGTAGGAGTACGAGGCCAGCGCGTTCGACCGCTGGGCGGTGGCGGCCACGGCCACCACGTCGCCGTAGGCGGCCGGGTACGAACGGTTGGTCAGCGGGTCGCTGGTGCTGACCCGGTTGCCGGCCGCGGCCACGACCAGCACGGCGTTCGTGTTGGCGTAGGCCACCGCGTCGGAGAGCACCTTCGACGAGGTGGGTCCGCCGAGCGACAGGTTGATCACCTTGGCGCCGTGCTGCACGGCCCAGGTGATGCCGGCCGCCACGTCGCTGTCCCAGCCGCCGCCCTGGCTGTCGAGCACCTTCACCGGGATGATCTGGCAGGTCCAGCAGAGACCGGCCATGCCCTTGGTGTTGTTGCCGCGGGCGGCGATCAGGGAGGCGACCTCGGTGCCGTGACCGGCGTCGTCGGCCGGGGACGAGTCTTTGTTGACGAAGTCGTAACCGGCCAGGACCGCGCCGCCGGCCAGATCGCCGACCGCGTTCACGCCGGTGTCCACGACCGCGATCTTCACGGGCGAGGCGCCGCCGGTCGTCGTGTCCCACGCCAGCGGGGCGCGGACCTCGTCGATCTCGGGCTGCTCGCCCTCCTGGTAGGCCTCGTCGTTCGGGACCAGCGTCGCCGTGCGCCGCTGGTCGACCTCGACGTAGGCCACGTTCGGGTCGTTGCGCAGGGCGGCGATCGTGGCCTTGCTGCGCGCGGCCGGAACCTGCACGGTCGACGCGCGGATCTGGTCGAGGGCCGCGCTGTCGGTGGACGCGTTGAGCTTGCGGGCGCCGGCCGCGGAAAGAGTGTTGGTGGCCGCGACGCGGTTGGCGCCGTCCTTGTAGCCGACGACCAGGCGCACGGGCGAGCCCGACTGCGGCGTGTCGGCCAGGGCCCAGGTGGTCACGCTCGTCATCGCCACGACGACGGCCGTGCCGATTGCGCCGACGGTGATCCGTCGTTTGGTGAGCTTCATCGAAGCTGCCTCCCCCGTTGATGGCGGCGGCCAGCGTACGGCCGTTCGGGTGAATCGCAATGACCTGTTTCACAGTGCGGGACACCGCGGGCGTTGAGCTGGTGATCATCCTCAATTACTGTTCCGCCATGCGGAACAGCAGGCTTGGTCTATGGATCGGCGCGGCGATCGCGCTGGTTCTGCTCGTCGGCGGCGGCATCGCCTGGGCGGTCCGATCGGGCGACGAGCCCGCGGCCGCGCCGGCCCCGGCGCTCTCGATCGAGCCGACGACCACGCCACCCACCACCGCCCCCACCACCCCGCCGCCGTCGCCCGGCGCCGACATCACCGGCCCGCTCGACCTGCTGCTGATCGGTGTGGACACCCGGGTCAGCATCCCCGACTGGCAACCGCACGCCGACGCGATCATGCTGCTGCACGTCGAGCCCGGGCTGAAGAAGGCCTACCTCTACTCCCTGCCCCGCGACCTGCGGGTGAGCTACAGCGGCGGCACCCACAAGCTCACCGAGGCGATGAGCCGGGGCGCCGGCGACAAGCGGGACGTCAAGCAGGGCTACGCGCTGCTCTCGAAGACGATCAGCCAGTACACCGGCATCAAGGAGTTCCAGGCCGGCGCTGTCCTCAACTTCGGCGGCCTGGAGCGGCTCACGGCCCGGCTCGGCGGGGTCGACCTGGTGATCGACCAGACGGTCAAGTCACGGCACCGCAAGCCGGACGGCACCCTGCGGCCGCTCTCCGGCGGCGACTACATCGGGCCGCAGGCGGTCTATCAGGCCGGCCGGCGGCACCTGAACGGCTGGCAGGCGATCGACTACGCCCGTCAGCGCTACGGCCTGCCCAACGGCGACTACGACCGGCAGCGGCACCAGCGGCAGCTGGTCTCGGCCCTGTTCGACAAGGCGCTGAGCCGCGACCTGGCCGACGACCCGGCCGCCCTGGAAAACATCATCGAAGCGCTCGACGACACGCTGGTCTACCTCGGCGGGCGGCGGCCGGTCGAGTACGCGTACGCGCTGAGGAATTTGACCGCGAAGAACATCACCCGGGTCACCCTGCCCGGCGACGGCGTCTCCGGAAGCAGCGGCTATCTCGGCGAGCGGCTGACCTCCGAGGGCAAGGGCTTCGTCACCGCCGTCGCCCAGGGCCGGGCCGCCGGCTATCTCGCAAGCCACCCCAAGCTGGTCGACAAGTAGGGCCTACGGCTTCGGCGGCTTGGTCTTCTCGAAGAGCCACTTCTGGAAGAAGCCGTCGAGCTGCTTGCCCGAGACCTGCTCGGCCAGGGCGATCAGGTCGTCGGTGGTGGCGTTGCCGTCGCGATGCTGGGTGGTCCACTGCTTGAGCAGCTTGTCGAAGGCGGCATCGCCGATGGTCTTGCGGAGCGCGTAGACGGTCATGCCGCCGCGCTGGTAGACGGCGTCGCCGAAGATCCGGTTGGCGCCCGGGTCGCCGGTCGTCTCGTTCGTCTGGAGCCAGCCGTAGTTCTCGTAGGTGTCGTCGAAGGCCTGCTCGACGGTCTGCACCTTCTCGTGCTCGTCCCACAGCCACTCGGCGTACGTGGCGAAGCCCTCGTTGAGCCAGATGTCCTGCCAGCGGTCGAGGGCCACACTGTCGCCGAACCACTGGTGGGCCAGCTCGTGGGCGACGACGGTCTCGTTCTCGCCTCCGCTGAAGAACGACGGGCCGTACACCGGCCGGGTCTGCGTCTCCAGGGCGTAGCCGATCCGCTGCTCGTCGACGACCACACCGCCGTTGGCGTCGAACGGGTAAGGGCCGAACTTGGTGGCCAGGAAGTCGGTGATCTCGCCGGTCTTGGCGATCGACACCGCGGCCGGCCCGTCGGCCGGCAGCGACTCGGCGACCGCGGTGATCATCGGCTTGCCGCCGTGGGTCGCCCTGGTGATCCGGTACTGGCCGATCACCACGTAGGACAGATAGCTGGCCATGGGCGAGCTCTCGGTCCAGGTCCACGTGGTCCAGCCGCCGTCATTCCTGGGCGCGCCCTGCACGCCGTTGCTGATCGCCTCGAGCCCGGACGGTACGGTCATCTCCAGATGCCAGGTCGCCTTGTCCGAGGGGTGGTCGTTCACCGGATACCAGGTGCTGGCCGACTCGGGCTGGCCCAGCGCGATCGCGCCGGTCGGCGTCTCGAGCCAGCCGCCCTCACCCAGTGTGGCGTTGCCGAGCCGGGAGGGCTTCCCGCCGTACCGGATGACCGTGGTGAACTCGCGGCCACGGGCGATGCCGCCGGCCGGCGTGACGGTGAGCTCGGCCCCGGAGACCGATGAGGTCGCCTTGTCGCCGTCGACCGTCACGTCGCTCACGGCCAGTTTCGACAGGTCGAGATTGAACGACGACAGATCCTGGGTGGCGGTCGCGGTGATGGTGGCCGTGCCGGCGAGCTCGTCCGTCTTCGGATCGAACTTCACCTTCAGGTCGTACGCCCCGACGTCGTACCCGCCGTTGCCGTACTTCGGGAAGTAGGGATCGCCGGCCCCGTCGGCCCCGGCGGCTCCGGTGAACGAAGCACTGGCCGCCGGCGCGGGTTTGCCGTCGTCTCCCGAACACCCGCTCGCGGCCACCAGGGTGACCGCGAGCACCATCGCTGCACGCCTCATGGCGCGAGGTTAGCGGTCGAGGACCAGCGCGACTTTCTGGAACTCCTTGACGTCGCTGTAGCCGCACTTGGCCATCGCGCGCCGCAGCCCGCCGAACAGGTTGAGCTGACCGTCGGGCCGGTCGGCCGGGCCGAACAGCAGCTCATCGAGGGTGCCGTCGGGCTCACCGGCGATGCAGAAGCCACCCCGGGGCAGCTGCGGGTGACTGGCCGAGGAGTGCCACCAGGCCCCTCCGGCGGGCGCTCCCTCGGCCAGCGAGAGGGGCTCGCCGAGCATCACGGCGTCGGCGCCGCACCCGATCGCCTTAGCGATATCACCCGAAGTGGAGATGCCACCGTCCGCGATCAGGTGAACGTAGCGGCCGCCGGTCTCGTCCAGGTAGTCGCGGCGGGCGGCCGCGGCGTCGGCGATCGCGGACGCCATCGGCACCCGGATGCCGAGGACGGTGTCGGTGGTGGACCACTCGTCCGCGCCCACGCCGACGATCACGCCGGCGGCGCCGGTGCGCATCAGGTGCAGGGCGGTCTTGTAGTCCGTACAGCCGCCGACGATCACCGGCAGGTCGAGGTCGGCGATGAACTCCTTGAGGTTCAGCGGCTCGTCCGTGGTGGACACGTGCTCGGCGCTGACCAGGGTGCCCTGGATGACGAGCAGGTCGACGCCGGCGTCGAGCACCACCGGGGCCAGGGCCAGCGTGTGCTGCGGCGACACCCGGACGGCGACGGTGACGCCGCCCTCGCGCATGACCCGCACCCGCTCGGCGATCAGCTCGGGCCGGATCGGCTCGGAGTAGACCTCCTGGAGCCGCTTGGTGGCGTCGGCGTCCTCGTCGAGCGAGGCCAGCTCCTCGAGGATCTTGGTCGGGTCCTCGTACCTGGTCCAGAGGCCCTCGGCGTTGAGCACGCCCAGGCCGCCGAGCTGCCCCAGGGCGACCGCGGACTCCGGGCTCATGGTGGCGTCGGACGGATGCGCGACGCAGGGGATCTTGAAGGGGTACGCGTCGAGGCGCCACTCGGTGGACACGTCGTCCACGTCGCGGGTGCGCCGGCTCGGGACGATGGCGATGTCGTCCAGGTGGTAACCCCGCTGGGCGGTCTTGCCTAGACCGATCTCCACTACGTCGCGCATGCTCGAACTTCCTTTAGCGGGAGTGGTAGTTGGGTGCCTCTACCGTCATCTGGATGTCGTGCGGGTGGCTCTCCTTGAGGCCCGCCGCGGTGATCCGGATGAGCTGGCCGCGCTCCTGAAGGTCAGGAATCGTCTCGGCACCCGCGTAGCCCATGGCCAGGCGGACGCCGCCGACGAGCTGACCCACGACCCGCGACAGAGGACCACGATAGGGCACCTGGCCCTCGACGCCCTCGGGAACCAGCTTCTCCTCCGGCACGTCGTGCTGGAAATAGCGGTCCTTCGAGTACGACTTCGCCTGCCCCCGCGACTGCATGGCGCCCAGCGAGCCCATCCCCCGGTACGACTTGTACTGCTTGCCGTTCACGAAGATGAGGTCGCCCGGGCTCTCCTCGGAGCCGGCCAGCAGGCCACCCAGCATGACCGTGTCGGCACCGGCCACGATCGCCTTGGCGATGTCGCCGCTGTACTGGATGCCGCCGTCGGCGATCACCGGGACGCCGGCCGGGTGACATGCCCGCGCCGCCTCCATCACCGCGGTGATCTGCGGGACGCCGACACCCGCGACGATGCGCGTGGTGCAGATGGCGCCCGGGCCCACGCCGACCTTGACCGCGTCGGCGCCGGCCTCGACCATCGCCTTGGCGCCGGCGAAGGTGGCCACGTTGCCGCCGACGATGTCGGTGGCGGTGTCGCGCTTGAGCCGGGCGATCATGTCGAGCACCTGGCGCTGGTGACCGTGCGAGGTGTCCACGATGATCACGTCGACGCCGGCGTCGATCAGGCCGCGCGCCCGCTTGTAGGAGTCGTCGCCGACACCGACGGCCGCGGCGACCCGCAGCCGGCCCTGTGCGTCCTTGGTCGCGTCGGGGAACTGCTCGCTCTTGGTGAAGTCCTTGACCGTGATCAGCCCGCGCAGGCGGCCGCTGTCGTCGACCAGCGGAAGCTTCTCGATCTTGTGCTGCTGGAGCAGGCCGAGCGCGTCGTCCTTGCTCACCCCGACCGGCGCGGTGATCAGCGGCATCTTGGTCATGACGTCGCGGACCTTGGCGTCGGAGTCGGTCACGAAGCGCATGTCGCGGTTGGTCACGATGCCGACCAGGGTGCCGTCGGCGTCGGTCACCGGCACGCCGGAGATGCGGTAGCGGCCACAGAGCTGGTCGACCTCGCGCAGCGTGTCGTCCGGGCTGCAGGTGACCGGGTTGGTGATCATGCCGGACTCGGACCGCTTGACCAGGTCGACCTGGGCCGCCTGGTCCTCGGCGGAGAGGTTGCGGTGCAGCACGCCGATGCCGCCCTGGCGGGCCATCGCGATGGCCATGCGCGCCTCGGTGACGGTGTCCATCGCGGCCGAGAGCAGCGGGATGGTCAACTCGACGTTCCGAGTCAGGCGCGTCCTCGTGTTCACCCGGCTGGGCACGATGTCCGACTCACCGGGCTGGAGCAGCACGTCGTCGAAAGTCAGACCGAGCGGAACCGTACGAGCGGAATCTGTCTCCACGGAAAGCATCCCTAACTGCAAGAGGACGGATGGTTCATCGTACCTATCCGCCTCGGGACACCCGGGCGGACGGACCGCCCGTGCGGGCCAGCACACATCGCGGAAGGGTGAGTACGGTAAGGGGGTGCAAGAAGAGCCGATCGACCCGTTCAACGGCGACCCCACCGACCCGGCCGCCGAGCTCGACGACCTCACCGAGGACGCCGAGCCCGAGCCGCTGTCCGAGGCCGAACGGCAGGACGTGCTCGAGGACCTCTCCGACCTGGAGATCTACCAGGCGCTGCTGAGTCCGACCGGCGTGCGTGGGCTGGTCATCGAGTGTGAGGACTGCCACGAGCCGCACTACTTCGACTGGGATCTGCTGCGCGGCAACCTGCGGCATCTGCTGACCAGCGGGCGGCCGCGTGTGCACGAGCCGGCCTACGACCCGGACCCGGACCATTACGTCACGTGGGAGTACGCCCGCGGTTACGCCGACGGCGTACACGACACCTTGACGGAGGGCACAGACGAAGGAGGGGAATCGCGGTAGCGATCCCCCTCCTATGTCTGGCTTAAGCGACTAATCCGGCCCGGAAGCCGGCGGCCACCGCGTGGGCTCTGTCGCGAGCCCCCAATTTGCGGAAGAGGCGCCGCGCGTGGGTCTTGACGGTGTCCTCCGAGACGAAGAGCTCGCGCCCGATCTCGGCGTTGCTCTTGCCGTCGGCCATCCCCCGCAACACCTGCAACTCGCGCTCGGTGAGCGTGAGCCGCCGTCCGGCGGGCGCCGGGTCGGCCACGCCGACCTGGGTCTCGTTGCCCGGCCAGGCCACCATCGGCCGGCCGGTCGCGGGATCGATCGGGGCATCACCACGCTGCGCCGGCACCATCGGCGAGTTCGGCAGCATGGCCGGCACGGCCGCGGCGTTGGGCGAGCCCACGCTGAGACCGTTCTGATAGGCGGCCCGGGCCGCCGTCGAGTTGCTGTTGCGAGCGCCGCCGGCGACCGTGGCCGGCTGGGCGTTGGCCCCGTTCATCGGCATGCCCTGGGGGCGGACCGGGAGCAGGAGCAGCAGCAGCGCCTTGGCGACCACACTGACCAGGTCGTGCTCCACGCCGCGGATGACTCCGCGGGCGCCGGCGGCCACGGCCGCGGCGGCGACGCGCGGGTCCTCGGCACCGAAGAGGACGACCTGTGCCTGCGGGGCACGGGCGAGGACACGCCGGGTGAAGCCGACGCTGTCGGGACGGGTCACGGCGGTGTCAGCCAGGACCACTTCAGCCGGCCGTTCAGCCAGGCGGATCATGGCCTCGGTCTCGCTGACCGCGGTCCGGACGACGCCGGTCATGCCGAGCCGGGCCGCGGTGGACGCGACGGTCTGGGCCGCCAGCGGGGTACGGACGCACACGAGGACGGTACGCACAGTGATCCTCCTTCTCTCTCAGAGGAGATCACGCGAGGGCCGCAGCATTACGCGCTTTAGATGGAAAAAATGGGAAAGATCGGTATGAGTTGCTCGACCGATGTCATGCGGCTTCAGAAGACATCGACATGGTGCGTGTGAGTCAGGGATCACCGGGGTACCACCGCGGCAGGCCTGAGCAAGGGCCCTCATGACCACACTCCGCGTGGCCACGCGGGAGGAGGGTTTTTCATGTCGAACGTTCGCAGACTGCCCGGGCCCATCGCCGATCTCTGGGATTGGCAGAGACTGGGGCTGTGCCGGGGCCGGGACAGTGCACAGTTCTTCCACCCGGACGGTGAGCGCGGTTCGTCCCGCAACCGCCGGGAGGCCAAGGCCAAGGCCATGTGCGGCGCGTGCCCGGTCCGGGCCGAGTGCGCCGCCCACGCCCTCGCGGTACGTGAGCCGTACGGGGTCTGGGGAGGTTTCAGCGAAGCGGAGCGGCTGCGGCTGCTCGCTGTCGGCTGGGAGGACCTCGCCGACCGTCATCACGGACGCGTCGACCTTGCTCGTCTCGAGGCCCGCCTCGGCCGGCCCCACAAGTCGGCGGTTCCGGCACAGCGGCAGGCGCCGGCTGCCTGACGCTGGGCCACACCCGGCATGATCATGACGATCCGGTCCCCCTCCGGGGGCCGGGTCGGGTTGTTAGACGGTTCTTCAACAACCGCTTCGGTGGACATGCAAGCCACCGTATGAGCGACTTGCGCTTTCAAGACGGACCGGTAGTGCGGCCTTCAACGAAGTGGCACGCGCGCGTTCTCGTCAGCCGATTTTGACTTTGATCGCATGCCAGCCGGTGGCGCCGTCCGGAGCCGGCGGCGCCGGTGTGCTCGTCTGGGTCTGCCCGTTGCGATCGGTGGCCCGCACCCGCAGCCGATGCTCTCCCGCGGTCGCCTGCCACGTGTAACTCCACTGCCGCCACGTGTCCACCGAGACCGTCGCCGCGAGGGTCGCCTCCGCCCACGGCTCGTCGTCGACCTGCACCTCGACCTTCGCGATGCCGGTGTGCTGGGCCCACGCCACCCCGCCGATCACGACCGGGCCCGCCTCACGCTTGGCCCCGTCCCGCGGCGTGTCGATCCGCGACTCCGTCTTGATCGGCCCCTGCGCCGACCATCCGCGCGGCACCCAGTAGGCGTCGAAGTCCTCGAACCGGCTCAGTTCGATCTCGGTGATCCACTTGCAGGCGCTCACGTAGCCGTAGAGGCCCGGCACGACCATGCGCACCGGGAATCCGTGATCGACCGGCAGCGGCTCCCCGTTCATCCCGATCGTGAGCAGCGCGTCCCGCCCGTCCCGCAGCACGGCCGTCGGCGTGCCGCAGGTCCACCCGTCGACCGAGCGCTGCACCACCTGATCGGCGCCGGGCAGCGGATCGGCCTCGTCCAGCAGCTCCTTGATCGGCGTGCCCAGCCACAGCGCGTTACCGATCAGGTCACCGCCGACCTCGTTGGACACGCACGCGAGCGTCACGTAACGCTCGATCATCGGCCGCTGGAGCAGCTGTTCCCAGGTCAGCGTGATCGGATTTCGCACCATCCCGTGAATCCGCAGCTGCCACGTGGACGGATCGACCTGCGGCGGATAGAGCGCCGTATCGATGCGATAGAAGTCCGCGTTTTTCGACACATAGGGCGTCACGCCAGGCACCTGCACACCCGCCGGCACCGTCGGCGGCGCCTGCCTCGGCTGCGGCAGCACCAGCTCACTGCGGGCCTCACGGACCGCCTGCCGCCCGGTCAGCAGCCGCCCGGCCACCCCACTGACGACCGCGAATCCCGCCGCCAGCCCCAAGGTCTTCAAAAACCGCCGTCTCTCACTCTCGGTGAGTCTCTCCGGGCCTTTGAAGTACGCGTCGTCAGAAGCACCGGGCCCGACGGACTCGGGTCCGTCGTGGTCCGGGCCGTCCGCGCGCTGCGGGCTGTCCTGCCTGCTTGCGCTCGACCCCACAGCCACCGGCGTCGCGACCACCGGCCGCGCGCTGCCGGCCATGGCCACCGACGGCGCGCCCGCCAGCTCCAGCAACTTGCGCAGGGTCCACACGGCCAGCGCCGCCCCCGCCACCGTCGGCAGCCAGGCGAACACCCCCGCGTCGTGCCGCGTCATCGCGGCCGCCACCCCGATCGCCGCGAACAGCCCGACCCCCGCGACCCCGGCCCACCAGCGCCGGGCCGCCAGCAGCCCGAGCCCGTACGCGTAGATCGCCAGCAGGACGGCCGTCCCCACGATCAGCGCCGTCTTGTCGTGCACCCCGAAGACCCGTACCCCGAAGTCCTTGACCGGCGCCGGCACGTTGTCCACGACCACGCCGCCCACCGCGAGCAGAGGCGCCGACAGCGGCCCGGTCAGAACCGCGACCACCTCGGCCGCACCCACCGCCACCGCGGCCGCCGCCACACCGGAGAGCCCGGAGCGCACAGAAAGATTCACCTCTCCATCCTGCTCCTCCGGCGGCGCCCGCCACGACGACGTAAGGACCTCGTAATCTCAGCCCCGGTAGAGCCGGCGGAGCAGACGGTGGACGCCGAACCCGGCGGCGGCCGCGATCAGCAGGCAGATGACGAGGACCACCGACACCGCGACCCGGTCCGACGGGGTGAAGCTGTCGTCGGTCATGCCGATGCCCAGGATGAGCGCGCCGACGACCATGACCAGCGCCACCAGGCCCAGTCCGGCCGCGCCCAGGGTGGTGACCACCCGTCCGCCGGGGGTCAGCGGGCCGGACTGCCGCGGGGCCGGCCAGCCGGAGATGTCGGGCTGCGGGATCTGCGCCGGGTCGCGCGGCGGCTGGTCGACGCGGAGCGCGGCCGGGATGTGGGAGTCGAGCCAGGGCAGCGCGCCCGGCACTCCTGACCACAGGGTGGGCTCGATCGCCACCACGATGCCGTCGTGGCCGATGAAATACCGCGCGCCGTCGGGCCACGCCCGGACGATCGCGCAGGCGTCGAAGCGTACGGTCGCCGGCTCGTCCGCCCGCACCAGGCTGACGCCTTCCGGGCCGATGATCAGGGTCTCGTGGGGACCCTCGAGGGAGGCGTACGCGGTGCCCGGCACCACCGACTCCGACTTGTTGGGCGCGGCCGTGAAGCCCGCCCAGTCGGCCCGCGTGCGCGGGGCCATGAGCAGGCCGTTGGCCGAGGCCGCGACCGCCACCTGGGCCACCTCGGCCGGGCCGACCGCGCGCATCTCGGCGATCGCCTCGTCGGCGCCCTGCACGGGTCGCCCGGCCAGCAGGTTGAGCGCCTGCCCGGGCAGCCGCGCGCCCTGCTCCTCGGCGTGGCGCAGCGCCTCGGTCCGCTGCTTCACGACGGCCGTCACGTCCGCCTCGTCGACGCGGCCCACGCGCAGCGCGGCCAGCACGTCGACGAAGCCGCCGAGGACCGCGCCCTGCTTGTCCGGCAGCGAGTCGGCCACGGCCGTGACCAGCGCGCGGTCCGCGCCCAGCGGCTCGTAGTTGGCCTGCGCCGTGTACGAGAGCCCGGCCTCTTGCCGCAGCTCGCGCCGCATCGCCCGCTCCAGCACGCCGGCGAAGACCGACGAGCGCGCGGCCCGCTCCACCTCGGCGTCCCAGACCAGCACGCCGGAGTTGGCCGTGAAGTAGGCGGGCGTGACCGGCAGCGCCGACGACGGCGCCGGCACCGGCTGGCGGGCACCGCTGGGCAGGTCGAGCCGCAGACCCTCGGGCACGCCCTCGCCGGCCAGCCACAGCACCGCGTTCTCGCGGGTGAAGTAGCGCTCCACCCAGGCCCGCAGGTCGTCCTCGGTGATCGCGGGCAGGCCCCACTCGGGATAGCTCGGCATGCCGAAGTCGCGCGCGCCGTGCCGCCACAGCGACATGCTGTCGGCCGCGCCCTGGTTGCGGCCGTTTGCCTCGGCCTGGAGCAGGTCCTTCTCGACGGCCAGGCGCTGCATCGGCAGGTCGCGCAGCGAGGAGCACACGCCGGTGAGGAAGGCGGCCAGGTCCTCCTCGGAGCCCTGCATGTGGAAGAACGTGTACTCGACGCCGGTGGCGCCGTTGTAGTGATAGTCGGCGACCCCGGTCGAGTACAGGGCGAGATGCTCGACCAGGTGGGTGATGCCGCGGCGGTACAGCGGCTCGTCGGCGAAGCCGACCCGGAAGGCCAGTCCGGCGTGCGCCGGCCCGGTGGTCGGCGCGAGCAGGGTGGGTACGCCGTCGACGTCCAGCTGCTTGATCATCGGTCCCCTCCGAGGGCCCAGGCACGGCGCGCGCGGATCTCGGTGGCCGGATCGCCGAGGTAGTGCCACGGATATTCCTCGGCGAGATCGCCGAGCATCCGGAACATCGCGGCGGTCGACGCCCGGTCGCCCAGCATGCTGAAGATGAGGGCGAAACTGCTCGCCGCCTGCACCCAGCCGTAGTCGCGGCCGAAGGCGGGATGGAGCACGCTGCGCCCGGCCGCTTCGTAGATCTCGGCCCGGACCTGCTCGCCGTCGAGGAAGCGCCGGCCCTCGTCCTCCGGAAGCTCGATCCAGTGCTCGAGGTACGCGTCGACGACCAGGAGCCCCTGCGCCGAGCCCTCCGGCGCGGCCAGCACCGCCTCCCGCGCCCACGGGTGCAGCAGCTCCCAGCTGCCGCTCCACTTCGGGCAGAGCGACTGGAGGAAGGCGTTCTGCGCCGACAGGTGGTGCGGGTCGAGCGCGATGACCTTGTCGTAGCGGCGGCGGATCTCGGCCAGGCCCACCTCGAGACCGCGCCCGGAGGTCAACCGGGCCGTCCACAGTGCCGCGTCGCCGGGGTTACGGGCGACGCCGTCGATCAGCACCGCCTCGGCCCACCGCAGCCGCTCGTGGAAGGAGGCGAACTGGGCGGCGCTCACGTTCTGGGCCCGGGCCGCGGTCCGGATCTTCCAGCCGATGCTGGTCCAGCGGCGGCCGAGGGCCGCGGCGGCCGTGTTGTCGTCCGGGTCGTCGGCCAGGACCTTCCGCAGGGTCTCCTCGGCGCCGGGGACCTCGGCCACGACGCCCAGGAGCATCGAGCGGCCGGTGGGTGTCAACGGGTCGGCGACGGCGCGGACAGCGGTCCAGTCGCGGGCGGTCATCGCTGTCCGGACGACGCGGGCCTCGGGGTAGTGATCGGCCACATCGAACAGCACTTCGGCTGGCATGGCGGGCAGCATAGATGATTTTGATCTTCACCATGTGCCCGCCACTTCAGCCGACGGGATCGCTCAGCAGATGTTCGAAGGCGAGCTCGGCGGCGCCGATCAGACCCGCGTCGTCGCCCAGCTCGGGCGTGCGCAGGCGGATGTGCTCACGGCAGGCGGGAAGGGCGATCGAGGTGAGGCGGCTGCGGATCTGCGCGGCGGCGACGAGGTAGACGTCGCGCAGCGTGCCGCCGAAGATCACCGCCTCCGGGTTGAAGATGTTCACCAGGTTGCCGACGCCGAACCCGATCCAGTCGCCCACCTGGCGGACGGCGAACTGGGCCTGGCTGTCGCCGCGCATGGCCGCGTCGACCACGCCCAGCACGGCCTCGCGCCCCGACCGGTCGCCCCGGCCGGCGTGCTTGAGCAGGGCGTACTCGCCGATCTCGGTCTCCCAGCAGCCGCGCGAGCCGCAGCTGCACTCCCGCCCGTACGGGTTGACGACCATGTGGCCGACCTCGCCGCCGTAGCCGCCGTGACCGGCCACCCGGTGGCCGTCGGCGATGATGCCGGCGCCGACACCGACGTCGCCGTAGAGGTAGATGACGTTGTCGCAGCCGACGGCGGCGCCGCGGCTGTGCTCGACCAGGGCCGACACGTCGGCGTGGTTGCCGACGGTGAGCTTGCCGGCATCGCCGAGCTCGGCCCCGAGCGCCTCGCCGACCGGCTCCTCGACCCAGCCGATGGTGGGCGCCAGGCGCACCACGCCGTCGGCCCGGCGGACCATGCCGGCCACCGCGACCCCGGTGCCCACGTAGCGCGCGTCGTCGGGAACGTCCTTGCGCATGTCGTGGACGAAACCGGCGAGCGGCTGTACCGCGTCGAGCACCTGCATGCCGCGCGGGCGGGCGGTCTCGCGGCGGTCCAGGATGCGGCCGCCGAGACCGACCCGGGCCGCGCGCAGGCGGTCCACCTCGATGCTGAGGGCGTACGCGTAGACCTTCGACGACTCGGGCCGGACGACCAGCGACGGTCGCCCGGCCCGGCCGGTCTCACGTGGTGCCGCCTCGCTGACCAGCCCTGCGGTGGTCAGCTCGGCGGTCAGGGCCCCGATGGTGCTGCGGTTGAGACCGAGCAGGCTGGTCAGCTCCGCCCGGGACGTGGCGCCGTGCACGTGCACGTAACGCAACAGGGTCCCGAGGTTGTGCCGCCGCACCTCCTCCTGGCTGGGGCCGGCCCGCATCAGCGCGCCGTCCCCGTACCCAGGATGGTCCGGCTCATCGGTTGCCGGTAGCGGCCGCTCTGCGCCGGGCGAGGGCGTCGACGCTGGCGGCGACGAGCAGGATCAGACCGGTCACGATGTACTTGGTGCCGGAGCTGAAGCCGAGCAGGCCCATGCCGTTGTCGATCACGGCGATCACCGCGCCACCGATGACGGCGTTGATGACCTTGCCCTTACCGCCGAAGAGGCTGGTACCGCCGATGACGGCCGCGCCCACCGAGTACAGCAGGATGTTGCTGCCACCGGTGTTCGGGTCGACCGAGCTGGCCCGGCTGACGGCCATGATGCCGCCGATCGCGGCCATGAACGAGCCGATGACGAAGACCGAGATGCGGATCCGGTCGACCTTGATGCCGGCCCGGCGGGCCGCCTCGGTGTTGCCGCCGACCGCGTAGACGTGCCGGCCGTAGGCGGTGCGGCCCAGGACGAACGTCCAGAGGACCAGGAACACACCGATGATCGGGACGACGATCGGCACGCCCTTGAGCGAGTTGATCGCCGGGTTGATCGCGCGCTCCTGGGTGAGCACGACGGTCGCGACGATCAGCAGGACGGCGAGGCCGCCGACGCGCAGCGCCACGACGCCGATCGGGTCGGTGACCAGGCCGCGCTTGGCCCGGCTGCGCACGTTGTTGAACTGCACCGCGGCGTAGCCGACGACGGCGACGATGGTGAGGATCCAGCTCCAGGCAACGGACAGGTTGTCGTTGTTGAGGGAGTTGAAGAAGTTGTCGCGGGTCGAGATGTTCGTGCCGCCACCGAGCAGCACGAGCAGCAGGCCCTGGAAGCCGAGGAAGGCGGCCAGGGTGACGACGAACGACGGGATGCCGATCTTCGCGACCAGGAAGCCGAGCACGAGGCCGATGACGATGCCGGTGACCAGCGCGGCCGGGATGGCCGTGTACCACTCCCAGCCGTGGTTGGTCAGGAGGATCGCGACGACCGCGCCACACACGCCGGAGGCGAAACCGGCGGAGAGGTCGATCTCGCCCAGAAGCAGGACGAAGACCAGGCCCATGGCGATGAAGACGACCTGCGCGCCCTGGTTGAACAGGTTGGCGAAGTTCAGGCCGGAGAAGAACGTGTCGGTCGAGATGCCGAAGATCAGGCTCAGCACGATCAGGCCGAGGATGGCCGGGAGGGCGCCGAGGTCACCGCCGCGGATGCGGCCCCAGTAATCGCGGATGTAGCTGTTGACGGTCGGCTTGACGACCTTGACGCCGCCGGCCGTGGTGGTCGTGGTGGTGCTCACTTGTCGCCTCCCGGCGTGATGTCGACGACGTCGCCGTTGAAGTCCGCGGGCTTCTCGGGAGGCAGGCCGATGTTGCCACTGCGACCGGCAGTGATCAGTTCGACGACCTGGGAGTGGGTCACGTCGGTGGTCTTGACCTGGGCGGCCATCCGGCCGAGGTAGAGCGCCGCGATCCGGTCGGAGACCGCGAACACGTCGTTCATGTTGTGCGAGATCAGCACGACGCCGAGGCCGTTGTCGGCCAGGCGGCGCACGAGCTCGAGCACCTGGGCGGTCTGCGCCACGCCGAGGGCGGCGGTGGGCTCGTCCAGGATGACGACCTTGGAGTTCCAGAGCACGGCCTTGGCGATCGCCACGGTCTGCCGCTGCCCACCGGAGAGGCTGGCGACCAGCTGTCGCAGCGACTTCAGGGTGCGCACCGACAGACTGGCGAGCGCGTCGCCGGCCATCTGCTCCATGGTGGGCTCGTCGAGGACGATGCCCCGCTTCTTCTCCCGGCCGAGGAACATGTTCTGGACGACGTCCAGGTTGTCGCAGAGCGCGAGGTCCTGGTAGACGACCTCGATGCCGAGAGCGGAGGCGTCGCTCGGTCCGTTGATCGAGACCTGGTTACCTTCGAAGGTCACCGTGCCGGAGTCGATCTGGTAGATGCCACTGATGCACTTGACGAGCGTCGACTTTCCGGCGCCGTTGTCACCGACGAGGGCGGTGACCTCGCCGGGGTAGACGCTCAGTCCGACGTCGTGCAGGACCTGAACGGGACCAAAGCCTTTATTGATCCCGCTGAGCTCCAGGAGGGGTGTCGCGGCCACGGTGTTTCTCCTTCGCTGAGTGACCGGTTTTGCCGCCCACGGCGGGGGTCGCCCGGGGCGGCAGGGTGGGGGGCACCTGACTCTGGCGCCGTCCGCTTCCTTTATCGGAAGCGAACGGCGCCGTCGTCAGGATTTCGGGGCAGGCCCCGATATCAGCTCAGATCAGCTGATGCCCGCTTCGGTGCAGGCCTTCGCGAAGTCGGCGGTGCAGACCGCGTCCTTGGTGACGAAGCCGTCGGCGATGACGTCCTTGACGTTCTCCTTGGTGATGGAGGTCGGGGTCAGCAGCACCGAGGGGACCGAGGCGCCCGACTCCGGGTCCTTGGTGGTGCCGGTGGCCGTGGTGGGCTTCTCACCCTTGGCCAGCGAGACCGCAAGCTCGGCGGCCGCGTCGGCCTCCTTCTTGATCGCCTTGTAGACCGTCATGCACTGGTCGCCGGCGAGGATGTTCTGCAGACCCTGGACGGTCGCGTCCTGGCCGGTGACCGGGACCTGGCCGTTGAGCTTGTTCTTCTTCAGCACCGAGATGGCCGCGTTGCCGAGACCGTCGTTCGCCGCCAGAACGCCCTTGATGTTCTTGTTCGAGGTCAGCATCTGCTCGAAGATGGTGCCGGCCTGCGCGTTGTCCCAGTCCGGAACGTCCTGGTTCGGGCCCTTGGTGAAGGTGCCGTCGGCGTACTTCGGGTCGAGGACCGAGTTGTAACCCTGGGCGAACAGGGTCGCGTTGTTGTCGGTCGGGGAGCCGTTGAGCTCGGCGACGACCGGCTTGGTGTACTTCTTGGCGGTCAGGCAGTCGACCAGGCCCTGACCCTGCAGCTCGCCGACCTTCACGTTGTCGAACGACACGTAGTAGTCCGCGCCGCCGCTCAGCGTGAGGCGGTCGTAGTCGATCGTCGCGATACCGGCCTTCTTGGCCTTCTCGAGGACGGCCTTACCGGTGCCGGAGTCGAGGTTGACGATCATCAGAACCTTGACGCCGCTGGAGATCATGCCGTCGGCGATGGTCTGGAACGCGGTCTTGTCACCCTGCGCGTTCTGGATGTCGACCTGTACCCCGGCCGCCTCGAAGGCCGCCTTGAGGAACTTCGGGTCGTCGGTGCCCCACCGCTGAGAGCTCTTGGTGTCGGGCAGGATGACGCCGACCTTGCCGGTCGAGCTCGAGCCGCTGCTGCTGCCGGAATCGCTGCTGTCGTCGCCACACGCGGCGACGCTGCCGGTGGCCAGCAGGCCGACCGCGGCAAGGGCGAACAGTCCCTTACGCATTCCTTGTGTCCTTTCGGGTAAATCCGGGCCTTCGATCGGATTCGATGTTCTGCGCTGTCGGGAGTGTCGCTCCCCGAGACGCCGTGTGATCAGGATCTAGTTTGTTGTGTCCGGCAACGTATTCCCGTTGCGACCGGTAGCACAAGCGGTGACGCCAGCCGATCTCGTAACCGGGGATAACAATCCGGCAACACGGCGGTGATACAGGGACTTCGGCCCTGGTGAGGGCCCGGAGACCAGCTGAGCAAGATCGCTAACGACGCTCACCACGTGACGCTAGGTCACCCCGATGCCCGATCTGGACCGTTCTCGGGAGAAAGATCCACCCGGCGCGTAACGTTGTCGTAACGGTCCGCGCCCGGTGCGTGTTATGTCCGGATCTGGGCGGTTGTCGCGCCGGTGAGGCGAATGAGATCGGCCGGGGCGAGGCTCACCTGGAGCCCGCGGCGGCCCGCCGAGATGAACATCAGATCAAGCGCGAGCGCCGAGTCGTCCACCACGGTCGGCAGCGCCTTGCGCTGGCCGAGCGGGCTGATGCCCCCGCGCACATATCCGCTGCTGCGCTCGGCCGCGGCCCGGTCGGCCAGGCTCCCCCGCTTGCCGCCGGCGGCATGCGCCAGCGCCTTGAGGTCGAGGTCGCCGGTGACCGGCACGACCCCCACCACCAGCGCCCCGTCGACCTCGGCGACCAAGGTCTTGAAGACCTTTCCGGGCTCGACCCCGAGCGCTTGCGCGACCAGCGCGCCATAGTTCGGAGCGTCCGGAGACACGTCGTACGGATGCAGCGCGTGCTCCACCCTCTCCGCGGTGAGCAACGCGGTGGCCGGGGTACCGGCGGCGGCCTTCTTCGGCATGCCCGGAACGCTACTACCGCGCGGAATCTCCCTCAGTGACTGCTAGCTCACATACGCCCCTCGAACCGCCGGCCGTTCCCCCGCGTTCCACTCGTCCTGCCCGTTCGCTCAGATCGGCCGGCACAGAAGGGCGGTGGGCGCACCAGCCACCCGCGTGAGCACCAACGACGCCGCGTTAGGCCCCGACAGGCGAAGATCCTTCCGGAGCTGCTCGGGTTCGAGGGCCGACCCCCGCTTACGAATCTCGATGCGACCGACGCCACGTTCCCGCAGCAGCGCCCGGAGCCGCTTGAGCGAGAACGCCATCACATCCGTCACCTCCAGCCGCCGGGCAAAGGGCGTGTCGACCGCCTCATCGGTGTACAGATAGGCGATCTCCGGATCCCCCAGCCGCCCACCGATCCCCGCGGCCAGCTCCGCCACCAGATGCGACCGCACCACAGCCCCATCCGGGTCATACAGAAACGCCCCCACCGCCCCCACCGGCGCCTTCTCCCCACCCGACCCGGTCAGCTCCGAGACCCCCACCCTCGCCCCGCCGCTTTCGGTCCCAACCGATTTATCGGATTTTTCGCGAAGTAGCGTGGCTCGGCGGGGCACCTCGGCCAGCGGGCCGCACCAGAAGGCGGCCTCGACCAGGTCGCCGTCGACGCTGGTCCACTCGCCCTCGGCGCCCGGCGGCAACAGGTCGTGGTCGATGCCCGGAGCCAGCTTCAGCACGGTGCGCGGCACGCGATCGGGCAGAGAGGCGATGAAATCCCAGGGCGGCGAGTACGACTTCGGATCGAAGACGCGCCCGCGGCCGGCCTTCCGCCGCGCGGGGTCGGCGAAGACCGCGTCGTACTTCTCGACCGCCACCGACGTGGCGTCGGCGCACTCGACCCGTACGTCCAAGCCCAGGATCTCCGCGTTCGCCGCGGCCATCGCCGCCGTCTCCGGGTCGGCTTCCACGGCGTACACCGAAATTCCGGATCTCGCCGCCGCCAGAGCGTCCGCGCCCAGCCCGCACCCCAGATCGGCCAAGGTCCTGACCCCGGCCTCGGCCAGGCGCCTCGCCCGCCTCTCCGCGACGACAGCCCGCGTCGCCTGTTCCAGACCGGCCCGGGTGAAGAACATCGACGCCGCGTCCGCGCCGAACTTCGCCACCGCGCGGCGGCGCAGCTCGACCTGGGTCAGCGCGGCCGAGGCCAGCTCCGGTGGCACCCCGCGCGCCCGCAGCGCCGAAGCGGCGGCGAGCGGATCGCTCCCGGCGACCTCCATGGCGCTGTCCAGCGCCTTCACCCCTTCGGGGGTACGCAGCAAGGCCGTCGATTCCGCAGTCACGCAGGCATTCTCCCCCGCGCGACTTCATTGGCACTCTGGTTGACGGAGTGCTAGTTCCGGCCTAATCTCCGATTAGCACTCTCATCCTGAGGGTGCCAACCGCGCGACCATCCGGGCGCGTGGTGAGGCACCAGGCGGACCGGCACCCGCGACGACGGCCCCGCCCGGTGGCATGAGGCATCAGACCGGCCATCACCTTGACCGGCGAAACCTGTACCCAGGAGGGTATGCCCGTGACTACCGCGACCAAGGTTGCGATCAAGCCGCTCGAGGACCGCATCGTGGTCCAGGCGAACGAGGCTGAGACGACCACGGCGTCGGGCATCGTGATCCCCGACACCGCCAAGGAGAAGCCGCAGGAGGGCACCGTCCTCGCTGTCGGCCCCGGCCGCATCGACGACAAGGGCAACCGCATCCCGGTTGACGTCAAGGTCGGCGAGACGGTCCTCTACTCGAAGTACGGCGGCACCGAGGTCAAGTACGCCGGCGAGGAGTACCTGGTGCTCTCCGCCCGCGACGTCCTCGCGGTCATCGAGAAGTGACCTACTGACAGTGCTGACCGCCCTGGCCCGTGATCACGGGTCAGGGCGGTGGTGCGTGAAGGGACCTTAAACATGGCGAAGATTCTCAGCTTCTCGGACGACGCCCGTCACCTGCTCGAGCACGGGGTCAACTCGCTCGCCGACACGGTCAAGGTCACCCTCGGCCCGCGCGGCCGCAACGTCGTCCTGGACAAGAAGTTCGGCGCTCCCACGATCACCAACGACGGCGTCACCATCGCCAAGGAGATCGAGCTCACCGACCCGTACCAGAACCTCGGGGCCCAGCTGGTCAAGGAGGTGGCGACGAAGACCAACGACGTCGCCGGCGACGGGACCACCACGGCCACGGTGCTGGCCCAGGCGCTGGTGCGCGAGGGTCTGCGCAACGTCACCGCGGGTGCCAGCCCCATCTCGCTCAAGCGGGGCATGGACAAGGCCGCCGAGGTCGTCTCGGAGGCGCTGCTCGGCAAGGCCGTCGAGGTCGCCGACCACAAGGCGATCGCGAACGTGGCCACCATCTCGGCCCAGGACGCCACCATCGGCGAGCTGATCGCCGAGGCGATGGACCGGGTCGGCCGCGACGGTGTCATCACCGTCGAGGAGGGCTCGGCCATGGCGACCGAGCTCGAGGTCACCGAGGGTCTGCAGTTCGACAAGGGCTTCATCTCGCCGAACTTCGTGACCGACGCCGAGTCGCAGGAGGCGGTGCTGGAGGACGCGTACATCCTCCTCACCACCCAGAAGATCTCCAGCATCGAGGAGCTCCTCCCGCTGCTGGAGAAGGTGCTCCAGAACAGCAAGCCGCTGCTCATCGTGGCCGAGGACGTCGAGGGCCAGGCGCTCTCGACCCTGGTCGTCAACGCGCTGCGCAAGACCATCAAGGTCGCCGCGGTGAAGGCGCCCGGTTTCGGTGACCGCCGCAAGGCGATCCTGCAGGACCTGGCGATCGCGACCGGTGGCGAGCTGATCGCCCCCGAGCTCGGCTACAAGCTCGACCAGGTGGGCCTCGAGTCGCTGGGCAGCGCCCGGCGCATCGTGGTCGACAAGGAGAACACCACCATCGTCGACGGTGGCGGCAAGTCGTCCGAGGTCGCCGACCGGGTCTCGCAGATCCGCAAGGAGATCGAGGCGTCGGACTCCGACTGGGACCGCGAGAAGCTGCAGGAGCGGCTGGCCAAGCTCTCCGGTGGCGTGGCGGTCATCAAGGTCGGCGCCGCGACCGAGGTCGAGATGAAGGAGCGCAAGCACCGCATCGAGGACGCCATCGCAGCGACGAAGGCGGCCGTCGAGGAGGGCACCGTGCCCGGCGGTGGCGCCGCCCTCGCCCAGGTGGCGAAGGAGCTCGACAGCGGCCTCGGCCTGACCGGCGAGGAGGCGATCGGCGTCACGATCGTCCGCAAGGCGCTGGTGGAGCCGCTGCGCTGGATCGCGCAGAACGCCGGCCACGACGGCTACGTCGTGGTGGGCAAGGTCGCCGAGCTGGGCTGGGGCCACGGCCTCAACGCGGCCACGGACGAGTACGTCGACCTGGCCGCGGCCGGCATCCTCGACCCGGTGAAGGTGACCCGCAACGCGGTCTCCAACGCCGTCTCGATCGCCGGCCTGCTGCTGACCACGGAAAGCCTCGTGGTCGACAAGCCGGCCGAGCCGGAGCCCGCCGCCGCCGGCGGCCACGGCCACAGCCACGGCGGCCACGGCCACCAGCACGGCCCGGGCTTCTGACCGGACAGCACCACCCCGGGCTTCTGCCCGGACAGCACCACAAAGGGCGCACCCTCCGGGGTGCGCCCTTTCGCTTTACCAGCGCTTGATTCCCGCGCGGCGTGGCGCGCTCGGGCGCGGGTCAGCGGGTGGCGCGGGCGGGCTGCTCGTCGCGGGGATCGGCGGCCCGCTCGCCGTGCCAGGAGCGCCAGAGGGCGGCGTACGGGCCGTCGGCGGCGACCAGTTCGTCGTGGGAGCCGAGCTCGGTGATGCGGCCGTCCTCGACCACGGCGACCCGGTCCGCGTCGTGAGCCGAGAAGAGCCGGTGGGCGATCGCCACGACCGTACGGCCGTGGAGCACCGCGGCCAGCGAACGCTCCAGTTCACGCGCGGCCCTCGGATCGAGCAGCGACGTCGCCTCGTCGAGGACCAGCGTGTGCGGATCGGCCAGGACGAGCCGGGCCAGCGCGAGCTGCTGCGACTGGGCGGCCGTCAGCGCCTGCCCACCCGAGCCGACCACCGTGTCGAGCCCGTCCGGCAGCGCCTCGGCCCACTCCAGCGCGCGCACCGCCGCCAGCGCCGCCCGCACCTCGCTCTCGGCCGCGCCGGGCCGCACCATGGCCACGTTGTCGCGGACCGTGCCGATGAAGACGTGATGCTCCTGGCTGACCAGCGCCACCTCGGTGCGCAGCCGGTCGAGCGGCAGCTCGCCCAGCGGCACCCCGCCCACGGTGATCGTCCCGCTGGTCGGCTCGTGCACCCCGGCCAGCAGCCGGCCCAGCGTCGACTTGCCGGCACCGGACGGCCCGACGATGGCGAGCCGCTCACCCGGCTCGAGCGTCAGATCGATGCCGTGCAGCACCTCGCGACCGGCCACATAGGAGAAGCGCACGCCGGTCACCTCGATGCGGGTGCCCACCGGCTCCCCGACTTCGCGCGGCTCGCTCTCGCGCGCTTCCTCCTCGACTCCGAGGAGGCGGGCCAGTGACGCACCGCCGATCTGCAGCTCGTCGAGCCAGCCCAGCAGGCGGTCGAGCGGGTCGATCAGCAGCTGCACGTAGATCACCGCGGCCGTGAGCTGCCCGAGCGAGACCGTGCCCCGCAGGTAGAGCCAGCCGCCCAGGACCAGCGTGGCCACCACCGGCAGCACGTACGCCGCCTCGACCACCGGGAACCACACCATGCGCAGGAACAGCGTGTAGCGCTCGGCCACCCAACTCTTGCTCAGGTCGGCGTCGGAGCGCTCGGCCCGCTGCCGCTGCCGGCGCAGCGCGTCGACCGTGCGGGCGCCCTCGACCGTCTCGGCCAGCCCGTCGGTCACCGTGGAGTAGGCCGCGTTCTGCTTGAGATATCCGGCCGGGGCCCGACGGAGGTACCACCTCGTGCCGACCACCAGGATCGGCACCGCGACCAGCAGCGACAGCGCCAGCACGGGCGTGACCACGACCAGCGCGCCCACCACGAGCACGACGGTGATCAGCGCGATCATCGTCTCGGGCACGGCCAGCCGCACGCAGCGCGACAGCGCGTCGACATCGCGGGTGGTGCGGGTCAGCAGGTCGCCCGAGCCCGCGCTCTCCACTGTGGAGAGCGGAAGCGCGAGCACCCGGTCGACGAACTCCTCACGCAGCCGGGCCAGCACCCGCTCGCCGAGCCGAGCCGAGGCCAGATAGGCGAAACGGACCAGGATCGCTTGCAGCACAACGAATCCGGCGATCAGCGCGGCCAGCCGGTCGACCACCCCGACGCCCTCGCCGTGCCGGATCGCCTCGACCAGGTCGCCGAGCAGACGCGGGCCGACCAGCCCGGCCAGCGCGCCCAGCACGTGCAGCCCGACCGCGACGGTCAGGGCACGCGGGTAGCGCCGGAAGAGATCGCGGGCGTAGCGCCGCACCTGGGCCGTGCCGGCCACCGGCAACAGGTTGCTCACGCGGCGTCCTCTCGCAGAACCGTCCGCGCGTAGCCCGGCTCGGTCTCCAGCAGCTCGCGATGGGTGCCCGCGGCGACCACCCGGCCCTCCTCCACATAGAGCACCCGATCGGTGCGGTCGAGCACGAGCGGGCTGGACGTGCAGATCACTGTGGTCCGCCCGGCCCGGGCCACGACGAGCCGGTCGGCGATCCGCGCCTCGGTGTGCGCGTCGACCGCGCTGGTCGGCTCGACCAACACCAGCGTGTCGGGGTCGGCGACCAGGGCGCGGACCAGCCGCAGCCGCTGTTGCTGGCCGCCGGAGAAGGAGCGCCCACGCTCGGCCACCTCGCTGTCGAGACCGCCGGGGAGCGCCTCGACGATGTCGGTGGCGGCCGCCGCGTGCAGCGCCGCCGGGAGCCGGTCGTCGCCGGCCGGGTCGAGATCGGAGCGCAGCGGTCCGGTGAACAGCCGCGCGTCGTTGTCGCCGACCAGGATCCGCTCGCGGACCGTGGCCAGGTCGAACGCCGACAGCGGACGGCCGCCGGCGGTGCCGCCCTCGGCGTAGCGCCCGAGGCGGTCGGCGATGGCGGCGGCGTCGGCCGGCACCGCCGCGACGATGGCGGTGACCTCGCCGGGCCGGACCGTCACACCGGAGGCCGGGTCGGCCAGCTCGCCCGCGAGCTCGCTCGCCGGCCGCGGCTCGGCCGGGTCGGGCAGGTCGGTCCGGGCGGCCAGCATCGACACGACCCGTCGGGCCGAGACATGCCCCCTGGTGAGTTTGTCGATCGCCTCGGTGAGCTGCCGCAGCGGCGTGACCAGGAACGCGGCGTACGCGTAGAAGGAGACCAGCTGGCCCACCGTGATGTGGCCGGTCAGCGCGAAGCGCGCGCCGAGCCAGGTGACCAGCACCAGGAAGACGCCGGGCAGCAGCACCTGGGCCGCCTCGAGCAGCGACTCGACACGGGCCGTACGGACCCCGGCCCCGCGCAGCCGCTGCGACTCGGCCCGGTAGCGCTCGCCCATCACCGCCTCGCCGCCGATGCCGCGCAGCACCCGCAGGCCACCCACCAGGTCGGCGGCCCGGCCGGTGAGCAGGCCCTGCTGGTCGCGGGAGGCCTGCTGGAGCCGGTGGAGCGGGCGGATGAGCAGGCTCACGATCGCCATCAGCAGCGGCACGCCGAGCACGACCACCAGACCGAGCGGCACCGACGTGGTGAGCAGGATGACCGTCACCGCGATGACGGCGATGAGCGAGCCGGTGCCCCGCGCGGTGATGTCGATGGCGGAGCCGATCTGGCGGATGTCGGACGTGCCGATCGCGACCACCTCGCCGGTGTCGAGCCGGCGGGGCAGCGCCGAACCCAGCCGCCCGGCCTGGCGGACCGTGACCTGCACGGTCCGGAACATCGCGCCGAGGAAGTTGATCACCGCGAACCGGTGGCGCACCACGCCGAAGAACGCCTGGCCGAGACCGGCCGCCAGCAGCACCAGCGACCAGATCACCAGATCGTGCCGGTCGCGGTCGGTGGCGGCGTCGATCGCCTTGCCGACCACGGCGGGCACGACGGCCTGGCAGAGCATCCAGAGCACGGCCATGACGATCGCCACGTACACCGAGAACCGGTCGCGCCGGATCAGCCATCGCAGATAGCGGACCGGGGACCGGCCGTCGGGGGTGCCGGGATCGGCGTCGGGAAGTTGTCGCATCAGGGCCCCGACGTTACGGCGGGGGTACGACAATTCGCGACGCGTTTTCTCAGCGGTCGACCGGTGTGAAGTCCCACACGTGAGCGGCCCGGGCGATCAGATGCGGCGGCGGCGCGGGCAGGCTCTCGGGCGTGTTCCGCCACTTCGAGATGACCACGATCCGGTTGTCCGTGGAGGAGTAGACGTCGCTCGACACGTGCTGCGGAAGCACCTCGATCCGCGGCACGGCCACGTCACAGACCCAGGCCAGCAGCTCGTCGAAGCCGCTCTTGGAGGCCCGTATCTCCCACATCCGCGCGATCATGTTCGCTTCCTACCCCGCCACGCTGACCGAGGTCAATGGCATCGCGGAATCGGCGGGCAGATCGAGACGACTGGGTACGACACCAGCGGCGACCAGCCTCGATCCCAGGGCCGCGACCATCGCGCCGTTGTCCGTGCACAGCTGTGGCCGGGGCACCCGGACCTCGATGCCGTGCTTGGCCGCCCGCTCCTCGGCCAGCACCCGCAGCCGCGAGTTGGCGGCCACTCCCCCGCCGATCACCAGGGTGCGGACGCCGTGTGTCAGGCAGGCGTCGATCGCCTTGGCGGTGAGCACGTCGCAGACGGCCTCCTGGAACGAGGCGGAGACGTCGGCGATCGGCACCTGCTCACCGTCGCGCTGCCGGGCCTCGACCCAGCGGGCCACGGCGGTCTTGAGCCCGGAGAAGGAGAAGTCGAAACGGTGCGCCGCGAGGTCCTTGGCCGCGGTCAGCCCGCGGGGGAACGCGATCGACGCGGTGCCCTCACGAGCCGTACGGTCAATGATCGGTCCTCCCGGAAAGCCCAGCCCCAGCAGACGCGCGACCTTGTCGAAGGCCTCACCCGCGGCGTCGTCGATCGTGGCGCCGAGGGGCTTGACGCCGTTGGTGAGATCGTCGACGAGCAGCAGCGAGGAGTGCCCACCGGAGACGAGCATGGCGATCGCGGGCTCGGGCAGCGGGCCGTGCTCGAGGGTGTCCACGGCCACGTGCGCGGCGAGATGATTGACGCCGTACAGCGGCTTGTCGGCCGCCACGGCGTACCCCTTGGCCGCCGCGACCCCGACCAGCAGCGCCCCGGCCAGACCGGGTCCGCTGGTCACGGCGATCGCGTCGATGTCGGCCAGGGTGACCTTCGCCTCGTCGAGCGCGCGCTGCATGGTCGGCACGAGAGCCTCGAGGTGGGCGCGGCTGGCCACCTCGGGCACGACACCGCCGAACCGGGCGTGCTGGTCCACACTGGACGCCAGCGCGTCGGCCAGCAGGGTGTGCCCGCGGACGATGCCGATGCCCGTCTCGTCGCAGGAGGTCTCGATGCCGAGGACCAGGGGCTCGTCAGGCATTGCGCATCATCACCAGGGCGTCCGTGTTGCTGGGTTGGTAGTAGCCGCGCCGGATGCCGACGGGCTCGAAATCGTACGTGGCGTAGAGCCGCTGGGCGGGCGCGTTGTCGACCGCGACCTCCAGCAGCGTCTGCTTGATGCCGAGCCGGGCGGCCTCGGCCAGCAGCGCCTCGAGCAGGGCCCGGCCGGTGCCGCGCCGCTGCCCGTCGCGCTTGACCGCGATGTTCTGCACCCAGGCCTCGTCCGGCAAGGTGGAGAGACCGGCGTAACCGATCACTTCGTCTTGGGAAGTCAGCGCCACCAAGTAGAAATGCCGCTGGGCGAGCTCGTTCCAGAACATCGCCGGCGACCATTTCTCCTCACCGAACAGGTCGGCCTCGATCGCCATCACATCGGCGATGTGCCACCAGCGGAAACGCTCGATCCGCATCAGGTGAGCACCGGCTTGCGCCCGGCCGGCTCGACGGCGTCCGGCCGGCGCAGATAAAGAGGTGTCAGCTGCTCGCTCGGCGCGCCCGACCGGATGCGCTCGGCCGCGAGCGCCACGAGGGCGGCGCCGGGCGGATAGAGAAGGTGCTCTTCTACGGGTACGCCGAAGATGTCCCCGTATTTGAGAGCGCCCTCGCCGGCCGCGCGGTCGAACGCGCGGAGTTTCTTGGCCCAGTAGCTCCGGTCCTCGTCGGGGTCGTCGACCACGGCGTCGATCTCGGCCCGGGCCAGCACGGCCGCGAGACGGGCGGCCTCGACGCCGGCCAGCGCCGTGGCCGACTCGATGATCTCGGACTCGGACAGGGCGGCCGACTCGGCGGCCTCGCTGGTCCTTTTCCGGTACGCCTGCCCGAGCACCTCGGCCACGTCGGCCGGCTTGGCCACCTCGGGACCGAACAGCCGCACACCGTCCACATAGGTCGCGAAGTACACCTCGCGGCGCCGCGCGTCGGTGGCGACCAGCACCCGGCCAGGCCCGGCGGCCCGGCCGATCCCGTCGAGCGAGCACACCCCGTACGTGGGGATGCCCAGAGCCTGGCCCATGCTCGCGGCGGTGGCCAGGCCGACCCGGAGGCCGGTGAACGGCCCCGGCCCGAGCCCGGCGACGATCGCGCCGAGATCACCCGGCCGGACCTCCGCCTCGGCAAGCGTGGCGGAGATCTCGGGCGCGAGCTTCTCCCCGTGGGCGCGTGGGTCGACGGTGCGCCGCTCGGCGACCCCGATGAGGCGGTCGGCGGTGACCTCCACCAGGGCGGCCGTCGACGCGGGGGTCGCGGTGTCCAGAGCCAGTACGAGCACGTCCCCGACCCTAACGCGCCGCGGTCACCGTTATCCGGCGACCGGCTCGGCTCGCGGATCCCAGTCGATCACGGGACGTCCGCCGTCGGCCAGTGCCTTGTTGGCCGCGCTGAACGGGCGCGACCCACGGAAGCCCTTGGGGTTGAGCGGGCTGGGGTGACCCGCCTCGATCACCGCGTGGGCCGGGTTGGTGATCAGGGCGGCCTTCTTGCGGGCATAGCCACCCCAGAGCAGGAAGACCACCCGCTCCTCGCGGGCGTTCAGCGCCTTGATCGTCGCGTCGGTGAAGGCCTCCCAGCCCTTGCCGCCGTGCGACGCCGCGGCGCCGGCCCGGACGGTCAGGACCGCGTTGAGCAGCAGAACGCCCTGCCGGGCCCAGCCGGTCAGGTCGCCGCTCTTCGGCGGCGCCACGCCGACGTCCTCGGCCAGCTCCTTGAACACGTTGCGCAGCGACGGCGGGATCCGCACGCCGTCGCGCACGCTGAAGCTCAGGCCCTGCGCCTGGCCGGCGCCGTGGTACGGGTCCTGGCCCAGGATCAGCACGCGGGTCTGCTCCGGCGGGCAGAGCCGGTACGCCGCGAACAGGTCCTCGATCGGCGGATAGATCGTGTGCTCCGCGTACTCCGCCGCCACGAACTCACCCAGCGCGGCCGTCTCCTTCTCGTCGAGAAAGCCGGCGAGCTCGGCTCGCCAGTCGGCCGGCAGCAGTTCCGCCAGATTCACGGTTTCCCCTTCAGTTCGTTTTTCACCGTGGCTTTTCGTTTTTCACCCTGGCCGCCCAGTCGCCGCCGTGCGGGATCAGCTCGATCACCCGCGTGTCGTCGTCCAGCCGGTCGATGCGGACCTGCAGATATTCGTCGTTCAGTTGCTCGACCATCCCGGCGCCCCACTCGACGACCGTGACGGCGTCGTCGGCGGAGGCGTCCAGGTCGAGGTCGTCGATCTCGGCGCGCGGGTCGGGGCTGTCCCCCAGCCGGTACGCGTCGGCGTGCACCAACGGCGTGCGCCCGCGATGGACCCGGGCGATCACGAACGTCGGCGAGGTGATCGCGTCGGTCACCCCCAGGCCGGCCCCGATGCCCTGCACCAGAGCCGTCTTGCCCGCGCCCAGGGGCCCGGTGAGCAGCACCAGGTCGCCCGGGCGCAGCAGTGCCGCGAGCCGCCGCCCGAACGCGTGGGTGTCCTCGACCGTCGGCAGCTTGATCACGAGATCTTCTCCAGGAAAGGCAGGAGCACGGCGTTGACCTCGTCCGCCTTCTCCAGCATCACCACGTGCCCGCTGTTCTCGATCTTGACGAGCTCGGCCTCGGGCAGATATTTGAGGATCTGCTCGGAGTGGGTGACCGGGGTCAGATAGTCCTTCGTGCCGACGATGACCAGCACGGGCACACCGCGCAGGGCGGACAGCGCCGGGAAGCGGTTGTGCGTGTAGAGCGTGTGCAGATATTTGGTCAGGGTCTCGGCCGAGGTCTTGGAGTTCATGCTCTCCACGAACGTGACCAGGGAAGGGCTGGGCTTGGGCTCGCCGAAGCCGTAGCGGCGGGTCAGCAGCCAGGAAAGGTCGGACGAGACCATCCGGGCCCGGTCGATCCGGCTCCCGCCGAGCTGGGCCGCCTTGCCCCACAGCGGGAAGAAAGGCGCGCTGGCCCGGGCCACCAGCGACGGAACGCCGATCTTGGCCTTGTCGATCAGGCCGGCCGAGGTGGACATCAACACGACGCCGGTGACCCGCTTGCCGAACCACTCCGGATATTGCTCGGCGAACGCCATGATGGTCATGCCGCCCATCGAATGGCCGACCAGGATGATGTGCCCGTCGGGCACGGTGGCGTCGAGCACCGCGGCCAGCGACTTGCCCAGCGCGGCGATGTCGTAGTCGCCCGACTGGAGCCGGCTGGACTTGCCGTGCCCCGGCTGGTCGTAGAAGACCAGCCGCTGGTCGCCGCGCTCGGTCAGGGCCTTGCGCTGGAAGTAGAAGGTGCCCATGTCGAGCGCGAAGCCGTGCACGAAGACGACGGTGGGCTTCTCGTTCTTCTTCCGCGGCTCCACGATCTCGACGTGCAGGTCGGTGCCGTCGGCCGCGGTCACCGTCAGCTCGCGGTCGAAGGGCTGGTCGCCGAACGGCTCGTCCACATGCGGATCGCCGGGAGCGTTCACCGAGCGGCGCACCAGCGCCCGCTCGACGGCGAACGCGGTGGCCAGACCGGCCGCCACGACACCGACCGCGGCGCCCGCGATGCCGACCTGCTTGGCCCGGCTCATGGGCGGCCCCCGTCGTAGACCCGCGGCACCCGCGCGCTGCCGAACCGCGTCACGATCTCGTAGTTGATCGTGCCGACCACCTCGGCCCAGTCGTCGGCGGTCGGCTCGCCGCCGTCACCCGGCCCGAACAGGGTGGCCACCTCGCCGGGCTCGACCGGGTCGTCGCCGATGTCGAGAACGATCTGATCCATGCAGACGCGCCCGGCGATGGTCCGCCGCTTGCCGCCGAGCTGCACCGGCCCGGCGTTGGAGGCGTGGCGCGGCACGCCGTCGGCATAGCCGAGCGGCACGAGAGCGAGGGTCGTCTCGCGCTCGGTGTAGTAGGTGTGGCCGTACGAGACGCCCTGACCGGCCGGGACGCGCTTGGTGAGCGCCACCCGGGCCCGGGCCGTCATGGCCGGCCGCAGCCCGAAGGTCTCGCCCGCGATCGGCGACAGCCCGTAGACCGCGATGCCCGGGCGGACCATGTCGTAGTGGGTGTCGGGCCTGGTCAGCGTGGCCGCCGAGTTGGCGATGTGCCGGTAGCGCGGGGTGATGCCGAACCGCTCGGCGGTGGCCAGCCCTTCGGCGAAGACGGCGAGCTGGTGGTCGATGGTCTCGTGGCCGGGCGCGTCGGCGTACACGAAGTGACTCCAGATGCCGACCACGTCGACGTCGCCGTCGGCCTGCGCTTTCGCCGCCGCCTCGAGCAGCGCCGGCCACTCGGCCGGCGTCGCGCCGCCCCGGGCCAGACCCGTGTCGATCTTCAGATGTACGCGGGCGGGCCGCCCCGCCTGCCGCGCGGCCGCGACCAGCTCGCCGAGCAGTTCGAGGCTGCCCGCGCTCAGATCGATGTCGGCCGCGACACCCTCGTGCAGCGGCATGCCCGGGGAGTGCAGCCAGGACAGCACGGGCGCGTCGATGCCGGCCCGCCGCAGCTCGAGGCCCTCTTCGAGGGTCACGACGCCCAGCCAGGTCGCCCCACCGGCCAGCGCGGCCCGGGCGGCCGGCACCATGCCGTGCCCATAGCCGTCGGCCTTGACGACCGCCATGACCTCGGCGGTGGTGCGGGCGCGCAGCAACGCGACGTTGTCCCGGATTGCGTCCAGATCGACCCGGACCTCGGCCTGCCACATGATTCCCAGCCTACTTATTCGGTATGACGATTTCCGTCATGGCTTACCCCGCACGAGGTCGCCGACGACGGAACGGAGCGCCGCGGCCACGTCGGGCGCCGTGACCGGCCCATCGGCGGCGGCCCGGCGGCCGGCCAGCCCGTGCGCGTACGCGGCCGCGACAGCGGCCCGCTCGGGCGCCAACCCGCCGGCGAGCAGCGAGCCGAGCAGCCCGCCCAGCACATCCCCGCTGCCGGCGGTGGCCAGCGCGGACGAACCGGTCGGGTTGACCCAGACCTCACCGGCCGGTGTGGCCACGATCGTGCGGTCGCCCTTGAGCAGCACCACCGCGTTCATCCACGAGGCGAGCCGCAGCGCGCTGCCCACCCGGTCGGCGCCGGGCGCCTCACCGGCCAGCCGCTTGAACTCGCCGTCGTGCGGAGTGATCACCAAGGGCGCGTTGCGCCGCAGGTCCTTGGCGTGTTTGCCGTCGACCAGCAGGGTCAGCGCGTCGGCGTCGAGCACCACCGGGACCGAGGTCGCGAGCACGCTGCGCAGCGCCGTGCGCGCCTCTTCGTCGGTGCCGAGGCCGGAACCGCACACCCAGGCCTGCACCCGGCCGGCGTCGTTGACCTTGGGCACAGCCACGACCGACGGATGGGCCCGGACCACCTCCAGGTGACCGCTGCCGGCATAACGCACCATGCCCGACGGCCCGGCCAGCGCGCCGGTCGTCGACAGGACGGCGGCGCCCGGATAGGTCGCCGAGCCGGTCGCGACGCCCACGACGCCGCGCGTGTATTTGTCGGAGGCCGGCCCCGGCTCGGGCCACCAGCTCGCGATGTCGCCGGCGTCGGGCACGCGCAGGGCCGGATCGGCTCGCAGGACCGGCCCGAGACCGATGTCGACCAGCTCGACCTGACCACAGCGTGGCGCCGCGGCACCCACGAAGTGGGCCGGTTTGTAGGAGCCGAAGGTGACGGTGACATCAGCGGTCACGGCCTCGCCCGGAACATCACCGGTGTCGACCGCGACCCCGCTCGGCACGTCGACGGCCACGATCGGAGCCCGAGCGCCCGTACGCCCTCTCAGCCCACCGAGCGCATCGACGATCACCGTGGCCGGCGGCCGAAGACCACCGCTCGCCCCGATCCCGACAATGCCGTCGAGCACCAGATCGGCCCGGTCGGGCAGATCACGGACGGTGAAACCACCGGCTGCCCGCAGCGCGGCCAGGCCCGCCAGATGGACCCGCTCGGGCCGCAGCAGCAGCGCCCGCACCTGAGCGCCCCGGCGGGCCAGCGCGGCCCCCGCGTAGAGGGCGTCGCCGCCGTTGTCACCACTGCCGATCAGCAGCAGCACCCGCGAGCCGTAGACGCCGCCACTGTCCTGAAGCAGCAGGGCGCACCGGCGGGCCAGCCCGGCCGCCGCCCGCTGCATGAGCGTGCCCTCGGGCAGCGTGGCCATCAACGCTTTCTCGGCCGCCCGCACATCGGCGACCCGCCATGCCTGCCGCATCTCGTCCTCCAGCCGCTGGGGTGTGCCGAGAGTTCTATGCCGTGGGTACGACAATTTCGCATCGGCGCTGGTCAGGACTCGGCGACCACCATCGCCGAGGCGATTCCCCCGTCGTGCGACAGGGAGAGGTGCCACCGGTTGATCCCTCGCTCGGTGGCGGCCGCGGCGACCGTACCGGAAACCGTCAACCAGGGGCGCCCGTCGGGATCGGAGACGATCTCGCAGTCGTGCCACCGCAGCCCGGCCGGAGCGCCGAGCGCCTTGGCCACCGCCTCCTTGGCCGCGAAGCGCGCGGCGAGCGACTCGGGCGAGCGCGGGCTCCCGGAGCCGGTCAGCCGCTCGTCCTCGGTGAAGAGCCGAACCCCCAGCAGCGGCGTCCTGTCGAGGGCGCGCGCGAAGCGCTCCACCAGAACCACGTCGATGCCGACAGCCACGATCACTCGCCCACCCTAACGGTCGTCCTGGCCGGACGGCCCTAGCACCAGCCAGGGCCGTGCTTCAACTCCTGTGGACAACTCCGCTGCGTGATCGGGGCGGTTGTCCACAGGGCCGCCCACGGACGTCCCGCGACCCCTAACGTCGGCGCATCCCTTCGCACCGCCTGGAGGCCGCCGATGCACCCCGATCTCGAAGTCGACACCGATGAGCTACGCCACGACGCCGCGGCCGTGGCCGGCACGGCGTCCCGGATCATCTCCGGGACGGCCCAGGCACCATCACCCGGCACCACTCCCCGGTGGGCCACGGCCGACGCGGCCATGCTGGCCGCCGAGGCGGCCCGCCACCAGCTCGGCATGATCGGCGCCGAGATGGCCGACACGGCACGGCGGATCACGGCGGTCGCCGCCGACTACGAGCTGGCCGACGCCCGGGCCGTCACCCGCCTGAGGCTGAGCCGATGACCAGCGACGCCGGCGTCGTTCACGCCCGCCTGCGGGTCACCGAGCCCGGCCGGTGGCGGGCGCTCGCCCTCTCCTGGCGCCGCTGGGCCGACCTGGCCGGCCGCCTGGCCGCCGAGCTGGCCGCCCGGCTGGTGGCGCTGGGCCGCTCCTGGACGGGCGCGGCCGCCACCGCCGCCACCCGCCGCCTCAA
This sequence comes from Actinoplanes sp. CA-131856, assembly GCF_050956135.1. Classification (GTDB taxonomy): domain Bacteria; phylum Actinomycetota; class Actinomycetes; order Mycobacteriales; family Micromonosporaceae; genus Actinoplanes. The sequence goes on along the minus strand of NZ_CP191849.1, from coordinate 804,634 downwards.
GGGGCTTCAGCGCCGCCTGGTGCTCTTCCGCCTCCACTGCTGGCGCGCCGACCAGATCGTCAGCGAGTTCGCGGCGGCGCTGGAACGGGCCCGCCGCCTCCTGGCCCGGGCCTCCCCCACAGACGGTGACCCGGCCGCGCTTTCGGTCGCCGGGAGTGCTGACGCGCAGGCGGCCGGTGACCTTAGCCGGCTAACCGATGCGCTCCGGACCGCGGCCGAGCCTCCTGATGTGGCCAGGCCAGACTGCACGGCGTCGCCCGCTGAAGTGCACAAATGGTGGGCCGGCCTGTCGCCGGCTCAGCGGCAGTGGCTGCTGGTCACCGAGCCGGGCGTGCCGGCCGGGCTCGACGGGGTCCCGGCCGCCGACCGCGACGTCGCCAACCGCCTGCTGCTCGACAACCGGCGGGCCGAGATCGATCGGGCCATCGCCGACGCCCGCGGCGGCGACCGTGATCGGCTGCGGGAGGTCCGCGACGGGCTGGCCGCCCTGAGCGACCGGTTGGCTGACGGGGACGGCCCGCGGGCCTATCTGCTGCGGCTCGACCTGGCCGGGGAGGGGCGGGCGGTGGTGGCTCTCGGCGATCCGGACCGGGCCGCCAACGTGCTCACCCAGGTGCCGGGCATGACGGCCGACCTGGCGTCCTTCGGTGGCGAGCTGTCCCGGGCCGAGCGGGTCGCGACCCGGGCCGCCGAGCTGGGCCCCCGGGTCGCTTCGAGCGCCGTGCTGTGGCTCGACTACGACGCCCCCGACTTCGTCGACGAGGCCGCCCGTCCACGCCAGGCCGAGGCGGCGGCGCCGGTCCTGCGGCGGTTCCAGGAGGGGCTCCGGGCCGGCCACGAAGGGCCGCCGGCACGGCAGACGGTGCTCGGGCACAGCTACGGCTCGCTCGTGGTCGGCCGGGCGGCGGCCGGCCCCGGAATCGACGCCGACAGCGTCGTCTTCGTGGGCTCGCCGGGCGTCGGCGTCGACTCCGCGAGCGACCTGCATCCACGGTCCGGGGAGGTCTGGTCGTCCACGGCCCGCAACGACGTGATCCAGTGGGCCGCCGTCGCCCCGGACGGCCTGGCCCGCGACCTCGCCACGGCCGGGGCGGTCCCTGTCGTGGGCCCGTGGTTGGCCTTCGGCCGCCCGGAGGACGACCTGTGGTTCGGCCGCAACCCCAGTGACCCCGGCTTCGGCGCCCGCGTCTTCGACAGCGCTCCCAAGGGCCACGTCGGCTACTGGGACCCCGGCAACCCAGCCCTGGACACGATGGCCGCCATCACCATCGGCACAGCCCGATGACGCGGAGGCCGCCCCGGCGCCGCGGGGCGCTGGGGCGGCCTCGGAGCGGGCGCCTCGGGTGCTTACTCGACGGTGACGGACTTGGCCAGGTTGCGGGGCTGGTCCACGTCGTGGCCCCGGGCGGCGGCGATCTCGCAGGCCAGGATCTGCAGCGGGACCGTGGTCATCAGCGGGGCCAGCAAGGTCGGGGTGTGCGGGACGGCGATCAGGTGGTCGGCGTAGGCGCGGACGTCCTCGTCGCCCTCCTCGGCGATCACGATGGTGCGGGCGCCCCGGGCCCGTACCTCCTGGATGTTCGAGACGACCTTGTCGCGCATGACGCCCCGGCCGGCCGGGGAGGGGACCACGCAGACGACGGGAGTGCCCTGGTCGATCAGGGCGATCGGGCCGTGCTTCAGCTCGCCGGCGGCGAAGCCCTCGGCGTGCATGTAGGCCAGCTCCTTCAGCTTCAGGGCGCCCTCCAGGGCCACCGGGAAGCCGACGTGGCGGCCGATGAAGAGCACCGTCGAGGCGGTCTTCAGGTCGCGGGCCAGGGCGCGGACGTCCTCCATGGAGTTGAGCAGCTCGCGCAGCGCGTCGGGGGTGCTGCGCAGCTTCTCGACCACGGCCGCCACCTCGTCGGCGTACATGACACCGCGGATCTGGGCCAGGTGCAGGCCGATCAGATAGGTGGCCACCAGCTGGGTCAGGAAGGCCTTCGTCGACGCCACAGCGATCTCCGGGCCGCCGTGGGTGTAGAGCACCGCGTCGGACTCGCGGGGAATCGTCGAGCCGTTCGTGTTGCAGATGGCCAGCACGCGGGCCTTCTGCTCCTTCGCGTGGCGCAGCGCCATCAGCGTGTCCATGGTCTCGCCGGACTGGCTGATCGCGATCACCAGCGTGGAGCGGTCCAGGATCGGGTCGCGGTAGCGGAACTCCGAGGCCAGCTCGACCTCGCACGGGATGCGCACCCAGTGCTCGATCGCGTACTTGGCGACCATGCCGGCGTGGTAGGCCGTGCCGCAGGCGACGATGAAGACCTTGTCGATGTCGCGCAGGTCCTGGTCGGTGAGGCGCACCTCGTCGAGCACGATCTCGCCACGGTCGGAGAGGCGGCCCAGCAGCGTGTCGGCGATGGCCTGCGGCTGCTCGGCGATCTCCTTGAGCATGAAGTAGTCGTATCCGCCCTTCTCGGCGGCCGACGCGTCCCAGTCGATGTGGAACTCCTGGCCGACGGCGGGCGAGCCGTCGAAGCCGGTGATCTCGATGGCGTCGGGGGTGATCAGGACCACCTGGTCCTGGCCCAGCTCGATCGCCTCGCGCGTGTGCTCGATGAACGCCGACACATCGCTGGCCAGGAAGTTCTCGCCCTTGCCACGACCCACCACGAGCGGCGAGTTGCGGCGGGCGGCGACGACCGCGTCCGGCACCTCCACGTCGACCGCGAGCAGGGTGAACGCGCCCTCCAAGCGGCTCACCGTGCGGCGCATGCCCTCGGCCAGCAGCTGCGGGCCCTCCACCGCGCCCGACTCACGCAGCTTGCGCACCTCGGCGGCCAGCAGGTGGGCCGCGCACTCGGTGTCGGTGTCGCTCGTGAACTCGATGCCGGACGCCTCCAGCTCGGCGCGCAGCCGGGCGAAGTTCTCGATGATGCCGTTGTGGATGACGGCGACCCGGCCGTCAGCCGACAGGTGCGGGTGCGCGTTGCGGTCGGTCGGCCCGCCGTGCGTCGCCCAGCGGGTGTGCCCGATCGCCGTGCGCCCGGTGGCGATCTCGTCGGACGGCCGGTCGGCCAGAGCCTTCTCCAGGTTGGCGAGCTTGCCGGCCTTCTTCTCGGTCAGAACGGTGTCGCCGTCGATGACCGCTACGCCGGCGGAGTCATATCCGCGGTACTCCAGCCGGCGCAGGCCGTCGAGAACGATGCTGAGCGCCGGACGACCGCCGACGTACCCCACGATGCCACACATGACGGGCACTGTAGCCGACGTCCGCTCATCCGTCATGCGCGAGAAGCACCCTTTCGAGCACGCGGTATGCGCAAAACGGTCCGAACGGCGGGTGGCGCCGCCGATCGGCTGGCGTCACCGGCGTACCGTCGGTTGACGGACATCTGACCAGCGCTCGCCCCGGGAGAGACGTTGAGCAGCAATTCCCAGCCCGACCAGACGCAGCCGGACCCCGACCGGACGACGTCCGGGCCGGCCTCGGGCCCACCCTGGTCGACTCAGTCGGGTGACAGACAGCCGCCGGCCTTCAGCCCCGGGTACGCCTCACTCCCCCAGCCGCCGGACCCGGACTACCCACCCACGTCGGAGTTCCCGGCCACGACCTCCGACAACGTCCCACCCGGCTATCCGCCGCCTGGTTACGGCACTCCCTACGACCCGCACGGCGCGGGAGACGGGGCAGCAGGGGGGTACGGCGGAGGCCCCGGTTACCCGGCCGACCACGGTGGATATCCGCCGCCGACGCGGCCGCCGCGGAAGAGCAGCGTCCCCATCGTGGCGGTGATCATCGCGGTCACCTTCCTGCTCTGCGGCGGCGTCGCTACCGCCGGCGTGCTCATCGCGCGCAACGTCACACAGACCGCGAAGGAGGCGCTGCCCACGGCCAAGCCCGAGTTACCGGCCGCGCCGACCGGGGGCGTGGAGTTCGGGGCCAAGGTCACCGTGACGTACGAGGTGACCGGCGACGGCCCGGCCTCCCAGCTGCTCTACGTCGAATCGCTCAGCGAATCGCCCCAGCGGCTCGAGAGCGTGAAGCTGCCCTGGAAGTTCACCGGCGAGATCGACACCCCGACCGTGCTCAACGTCACCGCCTTCCGCCTCGGCGATCCGGACGGCACGATCAGCTGCCGGGTCCTCGTCGACGGCGAGGAGGTCGCGCGGAACACCTCCGACCCCGGTACGTTCGGCACAGTCACCTGCAACCACTTCGCGTTTGAATAGGGACGATGACGAGCGACCCCCTCGTCGAACGGATGCGCCCGTTCGGCACCACGATCTTCACCGAGATGTCCGCCCTGGCCGTCCGCACCGGCTCGATCAATCTCGGGCAGGGCTTTCCGGACACCGACGGCCCGGCCGAGATGCTCGACGCCGCCGCGCGGGCCCTCCGCGAGGGCGCCAACCAATATCCGCCGCTGCCCGGCATTCCCGCCCTGCGCCAGGCCGTCGCCGCCCACGAGCAGCGCTTCTGGGGCCTGTCGCGCGATGCCGACGCCGAGATCGTGGTCACCGCCGGCGCCACCGAGGCCGTCGCGGCCGCGATCCTCGCCCTGTGCGAACCCGGCGACGAGGTCGTCTGCTTCGAGCCCTACTACGACTCGTACGCCGCCTCGATCGCCCTGGCCGGCGCCGTCCGCCGCCCGGTCACCCTGCGCCCCGGCCCCGACGGCCGTTACGGCTTCGACGAGGAGCAGCTCCGCGCCGCCTTCGGAGCCCGCACCCGCCTGGTGCTGCTCAACTCGCCGCACAACCCCACCGGCAAGGTCTTCACCCGGGCCGAGCTCACCCTGATCGCCGATCTCTGCCAGGAGTACGGCACGTACGCCGTCACCGACGAGGTCTACGAGCACCTGGTCTTCACCGACGCCGCCGAGCCCCACGTGCCGCTGGCGAGCCTGCCCGGCATGCGCGAGCGCACACTGCGGATCTCCTCGGCCGGCAAGACCTTCTCCTGCACCGGCTGGAAGGTCGGCTGGGCCACCGGCCCGGCGTCGCTGGTGTCGGCGGTCACGCGGGTCAAGCAGTTCCTGACCTTCGTGAACGCCGGTCCCCTTCAGCCCGCCGTCGCCGTCGCGCTCGGTCTGCCCGACGACTACTTCACCGGCTTCCGGGCCGGCCTGCAGGCGCGGCGCGACCGGCTCGTCACCGGCCTCACCGACGCCGGATTCGACGTCCTGCCGTCCGAGGGCACCTACTTCGTCACGGCCGATATCACCCGATGGGGTGGTGGCACCGACGGTCTCACCTTCTGCCGCACCCTGCCCGAGCGGTGCGGTGTGGTGGCCGTACCCACCGAGGTCTTCTACGACGACAAAGCGGCGGGCCGCCACCTCGTCCGCTTCGCCTTCTGCAAGCGCGAAGAGGTCATCGAGGAGGCCGCCCGCCGCCTTTCCAAGCTCTCTAGCTAGCCGGGCTGGCCGCCCGCACCTCGTCCGCGATCCGCGACGCCACCGCGCGTGCCTGCTCCTCGGTGGCCGCCTCGACCATCACCCGGACGAGCGGCTCGGTGCCCGACGGGCGCAGCAGCACCCGGCCGGTCTCGCCCAGCTCGTCCTCGGCCAGGGCCACGGCCGCCTGCACCGTCGGGGCGGCCGCGCCGGCCTCCCGGTCGCCGACCTTCACGTTGATCAGGACCTGGGGCAGGGTGTGCACCACCGCGGCCAGGTCGGCCAGGGACTTGCCGCTCGCCGCGAGCTGGGCCATCAGGTGCAGGCCGGTCAGCACGCCGTCGCCGGTGGTGGCGAACGCCGGCATCACGATGTGCCCGCTCTGCTCGCCGCCCAGGGCCAGGCCGTCCGCGGCCAGCGCCTCCAGCACGTACCGGTCGCCGACCTTGGTCTCGAGCAGCTTGATGCCGTTCTGCTTCATGGCGATGCGCAGGCCCAGGTTGCTCATCACCGTCGCGACCAGTGTGTCGTCGGTCAGCGTGCCCGCGTCGCGCATGGCCAGGGCCAGGATCGCCATGATCTGGTCGCCGTCGACGACCTCGCCCGACGCCGTCACGGCCAGGCAGCGGTCGGCGTCGCCGTCGTGCGCGATGCCCAGGTCGGCGCCGTGCTCGACCACTGCCGCCTGCACCTTCTCCAGGTGGGTCGAGCCGCAGTCGTCGTTGATGTTGAGGCCGTCCGGCTCGGCGTGGATCGCGATGACCTCGGCGCCGGCCTCCTCGTAGGCCACCGGGGCGACCTCGCTGGCCGCGCCGTTGGCGCAGTCGACCACGACCTTGATGCCGGCCAGCGAGTGCGGGGTCGAGCCGACCAGGTGCTTGATGTAGTGCTCGGCCCCGTCGAGCAGGTCGTTGACCCGGCCGATGCCGGCGCCGGTGGGCCGGCCGATCAGCCCGTGCCCGTCCTCGATGGCCTTCTCGATGCGCTCCTCCAGCTCGTCGGGGAGCTTGGTGCCACCCGCGGCGAAGAGCTTGATCCCGTTGTCGGGCATCGGGTTGTGCGAGGCCGACAGCATCACGCCCAGGTCGGCGCCGGTCTGCGCCACCAGATAGGCCACGGCCGGGGTGGGCAGCACGCCGACCCGCACCACGTTGGCGCCGGCGCTGGTCAGGCCGGCCACGACGGCCGCCTCGAGCATCTCGCCGCTGGCCCGCGGGTCACGGCCGACGATCGCCAGCGGAGGGTGGCTGCCGTCGCTCTCGACCAGCACACGGGCGGCCGCGACCGCGACGGACAGAGCAAGTTCGGGGGTGAGGTCGCCATTCGCGAGCCCGCGTACGCCGTCGGTGCCGAAGAGTCGCCCCATGGCGGTTTCCTTTCGCCGGCGGCCCAGGGAAGGGAGGGGCCGATCCGGGGTGCGTGCGTCGATGAAGGGGAGGGAACGCAAACGGCCGGGCCGCGGCCCCGCGAGGGGCGCAACCCGGCCGTGTCAGACTCGGCGCAAAATCAGCGCTTCGAGTACTGCGGAGCCTTGCGGGCCTTCTTGAGACCGTACTTCTTGCTCTCCTTGACGCGGGCGTCACGGGTGAGGAAGCCGGCCTTCTTGAGAGCCGGACGGTCGTCGGGCTCGTTCGTGATGAGCGCCCGGGCGATGCCGAGGCGCAGCGCGCCGGCCTGGCCGGTGATGCCGCCACCGCGAAGGTTGGCGATCACGTCGAACTGCTCTTCCTTCTCAGCGGTGACGAGCGGCTCACGGATGAGCTGCTGGTGCACCTTGCTCGGGAAGTAGTTCTCCAGCTCGCGGCCGTTGCACGTGATCTTGCCGCTGCCGGGCACGAGACGCACCCGGACGATGGCCTCCTTGCGGCGGCCGACGGTCTGGATGGGACGGTCACCGGGACGCGGGGCGCGGACCGGGGCCGGCGCGGGCGTCTCGACCACGACGACCGTCTCAGCGGGCTCCTCGACGGTCTCGACGACCTCGGGCTCGATGATGTCGGACATGCTGCTGCCTTCTCCCGCGCTCACTGCGCGATCTGGGTGATTTCGAACGGCTGGGGCTGCTGAGCGGCATGCGGGTGCTCGGCGCCCGGGTAGACCTTCAGCTTCTTGATGATCTGCCGCGCGAGCTTGTTGTGCGGGAGCATGCCCTTGACGGCCAGCTCGATCGCCTTCTCGGGGCGCTTGGTGAGCAGCTCCTCGTAGCCGACCTGCTTGAGGCCGCCCGGGTAGCCCGAGTGGCGGTAGGCGACCTTGGTCTGCCGCTTGTTGCCGGTCAGGGCCACCTTGCCGGCGTTGATGATCACCACGTAGTCGCCGGTGTCGACGTGCGGCGCGAAGGTCGGCTTGTGCTTGCCGCGCAGAAGGTTCGCGGTGTGGGTGGCCAGGCGGCCCAGGACGACGTCAGAAGCGTCGATAATGTGCCACTGACGCTCGATCTCACCCGGCTTCGGGCTGTACGTACGCACAGAATTACCTTGTCTTGTCGTCGGTCTGGGGTCGCGCGCTGGTCGCGGCGAACGCGAACATCAAGCCTACCCCGGGGGGCACGCTCGCAGCTGTCGCACAACAGCAGGCAACAATACCCGGCCGCGCGGCGCGTGGTCAAAACGTGCAGGGTCACTGCGATCGGCGGTCGCGCCGTCGCCCGCGTAAAGACCTAGGCCGACGTGACCTCCAAACATAAGCGAGGCAATCATACCCGGCCTTTTGAACACGCCCGACACCGGGATCCAAGGTCACCGAGGTCACAACCCGGCGACGGTTAGCAGGCTCGAAACAAACGGGACGCGAGGGCGAAATTCCCGGAAGGCACGCTTCCGGCATGGCCATCGGTGCGGGGACCTCGACGGAGCGGGCCGGTCATCGCCGGCACGCCGCGGGCCGACGCACTATGGAAGAGCCACCGTCAGGGTTGAGGACGGACCTGACGGTGTCCGCCGAGCCGGTTCCCCGGTTCGGCGAGGAGGAGTCGCGGCGCGCGCCGGCCGGAGGTACGGCGGAGAACGCAAGCGTGACATGGGAGCGGGTCGACGCTGAGGACGGCGGGCTCCGAGCGTGCCCTTCGGTGGACCGGCCGGCCGCGTCGCGACTTCTTCGGAAAACATGACCAGCCAGGTGGCCAGCCGGGCCGAGTTGTCCGGATACACGGTGGGAGTAACGTCCGACCGCCGCCGCGACGAGCTCGCGAGCCTGCTGGAAGGCCGTGGCGCCCGCGTCGTGCTGGCGCCCGCGCTGCGCATCGTCCCGATCGCCGACGACGCCGAGCTCAGAGCGGCGACCAGGGCCTGCCTGGAGACCCCACCCGACGTCGTGCTGGTCACCACCGGCATCGGCATGCGCGGCTGGCTCGAGGCGGCCGAGGGCTGGGGCCTGTCCGAACCGCTGCGCACGGTGCTCTCCCGCGCCTATCTGATCGCCCGTGGCCCCAAGGCCCGGGCCGCGGTGCGAGCCGCCGGCCTGCACGACCAGTGGTCCCCCGAGGGCGAAAGTTACGAGGAGGTCGTCGACCACCTCCGGGCCCGTGGCCTGTCCGGCCGGACCGTCGCGATGCAGCTGCACGGCGAGAGCCACCCCGAATACACCGAGGCGCTGCGCGAGAACGGCGCCCACGTGATCGAGGTCCCGGTCTACCGCTGGGCGCCGCCGTCCGATCCGGCCCCGCTGCACCGCCTGGTCGACCTGATCACCGGCCGCCTGGTCGACGCGGTCACGTTCACCGCCGCTCCCGCCGTCACCGCCCTTCTGCGCGCGGCCGGTCCCGCCGCCGACGCCGTGCTCGAGGCACTGCGCGCGGACGTTCTGGTCGCCTGCGCCGGCCCGGTCACCGCCGCTCCCCTGCGCCGCCACGACATTCCGGTCGTGGCGCCACCCCGCGCCCGGCTGAGCTCGCTCGTCCGCACGATCGCCGACGAACTCCCCAAGCGGGCCGTCTCACTGGAAGTAGCGGGCCACTCCATAACCTTGCGTGGCCACGCAGCGATCGTGGACGGAGAGCTACGCCCCTTGGCGCCGGCTCCGATGGCCGTCCTGCGCGCGCTGGCCTCCGCCCCGGGCCGCGTGCTCTCGCGCGCCGCGCTGCTCCACTCTCTCCCCCGGGGCGCCGACGAGCATGCCGTCGAGATGGCCGTCGCCCGCCTGCGAGCAGGCCTTTCCATCCCAGGCGTCGTCCAGACGGTGGTCAAGCGGGGATATCGACTACCGGCTTGACGCATCTTCCCTCCCGAGCGTCGTCCGGGCGGTGGTCGCGCTTTTTTGAAGGCGATGTCGTGGCTGGGTGGGGTGTACGGACCGCTGCTCACGCCGAGGGCCGCGGCGGGGCGAGCAGGGCGCTGGCGCGCCCAGAACGCTCACCCCACCACGGCGACGTGCGTGAGTGGTCACGCTTTCAACCACAGAGCGTGACAACCAGGTCGTCACGGAAAGAAACGCTGAACGGCTGGCGGGTCAACAGGCGATAGAGCAGCGCACCGATCAGGGCTTGCGCCAGCGTCCCCGGCACGGCACCTCGGCGCAGTTGCCCCGCTTCGGCCGCGGCCACCAGCCGAGCGGTCAGCTCGGCCTCGGCCCCGGCCGTGATCGCTTCGTAGAACCGGACCGCCACCTCATCGCTCTCCGCCGCGGCAGCCGTAGCGGCCCGGATGAAGGCGGCGGAGTCACCGCGATCGAACTGGCCGGCGAAGGCGTGCAGCCAGGAACGCAGATCGGTGCGCACGTCCCCGCTGTCGGGAATCGAGGGTCCATCGAGGACATCGCCCTCGATCAGGCAGTCCGCGATGAGGGAGCTCTTCGAGGGGTACCAGCGATAGACGGTCTGCTTGCCCGAACCGGCCGCCGCCGCGATGCGATCGATCGAGAGTTTGTCGTAGCCGTGCGCCGTCAGTTCGGCCCGCGTGGCATCAAGAATCGCGCGCCGCGTCGTCTCGCTGCGCACCCGCCCCCGCCGAGAAACCGGCGCCGCGGAAGCAGCCCCCGCAGAGCCGGAGGACGCAGCAGAAGCGGCCGCGACCGGCGCTACGGAGCTGGGCGCCACAGAGGCGGACGCCGCAGCAGTCCGCTCCTCAGAACTGGGCGCGGTAGAGGCGGACGCCGCAGCAGTCCGCTCTTCAGAACTGGGCGCGGTAGAGCCGGACGCCCCGGAACCGGACGTCGCAGAGGCTGAGAGCGCAGGGATGCCAGAACCAGACCCCAGAGCGGTGGACGCCGCAACGACCGGCGACCCGGGGCGGGGTTCGGCAGAGGTGGACACCGCGGTGGCCGGGGGCTCGGGGCGGGGCTCGGTGGAGGGCGGGGCTGCGGAAATGGGCACTTCGGCCATGGTCACGACCGTAGCAACGGGCGTAGGCTGCCGCTTATTCGAGACAAGAAGTCTCGTTTTGAGGAGTGGTCATGTCTGTGGTCGTGGTTGTCGGTGTGGGTGGGATGGGCGAGGCGATCGCCCGGCGTCAAGGCGCGGGGCGGCGGTTGCTGATCGCCGACTTCGACGAGGTGGCGCTCGATCGGGTCGCCGGGGCCCTGCGCGGTGAGGGCTACGACGTCACGGCCCAGCGGGTCGATGTCGGCGAGCGGGCTTCGGTGGCGGCGCTGGCGAGTGCGGCCGCTGAGCTGGGGCCGGTGACGCAGGTGGTACACACCGCCGGCCTCTCGCCCGTGCAGGCTCCGGTCGGTGCCATTCTGCGGGTTGATCTGGCCGGGGTCGCCTACGCGCTGGAGGAGTTCGGGCGGGTCATCGCCCCGGGCGGGGCCGGCGTGGTGATCGCGAGCATGGCCGGCACGATGGCTGCCGGTCGTCTGCCCGCCGACCTGGAGCGCGCTCTGGCCACCACCCCGGCCGATGATCTGCTCGGGCTGCCGTTTCTTCAGGCCGGCGCTCTGCCCGACGCGGGTGCCGCCTATGGAATCGCCAAGCGGGCCAACCAGCTACGTGTGCGAACGGCCAGCCGCGTCTGGGGCGCCCGGGGCGCCCGCGTGAACAGCGTCAGCCCGGGCGTGATCGCCACTCCGATGGGCCGTCAGGAGCTGTCGGGCGCGAGCGGGGCCATGATGCGCTCGATGATCGAAGCCTCCGGCACCGGCCGCGCGGGCACGGCGGCCGACATCGCCGCGGCCGCGGCTTTTCTGCTGGGCGGCGACTCCACCTTCGTCACCGGCACCGACCTGCTGGTGGACGGCGGAGTCGTCGCGGGTTTGGCAGCGCAACCACTCACGCACGCCGCCGTGGTGGGGTGAGCGTTCTGGGCGCGCCAGCGCCCAGCTCACCCCGCCGCGGCCCTCGGCGTGAGCAGCGGTCCGTACGCCCCACCCAGCTACGACATCGATCTGGTCTTCCGCTTTATCCGACGGGAGCCGGATAGCCGCCCGACTGCTCAGCCACCAGCGTCGCCATCGCGTGTTCGACGACGCCGACCAGCACCTGCTTGACCGACTCGCGATGACGGGCGTCGCACATGATCAGCGGGACGTGCGGCGGGATGGCCAGCGCCTCGCGGACCTCGTCGGGCTCGTAACGGGGAGCGCCGTCGAAGCAGTTCAGCGCGACCAGGTACGGCAGGTGACGGTTCTCGAAATAGTCGAGCGGCGCGAACGCGTCGGCGATGCGCCGGGTGTCGACCAGCACGGCCGCACCGACGGCGCCGCGGATCAGCTCGTCCCACATGAACCAGAAACGGGTCTGACCTGGGGTGCCGAAGAGGTAGAGGATCAGGTCGTCGGCCATGGTGATGCGGCCGAAGTCCATGGCGACCGTCGTGGTCCCCTTGCCGGGCACCTTGGACGCGTCGTCGATCCCCTGGCCGGCCGAGGTCATCACGGCCTCGGTCGTCAGCGGCTCGATCTCGGAGACCGCACCGACCAGCGTCGTCTTGCCGACGCCGAAACCTCCGGCGACGACGATCTTCGCGGAGGTGATCTCCTTGGGTTGCGCCCCCGCCCGCTCAGAGCTTGCGAAGTCCACCTAACACCCTTTCCAGCAGGTCCATCCGCTCCGTGAACCCAGTCTTGGGAGCGGCGCTGTGCAACGACAGCAGCCCGTCGGCCACCATGTCCGCGACGAGCACCCGCGCGACACCCAGCGGCAACCGGGAGAGCGCGGACAGCTCGGCGAGGGACTGCGCTTTCGCCTCGCACAGAACAGCGATGCGATATTTGTCATGCCCGGCGAACCGGGCCTCTTGCAGGCCGGCCTGGCTGGCTACCAGGACCGCTTCGATCGGGATGTCCCGGCGTGGTTCCGTCCGCCCGCGGGTGACCGCGTACGGGCGCACAAGGTTGCCTCTCGGGTCCTGTGGCTGTCCCATCCGCTCCTCACCCCGTTCCGGCGGTCCGGCTTCTAATGACTGACTGCTTCACGCGCGACCGGTGAGAGGGCCGCGCCGACCCGCTCGACCAGCAACGCCATCTCGTAGCCGACCTGGCCGACGTCGCAGCTGCGAGCGGCCAGGACGGCCATCGCGGAGCCGTCGCTGATCGACATGAGGAAGAGGTATCCGCTCTCCATCTCGATGATCGTCTGCTGGACGGTGCCCGCGTTGAACATGCGGGAGGCGCCGTCGGTCAGGCTGACCACACCGGAGGTGATGGCGGCCAGCTGGTCGGCCCGGTCGGCCGGCAGGTCGCGTGAGGCCGCCAGCAGCAACCCGTCGGCGGACACGGCCACGACGTGGGCGATGCCGGCGACGCTGTTGGCGAAGTTGTTGAGCAGCCAGCCCATGTCCTGCATGGTGGGGGGCCTGGTCACTGTTCGGTCTCCTTAGCCTGGGAGGCGGCGGACTCGGCGGTGCCGTCCGTCCGCCCGCGTTGCACTCCCCGGTGGTACGCGGACAGCAACCCGCGGACCTCGTCGGGGCTGCGGCGGTTCTGCGCCTTGGGTCCCGGCTGCACGCCGCCGGGCACGAGCTGTGCCTGCGGGACGCGCTTGGGGAGGCCGGATTTCGTGGTCCCGGCGTCGACCGGCTCAGCCGCCGCCATGGCCCGCTTCCATCCATCGTCCGCCGCTGTCTTCCACCGGTCCTCCTCAGCGGGACGCTGTCTCGGAACCGACGGTCCATTGTGCCCGGTGGCCGTCGGCGCCGATTTCTCGGGAGCGGGTACGGGCTTCGGCTCGGCCTTTTTCACGGGCGCCGCCGGTGTCACGGGCGCCGCCGGTTTCACGGCCGCCGGGGCCGGAACGATCGGAACCTCGTTGGGCGGGGGCGCGTAGCCCGCCGTCGGCATGCCGAACTGCTCCTGGCTCGCCCCGTCGTGGTTGCGGAACCAGCTCTGCTGCATCTGCACGAAGATCGGGGCCTCGCTGCGGTCCTCGACCGGCGGGGCCAGCGGCTGCGCCGGCACCGGGGGCATCGCCGCGAGCGCCGCACCCCAGCCGCCGGTCGGCGCCGGCGGCGAGACGGGCGGGGCGGAGACGGGCGGGGCTGATACCGGCGGGGCGGAGACCGGCGGGGCCGAGACGGGTGGCGTCACCGTCGGCGTCTGCATCGTCGGGGTGAAGCCGTTCATCGTCGGCGCGTTCTGCGTCTGCGTGATCGTCTTCGACACCCGGGTCGGCAGCGGTGGGCGGTTCGGCGTGGGCCGCACCTCGGCCGGGTCACTCGCGGGGCGCTGCGACGGGAAGACCGGCAGCTGCGGGTGGGCCGGAAGCTCCTGCACCGGCTCGGGGGCCGGCGGCTCGATGGTCGGCAGCGTGGCCGTGGCGGCCCGGGAGGCCCGGGCGTCCCAGCCGCCGGACGGTGCCGCGCCCAGCTCCGGCCGCGGGCCGCCGCCGAACGTGTCGTAGCGGCGCGGCGTGACGACGATGCTGCTCGGCAGCGTGATCTGGGCGACCGTGCCGCCCTCGAGGTTGGCCCGCAGCTCGACCTTGATGCCGTAGCGCGAGGCGAGCCGGGACACCACGGCCAGACCCATCAGGCGGAACGCCGCGACGTCCACACTGGGCGGTTCGGCGAGCCGGCGGTTGAGCTGGTCCATCTGCTCCTCGGACATGCCGAGCCCGCGGTCCTCGACCTGGATCACCACGTAGTCACGGATCCGGCGTCCGTCGGCGACCACGACGGTGGTCGGCGGCGAGAAGCGGGTGGCGTTGTCGAGGAGCTCGGCGACGAGGCGGACCACGTCGTTGACCGCGAGCGCGGCGATCGAGACATCGGTGTCGACGGTGCCGAACTCGATGCGGTTGTAGAGCTCGACCTCGGACTGCGCGGCGCGCAGCGCGTCGACCACCAGCGCGTCCTCGCGCCGGGGCGGGCTCGAGTCGGCGCCGGCCAGCACGAGCAGGTTCTCGTCGTTGCGGCGCATCCGGGTGGCCAGGTGGTCGAGCTCGAAGAGCTGGGCCAGCCTCTTCGGGTCCTCCTCGTTGCGCTCGATCATGTCGAGCTCGCCGATCATCCGGTCGACCAGCGACTGGGAACGGCGGGCCAGGTTGAGGAACATGGTCGAGACGCTGGTGCGCAGGGCCGCTTGCTCGGCCGCGATGCGGACCGCCTCGCGGTGCACCACGTTGAACGCCTGGGCGACCTGGCCGATCTCGTCGCGGTTGGGCAGCTTGATCGGGTCGCGCACCTGGCGCACGATGTCGTCGGCGCCGCCGTCGCCGAGGTTCTTGGCGTCGCGCAGCTTGGCCACGGCGTCGGGCAGGTCGCGGTTGGCCACCGCGAGCGCGCCCTCACGCAGCCGGCGCAGCGACATGTTGAGCGAGCGGGCCAGGATCACGGCGAGCGCGATGGCGATGATCAGCACGAGCACGACCAGCGCCGACTCGATGGCGGCCTGCCGGACCACGGAGTCGCGGTCGTCGCCGGTCGCCGTCACGATCTTCGACTCGAGCTGCTGCTCGGCCCAGCGCATCAGGTCGACCACGGCGCCGAACGCCTCGGTGATGTCGTCCGCCGGCACCGACTCACCACGGCCGAGCTGGGTGGCGACGCCGTCGACCAGGTTGACCGCGTCGCCGCTGACCACCTTGTCGGCCAGGGCGCGCTGCTCGGGGCTGGCCACCAGCGAGAAGGTGGTCAGCGCCTCCTGCTGGCTGGTCTGGGTCGCGATGAAGGTGACCCGCTGCTCCTCGCTGAGGTCGTTGGCGACCCGCGCGGCGTACGAGACCGCCTCCTGCTCGGCCGTGCCGGCCTTGGCCCGGGAGAACGCGGAGAGCGCGCGCAGGCTGTCGGCGATGTCGCCGTCGCCGGCCAGCTGGCTGACCGACTCGCCGTACGCCACCAGGTCGGTGATGACCACGCCGTAACGGGAGACCGCCTCGGCCACGGCGATGCCCTCGCGCTTGCTGACCGCCGTGCGGGTGGCGTCCATCGTGTTGAGGTGATCGTCGATGCGGGCCAGGCGGTCGCGCACGGCGCCGGACGAGTCGTCGACGCCGGCCCGGTGCGAGCGGTAGACGGCGATCTGCGCGTCGCTGTTGCGGACCGCGGCGTCGTAGGCGTCGGGCTTGGCGCCGGCCGGTGCGGCCAGATAGGACGCGGCGGCCATGCGCTCGGTGTGCAGCAGCTGCGTCAGCGCCGAGATGTCGGTGTCGAGCTTGGTCAGCTCCTCCACCTGCCCGGCGGCGGACGCGCGCTGTCCGATGTCGACGAGTCGCGTGGTGGCGAGAACGATTACTGCGGCCAGGGGCACGAGCAGGATCAGCGCCAGCTTCGAACGGATGCGCGCATCCCGAAGCCGGGGAAAGACACCACGGCGTGCCACCTGGGTCGAAGATCCGGTGCTCACGACTTCTCCTCCGTGGTCATCCCCGTGTCTCCGTGCCCGCCTGAGCGCTGCGGCCCGGGAATTTCATCAGAACGGACATTGGTTTGGGAAGTCCGGAAACTCCCCGAAACGAACTCCGCGCCCGACTGTTGGATGCATTGCCAGTTCCACAATCGACATTCACACCTCTTTGACGTGCACGAATATGCCGACCACGACATTCCGTGATGACCCGGTCACGATCAAACTGCAAGATTCCAACCAATATGTGAGACAAGCGTCTCGCTCCATCGATGGACCTCTGCTTGACCAGGGGCCCTCACGTTGGCAAGGTTTGGCGCGTTCGAACGGACATCTTGTCCGTATCGCCTTTCTAGGAGGCACCGCAGTGCGGCTCCCCCGCATCACCGCGGCATCCGCCGTGGCATCGATGCTCCTCGTCGCCGGTGCGGCCGGCTGCTCCTCGGACGACGGCAAGCCGGAAGCGTCCGAAGTGATCACGATCGCCGCCGACCTCGACAATTCGTCGGCCGTCGACATCGCGTACGCGCGCGCCCTTCAGCTGCGGATCGAGCAGGTGAACGCCTCGGGCCAGCTCGGCGACCGGCAGCTCAAGCTGACCACGCAGGACAACCGGAACGACCCGACGTCCTCGATGCGCAACATCGGCGCGTTCGCCGACGACCCCTCGGTCGCCGCGATCGTCTCCGGCGCCTGTGACCAGTGCGTGGTCGGCGCGGCCAAGACGATCAACGACAAGAAGGTGCCGACGATCTCGCTGGGCGCCTCCGAGGAAGTCGTCAACCCGGTTTCCAGCCGGCGGTACATCTTCAAGATCGGCCCGAACTCGGCCGACAACGCGTCGGCCATGGTCTCCGAGCTGCGCAAGGCCAAGACCAAGAACATCGCGATCCTCTACTCCGACGACCTCTACGGGCGCGGGGCGCAGCGGGCGCTGTTCGCCAAGCTGCCCGGCACCGGCATCACCCGTCAGGCCGCCCGCGCGGTCAAGCCGACCGCCACCGACATCACCCAGGCGATCGGCACGCTGGCCGACGGCAACCCGAGCGCGATCGTCGTGCTGGCCGCGCCCGACCTGGCCCAGCTGGCCGCGGTCAACCTCAAGCAGGTCGGATTCAAGGGCCGGGTCTACTTCGACGCCGCGGCCGCCGGCGACCTGTTCATCCCGGCCGCCGCCTCCTCCGCGACGAACAACGTCCGGATGGTCTTCACCCAGATCCTGGCCATCGACGACGTCATCGCGACCACACCGGCGAAATCGTCGCGCAAGCAGTGGTTCCGCGACTACACCTCGCGCTACGGCAGCTACTCCGGCGTCGCCGCCTTCGCGGCCGACGCGGTCGACCTGGTCGCCGACGCGGTGGCCCGGGTCGGCGCCGACCGCGAGGGCATCCGCGACATCCTGGAGACCTCGCAGGTCGACGGCCTGTCCGGCCCGCTCCGGCTCACGCCGGACAACCACTCCGGCCTGATGCCGCAGGCGCTCACCGTGCTGGTGGCCCGGGCCGGCCGCTGGCGGCTCGCCTCATGATCCGCGTCGAGAACGTGTCGCGGACCTTCACCGGCCGCTCGGGCACGGTCGAGGCGCTGCGCGACGTGAGCCTCACGGTGGCCGACGGCGAGTTCGTGGCCGTGGTCGGCCGCTCCGGCTGCGGCAAGTCGACGCTGTTGCGGCTGATCGCCGGTCTGCTCCCGCCGACCGGCGGGACCATCCAGGTGTCCGGCGAGCGGGTGGTCAAGCCGCGCCGCGACGTGGCGATGATGTTCCAGCGCCCGGCCCTGCTGCCGTGGCGGTCGGTGCTCGACAACGTGCTGCTGCCGGTGCAGATCTTCGGCTGGCGCAAGGCGGAGTACGTGACCCGCGCCCACGACCTGCTGGAGCTGACCGGCCTCACCGGCTTCGAGAAGAGGCTGCCGCACGAGCTCTCGGGCGGCATGCAGCAGCGCGTGGCGCTGTGCCGCGCGCTGATCGGGCGCCCCCGCGTGATGCTGATGGACGAGCCGTTCTCGGCCCTCGACCCGCTGATCCGCGAGGAGCTGTCGGTCGAGCTCCAGCGCATCCACATGGAGCAGGCGCCGACCACGGTCTTCGTCACCCACTCGATCGACGAGGCGGTGCTGCTGGCCGACCGGGTGGTGGTGCTGAGCCCGCGCCCGGGCCGGGTCCGCGAGATCATCGACGTGCGCATCCCGCGCCCGCGCACGCTCGGCCGCACGGCCAACCTCGACGAGGTGGCCCGGTGCAGCGCCCAGCTCCACGATCTCCTGATGGCTTGATCTCTTCATGGCGCAGCGTGATCACGCTGCGTACAAGAGATTGCTAAGCGGGATTTTGGACTGCCTTAAGAATCGGACGTCCCAGTGGCGTTCACGGGAGAGGATTCCGTAACGTGCCGGGCATGACTTTCCGCACCTGGGCGAAGTTGTTGGGTGCCTCGTTCGGCGTTGCCGCGCTGGCCGGGGCCTCTCAGCTGGGCCTGGCCTACGGGTTGGGCGTCCTGCGCTTCACCCGCGTCGTCGAGGTCACCGCGCGTGACGAGTGGATCGCCCAGCTGGCCTGGGTGGCGTGGTTCGCGATGACCGCGGCCGCTCTCGGCGCCGTCGTCGGCCGCAGCCAGCTACCGAAACGCGCTCCCGCCGGCGCCCGGTTCGTCCCGGCCGTGGTGGCCGGCTTCGGCGCGGCCGCCATCCTGCCGCTCACCATGCAGCCGGCCCGGGCCGCCGTGGTCACCGGCGTCGACCCGGTCTTCGTGGTCGGCGCGTGCGCCGCTCTGGGCGCGGCGGTGGGCATCTTCGCGGCGTACGCGGCCCTGCGCAGCGCCGTCGCCCGCTGGAGCATCCTGACCCTGACGATCGCCACGTGGGTGATCGCGCTCGCCTCGGTGGCGCCGTCGCTGAGGCCAGGTCAAGACCCGGCTTCCGTACGTCTCGGCGTGCTCGACCTGAGCATCCTGCCGGACAAGGTGGTCGACCAGGCCGCGCTCTTCACGATGCCGGCCCTCGCCCTGATCTGCGGCGTGGTGATCGGTCTGGCCGCCCGCCGCGGCCGGCACTCGCTGGTGGCCATCGCGCTCTCCGGACTGCCCGGCCCGGCCCTGCTCACGGTGGCCTATCTGATCGCCGGCCCCGGCGCGGGCGCCGACCGCTACCAGGAGGTCCCCTACTGGGCGGCGATGACCGCCGCCGGCGCCGGCGTCTTCGGCTCCGTGCTGGCCGCGGTCTTCCGGCGCGGCCCGGCCGGCGCGACCGCGGAGGACCCGCCCACTCCGGACCGCCCACCGCTGCCCCAGCGCGACGCCCAGCCCCACTCGGCGATCGCCCAGGCCGCCGGCGGCCCGTCGGCCGGCGCGCCCACGGGCCCGCCCCCCGGCGCTCCCACCGGCCCGCTCCCCGGCGCCGGCGCCGCTCAGGCCATCACCGGCCGCGCCAACGTCGCCGCGGCCCGGGCCTCCGTGGCCGCCCGCGCGTCGGCCGCCGCCCAGCGCCCCGAGCACGAGCTGCGCCCGTCCGACACCGGCGTGCTGCCGACGCCGTCGTTCGACGGCTTCACCCCGCCCCAGCCCCGCCAGGGCAAAGAGGGCGAGCTGTCCGACTGGGTGAGCGGGCTGGGCCGGTAAAGCATAGGCAAACGTCAATGGAATGATGCGGCCGGGAGGTACCGCGATCCCCTCCCGCCGCCGCACGATGTGGTCCATGACGACCGACCGGTACCCTCGCCTCCGCCGGTTCCTCACCGGCCTCGCCCTGGTCTTCGCCCTCTCCGGCACCGCACTGGTCGCCCCGGCCGTGGTGGCCCCCACCAGCACGGACGCGGCCCAGGTGGCCGTCTATTCGAGCTGCACGATCTCCCGGTGCTCGGCCGCCCGCACGGCCCGCACGGGCTGGTCCACCCTGGGCTGGCCGACGAGCAGCGGCTGGTACGCGTGGCCGTACGGTCAGTACAACTACACCGGCGGCACGTTCCAGAACCGCGAGAAGCAGCTCCCCCTGAACGCCACCTACAGCGAGTACGACGTCTACTCCCGCACCCGGGGCGCGGCTCGTGACGCCTACCGCATCGTGGTCAACCGCTCCACCCGGGAGACGTGGTTCACCCCGGACCACTACGTGACGTTCTACAAGCTCTAGGTGTTCCGTCCACGGACGTTGGTAACGCGGTGGATGTCCTGAGATAGGTGAGGACCTCCGGGTGAAGTGGAGCTTGCGACAGTTCCACACCACACCCGAGAGGTCCTCTATGCCCCACGCTAACGCCCCGTTGACCGAACTCGGCCGATTGCGGCTGGCACGGTGCGTCGTCGATGACGGCTGCCGTTACGCTGGGCCGACCGCTACCGAGCGCAGGGGCCCGCGGGAATGAGCGACCGGTCCAGCCGGCCGCATCACAGCCCGAACCGCACGCCACGACCGGTCGAACGGAAAGTTCTGCATCTGCGCCGCAGCAAACGCCTCGGGCCAGCGCGAATCGGCTGGCGGCTGGGCCTGCCCGCCTCGACCTGCCATGCGATCCTGCGCCGCGCCGGGCAGCCCTGCCTGGCCTACCTCGACCGGGGCACCGCCGAACCGATCCGCCGCTACGAACACGACCAGCCGGGTGACCTGATCCACCTCGAGGTCAAGAAACTCGGCAACATCCCCGACGGCGGCGGCTGGCGCACCCAAGGCCGCGCCCAAGGCAAACTCAACCGCGCCGCCACACCCGGGGCACACCACCGACGCATTCGGCGGCTCCCGGCTGGGCTACGCCTTCCTGCACACCGCCATCGACGATCACTCCCGGCTTGCCTACACCGAATTCCTGGACGACGAGACGAAACAGACCGCGACCGGCTTCTGGCGGCGAGCGCATGCCTGGTTCACCGGGCACGGGATCACCATCACCCGGGTGCTGTCGGACAACGGTTCCTGCTACAAATCCAGGCTCTGGCACGACACCTGCGCCGAACTCGGCGTCACCGCCAAGAAACCCGCCCTTACCGACCGCAAACCAACGGCAAAGTGGAACGCTTCCACCGCACCCTGGCCGACGAATGGGCCTACGCCAAGCCCTACACCAGCGAAAAAGCCCGACGTAAAGCCCTACCCGCCTTCCTGCACACCTACAATCATCGGCACCACTCCGCCATCGGCGGCCCACCCGCCGACCGCGTTCCTAACCTCTCTGGGCAGAACATCTAGGCAGCTGCGGTGAGGGCCCCGAACTTGGCCTGGAGACGCTGAAGAGCGGACCGGATCTTCTGTGGACGAAGGTCCGCTTCGCGAAATGCGTCCATCACGTGGCCCTCGGCGAGCGCGATGAAGGTCACCGGGAGGCTGGTACAGGCCGCTCAGGCGGACGCCAAAACGACGGCCGGTTGGGGGCTTTTGCCGGACATGTCGCTCCGTTCTGAGGCTGCCGGGGAGACGACGGGCACAAGGGGCGCCCTAGCTTTTCGCGTCGCGGACCGGTTATGGTCCGAACACAACCCCACGGGAGTCCGGAGCACCGGGCTGAGAGGGGGGCCGAAGCAGCCCCCGACCGTCGAACCTGATCCGGGTCATGCCGGCGCAGGGAGGAGCGTTCGTTGTTTCCTCGATTGCATGTAGTCACCGACTCGCTCGATGTGGTGCGAGGGGTGGTCGGCCACGGGCCGGTCGCCGTGCAGGTGCGGGTGAAATCGTCCGATCGCGCGGCCTACGAGCTGACCGTGGCCGCCCTCGATGTGTGCCGGCGTGCCGGTGACGCGCTCTGCCTGGTCGACGACCGGGTGGGTGTGGCGCTGGCGGCCGGCGCCGACGGCGTCCACGTGGGCGCCGACGATCTTCCGGTGGCCGTGGTGCGGCGGGTTCTGGGCGCCGGTGCGGTTGTGGGCGCCACGTGCCGTACACCCGAAGCCGCTCTGGAAGCCGTCGCGGACGGAGCGTCCTATCTCGGCGTGGGGCCCGCGTTCGCCACCGTCAGCAAGGTGGGGCTGCCTGATCCGATCGGGCCGGCGGGGGTCGGCAAGGTCGTCGCGGCGGTGCCGGGCACGCCGGTCGTCGCCATCGGCGGGGTCACGGTCGACCGGGTCGCGCTGCTCGACTCGTACGGCGTCGCGGCGATCTCGGCCATCGCCGTCGACCCGGCCGGCGCCACCGTCGCCTTCCTGGAAGCCTTGGGCGGCCGGGCATGAGCGACATCGCCGTGGTGGGTGGCGGGATCATCGGGCTGGCCGTCGCGTGGCGGCTCGTCGAGCGCGGGCAGGACGTCACGGTCTTCGACGACGGCGACGAGGGCGCCTGGCACGTCGCGGCCGGCATGCTCGCGCCCGGCGGCGAGTCGGCGTTCGAAGATCCGGCCCTGGTGCGGCTGATGGAACGGTCGGCCGAGCTGTGGCCCGCGTTCGCGGCCGGGCTCGGGAACGTCGGCTACGACGACACCGGCACGCTGAGCCTGGCCATGACCGCCGACGACGTGGCCGAAGCGGCCCGGGTCTGGACCAGGCAGCAGCTGCCGCTGCTGCGCCCCTCGGAGTTGCGCGAGCTGGAGCCGGCGCTCTCGCCGCGGGTGCGCGTCGGTGTCCATGCGCCCCGGGAACGCCAGGTCGATCCGCGCCGCGTGGTCGCCGCTCTCCGCGAGAAGCTTCACGACCGGATCGTGCCGAAGCGGATCGACTCGCTGTCCGATGTGGAGGCGACCACGGTCGTCGTGGCGGCCGGTTGCGGCACCGCGCGGCTCACCGGTCTCCCCGTACGCCCGGTCAAAGGTCAGGTCCTGCGGTTGCGGGGCGAGCCCGGGCTCCTGCGGCACGTGCTCGACGCGACGGTCGACGGCCGGTCGGTCTACATCGTGCCCCGGCGGGACGGCGAGATCGTCGTCGGCGCCACCCAGGAGGAACGCACCGACCGGCTGGTCACCGCGGGCGGCGTCCACGACCTGCTGCGGGCCGCGATCGAGCTGGTGCCGGGCCTGGCCGAGCTGGAGCTGGCCGAGACGACAGTGGGCCACCGACCCGGAACGCCCGACAACGCGCCACTGATCGGGCCCATCGGCGAGGGCGTCTTCGTGGCCGCCGGGCATCACCGTAACGGCATCCTCCTCGCCCCGGTGACGGCCGAGCTCGTCGCCGATCTCGTGCTGGACGGCAAGGAATGCCCCGACTTCGACCCCAGGAGGTTCTGATGCGGTTGACGGTCAATGGACGCGGCGTCGACGCCGAGCCCGAACTGTCGGTGCTGGCCCTGGTCGAGACGCTCACCGAGGCCCGCCGCGGCGTCGCGGTAGCGGTCAACGGCGAGGTGGTGCCCCGCTCGACGTGGAGCGCGGTGCCCTTGGCCGAAGGCGACGCGGTCGAGGTGCTGACCGCCGCTCAGGGAGGCTGACAGTGTTCGACAAATCGCGGCTCATTCTGGGCACCGGCGGCGCCAACAGCCTGGCCGCTCTGGAGGAAGCGATCGTCGCCTCCGGGACCGACCTGGTCACCGTCGCCCTGCGCCGGGTCGACGCGGCCGGGCCGGGCCTGCTGCCGATGCTCGACCGGCTCGGCGTGCGGGTGCTGCCGAACACGGCCGGCTGCTACACGGCGGGCGACGCGGTGAAGACGGCCCATCTGGCCCGTGAGGCCTTCGAGACCGACCTGATCAAGCTCGAGGTCATCGGCGACGACCGGACCCTGCTGCCCGACGGCGTGGAGCTGCTGCGCGCGGCCGAGACGCTGGTCGGCGACGGGTTCACCGTGTTGCCGTACACGAGCGACGATCCGATCCTGGCCCGCCGCCTGGCCGACGTGGGCTGCGCGGCGGTGATGCCGGCGGGCTCGCCGATCGGCTCCGGCCTGGGCATCTCCAACCCGCACCACATCCGGCTGATCCGGCAGAGCGTCGACGTCCCGGTCGTGCTCGACGCCGGCATCGGCACGGCCTCGGACGCGGCCCTGGCCATGGAGCTGGGTTGCGACGCGGTGCTCATCGCGAGCGCCATCACCCGGTCCGACGATCCGGCGGCGATGGCCTCGGCCATGCGCCACGCGGTGCTCGCCGGACGGCTGGCCTACACGGCGGGGCGCATCCCCCGCCGCTTCCACGCTCTCGCGTCCACATCGGACGAAGGGCGGGCCCAGTGGTGATCCCGGGCGGGCTCGTCGTTCTCACCGACCGGCGGTCCGCCGCCGGGCCGTTGGTCTCGGTGGTCCGGGCGGCGGTCCGCGGCGGCGCCGACTGGGTCATTCTCCGGGAGAGAGATTTGCCGTACGGCGAAAGGGCCGCGCTCGCCGAGCAACTGCGCGCGGTGCTGCCGGCCGGACGGCTGATAGTCGCCGGGCCGGATCCGCTCGGCGGCGAGGCGGTGCACCTGGCCGAGGCCGATCCGGTGCCCGACGTCGGCCTGATCGGAAGATCGGCTCATGGCTCACCGAGGCTGTCCCTTGAGGACTACGTGACGTTGTCACCGATCTACCCGACCAAGACCAAGCCGGGGTACGGCCCCGCGCTGGGGCCGGAGAAGGCGGCGGCGCTCGCCGGTGACGTCCCGTGGCTGGCGCTGGGCGGCGTCGACACGCCGGCGCGGGCGGCGGCGTGCGTGGCCGCCGGAGCACGCGGGGTCGCGGTGCTCGGCGCCGTCATGCGCGCCGACGATCCCGAGCTGGCGGCGGCCGAACTAGCGGCGGCCACCCGATGACGCCGCGGGTTGTTCTCACCATCGCCGGCTCCGACTCCGGTGGCGGCGCCGGCATCCAGGCCGATCTCAAGACCTTCGCCGCCCTGGGCGCCTACGGCACCTCCGTCATCACCGCCGTCACCGCGCAGAACACCCTGGGCGTCACCGCCATCCACCCCATCCCGATCGAGATCGTCGCCGCCCAGCTCGACGCCGTCCTGGCCGACTTCCCGGTCGCCGCGGTCAAGGTCGGCATGATCGGCGACCCCGCCGTGGCCGCCCTGATCGCCGACCGCGCCGGCCACCTGCCCAACCTCGTCGTCGACCCGGTGCTGGTCGCCACTTCCGGCGCCCGGCTCGCGGAAACTGCGGCTGTCGCGCCCCTGGTCTCGTACAACTGCGTCCTGACCCCGAACCGGCAGGAAGCCGGCGCCCTCACCGGAAGCCCGGTCGAGACGGCCGAGGAAATGCTGGTGGCGGCGGAGAGCCTGGCCAAGCGAGGCGCGCGCGCCGTGGTGGTGACCGGCAGTGAGACCGCCGCCGATGTGCTGTGGCATGACGGCGCCGCCGAGACGTTGCGCGGCGAGCCCGTGCCGACCGTGAACAACCACGGCTCGGGCTGCACCTTCTCGTCGGCGATCGCTGTCTTTCTCGCGGCCGGCGATCCGGTGCCGGTGGCCGTGCGGGCGGCCAAGCGTTATGTGAACACCGCGCTGACCGGCGGGCGTGACTGGCGGCTGGGCGCGGGGCCCGGTCCGCTGAACCACTTCATCTAAAGGCTCCGACGGCTGCGGCGCGGGGATCCGTGCTGCCATCCGCCGCCGGTTTTGTCACGATTGGGGAGGAAAAGCATGAGGCGCAAGGTGTACGTCGAGGGATCGCGGCCCGACATGAAGGTGCCGTTCTCGGAGGTCGTGCTGAGCGACGGGAACGACCCCGTGCGGCTCTACGACACCTCGGGGCCGGGCAGCGATCCGGCGGTGGGGCTGCCGCCGTTGCGGAAACCCTGGGGCACCCGCAAGACGCAGCTCGCCGCCGCCCGGGCCGGCGAGACGACGCCCGAGATGGAGTTCGTCGCCGTCCGCGAGAACGTCCCGGTCGAGCTGGTGCGCGACGAGATCGCGGCCGGCCGGGCCGTTATCCCGGCGAACGTCAACCATCCCGAGTCGGAGCCCATGGTGATCGGCTCCCGCTTCCTGGTGAAGGTCAACGCGAACATCGGCACCTCCGCCGTGACCTCGTCGGTCGCCGAGGAGGTCGAGAAGATGACGTGGGCGACCCGCTGGGGCGCGGACACCGTGATGGACCTGTCGACCGGCCCCCGCATCCACGAGACCCGCGAGGCGATCATCCGGAACGCGCCGGTGCCGATCGGCACCGTGCCGATCTATCAGGCGCTCGAGAAGGTCAAGGGCGATCCGGTCAAGCTGACCTGGGACCTGTTCCGCGAGACCATCATCGAGCAGGCCGAGCAGGGCGTCGACTACATGACGATCCACGCCGGCGTGCTGCTGCCGCACGTGCCGCTGGCCGCCGACCGGGTCACCGGCATCGTCTCCCGCGGCGGCTCGATCATGGCGGCGTGGTGTCTCGCCCACCACGAGGAGAACTTCCTCTACACCCACTACGACGAGCTTTGCGAGATCTTCGCCCGGTACGACATCACGTTCTCCCTGGGCGACGGCCTGCGCCCGGGTTCGATCGCCGACGCCAACGACGCGGCCCAGTTCGCCGAGCTGCGCACGCTGGGCGAGCTGACCCACCGCGCCTGGGAGTACGACGTGCAGGTGATGGTCGAGGGCCCCGGCCACGTGCCCATGCACAAGATCAAGGAGAACGTGGACCTCCAGGTCGAGCTGTGCGGCGGCGCCCCGTTCTACACGCTGGGCCCGCTGGCCACCGACATCGCTCCCGCCTACGACCACATCACCTCGGCGATCGGCGCCGCGATGATCGGCATGTTCGGCACCGCGATGCTCTGCTACGTCACCCCGAAGGAGCACCTGGGCCTGCCCGACAAGGACGACGTGAAGGCCGGCATGATCGCCTACAAGATCGCCGCACACGCGGCCGACCTGGCCAAGGGCCACCCCGGCGCCCAGGCCTGGGACGACGCCCTGTCCAAGGCCCGTTTCGAGTTCCGCTGGGAGGACCAGTTCGAGCTGGCCCTCGACCCGGAGACGGCCCGCGCCTACCACGACGAGACCCTCCCGGCCCCCGCCGCCAAGACGGCCCACTTCTGCTCCATGTGCGGCCCGAAGTTCTGCTCCATGAAGATCAGCCACGAGCTGAAGGCCATGGGCATGTCCCAGAAGTCAGCCGAGTTCGTCGAGGCCGGCGGAAAGGTCTACGTCCCGCTCACCACGCAGCCCTAGCGGACGTCCCAGACCGGCTCTGGGGTCTCCACTACCTCGCCGTCGCCCTGGAAGAGGATGAAGCGGTCGAACGAGCGGGTGAACCAACGGTCGTGGGTCACCGCGATCACCGTGCCCTCGAATGAGCGCAAACCCTCCTCCAAGGCCTCGGCCGAGGCCAGGTCGAGGTTGTCCGTCGGCTCGTCGAGCAGCAGGACCGTGGCGCCCGACAGCTCCAGCAGCAACACCAGGAAGCGGGCCTGCTGGCCGCCGGACAGGGTGCCGAAGAGCTGGTCGCCCTGTCCGGCCAGCTCGTAGCGGTTCAGCGCCTTCATCGCACCGGCCCGGTCCATGCCGGAGCGGTGGTCGTCTCCTCGCCAGAGGATCTCGACCAGGGTTCGTTCGAGCAGCTCGGGACGGTCGTGGGTCTGCGAGAAATGACCGGGTCGCACCCGGGCGCCGAGCCGGGCCACCCCGTTGTGGGCCACGTGGGCCAGCGGGGCGCCGTCGACCGGCTTGTTCTCCGCCTCGGGGTCCGAGCCGCCCGCCGCCAGCAGGCGCAGGAAGTGGGACTTGCCGGTGCCGTTCGCGCCCAGCACCGCCACCCGGTCGCCGTACCAGATCTCCAGGTCGAACGGGAACGTCAGGTCTTCCAGCTCCAGCTGTTCCAGGATCACCGCCCTCTTCGCCGTACGGCCTCCGCGCAGGTTCATCCGCAGCGACTGGTCCTTCGGCGGCAGCGGGGGCGGGCCGGCCTCTTCGAACTTGCGCAACCGGGTCTGCGCCGACTGGTAGCGCGAGGCCATGTCGGAGTTGTAGGCCGCCTTCTGCTTGTACATGAACACCAGCTCGCGAAGCTTCTGATGCTCTTCCTCCCAGCGCCGGCGGTTTTCCTCGAGGCGGGAGTGGCGGTGCACCCGCGCCTCGTGCCACGACGCGAAACCGCCCGGATGGGTCCACGCGCTGCCGCCCTCGACCGCCACCACGCGGTCGGCCGTCTGGGCCAGCAACTCGCGGTCGTGGGAGACGTAGAGCACCGATTTCGCCGACTCGCGCAGCCGCGACTCGAGCCAGCGCTTGCCCGGCACGTCGAGGAAGTTGTCCGGCTCGTCGAGCAGCAGAACCTCGTCGTCGCCGCGCAGCAGCAGGTCGAGCGCGAACCTTTTCTGCTGCCCACCGCTGAGTGTCCGCACTGGACGCTGCTTGACCTGCTCCCACGGCTTGTCGAGGATCGCCACGGCCACGGTGTCGAACAGCACCTCGGCGTCGTAGCCGCCGACCTCGCCCCAATGGGCCAGAGCATTGGCGTACGCCAACTGGCTGCGCTCCGAGTCGTCCAGAGCCGCCGCGGCCTTCCCCAGCCGCTCCCCCGCCTCGGACAGCGCCGGTTTCACCAGGGAAAGAGCGAGATCGGCCAGCGTACGGTCGTCGCCGATCATGCCGATGAACTGGCGCATGACACCGAGCCCACCGGAGCGCGCGATGCTGCCCTCCTGCATGGACAGGTCGCCGGCGACCAGCCGCATCAGCGTGGTCTTGCCCGCGCCGTTCGGCCCGACCAGCGCGACCTTGGCTCCCTCACCGACCCGGAACGCGACGTCGGCGAACAGCCGCCGCCCGTCGGGCAGCACGAATCCGGCGCCGGCGACATCCACGTACCCCATGGCCGACATCCTCCCCGGCGCGGGGCGGGAAGTCAGCTGGTTTTCGCCGTCACCCGCAGCACCCGGAAGCCCTTCTTGCTGGCGATCCGCGAGACCTCCCAGCCCTGCTCGACCAGCCACGCGTGCAGCGAGTCGCCACCGAGGTTCCGGTTGATCACCAGCCAGGCCACGCCGCCGGGGGCGAGCCGGGGCAGCCAGCGCTGCATGATCGCGTGCAGCTCGGCCTTGCCGACATGGGTGGGCGGGTTGCTCCAGATCTCGTCGAACGTGACATCGGCCGGCACGTCGTCGGGCGCCGCCACGTGGACGGTGAGGCCGAGCGCGGCCGCGTTCTCCTCGGTGAGCTGCCGGGCCCGCGAGTTGACGTCGACGGCGTGCACCTCGGCCCGGGGGGCCGTGCGGGCCAGCACACACGCGATCGGCCCATATCCGCAGCCCAGGTCGAGCAGCACCCCACCCGCCGGCAGGTCGCCCTTCTCCAGCAGCACGGTCGTGCCCGGGTCGAGCCGTCCCGACGAGAACACGCCGGCCGCTGTGGCGAGCTTGTATTCCTGGCCCGAGACGCTGAAGCGGATCTCGCGCCGCTGGTCGGGCGTGCTCGGCTCGGCGCTGAAGTAATGGTCGGCGGTCACCCGTCAAGTCTGCCGGTTTTCACCGCGGCACCAACCTCCGGGGTGCCGCACAAACTGTGCGTTCATTGATCACCGTGCGCTCCTAGCGTGGCCGCATGCGGTACGGCACCCCTTCCCGACCGGCCCACCGCGCGACCGCCGACGGCGGCCTGGCCCTGCTCGTCCGGGGCGCCGGGTCCGCCGGGCAGCACCGCCCGGACCCGCCCCGGGCCCGGCGCCGCGCCCGCGCGGAGCCGTTGCGCCCTTTTCAGCTGCTCACCCGCGGTCTGGCCGCGCTGATCCTGTTCGCCCTGCTCGGCATGTTCGGCTTCCTGGTCTTCGCCGACCGGTTCCGCGACCGGGCACCGGCCACCACCCTCGCGCCGGCCGAGGTGTCCCAACCTCAGGCGCTCTCGCTCGGCTCGATCTTCGGGGACCGGGATCAGCTGCGCCCGGAGGGCGCGGCCGGCCCGTACACCATCGATCTGCGGCACATGAGCGCCGACTGCGCCGAGGCGACGACGGGTGAGCTCGGCACCCTGCTCGACCGGTACGGCTGCAGCGAGGTGGTCCGGGCCGGCCTCGTCGCGCCGTACCCCGGATATCGGGTCACGGCCGGAGCGTTCAACCTGGCCGACGAGACCGGCGCGGCCGAGGTCGAGGATCTGCTGCGCGACGTGGTGGAGGGCGGCGACGGCGGCTTCGCGACGCTGCCCGCGGCCGAGGCCGGCACGACCACGCCGCAGGTGGGCTGGCACGCCCGTGGTCACTACCTGCTCTACTGCGTGATCACCCGGGCCGACGGCCAGCTGGTGCCGAGCGACGATCCGGCGGCCGTCCGGATCACCGCCGAGATCATCGACACCCACCTGGCCGCGTCGCTGCTCAAGCCCGTAGTCGCCGGGTAGCTTCGGCCCGTACGGCGTAATCGGCCTCGGCCGGATATCCCACCTCGACCAGCGTGAGCCCGTGGGCGGGAGCCACCGTGACCTCGCTGGAGCGCTCCGTGCGGCTCAGCAGGGTGGCCGGCCAGCCCGGGTCGCGGCGCCCGTCGCCGACCGTCAGCAGGGCGCCGACCAGGCTGCGGACCATCGACTGGCAGAACGCGTCGGCCTGCACCGTGGCCACGCAGACGCCGTCCGGGTCGCGCCGCCAGTCGAGCCGGTTGATGGCCCGGATCGTGGTGGCGTGCTCCTTGCGCTTGCAGTACGCGGCGTAGTCGTGCTCGCCGGTCAGCCACTGCGAGGCCGCGTTGAGCCGGTCCAGGTCGAGCGGCCGCACCCAGCCGATGGTGTCGTGCCGTCGCAGCGGCTCCGGACCCCACACCGTGTCGGCCACCCGGTATTCGTAGCGGCGGAAGGTCGCCGAGAAGCGCGCGTCGAAGGTCGGCGGCACCGGCCGGATCGCCCGCACCCGCGCGTCGGGCGGCATGAGCGCGGCCAGCCGCCGCAGCAGCGAGCCTTCGAGCTGCGTGAACGCTTCGAGGGGCAGATCGATGTGGCAGACCTGACCGGAGGCGTGCACCCCCGCATCCGTACGCCCGGCGACCGTCAGCCCCAAGGAGGAGGCGTCGACCAGCCGTCCGAGCGCCTCCACCAGCGTCCCGGCCACCGTCCGCCGCCCGGGCTGCACGGCCCACCCGGAGAAGTCGGCCCCGTCGTACGACACGTCCAGCCGCAGCCGGATCGATTCCATGTCTCTCCCCATAAGAAAAAGACCCGGCGCCCCCCATGGGGAGCACCGGGTCTTTCGCGTTACGTCACGCCTTGGTGTCGTCGCCCTCGGCCTGGTCGCCCGGGCCCTCGGCGCCCTTGTCGCCGGACGCGTTGACCGGAGCCTCGGCGTCCTGGTCGGCGTCGGTGTCGGCCTTGGCGGCCGGCGCGGAGGCCGGAGCCTCGTCCTCGCGGGCCAGGGCCTCGACCTTGTCCTGCTGCGCGGCGGCCTTGCGGGCGGCCTTCTTGGCCGGCGCGGTGGTCGCCGCCACCTGGAGCTCCTCGACCAGCTCGATGACGGCCATGGGAGCGGCGTCACCCTTGCGCGGGCCGGTCTTGGTGATCCGGGTGTAGCCGCCCGGGCGGTTGCCGTAGCGCGGCGCGATCTGCTCGAACAGGGCGTACACGACGTCCTTGTCCTTCACCGTGGCCAGCACCCGGCGACGGTTGTGCAGGTCGCCGCGCTTGGCCTTGGTGATGAGCTGCTCAGCCAGGGGGCGCAGCCGGCGGGCCTTGGCCTCAGTGGTCTTGATCTTCCCGTGCCGGAAAAGCTCGGTGGCCAGGTTGGCCAGGATGAGCTTCTCGTGCGCCGGGCTGCCGCCGAGGCGGGCTCCCTTGGTGGGCGTGGGCATTTCCAATGCTCCTTTAGATGGCCGAGCTTAAAAACTCAGAGCTGCTCGGTCTCGCGGTAATCGTCGGTGTCGTAGTCCACGTCGCCGAACGAGTCCACGACGTGAGCGGGGTCGAAGGACGGCGCGCTGTCCTTGAGGCCCAGGCCCATTCCGGCGAGCTTCATCTTGACCTCGTCGATGCTCTTCTGACCGAAATTCCTTATATCCAGAAGGTCGGCCTCCGTCCGCCCGATGAGTTCACCAACGCTGTTGATGCCCTCACGCTTGAGACAGTTGTACGACCGGACGGTCAGGTCCAGCTCCTCGATCGGCAGCGCCAGGTCGGCAGCGAGCTGCGCGTCCTGCGGCGACGGGCCGATGTCGATGCCCTCGGCGGTCTCGTCCAGCTCGCGGCAGAGGCCGAACAGCTCGACCAGCGTGGAGCCGGCCGAGGCCAGCGCGGTGCGCGGCGAGATGGAAGCCTTGGACTCGACGTCGATGATCAGACGGTCGAAGTCGGTGCGCTGCTCGACACGGGTCGCCTCGACGCGGTAGGTCACCTTCATGACCGGCGAGTAGATCGAGTCGACCGGGATGCGGCCGATCTCGGCGCCGGCGCTCTTGTTCTGCGCCGCCGTGACGTAGCCACGGCCCCGCTCGACGGTGAGCTCCATGTCGAGCCGGCCCTTGCTGTTGAGCGTGGCCAGCTTGAGGTCGGGGTTGTGCACGGACACGCCGGCCGGGGGCTGGATGTCACCGGCGGTGACGTCGCCCGGGCCCTGCTTGCGCAGGTACATGCTGACCGGCTCGTCGTGCTCGGAGCTGACGGTGAGCTCCTTGACGTTCATGACGAGCTCGACCACGTCCTCCTTGACACCGGGGATGGTGGTGAACTCGTGCAGAACTCCGTCGATCTTGATGCTGGTGACAGCAGCACCGGGGATGGACGACAGCAGGGTACGCCGCAGCGAGTTGCCGAGGGTGTACCCGAAACCGGGCTCCAGGGGCTCGATGGTGAACCGGGAGCGGGTCTCGCTGATCGACTCCTCGGAGAGGGTCGGCCGCTGGCTGATGAGCACGCTTGTCTTCTTTCTGTCGGGCCACCCACTATTTGATGGCCTTCGGTGATGCACCGGGGGCGCCGAACGGCGCCCCCGGCAGAGCGCTACTTGGAGTAGAGCTCGACGATCAGCTGCTCCTGGACCTGCGTGTCGATGACAGCGCGGGCCGGGAGCGAGTGCACGAGGACCTTCATCTCGCTCGGGATCGGCTCCAGCCACGCCGGAACCGGACGCGAACCGGCCTGAGCCTGGGCGACGACGAAAGGAGTCATCTCCTTCGACTTCTCCCGGGTCGTGATGATGTCCTTCTCCTTGACGCGGTACGACGGGATGTCGACCTTCACGCCGTTGACCAGGAAGTGGCCGTGCTTGACCAGCTGCCGGGCCATGTCCCGGGACTGCGCGAGGCCGGCCCGGTAGACGACGTTGTCGAGACGGGACTCGAGGATCTGCAGGAGGACCTCACCGGTCTTGCCCTGCTTGTTGACGGCTTCCTCGTAGTAACCGCGGAACTGCTTCTCGAGCACGCCGTAGACGCGGCGGGCCTTCTGCTTCTCGCGGTGCTGGAGCAGGTACTCGGTCTCCTTGGTCCGGCCACGGCCGTGCTGGCCGGGCGGGAAGGGACGCGACTCGAACGGGCACTTCGGCCCGTCGCACTTGCTGCCCTTGAGGAACAGCTTCATCTTCTCGCGGCGGCAGCGCTTGCAGTCCGCACCTGTGTAACGAGCCATTGCTTCTTGTCTCTCCCTTAGACCCGGCGGCGCTTCGGCGGACGGCAACCGTTGTGCGGCTGCGGCGTGACGTCGGAGATCTGCCCGACCTCGAGGCCGGCGGCCTGCAGCGAACGGATCGCGGTCTCACGACCGGAGCCCGGACCCTTGACGAACACGTCCACCTTGCGCATGCCGTGCTCCATGGCACGGCGAGCGGCGGCCTCGGCGGCCAGCTGCGCGGCGAACGGGGTCGACTTGCGGGAGCCCTTGAAGCCCACCTGGCCGGAGGAGGCCCAGGAGATCACAGCACCGGTCGGGTCGGTGATCGACACGATGGTGTTGTTGAAGGTGCTCTTGATGTGCGCCTGCCCGTGGGCGACGTTCTTGCGTTCCTTGCGCCGGACCTTCTTTACAGCGGCCCCAGCGCGTGCCTTCGGTGGCATAAGTCAGTGCGCTCCTATTACTTCCGACCGGGCTTCTTCTTACCGGCGACCGTGCGCTTCGGGCCCTTGCGGGTACGAGCGTTGGTCCGGGTCCGCTGACCGCGCACGGGCAGGCCCCGGCGGTGGCGGATGCCGGCGTAAGAGCCGATCTCGACCTTGCGGCGGATGTCCGCGGCGACCTCGCGGCGCAGGTCACCCTCAACCTTGAAATTGCCCTCGATGTAGTCGCGGAGCTGGACCAGCTCCTCGTCCGTGAGGTCCTTGGCGCGCTTGTTCAGGTCAATCGCGGTGGCGGTCAGTGCCTCGACGGCACGGGTGCGACCGATCCCGTAGATGTAGGTGAGCGCGATCTCCATCCGCTTCTCGCGGGGAAGATCGACGCCGACGAGTCGTGCCATAAGTGGGCGTACTCCTCAGAATCGTTCGGAGGTCTGGGCCTTCCCACCCCGTCTGCCCGGACGGGCCCCGGCCTCCGCGCCGGGGGTGTAGCCACCGAGGTGACTGGGAAAGGCTCTTGCATGTGCCGGATCTGGCAGTGCCGGGACTCAGCCCTGACGCTGCTTGTGGCGCGCGTCGGTCTTGCAGATGACCATGACGCGGCCGTGCCGCCGGATGACCCGGCAGTTGTTGCAGATCCGCTTGACGCTCGGCTTGACCTTCACGGTTTGCCTTAACTCTCAGCGGGACGGGATACGAGGTCCCCGCGCCCAGTCACTTGTAGCGGTAGACGATTCGCCCACGGGTGAGGTCGTACGGCGAAAGCTCGACGACAACTCGGTCCTCGGGAAGGATGCGGATGTAGTGCTGCCGCATCTTGCCGGAGATGTGTGCAAGTACCTTGTGACCATTGGCGAGCTCAACGCGGAACATGGCGTTCGGCAGGGGCTCGATCACGCGGCCCTCGATCTCGATGGCTCCGTCTTTCTTGGGCATGTCCTCCGCTACCTGACACTGGGGTTCGGGGTTAGCGCGTCGTGCATCCTGCCAGCCGCGGCTCCCGCCCGTCTTCGAAGCGCTGAAGACATGCGGGAGTGGACGCAGGCGCGCCAGCTAGCCAGTGTACGCCCGCTCAGCAGGGACACCAAACCGAGGTCTCCGCTACCCGTGGTCGGGTGTGTCGGTCACCTTTGAATCGGACATATCCCATTTTTCACCGGGAGAAGCCTTCAACGCGCGGCGTTCACGTTTCCGCTCCTTGCGCTCGCGTTTGCGCTCCCGCTCCTCGACCATCTTGCGCGGAGCGCCGCCGGCGAGACCGCCGATCGTCGCGAACAGCTGGAGGACGCCCCACGGGCCGGCGACCCAGATCGGCCAGAAGAACTGCCACTCGTTGCCGGCGAGGCTCGTGATGAACCAGATCGCCGTGGTGAGCAACGTGACGAAGAGCCAGGCGCTCCACACCTGTCCGACCCACTCGACGGTGGCCTCGCGCCCGGCCGCCGTCACCGGCTTGGCCACCGGCGCCGGCTGGGCCGGCTTACTGCCGGGAAGATCGGCGATCAAAAGATCCAGTTCGGCGTACGTCTTCGCGGCGTACGCCCGCTGGAGGCGCTCGTCGTACTCGGCGAGGTCGAGCCGGCCCTCGTCCAGCGCGGTCTTGAGCGTGTCGGCGATCTGCCGGCGATCATCGTCACCGGCGCGCATCTGGTCACGGCTCATACCACCCAGAGTGCCAGCCCCGCACCAGAACCGGAAGCTTCGGCCTCAGGGCTGTCGGGACGTCACCAGATCGCCCAGGCGGGCCCGGCCACCGTCCGGCGCCGTGGTGACCCACACACCGTCCTCCAGCAGGGCCATGGTGTGCTCCACGTGGGCGGCGTAGGAGCCGTCACGGGTCACCACGGTCCAGCCGTCGTCGAGCTCGGCCGTGCGCGGCGAGCCCATCGTGATCATCGGCTCGATGGCCAGGCACAGACCGGGCACCAGCCGCGGGCCCTTGCCGGGCTTGCCGTGGTTGAGCACGTGCGGGTCCTGGTGCATCTCGGTGCCGATGCCGTGGCCGCCGTAGCCGTCCACGATCCCGTACCGCCCGCCCTTGCGGACCGTCTTCTCCACGTTGAAGGAGATGTCGGTGAGCTTGCCCCGGCCGTTGGCCGCGCCGCGGGCGGCGGCCGCGATGCCGGCCCACATGGCGTCCTCGGCCACCTCGGCCATGCGCAGCAGCGCCGGGTCGGTCTCGCCGACCCCGACCGTGATGGCCGAGTCGCCGTGCCAGCCGTCGAGGATCGCGCCGCAGTCGAGGGAGATCAGGTCACCCTCGGCCAGGATCTGCTCGGTGCTCGGGATGCCGTGCACGACCTGATCGTTCACCGAGGCGCAGATCGAGGCCGGGAAGCCGTGGTAGCCCTTGAACGAGGGGATGGCGCCGGCGTCCCGGATGACCTTCTCGGCGATCGCGTCGAGGTCTCCGGTGGAGACGCCCGGCGCCACGGCCTCGCGCATCGCCTCGAGCGCCGCGAAGACCACCAGGCCGGCGGCCCGCATCTTCTCGATCTGCTCGGGCGTCTTGATCTGGATGTCGAGTTGGGGGCGGCGCACGTCAGCCCCCGTAGGACCGCAGAGCGTCGATGGCGCGCACGGTGACGTCCTCGACCGGGCCGGTCGCGTCGATGCCCACCAGCTTGCCCTGAGCGCCGTAGAAGTCGACCAGAGGAGCGGTCTTCTCCGCGTACTCCACCAGGCGGTTGGCGATCGTCTCGGCCTTGTCGTCGTCCCGCTGGAACAGCTCCGACCCGCAGCGGTCGCAGATGTTCTCCTTGCTGGTCGGGTCGAACTCGACGTGCCAGATCTTGCCGCAGCCGCGGCAGGTCCGGCGGCCGGAGAGCCGCCGGATGACCTCGTCGTCGTCGACCACGAGCTCCATCACCAGGTCGAGCGCGGTGCCCAGGTCGGCCAGCAGCTTGTCGAGCGCCGACGCCTGCGGAACCGTGCGCGGGAAGCCGTCGAGCAGGAAGCCGTCGCCGGCGTCCGGCTCGGCCAGCCTGTCCCGGACCATGTTGATGGTCACCTCGTCCGGAACGAGCTGGCCCGCGTCCATGTACCGCTTCGCCTCGACACCGAGCGGCGTGCCCTGCGACACGTTCGCCCGGAAGATGTCGCCCGTCGAGATCTTCGGTACGGCGAGATGGGCGGCAATGAACTCAGCCTGGGTCCCCTTGCCGGCCCCCGGAGGGCCCACCAGCACCAGCCGCACCTACATCGCCTCGCTTTGAGTCGTTGAGATCCTCGACGCAAGAGCCCCCCGGCTCCCGGTCGCCACTACCGGAGGAATCCTTCGTAGTTGCGCTGCATCAGCTGGCTCTCGATCTGCTTCACCGTCTCCAGACCCACACCCACCATGATCAGCACGGCCGTACCACCGAACGGGAAGTTCTGGTACTGCTGCTGGTTCAGCCAGATGAAGAAGAAGTTCGGCAGGACCGAGATCAGGCCCAGGTAG
Organism: Actinoplanes sp. CA-131856; assembly: GCF_050956135.1. GTDB lineage: Bacteria > Actinomycetota > Actinomycetes > Mycobacteriales > Micromonosporaceae > Actinoplanes. Next base: position 767,321 of record NZ_CP191849.1, on the reverse strand, counting down.
AGCGCGCCCGGCAGGGTGATCCGGCTGAGGATGAAGTCCAGGTAGTCGGCGGTCGGCTTGCCCGGGCGGATGCCCGGCACGAAACCACCGTACTTCTTCATGTTGTCCGCGACCTCGGTCGGGTTGAACGTGATCGAGACGTAGAAGTACGTGAAGAAGATGATCAGCAGGAAGTAGACGCCGATGTAGATCTCGCTCGTCGGGTCGGCCAGCCACTTCTGGATCCAGACCTGGTAACCCTTGAGGTTGTTCGGGTCGAAGAACTGCAGGTAGAGCTGCGGCAGGTAGAGCAGCGACGAGGCGAAGATGACCGGGACGACACCGGCCTGGTTGACCTTGAGCGGGATGTAGGTCGACGTGCCGCCGTACATCCGCCGGCCGATCATCCGCTTGGCGTACTGCACCGGGATGCGGCGCTGGGCCTGCTCGATGAAGACCACCAGGCCGATGATGACCAGGACCAGGACGATGACGAGCACGAACTTGCCGACACCGCTCGACTCCTTGATCGTCCAGCCCTCGCCGGGAAGGCGGGCGGCGATCGAGGTGAAGATCAGGACGGACATGCCGTTGCCGACGCCGCGGTCGGTGATGAGCTCGCCGAGCCACATGACCATGCCGGTGCCGGCGGTCATCGTCAGCACCAGGACCGAGAGGGTGAGCCACATGGGCAGCCCGGTGTTCTCCGGGATGATCTGCATCGAGGGGTCGCTCTGGTCACACGCGTTGCCGAACAGCTGGCCGGTCCGCGCCAGGGCGACGAACGCCGAGGACTGCAGGACCGCGAGGCCGAGCGTCAGGTAGCGGGTGTACTGCGTGATCTTCGCCTGGCCGGACTGGCCCTCCTTGCGGAGCTGCTCGAGGCGGGGAATCACCACGGTCAGCAGCTGCAGGATGATCGAGGCGGTGATGTACGGCATGATGCCGAGCGCGAACACCGACAACTGGAGCAGCGCGCCACCTGAGAACAGGTTCAGCAGGTTGAGGACGCCGCCGGAGTTCTGGTCGTTCACGATCTGGATGCACTTCTGCACGTTGGTGTACGAGACACCGGGGCTGGGCAAGGTAGCGCCGAGCCGGTACAGAGCGATGATCGCGACCGTGAACAAAAGTTTCTTGCGCAGGTCAGGCGTCCGGAACGCACTGGTAAAGGCGGAGAGCAACTTCTTCCTCCTGCGCGAGGTTTTCCGCCGCGGCGGGCGGGTGGGGGAAGGCATCGGTCCGGACGACCGATATCTCTAGCTGGGAACGGACTCTAACAGTCTTGTCGCCCCACGGTGGAGCACGGTAGCCGTCACCGCGGGTAGGCATTTCACCCGGTTATGAAACCCCAGGTCAGACGCCAGAATGGGGATGCCGCCCGAACGACGCGTTTCGCGTCGCACGGGCGAGCACCCCCACGAGCATCACAGCTCGGTGGCGGAACCACCAGCAGCGGCGATCTTTTCCTTGGCCGACTCGCTGAACGCGTGGGCCGAGATGGTCAGCGAAACGCCGTCCAGCTCGCCCGAGCCCAGCACCTTGACCAGCTGGCCCTTGCGGACCGCGCCGGCCTGAACCAGCTCGTCCGGTCCGACCTCGCCGCCGTTCGGGAACAGCGCGGCGAGACGGTCCAGGTTCACGACCTGGAAGACGACCTTGTTCTTGTTCTTGAAGCCCTTCAGCTTCGGCAGCCGCATGTGGATGGGCATCTGCCCACCCTCGAAGCGGGCCGGAACCTGGTAGCGGGCCTTGGTGCCCTTGGTACCGCGACCGGCGGTCTTACCCTTGGAGCCCTCACCGCGACCCACGCGGGTCTTCGGGGTCTTGGCTCCGGGCGCCGGGCGGAGGTGGTGGACCTTGATCGCCATTACTCGACCTCCTCAACAGTGACGAGGTGGTTCACGGCGAAGATCATGCCCCGAATCTCGGGACGGTCCTCCTTGACCACCACGTCGTTGATCCGCTTCAGGCCGAGCGAACGCAGCGAGTGCCGCTGGTTCTGCTTGCGCCCGATGGCGGACCGGACCTGGGTGACCTTCAAACGAGCCATCACCGCACCGCCGCTTCCGCACGCGCCGCCAGCATGGCCGCGGGCGCCACGTCCTCGACCGGCAGGCCCCGACGGGACGCGACGGCCTCCGGCGACTCCAGGCCCTTCAGAGCGGCCACGGTCGCGTGCACGATGTTGATGGGGTTCGACGAGCCGAGGCTCTTCGAGAGCACGTCGTGGATGCCCGCGCACTCCAGCACGGCACGCACCGGGCCACCGGCGATGACGCCGGTACCGGCGGAGGCCGGCTTGAGGAGCACGACACCCGCGGCGGCTTCGCCGGTGATCGGGTGCGGGATCGTGGCGCCGATCCGCGGAACCTTGAAGAAGTGCTTCTTGGCCTCCTCGACACCCTTGGCGATGGCCGCGGGCACCTCCTTGGCCTTTCCGTAGCCGATGCCGACGGTGCCGTCGCCGTCGCCCACGATCACCAGAGCGGTGAAGCTGAAGCGACGACCGCCCTTGACGACCTTGGCGACACGGTTGATCGCGACGACCCGCTCGAGATGCGGGGTCTTCTCGACGGGCGCGTTGCCGCGGCCGCCCTCGCGGCGGTTGTCCCGGCGGTTGCCACCCTCGGTGTTACCGCCGGACCCGCCGCCTCGGCGCTGCTGACCAGGCATTGGTCAATTCCTCCTAGAACTCGAGTCCGGCTTCGCGAGCGGCATCGGCCAGCGAGGCGATCCGCCCCGCGTACTTGTTGCCACCGCGGTCGAAGACGACCTTGGACACGCCCGCGGCCTTGGCCCGCTCGGCGAGGAGAGCGCCGACCTTGCCGGCCTTCGCGCTCTTGTCACCCTCGCCACCCCGCAGGGAGGTGTCGAGCGTGGAGGCCGAGGCCAGGGTGTGGCCCTTGAGGTCGTCGATGATCTGCGCGGTGATGTGCCGCGCGGAACGGGTGACGACCAGACGCGGCCGCTCGGCGGTGCCGAAGACGTTCCGGCGGACTCGGAAGTGGCGACGCGCCTTCCCGACAGCCCGCTTGGCGGACACACCCGCGCCGTTGCGACGCTTGAGAAGCGTGGCGGTCACTTCTTACCTGCCTTTCCAGCCTTACGGCGGATGACCTCGCCCTGGTACTTGACGCCCTTGCCCTTGTAGGGCTCCGGCGGGCGGATCTTCCGAATGTTGGCGGCAACCTCGCCGACCAGCTGCTTGTCGATGCCCGAGACCGTGAACTGGGTCGGCTTCTCGACGGAGAAGCTGATGCCGGCCGGCGGCACGATGTTGACCGGGTGCGAGAAGCCCAGGGCGAACTCGAGGTCCTTGCCCTTGGCCGTGACCCGGTAACCGGTGCCGTTGATCTCGAGCGTCTTCTTGTAGCCCTCGGTGACGCCGACGATCATGTTGGCGACCAGGGTACGCGACAGGCCGTGGAGCTCCTTGGCCTTGCGCTCGTCGTTGGGGCGGTTGACGTGCAGCTCGGCACCGTCCTTCTCGACCGTGATCGGCTCCGAGACGGTGTGCGACAGCTCGCCCTTGGGGCCCTTGACCTTGACGGTCTGGCCCGTGATGGTGACATCGACGCCGGCCGGGACCGGGATCGACTTACGTCCGATTCGCGACATGGTTTCTCAGTCTCCAGTTACCAGACGAAGGCGAGGACTTCCCCGCCAACGCTCCGCTTGCGGGCCTGCCGGTCGGTCAGCAGCCCCTGGGACGTCGAAATGATCGCGACGCCCAGGCCGCCGAGCACGCGAGGGAGCTCGTCGGACTTGGCGTACACCCGGAGGCCGGGCTTGGAAACGCGCTTGATACCGGCGAGGCTGCGCTCGCGGTTCTGGCCGTACTTGAGCTCAACGACCAGACGCCTGCCGACAGCGCCTTCCTCGGGCTCCTCGGCCGACCAGGAGGCGATGTAACCCTCGCTCTTGAGGACCTCGGCGATGTTCGCCTTGATCTTCGAGAAGGGCATGGTCACCTTGTCGTGGTACGCCTGGTTGGCGTTACGCAGACGCGTCAGCATGTCTGCGATCGGGTCCGTCATCGTCATGGGTGTTCGTCAACCTTTCTCGCCGGGGTTCCCGAGGGAACGGGCCTACGGCGAAGCGGTGTTGCTTTAAGTCGGGTTACCAAGAAGCCTTCGACACGCCGGGCAGCTCGCCCCGGTGCGCCATGTCCCGCAGGCAAACGCGGCAGAGGCCGAACTTGCGGTAGACCGAGTGCGGGCGACCGCACTTCTGGCAGCGGGTGTAGGCACGCACGGCGAACTTCGGCTTCGCGGCCGCCTTGATGATCAGCGCCTTCTTAGCCATGCTCAGTTCTCCTTGAACGGGAAGCCCAGGAGCTTGAGCAGCGCCCGGCCCTCGTCGTCGGTCGTCGCGGTGGTGACCACCGTGATGTCCATGCCCCGCGGACGATCGATCTTGTCCTGGTCGATCTCGTGGAACACCGACTGCTCGGTCAGACCGAAGGTGTAGTTGCCGTGCCCGTCGAGCTTGCGCCCGTCGAGGCCGCGGAAGTCACGGATACGCGGGAGGGCGATCGACAGAAGCCGGTCGAGGAACTCCCACATCCGGTCGTTGCGCAGGGTCACCTTCGCGCCGATCGGCATGCCCTCACGCAGCTTGAACTGCGCGATGGACTTGGTCGCCCGCCGCACGAGCGGCTTCTGACCGGTGATGGTGGTCAGGTCACGCACGGCGCCGTCGATCAGCTTGGCGTCGCGGGCGGCCTCGCCAACACCCATGTTCACGACGACCTTCACCAGGCCGGGAACCTGCATGGGGTTGCCGTACTTGTACTGCTCCTGAAGGCCGGCGACGACCTCCGAGCGGTACTTCTGCTTCAGGCGCGGCAGCGCCTTGGTCTCGGTGGCGGCAGTCATCAGATTTCCTTACCGGTCGTACGCGCGATACGGACCTTGGTGCCGTTCTCGTCGACCTTGTACCCGATGCGGGTCGGCTTGCCCTGGTCGTCCACGATCTGCACGTTCGAGATGTGAACGGGGGCTTCCTGGGTCACGATGCCACCGGTCTTCGAACCACGCTGCGTGGTGCGAATGCGTTCGTGCTTCTTGACGCGGTTGACGCCCTCGACGAGGACCTTGTCCTGCCGCGGGTAGGCCGCGATGACCTTGCCCTTGGCACCCTTGTCCTTGCCGGCGATGACGACGACCGTGTCGCCCTTCTTGATCTTCACGGTCAGAGCACCTCCGGCGCCAGGCTGATGATCTTCATGAACCGCTTGTCGCGCAGCTCGCGGCCGACCGGGCCGAAGATGCGGGTGCCGCGGGGGTCCCCACCGTCCTTGATGATGACGGCGGCGTTCTCGTCGAAGCGGATGTACGAGCCGTCCGGACGGCGCTTCTCCTTGGCGGTGCGAACGACGACCGCCTTGACGACGTCGCCCTTCTTCACACCGGCGCCAGGGATGGCGTCCTTGACCGTGGCCACGATGACGTCGCCGATGCTCGCGTAACGGCGACCGGAGCCGCCGAGCACCCGGATGCACAGGATCTCCCGGGCACCCGTGTTGTCAGCGACGCGCAGTCGCGACTCCTGCTGAATCACGTCTGTCTCCTATGTCTGCCAGTTCTCCGGCCGGGGGCCGAAGCTTGGCGGAACGATGGTGGTCGGGCCGACCGGAGGCCGGCCCGACTCACTCACTTGGCCTTTTCGAGGATCTCCACGACACGCCACCGCTTGGTGGCCGACAGCGGACGGGTCTCCATCAGGAGAACCCGGTCGCCGATGCCGCACGCGTTCTGCTCGTCGTGCACCTTGAGCTTGCGGGTACGACGCAGAACCTTGCCGTAGAGGGCGTGCTTGACGCGGTCCTCGACCTCGACGACGACGGTCTTGTCCATCTTGTCGCTGACCACCAGGCCCTCGCGAACCTTGCGGGTCGCCCGGGCCGAGGTGGCCGTGCTCTCGTCACTCATGCTGTCACCTCATCCGGCGCAACCGAGAGCCCGAGCTCACGTTCACGCATGATCGTGTAGATCTTCGCGATGTCCTTGCGGACGACCTGCAGCCGACGGTGATTGTCGAGCTGGCCGGTCGCGCCCTGCACGCGAAGGTTGAACAGCTCCGCCTTGGCCTCCCGCAGCCGCGCGATCAGCTCCTCCTCGGAGAGCTCGCGCAGCTCGGCTGCCTTAACGCCCGCTGCCATCAGCTTTCACCCACTTCGCGTGTCACGATGCGGCACTTCATCGGGAGCTTGTGGATCGCGCGGCGCATCGCCTCGCGCGCGATCGTCTCGTTCGGGAAGGACATCTCGAAGAGAATCCGGCCCGGCTTGACGTTCGCCACCCACCACTCGGGAGAACCCTTACCGGAACCCATGCGGGTCTCGGCCGGCTTCTTCGTCAGTGCGTTGTCCGGGAAGACCGAGATCCAGACCTTGCCGCCACGCTTGATGTGACGGGTCATCGCGATACGGGCCGACTCGATCTGCCGGTTGGTCACGTACGCGGGCTCCAGCGCCTGGATACCGAACTCGCCGAAGACGACCCGGTTGCCGCCCTTGGACGCGCCGTGGCGGTCCGGGTGGTGCGGCTTGCGGAAGCCCTTCGGGGGCTTACGCGGCATCAGCATGGGTCAGCCCTCCTGCTGCTTCTCGGCCGCGGCCGGAGCAGCGGCGGTCTCGTTCGTCTCGGCGGCCGCGGCCTGGGCGGCACGCCCGGCCTCGGTGCCACCGGCGGTCGTGCCGGACGAACCGGAACGGCCACGACGCGGACGGTCGGGGCGGTCGCCACGCTCACGGCGCGGGCGAGCCGGCGCCTCGGTGACAACCTCGCGACCCGGAACGGCGTCGCCCTTGTAGATCCAGACCTTCACGCCGATGCGGCCGAACGTCGTGCGGGCCTCGAAGAAGCCGTACTCGATGTTCGCGCGCAGCGTGTGCAGCGGAACGCGACCCTCGCGGTAGAACTCCGTACGGCTCATCTCCGCGCCGCCGAGACGGCCGGAGACCTGCACGCGGATGCCCTTGCAGATCGGGTTCTTCATCGCGGACTGCATGGCCTTGCGCATCGCCCGGCGGAAGCTGACCCGGGAGGACAGCTGCTCGGCGACGCCCTGCGCCACGAGCTGAGCGTCCGACTCCGGGCTCTTCACCTCGAGGATGTTGAGCTGGACCTGCTTGCCGGTGAGCTTCTCGAGCTCGCCGCGGATCCGGTCGGCCTCCGCGCCCTTACGGCCGATGACGATGCCCGGCCGGGCGGTGTGGATGTCGACGCGCACCCGGTCGCGGGTCCGCTCGATGTCCACCTTGGAGATGCCGGCGCGCTCGAGGCCCTTGGACATCATGCGGCGGATCTTGACGTCCTCGCCGATGTAGTCCTTGTAGAGCTTGTCGGCGAACCACCGGGACTTCCAGTCGGTGGAGATACCGAGGCGGAATCCGGTGGGGTGAACTTTCTGGCCCATTACTCGGACTCCTCCGTGGTCTGGGGCTCGGCGGGAGCGGCCGTCTTGGCCGGCGCCGCCTTCTTCGCCGCGGCGGCCTTCTTGGCCGGACGGGCGACCTGGACCGCCTCGACGGCGATCGTGATGTGGCAGGTGCGCTTGCGGATCCGGTACGCCCGGCCCTGCGCCCGCGGACGGAACCGCTTGAGCGTCGGGCCCTCGTCGACGAACGCCTCGCTGACCAGGAGCGCGTCCGGGTCGAGCCGCTCGTTGTTCTCGGCGTTGGCGATCGCGCTGGCGAGCACCTTGTAGACCTGCTCGCTGGCCGCCTGCGGCGCGAACTGCAGGACGATCAGAGCCTCCTTCGCGGGCAGACCGCGGACGAGGTTGACCACGCGGCGTGCCTTGCTCGGCGAGATGCGGACGTGCTTGGCAACCGCACGGCTGCCCGGAAGCGCCGGAGCGTCGTTCTTGACTGGCATCGCTGTGACCCCTTTCTTATCCGTGGACTGACTAGCGACGACGGCTCTTGCGGTCGTCCTTCTCGTGACCCTTGAACGTGCGGGTCAGAGCGAACTCGCCGAGCTTGTGACCGACCATGGCCTCGGTGATGAACACCGGGACGTGCTTGCGGCCGTCGTGCACGGCGATCGTGTGCCCGAGCATGTCGGGGATGATCATCGAGCGACGCGACCACGTCTTGATGACGTTCTTCGAGTTCTTCTCGTTCTGGACTTCCACCTTCTTGAGCAGGTGGTCGTCGACGAACGGGCCCTTCTTCAGGCTGCGTGGCATCTTCTAACTCCCGTTACCCGCGCTTGCGGGTGGCGTAGCGGCGGCGAACGATCAGCTTGTCGCTCTCCTGGCCCTTGCGGCGGGTACGGCCCTCCGGCTTACCAGCCGGGTTGACCGGGTGGCGACCACCGGAGGTCTTACCCTCACCACCACCGTGCGGGTGGTCGATCGGGTTCATGGCGACACCACGGACGGTCGGGCGCTTGCCCTTCCAGCGCATGCGGCCGGCCTTGCCCCAGTTGATGTTCGACTGCTCGGCATTGCCGATCTCGCCGACCGTCGCGCGGCAACGGATGTCGACCCGCCGGATCTCACCGGAGGGCATACGCAGCGTGGCGTACGCGCCCTCACGGCCGAGCAGCTGGATGCCGACACCGGCCGAACGGGCCAGCTTGGCGCCACCGCCGGGACGAAGCTCCACGCCGTGGACCGTCGTACCGACCGGGATGTTGCGCAGGGGAAGGTTGTTCCCCGGCTTGATGTCGGCGCCCGGTCCGGACTCGACCCGGTCGCCCTGCTTGAGGTCCTTCGGCGCGAGGATGTAGCGCTTCTCGCCGTCGGCGTAGTGCAGCAGCGCGATGCGCGACGTGCGGTTGGGGTCGTACTCGATGTGCGCGACCTTGGCCGGCACGCCGTCCTTGTCGACCCGCTTGAAGTCGATCAGCCGGTACTGCCGCTTGTGGCCACCGCCCTGGTGCCGCGTGGTGATGCGGCCGTGGACGTTGCGGCCACCCTTCTTGGGCAGCGGAGCCAGCAGAGACTTCTCCGGCGTCGACCGGGTGATCTCGGCGAAGTCGGCGACGCTGGAGCCACGACGGCCCGGCGTGGTCGGCTTGTACTTACGGATAGCCATTGTCTTCTAACCCCTTAGCTGACCGGGCCGCCGAAGGCCTCGATACGGTCGCCGTCAGCCAGCTTGACCATCGCGCGCTTGGTCGCCTTGCGCTGTCCGAAGCCGGTCCGGGTGCGCTTGCGCTTGCCCTCGCGGTTCGCGGTGTTCACCGAGAGCACGCGGACGTTGAAGATCTGCTGGATCGCGATCTTGATCGCGGTCTTGTTCGCGTCCGGGTGGACCTCGAACGTGTACCAGTTCTGGTCGAGGACGCTGTAGCTCTTCTCGGAGACCACCGGGCGGACGATGATGTCGCGCGGGTCAGCGATCGTGGTCACTTGTTCCCCTCCTCGGCCGTCGCCGGGGTGCCCAGGAACTCGTCGAGCGCGTCCTTGGTGAACACAACCTCGTCGGCGACCAGCACGTCGTACGTGTTGAGCTGTCCGGCCTCGAGCAGGTGAACCGTGACCTCGTTGCGCAGCGAGAGCCAGTTGAGCTCGTCGGTGCTGCTGAGCACGACCAGAACCTTGGTGGACTCGGCGACCTTGCGCAGCGTGGCGATGGCGGCCTTGGTCGACGGCGTCTCGCCGCTGACGAAGGACTCGACCACGTGCACCCGGCCGTCGCGGGCCCGGTCGGACAGGGCGCCACGCAGAGCGGCGGCCTTCATCTTCTTGGGGGTCCGCTGGCTGTAGTCGCGCGGCACGGGACCGTGCACGACGCCACCGCCGGTGAACTGCGGCGCGCGGATCGAGCCCTGACGGGCGCGGCCGGTGCCCTTCTGCTTGTACGGCTTCTTGCCGCCGCCGGCGACCTCGCCGCGGGACTTCGCCTTGTGCGTGCCCTGGCGGGCGGCCGCGAGCTGGGCCACCACGACCTGGTGCATCAGCGGGATGTTGGCCTGGACATCGAAGACCGAGTCCGGCAGCTCGACCGAGCCGGCCTTGTTGCCCTCAACGTTGATCACGTCAACCGAGCTCACTTGGCACCGCCCTTCTTCGCCGCGCTACGGACCAGGATCAGCGCGCCCTTGGGACCGGGCACCGCACCCTTGACCAGGATCAGGTTGTTCTCGGTGTCCACGGCCTGCACGGTCAGGTTCTGCACGGTGAAGCGCTGGCTACCCATGCGACCGGCCATCCGGACACCCTTGAAGACGCGACCCGGGGTCGCGCAGGCGCCGATGGAGCCGGGCGAGCGGTGCTTGCGCTCGACACCGTGGCTGCTCTTGAGGCCGTGGAAGCCGTGCCGCTTCATGACACCGGCGTAGCCCTTGCCCTTGGTCTTACCGGTGACGTCGATCGGCGAACCGACCTCGAACGCCTCGACGGTGACCTCCTGGCCGAGCTCGTAGGCGCCGGCGTCGCTGGTGCGCAGCTCCACGACGTGCCGCCGCGGCGAGACACCCGCCTTCGCGAAGTGGCCGCCCTCGGGCTTGTTGACCTTCCGCGGGTCGATCGCGCCGTAGGCCAACTGGACGGCCTGGTAGCCGTCCTTCTCATCTGTGCGGACCTGGGTCACGACGCAAGGGCCGGCCTGGACCACGGTTACCGGGACGACCTTGTTGTTGTCCCAGACCTGGGTCATGCCGAGCTTGGCGCCCAGGATCCCCTTAACTTGCCTGTCCATTAGTCGCAGATCCCTACAGCTTGATCTCGATGTCGACGCCAGCCGGCAGGTCGAGGCGCATGAGCGAGTCGACCGTCTTGGGAGTCGGGTCGATGATGTCGATCAGCCGCTTGTGCGTGCGCATCTCGAAGTGCTCGCGCGAGTCCTTGTACTTGTGCGGCGAGCGGATGACGCAGAAACGGTTGATCTCCGTGGGCAGCGGCACCGGGCCGGCAACCGACGCCCCGGTACGCGTCACCGTCTCCACGATCTTGCGCGCCGACGAGTCGACGACCTCGTGGTCGTAGGCCTTGAGCCGGATGCGGATCTTCTGTCCCGCCATGGTGGCTTCTGTTTCCTTCTCTCGATGCCGCTACGTGCGAGAGGGGTGCCTCCCGCGCGCCCGCAGGACCGTCGATCCTGCGTTGTCCGACCCCCGCGGTCGGGCGTGTCGCGCCTACGCTCAGAAATCTGCGCACAGCAGCTATCCAGATCACGGGGATCTTGAGGTGTCACGGGCGGCTACAAACACACCCCAGACACCCGGCGAGGGTGGGCAGCTGCCAAGGCAGCTACCCACCCCGCTCGGACGCAACCTGACTAGTATGCCGGAAAGAACCCAGCATTGCTAATCGGGGTATGCAGCCTTACTTGTTGATCTTCGTAACCGTTCCGGCGCCGACGGTGCGGCCACCCTCGCGGATCGCGAACTTCAGGCCCTGCTCCATGGCGATCGGCTGGATCAGCTTGACCGACATGCTGGTGGAGTCGCCGGGCATGACCATCTCGGTGCCCTCGGGCAGCGTGACGACGCCGGTGACGTCCGTGGTGCGGAAGTAGAACTGCGGGCGGTAGTTCTGGAAGAACGGGGTGTGCCGGCCGCCCTCTTCCTTCGAGAGGATGTAGACCTGGCCCTCGAACTCCGTGTGCGGGGTGCTCGTGCCGGGCTTGACCACGACCATGCCGCGCTCGACGTCCTCGCGCTTGATGCCGCGGAGCAGCAGACCGACGTTCTCACCCGCGCGGGCCTCGTCGAGCAGCTTGCGGAACATCTCGATGCCGGTGCAGACGGTCTTCGTCGACTTCTCGCGGATGCCGACGATCTCGACCTCCTCGTTCGGCTTGAGGATGCCGCGCTCGGCGCGACCCGTGACCACGGTGCCACGACCGGTGATCGTGAAGACGTCCTCGATGGGCATGAGGAACGGCTTCTCGGTCTCACGCTCGGGCTGCGGGATCGCGGTGTCGACCGCGTTCATCAGCTCCATGAGGCGCTCGGTCCACTGAGCGTCGCCCTCGAGCGCCTTGAGCGCCGAGACGCGCACGACCGGCAGGTCGTCGCCCGGGAACTCGTAGGTGCTGAGCAGCTCGCGGACCTCGAGCTCGACGAGCTCGAGGAGCTCCTCGTCGTCCACCATGTCGCTCTTGTTCAGGGCGACGACGATGTACGGAACGCCGACCTGGCGGGCCAGGAGCACGTGCTCCTTGGTCTGCGGCATCGGGCCGTCGGTCGCGGCGACCACCAGGATCGCGCCGTCCATCTGCGCGGCACCGGTGATCATGTTCTTGATGTAGTCGGCGTGGCCGGGGCAGTCCACGTGCGCGTAGTGACGCGCCGCGGTCTGGTACTCGACGTGCGCGATCGAGATCGTGATGCCGCGGGCCTTCTCCTCCGGCGCCTTGTCGATCTCGTCGAACGGGGTGTACGGGTTCAGGTCCGGGTACTGGTCGTGCAGGACCTTGGTGATGGCCGCAGTCAGCGTCGTCTTACCGTGGTCGATGTGACCAATGGTGCCGATGTTGACGTGCGGCTTAGTCCGCTCGAACTTCGCCTTCGCCACTGGTGTCCTCCTGTGGACTGTGGTTTTTCTTTCGCCCGGCACGCCCGATAAGGCGATGGGGACTCTGTCGACTGCTCGCGCGCGTGCGGACCTCGACGGCCCGCACGCGCCTCAACGCTTCAGTTGCGGACTCAGGCGCCCGTAGCCTTGGCGATGATCTCCTTCGCGACGCCCTGCGGGACCTCGGCGTAGGAGTCGAACTGCATGCTGTAGCTAGCCCGGCCGGCGGTCTTCGACCGGAGGTCGCCGACGTAGCCGAACATCTCGGAGAGCGGGACCAGAGCCTTGACGACGCGGGCGCCGGAACGCTCCTCCATCGACTGGATGATGCCACGCCGCGAGTTGAGGTCGCCGATCACGTCGCCCATGTTGTCCTCGGGCGTGGTGACCTCGACGGACATCATCGGCTCGAGCAGCGCGGGGTCGGCCTTGCGGGCGACCTCCTTCATCGCCATGGAGCCGGCGATCTTGAACGCCATCTCGGACGAGTCGACCTCGTGGTACTGACCGTCGACCAGCGTGAACTTCACGCCGACCAGCGGGTAGCCGGCGAGAACGCCGTACTGGAGCGAGTCCTGCGCGCCCGCGTCCACCGAGGGGATGAACTCCTTGGGGATGCGGCCACCGGTCACCGCGTTCACGAACTCGTACGTGGGGCCGTCAGCCTCGAGCGACAGCGGCTCGACGTTGACGACGACCTTCGCGTACTGGCCCGAGCCACCGGTCTGCTTCTTGTGGACGTACGTGTACTTCTCCACGGTGCCGCGGATCGTCTCACGGTAGGCCACCTGCGGCTTGCCGATGTTGGCCTCGACGTTGAACTCGCGGCGCATGCGGTCCACCAGGATGTCCAGGTGGAGCTCGCCCATGCCGGCGATGATCGTCTGGCCGGTCTCCTCGTCGTTGAAGACCCGGAACGTCGGGTCCTCCTCGGCGAGGCGCTGGATCGCGGTGCCCAGCTTCTCCTGGTCCGACTTGGTCTTCGGCTCGATGGCGACCTGGATGACCGGCTCCGGGAAGGTCATCGACTCCAGGATGACCGGGCTGGCCGGGTCGCTGAGCGTGTCACCGGTGGTGGTCTGCTTGAGACCCTGGACGGCGATGATGTCGCCGGCCTGCGCGGTGGCGCGCTCCTCACGCTTGTTGGCGTGCATCTGGTAGATCTTGCCGATCCGCTCCTTGCGGTCCTTGGTGGAGTTGACCACCTGAGAACCGGACTCGAGCGTGCCGGAGTAGACCCGCACGTACGTGAGCTTGCCGAGGTGCTTGTCGGTCTGGATCTTGAAGGCCAGGGCCGAGAAGGGCTCGCTGTTCGACGGCTTGCGCTGGAGCGGCGTCTCGCCGTCCGTCGCGGTGCCCTCGATGGCCGGGATGTCCAGCGGCGACGGCAGGAAGTCGATCACGGCGTCGAGCATGGGCTGAACGCCCTTGTTCTTGAACGCCGAACCGCACAGCACCGGGTTCGCCTTGCTGGCGATCGTGGCGCGCCGGATGGCGGCCTTGATCTCGTCCTCGCTCAGCGACTCGCCCTCGAGGTACTTCTCCATGACCGCGTCGTCGACGTCGGCCAGGGTCTCGATGAGCTTCTCGCGCCACTCGTTCGCGGAGTCGACCAGGTCGGCCGGGATCTCCTCGACCGCGTAGTCCTCACCCTTCTGGGTCTCACCACGCCAGGTGAGCGCGCGCATGCCGATCAGGTCGACGACGCCGATGTGGTCGCCCTCGAGGCCGATCGGGATCTGCAGGACGAGCGGCGTCGCGTTGAGCCGGTCGATCATCATCTGCACGCAACGGAAGAAGTCCGCGCCGGTCCGGTCGAGCTTGTTGACGAAGCACATCCGGGGGACGTGGTACTTGTCCGCCTGCCGCCACACGTTCTCGGTCTGGGGCTCCACGCCGGCAACGCCGTCGTAGACCGCCACCGCGCCGTCCAGCACACGCAGCGACCGCTCCACCTCGACCGTGAAGTCGACGTGGCCGGGCGTGTCGATGATCTGGATCGTGTGGCCCTTCCACTCGCACTTGGTGGCGGCGGAAGTGATCGTGATACCGCGCTCCTGCTCCTGCTCCATCCAGTCCATGACGGCGGCGCCCTCGTGGACCTCACCGATCTTGTACGTGATGCCGGTGTAGAACAGGATTCGCTCAGTAGTCGTGGTCTTACCGGCATCGATGTGCGCCATGATGCCGATGTTGCGTACGTTGGCGAGCGCGTCTGCGGCGGCCACTTCAATCCCTACTTTTCTTCGTCGTCGTCTCGTGAACCGGTCCGACTTGCGTCCCGGCCCGGTTGTCACCGGGCCGGCAGCGGGGTCTTACCAGCGGTAGTGCGCGAAGGCCTTGTTGGACTCCGCCATCTTGTGGGTGTCCTCGCGCCGCTTGACGGCGGCACCGAGGCCGTTGCTGGCGTCGAGCAGCTCGTTCTGGAGACGCTCGATCATGGTCTTCTCACGGCGCGCCTTCGAGTACTGGACGAGCCAGCGAAGGCCGAGCGTGGTCTGACGCGGGGTGCGGACCTCGACCGGAACCTGGTAGGTCGCGCCACCGACGCGGCGGCTGCGGACCTCGAGGGTCGGCTTGACGTTGTCCATGGCGCGCTTGAGGATCACCACGGGGTCGGTGCCGCTCTTCTCGCGGGCACCCTCGAGGGCGCCGTACACGATGCGCTCAGCGAGCTGACGCTTGCCGCCGACCAGGATCTTGTTCACCAGCTGGGTGACCAGCGGCGAGTTGTAAACCGGGTCCGCGACCACTGGGTGGCGCGGAGCGGGGCCCTTACGCGGCATGTCAGCTCTTCTCCTTCTTCGCGCCGTAACGGCTGCGGGCCTGCTTGCGGTTGCGGACACCCTGGGTGTCCAGCGAACCACGGACGATCTTGTAGCGGACGCCCGGGAGGTCCTTCACACGACCGCCACGCACGAGCACGATCGAGTGCTCCTGCAGGTTGTGGCCGACGCCCGGGATGTACGCCGTCACCTCGATCTGGCTGCTGAGCTTCACACGAGCGACCTTGCGCAGCGCAGAGTTCGGCTTCTTGGGGGTGGTGGTGTACACGCGCGTGCACACGCCGCGCCGCTGAGGACTTCCCTTCAGCGCCGGCGTCTTGGTCTTGCTCGTCTTCGCCTGGCGGCCCTTTCGGACCAGCTGCTGGATCGTGGGCACCGGGTTCTCTCCGCTCCCTTCGGCCGCCTTTCACCGCGACCGCACCGTCTTAGATATGCCTCTGTGTGCCGAAGGCTCCCCATGCCCGGGGGGCTTCCGGCACCCGCGGTCGGGCGTGTCGTCCGGCTCACGGTCCCGCCGCGCGTTTGTCAACGCGCACCGGGTCTTGTCTGTGTCGGCGCCCTTTCAGGCCACCGCGCTCGGCTTGTCGACCCCGTCGTAGTCCTACCGACTCGGGCGCACGCACGAGTTGCCCTGGCAAGCCAGGGCACGAGGGGAAAGAGTACCCACCCCAAGCATCCAGGTCAAAATGAGCACCTAGTCCTCGTGACGGATACCTCCGAGACAAGTGTACCGGGTGCGTAAACGAACCGGCGTCGCGGTGCCGGATCCACGGTCGAAGGAGCGCACGAGTCACTCAGGATGACAACTGCAACACCAGGGTCAACGCCAGTGACAGCAGAGCAATTCCCGCGCCGGCCGATCCGCAGATGATCCCCGCCATACCGAGCCCGGCGCCGGTGAAACGGACCTGGCCGACCTGACCGGAACGACGGATCTGCCGCCGGGCCACGACGCCGACGATGATCGCGCCGGCTCCCGCCAGCACGCTGAGAACCGTGAAGGCCCCGCCGACCCAGCCGCCCCAGCCACCGGACGCGCCGGCGATGCCGAAACAGAGGACCAGCGTGGAGACCAGGATCGCGCCGATGCCGGCGACCAGCGAGCCGATGGCCAGGCCGGACGTGATGGGCTCGACACGCAGCTGGACCAGGCCGAACTCGGTGCCCGGCAGGGGGTCGACCCGTTCCGGCCGCCAGCGCCCGTTGGGCGGCGGAGGCGGAGGCGGATAGGGCATGGCCGCCGGCGGCTGCGTCATGACAAGAGCATGTCACCCGAACGGGGTCAGTCGGTACCCGGGGCGAAGTCGGGGCCGCCCGGCGAGGCGGCCAGGTGCAGCAGGCCGGCGATGGCGGCGATCACCAGCGTCGTCAGGACCAGCACGATCCCGGCCCAGGCGAACCGGCGGCCACGGCGGATCCAGGCCGAGCCGGTCAGATAACCCTGAGCGTCGTACGCCTGCCGGGCGGCCTGCCGCGCCAGCAGCAGGGCCAGGGTGGCCGGAATGACCCCGCCCACAAACGGGCCGGTCAGGAAGCCCACGAGGCCCAGCGCGAAGACCGCTCGCGCCTTGGACGACGGCGCCGGATCCGGATCCATCGGGTGGCGGGTGAGGGCGGGAAGCGTCACCAGCCCATAGTAGGTACGCCGAAGGGCGGCCGCGCAGCGCGCGACCGCCCTTCAGGCGTTCAGAGACCCTTAGCGGTACGACCCGAAGTCGAAGTCGTCCAGCGGCACAGCCTGCCCGCTGGCCGGCCCGAAGCCGTAGTCGGTCTCGGGGTACCCGGTCATCGAGTACACCTTGGCCTTGGCCTCCTCGGTCGGCTCGACCCGGATGTTGCGGTACTTGCTGATGCCCGTACCGGCCGGGATGAGCTTACCGATGATCACGTTCTCCTTGAGGCCGACGAGCGAGTCGCTGCGCGAGTTGATCGCCGCGTCGGTCAGCACCCGGGTGGTCTCCTGGAAGGAGGCCGCCGAGAGCCAGGAGTCGGTGGCCAGCGAGGCCTTGGTGATACCCATCAGCACCGGGCGACCGGCGGCGGGCTCGCCACCCTCGCCCACGATCCGGCGGTTCTCCGACTCGAAGAGCGCCCGGTCGACCAGGACGCCGGGGAGGAACTCCGCGGCACCCGAGTCGATGACCGTCACCCGCTTGAGCATCTGGCGGATGATGATCTCGATGTGCTTGTCGTGGATGAGCACACCCTGCGAGCGGTAGACCTCCTGGACCTCCTGGGTCAGGTGGACCTGGACCGCGCGCGGGCCCATGATGCGCAGCAGCTCGTGCGGGTCGATGGTGCCCTCGGTGAGCTTCTCGCCGACGCCGACGTGGTCGCCGTCGTGCGCGCGCAGCTTCACGCGCTTCGAGATCTTGTCGTACACGATCTCGTCGCTGCCGTCGTCCGGCACCACGATGATCTTGCGCGACCGCTCGCCGTCCTCGATGCGGATGCGTCCCGGGGTGTCGGCGATGGGCGCCTTGCCCTTGGGAACGCGGGCCTCGAAGATCTCCTGGACACGCGGCAGACCCTGGGTGATGTCCTCACCCGCGACACCACCGGTGTGGAAGGTACGCATCGTCAGCTGCGTGCCGGGCTCACCGATGGACTGGGCCGCGATGATGCCGACGGCCTCGCCGATGTCGACCGACTTGCCGGTCGGCAGCGAACGGCCGTAGCAGGCCGCGCACACACCGAGCTTCGACTCGCAGGTCAGGACGCTGCGAACCCGGACGTTCTCGACACCGGCGGCGACGAGCTTGTCGACCAGGATCGAGTTGAGGTCGTCGCCACGCGACACCACCCGGTTGCCCTGGGCGTCGTCGATGTCGTCGGCCAGCGTACGGGCGTGGACGCCGGTCTCGGCGTGCACGTGCACGACCAGGGTGCCGTCGGCCTCGCGG
This sequence comes from Actinoplanes sp. CA-131856, assembly GCF_050956135.1. Lineage (GTDB taxonomy): Bacteria > Actinomycetota > Actinomycetes > Mycobacteriales > Micromonosporaceae > Actinoplanes. Next base: position 749,173 of record NZ_CP191849.1, on the reverse strand, counting down.
TCGCCCACCTGCATCGGGATCGCGCGGTCGGTGCCGCAGTCCTCCTCGCGGATGATGACGTCCTGCGAGACGTCCACCAGACGACGGGTCAGGTAACCCGAGTCGGCGGTACGCAGCGCGGTGTCGGCCAGACCCTTACGGGCACCGTGCGTGGAGATGAAGTACTCCAGCACGGTCAGACCCTCGCGGTAGGACGAGGTGATCGGCCGCGGGATGATCTCACCCTTGGGGTTGGCCACCAGGCCGCGGATCGCGGCGATCTGCCGCAGCTGCAGCAGGTTACCGCGAGCACCCGAGTTGATCATGACCCAGAGCGGGTTCTCGTGCGGGAGCGAGTTCTCCATCTCCTTGGAGATCTCGTTCGTCGCCTTCGTCCAGATCTCGATGAGCTCGCCGCGGCGCTCCTCGGCGGTCATGAGACCACGCTGGTACTGCTTGTCGATGCGGTCCGCCTCGACCTGGTAGCGCTGCAGGATCTCCGGCTTGCGCGGGGGGCCGATGACGTCGCCCATGCCGATCGTCACACCGGACCAGGTGGCCCAGTGGAAGCCGGCCTCCTTGAGCGCGTCCAGGGTCGCGGCCAGGGCGACCTTGGGGAAGCGCTCGGCGAGGTCGTTGACGATCGCCGACAGCTGACCCTTGCGGATCTCGTAGTTCACGAAGCGGTAGCCCGGAGGCAGCGTCTCGTTGAAGATCACGCGGCCCAGGGTGGTCTCGACCAGGAGCGGCTCGCCCTCGGTCCAGTCCTCCGGAGCCTCCCACTTGGCGGCCTTGGCGCCGTTGTCGACACCGATGACGCCCTGGAGACGGATCTTGACCGGCGCCTGCAGGTGCAGCTCGCCGTTGTCGTACGCCATCCGCGCCTCGGCGTCCGAGCTGAACACCCGTCCCTCGCCCTTGTTGCCGGGCGTCTCGTGGGTCAGGTGGTACAGGCCGATGACCATGTCCTGGGTAGGCATGGTGACCGGCTTGCCGTCGGCCGGCTTGAGGATGTTGTTCGACGACAGCATCAGGATCCGGGCCTCGGCCTGCGCCTCGGCCGACAGCGGCACGTGCACCGCCATCTGGTCACCGTCGAAGTCGGCGTTGAACGCCGTACACACGAGCGGGTGGATCTGGATGGCCTTGCCCTCGACCAGCTGGGGCTCGAAGGCCTGGATGCCGAGGCGGTGCAGGGTCGGCGCGCGGTTCAGCAGCACCGGGTGCTCGCTGATGACCTCTTCGAGGACGTCCCACACGACCGGGCGCTGACGCTCGACCATCCGCTTGGCCGACTTGATGTTCTGCGCGTGGTTCAGGTCGACCAGGCGCTTCATCACGAACGGCTTGAACAGCTCCAGGGCCATCTGCTTGGGCAGACCGCACTGGTGCAGCTTGAGCCGCGGGCCGACGACGATGACCGAACGGCCGGAGTAGTCGACGCGCTTGCCCAGCAGGTTCTGGCGGAAACGACCCTGCTTGCCCTTGAGCATGTCGGACAGCGACTTCAGCGGGCGGTTACCCGGGCCGGTGACCGGCCGGCCGCGGCGGCCGTTGTCGAACAGCGCGTCGACGGCCTCCTGCAGCATCCGCTTCTCGTTGTTCACGATGATCTCGGGCGCACCCAGGTCGATCAGGCGCTTCAACCGGTTGTTCCGGTTGATGACCCGGCGGTACAGGTCGTTGAGGTCGGAGGTCGCGAAGCGGCCACCGTCGAGCTGCACCATGGGGCGCAGGTCCGGCGGGATGACCGGGACGCAGTCCAGCACCATGCCGAGCGGCTTGTTGGTGGTGTTCAGGAACGCGGCCACGACCTTGAGGCGCTTGAGCGCACGGATCTTCCGCTGGCCCTTGCCCGTGCGGATGATCTCCCGCAGGTTCTCGGCCTCGGCGTCCAGGTCCATGTTCTCGAGCAGCGCCTTGATCGCCTCGGCGCCCATGCCACCGGTGAAGTACTCACCGAAGCGGTCCCGCAGCTCGCGGTAGAGCAGCTCGTCGGTGACCAGCTGCTTGGAGTCGAGCTTGCGGAAGGTGTCGAGCACCTCGTCGAGCCGGTCGATCTCGCGCTGCGCCTTGTCACGGATCTGGCGCATCTCGCGCTCGCCGGCCTCCTTGACCTTGCGGCGCACGTCAGCCTTGGCACCCTCGGCCTCGAGCTCGGCGAGGTCCTGCTCCAGCTTGGCGGCCCGCTTCTCGATCTCCGAGTCACGGCCGTTCTCCGACTGGCGCTTCTCGGCGAAGATCTCGTTCTCGATCGTGGACATGTCGCGGTGACGCGCCTCGGCGTCAACGCTCGTGATCACGTACGAGGCGAAGTAAATGATCTTCTCGAGGTCCTTGGGCGCCAGGTCGAGCAGGTAGCCCAGCCGGCTCGGCACACCCTTGAAGTACCAGATGTGCGTGACCGAGGCGGCCAGCTCGATGTGGCCCATACGCTCACGGCGGACCTTGGACCGGGTCACCTCGACGCCGCAGCGCTCACAGATGATGCCCTTGAACCGGACCCGCTTGTACTTTCCGCAGTAGCACTCCCAGTCCCGCTGAGGACCGAAGATCTTCTCGCAGAAGAGTCCGTCCTTCTCGGGCTTGAGCGTGCGGTAGTTGATCGTCTCGGGCTTCTTGACCTCGCCGTGCGACCACTGCCGGATGTCGTCAGCGGTGGCCAGGCCGATGCGCAACTCGTCGAAGAAGTTGACGTCGAGCACTTGGTCTATCCCTCGTATTTCTTGCTCGAATGGATTCCAGGCCGGCGGTGGCGTCCCCCGGCCCTTTCACAGGGCCGGGGGACGCTTCCGTCAGATCTCTTCGACGCTGCTGACGCCCTCGTTCGGGCGCCGCGACAGGTCGATACCGAGTTCCTCCGCGGCCCGGAAGACCTCGTCGTCGGTCTCGCGCATCTCGAGAGCCACGCCGTCGCTGGAGAGCACCTCAACATTCAGGCACAGCGACTGCAGCTCCTTGAGCAGCACCTTGAACGACTCCGGGATTCCCGGCTCCGGGATGTTCTCGCCCTTGACGATGGCCTCGTAGACCTTCACGCGGCCGAGCACGTCGTCGGACTTGATGGTGAGCAGCTCCTGCAGCGCGTAAGCGGCGCCGTAGGCCTGCATCGCCCAGCACTCCATCTCGCCGAACCGCTGGCCACCGAACTGCGCCTTACCACCCAGCGGCTGCTGCGTGATCATCGAGTACGGGCCGGTCGACCGAGCGTGGATCTTGTCGTCGACCAGGTGGTTCAGCTTCAGGATGTACACGTACCCGACCGAGATCGGGTCCGGCAGCGGCTCGCCGGAGCGGCCGTCGAACAGCTGCGCCTTGCCGTCACCGTTGACCAGCCGCTTACCGTCGCGGTTGACCAGCGTCGACTCGAGAAGACCCTTGATCTCCTCCTCCTGCGCACCGTCGAAGACGGGGGTCGCGACGTTCGAGTCCTTGGGGGACTCGTGCGCCTCGATCGCGCGCAGCTGGCGCTTCCACTCGGTGTCGTCGCCCTCGACCTCCCAGCCGGTCTTGGCGATCCACCCGAGGTGGGTCTCCAGAACCTGGCCGATGTTCATACGCGAGGGCACACCGAGCGGGTTGAGCACGATGTCGACGGGGGTGCCGTCCTCGAGGAACGGCATGTCCTCGACCGGGAGGATCTTGGAGATGACGCCCTTGTTGCCGTGGCGGCCGGCGAGCTTGTCACCGTCCTGGATCTTGCGCTTCTGGGCCACGTAGACGCGGACCAGCTCGTTGACGCCCGGAGGAAGCTCGTCGCCGTCCTCGCGCGAGAACGTGCGGACGCCGATGACCGTGCCGGTCTCGCCGTGCGGCACCTTCAGCGAGGTGTCCCGGACCTCCCGGGCCTTCTCACCGAAGATCGCGCGGAGCAGGCGCTCCTCGGGGGTCAGCTCGGTCTCGCCCTTGGGCGTGACCTTGCCGACCAGGATGTCGCCGGGCACGACCTCGGCACCGATCCGGATGATGCCGCGCTCGTCGAGGTCGGCGAGCATTTCCTCGCTGACGTTCGGGATGTCGCGGGTGATCTCTTCCGGGCCGAGCTTGGTGTCGCGGGCGTCGACCTCGTGCTCCTCGATGTGGATCGAGGTGAGGACGTCCTGCTGGACGAGGCGCTGCGACAGGATGATCGCGTCCTCGTAGTTGTGACCCTCCCAGCACATGAACGCGACGAGCAGGTTGCGGCCGAGGGCCATCTCCCCCTCGTCGGTGCACGGGCCGTCGGCGATGACCTGGCCGGCCTCGACCCGGTCACCCTCGAACACGACCGGCTTCTGGTTGACGCAGGAGCCGGCGTTGGAGCGGCGGAACTTGTGCAGCAGGTACGTACGGCGGTGGCCGTCGTCCTGGTGGACCGTCACGTAGTCGGCGCACAGGTCCTCGACCACGCCACCGACCTCGGCGACGACAACGTCACCGGCGTCGACCGCGGCGCGGTACTCCATGCCCGTACCGACCAGCGGGGCCTCGGCCTTGACCAGCGGCACCGCCTGACGCTGCATGTTCGCGCCCATGAGGGCACGGTTGGCGTCGTCGTGCTCGAGGAACGGGATCATCGCGGTCGCGACCGAGGTCATCTGCCGCGGCGACACGTCCATGTAGTCGACCTGCGTGCCGGGCACGTAGTCGACCTCACCGCCCTTCCGGCGGACCAGGACGCGGTCGTCGGCGAAGGTGCCGTCGCTGCGCAGCGTGGCGTTCGCCTGCGCCTTGATGTACCGGTCTTCCTCGTCGGCCGTGAGGTAGTGGACCTCGTCGGTGACGACGCCGTCTTCCACCTTGCGGTACGGCGTCTCGATGAAGCCGAACGGGTTGACCCGCGCGAACGTCGAGAGCGCGCCGATCAGACCGATGTTCGGGCCCTCGGGCGTCTCGATCGGGCACATGCGGCCGTAGTGCGAGGGGTGCACGTCACGGACCTCGAAGCCGGCGCGCTCACGCGACAGACCACCCGGGCCGAGCGCCGACAGGCGGCGACGGTGGGTCAGACCCGCGAGCGGGTTGGTCTGGTCCATGAACTGCGACAGCTGCGACGTACCGAAGAACTCCTTGATCGCCGCCACCACGGGACGGATGTTGATCAGGGTCTGCGGCGTGATCGCCTCGACGTCCTGGGTCGTCATGCGCTCGCGGACGACGCGCTCCATCCGGGACAGGCCGACGCGGACCTGGTTCTGGATGAGCTCGCCGACCGTGCGCAGACGGCGGTTGCCGAAGTGGTCGATGTCGTCGGCCTCGTAGCCCTCCTCACCGGCGTGCAGCCGGGCGAGGTACTCGACGGTCTTGACGATGTCTTCCTCGGTCAGCGTCCCGCGGTCGATCGGCAGGTCGAGCTCGAGCTTCTTGTTGAACTTGTAACGGCCGACCTTGGCGACGTCGTACCTCTTCGGGTTGAAGAAGAGGTTGTCGAGCAGGGTCTGCGCGTTCTCCCGGGTCGGGGGCTCGCCGGGACGGAGCTTGCGGTAGATGTCGAGCAGGGCCTCGTCCTGCCCGGCGATGTGGTCCTTCTCGAGGGTGGTCATGAGAAGCTCGGACCACCCGAACCGCTCACGGATCTGGTCGGCCGACCAGCCGATCGCCTTGAGCAGGACCGTGACGGCCTGCCGGCGCTTGCGGTCGATCCGGACACCGACGGTGTCGCGCTTGTCGATGTCGAACTCCAGCCAGGCGCCCCGGCTGGGGATGACCTTGACGCTGGAGAGGTCGCGGTCGGAGGTCTTGTCCGGCTCCTTGGTGAAGTACACGCCCGGCGACCGGACGAGCTGGCTCACCACGACGCGCTCCGTGCCGTTGATGACGAACGTCCCCTTGGGGGTCATCATCGGGAAGTCACCCATGAACACCGTCTGGCTCTTGATCTCGCCAGTGGTGTTGTTGGTGAACTCCGCGGTCACGAACAGCGGCGCGCAGTAGGTCAGATCCTTCTCCTTGCACTCCTCGATCGAGGCCTTGACCTCGTCGAATCGGGGAGACGAGAAGGACAGCGACATTGTGCCGGAGAAGTCCTCAATGGGACTGATCTCTTCGAGGATCTCTGCGAGGCCCGACTGGGCGTGCGGGTCGTCCGTCGACCGGGCCTGCCAAGCCTCGTTCCCGACCAGCCAGTCGAAAGACTCCGTCTGGAGGGCGAGGAGGTTGGGGACCTCTAGTTGCTCGGTGATCCTGCCGAAAGAGACACGGCGGGGTGCGTAAGCGCTCGACGTACGGCTGGTCTTCGCAGGGCGGGAAGCTGCCAAGATGCGTCCTTCCGAGGACCGGTGCTGCTGATGCGGCTGCAGCTGCGGGTATGCAACTGTCTGCGTGCACTCTGACGAACCCCCCAAGAACTTAATCTCGGCAGGGCTCAAGGCAGAAGGCAGCGCAAACTAGCAGTGTAGCCGCTCGGCTAACCGCTGTCCAGCCCACACCGGAGGAAACCTGCGGAGCGTGGCCCTCGCAGCCTCTGACCTGCGCCTCTATCGGGTCAGGGCGTTCGTGCGGGGCCGCTCAACGCGGCGATGTCCCTCGGGTGCCGGCCGTAGGACCGGCGGAACCGGATTACCCACGGGGTGGCTGTCGCAAGCGCGGAAACTTGCTGCCATCAGCGTGCCTGTCAGCGGACACACAGTCAAGGGCCTCCGAGCGGGTCGGGCCCGAAAGCACGAACGGCGAGGGCCCTTGAGCAGGGCCCTCGCCGTCGCGAGGTGAAACTGTGGAGCGTCAGATCACTTGAGGGTGACCTTGGCGCCCTCGGCCTCGAGCTTCGCCTTGGCGGCGTCGGCCTTCTCCTTGTTGACACCCTCGAGGATCGCCTTGGGGGCGGACTCGACGGCGTCCTTGGCCTCCTTGAGGCCCAGGCCGGTCAGCTCACGCACGACCTTGATGACCTGGATCTTCTTGCCACCGTCACCCTCGAGGACGACGTCGAACGAGTCCTTCTCCTCCTCGGCGGGGGCAGCGGCACCGCCGGCGCCGCCACCAACGGCCGCGACGGCGACCGGAGCAGCCGCGGTGACCTCGAAGGTCTCCTCGAACTGCTTCACGAACTCGGACAGCTCGATCAGCGTCATCTCCTTGAACGCGTCGAGCAGCTCGTCGGTGCTGAGCTTCGCCATGTCTGGCAACCTTTCCTAGGTACTGATCAAAAAGTCTTGCTGGTGCGCGGTGGCTCAGGCCTCCGCGGAACCGTCCTTCTCGCGCTTCTCCTGAAGAGCGGCCGCGAGGCGCGCCACCTGCGACAGCGGGGCCTGGAAGAGGCCGGCCGCCTTGGACAGGTTGCCCTTCATGGCGCCGGCCAGCTTGGCCAGCAGAACCTCACGCGACTCGAGGTCAGCGATCTTGTTGACGTCGTCAGCACTGATCGCCTTGCCCTCGAACACACCGCCCTTGATCTTCAGGACGGGGTTGGCCTTGGCGAAGGCACGAAGGCCCTTGGCCGCCTCGACCGGGTCGCCGCTGATGAAGGCGAGCGCGGTAGGACCGGCAAACAGGTTGTCGAGGCCCTCGATGCCCGCGTCGGTAGCCGCGCGCTTCGCCAGGGTGTTCTTGGACACCGAGTACTTGGTGTCCTTGCCCAGCGAACGGCGCAGCTCCGTGAGCTGCTTGACCGTGAGACCGCGGTACTCGGTCAGCACGGTGGCCGACGAGTTACGGAAGTCGTCCGTGAGCTCGGAAACGGCGCTGGCCTTGTCGGCCCGGACCGGCTTGTCCGCCATGTCCCTCCTCTCTCAATGCTCGATCCACTGGTCGGCACGAAGGAGGGGGCGGAATGAGAAACGCCCCGGCGCAGGGCGCACGGGGCGGAGCGGGCAGATGGATCACCCGGTCACGAACCGTTCTCCCCTGCGCGGGCCGCCCGCACTCAGCGGGGCCTTCGACCGCGACCTCCGTCTCGCGACGGGTGGTTGCGGCGACCAGCGGTCTTTGGGTGGAACTTCGAGAAGCAACTGTACGGGGTCAGACGGCCAGCGCCAAATCGGCCTCCTCACGCCTTTGATCGGCGGAGCCATCCATATCCACCGAGGGCGGCCGCGCACCACAGGGCGGCCCAGCCGGTGATCAGCAGAAGGGTCGAGGCGGGCGGCGGGTCGGCGTCGTTCAGCGCCCGGGCGGTGGCCATGACCGGCGGCACGAGCCAGGGGGCGATCGAGCCCTGCAACCCGAGAACGACCACGAGCACGGCGGCGACGACGAGCACGGCCACCCCGTTGCGGACGCCGCCGGTCACGGCCCGGCTGGCCAGCCCGCCGACCGCCACGGCGGGCACGACGGCGAGGAGGTGGGCCAGGACGCCCAGCGCCGAGCCGGCCCCCGCGCCCTCGGTCTCGATGCCGCCGAAGAGCCAGGGGGCGACCATGGCGGCGGCGCAGACGGCCAGCGCGAGCAGCACGGCGGCCAGCAGGCCGGCGATCGCCTCACGCCTCGCGCCCACGGCCGTGCGGGCCAGCCGGCGCTGCACGTCGGGCTCGGTGTCCAGCACGAGCTTGGACTGCCAGGCCAGCACCGGGAACAGGGCCGCGGCCGAATATCCGTAGGCCACGGCGGCCGGCGACGCTCCCCCGCCGTAGATCACGCCCAGAACGACCAGCACGGCGATCAGAGGCGCCAGAGCCCGCCCGCCGCGCACAAAGGCGGCAAGCCTCATCCGGATCAACGCCGTCATGGCCCCGCGCCTTTAGCCGGTGACGGCGACGCTGGGGAGGGCGACGCTGGGGAGGGCTCGTCGGGCGCGGAGCGGCCGTTCTGTGCCTGGGGCGCGGCGAGGTCTCGTACACCCAGAACTCGGTGACCCTCGGCACGCAGCCGGACCACCGCCTGGTCGGCGTCCGCCCGGCGGACGGCGACCTCGATGATGACCTCGTCGGCCCGGACGGCGGGCGTCTCGAAGCGCAGGGCCGACTCGGTGACCGTCCAGTGCGTGGCACCCGGGAGGCCGGCGATCTCGTTGCGGTGGTCGCTGACCAGGACCATGCCGCCGGTCGCGGTGATCTCGGCGACGATCTCGGGGATCAGGGTGCGGGCGGCGGCGTCGAGGCCCTCCCAGGGCTCGTCCAGTACCAGCAGGCCGGGGCGGGCGAGCAGGGCCTGGGCGACGCCGACCTTCTGCGCGGTGCCCTTGGAGAGGTCGCTGAGGCGGGTGCCGGTGTGCTCGGTGAGCAGCAGGCGCTCGATCCACTCGCCGGCCGCGCTCTCGGGCACACCGCGCAGCTGGGCCATGCGGCTCAGGTATTGGCCGGCGGTGAACGGCTGGTCGGCCGGGAAACGCTCGGGCACCCAGCCGACGACCGGCGGACGGTCGTGGACCGCGCCCCGGGCCGGGCGGAGCACCCCGGCCGCCAGCTGGAGCAGCGTCGACTTGCCGGCGCCGTTGCGGCCCAGCACGACGACGGTCTGACCGGGCTCGACGGTGGCGTCGATCTCGCGCAGCGCCCAGGGCAGGCGCCGCCCGTAGCGGAACCACACCCGGTCGAAACGCACGAGCCGAAGCCTCCCACAGAAAACGCCCCCGGGGTGTCCCCCGGGGGCGTTTGCAGTTACTGGCGTCTATCAGGCGCCGGCTTCGGCCTTCAGGTTCTTGACCACGTTCGGGTCGATCTGAACGCCGGGGCCCATCGTCGTGGTGACGACGACCTTCTTGAGGTACTTGCCCTTGGCCGCGGACGGCTTGGCCCGCAGGATCTCGTCGAGCACCGCGGCGTAGTTGTCCACCAGCTGGTCCTCGGAGAACGAGGCCTTGCCGATGATCAGGTGCAGGTTCGAGTGCTTGTCCACCCGGAAGGTGATCTTGCCGCCCTTGATCTCGTTGACGGCCTTGGTCACGTCCACGGTGACCGTGCCCGTCTTCGGGTTGGGCATGAGGCCACGCGGGCCGAGGATCCGGGCGATACGGCCGATCTTGGCCATCTGGTCCGGGGTCGCGATGGCGGCGTCGAAGTCGAGCCAGCCACCCTGGATGCGGGCCACGAGCTCGTCGGTGCCGACCTCGTCGGCGCCGGCCGCGAGGGCCTCCTCGGCCTTCGCGCCCTGGGCGAAGACGATCACCCGAGCGGTCTTGCCGGTGCCGTGCGGCAGGTTGACGGTGCCGCGGACCATCTGGTCGGCCTTACGCGGGTCGACGCCCAGCCGCATCGCGACCTCGACGGTCGCGTCGAACTTGGTCGGGCTCGAGTCCTTGGCCAGCTTGATGGCGTCGGCGGGCTCGTAGAGCTTGTTGGCGTCGATCGACTCGGCCGCCTTGCGGTAGCCCTTGCTGCGTTGCATGTTCTTACTCCTGTGGTAGATGGCGGGCTCTTGGACCGAGCCCTCCCACTGACTGCTGTGTTGCGTCAGATCTTGGTGACCTGGTTGAAGTTCAGCTCCACCGGCGTCTCACGGCCGAAGATGGAGACCAGAACCTTCAACTTCTGCTGGTCGGCATTGATTTCCGAGATCGAGGCCGGCAGCGAGGCGAACGCGCCGTCGGTGACCGTGACCGAGTCGCCCACCTCGAAGTCGAGAACCTTGACCTCGGGCTTGGCCTTCTTCTCCTCCTGCTCGACGGCAGGGGCGAGCCACTTCAGCACCTCGTCGAGCGAGAGCGGGGCCGGCCGGTCGACCCGGTCGGTCGCGCCCACGAAGCCGGTCACGCCGGGCGTGTTGCGCACGCACGAGTACGACTCGGGGCTCAGGTCCATGCGGACCAGGATGTAGCCCGGGAAGACCTTGTTGTTGACCTGGACCCGCTTGCCGCTCTTGACTTCGATCTCTTCGCGGGTCGGCACCTCGACCTGGAAGATGAAGTCCTCCATGTCGAGGCTCGTGATGCGGGTCTCGAGGTTGGTCTTGACCTTGTTCTCGTAACCCGCGTACGAGTGCACCACGTACCAGTCGCCGGGGGCGTAACGCAGCTTCTGCCGCAGCTCCTGGACCGGGTCGTAGTCCTCGTCGTGCTCCGCGGCCGGGGCCGCGGCCTCCGGCTCGGTGCTTTCCGGCTGGGCGGTTTCCGGCTGGGCGGCCTCGACCGACTCGTCGTCGTCCGCCGTGGCCACCGACGACTGCTCGTCGACGGACTCCGCGGTCTCCTCGTCGTACTCAGGCACGCTCGCTCACTTCCAGGTAAGTCATGGTCTTCATGCGGGCGCTCAGGCCCCTGCCGGCCGTCGGGCCGGGCCCGGCGGCGATCAGCCGCCGAACGCCCAGAGGACGGCCTTGCCCAGGCCGAGGTCCAGAAGGCCGACGATCGTGGTCATCACGGCCACGAACACGATGACGATCGTGGTGTAGGTCAGCAGTTCCTTGCGCGTGGGCCAGATGACCTTACGCAGCTCGCTGACGACCTCACGGAAGAAACCACCGATGCGACCGAAGAAGCCGGTCTTGCTGGCTTCCTTCTTCGACTTCGGGGTCCGCTCGGCGAGAGCCGTGCCGCCGCGGCCTACCGGCTCGGCGTCGTCGTCGCCCGGGACGTCTTTATCGTCCTCGACAGCGTCGTCAAACACCTCGTCGTCGGCCGGGTCGCCGGCGTCACCGGGTCGGTTCCTCTCGGCCATGGCGCCCTACTTCCGTCATCGGTGGTGATGGGTCCCCGCCACGCTGCGTCCGGCGCGGCGTCGTGCGGACCGCGCACCGGGCGGGCACGTCTCGAGGGCTTGCGCAGGGGTGACAGGACTTGAACCTGCAGCCTGCGGTTTTGGAGACCGCTGCTCTGCCAATTGAGCTACACCCCTGTGCGAGGCGGCTGAATCCCCGGATCTGCCTGCTTGGGGCAGGCTGGTTCGGGGGGTCACTGCCCCACGGCGCACCAGTGTACGGGTTCACAGGCGGATCGCCCAACCCGGGCTCGCCTAGTCCCTGTTTCGTGGCTGGGACGGGGCTGCGGAGGGGCCCAGATCCCGTCTGGCGGCGTCCTGTGGGCAGCCGGTTACAACACCGGTAGCCGGCTGCCCACAGGCCACCACCAGCCGAAATCTGGACCCCGCCTCGCTCCCGCCCCAGCCACGAAACAGGAACTAACGTTTGCGGATGATCGCCTGAGCGAGCGACAGGACCTTTTCGCCCTGGCAGGTGGCGGTCAGGGTCAGCTTGGTGAGGCCGTCGTCGGAGCTGTCCTTCACCGTGGCGGTGACGACCACCTCGGTCCCCTCGTCGGTGTCGGGCACCGGGACGGGGCGCGAGAAGCGCACGCTGAACTCGACGACCGCGTCCGGCGCGCCGGCCCAGGCGGTCACCGCGCGGCCCACGAGGGCCATGGTGAACATGCCGTGCGCGATCACGCCGGGCAGGCCGACGCCGGTGGCGACACGGTCACTCCAGTGGATGGGGTTGAAATCGCCTGAGGCGCCCGCGTAGCGCACCAGGTCGGCCCGGGTCACCCGGAAGGTCTGCGGCTCCATTTACGCCTCCCCGCCCCGCTGGACCAGCTTGGACCAGACCGTCACGACCTGCTCGCCGGACTCGGTGGTCACCTCGGTGCGGGTGGTGATGAAGTCGTGCCCCCCGCGCGAGGTGATCTCGTCGACCGAGTTGACGCACACGAGCGCGTCGCCGGCCACGACGGGCCGGGTGTAGGCGAATTTCTGGTCGCCGTGCACCACGCGGCTGTAGTCGAGCCCGAGCTCCGGGTCCTCGATGATCTGGCGGCTGGCCGCCATGGTGATCGCGACCGGGAAGGTCGGCGGGGCGACCACGTCGGCGTAGCCGAGGGCACGGGCGGCCTCGGGGTCGTGATATTCGGGGTCGGCGGCACCGATCGCGCGGGCGAACTCGCGGATCTTCTCGCGGCCGACCAGATAAGGCTCCGTGGCGGGCCAGCTACGGCCCTGGAAAGACTGGTCGAGGGGCATGGCCCACAAACTACTCTGCGCCGCCCGGTCGATGACCGAGCGGCGCAGGGTGAGGCTTGGGAGGCGCTGAGATCAGCGGGTCTCGCGGTGCAGGGTGTGCTTGCCGTCCCGGGGGCAGAACTTCTTCAGCTCGATGCGGTCGGGGTCGTTACGGCGGTTCTTACGGGTGATGTAGTTCCGCTCCTTGCACTCCGTACACGCCAGGGTGATCTTCGGACGGACGTCGGTCGCCTTGGCCACGACGGATTGCCTTCCTGCTAACGGGGTAACTTCAACGACGCTCCAGCGTACTCGCTAGGAGTGCCGACATGCAAAGTGGGACCCCGGGCGGGATCCCTTTACTTGCAAGTAGCGGTGGCCGGACTTGAACCGGCGACACAGCGATTATGAGCCGCTTGCTCTGCCATCTGAGCTACACCGCCGAGCCAGGCTCAAGTCCAGCGCCTGCGGCGGGAACGAACCCGGTAGAGCCCCCTTACGGAATCGAACCGTAGACCTTCTCCTTACCATGGAGACGCTCTGCCGACTGAGCTAAGGGGGCCTGCGCGCGATCGCTCGCTTGTTGCGCAGGAGTAAGACTACACGGCCCCGCACCAGGGGTGAAATCGACTCCCCCATTACCCCGAAACCGCAGGTCAGCGGGGTTTTATCCAACCGCGCGGAGCTTGCGGACCTCGCCCGCGGGGGTGGTCGCCGGCTCGGTCTGCGCGCTGAACCAGGCCTCGAGACGCTCGTACGGCAATGGGCGGCTGAACAGATAGCCCTGACCGATCTCGCAGCCCATCTCCTCGAGCAGATCGAGGGTGAGCTCGCTCTCGACGCCCTCGGCGACCACGGTGAGACCGAACTCGCGGGCCAGGCTCACCACCGCCCGCACGATCGCCAGGTCGCCGGTGTCGGTCGCCATGCCCTGCACGAAGCTGTCGTCGATCTTCACCTCGTGCACCGGCCACTGCCGTAGATAGGACAGTGAGGACGCGCCCGTGCCGAAGTCGTCGACGCTGAGCCGCACGCCCAGATCGCGCAGCCGGTAGAGGGTCGGCAGCACCCGCTCGATGTCGCCCAGCATGCCCGGCTCGGAGATCTCGAAGGTGACCTGGGCCGGCGCCACCGCGAAGCGCTCCAGCAACGCGGCCACCTGGTCGGGGAAACGGGAGTCGAGCAGGGTACGCACCGACAGGTTCACCGCGATGGAGAGCGGACGGTCCTGGTCGGCCCACTCCCGGCAGCGCCGCAGGCCCTCGGTGAGCACCACCTCGGTGAGCCGGGACAGCTGGCCGGTGTGCTCGGCCACGGCCACGAAGTCGTCCGGCGCCACCTCGCCCTGCGCCGGGTGCTGCCAGCGGGCCAGGCACTCCACGCCGACCAGGTGGCGGTCGGTGAGGGTCACCTTGGGCTGGAAGTAGACGTCTATCGCGCCGCTGTCGAGCGCCACCCGCAGGTCGGCGGCGATGCCGAGGCGGCGCACGGCCCGGGACTCCAGGGCCGGATGGAAGAGCTGCACGCCGTACGGAAGGACCTTGGCCGCGTTGGCGGCCAGCTCGGCCCGCTGGATCAGCGTCTCGGGGTCGGTGCCGTGGTCGGGGTAGACGGCCACGCCGACCGCGGTGTCGAGGTCGAGGGTGAGCGTGCCCACGGTCATCGGGCCGCGCAGCTGCTCGCGCATCTCGGTGGCGAGCTGGACGGTGGCGTCGGTGCTCTCGGCGCGCAGGGTCACCACGAACTCGTCGCCGCCGATCCGCCCGACCAGCGCGCCCGGCCCGGCGATGCCGCGCAGCCGGCCGGCCACCTCGGCCAGCAGCTTGTCGCCGGCCGCGTGACCCATCGACTCGTTGACGTCGCGCTGACCGTCGACGTCGAACAGCAGCACGGCCACGACCTCGTCCTCGGCCCGCACCTTGACCGACTCGGCGAGCGCGTCGGTGATCCGCCGCCGGTTGGGCAGACCGGTGAGCCGGTCGTGATAGGCGTCGTAGCGCAGCCGGTCGACCAGTCGCGTGTTCTCGACCGCGACCGCCACATGGGCGGCGATCGTCTCGAGCACCTGCACGTCGGCCGGCCGGAACGTGCGGGAGTCACCGAGCCGGTTGACCACCTCGAGACTGCCGATCGGGGTGTGCCCCGACCGCAGCGGCACGACGATGACGTCTTTCACCTTGGTGTTGCGCAAGGTGTGGCGCAGCGGCTCGGACTCGGGGAACTGGTTGCCGACGGCGACCGTGTGCCCCTCGCCGATGGCTTTCTCCCGGATGGCGGCCGGCGTGGGCGAGAGGTCGAGCAGGCCCTTGTTCTCCACCCGGGCGGTGAGCAGCACCTCGGGATGGCGGCCCTGCGGCGACAGCCAGAGGGTCGCGTATTCCGAGCGCATCAGCGCCCGCATCCGCTCCAGCATCACGTCGGGCAGGCCGGAGTCACTGCCCTCGTCACGGACGGCCTTGGTGAGCTCGTACACGTCGGCCAGGGTGCGATGCTGCCGGAAGAACTCGGCGAAGGAGCGGAGCATGAGGACGAGCGCGACCACCAGGGTCGCGAGCAACAACGCCGACCACTCGGTGGCGACGAGGGCGACCAGGAAGACCAGGCCGAGCACGACGTTCACGCCGGCGCCGATCCAGATCGAAAGAGAGCCGCGGATCACTTCCTGGCCGGCGCGGCCGCCCTGGACCACCGCCATGACCGCGGCCAGGCTGAGTGCCTCGACCAGAACACTGACGCCGACTGCGGCGAACAGGATGGCCCACGTGCCCGGGCCGGCGCCCCGGATCGGCGGCATGGCCGCGAGCACGAGCACGGCCGCGGCCGCCCCGGCCGACGACTTGGCGACGTTGAACCAGAGCTTGCTCGGCATCAGCACGGCCCGGCGCGTGAGCTGAGCGGTCAGCGCGGCCAGGGTCATCACGACGATGACCATCACCGGGGACAGGTAGTACAGCGCCAGCAGGAACGGGATCTCGGTGATGTAGAAGCTCATCGTGCTGCGGCGGATCACCACATTGATCACGCCGATGTAGGCGACGCTGATGCCTACGAGAGCGACGAGGCCGCCGAGCCAATCGTCGAACCATCGGGGCTGCTGGACCCAGAACGCGATAGTGCAGATGACGGCGAAGAGCGCCAAAGGATTGGTGACCAGCCAGGCGTATCGCGCAGAACGCCGACTGACCCGCGATCGCCCGACCATCGCACTCCCTCGTCAGTCGACGCGGTTCGCAACGCCAGGTCGATGCGCGGCTGAACCTTTAATCCCAATCTATGACCAGGTTGGCGGATTGCCCGGCCCCCGTACCAGCGGCCGACGGGTGCCCGCTCAGCCCAGCCACGCCACCGAAGACGGCGGCGAGGACGAGAACCAAGCCGGCGAGGCGGCCTAGCCTCTTTGCAGACATGTATGACTCCTGCGGGTGTGTAACAGGCGTTCGTGGGGGGTCACATGATGGTGCCACACCAGTTGTGCGACTGGCAGCGTCCACGGGCGGGTCGAAACCGCACTTTCCGAAATCCTGACCGAACGGTTGAGCTTCCTCCCCCAGGGCCGAGCGCAGAATTGACGACTTTACGACCGAAATAACGGGAGAAGTGAGGGCAATTCGCATCGCCCGGTCAGGTCGTCTTGACGTCAAGTCGCCCTGACGCCAAGCTGTCGCCCGTGACCGCGTACTCCTTCTCCCCCGACGATCTGGAGCGCCAGCACACGCTGTCCTCGGCTACAACGCGATACGACGAGCTGAGGATGCGCACCGCCCTGGCCTCGATGGCCGGCGAGCGGGCCGAGCCACTGAGCCGGTCCGAGGCGCTCGAGCTGCTCGCGCTGAACGAAGTGGTGATCCGCAAGGCGGGGTACGGGCGGCAGGCGATGGTGCGCACGGCGCGCGACGCCGGGGCGTCGTGGACGCAGATCGGGGCCGCGCTCGGCAGCACGAAACAGGCCGCCTGGGAGGCGCACAACCGCTGGGTGGAGGAACAGGCTCTATGAGCCCGTGGCGGCGGGGCGCCCCGTGGCCGCGTACTGGGACCAGGAACCTGGATAGAGACGGCCCGGACCGAAACCGGCGCGCTCCAGCGAGAGCAGGTTGTGGCAGGCGGTGACGCCGGAGCCGCAGTAGGAGACGACGTCGGCGCCGTCGGTCACCCCGGCCGCGGCGAACCGCTCGCGCAGCGCCGCGGGCGACAGGAAGCGGCCGCTGGCGTCGACGTTCTCCCGGCAGGAGACGTTGCGGGCGCCCGGGATGTGGCCGGCGCGGGCGTCGATCGGCTCGGACTCGCCGCGGAACCGCTCCGGCTGGCGGGCGTCGATCACCACGCCCGCTCCGCCGGCCGCCTCGTCGATGGTGGCGAGCCGCTCGGCCGGCCACGGCTGCGCCGTGAAGACCTTGGCCGCCGGCCGGGGTACGGCGGTCTCGAGCTCCTCGTCCCACGCTCCGATGCCGCCGTCGAGCAGGGCCGCGTCGTGGCCGAGGACCCTCAGCATCCAGACCAGGCGGGCGGCCATCACGCCGCCGGCGTCGTCGTACGCGACGACCGTGTCGCCGTCGCCGATGCCGAGCTCGCCCATCCGTACGGCGAAGGCCTGGAAATCGGGCAGAGGATGGCGCCCCTCGGCCGCGCTGGGCGCGGCCGCGAGGTCTTCGTCGAGATCGGCGAAGACGGCGCCCGGCAGATGACCACGGTGGTACGCCTCGCGGCCCGACCGGCCGTCCAGATAAGCGCGGACGTCAGCGAGGACCAGCCGGTCCCGATGCGCCTTGACCCATTCGACATCGACTACCGGCTCGATCACGCCGTTCCTCTCCGCTATTTGCCTACCTGGTGCTCCCGTCGCCGGGCGCGCGGCCGGAAACGGACCAGGGCCACGCCGACCATGGCCACCGCCAGAATCGTGACGGTCATGGTGACCACGGGATTGTCGAGGGCCGTACCCAGCGACACCAGCCCCAGCCCCACCCCGAACAGCAGGTGGTAGAAGCCGGCGTCCCGGACGCTCCGGAAGGCACGGGCGGTGGCCTGCGGGGCCCGGCCAGTGATCAGCATCGACGCTCCGAAGATCGCCAACACGGCACCGGCCACGCCGCCGACCACCAGGGTCCACGTACTGGTGCTCATAGGCCCAGTCTGAGCCTGATTTGCGCCTTTTTAGCGGTAATTGGTGAACTGGAGGGCCACACCGAAGTCCTCGGCCTTGAGCAGGGCGATCACGGCCTGGAGATCGTCGCGCTTCTTGCCGGTGACGCGGAGCTGGTCGCCCTGGATCTGGGCCTGGACGCCCTTGGGGCCCTCGTCCCGGATCTTCTTGCTGATCGCCTTGGCCTTGTCGGTCTCGATGCCCTCGATGACCTTGCAGTCGATCTTGTACGTCTTGCCGGACTGCCGGGGCTCCCCCGCGTCGAGCGACTTCAGCGAGATGTTCCGCTTGACCAGCTTCTCCTTGAAGACGTCGAGGGCCGCGGTGGCCCGCTCCTCGGTCTCGGAGGTGATGGTCACGCCGGAATCACCCGACTTGGCGATGCTCGTGCCCGTGCCGCGGAAGTCGAAGCGGGTGCCGAGCTCCTTCTCCGCCTGGTGGAACGCGTTGTCCACCTCCTGCTGGTCGACCTTGCTCACGATGTCGAACGACGGGCTGGCTGCCATGAAAGACTCCTGCGAAGCTGGCGTACGTCAATGGGAGGAGGAGACCGCCGAGCGGCCTCCGACATGCCGACCGTACCCGGTTGCACGAAGGTCCGGCGGTGTGGCTATTCTGTTCTCCGCTGCTTCGGGAAGCCGAGGCGGTGTGCCCAGGCGGGTTGCCCGAGCGGCCAATGGGAGCGGACTGTAAATCCGTCGCGAAAGCTACAGAGGTTCGAATCCTCTACCCGCCACAGGCAGGAAGAACGGCCCCGGTCCAGCGGAAACGCTGACCGGGGCCGTTCTCGTTGTGATCTCGCGGGTCCGGGTGTTCGGGTGGCATGGTCACCGCCTCCCCTCACGGCAGCGTGCCGCTTTCCAGGGACGCTGTGTCGCATGGGGTGCCGTACCGTGGACGGAAGCATCTTCTCGTGAACCGCTGCTGGAGGTGACGTCGTCGATGAGCGTGGGAGTGGTTGACCACGTCGGTCCATGGACCGAGGACGAGTATTTCGCGCTCGGCGAGACGACAGATCGGATCGAGCTCATCGATGGGAGCCTGGTCGTGAGTCCCGCGCCGAGCATGAGCCATCAGCGCCTCTCGCGCCGTCTGGCGAACGCACTTGACGACGGCGCCGAGCCGGCCGGGCTCTTCGTCTACGAAGCGATCAACGTCCGGCTGCACACCGGTCGCATCGTGATCCCCGACCTGGCCGTCGTGGACGTGGACGAGGAAGCCGTCACGGCGGACGCCTCCCGAGTGCTTCTGATCGGTGAGATCGTCTCGCCGAGCAACGCCGCCATGGACCGCGTCCTCAAGATGCAGCTCTACGCCGCCGCCGGCATCGAGTGGTACCTCCTGGTCGAGCATGAGGCGCCGGATTCGCTGACCCTGCGGCTCAACCGTCTCGATGACCAGCACTACGTCGAGGACGCCGTCGTGAAGACCGGCGCGAGTCTGATCTCCGAGCGCCCATTCCGGTTCGAGCTCGACACCCGGTCACTCGTACGGCGCTGAACGGATGCCCATCAGGGGTGCCGGGCCGGAACCAGATCGGTGAGCAGGGACTCGATGCGGGTCCTGATCTCGTCGCGGATGGGGCGGACGGCTTCGACGCCCTTGCCGGCCGGGTCTTCGAGCTTCCAGTCCTCGTAACGCTTGCCGGGGAAGACGGGGCAGGCGTCGCCGCAGCCCATCGTGATGATGACGTCGGAGTCCCGCGCGGTCTCGTACTCCAGGCGCTGGGGGGTCTGGCCGGTGATGTCGATGCCGACCTCGCGCATGGCCTCGACCGCGGCCGGGTTGATCTGGTCGGCGGGTTCCGATCCGGCCGATCGCACCTCGACGGCGTCGCCCGCCAGGTGGCGCAGCCAACCGGCGGCCATCTGGGAGCGGCCCGCGTTGTGGACGCAGACCAACAGGACGCTGGGCTTCTCGGACATGCGGGGCGCCTCCAGGCGGCGATCAGACAGTTGATTCGGTGAAGAAGCGGCGGCGCAGCGCGAGGCTGACGTAGACCAGCGCGACGAGCACCGGTACCTCGATCAGGGGACCGACGACACCGGCCAGCGCCTGGCCACTGGTGACGCCGAAGGTGCCGATGGCCACGGCGATCGCGAGCTCGAAGTTGTTGCCGGCGGCGGTGAAAGCGAGCGTCGTCGTGCGCTCGTAGGTCAGGCCGATGGCCTTGCCGAGGGCGTACGAGCCGCCCCACATGATCGCGAAGTAGGCGAGCAGCGGCACGGCGATCAGGGCCACGTCCCACGGCTTCGACGTGATGGCGTCACCCTGAAGGGCGAACAGGATGACGATGGTGAACAGGAGCCCGTAGAGGGCGACCGGGCCGATCTTCGGGATGAACCGGTCCTCGTACCAGGCGCGGCCCTTGGCGTTCTCGCCGAGACGGCGGGTGAGGAAGCCGGCCAGCAGCGGGAGGCCGAGGAAGATCAGCACGTTGCGCGCGATGTCCCAGCCCGAGACCTCCAGCGTCGCGCCGGAGAGGCCCAGCCAGTCCGGCAGGACCGACAGGTAGAACCAGCCCAGTACGCCGAAGGCGAGCACCTGGAAGACCGAGTTGAGCGCGACCAGCACGGCTGCCGCCTCCCGATCGCCGCAGGCCAGGTCGTTCCAGATGATGACCATGGCGATGCAGCGGGCCAGGCCGACGATGATCAGGCCGGTGCGGTACTCGGCGTGGCCGGCCAGGAAGATCCACGCGAGCGCGAACATGACGGCCGGGCCGATGATCCAGTTCAGCGCCAGGGACGAGATCAGGAGCCGGCGGTCGCCGGTGACCGTGTCGAGCCGGTCGTAGCGGACCTTGGCCAGCACCGGGTACATCATGATCAGCAGGCCGAGCGCGATCGGCAGCGAGATGCCGCCGATCGTGACGGCCTCCAGGGCGCTGTTCAGACCCGGGATCAGGCGGCCGAGCAGGAGGCCGGCGGTCATTGCCAGCAGGATCCACAGCGGGAGGAACCGGTCGAGGCGCGACAGGCGCCCGGCCACCGCGGGCGGGGCGCCGGCGTCGACGGCGGTCACGCCTCGGCGCCGTCGATGTCGAGCAGTGACGACAGTCGGCGCATGAGAGCGGGCTGGGCCCGGTAGTAGACCCAGCTGGCCCGGCGCTCGGCCGTGACCAGACCCGACTCCTTGAGCACCTTCAGGTGATGGGAGATGGTCGGCCCGGAGATCTCGAAGGCCGGGGTCAGGTCGCACACGCAGATCTCGCCGCCGGGGGCGGACGCGATCATCGACATCAGCTGGAGGCGGATCGGGTCGCCGAGGGCCTTGAACGCCTGCGCCAGCGTGCCGGCCGCCTCGGACGGGATGCGCGTCCGTGCCATCGGCGCGCAGCAGCCGTCGGCGTTCAGGTCGACGACGGCGAGAGGCTGGCCTGATTTCGACATGTGTCGAGGTTGACAGATATCGAAACCGCGTGCAAGCCTCGGATTCGACAAACATCGAAACCGCAACGCGGAGGAGCCGTCGATCGTGAACACGCTGCCCATCGCTGTCATCGGAGCCGGCCCGGTGGGGCTGGCCGCCGCCGCTCACCTCGCGGAGCGGAGTCTCCCGTTCGTCGTCCTGGAAGCGGGCGACGAGCCCGCCGCGGCCATGCGCCAGTGGGGGCACATCCGCCTCTTCTCGCCGTGGCGCTACAACATCGACGCCGCGGCGGCCCGGCTCCTCACCGGCACCGGCTGGGTTCGGCCCGAGGACGGCAAGCTGCCCACCGGCGCCCAGCTGGCGGCCGACTACCTCCAGCCGCTCGCGGACCTGCCCGCTCTCAAGCCGCACGTGCGCTACGGCGCCCGGGTCGCCGGTGTCAGCCGGCTCGGGCTCGACCGCCTTCGCAGCACCGGCCGGGCCGGCACGCCGTACCTGATCCGGCTCGACAGCGGCGAGGACGTCCTCGCCCAAGCGGTCATCGATGCCTCCGGTACCTGGAACAGCCCGAACGTCCTCGGTGCCTCGGGCCTCCCGGCCCACGGCGAGGCCGGGGCGTCGGCGTGGGTCGAGAGCGCCCTGCCCGACGTGCTCGGGCGCGACCGGGACCGTTTCGCCGGCCGCCGCGTCCTGGTGGTGGGCGCCGGTCACTCCGCGGCCAACACGCTGCTCAATCTGGCCGAACTGCCCGGCACCACCGTCACCTGGGCCATTCGCGCCGCCGCGCCGGCGCGCACCTACGGCGGCGGGGCCGCCGACGCGCTGCCCGCCCGGGGCGCGCTCGGCACCCACGTCCGCGAGCACGTCGAGTCCGGCGCCATCACCCTTCTCACCGGGTTCGGCGTGCGGACCGTCACTCCCGGCCCGGACGGCGTCGAGGTCTCCGACGGCACCCGCACGGTGACCGTCGACCGGATCGTGTCGGCCACCGGCTTCCGCCCGGACCACACCATCACCGGCGAGCTGCGCCTCGACCTCGACCCGATTCTGGGATCGACCCGGGCGCTCGCCCCGCTGATCGACCCCAACGAGCACTCCTGCGGCACCGTTCCGCCGCACGGCGCCGACCAGCTCGCGCACCCGGAGCCCGGCTACTACGCCATCGGGTCGAAGTCGTACGGCCGCGCCCCGACCTTCCTGATGGCGACCGGATATGAGCAGGCGCGCTCGGTCGTCGCCGCCCTCGCCGGCGACTGGGAGGCCGCCCGGGACGTCCAGCTCGATCTGCCGGAGACCGGCGTCTGCTCCAGCAGCGTGCCGTTGGACGCCGACAGCATCGACGCCGCGTCCGGCGGCTGCTGCGGAGCCCCGGCGGCCCAGGGCCTGGCGACCGGGGTCGAGGGTGGTCTCCGGCGGGCCCCGATCGCCCTGATCGCCACGACGCCGCAGTCCGACGGTTGCTGCGGCTGAGCAGTGCGGCTGCCGACCGGCACGTCGGCGGCCGTAGCGGTGGTCTCGACTCGCCGCGCGCCCGGGCGATCGTGGCCGCGCTCGCCGTCACGCAGACCGTCGGCTACGGCACCCTTTACTACGCGTTCGCCGTCTTCCTGGTTCCGCTCGCGGACGATCTGAACGCCTCCACCACGGCGGTCACCGGCAGCTTCACCGCCAACGTGCTCGCCTCGGCCGCGCTCGCCATCCCGGTCGGCCGATGGCTCGACCGGCACGGCGGCCGGCTTCACGGCCCATACGGCCGCCGTGGCCGCCGTCGGTGTGCTCCTCGTCGCGGCGCTCATCGACTGGGGCCACTCCGCCACCTTCGCCGCCACTGTCGCCGGCCTCTTCGGCATCCTGTCGGTCACCGGCCGCCTGGTGACCACCGGCCTGCAACGCCGCTTCCGCACCACCGTCGTGGTCGCCGCCGTCTTCGGCGTTCAAGCCCTGTCCGCCGTCGTCCTGGCCCTGGCCGGGAGCAACGCGATCGCCGCGGTGGTCGCCGTGGCCGGGTTCGGCCTGGGCTTCGGGGTCGGCAGCATCGCCAAGCCGGTGCTTCTGGCCGAGCGCTACGACACCCGCCGGTACGCCACCATCGCCGGGGTCCTCGTCGTCCCGATGACCACCGCGAAGGCCACCGCTCCCCTGGCCGGCGCGGGGCTGCACATGATCAGCGGCGGTTTCGCCGGCGTCTTTCTGGCCACCGCCGCGATCTGCGCTGCCGGCGCGGCCGCCATCGCGACGGTGCCACGGGTCAGAGGCGGGCGATCCGCTCCTCCACCTCGGCCCGCAGATGTTGCGACATGCCCTCGGCCTCCAGCAGGCGCGGCAGGGAAGCCGGGTCGAACATGTAGATGGCGAAGGCCTCGGTGACCGTCATGCCCCGGGTGGGGCGATGGATGACCTCGATGGGGTCGCCCGCCCGGACCTGGCCCGGGGTGACCACGCGCAGATAGGTGCCGGTGCGGTTCTCGCGGGCGAAGCGCTTCAGCCACTTCTCCTCGCCCATCTTCGCCTGGAACGTGGCGCACGGGATGCGGCCGAAGGTCGGTGAGAGCTCCAGCGTGCCGCCGATCCGCCAGACCTCGCCGATCTGGGTGGTCAGCAGGTCGAGGCCGGCCGTGGTCAGGTTCTCGCCGAACATGCCGTCGGGCAGCTCCCGGCCCAGCTCGGCCTCCCACCAGGCGTAGTCCTCGCGGGAGTACGCGTAGACCGCCTGGTCGTCGCCGCCGTGGTGCTTCGTGTCGCCGATCTCGTCGCCGACGACACCGCTGTGCAGGCCGGTGCGGCGGGGGCCGGGGGCGCGCACGTCGACGGGGTGGGTGACCGGCTCCTTGTAGATGCCCGTCCTTCCCACCTTCTTGGCCGGGTTCGGGCGCATCGCGCCCACGTTCACCGAAAGGACCTTGCCGTCTGTCATGCCGCCAACTCCAGGATCACTCGGTCTTCCACGGGACGGTAGCCCAGCCGCTGGTAGAGCCGGTTGCTGGTCGGGTTGGCCAGGTCGGTGGCGAGCACCACTTCGCCGGCCTCGGACAGGGCCGATCGGGTGGCGGCCACGGTGGCACCGGCCGCGTAGCCATGGCCGCGGGCGGCCGGCGGGGTGTAGACGATCTGCACGCGGGCCATGCCGGCGTCGGGGCGGGAGCGGATGGCCATCGAGACCGGGTCGTCGCCGTCCTCCCAGAGCAGCACGCCGCCGTAGCCGATCCGGTCGTCCATCACCGCGCCGATGTCGCCGAAGCCCTCCTCGCCGATCTCGGCGTAGAACGCTTTCTGCCACTCCACCAACAGCTCCCGATCGCCGGCGGTGGCGAGGCGGGCCCGGCCCGGCGGTGACGGGTCGACGAGCGTTTCCAGCCGATAGAGCCTGGTTCGCCGACGGGCCGACGGCGTCGTCCCGGTGCGTTTCCGCCAGGCGGCGGAGAAGATCTCCTCGGACTCGGCCAGGAGATTCACTTGCGGAGCCGGGGGTACGTCGGCAGCCGCGGCCGTCACCGCCTCGGGCGGGAGAGGACTCGTCATCATCGGGTGCGGCGGCGTTCTCAGGAGCACCCCGTCCACGGCGCCCGATGCCGTACGCCAATAACCGAACAGCGGATCTCCCGGCCCGTACGCCCGAAGCCCTCGGCGCCGCAAGGCGTCGATCACGGTGAGAAAGACGGTGTGCTGGACCGGCCGCGAAGCGAGGAAGTCGCCCGCGGCCGTGGCGAACTCGTCGAGGTCGTGGGTCAGCCGCCAGCTCATTCAGTGATCCTCGCCAGTGGCCGCCCGTGGCGCACCCGATTTTCTACAGACCCCACGCCTTCGCTATCCGGGTCAGCGAGTCCTGTCGCGTGGCCGGGTCGTAGACCGTGCCGGCCAGCATCAGCTCCTGGGCCCCGGTGCGCTCGACCAGTTCGTCGAGGGCGGCCACCACCTCGTCGGCCGTGCCCGCGTACTGCGTTCCGGGCAGCGACTCGAGCATGGCGTGGTCGAGATCGCTGAGCTCGACCGACGCCGCCGTCTCGGGCGAGACGATCGGGCCGAGCCGGCCGGTGCGCAGGCTCAGCGCCATGATCCGGCTGGGGCCGGCCAGGTGGTGCGCCTCCTCGGCCGTCTCGGCGGCGATCACCGAGGCGCTGACCATGGCGTACGGCTCGGGGTGGCGGGGCGACGGCTTGAAGCCGTCCCGGTAGAGGCGCAGGGCCTTGTCCACATCGGAGCTCATCGCGAAGTGATATGCGTAACAGAACGGCAGACCGAGGGCGGCGGCGACCTGGGCCCCGTACGTGGACGAGCCGAGCATCCAGACCTCGGGGTAGCTCTCGGCCACCGGCGTCGCCCGCAGGGATGACGCCTCGATGCGGTCGTCACCCAGCAGGGACAGCACGGTCTGGAGATGTTCGGGGAACTGCTCGACGGTCAGATAGGGCGAGACACCGCGCAGCGCGGCCGCCGTGGCCTGGTCGGTTCCGGGGGCGCGGCCGATGCCGAGATCGACCCGGCCGGGGTAGAGCGCCTCGAGAATGGCGAACTGCTCGGCGACCACGAACGGCATGTGGTTGGGCAGCATCACGCCACCCGATCCGACACGAATCGTTGTGGTTTGTGCGGCTATCGCACCGATCAGGACCGGCGGTGAGGTGGACGCGACGGCCGGCATGTTGTGGTGCTCTGCTACCCAGAAACGGGCGTAGCCCAACTGGTCGGCGGTCTGCGCGATCTCGACCGTGCCGCGCAGGGCATCCGCACTGGAATGCCCCTCACGCACCGTGGCCAGGTCGAGGACGGAAAGTGGGACACGGTCCGCGGTGGTCACGATCCGACCCTAGCGCGTCGGCTACCGGCTCGACCTGTGCGGATGCCCTCGGTATCTTGTGCGACGACCATGAACCCTCGACGTGCGGCGACTGTTAACCCTCGACTGGAGCAGCAACTCATGGTGTCCTCCACCATCGAAGTCCGGGAAGCCCCGGCCACCCCGCCCGCCCGCCGGGCGGAGGGCGCGCACATCGGCTTCCGGCCGGACATCGAAGGTCTGCGGGCCATCGCCGTGGTGCTGGTCGTGCTCAGCCACGCCGGTCTCAGCACCTTCGCCGGCGGATACGTCGGCGTGGACGTCTTCTTCGTCATCTCCGGCTTCCTCATCACCACGCTGCTGCTGAAGGAGCTGAACAAGACCGGGAAGATCTCGCTGCCCGGCTTCTACGCCCGGCGGGCCATCCGCCTGCTGCCGGTGTCGACGGTCGTCGTGGTCGCGACGATCGTGGCCGCCTGGCTCTTCGTGCCGGCCACCCGGTTCAAGTCGATCACGCTCGACGGGCTCTTCAGCACCTTCTACGGCATCAACTGGCGTCTGGCGTACGAGGGGACGGACTACCTCAACGCCACCGCGGCGCCCTCGCCTCTGCAGCACCTGTGGTCGCTCGCCGTCGAGGAGCAGTTCTACCTGGTCTGGCCGCTGCTGCTGCTCGCCGTCTGGGCCGGCGCCCGCAAGAACCGCCGGGCCGCGATCGCGCTGAGCGCCCTGGTCGTGGTCTCGCTGATCGTGAGCATCCAGCAGACGGCCAGCGCCGCCCCGTGGGCCTACTTCGGCTCGCACACCCGGGCCTGGGAGCTCGGCATCGGCGCGCTTGTCGCGTTGGCGGCCGCGCGGCTCAGTCGTACCCCCAAGCCTCTGGCCGCGGTCCTGACCTGGGCCGGCCTCGTGGCCGTGATCATCGCGGCCGTGACCTACGACGAGTCGACGGCCTTCCCCGGCTCGGCCGCGCTGCTCCCGGTGCTCGGCACGGCCGCGGTGATCGCCGGTGGCACGTCGGCCGAGGGCTGGGGCGCGGGCCGCGTGATCGGCACGGCGCCGTTCCGGTTCATCGGCAAGCTGTCGTACGGCTGGTACCTGTGGCACTGGCCGGTCCTGATGATCTGGCCGCTGGCCTTCATGCGCGACGCCGGCGTGAAGTCGAACCTGGTGTTCGCGGCCGGTGCGCTCGGGCTCGCCTTCATCACGTACCACCTGGTCGAGAACCCGGTCCGGATGCGGCCGTGGCTGCGCTCGCGGGCCCGTCGCGGCCTGGCCCTGGGCCTGATCCTGTCGGCCGGGGTGGCCGCCCTCTCGCTGATCGCCGGGCAGTTCACCCCGCCCATCCCGACCGGACCGGCCACATTCGACACCGCGGCCGAGGTGGCCAAGGCCGGCGATCCGCGGGCCCGGCTCACCCAGCTGATCACCGGCTCGATCCGCGGTTCCCGGCTGCCGGACAACCTGACGCCGAAACTCACCGAGGCGCAGGGGCAGAACCCGGTCATCTACAAGGACCTCTGCCACCTCGGATACGGCGAGAGCAAGCAGGACCGGCCCTGTGTCTACGGCGACCCGAACGGCGCCCGGACGATGTATCTGATCGGCGACTCGCACGCGGCCCAGTGGTTCGCCGCGGTCGACGGGGTGGCCCGGGCGCACGGCTGGAAGCTGGTGGCGCTCACCAAGGCGGCCTGCCAGCTGCCCTCGGTGCTGAACTTCAACACGGTGCTCAACAAGCCGTACACCGAATGCGTCGCCTGGCGTGACCAGATCGTCGACCGCGTCGTGGCCGACAAGCCCGACCTGGTCGTCATGGCCTCCAACGACCTCGACAACGGCGGCATCTACGACGCGAACGGCAAGCTGATCGAGCGGCCCGGCCTGGCCGACAACCCGGCCTGGGTGCAGGCCTGGCAGAAGACGTGGGCCCGGCTCGGCGGCATCAAGAACAAGGTGCTGCTCCAGGACACCCCGTACCCGGTGGACGTGGTGCCGGAGTGCGCGGCCACCAACCCGCGCCAGATCTTCAAGTGCGACCGCTCGGTGACCCGGGCCATCCAGGAGCCGCAACGCCGGGCCATGGTGGCCGAGCAGGCCGCGAAGAACGGCATCCGGGTGATCGACCCGACGCCGTGGTTCTGCGCCGAGAAGAAGTGCCCGATTTTGGTCGGCAACACGCTGGTCTACAAGGACGACAACCACATGTCGCTGGCGTACTCGCAGGCGCTCGTGCCCGTGCTGGACCAGGCGCTCTTCCCGGCCGGGCGCTAGGGCCGCCGCTGCTGGTGACGGATGGCCTGGACGCCGACCGTCACCGCGGCGAGGGCCGCGCCCGGCGCGAGCAGCCAGACCGGCCACGGATAGACGTCGCCGTCGACGGTGACGGCCACCAGCCCGAAGACGACCAGGTTGACGGTGGCCAGGGCGGCCCAGATGGTCCAGAGCACCATCATCGCGGTCGGCATCCGGCGCGCCTCGCGGCGCCGCTCGGCGTCACGCCGGGCCCGGACCTCGGTCGCGCTCAGGCCGGGACGCGGCAGGTCGGTGAGGAGCAGAAGCAGTTCCTGGTACGTCTTGGAGGCGTAGGCGACGCGGACACGCTCGTCGTATTCGTCCAGGCTGAGCCGGCCCTCGTCGAGCGCGGCCTTGAGCTGCTCGGCGACCTTGTGCCGGTCGGCGTCGGCGGCACGCATGGTCTCGATGTCGGTCCGGACCTCTTTCGTCATCGGACACTCCTTTACACACCCCGCCGACCGGGCCAGGCTATCGGAGTGAGACCACTATGAGATATAGCGACGTGGTGGCCCGCAACCGGGAGGCGTACGGGCCGGGAGCCGCCGCCGAGCGCGACGGCTTCGCCAAGGAGCCGTGGAAGATCTCCGAGCGGTCGGCCTTCCTCGACCGGCTCCGCGCGGCCCGCGCCGCGTCGCTGCTCGAGGTCGGTTCGGGCACGGGTCAGGACAGCGCCTGGTTCCAGTCGGAGGGCCTGGAGGTCACGGCGGTCGACCTGTCGCCGTCGATGGTTTCCCGCACCGAGGCCAAGGGCGTCCGGGCGTACGCGAGGGACGTCCTTGACCTTGGTTTTCCGGACGAGTCGTTCGACGCCGTCTATTCGATGAACACGCTGCTGCACGTGCCGACCGACGCCCTGAGCGACGCGCTGACGTCGATCCGCTCGGTCCTGCGGCCGGGCGGGTTGTTCCACCTGGGCGTCTATGGGGGCGCCCACGAGGAGGGCGTGGCCGCGAACGACCATCATGTGCCGCCGAGGTTCTTCGCCTTCCGCTCCGACGAGGAACTGCTGCGCCACGCGGGCCGCCATTTCGAGATTCTCGACTTCCATGTGTACGTGGCGGGCATCCGCTATCAGTCGTTGACGCTGGTCCGCCCGGTTCAGTGGTGATGGTGGTAGTGGTGCGCGACGGCGTGCCCCTTGCCTCGCGAGATCATCCACCGGTTGACCGGCACGGTGACGACGAAGGCGACGGCGAGCGCCACGACGAGGCTCCCCCAGAAGCGGAAGTCACCGAGGCCGGCCTCCATGGCGCCCGGGATGACAAGGAGGGCGGCGTTGTCGACAAGCTCCATCACAGCGATGGAGACGGTGTCGGCGGCCAGGGCGACACCGAGGGCCCGCTTGAAGCCGACCCCGGCCGCGAGGACGGGCCGGATGGCCAGCGTGTAGCCGAAGAGGAAGGCCAGCGCGACGGAGATCGCGATGGTCGGCGCGTTCCCCCAGCCCAGCGCCGTCCCGATGACCATGCCCAGAATCTCCCCGATGGCACAGCCGGTGAGGCAGTGCAGAGTCGCTGAGACAGCCGACCGAGTCAGTTCCTTCGATGCCGTAGTCATGGCTTCAACATACCCCTGGGGGGTATATGCGACAGCCACCGAACGGCAGAAAGTGAGTGATGGGCGTCACAACTGCGGGCGGGGCCTGTCGTCAGGGTCGCGGGCGGCCAGCATGTCGGCGAGCGCGACCCCGCGCCGCGCGGCCAGGCGGCGACGCTGGCGCACCTGGGCCCGGGTGCGGGGCCGGAACTTGGGGTCGCGGCCGCACCCACAGGTCTCGAAGCCGTCATAACGCAACCCGGCGCCCAGCACGGCCGCCACCGCCGCCCAGCCGGACGAGTCACGGCGGCGGGGCGCGGCGAAATCGTGACCGGCCGGCACCATCGGCGCACGGCAGCGCGGACAGGGATGAACCACCCCGTCCCACGGCTGCTTGCTGCTGTGGCGGCACGGCACGCACACGTAATGAACCCGGTAGAAGACCTGGGCGTACCGGCACATGCCGTCAGGATCCCGGAGCCCCGAGGCCGGCGCGACCTAAATAACGCCCGCCATTCGCGGTCGGACGCGACGGCTGGGTCAGGCCGGCTCGGCCGCGAGGGCCTGGCGCAGACGGTCGGCGGCCTTGCGGTCGGCCTGGGCTATCGAGCCGTGCGGGATGGCGGCCACCAGAGCGGCGACCATCAGGACCACGGCGGCGAAGACGAACGCCCACGGGAGGCCGCCCGGGCGGTCGACGATGGCGCCGGCCACGGCCCCTCCGGCCGCACTCCCCGTTACCGAGACGGTGACGATCCAGGTGTAGGCCTCGTTCAGCATCGACGGCGGGGCCAAGCGGCCCACCAAGTTGCTCTCCACCGTCAAGGCCGGGGCGATCGTCGCCCCGCCCAGGACCAGGGCCGCACCCAGCCACAGCGGGCTGGGCATGAACGCCAGGATCAGGAAGCTCAGCGACACGCTGCCCAGCAGCCACGCGAACTGGCGCGGGAGGGGCATCGCCGGGCGGCGGGTGCCGAACCAGATGCCGCCGATGGCGCTGCCCACGCCCCAGATGCCCAGCAGGACGCCGCCCAGGCCGTCGCCGCCTCCGTGGTGGGTGGCGTAGGCGGGGACGATCACGCCGGCCGCGCCGAACGCCATACCCAGGGCGACCACGCACAGGAGCAGGGCCGGGAAGCCCGAGACCTTGAGCGGGCCCAGGCCCCGGGCCGCGTCCAGGGACTCGTGGCGGTGCCAGTGGCGCATCACCGGCAGGCGGGCGATCACCAGCGTGCCCAGCAGGGTGGCGCCGGCCGCGAACAGCAGGGCCGTGGCCGGGTTGCTCGTGAGGACCACCAGGGCCGCCACCAGCATCGGGCCGAGGACGAAGACCAGCTCGAACAGTGAGGTCTCGGCGGCCATGGCGGCGCCGCGCAAATGGTGGTGGCCGGCGCCGATCTCGGTCATGTCGGTCCAGGCGCGGCGGATGGCCGCGGTCAGCGGCGGGTACGTCGCGCCGGCCACCGCCGAGGCCACGAAGATCCATGGCAGCGCGGACTCGCCGGAACGGCTGACCAGGACCAGGGCGACCAGGGCCACGGGGTGCAGGATCGCGGTGGCGAAGAGGATCGGGGACGGGCCGATGCGGTCGGCCAGACGGCCGGCGATCGGGCTGACAGCGGCGCCCGCCAGGGCGTACACACCGCCGGCGAGACCCGCCGCGGCGTAGCGGCCAGTCTCCTGCTGGACGAGAAGCAGCAGAGCCAGCGGGGTCATGCCGATGCCTAGCCGGGCAAGGATCCCCACGCTGAGTAGGACCCGTCCGCCCGGCAGCTGCCAAACGCCCAGGTACTGACGCAACGCGGTCACTTCTACGCTCCTCTGAAAGTAACGACCGATACGGTCCACGACCCTAACGCCGGGGCCCGGCGCAACACATCCGAAATCTGAGCGCTGGTGTCCGGAAACACAGCGATGGACCGCCCGCGAACGGACGGTCCATCAGAGAGAACGGTCAGCGGTACTGAATGGCACCGGCCTGCTGGCGAAGGCGGGCGACGCGCTGCTCCATCGGCGGGTGGGTGGAGAACAGTGAGGCGATGCCGCCACCCTTGAGCGGGTTGGCGATCATCAGGTGCGCGGCGCTGGTGAGGCGGTTGTCGGCCGGCAGGGGCATGCGCTGCGCCCCGTACGAGATCTTCTCGAGAGCACTGGCCAGAGCCAGCGGGTCACCGGTCAGCGCGGCGCCGTCGGCGTCGGCCTGGTACTCACGGTTGCGGCTGATGGCCAGCTGGATGATCGTCGCGGCCATCGGGCCGAGGATCAGCATCGCCAGCAGCGCGGCCGGGTTGGGGCTGTCGTCATCGTCCGAACCGCCCAGCGGCAGGAAGATCGCCAGCTGCGCGATGCTCGTGATGATGCCGGCCAGGGCGGCCGCCACACTCGAGATCAGGATGTCCCGGTTGTAGACGTGGGAGAGCTCGTGGCCGATGACGGCCCGCAGCTCACGCCGGTCGAGCAACTGGGTGATGCCAGTGGTCACGGCGACCGCGGCGTGCTTCGGGTCGCGACCGGTCGCGAACGCGTTCGGCTGCATCGTCGGCGAGACGTAGAGCCGCGGCATCGGCTGGCCGGCGGTGGTCGCCAGCTCGCGGACGATCTGGTGGAGGGCCGGGAACTCGGCCTCGCTGACCGGCTGCGCGCGCATGGCCCGCAGGGCGAGCTTGTCGGAGAAGAAATACGAACCGGCGTTCAGGGCCAGCGAGATGAGCACCGCGAACACCAGGCCGCCGCTGCCGCCGAGCCAGTAGCCCGCGCCCAGGATGAGGGCGGTGAGCAGACCCAGCAGAGCGGCCGTCTTGAGGCCGTTGTGATGGCTGGACAACAGAAACTCCTTCGGCATGCGGATCCGGTAGGACCCGCATCCCATGGAACATCGCCCGCCGGGAAATTCATCCGTCACGGACTGTGAGTTCGCTGAAGGCCGGGGTGTGGGAGTTATCCACAGGCACTCGCACGATCTTGCGTTTTTTGGCGAGAATTGGTGTCAGGATGGGGGCCCCCTTGGGAGCCCTGGTTCAAGGGAACGTCGCAACACCCCAGCTTGTTGAGGGTTTGGCGATGTTTGAGGATCTTGGTGGTGGCAGTCCGGTTGTGGGTAAGGCCGCTCAGCGGCGGGCGTATTTGGAGCTTGTCGCTTCGGGTGTGGGCACCAGCGAGGCATGTCGGCGGGTGGGTGTTGGCCGGCGTACGGGTTATGAGTGGCGGCATCCGGTCGAGCGGGCGTTGAAGAAGGCGCGTTACAAGGCCCGGCAGCGGGAACGGCGTCGGGTGTTGGCGGCCCGGGCGGTGATCTCGACGCGGTATTTGTCACAGGACGAACGGATCGTGATCGCTGACCAGTTACGGGCGGGGGTGTCGCAGGCGGCGATCGCGGCCGAGCTGGGCCGGCCGCGGTGCACGGTCAGCCGTGAGATCCGCCGTAACCGTCATCCGGACAGCGGCGACTACCAGCCTTATGCGGCGCAGCAGCGTGCTGAGCAGCGCCGGCCCAGACCCAAGACTCGCAGGTTCGCCACGGACACCGCTTTGCGTGAGGCGGTGCAGGCGATGCTGGACCGCAAATACAGTCCGCAGCAGATCAGCCGCCGGCTGCGCTTCGAACGCTCTCGACAAAGTGAGTGGCATGTGTCGCACGAGACGATCTACCAGGCGATCTACGTTCAAGGCCGCGGCTCGTTGCGCCGGGAACTGACGGCCGCGCTGCGCACCGGCCGCACGGTACGTAGACCCCGCCGTCAGCTCGGACAGCGTCAGCACCGTTTCTCCAGTCCGATGATCATGATCAGTGAGCGGCCGGCCGAGGCCGATGACCGGGCGGTCCCCGGGCACTGGGAAGGCGATCTGATCATCGGCAAAGGTAATCGGTCCGCGATCGGCACCCTGGTCGAACGCTCAACCCGCTACGTGATGCTGCTGCATTTGGGCGCCAGCCAGACCGCTGAACACGTCCGTGACGCCCTGCTGGCCACCGTCGCCACCCTGCCCGAGCATCTGAAACGATCGCTGACCTGGGACCAGGGCGTGGAGATGGCGTTGCATCACCAGTTCAGCATGGCTTCGGGGATGCCGGTCTACTTCTGCGACCCACACTCGCCTTGGCAGCGCGGCAGTAACGAGAACACCAACGGGCTGCTACGCCAGTACTTCCCGAAAGGCACCGACCTCGCCGGGCACACCCCTGAGCATTTGGCCGCTGTCGCGGCCGAACTCAACGGCCGGCCCCGCATGACGCTCGGCTGGCAAACCCCAGCCGAGCGTCTGGCTGAACTCCTCGAAACCGACGGTGTTGCAACGACTCCCTGAAACCGCCGGAGGGCGGGGTGTCTCAGCTGATTTGGGAGGGCGGGGTGTCTCAGCTGAGGGCGTCGAAGAGCAGTTGCGGGGCGAAGCCGAGAGCCACGGCCACCAGCGACGCGGCGGCCACGACAAAGCCGACGGTGCGCGAGACGGGCAGACGCGGGTGTGTGGCCGCCTCCAGCAAGGCCGGGTCGGCGACCGAAATGCCCGGCGCCTCCGGCTTCGTGTAGAGCAGCGCCGACACCCTCACGTAGTAGGCCAGGCCGATCACCGCGTTCAGCGCCACCACCCCGGCCAGCCACCCGTGGTCGTTGTCGATCAGGGCGTCCACCACCGTGACCTTGGCGAACAGCCCGGCCAGGCCCGGCGGCAGGCCGGCCAGGCCGGCGAAGGCCAGCACCAATGCCGCGCCCAGCCACGGTGAGCGCCGGCCCGCCCCGCGATAGGCGAGCAG
Organism: Actinoplanes sp. CA-131856; assembly: GCF_050956135.1. Taxonomy (GTDB): domain Bacteria; phylum Actinomycetota; class Actinomycetes; order Mycobacteriales; family Micromonosporaceae; genus Actinoplanes. The sequence continues at coordinate 714,542 of NZ_CP191849.1, read as the reverse complement.
CGGTCCCCCGTCCGCACCCGGCGCCCGCAATGCCACCACCGCGCCGAAGGCGATCAACTCCAGGACCACGAAGAAGACCGAGTACGCCACCGCAGCCGCCACGCCCGCGTCGCCGAGGGCCAGCGCGGCCAGGATGTAGCCGGCCTGAGCGATCGAGGACCACGCCAGCAGCCGGACCATGCGGGTCTGCCGGAGGGCGACGAGGTTACCCACCGTCATCGTCAGCACGGCCAGGACGCCGGTGAGCGCGGCCGCGTCGACCCGGGCGACGATCGCGGCGAGGGCGAGGACGCCACCCAGCTTCGAGGCCGTCGACAGATAGGCGGCGACCGGCAGGGGCGCGCCCTCGTACGTCGCCGGGGCCCACGCGTGCAGGGGCACGGCCGCGACCTTGAAGGCCAGGCCGATGACGAGCAGGGCGACGCCGGCGTCGGCCACGGGTGCGAAGGGTCCGGTTCCGTCGACGAGGCGGTCGAGGTGCAGGGCGCCGGTGGCCGCGTAGTTGAGGGCCGCGCCGAGCAGGGCGATCGCCGTCGAGATGACGCTGATCAGGAAGAACGTGACCGAGGCGGAGGCCGAGGTGGTGCTGACCTTCTCGCCGGGGGCGATGCGGCGCAGGCCCACGAGCAGATAGAGCGGCAGGGTCAGCGTCTCCACGCCGACGATCAGCGTGATGAGGTCGCCGGCGTAGCCGACCACGACGCCGCCGGTCATCGAGCACGCGAGCAGGAAGCAGAACTCCCCCGCCGGCGCCGTTCCGAGGCGCAGCGACGGCACGGACAGCCCGAGCACGCCGACGGTCAGGCCGGCGAAGACGACGGCCGCCACCATGGCCAGTGGGCTCGGCACCCAGGAGCATGAGGACGCGGCGCAGAAGGTGCCCACCCGGGATCCGCCGACGACGATCGCGCCGGCCGCGGTGGCCACGCCGCCGGCCGCCAGCGCTCCGAAGATCGCGGCTCGGGAGGCGAAGAGCAGATCGGCCAGGAGTACGAGGACAGCGGTGCCCGCCGCGGCGTACAGCGGCAGCAGCGAGACGTGGTCCACAGCCTGCGCGGTCATGGGAGGGCCTCCGTCAGGGCTCGCATGGGTGCGCTCGTCGCGACCAGCACCAGGGCCGGCGCGAGCCCCACGGCCAGGGTCAGCGCGGCGAGCGGCGACCAGGCAAGCCATTCGGGGCCGGTGACGGCCGGCGAAACACGCGCGACCGAGGAGCCGGCGGGACCATGGGTCACTCGGCGGAGGAGCCGCAGGAAGTACGCCGCCGTGAGCGCGCCGCCGATCGCCGCGAGCACGGCCAGCGTCGTCCACAGGCCACCACCGCGTTCGACGGCGGCCACGACGGCGAAGGCCTCGCCCCAGAATCCGGCCAGGCCGGGCAGGCCCAGGGAGGCGATCGCGGCGAAGCCGAGCACGCCGGCCAGCCGGGGCGCCGTCTCGCGCAGGCCGCCGAGCTCGGACAGCTCGCCGGTGTGGGCCCGGTCCTTGATCGAACCGGCCAGGAAGAACAGCAGGCCGGTGATGAGACCGTGCGCCACGTTGCCGAGCAGCGCCGCCTGGAGGCCGGTCTCGCTCAGGGTGGCGATGCCGAGCAGCACGAAGCCCATGTGCCCGACGCTGGAGTAGGCGATCAGCCGTTTCAGCTCGGTCTGCCGCAGGCAGATGAGCGAGCCGGCCAGGATGGCGGCCACGGCCAGGATGCCCAGCACCGGCGCCGCCTTCTCGGCGCCGAGCGGGGCCACACCGACGCCGACCCGGATCAGGCCGTAGGTGCCCATCTTGAGCAGCACCCCGGCCAGGATCACCGAGCCCACAGTGGGGGCCTGGGTGTGCGCGTCGGGCAGCCACGTGTGCAGCGGCCAGAGCGGCGCCTTCACCGCGAACGCGATGGCCAGCAGGGTGAAGGCTGCGTACTGGGTGGTGCGGTCGAGCCCGGCGCCGCCGGCCAGCTCGGTCAGGTCGCCGGTGCCGGCCGACACCGCGACGGTGACGACGCCGAGCAGCAGGAACACCGAGCCGAAGAGCGTGTAGAGCACGAACTTGCGGGCCGCCCGGCGCCGGTCCTCGCCACCCCAGCCGGCGATCACGGCGTACATCGGAAGCAGCACGACCTCGAAGAACAGGAAGAACAGGATGAGGTCGAAGGAGAGGAAGGTGCCGGCTATGCCGGCTTCCAGCACCAACAGCAGGGCGGTCAGGGCACGGCCGGAGCTTTTTTGGATGTACGCCGTGCAGAGCACCGTGAGGAGGCCGGTCAGCGCGACGAGCGGGTAGGAGACGCCGTCGACGCCGAGGTGGAAGTCGAGGTGGAGCGCCGGGACCCAGGAGACGTCCACCTCGGTCCAGAGGCGCGACGCGGACGGGTTCGCCGTGTACTCCGTCCAGCCCTCGTTCCTCGCGAACGGCAGCAGGATGATCGGCAGAAGCGTGGCCGCGGCGAAGGCGGTGCCGACGATGCGGGCGGTGCGGTCCCGCAGGAGCGCCACCACGGCCGCGCCCAGTGCGGGCAGCGCGACGACGGCGACCAGGGCGACTTGGTAGATCGTCATGCGGCGGCTCCGAACCAGACGGCCACGGCGCCGAGCAGCAGGGCGCCGGCGAGGACGGCCACGGCGGCGGCCGGCAGAGGCACCCGGTGGGCCAGGGCCAGCGCCTTTCCGACGCCGGTGGTGCCGGTGCCGGCGCCTTCGACGGCCGCGTCCACCACCTTCTCGTCAGTGGCCTTGACGACTCCGGCGAGAGCGCGCACCGGACGTACCACCAAGCGGTCTTGAATGGTGTCGAGGTGGAAGCCGGAGGCGAACAGATGCCGGGCCGGGCCCAGCGCCGCCGCCGGATCGGCTCCGGGAACCGCCCGCCAGAGCCACCACGCCGCGCCCACACCGGCCGCCATCAGCAGCAACGGCAGGACGATGGCGACGCTCAGGTGCGGATCCTCCATCTCGAGGGCGGTCCGGAAGCCGGGCGCGTACGCCACGAGACCGAGCAGCGCGGCCGGGATGGCGAGGATCAGAATCGGCCAGCGCATCGCGCCCGGCGGATCGTGCGGCGTGGCCGGCGCCGTATAACGGGCATCGTCGAAGCCGATCTCCCAGTCCGGTCCGTCGGGGCCGTGTGCCCGCGAGATGCCGAAGAAGGCGCGGAGCAGGAGCCGGGTCGCGTACCAGGCGGTGACCAGGACGGCGAACAGCGCGGCCAGCCAGACCACCCAGCCGACCCACACCGGAGCCGTCCCGCCGCCCTCGGTGGCATGGGCGGCCGCGGTCAGCACGTTCTCCTTGGACCAGAAACCCGACAGCGGGGGTACGCCGGCGAGCGCGCCCAGACCCACGACGAACGACCAGAAGGTGACGGGCATGTGCTCACGCAGCCCGCCCATCCGGGAGAGATAGTTGGTGCCGACGGCATGGATCACTGCACCGGCCGCGAGGAAGAGCAGCGCCTTGAACGCGGCGTGGGTGAGCAGGTGGAACAGCGCGGCGGCGGGTGAGCCGACCGCGAGCGCGCCGGTCATGTAGCCGATCTGGCTGACGGTCGACCAGGCCAGGACCCGCTTCATGTCGTCCTGTGCGGTCGCGCTCAAGGCGCCGAGCAGGATGGTGATCGCGGCCATGACGCCGAGGGTGGCGAGCGCGGCCGGCGACTCGTCGTAGAGCGGGTAGAGCCGGAAGACGACGTACACCCCGGCGGCGACCATGGTGGCCGCGTGGATCAGGGCCGAGATCGGCGTGGGGCCGGCCATCGCGTCGGGCAGCCAGGTGTGCAGCGGGAACTGGGCGCTCTTGCCGGCCACCCCGGCCAGGATCAGCAGCAGGGCGGCGGTGAGAGTGCCGCTGGAGTAGTCGTGGGTGAGCAGATCGGCGATGCGGGAGGTGCCGGCGTCGGCGATCAGGATGGCCACGCCGAGCAGGAAGCCGACGTCGCCGACACGGGTGACCAGGAAGGCCTTGACGGCGGCGGCGGGCGCCTCGGGCAGGCGGCGGTCGTGGCCGATGAGAAGGTACGAGCAGGCGCCCATGACCTCCCAGCCGACGAGCACGCCGATCAGGTCGCCGGACGTGACGACCAGCAGCATGGCGCCGGTGAAGAGGCTGATCTGGGCCGCGTACGGGGCATAGCGGGGATCGTCGTGCAGATAGGCGACCGAGTAGATCTGCACGAAGAGGGCGACGGTGGCGACGGCGAGCGCGACGTAGAGAGCGGCCACGCCGGCGCTGAAGCCGATGGTGAGGTCGATGTCGCCGATGCTCACCCAGTGTGCGCTGGCGTCGATCGGCTTGTGCGCGAAGAGCAACAGGCCGAGGGTCACGAGGAGTGAGGCGGCGGCCCCGGCGATACCGAGCGTGGCGGCCGGGCGGCGCAGGTCGCCGTCGCTCGGGGGCCTGTCGCCCGGGGGCAGCAGCAGGCCGATCAGCCCCAGCAGCAGCGGCACGCCGGGAATCAAGGCGGCGATCACCCGGTCACCTGCTCTTCGTCCTCGTGCTCATGCAGCGCGACGTCGTCGAGCACGACGGCGCGGCGCAGCCGGTAGTACTGCAACACGATGGCCAGGCCGACACCGACCTCGGCGGCCGCGATGACGATGATGAAGAGCGCGAAGATCGCGCCGGCCTTCGGCTCGGCCGCGGGATAGGCCCAGGCCTCCGGTTGTACGCCGGAGAGCGTCGACTTGATCGACGCATCGGCCGCCACCAGGATGAGATTGACGGCGTTGAGCATGAGCTCGACGGCCATCAGCACGAGGATCGCGTTGCGCCGGCGCAGCACGCCGTAGACCCCGAGCCCGAAGAGCAGAGCGGCGATGACATACGGGATGACGGCGTGCATCAGGCGTCATCCCCCTTCGGCAGCTCCCGCTGTTCCGGCTCGCCGTGTGGGGCGGCGTCCTTTGTCGGCAGCTCGCGCGGCGGGGGTGCCGGCAGGGCTGGTTGCTCCTCGTCGGGGATGGGCTCGCCGACGGTGTTCTCCACCCGGCGCGGGCCGGTGTCGGGCGGGGGCGGATCTTCGCCGCCGAGCGTCGGGCCGGCCTCGCGGGCACGGAAGACGACGTCGCGGGCCTGCTCCCGGAGCAGCTCGTCGCGGGTCATCTCGGACGGGTCGCGGCGCTCCGCGGTTTTCGTGTCCACGCCCGTGACGGCGACGCCCTCGGCGGCCCCGTTATCGGCGGCGGCGGCCTGGTTGGCCGCGGCGACCTCGGCCGCGTGCTGGGCGCGGACGCGGGCCTGGGCGGCGGCCTGACGGGCGGCGATCCGCTCCAGGCGGGCGACCACCTCGGGCGACTCGTCGATCGGGCTGGGCGGCGGCCCCACCTCGGCGGTGTCCGCGCCGGGGCGGGCGCCGATGTCGGGGCGGGAGAGGACGATGGCGCCGACCAGGGCGGCCAGCAGCAGGATCGAGAGCACCTCGAACGGCAGCACCCAGGCGCCGAAGATCTGCTCACCGACCCGGCGGCCGGTGCCCGGCGGGGGCAGCTCGTAGCGGGTCCAGCGGAAGGCGTCCATGAGCAGCACGGACAGCCCGATGCCGACGCCGGCCCCGATCAAAGCGGCCGGCCCGGCCGGACGGTCCAGGTCGGGCGACGGCCCGATCGGAGCCCGGGTGAGCATCACGGCGAACAAGAGCAGGACGACAACAGCGCCGACGTAGACGAGGACCTGGACCCAGGCGACGAGCTCGGCGCCGAGCACCAGGTAGAGGCCGGCGATCGCGCCCAGGCTGACGACCAGATAGAGACCGGCCCGGACCAGATGGGTGCTGGTGACGACGAGGGCGCCCGATCCGACCGCGATCACGCCGAGAGCCAGCATCAGCGCGTCCGCGACGGTCACTGCTCCGGCTCCGTCGGGGTGGGCTGCCGCGCGGCGGGCCCGCCGGTCCGGCGTACGGAAGGCCTGGCGGTCTTGGCGGCAGTGGCCGCACCCGGACCCGCGGCCTTGCGCTCCGCCGTCGCCTCTTCTTTCGAAGGCTCGCCGAGCACGTCGTGGGCCGGCGGCGGAGGCACAGTGCGCATCCACTCGCCCAGCCGGTCCTTGTCGTGCAGCAGATCGAGGACGTCGACCTCGGCGTACTCGAACTCGGGCGTCCAATGCAGCGCGTCGAACGGGCAGACCTCGATGCAGATGCCGCAGTACATGCACAGCGAGAAGTCGATGTCGAACCGGTCGAGCACATTGCGCTGACGCGCGCGGGCGGCCCCCGGGACGACGACCTCTTCCTTGTGCGAGTCGATGTAGATGCACCAGTCCGGGCACTCACGCGCACAGAGCATGCAGACGGTGCAGTTCTCCTCGAGAAGAGCGATCACGCCGCGGCTGCGAGGCGGCAGATCGGGCTCGACATCGGGGTACTGCTGAGTGGTGGACCGCTTGGTCATCGTCTTGAGCGTGACCGCGAGCCCTTGGACCAGACCCTTGCCGGGCGTGCCGCGCTCCCCGTCGTCACTCACAAAGAGACATCCTGCCCCGTCCGGCCGAGTGACGCGAGCACACCCCCGCCAGATCTTCCAGTACGGTGCGTCCAATGACCGCCACGACGAGCGATCTCGAGAATTTCCCGGTCGACAACATCCGCCGCGAACTGTTCAACGGCAGGCTGCACACGTCCTCGTCGTTCCCGTGCGGTCACCAAGCCCTGACGGTGTCGCTCGGCGTCGCCCTGACCAGGAATTGCCCCCGCCATCTCTTCGTCACCCACGCCAACGAAGTCGAGTTGGATCCCCACAACGTGTTCATCCCCGATCTGATGACGGTCGACTTCGAGGCGACACGCTCCGGAGCCGGCAAGTTCCCCGCCGCCGAGGTGACCCTCGTCGCCGAGATCGTCTCGCCGGGCACCCAGGGCATCGACCGGGCGACGAAGCCGGCCGCCTACGCCCGGGCCGGGATCCCCCACTTCTGGTTGATCGAAACCCTGAACGGCCTGGAAGTCACCACCTTCGAGCTGAAACCGGAAACCCAGAGCTACGAGGAGACCGGTGTCTTCTCGGGCGACGACACCATACGTGTCGGGCGGCCTTGGGCCATCGAGATCCCGCTGGCCAGCGTCCGCCCGCGCAATCTCTAGATGAGGGACGTCGAGATCAAGGCCGCTCGAGCGGCTCGCTCCGCGCTATCTCTGAGTTCCGCGCTATCTCTGAGTTACGTGAAGACCTTGACGGTCGCGGTCAAGACCAGCTGGGCCAGGGAGAGCGGGACCAGGACCAGCCAGCAGAGGCGTTGCAGCTGGTCCTCGCGCAAGCGGGGGTAACTCACGCGCAGCCAGATGATGACGAACGAGACGGCGAAGATCTTTACCAGGGTCCACAGCCAGCCGAGCTGGTCTTCGAAGGGGCCGTGCCAGCCGCCGAGGAACAGGACCGTGGTCAGGGCGGCGATCACGACGATGCCCACGTACTCGGCCAGCAGGAAGAACGCGAAGCGCAAGCCCGTGTATTCGGTCATGTAGCCGAAGACCAGTTCCGAGTCGGCGATCGGCATGTCGAACGGTGGGCGGCGGATCTCGGCCAGGCCGGCGATGAAGAAGACGATCGCGGCCGGGGCCTGCCAGAGCAGCCACCAGGGGCGCCACGCCTCGACGATGCCGGGCAGGCTCAGCGTGCCGGCGGCCATCGCGACGCTCGCCGCCGCCAGCACCAGCGGGAGCTCGTAGCCGAGCAGCTGAGCCGCGCCTCGCAGGCCGCCGAGCAGGCTGTATTTGTTGGCCGAGGCCCACGCCGACATCAGCACGGCGACCACGCCCACGCCCAGCACGGCCAGGACGAAGAACAGACCCACGTCCAGGGCCTGGGCGACGAGACCGCCGGGTCCGAGCGGGATGACGAGCAGGACCAGAAGGTACGGGAACAGGGCAACCAGCGGCGCGAGGCGGAAGACCCGCCGGTCGGCGTCGCGGGGTGTGATGTCCTCCTTCTGGACGAACTTCACCCCGTCGGCGACCAGCTGCGCCCAGCCGTGGTAGCCGCCCGCGTACATCGGGCCGAGCCGGCCCTGCATGTGGGCCATCACCTTGTGCTCGGTCTGGCCGACGACGAGCGGCAGCACGAGGAAGCCGACCACGACGGCCAGCACCCTGATGGTGAGATCGAGCCACAGTGGCATCAGGCTTGGGGTCCCCACTCGCCGGGGGCGGGCACGCCTGGTGGTCGCATGGGCGCGCGCTTGCCGTGGCCGGCCTCGGACTCGCCCGGCTCCTTCGCCCCCGGCCAGGCCTTGGCGACGCGGGAAGCCAGCACGAACTCCTTGCGCAGCGGATGGCCCTCGAAGCCGGGCGGCAGCAGCAGCGGGCGCATGTCGGGGTGGCGGGCGAAGGTGATGCCGAACATCTCGTGCGTCTCGCGCTCGTGCCAGTCGGCCCCGGCGAACAGCTCGGTCACCGACTCGATGACCGGCTCGTCGCGGGGCACGAGGGTACGCAGCAGCAACGCGTGCCGGCGGCGTGTCGAGTAGAGGTGGGCGACGACGCGGAACCCGTCGGCGCCCTCGTCGACGGCCGACAGCCAGTCGAAGAAGTCGCAGCCGAGGGCGCCGTTGTGCTTGGCCGTGCCGACCGTCTCCCACCACCGGGCGACGGGCACGTCGAGGACGGCCCGCTCGTGGCCGGGGCCGCCGCCGGAGAGGCCGGCGACGATCTCGCCCGGAGGCGCGTCCGGGGAGTCGTCGGTCAGGAGCGCGACCAGGCGCTCGCCGACCTCTTCAGGCGTCATGGCGTCATCTTATGGGGGCTTTTACAACCCCGGCAGTCGCCCGTTGCGGAACACGTCCACGAAGTCCTGATGATCTTCCCGCGCCTGGTCGCCGTAGCGATGGGCGAACTCGACCAGGTGACGTACGAAACCGGCCTCGTCCTTGTCGATCTCGGCCACGATGGCCTCCTCGGTGGAGAAGTCGACGAGATCGTGGCTGGACTCGTCGTCGGCCACCGAGTGCATGCGGGCGACGGCCCGGCCCAGGTCGGACAGGACGCCGGTGAGCTCCTCGGGTTCGTTGACGTCGGCCCAGTCGAGGTCGGCCGCGTACGGCGACACCTCGGCCACGAGCTGCCCGACACCGTCCAGCGTGGTGTAGCCGACCCACGGGTCGGCGTGCGCCTGCAGGGCGTGCTGCGACTCGGCCGTACGGTGGCCCTGGTGCTGGAAATAGGCGCGGACCCGCTCGTCGTCGATCCAGCGGGCGACGGCCGGCACCTGGGCCTGCTTCATGTAGATGATCACGTCGTTCTCGAGGGCCTGGGTGTGCCCTTCGAGCAGCAGGTTGTAGCTGGGCAGCCCGGCCGACCCGATGCCGACGCCCTTGCGCAGCTTGATGTCCTTGATGTGGGTGGCCACCGGCCGGGTCGCCTGCGGCAGCGTGGTCAGATAGTGCTCGAAGGCCTCGGTGACCGCGGCGTCGGTGGCCTCGTCGGTCTCGTAGACGCCGTCGAGCAGCGCGAACCGCCGCTCGTAGTCGTCGATGACGGTCTGGCCGCTGAGCAGGTCGACCCGCGTGTTGAGGCGCGCCTCCTGCAGCACCCGCCGGAGCACGCCGTCCGCGTTGTCCAGGGTGATGGAGCCGATGGCGTCGTCACCGCCGGCCGCGATGGCCCGCAACTCGGTCAGATAGGCGCGCGCGAACACCGTGACCAGGGCGGTGATGTTGTCGTCGGACAGGGCCTTCTGATATCCGATGAGCGCCACGCTGGCCGCGAAGCGCTTCAAATCCCAGGAGAACGGCCCGACGTACGCCTCGTCGAAGTCGTTGACGTTGAACACGAGCTGCCCGGACGAGTTCATGTAGGTGCCGAAGTTCTCGGCGTGCAGGTCGCCGTGGATCCAGACCCGGCTGGTGCGCTCGTCGAGGAAACTGTCGTCCGCGAAGCCGCCGGACAGGTCGGCGTAGAAGAGCGAGGCGCTGCCCCGGTAGAACGCGAACGGGGACGCGGCCATCTTGCGGAACTTGCGCCGGAAGGCGGCCGGATCGACAGCTATCAACCCGCCGAATTCCCTGCTCAGGACTCTGATGATGAAGTCCGCGCGGTGCTCAGTCATACCTGCGGAGACTAGTCCCCGCTTGCACCCTGCGGGGTCACGATCGGAGCGCTGAGTGACGAGACATCCCGCCTGCCCGCGAGCGGGTCGGGCCGCGACACCCCACCGGGCCCGGCCTGCTCGGCCGCGATCTTCTCCTGCAACCGCAGAATGCCGTGCAGCAGCGCCTCGGGCCGCGGCGGGCACCCCGGCACGTAGACGTCGACCGGGATCAGCTGGTCGACACCCTTGGTGACCGAATATGAGTCCCAGTAGGGCCCACCGCAGTTGGCGCACGAGCCGAACGAGATCACGTATTTGGGCTCGGGCATCTGGTCGTAGAGCCGCTTGATGGCCGGCGCCATCTTGTCGGTGACCGTCCCCGACACGACCATGAGGTCGGCCTGCCGGGGCCCGTGGGCGAACGGGATGACCCCCATGCGCATGAAGTCGTGCCGGCTCATGCTGGACGCGATGAACTCGATCGCACAGCACGCGAGCCCGAAGTTGAACACCCAGAGCGAATAGCGCCGCCCCCAGTTCAGCACGAACTTGATGGGATCCCCGACAACACCTGGCAGACCGGACACAGCCTCAACCTACTCCCTGCTCGGTGCCGCCCGGCCGCTGGAGCAGGCTCAGGAAGCCGGTCAGCAGCGCCTCACGCAGGGCGGGCGGCGCCACGTTGAGCAACGAGTTGACCGCGGCCATCTTGGTGAAGTCGCCGCCACCGAGCCCCATGGTCTCGGCCAGCCCGGCGATGAGGTCGGGCGTGACCATCTCGGGCGTGAGCGCGCCGGCCGCCTCGAGCATCGGCGCGGGCAGCACCACGGGCCCGGCGGCCCGGGCCGCGGCAACGGCGCCGGCCAGGTCGCCGACGAAATCGGGCGCCGTCGCGCGCACCGAGGCCGTCACGGTCAGATGGATCGTGGGCGGCATGTCGGCGAAGGCCATCTGCGGCTGGGTGTGCCACCCCCGCGCGGCCAGCTCGTCGGCGAGCACGAAGAGATCGACCCCGCCGCCCTCGGAGGTCAGGCAGACGACGCTGGTCTCGGGTGGGGCGAACAGCCGCAGGCCGGGGGTGGCCCTCACCGCGTCGGCCAGCAGGGTGACGGACTCGCGGGTCTGGGTGGCGAGCTCCAGATAGCCCGCGTCGCCGATGTGGCGCAGGGTGGCCAGGGCGGCCGCGATCGGGCCGCCCGAGCGGGTGGACGAGATGATCGGGTTGATCATCGTGTAGCCGGGCCAGCCCGCATATGCGAAGTACTGCGGCAGCCGCAACGCCTCGTCGCGATGGAGCAGTATCGACACGCCCTTCGGCGCGTACGCGTATTTGTGCAGGTCGACCGAGATGCTCGTGACGCCCGGCACCGAGAGGTCGAAGGGCGGCAGGTCGGCACCCAGGCGTCGCAGGTAGGGCAGCACCCAGCCGCCGAAGCACGCGTCGACATGGAAGCGCACGCCACGCTCGGCGCAGACGGCCGCGATCTCCGGGATCGGATCGACGACGCCGTGCGCATAGGACGGAGCGGACGCGGCGACCAGCACGGTGTCGGGGCCGATGGCCGCGGCCAGGGCGGCCGGGTCGGCCCGGAGGTCGTCGCCGACCGGGACGACGTCGAGGGCCACGCGCAGGTAGTGCGCCGCCTTGGCGAAGGCGGCGTGCGCGGTGGACGGGATCACCAGGCGCGGGCTCGCCAGGTCGGGGCGGGAGTCGCGGGCCGCTTTCACCGCGAGGATCAGCGACTCGGTGCCGCCGCTGGTGACGCTGCCGACCGTCCGCTCGTCGCCGCCGAGCAGGCCGGCCGCGGCGCCGACCAAGGCGTTTTCCATGGCGAGCAGCGACGGGAACGCGGTGGGGTCGAGGCCGTTGACATGCGCGGAGACGGCATACGCGGCGCGGGCCAGGTCGTCGAGGCCGTCGAGGGCCGGGTCGTAGACATAGGCGAACAGACGGCCGCCGTGTGTCGGCAGATCGGCCGACCGCAGCTGCTGGAGCTCGGCGAGGATCTGGTCACCTGGAACGCCCTTGTCGGGCAGCGCCTCGAACATGCCGCCGACGGTAGTCCACGGGCCTCTCGGCGATAAGCGACCAAAGGATCGGCCCGACCCCTACCAAAGTATCTACCGCTCGATGTCCCGGTAGGCGCCTAATAGCGGGACCGCGACGGCGACCAGCAAGGCCGGCACCACGGTGAAACCTAGCAGCACGCCCAGCCGGGCGGTGTCGTCCTGCGGGGCGGCCTCGCCCGTCGACGACGACACATATCCGAAGACCTGGAGGACCAATGCGAAAAGCCCCGGCCCCAGCGCGAGGCCCAGCGTCTCACCCGCCGTCCAGAGGCCCGTGAAGACGCCGGCCTGCCTCTTCCCGGTCCGCTCGGTGTCGTGGGCGATGCAGTCCGGCAGCATGGCCATCGCGAAGACCTGCTGCCCGGCATAACCCACGCCGATCACCGCGACGATCAGATAGATCGGCACCGGCGGCAGCACCGGCGCGGCGAGCAGCACGAGCGCGCCGGCCGCGAAGAGCAGCGATCCGGCCACCAGCGAACGCTGCTTGCCGTAACGGCGGCCCGCGCGCGTCCACAGTGGCATGACGAGCAGGGCCGGCCCGACGAAGGCGGCAAACAGGAAGGTGGCGCCCGACTCCCGGTTCACGACGTGGTCGGCGAAGTACTGCACGCCAGCCAGCATGGTTCCGATCCCGACGGCCTGGATCACCCAGCAGAGCAGCAGCGCGCGGAAGGGGCGGTTCGCCGCCGCGACGCGCAGCTGGGTCCGCAGGTCGGGCTCGGCCGCCGGCGCGGTGCGGGTGGCGGCGCCGCGCGTACCGAAATAGACGCCCAGCGTGCCCACGACGATGAGGAGGCCGACGAAGATGCCCGACCACCGATGGCCCGTCAAGCCGCCGCCGGTCTGCTCGACGACCAGCGGGGCCAGCGCGCCGGAGATCAGGATGGCCAGCGCCAGGACGGCGACGCGCCAGGTCATGAGCCGGGTCCGCTCGCCGTAGCCGTCGGTCAGCTCGGCCGGCATGGCGACGTAGGGCACCTGGAAGAAGGCATACGCCGTGGCGGCCACCAGGAAGGCGATGGCGACGTACGCGCCGGCGGCGGCCCCGTCGCTGAACGGGCCGGCGAAGATCGCGGCGAAGAGCACGCCCAGGAGCAGGCCCGCCACGAGCAGGAAGGGCCGGCGGTCGCCGCTGCGGTCGGAGATCCGGCCGGCGACCGGGTTGACCAGCACGTCCCACGCCTTCGGCAGCAGGACGAGCAGGCCGGCGACGCCAGCCGCCACACCTAACGTATCCGTCAGATAGGGCAGGAGGAGCAAACCCGGCACGGTGCCGAACGCGCCGGTCACCAGCGAACCCACCGAATATCCGGCTAAAACACGACGAGGCAGCGCGGGCGCCGGCCGTACGTCGGGAGAGGGACCCGCAGTCGTCATGAACGCGGATGGTAACCATGATCACGCGCTTGGCTCTACGCTTCGCGAAATGAAACGGGTTCCTGCGGGGGTCGCCGCCAGCCATCCCGCGACCGCGGAGGCCGGGCTGCGAATCCTGCGCGAGGGAGGCACGGCGGCCGACGCGGCGGTCGCGGCCGTTCTCGCCTGCTGCGTGGCCGAGACCATCTACACCGGGCTGGGCGGGGGCGGGTTCGCCACCTACTTCGACGCGGCCACCGGCGAGGTCACCTGCCTCGACTTCTTCGTCGCGGTGCCGGGCACCGACGGCGACCGGGAGGCCGGGCCGATGCTCGCGGTCGACGTGTTCTTCGGCGGGATGCCGCAGGTCTATTCGATCGGCGGGGCGAGCGTCGCGGTTCCGGGAGTGCCGGCCGGCTGCGGTGAGGTGCACCGGCGCTGGGGGCGGCTGCCGTGGGCCGACGTGGTGGCGCCGGCGACGGCGATCGCGCACAGCGGGGTGGCGGTGCCGGCGGCGCACGCGCAGACGCTCGACGCCTGTGCGCCGGCGCTGGCCTGGGGTGAGGGCGCCGACGTCTACACGCCGGGTGGGCGGCGGCTGCAGGGCGGTGACCTGCTGCGCCATGAAGGGCTCGGCACGGCGATGGAGAACCTCGCGGCGGCCGGGCCGGAGATCTTCTACACGGGTGAGTACGCGGAGCTCATGGTCGACACGGTCCGGGCGGCCAACGGCAGTCTGGGGTTGCGGGACCTGGCCGACTACCGGGTGCTGGAGACGCCGGTCGACCACGCGATGCTGGCGGGGCATCGGGTGCGGGCGCGCCACGATCTCAATCGGACGGTCGACACGATCGCCGGGCTGCCGGACGATCTGAGCCTGCCGGGGCGGGCCGTCGGGGTCGCCACGGCGCTGCGGGACCAGGGGCGGCAGAAGATCGGTGACACCACGAACGTGTCGGTGGTGGACGCCGACGGGAACGCCTGTGTCATCACCACCACGTTGGGGCTCGGGTCGGGCGTCTGGCTGCCGGGGCTGGGCATCAACCTGAACTCGATGCTGGGCGAGGGCGAGCTGATCACCAGCGATCTGGCGCCGGGGCGGCGGATGTCGTCGAACATGTGCCCGCTCGTGGTGATCGACCCGGAGGGTGACCTGGCGGTCGCGGCCGGGTCGGCCGGGGCGTCGCGGATCAGGACGGCGCTGATCACCACGTTGCTCGGGGTGCTGGTCGACGGTCTCGACATGGGCGGGGCGATCGGGCGGTCGCGGTTCCACGTGGTCGACGACACCGTGCACGCGGAGCCCGGGTGCCGGCGGGACGAGCTGGCCGCGCTGGCCGGGGCGGGCTTCCAGATCAGGCAGTGGCCGGACAAGAACCACTACTTCGGCGGTGTGACCGCCGTGGGTCAGGCCGGCGCCTCCGGCGATCCCCGCCGCGATGGCGTCGGCCTGCTCCTCTGAGCGCGACGGCGGGTCACATCGTGCGGGCGGCGATGGACTTGGCGTCGTCGGCGGTCTCCTGGATGGCGACGTTCAAGGGGGTGGCGGTCAGGCCGAAGGTGCGCTCGGTCAGGGAGCTGTCCAGGTGGAAGGGGGCGTAGAACTGGTAGTCCATCTCGGCCAGTTCGCGGCTCATGGGGTGGACCAGGCCGGCCGTGCGCATCATGAAGCGGGGCATCTTGCGCAAGGTCAGGTGGGGCTTGCCGGTCAGGGTGCAGTAGCGGTCGGCCAGCTCGTTGATGGTGATGGCGGGGTTGGTCGGCGTGTGCCAGGCGCTGCCCCACGCGCGTGAGTCGGCGGCCAACGTGACCATGGTGCGGGCCATGTCGCCGGTGTAGGTGAAGCTGTGCGGCATGGTCGGGTCGCCGGGGACCCAGACCGACCGGCTGCCCTTCTCGATCGCGGGGAACAGGACCGCCGAGAAGACGCCGACCGCGCCCGCGCCGATGTAGTCGGAGCCGCGCACCTCGACCGTGCGGACGCCGCTGGCCAGGGCGTCCTGCCACATCTTGATGCGGACCTTCCCCTTGCGGCCGACGGCGGCCATCGGGGTGCTCTCGTTCATGTGGCCGCCGGGCTGGGGGCCGTAGACGTAGAGGTTGCCGGTGATGACGTACACCGCGTCGTTGGCCTTGGAGGCGGCGATCATCGCGCCGTTCATCGGGAACCAGAGCTTCTCCCACTCTGTGTACTTCGGGTTCGCGCAGTTGTAGAGCGCCTGCGCGCCCTCGGTCAGCTCCGTCAGCCGGCGGGCGTCGGAGGCGTCCGCGGCGACCCGCTCGATCAGCGGATGCGACGGGCCGCTGCCGCTGCGGGTCACCATCGTGACGCTCTCGCCGCGGTCGGCGAGCAGGCGGGCGACGGAGGAGCCGATCGGGCCGGAACCGACGATCACGTGCGAAGCCATGGGGTGTTCTCCTTTGCGAGCAGTGCTCTCTGACAGGACCAACGATGACACGAGCACTGAGCAAAAGCAAGAGCGCTGCTCTCGTTATGGCACACTGGTCTGCATGAGCGCCTCAGGAGTACGCGCCCGGGTGCGGGCCGAGATGACCGAAGAGATCAAGGCGGTGGCGAAACGTCACCTGGTCACGGACGGTGCGAACCTCTCCCTGCGCGCGGTCGCGCGGGACATGGGCATGGCCTCGTCAGCGGTCTACCGCTACTTCGCGAGCCGCGACGAACTCCTGACGGCGCTGATCATCGACGCCTACAACGCGGTGGGCGAGACGGCCGAGCGCGCGGCCGCCGCGCCGACCGGCGATCTCGACCGCTTCTTAGGTGCGAGTCATGCCGTACGGGACTGGGCGCTGGCCAATCCGCACGAATGGGCCCTGATCTACGGCAGCCCGGTGCCCGGATATGAGGCGCCGCAGGACACCATCGGCCCCGCGACCAGGGTGATCCTGCTGATCGCGGCCATCGTGCGGGACGCCTATCTGGCCGGCCGGGTGGCCGAGCGCGAGCCGATCACCGGCGGGTTCGCCGACGAGCTGGGACGGGTCGCCGAGGAGTACACCCCGGGGGCGCCGCCCCGCCTGGTGGCCGCCGCGCTGTCGTCCTTCCTGCACCTGGGCGGGGCGATCAGCGCCGAGCTGTTCGGCCAGCTCAAGAACTCGGTCGACGAGGACCGCCGCGGCTTCTTCGACTACCAGATGCGCGGCGAGGCCGACCGCATCGGCCTCACCTGACGGCCCTCAGCACATGCCCGCCCGGTGTTGAGGGCGGGACGTCCGGCCGATCGAAATAGGCGGCCGCGAGCTGGGACGGCCCGAGGTCGGTGATCGCCGCGAAGCCGAGCCCGGTCAGCTCGGCCGCGATCTCCGGCGGCTCGAAGTACGTCAGCCACGGCTCCCCCAGCCGGGCGACCCGCGACGCCCGCGCCTCGAGCTGCTCACGCCTCTCCGGCGGCATGGTCGCCGGCGACTGCGCGTAGTCGAAGACGACCTCGTTGCCCTCACGCTCCGCGATGAACCTCAGGGTTTCCCGGCAACTCTCCCGGGTCAGATAGGGCACCACGCCCAGCCACAGGAAGAACGCCGGCCCGTCCAACTCGAGCCTCAACGACTCGCGCTCGAAGTCCACGCCCCGATACGTCACCGACGGCGGTACCGCGATGCCCGCGGCGGCCAGCCGCTCCCGCTTCCACCCCTGGGTGTCCGGGTGGTCGACCTCGGTCACTCTGAGTTCGGCGTACGGGTTGCGGTAGGCGAACGTGTCGAGGCCGGCACCGAGCACCACGAGGTGGCGGACACCCCTTTCGACGGCGGCCGCGAGCGCGTCCTCGGCGAAGCGGTGGCGGGCCGCGATGAACACCCGCATGGCCCGGCGCGGGGCGTCGGCCAGCAACTCCTCCTTCGGGAGCCCCAGGAGGCGTACGGCCAAATCGTCTTTGAAGATCTTGCCGTGCTCCAGGACCTGGTGAGCCGCGCGGTAGCGGGCCGCGCTCATGGCCGTACGACTCGGCTCTCCGGTCCTCATGACGGCAGCCAGCTGGCGAGGGCCATGTTCACGTGGTCACCCTTGAGGGGGACACCCTCGGAGAGCAGACGCTGACGCGCCTCCCGCTCGTGGCCCGGCGGCATGCGGCCCGCGCTGTTCACCACCCGATGCCACGGGACCCCGCCGCCGTGCCGGGCCATGATGCTGCCGACCTGGCGGGCCGAGTTACGGCCGGAGAGATCGGCGAGCACGTCGGCGATCGCGCCGTACGACATCACGCGGCCCTCGGGGATCCGCTCGACGAGTGAAAGCACCTCTTCGACGTACTCCTGCGGTGTCACTCGGGCCACGATATGGGATCTCGGGCAGGTTCCGGGCGCCCCTCCGAGCAGAATTGGCCGGGTGCGCGAAGAAGTGACCGATGCTCGGCGGATCGTGGTCAAGGTGGGCTCGTCCTCGTTGACCACGGCCTCGGGCGGTATCGATGAGCAGCGCGTCGACGCGCTGGTCGACGCGCTCGGCGGTCTGGCCGCCGGCGGGCGCGAAGTGGTGCTGGTGTCCAGCGGAGCGATCGCGGCCGGGCTCGCCCCGCTGCGGCTGCGCCGGCGACCACGCGACCTCGCGACCCAGCAGGCGGCCGCCTCGGTCGGTCAGGGCCTGCTGATCGGGCGGTACACGGCCGGCTTCGCGCGGCACGGGCTGACGGTCGGCCAGATCCTGCTCACCGTCGACGACGTGACCCGCCGCGCGCACTACCGCAACGCCTATCGCACGCTGCGCAAACTGCTCGACCTGGGCGCCCTGCCGATCGTGAACGAGAACGACACGGTCGCCACCGAGGAGATCCGCTTCGGCGACAACGACCGGCTCGCCGCGCTGGTGGCGGCCCTGGTCGACGCCGACCTTCTGGTGCTGCTCTCCGATGTGGACGCGCTCTACACCGGCAGCCCCTCCGACCCTCGATCTCGCAAGATTTCGTACGTCGGTGACGAGTCCGATCTCGAGGGCATCAGCATCGCCGTCCCCGGCAAGTCGGGAGTGGGCACGGGCGGCATGGTGACCAAGGTCGAGGCGGCCCGGATAGCCACCGGATTCGGCATCCCGGTCGTGCTCACGTCCGCCCCGCAGGCCGGCGCGGTGCTGGCCGGCGACGAGGTCGGCACGCTGTTCCGGGCGGCGGCGCACCGGCCGGCGGCCCGGCTCTTCTGGCTGGCCCACGCCACCGCGCCGCGCGGCCGGCTCCACCTCGACCCGGGCGCGGTGGCCGCGGTGGTGGCGCGCCGCAAATCACTGCTGCCGGCCGGCATCACGGCGGTCGACGGCTCGTTCGCCGCCGGTGACCCGGTCGACCTGGTCGACGCCGGATCGGGCGCCCCGGTCGCCCGCGGGCTGGTCAACTACGACGCCGTCGAACTGCCGGCGCTGCTGGGACGCTCCACCCCCGAGTTGGCCGCGGCGCTCGGGCCAGGCTATGAACGTGAAGTAGTCCACCGCGACGACCTCGTACTCCTCTGAGAGGGCCACCATGAGCACCGTCTTGCAGCAGGCCGCCGACGCACGGGTGGCCTCGATCGACCTGGCCGCGGCGACACGGGCCGAGAAGGACCGCGCCCTCCTGCTGATGGCGGACCGCCTGGAGGAGAACAGCGGCGACATCGTCGCGGCCAACGAGGTGGACGTACGGAACGGGCGCGCGGCCTCGCTCTCCGACGCGATGATCGACCGGCTGACGCTGACGCCGGCCCGCGTGAAGGCGATGGCCGACGGACTGCGCGAGCTGGCGGCGCTGCCCGACCCGGTGGGCGACGTGGTGCGCGGCTCGACACTGGCCAACGGTCTCGAATTGCGCCAGGTGCGGGTGCCGTTCGGCGTGGTCGGCATCGTCTACGAGGGCCGGCCCAACGTGACGGCCGACGCGGCCGGCATCTGCCTGAAATCGGGAAACGCGGTGCTGCTGCGCGGATCCGGCTCGGCGCTCAGCTCGAACGCGGCGATCGTGGCGGTGCTGCGCAAGGCGGTGGCCGACACCGGTTTGCCGGCCGACACGATCCAGCTGCTCGACGCCACGACCCGCGACTCGGTGAAGGAGCTGATGCGGGCCCGCGGCCTGGTCGACGTCCTGATCCCGCGCGGCGGCGCCTCGCTGATCAAGGCGGTGGTCGAGGAATCGACGGTGCCGGTGATCGAGACGGGCGTGGGCAACTGCCATGTGTACGTCGATGAGGCAGCCGACCTGGAAAAGGCGCTCGCGGTGGCGCTGAACTCGAAGACGCAGCGCCTGTCGGTGTGCAACACGGCGGAGTCGCTGCTGGTGCACAGCGAGATCGCGGACCGCTTCCTGCCGCTGGTCCTGGCCGAACTGGCCGACGCGGGGGTGACGGTGCACGGCGACGCGAGGGTGTCGTCCTACGACGAGAACGTGGTGGCGGCGACCGAAGAGGACTGGGGAACGGAATATCTGTCGGCCGACATCTCGGTCGGCGTGGTGGACTCGCTCGACGACGCGCTGGAGCACATCCGCCGCTACGGCACCGGCCACACCGAGGCGATCATCAGCGAGTCGCTGGCGGCCACCCGCCGCTTCGCGGCCCGCGTCGACGCCGCCGCCGTCATGATCAACGCGTCGACCCGTTTCACCGACGGCGGCGAGTTCGGCTTCGGCGCCGAGATCGGCATCAGCACGCAGAAACTGCACGCACGCGGCCCGATGGGTCTGCCCGAGCTGACCTCGACGAAGTACATCGTCACGGGCAACGGCCACACGAGGTAGTCAGGCGCTGGCTCCTCAACCGACATTTCCGGATTTTTCCGGAGTGGACGGTTTCGCGGCCCTAGCTACCTCGCGGACATGTTCGGCTCGACCGACGCCGTGGAGGTTTCGGGCTTGGCGGACTTTTCCGGCTTTTTAGGCATGATCGAGGAGGAAGGTGCCGACGGCGGCGTTGAGGGCGCCGGCACCGATGGCGGCGACGGCCGTGACGACGCCGCGGGCAACGACGGCCGGGACGACGCCGGCCGGGACGACGCCGGCCGGGACGACGCTGCGGGCGACGACGGCCGGGACGACGCTGCGGGCGACGACGGCCGGGACGACGCTGCGGGCGACGACGGCCGGGACGACGCTGCGGGCGACGACGCCTGCGGTGAAGGCGACGGCTGCGGCGAGTTGGAGGGATCCGGCGAGCTGGAAGGCTCGGGACCAGAAGGCTCCTGGCTGGACGGCTCCGGGCTGGCGGGCTCCGGGCTGGCGGGCTCCGGGCTGGCGGGCTCCGGGCTGGCGGGCTCCGGGCTGGCGGGCTCCGGGCTGGCGGGCTCCGGGCTGGCGGGCGCTGTCGGTTTGTCCACCGTGGTCGGCGCGCCGGCTACGGGCACGGGTGTGCCCACGCTCGGCGAGGATGTCCAGCTCTTCCCGGCGACGGCGACGATTTCGTACGACCAGAGGCCGGCCCCGACGTGACGGTCGGTGCAACTGCTCTTCGTCACCAGACCGCGGCAGCTGCCGGCCGCGCTGACTGTGCGTCCGGTCGACCGATCGACGCGTGTCACCCGATAGCCGCGGATCGGTACCCCTGTCGTGGTCGGCCAGTCGACCTTCACCCGGGAGCCGCGCACCTCCGCCACCGGCGATCCGGGCCGGGGCAGTTCGGCCGCCCGCGCCATGGCCGCACCGTCGGCGGTCGCGTCCCAGTTGGCCCAAGCCGCCGCCGGGCTGGACAGCACCGTGAGCGCTATCAAGCCGCCAACCACGGACCGTGACAATCTCATCGGAATCTCCCGGGAACGGGCCGGCGGCGAGGAGCGCTCCTCGCCGCCGGAGCCGGATCAGCTGGCGTTGCTGGCCGCGGTGACGGCGACCGGAATGCTGAAGGTCGCGCCCTGGCAGCCGTTCTCCGAGTTGTTGATCATGCGAACAGCGTCGGTCAGCTTGAAGGTCTTGGTCTGACCGGCCTTGAGGTCCAGCTCGAGGCCGGAGAGAACACCGTTGGTGCCGACCGGGCCGTTGCTGAAGTCACCGAAGTAGACGCCGGTGTTGTTGCACGTGCTGCCGGCGACCGGGGTCGCCGCGACGCCGTCCGACGGGGTCCAAGCGATCTTGCTGATGCGGACCGGGTACTTGTTCGGGTTCTGGACCTCGATGTACGCGTCGCCGGTGGCGCCGGGGTACAGCGAGGCGTCGGTCGTGGCCTGGGTGACCACGACGTTCGTGCCGGTCTCGGCCTTGGCGTAGGCCTTGCCCGTGGTGTTGGCGTCCCAGGCGGCGTACGAAACTCCGACCACACCCACAGCGGCGATGGCGGTGCCGGCGACGACGGCGCGCTTGACAGACTTACGCATTGTGGCGTTCCTCCACTGAAAGGAAGGCGCCGGTTTCGCCACTGACTCCCCGCCGGACTGGAGCGACCATCTTCATCGCCCAGCGGATCTTCGCCTCGCCTCGGCCCTCGCTGGGCCTGCCATCACTATGCCGGTTCTGTCCGGGACAGCCCATAAGCCGTTATTACGGAGCGTGATGTCGGTTGGGTAGCGGGACGGTAGCCGAGCAGGCACATTGGGGTGCAGCTTGGTTGCCGCACTTGACGCTATGTCCGGCCTGTGCGGGCGCTGAGAGTTCTACCGGCAGGCGCGGAGCACGGTCAGGGTGGTGTTCACGTCGAAGATCGGGCCCTCGGCGCTGTCCCAGCCACCGTCGGTGCGCTGGGTCTCGCCGAGCCGCTTGCGGACGCTCTGCAACAGCCAGTCGTCGCCCAGGTTCATCCGGCGCAGGGCGGCCGCCATCGAGGCGATGTCGGCCGGTGACATCTCCGGCAAGCGGTCGCCCAGCACCAGCTGGAGGCGGGCCGACTCGTAGAAGTACTGCTGGCCGTGCAGCAAGCCGGCCGCGTGCCAGCCGGCGGCCAGGAAGGACGGCCACGTGCCGTCCGGCCGCAGCTGGACGACCACCCAGCGGGCCGCGGCGGCCAGCGCCGAGCCGTACCGGGCGGGGACGTCGAGATGAGGGTGGGCCTCGAACTCGGCCACGGTCATCCAGAAGCCGGCCAGGGCGGTCAGATAGAGGGTCGCCTCGGGATCGCCGGGCATCGCCCAGGCCGGCGCCTCGCCGGCCAGCGACTCGTCCTCCTGCCAGGTGCCGTCCTGGCGTTGCACGGTGGCCAGCCAGGCCAGCGCGCGGTCGACCGGCTCGCCGTGCAGGCCGCCGAGGTCGTCGAGCTCGTTGAGGCGGAACGCGGTGGCGTCGATCGAGGGTGTCGAGGCGTCGGCCGCCGCGGGCCAGCCCCCGCTCTCGGTCTGCCCGGCGACGATGCGCTCGATCACCTGCGGGTCGGGGCGCTGCCCGGTGCGCAGGTAGGACAGGCGCGCTCGCTCCACCGGGTCCCCGTGTGCCACGACATACCCGATGGCGGCGTCGATATCTACCACTCCCGTGACGCTACAACCACGGGATGCGTTCCGCTGTGCCGTCTCGACAGGTAATCACGCTGGGGAATCGATGGACGACTCCCCAGCGTGACACCCGATGGCGTATCAGTACGACGGCTGTGACGGGTCGACGGTGTTGACCCACGACACGATGCCGCCCTGGACGTGCACGGCGTCCTTGAAGCCGGCCGCCTTGATCGCGGCCAGCGCCTCGGCCGAGCGCACACCCGACTTGCAGTGCAGCACGATCTGCCGGTCCTGCGGGAAGCGGGACAGCGCCTCGCCGGACAGGATCTCGCCCTTGGGGATCAGGACCGAGCCCGGGATCCGGTTGATCTCGTACTCGGCGGGCTCGCGCACGTCGACCAGGAACACGTCCTTGCCGGCGTCCTGCCAGTCCTTCAGCTCACGGGCGGTGATCGTGGCGTCGAGCGTGGCCTCCTGGGCCTCGTCCGAGACGGCGCCGCAGAAGTCCTCGTAGTCCTCGAGCAGGTCGGTGACCGTGGGGTTGTCCCCGCAGAGCGCGCAGTTCGGGTCCTTGCGGACCTTGATCTTGCGGTATTCCATCTCGAGGGCGTCGTAGACCATCAGCTTGCCGACCAGCGGCTCACCGATGCCGGTGATCAGCTTGATGGCCTCGTTGACCTGGATCGAGCCGATCGACGCGCACAGCACGCCGAGGACGCCGCCCTCGGCGCAGCTCGGCACCATGCCGGGCGGCGGGGGCTCCGGGTAGAGGCAGCGGTAGCAGGGACCGTGCTCCTCCCAGAAGACCGAGGCCTGGCCGTCGAAACGATAGATCGAGCCCCAGACGTACGGCTTGCCGAGCAGCACCGCGGCGTCGTTGACCATGTAACGCGTCGCGAAGTTGTCGGTGCCGTCGACGATCAGGTCGTACTGGCTGAAGATCTCCTTGACGTTGTCGACGTCGAGCGCGGTGTTGTGGATGACCACGTTCACCAGCGGGTTGATCTCCCGAATGCTCGCCGCGGCGGACTCGGCCTTGGGCCGGCCCACGTCGGAGACGCCGTGAATGACCTGGCGCTGCAGGTTGGACTCGTCGACCGTGTCGAAGTCGACGATGCCCAGCGTGCCCACGCCGGCGGCGGCCAGGTAGAGCAGCGCCGGCGAGCCGAGACCGCCCGCGCCGACGACCAGGACCTTGGCGTTCTTCAGCCGCTTCTGACCGTCCATCCCGACATCCGGGATGATCAGGTGCCGCGAGTAACGGCGGATCTCATCGATCGACAGCTCTGCGGCCGGCTCGACGAGCGGGGGCAGTGCCACGTTAACTCCCCGGGTTGACGGTAAGGATCGGGACCCATTGTCGCTCGTGGCCGCCGGTGACGGCCATGACAATCACCACCGGCCCGACATGCGGGATGCGGGAATTTTAGATGGCCGGCCCGGTGAAGATCTTGCCGTTGCGCGTGGGCCACGCGTAGGCCGTACACCCTCGCAAGGTCAATGTCTGTTGCACCATGACCGGTGCCGGTCCGCCGGCCTTGGGGCAGTTCTGGTGGTGATGTCCGAGCTCGTGGCCGACCTCGTGGTTGATGACGTACTGCCGATAGACGCCGAGGGAGACCTTGGCCTTGAGGTACGGCGGCGCCGACAACCGCCAGCGATCGAGGTTGATGATGGCGCGCCCGGTCGTGCGGCACGACGTGTAAGGGACGCCGCCGACGCGGATGTTGGTGCCGCCCTGGAGGCACATCTTGCCGGCGGTGTCGCGAGTGGCCAGGAAGACCGTGAAGTCGGCCTTCTCGGCGCCCGGCACCAGCTGGAGCCGCAGCTGGCCGGTGCCGGTCCAGCTGCGCTTGTCACCCAGCGTCCCGGCCACGGCGGCCGCGAACTCGTTCACGTTCTCGCCGCTCCCCCGCTCGACGGCCACCTTGAAGCGGCGCAGCGGCCCCTTCGTCCCGATCACCGGGCCGCGCGTGGCGGCGTACGTGAAAACGCCCGGACCGTGCGTGGGCGGCGGGGTGGCTTTCGTCGGCGCCGGCTTGGTGGTCGCTTCGATCAAAGGCGCCGGCGAGGAGTACGTCGGTGAGGGCGACACGACGGGCGCCGACGAGGAGTACGTCGGTGAGGGCGACACGACGGGCGCCGACGAGACCGAGGGCGCGGCCGAAGCCGGGTTGCCCTGCTCGATGCGCCGGCCCACCGCGAAGCCCGCGCCGACCACGATGACCAGGGCGAAGACCACAAGCCACCAGCGCCGCCACCGATCGGGACGGTCTGTTCGCGGGGCCGGTGCTTCGTCGATCATCGTCCGTCAGCCTCGCACACGGGACCGACGGCTGTCGCGCCGTATGGATCTTGTGTAGCCGGTTTCGCTATCGGCCGACCGGGGCCGCGACGTCGTTCAGCATGCCCACGACGGCGCGGGCCACCAGGCGCGGCACCTCCATCTGGGCGACGTGGCCGACGCCCGGCAGGATCAGCAGCCGCGAGTCCGGGATCGTGCGGGCCACCTGCACCGGCACCCGCGCGTCGACCAGCTTGTCGTTCAGGCCGCCGATGACCAGCGTCGGCGCCTCGACCCGGGCCGCGAGACGCCACTGCGAGTTCTCACCCGGCAGGTACGCCCGCAGGAAGCTGGAGACCAGTCCGCGCAGCGTCCCGAGATAGGCCTTCGGATAGTGCGCCACGGTGTAGCGGAGCTTGATCTCCTCCATCGCCTCGGCCCGGCGCTGCGGGGTGACCTTGCTGGTGTCGCCGAAGCACGCGGCCAGCACCTGCTCGGCCATCTCCTCGGCGGTCAGCCGGGCCATTCCCCAGGCAAGCAAGCGATCGGCGCGCGGCAGAGCGAGCAAGGGCAGGACAGGACCTTGCGCCGTACGCCGTGGATCGAGGAACGGCATCGCGGGAGAGATCAAAGTGAGCGTGCGGACAAGATCAGGGCGCAGAGCGGCGACACGTACGGCGATGGAGCCACCGAGCGAGTTGCCGACCAGGTGGACGGGCCCGCGGCCGTCGTGCTCGAGATATCCGATCAGGGTCGCGGCGAACGCGGGGATCGAATAGCGCTTGATCTGATCGCTGTAGCCGAAGCCGGGCAGGTCGACCGCCTGCGCGTCGAACCGCTCGGCGAGCAGGCCGGCGACGTCGGTGAAGTTCTGCGACGAACCGCCGAGACCGTGCACGTAGACGGCCGGCTCGGCGGTGGAGCTGGTGCCCGGGGTGTCCCGGACGTGCAGCATCGCCCCGCCGATCGTGACCCGGCGGGCGGGCCAGGGTGCTGGTGCTTCGCCCTCCGGCAGCAGTGCGCTGTCGGGGGCCAGGATCGCGCCTCTCATCGAGTCAAGAGTGCCTCAAGCCGGCGATTGACGGCGGCCAGAGTGGCCCGGACCATCGCGTGCCGGTCGTCGCTGGTCACCACGGCCGAGCCGGCGAGCTGCTCGACCCAGCCGCCGCAGGACAGCAACAGCACGACGACGGCGACCTGCGAAGCTCCGAACGGGACGGCGGCGGCGTGCTCGACGAAGCAGCGGGCCGGCCCTTCGGGGTGCTCGGAGGTGGCCAGCAACTCGTCGACGGCGCCGGCGGTGGCCATGGCGCACAGCCGCAGCAGATAGCCGTCCACGGCCGGGCCGGTGGCCACACCGGACGCGGTGCGCGCCCCGACGGCCAGCTTGACCTCGACCGTGGCGTCGGCGCCGAAGGTGTTGACCTGCACGTTCTCGATGACGACGCGGGGACCGGGGTGCTCGCCGGGATAGAGCGGACGCGGAGGGCCGCAGTCGAGGCCATCGGGTACGACCTCGGCGCCCTCCAAGGTCTCGGAAGCCTCGGGCTTGGCGTGCTGCGCCGACAGCTCGCTCCGGCGCGACACCGACTCGGCCGAGCGCGTGGGGGTCGTGGTGGTAGCGCTCGCCGGAGAGGCGGCAGCGGTCCGGCTGCCCGGATTCGAGCGCGCCGTGTCCGAACGGGCCAGCGTGTCGGGCCGCCCGAGGTCAGAGCGCGCCGTGTCCGAACGGGCCCCCGCATCCGAGCGCGTCAGGTCAGAGCGCGCCGCGTCCGCACGCGCCCCCGCATTCGGGCGCGTCAGATCGGAGCGCGCCGTGTCCGCACGCCCCGCATCCGAGCGCGTCAGGTCGGAGCGCGTCGCCGAGTCGGGGCGCGTCGCTGCGGCCGGCGGGGCGGAGGCGGACGCCTGCTGCTCCGCCGGAGTGAATGGCGGCGCTGAGGTGGACGCCGGGAAGGCTCGGGCGGGCGACGTGGGCGCTGTGGACGACCGGGAGGGTGACACCGGGGCCGCGGAGACCTGGGAGGGAGCCGTCGAGCCGGCGGAAGACGTGGACGCGGCGGAACTCCGGGAGGACGAAGTCGGGTCCTCGGAGGACCAGGCCGGAGAGGTCGGGGCCGTCGAGGTCCGAGAGGAAGACGCCGGCGCCTCGGAAAGCCGGGAGGAAGCAGTCCGCGCCTCAGGAAGCCGGGAGGAGGACGTCGGCGCCTCGGGAAGCCGGGACGAAGACGTCGGCGCCTCAGAAAGCCGGGACGAAGACGTCGGCGCCTCGGGAAGCCGGGAGGACGATGTCGAGGTCTCCGAGGACCAGGCGGGAGACGTCGGCTCGGAAAGCCGGGACGGAGCGGCCGGAGCTTCGGAAGACCAGGCGGGAGACGCCGGGGCCTCGGAAGACCAGGTGGGAGACGCCGAGCCGGCGGAGGGCCGGGTGGGCGAGGCGCCGGACCGGGCCGGTGAGGTCGGAGCGGTGGAAGGGCGGGTGGGAGACGTCGCGGACCGGGCCGGTGAGGTCGGGGCGGCGGACGTCGGGGCCGGTGAGGTCGTGGGCACCTGTGGGCGGGCTCGGGGCACGAGCGCGGACGGTGAGACCGGCGCCGTGGCCGGGGACTCGGGCGGTGACTGCGGGGGCGGCGCGGGCTGGCCCTCGCCCTGCATGGCGGCGTCGAGGCCCATGCGGTCCTGGAGCAGGCGGGCCACCTGACGGCTCACCTCGGCCGGGTCGGCGCCCTCGGCCAGGTCGAGGCGCAGGCTGTGCGCGCCGGCCGGGGTGGAGCGCAGCGAGGCGTCCCGGACGCCCTCGACCTCACGGACCGCGGCGAGGATCGCTCGCACGTCGAAACCCTCCTGGCGTTCCTCGGCGGGCAGCACGTCACCGCGGCGCAGATGGGTGGCGATCCGCGCCAGCGCGGGCGTCTCGGCGGTGGGCTCGACCAATGGCGGCTCCGGAACCTGGGGCACGTCCGGCTGGGCCGGCACGCGCTGGGGCAGTCCGCGCGGGTCGAGCTCGGCACGGCTGCCGAAACCTCCGAAGGGCGGCTCGTAGGGCGCCGGGGCCGGCGGCTCGTAGGACAGGCGGCGCGGGAAGCTCGACGGGTCGTACGCCGGTCGGGACGGCTCGGGCTCCTCGGCCGCGGCCTCGGGCCGGACCCGCTCGACCCGGGGAATGCCCTGGGCCGGGGTGTTCAGAGCGTGTCGCGCGGGCTCGGCCGCGTTCCAGTCGGGGCGGCGGGCGTCGGGGGCGGCCGGGCGGACCATCGGCACGGCGGAGCGCTGCCGGGCGATCGGCGCGGGGGGCGGCGCGTCCTGCGACTCGTCGAGATCACCCTCGTACGGATAAGGGGGTGCGCTGTTGGGTGTCGGCACATCGAAGCGGCGCAGCGACAGGAGAGGGTCGCCGGTGCGCAGGCCGGGCTCGCGGATCTCGCCGGTGGTCATGCCGGGGTGGGCGGGCGCGCTGGTCTGCGCGACGGGCGGCGGCGAGTTGGACAGGCTCTGCGGGCGCGTCTCAAACGACGGGGCGCCCGCGTCGGACGACGGGACGCTTGTGCCGGACGACGGGCTCAGGTGGGAGAGCAGGTCGCTGTAGCGCGGGCGGTTGTCCCAGCGCGGCGCGGGTGACTCGGGTGCCACGGACGGGGGAATCTCGCCGGTGCGGCCGGCGTCGACGAAGCCGGGTGGGGCCGGTGCGGGCGCCGGCGCGCTCGACGCGGGGACGGCCGATGACGGAAATGCCGGATTACGCGGAAACGCTCGGCTCTCGGCCCCGGAACGGCGCCAGGCCGGCACCTCGGACTCCGGTTCGGCCGCGGGACCCTGGTAGGACCAAGGGCTGTCGGAGGTCGCCCAGCCGTTCACCCTGGTGCGCTCACGCGACTCACCACCGTCGCCGCTCTCCGCGGCTCCGGTGTCTCCGGAATGCCCTGATTCATCCACCGCGCGCTCCTCGCTCCGCCCCCGCTGAGGCTACCGTGTGGTTGCAGTGGCGATAAGTTGCAGCGGCGCGACAATTGCCCGACGACAGCATCACACGCCGATCCGGGCAATCCGAGCAGGCTCCCCCTGGAGGTTCGACAGACATGACCGCTGCATCCGGCGGGGCCCAGACGGCACGGCCGACCCGGCTGCCGCGCTCCGCGCGTCGCAAGCAGCTGCTGGCCGCTGCCCAGCAGGTCTTCGTGGCGCACGGCTACCACGCGGCCGCGATGGACGACATCGCGGAGAAGGCCGGTGTCTCCAAGCCCGTCCTCTACCAGCACTTCCCCGGCAAGCTGGAGCTCTATCTGGCGCTGCTGGACACGCACTGCGACGCGATAATCGCCAAGGTTCGCGACGCCATGCACGCCACCTCGGACAACAAGGAGCGCGTCAAGGGCGCCGTCCGGGCGTACTTCGACTTCATGGACCACGAGAGCGAGGCCTTCCGCCTCGTCTTCGAGTCCGACCTGCGCAACGACGCCCAGGTGCGTCAGCGGGTCGAGCGCGTCGAGCAGGGCTGCATCGCGGCCGTCACCGACACGATCATCTCCGACACCAACCTCAGCGGCGACCAGGCCGAGCTGCTCGCCTCGGGCCTGGTCGGCGCGGCCGGACAGTCGGCCCAGTTCTGGCTGGCGAACGGCCGGCGTACGCCCAAAGCTGAAGCCGAAGCGCTCGTAGCTGCGCTGATCTGGCGCGGGATCGCCAGCTTCCCGCTACAGGGCGGCACATCAGGGGGCGCGGCGGCGGAAATCGGATAGCCTAGCCAGCGGTAAGACCGCGAAAAGGGAGGGCCCCGTGGAGGTCAAGATCGGCGTGCAGCACACGCCGCGTGAGCTGGTGCTCGAGAGCGCGCAGACCCCGGCGGAGGTCGAGCAGGCCGTGACCGAGGCGATGGCCAAGGACAGCGTCCTGTCGCTCACAGATGAAAAGGGCCGCAAGGTGATCATTCCGATCGCCAAGGTGGCCTACGTGGAGATCGCCGAGTCGAGCAACCGTCCGTTCGGCTTCACCTCGCGCTGATTCGCTTCAGCACCGCACGAGGGCGCCCCTTCTTCCGAGGGGGCGCCCTCGGCGTATATCCGCTCTGAGGTGCACGATCGCGGAGTCAGGTAGAATGGCGGAGTTGCCGTCGACGTCGATCTCCTCCGATCGCCATCTTCACTGATTGTGGCGGCCAACGCGCGCGCGGCCCGCTTTTCCAGCGTGTGGCCCGCGCCCTACCCATACCGCGCCCCAGACTTCCACGGGCGCACCACGAGAGGCACCCGTAAAACTTCATGACCGACATCGAGTCCAACGAACCCGCACTGGTACCAGTCACCGATCGCGCTCCGGTCCGCGTCGACAGCCCCACCTTCGCCGAGCTGGGCGTCCGCGCCGAAACCGTCGAGGCGCTGGCCAAGGCCGGCATCACCCGGGCCTTCGCCATCCAGGAATACGCGCTGCCCATCGCGCTGCGCGGCACCGACCTGATCGGCCAGGCGCCGACCGGCACCGGCAAGACCCTGGGCTTCGGCCTGCCCATCCTCGAGCGCGTGACCGCGCCGTCCGAGGGCGCCGACGGCAAGCCGCAGGCCCTCATCGTCGTGCCCACCCGCGAGCTCGGCCTCCAGGTCGCCCGCGACCTGGCCGCGGCCGGCAGCACCCGCGGCGTGCGCGTGCTCCCCATCTACGGCGGCGTCGCCTACGAGCCGCAGGTCGAGGCGCTCAAGAAGGGCGTCGAGATCCTGGTCGGCACGCCCGGCCGCCTGCTCGACCTGGCCAAGCAGAAGCAGCTCAAGCTCACCTCGATCAAGGCGCTCGTGCTCGACGAGGCCGACCGCATGCTCGACCTGGGCTTCCTCGAGGACGTCGAGAAGATCCTGGCCATGCTCCCCGAGCAGCGCCAGACCATGCTCTTCTCGGCCACCATGCCCGACCCGATCGTGGCGCTGTCCCGGCGCTTCCTGCACCACCCGGTGACGATCCACGCCGGTCACACCGCCGACAGCGCCGCGTCGCCGCTGACCAAGCAGGTCGTCTACCGCACCCATCCGCTGAACAAGCTCGAGATGGTCGCGCGCATCCTCCAGGCCAACGGCCGCGGCCTCACGATGATCTTCACGCGCACCAAGCGTGCGGCCGACCGGGTCGCCGAAGACCTCGACTTCCGCGGCTTCGCGGTCGCCGCGGTGCACGGTGACCTCAACCAGGGCGCTCGTGAGCGCGCCCTGCGGGCGTTCCGCACCGGCAAGATCGACGTGCTCGTGGCCACCGACGTCGCGGCCCGCGGCCTCGACGTCTCCGGTGTCACCCACGTGATCAACTACGACTGCCCGGAAGACCCCGAGACGTACACGCACCGCATCGGCCGCACCGGCCGTGCCGGCGCGACCGGCGTCGCGGTGACCTTCGTCGACTGGGAGGACATGCCCCGCTGGGTCCTCATCGACAAGTCGCTGGGGCTGAACATGCCGCAGCCGCCGGAGACGTACCACACGAGCCCGGCGCTCTTCAGCGACCTGGACATCCCGGCCGACGTCTCGGGCACGCTGCCGACCGCCGACCGCAGCCGGGCCGGCCTGTCGGCCGAGGTCGAGGAGGACCTGGGCGGAGGCGGCCGCCGTCGCCGTGACGGTGGGCGGGGCGACCGTGGTCGCGGCGGACGTTCACCGCGGGGCGGATCGGCGCCGTCGAGCTCCGGTCCGTCCAGCTCAGCGCCGTCGAGCGGCGACAGCACCGACGACGCCGAGCGCCCGAAGCGCCAGCGCCGTCGCCGCCGGGTCACCGAGCCGGGCGCAGACGAGGCCGTGACCACCGGTTCCGTCACCGAGCCGGGCGGGACCGACAGCTCGGACACGCCCGGTGCCGACCAGGCCGAGGCCAAGCCGCGCACGCGGACCCGTCGCCGGGTGCCGGCGCCGCTCTTCTCCGACGGCACAGCCGACGCCGCCACCGCCACTGACACCGCCACCGCCACTGACACCGCCATCGCCACTGACACCGCCAGCGCCACTGACACCGCCAGCGCCTCCACTGCCTCCACCCCGTCCGACATTTCCGAAATTTCGGACTCGTCGTCGACGGACGGGGGTGAGGAAGGCCAGCCGCGCCGTCGCCGTCGCCGCGGGGGCCGTGGCAGCCGGGGATCCGGATCGGGTACCACCACCGCCGAGTCGTCCGACACGCCCGCCGCCGACACGCCCGCCGGGGCCGGCGCTCCTGCCACAGCCGGCACTTCCGCCGCAGTCCGCGCTTCCGGCGGAGCCGATGCGGCCGACGCGCCCGCCGCAGCCGGTGCCCGCGCCGGAGCCGGTGCCCGCGCCGCAGCCGGTGCACCCGCCGAAATGACCGGCGGCTCGGAGGCCGGGGTCGGAACGACCGCCTGACCTCTCGCCAGTCGCTAGGGCCCCGTCACCTCAGTGACGGGGCTCTTCGTTCAGGGCGGCGCAAGCGTCCCGGTACATGCGGACGGCCTCGGCCCGCACCTGACGACGTTCGGTGAGGTGTTCCGAGAACGGGATGCGCACCGGCACCTCGATCCCGTCGACCACCGCGGCGAACTCCATCGCGTCGGCGTCCAAGCCGGACATGCGGGCCGCCGTCGCGGTCGGCATGCCGCCGAGCGCGCGCACGATCAGCACGTTGTCCTCGGCGTGGTCGCCGTTCATGTGGTGAGCGATCTGCTCCACGACCTCGGGCGTGAACGGGTCCGTCATGTCAGCTCCATTTGTGCTGCAACTCGGTCAGCAGGTCGATGTTGAGGCGGTACGCCTCGGCGACCTCCGCGATGAACTCGTTCTGCTCGGGATACGACCAGGGCACACCGTCGAGCAGGCCGCGGTAGTGCGCCTTGAACGACTGCGGCTCGACCCCGGCGAACTGGAAGAACCGGTGTCCGTCGGGGCTCGGCAAGCCGTACGCCCGGGCAATCGCCGGTCCTAGGTATTGGCCGCCCGAAAGATCGCCGATGTAGCGCGTGTACTGATGCGCCACGAAGCCCGTCGAGGCGCGGAAGGCCACGTCGCGCAGCCGCGTGCAGTAGACGGTCGTGGCGGGCAGCGCGGCCGCCTGGTCGAGCCAGTTCGCCCCGTACAGGAAACGCAGGTCGGCCTCGAGCGAAGGCAGGCGCCGCAGCTCGGGAAAGAGGAAGGTGGCGACGACCGGATCGTCGGCCATGGTCGTCGCGGCCGATTCCAGCGCCTCGTAGATGAACCAGTGCTGCGCGGTCAGATCGGCGTAGGCCTCCCAGGCCAGCCGGCCGGCCGCGAGGGCGTCGAGAAAGCCGCTGCGCTGGGCGGCGTCGTGCCAGCCACTGGTGCCGCGGCGCACGCGGACGGAGAGCCGGTCGGCCCCGGGCGGGTCGGCCATCAACGACATCGACGTGGCACCTCGCTTCTCGCGCCGACAGCCTAGTCTTTTGCCACGGCAAGCACTTGCGAGGGTGCCCGGCGTTCCGAGGCATCATTGAGGGATGCCCCAATCGCTCGACGACGCCCTGGCCGAGGTCCGGGACATGATCCTTGCTCCCGGTCTCACCCGTGCGGTGGCGGCGGGCAAGCGT
Source organism: Actinoplanes sp. CA-131856 (assembly GCF_050956135.1). Classification (GTDB taxonomy): domain Bacteria; phylum Actinomycetota; class Actinomycetes; order Mycobacteriales; family Micromonosporaceae; genus Actinoplanes. The sequence goes on along the minus strand of NZ_CP191849.1, from coordinate 680,977 downwards.
CGTGGTCAAACCCCTTCCATCGTTCGTGCCGAGGTACGCCCGGTGACGCTCAAGGCCGGGCCGAAGTTGCAGATCGTCACCAACGACGGCTCTCGCCCGTTCACCCGCAACGTCGACATCTCCCCGTCGGCCCTCGACGAGCTGCTCAGCGAGCCGTTCGGCAACTGGCACGTCGAGTCCTCGACGGGAACGCTGCAACTGCGTGTCACCAAGAAGGGTGACGCTCAGGTGCACCGATCGGCCGCCGTGGCCGCCGCTCCCGCGACCGGCGAGCACGACCGGGCCAAGCAGTGGCTGCTCGATCCGGGCGACCCGCTCTTCAAGGTCATCGGGGGCAACGCGGCGAAGCGCCGCCAGGTCGACGCGTTCCTGAGGTCGCTGGCCGCGTCGCTGCCGGCCGAGCTGCCGTCGCCGCTCCGCGTCGTCGACCTGGGCTGCGGAAACGCCTATCTGACCTTCGCCGCGTACCGCTATCTGACCGGGCGGGGCGCGAAGGTCCAGGTGGTGGGGGTCGACGTCCGGGAGGATCAGCGGGTACGTAACACGGAGGTGGCCGCCGAGCTGGGATGCGCCGAGGACGTCACGTTCGTGGCGGGCACGATCGAGGACGCGGAGGTGCCGTTCGACCCCGATCTGGTGCTCGCCCTGCACGCCTGCGACACGGCCACCGATCAGGCGCTGGCCCGGGCCGTGAGCTGGAACGCCGAGTGGGTGCTGGCCGCGCCGTGCTGCCACCACGACATCGCGGCCCAGCTGAAGGGCCGCCCGGCGCCGGCCCCGTTCGGCGAGCTGACCCGGCACGCCATCATGCGCGAGCGTTTCGCCGACGTGCTGACCGACTCGTTGCGGGCCGGCCTGCTGCGCCTGCGCGGCTACAAGGTCGAGGTGGTCGAGTTCATCGACTCGGCCCACACACCCCGCAACCTGCTGCTGCGGGCCCGCAAGACGACGACTCCGCCCACCGATGCGCAGCGGGCGGAGTACGAGGCGCTCACCTCCGAGTGGGGCGTGACGCCGGCACTGGAGAAGCTGCTCTCCCGCTAATCGATCCGCACGGTCCATGCCGCGGTGTGGACCGTGCCGGCGACCTGGAAGTCGAGGAACATCCGGTAGGCGCCGGCGCTCGGCAGGGCCAGCCAGAACTTGACCTTGCCGTCGACCAGCTGCGTCTCCGGGTGCACGTGGACGTACGCGAGATCGCCCTCCCGCATGACTACGAGATGCCCGAACGCGCCGAGATAGGGGTCGAGCCGGGCCGGCCGGCCGTCGGCCCCGGTGACCGTCATCAGGATCGGCTGGGTCGAGACGGTGTCGGGCTTCCCCTCGTACGCGACCTGGAAGCCCCCCGTCTCCGCATCAGCCGAGGGAGCGGGCAGCGCCACCGGCGCGTAGTCGCCGGCGACGGTCAGATCGGCGCCGAGCGTGGTGGCGATCTGCTGTCCACCGACGACAGCGGTGAAGTCGGCGATCATCCGGTAGATCCCCGGCTCGGCCAGCGTGAGGTCGATGCCCCAGGTGCCGTCCGACGCCATGGTCGGGTGCAGATGCTGGAAGCCGCTCAGATCACGCCGCACCACGATCAGATGCAGGGGCTTGTCATGCACGATCGCGTACGTCGTGACGGCCGCCCCGCCGGACCCGGTGATCTGGAAATTCAGCCGTTGCGCCTTGCCGGCCTGGAACGTGGTCCCCTTCGGAACGAGCGTCAGCCCACACGAGCTGAGCGACAGCCCACCGATGGCCGAGCCCGCGGCCACGGCGGAGCTGGTGGCGCCGCCCTGGGAGACCGTGCCGTCGGTGTTGTGCACGTGGGGCTGGTTCTCGTCGACCGCCATGCCCGGCATACCGGGCATGGCCGCGCCATCGGTCGCGTTCCCACTGGTCGGTGGCGCCGACGCGGAGGCGGTCGAGTTGTTGAGCCGCCCCAGCCCGTACCCGGCGAACAGCACGACGATAAGCACCGCCCCGAACGCCGCCAGCCGGAACCCGGCCCGATCCCCCGCCGGCGTCTCGGCCGGTGTGTCCGCCTCGTCGCCTCGGGGCTCCGCCTCCACCGGCGTCTCCGCGGCCCGGGCGGCCCGGCGCGCGCCCACGATGCCCAGGACGACAGGCTCGTCCCGGGCATCGGTCGCGGCCGGCTCGACCGGTGGGTCGTCAGGCATTCGCGAGCTCGTAGCCGGCTTCGTCCACGGCGGCACGCACCGCGTCGTCGGTGAGCGGGGCCTCGCTGGTCACCGTGACCGCGCCCGAGGCGAGGTCGACCTGCACGTCACCCACGCCCGGAAGGGCGGAGAGCTCGCCGGTCACCGCCTGGACGCAGTGCCCGCAGGTCATGCCGGTAACGGTGTAGGTGCTGGTCACAGCCATGGCAGAGCCTTTCAGAACAACCGTCAGGAACGAACGAGCCGGGCGATGGCGTCGGACGCCTCTTTGACCTTGGCGCTGGGATCCCCGGCCCGGGCCGCGTCGACCACGCAGTGCGCCAGGTGATCCTCGAGGAGCCCCACCGCCACGGCTTGAAGAGCACTCTTGGCCGCGGAGATCTGAGTCAACACGTCAATGCAGTACGTGTCCTCGTCGACCATCCGCTGAATCCCGCGGATCTGCCCCTCAATACGCCGGAGCCGCCCGAGCAGGGCAGCCTTGTCACCCGAATACCCATGCGGCCCATGCTGCGCCATCGCCTCGTCGGACATGCTCATCAGCATACCCCCTCCCCGTATAGCACCCTCCAGGACTTCAGCCGGCGACGGCCAAGGCCAGCGGCAGCACCCCTGTGGCACCGGAACGTCGCAGGGCCCGCCCGGCCAACGACATCGTCCAGCCGGAGTCGACCAGGTCGTCCACCAGCAGGACCGGCCCGGTGAGGAGGGGCAGCTCGGCGGCCAACTCGCCCGGGACGGTGAAAGCGTCGTGCAGCGAACGGACCCGCTGGGCACTGTTGCCCCGGTGGTCCGAGTCGGCGGTGTGCGCCGAGGTCACAGTGCCGAGCATCGGCAGGCGGCCGACCCGGGCGATGTGGTCGGCCAGCGAGCGGATCAGCTCCGGGTGGCGGCGTGACGCGATCGCCGCCACGGCGGCCGGGCGCTCCGGCCACGCGTCGTCGCCGTGAGCCCAGTTCTTGAGGATCTCGACCACGGCCGCCGCCAGATCGTCGGGGATCGGCGCGTCGGCCGCCTCGGGGGCCACCAGGCCACGCAGCCTGCCGCCCCAGCCCAGGTCGGAAAGACGCCCCACGGCGCGGCCGGGCTCGATCTGCTCGCTCGGGGCGATCTTGCCCTTGAGGGAGACCCCGACCGCCGCGAGGCCCGTCGGCCACATCTTCTTCGGCGCGATCTCGATGCCGGGGCGGCCGAGGAAGGCGTCCGCCGCGGCCAGCGCCGCGCCGGACACCTCGGCGTCGAACAACGGGCCGGCGCAGTTGTCGCACCGCCCGCAGGGCGCGGCCTCCGGATCGTCGAGACACCGGCGCAGGAATTCCATGCGGCAGGCGGTCGTCGCGGCGTACTCGATCATGGTCTTCCGCTCCGCGGACCGCGCCTCGGCCACCCGGCGCAACCGCTCGGTGTCGTAGGTCCACGGCTCGCCGGTGGCGAGCCAGCCGCCGCGTGCCCGCCGGACCGCACCGTCCACATCGAGCACTTTCAGCATCATCTCGAGCCGGTTGCGCCGCAGGTCGACGAGCGGCTCGAGCGCCTGTGTGGACATCGGACGGTCGGGCCACAGGTTGGCCAGCACCGCGCGGACCTGCTCCTCGGGCGGGAAGGCCAGCGACGCGAAATATCGCCAGATCGCCGCGTCCTCGGCGCCCGGCAGCAGCACCACCTCGGCGTGCTCGACGGCGCGGCCGGCCCGGCCCACCTGCTGGTAGTAGGCGATCGGCGAGGACGGCGCTCCCAAGTGGACGACGAAACCCAGATCGGGCTTGTCGAAGCCCATGCCCAGCGCCGACGTCGCCACCAACGCCTTGATCTTGTTGTCGAGCAGGTCCTGCTCGGCCGCCCGGCGATCGGCGTCTTCGACCTGTCCCGTGTACGACGCCACGGCGAACCCGCGCGAACGTAGGAACTCGGCCGTCTCGGTGGCGCCGGCGACGGTCAACGTGTAGACGATGCCGGAACCGGGCAGCCGCTCGAGATGGTCGGCCAGCCAGGCCAGCCGGTGCGCCGGGTTCGGCAGGTCGAGCACGGCCAGGCGCAGCGAGTCACGGTCGAGCGGGCCGCGCAGGACCAGGGCGTCACCGAGCTGATCGGCCACGTCGGCCGTGACGCGGGCGTTGGCGGTCGCCGTGGTGGCCAGCACCGGCGTACGGGAGGGAAGGCCGGCCAGGAAGGTCCGCAGCCGCCGGTAGTCGGGCCGGAAGTCGTGGCCCCAGTCGGAGACGCAATGTGCCTCGTCGACCACCAGCAGGCCCGTGCTGGCGGCCAGGCCGGGCAGCACGTTGTCGCGGAAGTCGGGGTTGTTCAGCCGCTCGGGGCTGATCAACAGCACGTCGACCTCGCCCGCGCGGACCTCGGCCTCGATCAGCGACCACTCGTCGAGGTTGGCCGAGTTGATCGTGCGCGCCCGGATGCCGGCCCGGGCGGCCGCGTCGACCTGGTTGCGCATGAGGGCGAGCAGGGGCGAGACGATGACCGTCGGGCCCGCGGCCGTGTCGGCCGCGCGCAGCAGGGCGGTCGCGACGAAATAGACAGCCGACTTGCCCCAGCCCGTACGCTGCACGCAGAGCACCCGGCGGCGGTCGACGGTCAGCGCCTCGATCGCCCGCCACTGATCCTCGCGGAGCTTGGCGTGATCGCCCGCGAGCCGGCGCAGGATCGCCTCGGCCCGCTCACGCACCTCGGCCCGCTGGGCCGGCGTCACTTCGGTCGTCGCACGCGTCGTCTCGCTCACCCGGCATGTCTATCAGCCCGGTCCGACAGAACCCGAAGTTATCCACAGGCTTGGGAGTTATCCACAACGTCCTTGACAACATTTTTTGTCGGTGCCAGGCTCGAACGCATGTCGAAGACGATTGCCGAGAAGCTCCTGATCAAGCCGAACACCACCGTGTGGCTCTCGGATCCCGCGCAGCTGCCACTGCTGGCGCCGATGCCCGACGGAGTGCGCGAGGCCGACCTGATGGCCACGGCGAGCACGGCGGTGCTCTTCGCGGAGAGCGCGGCCAGCGCCCGCGAGCAGCTCGAGAAACACTCGTCCGACCTGGCCAAGCCGGGCGTGTTCTGGGTCGCCTATCCGAAGGGCAACAAGGCCGACGTCAACCGCGACACCCTGTGGCCGATCGTCGCCGACTTCGACATGCGGCCCTGCGGCCAGGTCGCCATCGACGACCGCTGGTCCGGCCTCCGCTTCCGCCCCAACCGTGCGGGCGAGGGCCGCTTCACCGGCGGCGCCAAATGACTCAGCGGCCCAGGACCGACCCGCCGTTGACGTTGATGATCTGGCCGGTCACGTAACGGCCGCCGGGGCCGACCAGCCAGCGGACCGCCTCGGCGATGTCGCCGGGCTCGCCGGCCCGTTTGAGCAGCGTGGCGTCGACGCGCCTGGTGTGGCCCTCGGGAGTCATCCGGCCGGCGAAGAACTCGCTGTCGGTGACGTAACCGGGGGAGATCACGTTCGCGGTGATGCCCTGCTCCCCCAGGTCGGCGGCGAGGTCGAGGACATAGCCGTGCAGGGCGGCCTTCGCGGCCGAGTAGGGGCCGCCACCGCCCCGCTGGGCGGCGATCGAGCTGGTCAGGATGATGTGACCGCCCGGACGGCGCAGGGCGGGCAGCAGCGCCGTGGTCAGCAGGACGGCGGTGACGACATTGGACTCGAAGTTGGCCCGCCAATGCTCGGCCACCTCGTCGAGCTTGGCGCCGCCGCCGGCCACATAGGCGCCGGCGTTGTTGACGAGCACGTCGAGCCGGCGGTCGCCGACCGCCTCGACGACCGTGGCGACCTGGGCCGGGTCGGACACGTCGGCCGTCACCGCGGACGCCTGCGGCCCGATCCAGTCGACCGCCTCGGCCAGCACCTCGGGCCGCCGGCCGACGATGATCACGTCGTATCCCTCGCCGGCCAGCATGCCGGCCGTCGCCCGGCCGATGCCCGTTCCGCCCCCACTGACCACCGCAAGCCTCGACATGCCACCGACCCTATCGAGGAACCACCGCACCGGCAGCCAGGGCGATCGGACGCCACGCGGCGAGCGCTACGACGGCCATGGCCGCGGCCGCGGTCCAATACGTCGCCACCAGGCCGTACGCGGTGGCCACGGCGCCGCCGACCAGGGAGCCCGCAGCGGCACCGCCGAGGTCCAGGAAGGCGTACACACTCGCAATGCGCCCGAACATCGACGAGGGCACATCGCGCTGGCGGATCGTGGTCACCACGACGCCCCAGATGGTGGTGTGCACGCCGAAGACGACGATCATCGCGGCCGCCACCACCGGCTCGCGGGTGAGGGCCAGCGTCGCGTGCAGGGCCACCTCGATCAGCAGCCCGGCCCGCAGCAGGGTCGCCGAGCCGAGGCGGCGGATCAGCGTGGGCGCCACCACCGTGCCCAGCAGCCCGCCGACCGCGAACGCGATCAGCAGTACGCCGTAGCCGACGCCGGTCAGGCCCAGGCGCTGCTCGGCGTAGAGGACGAAGACCGCGAAGGCCGCGCAGAACACGATGTTGCCCACGGCCATCGTGAGGGCCAGGGTTCGCAGCAGGCGGTGCCGGGCCAGCCAGCGGATGCCTTCGGCGATGTCCGTACGCAGCCGGGTCCGTGGCCGCTTCTCCGGCGGCGGCACCGATCGGATCGCCGCCACGAGGGCCGCGGCCAGGGCGAACGTCAGCGCGTTGACGCCGAACGGCACGGCCGCCGCGACCACGAAGAGCCAGGCACCCAGCGGCTTGGCGGCGAACTGGTTGAGGACGTTGAAGTTCGCGAACAGCAGGGAGTTGGCGACGGGCCTGCGCTCGGCCGGCACCAGGGCCGGCACGAAGGCCGAGCTCGCGGTGTCGGCCAACGTCTCGCCCGTGCCCAACAGGAAGAAGACCGCATAGATCAGGGGTACGGACGCGGCGCCGCACCCGACCGCAAGGGCGAGGCCACCCAACGCCACGGCCCGCATGACGTTGACCGTGACGACGAGCTTGCGCCGGTCGAGCCGATCGGCCCAGGCGCCGCTGGCCAGGGCGAACAGGAGCCACGGCAGTTGCTGGGCGAAGACGGCCCCGGCCACGGCGGCCGGGCTGTCGGTGAGGGAGGCGACGAGCAGCGGGCCGGCCACCATGCTGATGCCGTCACCCAGGTTCGTGACGGCCGACGACGTCCAGAGCTTCCAGAAGTCCGCGCCCAGGGGCGCGGTGAAAAGGGCAGGCAAAAGTACTCCTCGAGCGAAGGAAAACGGTCACGAGGACCGCCCCGAGGAGAGGAGCCGTGTGCCGCTGTCAGAGAGCGGCGCGTCCTCGCACCGGGGCGGGGACGATCACCTTGATGAGTTGCATGCGAAGCCCTCCGGGAAGCCGGGACATCGGACGCCTCACGATAACCGCCGGCCCCGAATCCGGCATTGTGGGACGAGGGACGCGGGTTTCGGCGGACGGGCACCGGGCGGGCCGCCCCTCGGGTCACAATCGGCACATGGGGCGGACGGAGCGAAACGGACAAGACGATTCGCTTCGTATAGCCGAGCGTTATCGCCTGGTCGAGAAGCTGGGCAGCGGCGGCATGTCCGAGGTGTGGCGCGGGTTCGACGAGACGCTCGGGCGATCGGTGGCGGTCAAGGTGCTGTCGTCGAAGCTGGCCGAGGACCAGAGCTTCCGGGACCGGCTCCGCCAGGAGGCCCTGGCCGCGGCCCGGCTCTGCCATCCGCACATCACCGGGGTGTACGACTTCGGCGAGTCGGCGCTCGACGACCAGGTCACCGTGCCGTTCGTGGTGATGGAACTCAACGACGGCGAGTCGGTGTCGGCGCGGATCGCCCGGCAGGGGCCGCTGGGCTGGCGGGACGCGGTCAGCGTGGCCGTCGAGGTGGGTTCGGCGCTGGCCACCGCGCACGCGCGTGGGGTCGTGCACCGCGACGTCACCCCGGCCAACGTCATGCTCACCGGGGCCGGCGCCAAGGTGGTCGACTTCGGCATCTCGGCGATCGTCGGCCAGCGCGACGCCGCACCCGACGGCAGCCTGCTCGGCACACCGGCCTATCTCGCACCGGAACGGCTCGGCGGCTCACAGGTCTCGGCGTCGGCCGACGTCTACGCGCTAGGGCTGCTGCTCTACCGCTCGCTCACCGGCCGCCTGCCCTGGCCGGCGGAGACGACGGCGGACGCCCTCCGAGCCCACCTGTACGCCGACCCGGAGCCGCTGCCCACCCTCCCGGGCATGCCACCGGCCGTGGCCGACCTGTGCATGCGCTGCCTGACCAAGAGTCCCGAGGAGCGCCCCGGAGCCGCGGAGGTGGCACACGCCCTGGCCGCCATCATCGGCGTCCAGGCGGTCATACCCGCACTCCCTCAGCGCTTTTCAGATTCCCCGGCCACCGTACGGGCTTCAGCCACGCACCCGGCGACCGCGCACCGTCCACCCACCACCCCACCCGCCGGCATGACCCCCAACCGCACCAAGGCCGGGCGCTCGGAGACCGACCACTCGAAGGCCGCTCGCTCAAGGCCCGGGCGCTCGGAGGCAGGGCGCTCGGAGGCAGCAGGCGCTTCCGAGGCCGCAGATGTGAACGGACTGGGACCGACGGGGCCGATCATGCCGCCGCGGGCTACGCCCACCGAACCCATCCTGGCGACGTCGGGGCGGTCGTTGCTCGGCTTTTTGAAGCCGGGGACGCGTCCGTCGCTCAAGGTGCTGCGGTTGCGGGCCCGGCTGAAGGTCGGCGCTGTTCTGCGGCGGCGGCCGCGGCCGCTCGGGGACGGGCTCTTCGCGGGTGGCGGGCTGCGGCGGTCCGATCTGCGGCGGCCGGAACTGCCGGGTGGCCGCAATCGCCTCCAAGCCGGCGCGGCCACGCTGGCCGTGCTCGCGGCGGCCGGGATCAGCTGGGCCACCACCCGCGACAGCCCGGACGTCCACGAGGCCCAGGCGGCCGGCGCCGGCGTGGTCGCGGCCGGGCCGGCCGAGGTCACCTGCTCGGTCCGCTATCAGCTGCGCAGCGACTCCGGCCGGGCCTACGTGGCCCGGCTGACCGTGGCCACCAGCGAGACGGACGCCGAGTGGCGGCTCCAGTTCTCCTATCCGGGGACGCAGCGTCTCACCAGCGTCCCCAAGACCGTCACTCAGAAGGGTCAACGGGTGACGGCGAAGGGTAGCGGCAAACACCAGAGCTTCACCCTGCGTGGCGAGTACAGCGATTACAACCCGCTACCGCTGTCGTTCAGCGTGGACGATCGGAAATGCCAGGTCGAGGTGCTCGGCAGCACCCCCGCCAGCCGCCGCGACCGCGTCCCCGACCTGGACGACCGCGAGACCGATCAGGCCGAGGCCGTGGCCGCCGAGAAATCACACGGCCAAGGGGGCGGAACAAAACGCCGCAAGGAGGGCACGCCCCAAAGGAAGGTCGGCGTCCCCGCCCCGAAGCCCACCAAAACGGTCACGCCAGCTCCGGCCACCTCACCCCCGACCGCCCGAAAGGCCACCGGCACCGGCTACTCCTTGGCGCTCTGAGACGCACGCCGAAGCCCGCGTCGGCTCCATTCGCTCAGGCCCGCACCGGGAAGCGGGTTGAGAAGCGCGGGGGCGCGGGGCGCGGGAGGCGCGGAAGGAGCGACACGGCGCGGGAAGGCGCGGGGACGCGCTGAGCGAAGCGGGCTCAGCCGGCCAGGAGCTGGTCGACGGGGGCGTAGTCGTCGGTCAGGACGCGGGCGTTGTCGACGAAAGCGTCCAAGGCGGCACCGGCCAGCACGGTCACCGGCTCTTTGGCCTGGAGGGGCAGGCGGGAGCGGACCTCGTCTAGCGGCAGCTCGCTCTTCGAGGCCATGATGACGAAGTTCGAACCTTTCCTGCCGTCCAGGGCGTCCTGCGGCGCGATCACCGCCACGTGGGGGAACGCCGCCGCCACCGTGGCGATCTCGGCTCGGATGAATCTGTTCGGCGGGTAGTCGATCACGTTCTGGACGTAGACGCCGGACGGCTTCGTGACCCGGGCGATGTCCTGCGCCATCTCCTTCGTCGCCAGGTGCCATGGCACCACCAGGTAGCCGAACGCGTCCCCGATCACGAAGTCGTACGCCGCCGTCTCCTGCTCGGCCACCGCCACCCTCGCGTCGCCCACCTTCACCCGCAGGTCGGGGCCGGTCACCAGGCCCAGCTTCTCCCGGTCGAGGTCGACCAGCCCGCCGTCGAGCTCGGCCACCAGCTGGTCGCTGCCGGGACGCGTCTCCTTCAGGTACGCCGGCATCGTGAACCCGCCCCCACCGATGTGCAGCGCGTTCACCGGGCCCGGCGGCAGCACGTCGGCCACCGACGCGATCCACTGGATGTATTCGAACTCCAGGTGCTTCGGGTTGTTCAGATCGACGTACGAGTGCCGGGCCGAGTTCAGGATCAGCGTCCGCCCGGCCGGCTTCGCCGGGTCCGTCTCGACCGTCGCGCAGTGATAGGCCGTCTCCACGTCGCACGGGTTCGGTGACGACACTCCCAGCCCCGCCCCCACCAGGCCCACCGTCACGAGCGCGGCCCGGACCTTCGGCTTGACCGGGACCGCGGCGCGCAGCCACCACCACAGCGCCCCGCCCGCGACCGCCAGCAGCACGGCCAGGATCAGCACGATCCACGACGACGGCACCGCCGCCACGAAGATGAAGCCGGTGGCCAGGGTGGCCGTGATCGCGCCCAGGGTGCCGATGCTGGACAGCCGTCCGACCACCGACCCGGTGCGGTTGAGGTCGCTGAGCTGGAGCTTCACCACCAGCGGGCTGACCGCCGACAGGATGAAGGCGGGCAGGAACACCGCCAGGGCGGCCAGCAGCAGCACCGCCGGGGCCGCGCCGCCGCGCAGCAGTTCGCCGCCGTAGCGGACCAGTGGCAGGGTCACCGCCGTGCCGGTCGCGCCCAGCAGCAGGGCGGGCGCGAGCAGCGAGCGGGGGTCGTAGCGGTCGGCGAGGCGGCCGCCCAGCCACGTGCCGTACGCGATGGCGGCCAAGGCGACCCCGATGACGGAGCTGCTGACCTGGAGGGTCACGCCCACATAGGGACCGACCAGCCGCAGCGCGACGATCTCGAGGACGAGCACGGCTCCGCTGGAGCCGAAGACCAGGGCGGTGGCGAGACCGGACGGCAGGGCGCGCGGTGGGTTTCCCATCAGCCGGATGTTATCCGGGCCACGATCAGAGCATGGAGAGGTGCACGTGGTTCGTGTGGACCACCGAGGGTCCGCCGCTCGCGCTGTAGCTCTTCCACCCGGTGCCGGGCATCCAGATCTGGCGGTACCAGATCACGTACATCACGCCGAGCTCGTCGGCGTTCTTGATGAAGTACGACGCGAGCCGGTCCCCGTACGCCTTGTCACCGCCCGTGGCGGCCGAGTTTTTGAACGTGGACGCGTTGGACGAGAAGTCGCAGGCGCGGCCCTTGGGGTGTTCGCCCGAGGAGCGCTGACTCCAGCACACCGTGTAGCGGGTGAAGCCGGCCAAGCGGGCTTCCTTGTACGCGTGGAGCGTGCGCGGCGTGAGGCAGCCCGAGCTCGACGGGTCCTTGACCGAACAGGACTCGTCCGGCCAGGAGCCGTCGGAGTTGCGCGGGGCCGGCTGGGCGGCCGGTGAACTGGCCGAGACGAAGCCGCCCGAGCTGGCGCCGCCGCCGACGCTGGCCAGCGCGCGCTGGGCCTCTTTCTTCTTCTTGGTCAGCGCCGCGACCTGCTTGGTCTGCTCGACGACCTCTTTGTCGATGGCCGCCTTGGCCGCTTTCGCCTTGGTCAGCGAGTCGCGATATTGGTTGAGGATCTGGCTGTCGAGCTGGGCCATCATGTCGAGGCGCTCGATGCGCTCCAGGAAGACGTCGGGCGAGCTGCTGTCGAGCAGCATCGACATCGTGCTGGGCCGGCCGAGCCGGTAGGACCGGCTGGCGATCTCGGAGACCTGGCCTTCCATGCCCTTGGCCCGTGCCTCCGACTGCTTGACCGTGGCCTGGAGCTGGGTCTGGCGCTTCTTCGAGGCGTTCAGTTTCTGGATCGCGGTGGCCTGGCCCTTGGCGGCAGACTCGAGCGCACTGCGCAGGGTCTTGCTGTCACCCTCGTCGGGATCGGCTTGCGCCGCGCTCGGCACGGTCAGCACCAGGACGACCGCTGCCATGAGCAGGGCGAGCCCAGCGCTGATCCGGCGCAGGAAAACCGCCGCCACGGATACCTCCCCTATCGTCAGCGCGGGGAACTTTACCGTGCTGCGCAAGGGATCGGCAGATCGATCAAGTAGCCGAGTAACCACCGTCGACGAAGAGTGTCTGGCCCGTCACGGCGACGGCAGCATCGCTGGCCAGAAAGACGGCACATGCCCCGAAATCATCCGGTACGCCGTTTCTACCGATCATGGTGCGGGCGGCGTGTTTGGCCACCGTGGCCGGGTCGGCGAAGACCGGTTCGGTCAGTGGAGTGTGGACGACGCCGGGGGCGATCGCGTTGACACAGACGCCGCGCGGCGACCACGCCTCGGCCTGCGACCGGGTCAGCCCGACCAGTCCAGCCTTGGCCGCCCCGTAGGCGCCGCTGTTGCCGTACGCCCGGAATGCCTGTTGCGACACCACATTGATGATTCGTCCCCAGCCGCGCGCGGCCATCTGCGGGCCGAAGGCCTGCCCGAGCAGGAAGGGCGCGGTCAGGTTGGCCGCGAGCGTCAGATCCCAGTCGTCCTCGCTCAGCGCATCCATCGGCGGGCGCCGGTTGACCGCCGCCGAGTTCACCAGCACGTCGGGGGACCCGTACGTCTCGATGATCTGGGAAGCGACCGCCGTGACCGCCTCCCGCACCGCGAGATCGGCCGAGATCGCGTGCCCCTCGGCGCCGAACGAGCGCAGCTCGGCGACGACCTCGTCCATGAGCTCGGCGCGGCGGGCGATGATGATCACGCGCGCGCCCGCCCGCCCGAGCGCGACCGCCATGGCCCGGCCGATGCCCGAGCTTCCCCCGGTCACCACGGCCGTGCGGCCTTCCAGGCCAAAGACGCTTTCGAGGTACGTCGACACGCGCGCCCCTAAAGGATCGACGGATCGGGGAACAACGTATCGCGGACGGTGTGCCACACGTCGTCGTTGGGCGCCACGAGCATGCCGCGCTCGCTGTCGGTGGGCTTGTATGGCGTGCCGTCGAGGTGCAGCACGGTGCCGCCGGCCTCCCGGACGATCAACGAGCCGGGCACGTGGTCCCAGGGCAGGATCCGCCAGAAGAGCACGAACTGCTGCTCGTCGAGGGCCAGCGCCGGATATTCGTAGCCGGCACAGTGATGACCGTTGGTCACCTCGCCGAACACATGCGTGTGGGCGTCGGCGACGTCGCGCAGGTGCTGGGGCAGGTAGTGACGCGCGAGTATGCCGCGCATCGCCGCCGTGCCCGGATCGTCGGTGCGGGTCTTCACCCGGACGCCGTCGCGGTAGGCACCGGAGCCGGCCTCGGCCAGCGTCAGATGGTCACCGACCACGTCGAGGATCCACGACGCCGTCGGCTCGCCGTCGCGGACCAGCGCCACCATCACGCAGAACGGCGTCTTGCCGGCCGCGAAGTTGTTCGTCCCGTCGACCGGGTCGACGATCCAGACGTCACCGCCGTCGCTCAGCCGGTCGAGCACGCGCGGGTCGGCCGCGACCGCCTCCTCACCGACCACAGTCGAGCCGGGCAGCAGCGCGGTGAGCCCGCGGGTCAGCGCCTTCTCGGACTCCTGGTCGGCGATGGTGACGAGGTCGCCAGGGGCCTTCTGCTTGATCTCGTCGTCGGCCAGGTGGCGGAAACGCGGCAGCACCTCGGTCGCCGCGACCTCGCGGATGAGATCGGCGACCTGGTCAAGCACGCGGCGGCAGCTTCACGACGCTGACGAAGAACTCGTCGATCTGCCGGATCACCGCGATGAACCGCTCGAAGTCGACCGGCTTGGTCACGTACGCGTTCGCGTGCAGCTGGTAGCTGCGCAGGATGTCCTCGTCGGCGGCCGACGTGGTGAGCACGACGACCGGGATGCGGCCCAGCTCGGGATCTTTCTTGATCTCCTCGAGCACCTCGCGGCCGTCCCGCTTGGGCAGGTTGAGGTCGAGCAGGATGAGGTCGGGGCGCACCGAGTTGGCGTACTCACCCTCGCGGCGCAGATAGGCCAGAGCCTGCGCGCCGTCGGAGACGACGTTGAGCCGGTTGCGGACCTTGTGCTCCTCGAACGCCTCCTGCGTCATCAGCACGTCGCCCGGATCGTCCTCGACCAGCAGCACCTCGATGGGGGTGCCGTCCGCGCGAACAGCGCCTGTCATGCCGTGACCTCTTTCCGCGTCTCCTGCGCCGGGACCTCGGGCGCGTCGTCGTCAGTTCCCGGCAGCACCGGAAGCGTGAAGTAGATCGACGTGCCTTCCTCGACCTCGAGGTCCAGCCAGATCCGTCCGCCATGATATTCGACGATCTTCTTGACGATCGCCAGTCCGATGCCGGTGCCCTCGTACGCGTCCCGGGCGTGCAGGCGCTGGAAGATCACGAAGACCTTGTCGGCGAACTCGGCCTCGATGCCGATGCCGTTGTCCCGGACGTTGATCCGCCACTCCTTGCCCTCCCGCTCGGCGCTCACCTTGATCACCGGCGGCACGTCGGGGCGGCGGAACTTGAGCGAGTTGCCGATCAGGTTGACGAAGAGCGTGGTGAGCAGCGGCTCCTCGCCCTCGACGGTCGGCAGGTCGGTCCAGACGATCTCGGCGTCCTCGCCGGCCCGGGCCTCCAGCTGCGATTTCACCTCGGGCAGGACCCGGCCCAGGTCGACGTCGGTGAAGCCCGCGGTGAGGCGGCCGATGCGCGAGAAGGCGAGCAGGTCGTTGATCAGGCGCTGCATGCGCTGGGCGCCGTCGACCGCGAAGGCGATGTACTGGTCGGCGCGCTCGTCGAGCTGGCCCGAGTAGCGGCGCTGGAGCAGCTGGCAGAAGCTGGCCACCTTGCGCAGCGGCTCCTGGAGGTCGTGCGAGGCGACGTACGCGAACTGCTCCAGATCGCGGTTGGAGCGGGTCAGCTCCTCGGCCTGGATCTTGAGCTGATCGTTGATCCACTCGATCTGGGTGCGCGCCTCGCGGACCTCGGCCAGCTCGGCCGCGATCTTCTGCCGCATGCCGTCCACGTCGTCGGCCAGGCTGGCCAGCTCGGGCGAGCCGGTGCTGACGATGTGCTTGTCGTAGTCGCCGTCGGCCACCTGCCGGACCTGGCCCGCCAGCTCCACCACGGGCCGGGTGACCAGGCGGTCGAGCAGCAGCAGGAGCGCGGCGCCGGCCAGGATGATGATGGCCGCGGCGGCGATCTGGATCGCCACCATGCTCTGGCTCGAGTCCTTGGCCGCGGTGGCCGACCTCTGCCGCAGCACCTGGATGTCGTCCTGCATCAGGGCGATCGACTTGCGCAGCTCGTCGAACTGGGTGGTCGAGGCCGCGTTGATCTTCTCCTGGCCCGCGTCGGCGCCGCCGGTCTCGATGGCCTGGATGACCGGGGTGGCGACCTGGCTGTGCCAGACCGCGGCCCGCTCCTGCACGACCTGCAACGACTCGCGGATGGCGGTGTCGTCGGGATGCAGATAGCCCTCGAGGCGAGCGATCAGCCGCGTCTCGTCGGCTACGCCCGTCGTGTACGGCTCCAGGTTGTCCTTGTCACCGGTGATCGCGTAACCCCGGATGCCGGTCTCCTGGTCGACGTACGCCGTGTTCAGCGCCTCGCCGGCCGCGCGCATCGGACTGGCCCGGTTGAGCACGTCGTCGAGCTGGCGGTTGTTCGAGGTCGCGGTGATCGCGGCCAGGACGGCCAGCCCGGACAGCAGGATGCCGACCGCGATGCAGAGGGCGACGACCCGGCGCCGCAACGTCCAGGTACGCACGCTCAAGACGTTCACCGCCCACTCCCCTGCGAGATCAGCAGCATGGCCACGTCGTCGGCCAGCGGTCCGCCGTTGGCCTGCTCGGCCCGGCCCACCAGCCAGGCCGGAAGCGCGGGCAGCGGCACCGCCCGGGCCGCTTCCTCGCCGAGCAGGCCGCACAGGCCCTCCACGTCGAGCCGCTCGTTACCGGCGCCGGTGTGGCCCTCGATCAGGCCGTCGGTGTACATCAGCAAGGACCAGTCATCTCCGGAGAACTCGATCTCGGTCGCGGGCGTCGGCCGGGGGCTCACCCCGAGCACGATGCCGGTGCGGGCGTCGACCGGGACGGCCCGGCCACCCGAGAGCAGCACCGGCGGCGGATGGCCGGCCAGCCGCACCACAGCCTTGTTGCGGGAGAGGTCGAGCGTCACCGCGGCACAGGTGGCGAAGACCTCGCGGGCCCGCCGCTCGCTCATCAGCACCTGCTCCAGCGAGGCCAGAATCTGATCGTCCGGCACGCCGGCCAGCACGAGCGCCCGCCAGGCGACCCGGAGCTCGACGCCGAGGGCGGCCTCGTCGACACCGTGGCCGCAGACATCACCCACGATCACCTGAAGCTTGTCGTCGCCGACCTGCACGACGTCGAAGAAGTCGCCACCGAGCAGGCCCATGGCCCGCCCGGAGCGGTAGAAGGTGTGCACCGACACCTGGTCGGTGGACATCAGCGGCTGGGGCAGCAGACCGCGCTCGAGACGGGCCGACTCGGCCTGGCGCAGCTCGACCTCGCGCAGCCGCTGCGCGTTCTCGTCGGCCCGCTTGCGCTCGACCGCGTAGCGCAGCGCGCGGGTCAGCAGCACGCCGTCGACCTGGCCCTTGACCAGGTAGTCCTGGGCGCCCTCGGCCACCGAGGCGACACCCAGGTGCTCGTCCGAGCGGCCGGTGAGCACGCAGACCGCGGCGCTGCCGGCCACGGCCAGGAGCTTGCGCAGGCCGTCGATGCCCTCGGCGTCGGGCAGCCCCAGGTCGAGCAGCACGCACTGGACGCCGCCGAGCATGCCGCGGGCCTCGCGCAGGCTGGTCGCCACCCGCAGATCGAACGGGGCCTCGGCCTCGTCCAGCAGCTCACGCACCAGGAAGGCGTCGCCCTCGTCGTCCTCGACCAGCAGGATGCGCAGGCGCTCCTGGGGGACGGGACTGCTGGTGCGGGCGCGCGGCGCGACGGACCGCTCAGTCATGCCCCACCCCGATCGTTCCCTCCCCGCGCCGACCCGCTGATCGTGTACCACCGGATGGCCGGGCACAACACCGAGGAGGTCTCACATGGCCTCCTCGGCCGCCACGCGCCGGGCGTGGTGGGCGATGACCTCACCAAGGATGCCATGGAGCCGGCCGCACTCCCGGCAGTGCAGATTCTCGTCGAGCGAGCGGCTGCCGCACTCGACGCAGGTGCCCCGGTCGTCGGGATCGCGATAGGCCTCGAGCGCCCGGCACATGGCGCGGATCACGTGGTCGCCGACCGTGAAGGTGGCCTCGCCGAGCGCGGTGCGCACGCCGACCACGGCGACCGGCGCGGCCCCCGGCTGGGGGTCATAGGGTGCGACCCGGTCGATGAACTCCGCGACGACGGCGGCGGGGTCGAACGGCGTGCTCACCCCGTCAACGCTAGGCCACGCCCGAAAAGATCTTCCGACTACCCGCTGCCCGGTACAGGCGCTTAGATGTCCTCCATGCGCGCACCAGCCCTCGCCGACCCCGCCCGCCGGGCATCGGCCGCCGTGATCGCGATCGTCGTGTTCGTGCTGGCCGGCTTCGCGGCGGCACGCGCGGTGCGGCCGCCCGAGGCGCGGCCGGCCTCGGCGCCGGCCGGGGAGTTCAGCGCGGGCCGGGCGTTTCAGCAGGTCGAGGCGATCGCCACCCGGCCCCACCCGGTCGGCAGCGCCGCTCAGGACGAGGTGCGCGAGCATCTGCTGACCACCCTGCGGGGCCTCGGGCTCTCGCCCGAGGTGCAGGACACGGTCTCGGTGCAGGGTGCCGGGCTCTCCTCCAGCGCGGGTGGCACGAGCTTCGCCCATGTCCGCAACGTGGTCGCGGTGATACCGGGCACGGCCTCCACGGGACGGCTGTTCCTGGTCGCGCACTACGACTCGGTGCAGACCGGGCCGGGCGGCAACGACGACGCCGCCGGCACCTCGGCCGTCCTCGAGACCGCGCGGGCCCTGCTGGCCGGCCCGCGCCCGCGCAACGACGTCGTGCTCGTGCTGACCGACGGCGAGGAGGCCTGCCTGTGCGGGGCCAAGGCGTTCGTCGATCAGCATCCGCTGGCCCGCGACGGCGGCATCGTGCTCAACCTCGAGGCCCGCGGCAGCTCCGGCCCGGCGATCATGTTCGAGACCACCGACCGGAACAGCCGGCTGGTCGACGTCTACGGCTCGGCGCCGCGCCCGGTCGGCACGTCGTTCGCGGTCGAGATCTACCGCCTCATGCCGAACGACACCGACTTCACCGCGTTCAAGGACGCCGGCTTCGCCGGTCTGAACGCGGCCTACATCGACGGCGCCGCCATCTATCACGCACCGACCGACGTGCCCGGCGTGATGGACAAGGACAGCCTCCAGCATCACGGCGACAACACCCTCGCCCTCGCCCGCGAGCTGGGCGATCGTGATCTGACGAAGCTCAGCAGCGGCCAGGACGCCACCTACTTCCCGGTGCCGGGACTGCTCGTGCGCTATCCCGGCGCGCTGGTCTGGCCGCTGGCCGTGCTGGCGCTGCTCGCGGTGGCCGCCCTGGCCTGGCTGGCCCGCCGCCGCGCTCTGATCACCGGGCGCCGACTCGTGGCCTCGGCCGGGCTCACGCTGATCCCGCTGCTGCTGGCGCCGGTGATGGCCCAGGTCCTATGGTGGCTGCTCACGCTGGTCCGGCCCGGTTACGCCGAGCTGCCCATCGATCCGTACCGGCCGGGCTGGTACCGGCTGGCCGTCGTGGCCCTCACCGCGGCCGTGCTGTTCGCCTGGTTCGCCCTGTTCCGCCGCAAGGTCGGCCCGGCCGCGCTCGCTATCGCCGGGCTGGCCTGGCTGGCCGTGCTCGGCGTGGCGCTGGCCGCGGTCACCCCCGGCGGCTCCTATCTGGCCGCGCTGCCCGCCCTGGCCGGGGCGGTCGCGGGGCTGGTCGCCATTCACGCCCGGCCCTGGCTCCAGGTGCTCGCGGTCACCGCGGGCGGGGTCGTCGCGGTGGTGATCCTGCTGCCCACGGTGGTCATGCTCTTCCCGGCCCTCGGCCTCCAGCTGGGCGCGGCCGGCGCGTTCCTCACCGTCCTGCTCGGTCTGGCCCTGCTGCCCGTGATCGACCTGATCCATCCCGTTCCCGGCGGCCGCCGGGGCGTGGAGGCGGCACGCGACCGGCGGCTCGGGGCGCTGCCCACCGCGGCCGCCGTCCTGGCCGCGATCGTCTTCACCGTGGTGGGCCTCTCGGTCGACCGGTTCGACGCCGAGCATCCGGCGCCGACCCAGCTCATGTACGCGATGGACGCCGACACCGGCACCGCCCGGTGGATCAGCGACGAGCCGAGGACGCAGGACTGGACCGGCCAGTACGTCTCGGGAGATCTTCACCGCGTCGACGACACGCTGCCGGCGTTCGGGGCCGAGGAGGTCCGCACCGGCGAGGCCCAGCCGGCTTCCCTGCCCGCCCCGAAACTCACCCTCATCAGTGACACCCGCTCGGGCGACACGCGGACGGTGCAGGTGCATCTCGAGCCGCAGCGCGCCGTCCGCCTGGTCACCCTGCACGTGGTGGCCGGGAGTCCGGTCGCCGCGGCCACCGTCGAGGGCCACACCATTCCGGTCGACAAGCCGGCCGCCGGCAGCCCGTGGGGTTTCGGTTTCGCCTTCCACGCCCCGCCCGCCGGCGGCATCGACGTGACGCTGACCGTGCGCGCCCCGGGCCCGATCAAGTTCCGGGCCATGGACGGCAGCGACGGCCTCACCGCTCTGCCCGGCTTCCGGCCGCGCCCGGCCGACGTCGGCGCCGTCGGCTCACACACCAGTGAGCTGCTCGCAGTGGCGAAGACCTATACGTTGTGACCATGAGGATCGCGCCGTCCGGGGTGGAGAACATCGCTGAGCTGCGTGCGGTCTACACCGAGGCGTTCCAGGAGGCCTGGGCGGACGACACGCTGCCCGTGCTGATGGGGTTACGCCTGAACCAGAACTAGCGGCCCCGGCCGCGACGGCCGGTGGGCGCGTCGTGGCGGAAGTGCACGAAAAGCCGGCCCCAGTTGTCGCCGTCCTTCTCCACCCGGTGGTAGAGCTGCTTGATCTCTTTCTGGTCGAGGAAGCGGAGCACTTTCTTCTTCAGCGCCCCGCTCCCCTTGCCCGGGATGATCTCGACCATGGCGGCCTTCTTCTGGATGGCCTCGTCGATCACGCCGCGCAGCGCGCGGTCGATCTCGGTGCCCTTGTTGAAGATGTCGTGCAGGTCGAGCTTCAGCTTCACGTCGAAGATCCTATTTCTCGGGGTCGGACTTGCCGAGCCACTCCTCGACCCGGTGCACGGCCTCGGAGTAGTCGGTGTGCTGCTTCATCGCGGCGGCCAGCCGCAGGTGGGGCAGGGCCTCACGAAAGCGGCCGGCCCTCTCCAGGGTCCGGCCGAGCACGTGGTGCGCGTAGTGATCCGATGGATCATGCTCCACGAGCTCTCTGAGCTGCTTCTCCGCCCCGTTCAGCTGGGCCGAGTTGAAATAGGCCCGGGCGAGCAGGAGACGTACGGCCGAATTGTGCGGCTCCGCCTCGACTATCGGCTCGAGCAGGCGCGCGGCCCCGAGCGGGTCGCCGGACTCGAAGTAGAAGGTCGCCTTGCGGTAGTCCTCCAGAAGATCCACGTCCCACGCTCCTCTGCCCACGCGCCTGTCTCAACGCTTGCACAACACAGCGCGAACAGCGAGTGTTCCGATGATCCAAGCTTCCCGACAAATCGCCGCATACAGCAACCCAGCCGTCAGACAATGCCTGCGTGGGGGACTTTCCGAGTCAGTTCGTGTCCGCGCCGGCCCGTCCACGATTCGGGCGACTCAAGGCGGCCGTCGTGGGGGTCTTCGCGATCTCGCTGTGCCTGCTGCTGGCCGGCGGGACGTCGACGCCGGCGGTGAACTCGCCCGCATTCCTGATCTCCGGGATGCGCGAGATCCCCTCACCGCCGTCGGGCACCTCGTGGGCGCCGGCCCCGCGTGAGGCCGACGGCCTGCGCATGGTCGCCAGCTCGGACGGACAGTCCTTCCAGCTGCACACCGCGGGCGGCGACCGCACCTTCCTGCCCGGCGTCGACCTGAGCGACACCACCCCGGGCCACCTGCCCGGCGAGCCGGCCATCTCGGCCGCGCAATATCGGGCCTGGTTCGCGGCCATGGGCTGGCTCGGCATCCGGGTGGTCCGCATCTACAAGATCCACCCGCCCGCCTTCTACGAGCAGCTGGCCGCCTACAACCAGGACAACCCGGAGCGGCCGCTCTATCTGGTGCAGGGCGTGTCGATGACCGACGAGTCGTACATCGGCAAGAAGAACCTCTTCGACGCCCGGGTGACCACGACGTTCCGGCAGGAGCTGGAGGCCGCGGCCCAGGCCGTCTCGGGTGACTTCAGCCGCTCGACCCGCCCCGGGCGGCCCGGCGGCGTCTGGAACACCGACGTCACGCCGTGGCTGACCGGCTGGATCATCGGCGCCGAGCTCGACCCGCGCGCCGGCGCCGCCTCCGATCAGCGCAACGCCTCGGTGAAGCGGTACGCCGGCAAGTACTTCCGGAACACGCCGAAGTCGACGCCGACCGAGCGCTGGTTCGCGGCCCGGATGGACGAGCTGGCCGGATACGTGGCCAAGAAGGGCGTCAGCCAGCCGATCGCCTTCGTCAACTGGGCCACCACCGATCCGCTGCGGCACCCGGCCGAGCCGCTCGACCAGGAGGATCTGCTCCAGATCGACGCCAACCACGTGCTGCCGACGGCGGACTGGCCGGCCGGCACGTTCGCCAGCTACCACGCGTACCCGTACTATCCGGACTTTCTGCGCTACGAGCCCGATCTCAACAATTTCGAGTACGACGGGCAGGCCGATCCCTACGCGGGATATGTGACAGCGCTGCGCAAGCACCACTCCACGATGCCGACCATGATCACCGAGTTCGGCGTGCCGTCCTCGATCGGCTCGGCGCACAGCGGGCCGCTGGGCCGCTCGCAGGGCGACCACAGCGAGCAGGAGGCCATGCGGATCAGCGCCGACCTGCTGCGGATGATGAAGAACCAGGGCCTCGCGGGCG
The DNA here is from genome assembly GCF_050956135.1 of Actinoplanes sp. CA-131856. GTDB lineage: Bacteria > Actinomycetota > Actinomycetes > Mycobacteriales > Micromonosporaceae > Actinoplanes. Next base: position 658,683 of record NZ_CP191849.1, on the reverse strand, counting down.
GGTTCCTGTTCGGCTGGATGGACGAGTGGTACCGCTACACCTGGAACACCGTCGGGCACCAGGACGGGCAGCGCCGCAAGCTGTGGCACGACCCGCTCACCAACGAGCAGCACTTCGGGGTACTCGCGATGGATCCGGCGGGCGCGCGCGACGCGGCCGAGCAGCAGCTGCTCGACAGCGGCGACGCCTGGCCGGCGCGCGAGGTCAAGGCCACGACCGACGAGGCGTACGTCACCCTGGACGTCAAGCTCGCGAAATCGCCGCCCGGGTCGATGATCGTCGGATTCGACGTGCTGGACGGCGTCACCGGGCCGCCGATGGCCGGCAGCACCGACCGGCGGCCGGACGCGGTCTTCGCGCTCAACCTGATCGGCCACACCGGGCAGGCCTATCTGCGCGACCAGCTCGACCCGCTCAAGCTGGACTTCGCCGTGCCGGAGTCGGCGCGCGGGCCGGCGCCGGAGGGCTGGAAGCCGTTCGAGCTGATCACCAACCGGGCCCACACCGTGCCGACGACCAAGGCCAAGCAGCCGGTCGAGCTCCAGAACGCCGGGCTGCTCGTGCACGGCAGCTGGGACCCGTCGGACGACGAGGCCGACAGCCGGGCGCTGTGGCACCTCGACGACGACCGCCTGACCATTCGCGTGCCGTGGGCAATGCTCGGTTTCGCCGACCCGTCCACGCGCCGTGTCGCCGTGCCCAAGAACGGGAAGCTGACCCTCGAGGCCAGCCCGGGGGTGACCGTCTCACTGACGGCGTCCGGCACCGAGCAGGCGATCGGGCAGGTCAAGTGGCCGAACTGGAACCGGCCGAACTACACGGAGCGGTTGAAGCAGGGCGCGTCGCGTCTGCGCGACGCCGCGCTGTCGGCGACCAGCGGCTGACCAGCAGCATCGAGGAGCCGCCGGCGATCAGCAGGGCGCCGATCGCCACGAGCAGGAGCGTGGTGTCGCCGGCCGTGCGCCGGGGCGGATAGCCGGCGCCCCAGCAGTAGACCTCGCCCTTCTCGGTGAGGGCGCAGGTGCTGTCCCCGTCGGCCACGAGCTGGACGACCCGCTGGTGGAGCCCGACCTCGACGAGCTGGTCGTCGGAGGCCGACGCGGGCGCCGCCGACAGGGTGAGCGCCGCGGCGACGGCCAAGATCACAAGTATCCGTCGCATGCAACCATTATGGGCGTTTTATACGCTTTCGGGGGTCTTCGACACACCTCGGCCGGCCGCCGCCACCTCGGCCAGCACCGGGGTGGCGGTGATCGTGTCGGCCGCGGTCACCGTGGCGTAGCCGGCCACCTCGCTCGCGGCGTACCGTGTGGTGCCGAGCGTGGTCGGCCCGAAGGCCGCGGTCAGGGCGAGAGCCGCGCCGAGCGCAAGAAATCCGGTGCGCCGCTGCCATCCGAAGTGCTTCGTCGTCTGCGTCATGAAGACCACGATCTAGGCGTACGGTGTCTGCCCGCTGTGCGAAATTTATGCAGTTCCTGTGGGTCCGGGTCACAGGTGGTACACAGGAACGGGAAAGCTAGCGCAAAGCGTGGCCCGCAAAAGTAGGGGCATGACGATGGCGAACGCAGATTCCAGCACCGAGCTCCGGCGGCCCGACGGAAGCCCCGTCCGGGTTCTCGTGGTCGACGACGAGCCGACCTTGGCCGAGCTGCTATCGATGGCGCTGCGCTACGAGGGCTGGGACGTCAAGAGCGCCGGCGACGGGCTCTCGGCCGTCCGGACCGCTCGCGACTTCCGGCCCGACGCCGTCGTCCTCGACATGATGCTGCCCGACATCGACGGGCTCGAGGTGCTGCGCCGGCTGCGCGGCGAGTCGCCCGAGGTGCCGGTGCTGTTCCTGACGGCCAAGGACGCGGTCGAGGACCGCATCACCGGGCTGACGGCCGGCGGCGACGACTACGTCACCAAGCCGTTCAGCCTGGAAGAGGTGGTGGCCCGGCTGCGTGGGCTGATGCGGCGGATGGGGCACTCGCCCATGCGTACGGACTCGCAATTGATCGTCGGTGATCTCTCGCTGGACGAGGACAGCCACGAGGTGCGCCGGGGCGGCGACCTGATCACGCTGACCGCCACCGAGTTCGAGCTGCTGCGCTACCTCATGCGCAACCCGCGGCGGGTGCTGAGCAAGAGCCAGATCCTCGACCGGGTCTGGAACTACGACTTCGGCGGCCAGGCCAACGTGGTCGAGCTCTACATCTCCTACCTCCGGAAGAAGATCGACGCGGGCCGTACGCCGATGATCCACACGATGCGCGGAGCCGGCTATGTCCTCAAGCCCGCGGACTGAACATCCGGCCCGCTGGCGCAGTCCGCGCGGCTGGCCGCTGCGCACCCGGATCGTCGCCATCATCATCACGCTGCTCACGATCCTGGGCCTCGCGGTCGGCACCACGGCCTACGTCTTCCTGCACGACACCCTGTACAGCCAGATCGACGAAAAGCTGGACGGGGTCAGCAACCCGTTCCGTGCCGGGGGCGGTGGCAACCGACCCGATGTCGACCCGTCGAAGTTCTACAGCAAGCCGTTCGGCGGCCAGGAGACCGGCTCCATCACGATCTACTACAACGCCGACGGCTTCATCGACGGCGGCAAGATCGTGCCAGTCACCACCGACGGGAGCCCGGAGACCGACTTCAAGACGCTGAGCGACGAGGCCAACGCCGAGCTCATGACCGTCGCTCTGGGCGAGAAGGTCGACATCGACGTCGACGGCACGGGCTCATACCGTGCTACCGCCACCCAAGAGCCGAACGGCGTCATCCGGGTCACCGCCCTGTCTCTCGCCAACGTCAACGCGACGCTTCTGCGGATCGCGCTGGTCACCGCCGGGGCCATTCTCATAGCGATCGGTGTGGCCGGATGGGCGGGTGCGTTCATCGTCAGACGTACCCTCGCTCCGCTCGACCGCGTGGCCGCCACGGCGACCAAGGTCTCCGAGCTCAAGCTCGACCGCGGTCAGGTCGAGCTGGCCCAGCGCGTTCCCGAGCAGGACACCGACCCGCGCACCGAGGTGGGGCAGGTCGGCGCCGCGCTCAACCAGATGCTCGACCATGTCGGCAACGCGCTGGAGGCGCGGCACGCCAGCGAGATGCAGGTACGCCAGTTCGTCGCCGACGCCAGCCACGAGCTGCGCACGCCGCTGGCCGCCATCCGCGGCTACGCCGAGCTCAGCCGTCGCAGCCGCGCCCCGATCTCGGAGGAGATCGCGCACGTGCTCAACCGTGTCGAGTCCGAGGCCAAGCGGATGACGCTGCTGGTCGAGGATCTGCTGCTGCTGGCCCGGCTCGACGCCGGCCGCCCGCTCGCGCACGATCCGGTCGACCTGACCATGCTCGTGGTCGACACGGTCAGCGACGCCCACGCCGCCGGCCCGGGGCACTACTGGCAGCTCGACCTGCCCGAGGAGCCGGTCATCGTCTACGGCGACGGCGCCCGCCTGCACCAGGTGCTGGCCAATCTGCTGGCCAATGCCCGCACGCACACGCCCGAGGGCACGGCCGTCACCGTGTCCGTCACCACCATGCCGAACGCGGCCGTCATCCACGTGATCGACAGCGGGCCCGGCATCCCGTCCGAGCTGCAGCCGCACATCTTCGAGCGGTTCGCCCGCGGCGACAGCTCCCGCTCGCGCGCCGCCGGCAGCACCGGGCTGGGCCTGTCGATCGTGCACGCGGTCGTCACCGCCCACCGGGGCAAAGTCGCTGTGCAGAGCGAGCCCGGCCGTACGGTGTTCAGCGTCATGCTCCCGTATGACACGCCCCAGCCCGCCGTCCCACCAGCTGAGCAGCAGTTGGCCCAGCTCCCCCACTGACGCGCTATGCTGACCGACGTGTCTCGCTGGTATTCGTGGTTTAGTGGGCCGGCTCCCGCCGGTGCCTCAGCCATGCACCGATCTTGCAAGGACTGAGACACCACGCCAGAGCCGGCCCGGGCAGCGACTTGATGTCGCTGCCTTTTTGTTTGCCGCCGGCTCGCTCCTGGGCCGGCCCCCGCTTCCGCCCGCCTAGGAGAGACCATGACTGCCCCCGAGGTTCAGCGCGTCCGCGACCAGCGCATCGAAAAGGTCGTCCCGCTGATGAGCCCGGCCCTGCTGCATCACGAGCTGCCGCTGACCCCCGCCTTGCACGACACCGTGCTGGCCGGCCGCAAGCAGGTCGAGGACGTGCTCAACCACCGAGATCCGCGTCTGCTGGTCGTGGTCGGCCCGTGCTCGGTGCACGACCCGGTCGCGGCCGGCGAATACGCGTCGCTCCTGGAGAAGGAGGCCGAGCGGCTCAGCGACGACCTGCTGATCGTGATGCGTGTCTACTTCGAGAAGCCGCGCTCCACGGTCGGCTGGAAGGGCCTGATCAACGACCCGGCCCTGGACGGCACGGGCGACGTCGGCACCGGCCTGCGGATCGCCCGGCGGCTGCTGCTGGAGATCGTGGGCCGCGGCCTGCCGACCGCGGTGGAGTTCCTCGACCCGATCACCCCGCAGTACTACGCGGACACCGTGGCCTGGGGCGCGATCGGCGCCCGTACTGTCGAATCGCAGGTCCACCGGCAGCTCGCGTCCGGCCTGTCCATGCCGATCGGCATGAAGAACCGCCCCGACGGCAGTATCGCCACGGCGATCGAGGCCATCCAGGCGGCCGAGGTGCCGCACGTCTTCCCCGGCATCGACTACTCGGGCACGCCGGCCATCCTGCACACGACCGGTAACCCGGACACCCACCTGGTGCTGCGCGGCGGCGGCGGAAAGCCGAACTACAGCGCGGCCGATGTCGCTCATTCCTTGGAGCTGCTCCGCAAGGCCGGCCTGCCCGAGCGTCTGGTGATCGACTGCTCGCACGGCAACAGCGGCAAGGACCACCTGCGCCAGCCGCTCGTGGCCGACGACGTGGCCGCGCAGATGGAGGCCGGCCAGCGCGGGATCAGCGGCGTGATGCTGGAGAGCTTCCTGGTGCCGGGCCGCCAGAACCTGGGCGGCGACTTGACGTACGGCCAGTCGGTCACCGACGCGTGCATGGGCTGGGAGCCCACGGTCGGCGTGCTGGAGCGCCTCGCGGTCGCCTCCGCGAAGCGCCGGGCCGCCTGACTCACAGCGGGCCGGCCCGCCTCCCTTCCCCTCCCATCCCCTTCCGCGAACTCACAGCGGGCTTACAGGAACGACATATGGGCGCGACAGGGGCAGCGTCGACAGTGGCGAGGTATTGATCCTCCTTCCGTGGAGAGCCTCGATGACTTCGACGTTGCCCATCCCGCCGACGGTGGCGCCGGATCCACCGCAGCCCGCTGTTGTTCCGCCGCCGAGATCACGGTGGCAGCGGCTCTACCTGGGCCCGAACGGCGACCCGATCTGGGCCCGGCCCTCCCTGCTCGGCCTGTTGCTGGTCACCGGCGTCCTCTACATCTGGGGCCTCGGCAAGAACGGCTGGGCCAACGCGTTCTACTCGGCCGCCGTGCAGGCCGGCACGAAGAGCTGGGAGGCGTTCTTCTTCGGCTCCTCCGACGCCGCCAACTCGATCACCGTCGACAAGACGCCCGGATCGCTGTGGTTCATGGAGATCTCGGCGCGGATCTTCGGCGTGAACTCGTGGAGCATCCTGGTCCCGCAGGCCCTCATGGGCGTGGCCAGCGTGGCGCTGGTCTACGCCACGGTGAAACGCTGGTACGGACCGGCGGCGGGCCTGATCGGCGGCGCCGTGCTCGCCTTCACCCCGATCGCGGCGCTGATGTTCCGCTTCAACAACCCCGACGCCATGCTTGTGCTCTGCATGGTGGCCGGCGCGTACGCGACAGTGCGGGCCATCGAGAACGGCTCCACGAAGTGGCTGATGCTCGCGGGCGTCTTCGTCGGCTTCGGCTTCCTGGCCAAGATGCTCCAGGCGCTGCTGGTGGTCCCGGCGTACGGCCTGGCCTATCTGATCGCCGGTCCGCCCAAGCTCGGCAAGCGGATCTGGCAGCTGCTGGCCGCGGTCGGCGCGCTGGTCGTCTCGGCCGGCTGGTACATCGCGATCGTCGAGCTGGTGCCGGCCTCGCACCGGCCGTTCATCGGCGGCTCGCAGAACAACAGCATCCTCGAGCTGGCGCTCGGCTACAACGGCCTCGGCCGCCTCAACGGTGACGAGACCGGCAGTGTCGGCGGCGGCGGTGGCGGCATGGGCGGCGGGATGTGGGGCGAGACCGGCATCCTGCGCATGTTCGACAGCTCGCAGGGCGGTCAGATCTCCTGGCTGTTGCCGGCGGCGCTGATCGTGCTGGTGGCCGGCCTGGTCATCACGGCCCGGCGCCCGCGCACCGACCGGCAGCGGGCCGGCCTCATCGTGTGGGGCACCTGGCTGCTGGTCACCGGCCTGGTCTTCAGCTTCATGCAGGGCATCTTCCACGCCTACTACACGGTCGCCCTGGCGCCGGCGGTCGGCGCGGTCGTCGGCATGGGCGCGGCGCTGCTCTGGAAGCACCGGTCGAACGCGCTCGCGACGATCACGCTGGCGGCGACGGTCGCGGTGAGCGCCTGGTGGTCCTTCCACCTGCTGTCGCGCAGCGCCGACTTCCTGCCCTGGCTGCGGTGGGTGGTCCTGGTCGGCGGTCTGGCCGGTGCGGTGGCGCTGCTCGCGGCCCTGCGCCTGCCGGCCCGGATCGCCGCTCTGGCGGCAGGGGTCTCCCTGGCCGCGGTGCTGGCGGGTCCGGCGGCGTACGCGGTGCAGACCGCTTCGACCGCACACACGGGTTCGATCCCGTCCGCGGGCCCGTCCACCGGCGGTTTCGGTGGCTTCGGGGGCGGCGGCCGCGGTGGCCGTGGTGGTTTCCCCGGCGGTGGCGGTCAGGGTGGTTTCCCGGGCGGCGGCGGTTTCCCCGGCGGACAAAACGGCAACGGCACTGGTGGTACGGCTAATGGCGGCACCCAGGGCGGCTTCCCTGGCTTCCCAGGCGGCGCTGGTTTCGGCGGCCAGAACGGCACCGGCAACGGCGGCACTCAGGGCGGCACCAACAACGGCGGCACTCAGGGCGGCACCAACAACGGCGGCAGTCAGGGTGGCACCAACAATGGCGGCACTCAAGGTGGCACCGGCAACGGTGGCGGTCAGGGTGGCTTTCCCGGCGGCAACGGTGGCGGCGGGATGCGCGGCGGCGGTGGTGGCATGGGCGGTCTGCTCGACGCCGCTACGGTCAGCGACGAGATGAAGGCGCTGCTCGAGGCGGACGCCGACAAGTACACCTGGGTCGCGGCGGCGGTCGGCTCGCAGAGCGCCTCCGGATATCAGCTTGCCACCGGCGACCCGGTGATGGCGGTCGGCGGCTTCAACGGCACCGATCCCTCCCCCACACTGGCCCAGTTCCAGCAGTACGTGGCCGAAGGAAAGATCCACTACTTCATCGGCGGCGGCGGTTTCGGTGGCCGTGGCGGCTCCAGCGGGAGCAATTACGCGTCGCAGATCGCCGAATGGGTCGCGGCCAACTACACGGCCAAGACCGTGGGCAGCACGACGGTCTACGACCTGACCCAGCCCACCACCTCGACCACAGCCTGATTCACCCCCGGAAAAACGGGCGGCTCCCTCGTGGGGAGCCGCCCGTTTTCGTCGTATTCGGACTCACAGTGCCACCACAGGACCGGCACAAAGGGCGCTCAGCCGCCGCGATCATGGTTGTCGGCATGAGCCTTTCGACGCAGCCCTCGCCTGACGCTGCCACGACCCACGTCGATGCTCCGGTGCTCGACGTCGTCGTTCCGGTCTACAACGAAGAGGTCGATCTCGGGCCGTGCGTGCAGCGCCTGCACGCCTATCTGCGGGCCTACTTCCCGTACCGGTTCCGGATCACGATCGCCGACAACGCGAGCACCGACTCGACCGCGGACGTGGCCCGGTGGCTGTCGGCCGAACTGCCCGAGGTGCGCTGGGTGCACCTGCCCGAGAAGGGCCGGGGCCGCGCACTCAAGTACGTCTGGACCCATTCGGACGCGTCCGTGTTGGCGTACATGGACGTCGATCTGTCGACCGATCTGGGTGCGCTGCTGCCGCTGGTGGCCCCGCTGATCAGCGGGCATTCGGACCTGGCGATCGGCTCGCGCCTGGCCCGTGGCTCGCGGGTGGTGCGCGGGGCGAAGCGGGAGTTCATCTCGCGCAGCTACAACCTGATTTTGCGGGGCACGCTGTCGGCCCGTTTCTCCGACGCGCAGTGCGGTTTCAAGGCGATCCGCGGCGACGTGGCCGAGCGCCTGCTGCCGATGGTCGAGGACACGGGCTGGTTCTTCGACACCGAGATGCTGGTGCTGGCCGAGAGGGCCGGCCTGCGCATCCACGAGGTGCCGGTGGACTGGGTGGACGATCCGGACAGCCGGGTCGACATCGTCTCCACGGCCATGGCCGACCTGAAGGGCATCGTCCGTCTGCTGCGCGCGTTCGGCTCGGGCAAGCTACCCCTGGCCACCCTGCGTGAACAGCTGGGCCGCAACCCGCTGCCGGTCGAGGGTGTCCCCACGGGCCTGACCGGCCAGCTGATCCGCTTCGCGGGTGTGGGCGTGGCCAGCACGTTGGCCTACCTGGCCTTGTACGCGATCCTGCGCACGTTCGCCGGCCCGCAGTGGGCGAACTTCATCGCCTTGCTGGTCACGGCCATCGCGAACACGGCCGTGAACCGCCGCCTGACCTTCGGCGTCAGGGGCAACGACGGCGCGTGGCGCCACCAGGCCCAGGGCCTGATCGTCTTCGGGGTGGGCCTCCTGCTGACCAGCGGCTCGCTGGCCTTGCTGAACGCCACCTCGCCATCACACTCGAAGCCGGTCGAACTGGTGGTCCTGATCGCCGCCAACCTGCTGGCCACAGCGGTCCGGTTCCTGATGCTGCGAGTGTGGGTCTTCCGCTCCCGAGCCCGAGCCCGGGCCTGAGGCATCGCCGGCGCCGGGAGGGCGGCGCCGGACATCCCCGGAGACCTCAGCCCCGACGGAGAGTCGGCGCCGACTCCTACCCGGCGCCGTCTCTCCTCGTCGTAAGCACCCCGCGCTCTCTTCGTCGTAAGCACCCCGCGCGATGGCGCGAGCCGACCTTTCGCTGCCGCGGCCCCTGGTTGAGGCGCCGGAGCGGGTGGTCAGATCGGTGGCTGGCGGCGGTGACGGGGCCTTCGCTGCGTGATGGCGGCGATGACCACAGTGGTCGCGAAGACGGCGGCGACCGCGGCGCCGATCCACCAGCCGAGCACGCCGAGAGTGATGGCGGCGATCCACACGACCACGGCGGTGAGGATCAAGGTGAGTGGGGGTCGTCTCGACCGCGGCGGGTCGAGCTGCCCGCTGCTCATGCGGGCGCAGAACTCCGGATCATCCTGTTGCAGCTGGCGCTCCAACTGCGCCAGTCGACGGCTGTCTTCCCTGCTCAACATGACGCCACCTCCGCCTCGGCCAGCGGCCCTGATCGAACGGCACGCACTCCGATCAATGCCATTGTTACTCAGATGTTGCCTTCCGGATACCTCTTGATTCTGGCTCGCCACGCTGATCTGCATATGACCAGGCCAAAGAGATCCAACAAGCCCTCAGCGGCACCCCCGCCGACCGCGATCCGGGAGCCCACACCCACCAAGTGGGAATCCCCCAAGGCAATCCGGCCGCCGCCCAAACGATCACCAACGACGCGCAACCGAGGCGCGGGGCGTGTCTTGTCAGTCAAAAAGGACGGTTGCCTCGGGGACCTCTCGGGCTCGGGCCACCTCGGCCGCTTCGGTTTCGATCTGTTTGCGGCGGGCGGGTGGGACCTTGCCGAAGGGTGTGACGGTCAGGTCGACCCTCTTGCGGCCGGCGAGCTTGGCCCGCCAGACGCCGGCGATCTCGCCGTCGATCAGGAGGGCGCCCGGGTTGCCGATGACGCGCCAGACCTCCTTCTGCTGCGCGCGGTCGGGCACCAGGATGTCGCGGTCGCGGGCCTGGAGCAGCGCGTCCATTGGCGGGACGAAGCGGACACCCTTGGACCGCGCCGCGCCGGCGAGATCGTCGGTGGCGTCGGTGGGCAGCCACTTCTTCTTGCCGTCCACGGTGACCTCGGCCAGCCGCTCGACGGGCCAGGCCGATTTGATCTCGGCGGTGGAACTGCCCAGATATTTGCCGACTTCGAGGGGCGTGGCCGGGCCCAGGAAACGCAGGTACGTAAGGATCAGGTCGCCGATGCCCTCGTTCTCGTCGGGGCGCGGGGGCGCGCCGGGGATCGGGCCGAGCGTCGCGTCCTTGCCCCGCGACTGCACCTCGATGCCGCCGGGCAGGCCGGAATGCTGCCAGACGTTGCCCGCGATGTGGCGGGCCCGGCAGCTGCGGCAGTCGTAGGTCAGCGAGCGCGGCACCCGCTTGCTGACCTCGGTGCTCACCTCGCCGCGGGGCATCGGGCCGTGCACCACCTCGCGGAACGCCTCGGCGGTGACCCGGAAGGCCTCGACGCCCAGCTTCATGCCGTCGGGGATCTGGCCGCTCTGGATGCGCGCGGTGGCGTCGGCGTCGCTGATCGGCCACAACTGTTTGACCAGGGCCGCCAGGTCGGCGCGGCGATGCAGATGAGGGGCGCCGCGCGCGGCCCACACGGTGATCAGCCGGTCGTCGGTGAGCGGGCCACCGGTGCGCGCGGCCAGCGCGACCTGGGCCGAGCCGGGCGTGTATTCCTGCACGCCGAGGTCGAGAACGGGCAGATCGGACGGGCGAGCTTCGACACGCTCGGCCAGGCCGAGAGCGGCGACGCGGTACGCCATCACCTGTGCACGATCGACGCTGACCATGGCACACCTCCGGGAAGTTCAGGTGCGACGACCGTACCGCCGGGCTGCGACATTTTTGAGCCGTTCGCGGCGGGTGCCGGCCTGTCCCTCGACGAGTTCCCAGGTGTCGAGGCGACTGGAGCCGTACGGGCCTTCCTGAAGGATCGGCGGCTCGCCGGTCAGCCGATATCCGCAGCGCTGGGCCACGGCGGTGCTGGCGGTGTTCCGCGGGTCGATGCGCAGCAGCAGTCTGCTCAAGGTGAGCGTGCTACGGGCGTACGACGAAAGCAGTGACAGTGACCCCGACGCCAGCCCGCGCCGGCGATGATGCTTGCCCACCAGATAGCCCAGTTCGGCCTCTTTGAGGCCGAGGTCGACGCCGAAGAGCAGGACCTCGCCGAGCGGCCGTCCGCCGTCGGCGGTGATGGCGAGCTGGATGCGCGAACCGCTGACCCGGCCCTGGTGGGAGCGTTTGAGATAGGCGATGCCGGCCTCCACGTCGAACGGTGACGGCATCGGCGTCCACCGGGCGATCTCGGGCTCGTCGAGCATCTCGATCAGGTCGTCGAGGTCGTCGGACCGCCATTCGCGCAGCACGATGCCGTCCCCCGTCAAGGTGAGCGGGTACGGAAGACGGCCGGCCATGATTTCGATCCTGCCCGTAAGGGGCCGGTTGCAGCCAGTCTCGATCCATATCTGGCTCATGAGTGATTGCTCATGTCGCGAACGCTGGCGGATCTTGTGGAGATGTGGTGTGCGATATTTCGGCCGCGTGGCCCGCCGCCTAGCGTCATGATCATGAAAGCGATACGCGCCTGGCTGCTCGTCTTCGTCATCGGCCTGGTGCTGAGCGGCGTGACGGCTTTCCCGCTGGTCACCGAGGTGCGCGTGCTGGCCGACGTGCTGCATGCGGTGCCGGCGCCGGATGCGCTGGTCGCGTGGATCGACCGAGTGCGCGAGGGCCTCGAGGTGACCGGGACGAACTACCCCTTCATCGCGTACGGCACGGACTGGCTGGCCTTCGCGCATCTGATGATCGCCATCGCGTTCTGGGGGCCGTGGCGCGATCCGGTCCGCAACATCTGGGTGATCGAGTGGGGCATGATCTGCTGTCTCGCGATCATCCCGCTCGCGCTGATCGCCGGGCCGATCCGTGAACTGCCGTGGTGGTGGTTACTCATCGACATGTCGTTCGGGGTCTTCGGGATCATCCCGCTCATCGTCGTGCGCCGGCTGATCAAGCGGATGGCCACGGATTCTGCACCCTCAGTGCCCAATGTGGACGCTGTGGTGTGAGTTGATCGCCGAAGTCGTACGGTAATCGTTGTGGACGCAACTTCGGCCCGGCGCGGGGAGACGTACGGCGGGCGGTCGCGCGCGCAACGTTCCTCAGACCGCCGGGAGCGGATCGTGGCGTCGGCGGTCCATCTGTTCGGCACGCGCGACTACGACGACGTGACGGTCACCGACGTCTGCGCCGGGGCAAAAGTTTCCAAAAGGTACTTCTACGAGCATTTCCTCGACCGTGAAGACCTGGTGATCAAGGTGCAGCGGGAACGGAACGAGTGGCTGCTGCGCGGGGTCGCGGCGTCCGCCCCGCCGAACCCGGCCGACCTGGCCGACCTGTTCCGCCCGGCGCTGCGCACGCTGGTCGGCCTGCTGCGCGACAACCCGGAGACGGCACGCGTCATCTACATCAACGCGCCCCGGATGGAGACCCGCCGCCGCGGGGTGCTCCGCGAGGACGCCCAGTTCCTGGCGACCTTGCTCCGGGCGGTACGCCCACCGCAGGAGCAGGACCAGGGCCGGTACGACCGCACGCTGCTGGCCTTGGTCGCCGGAGTAAGCGAGGTCATCATCGACTGGATCACCCACGGCATGCCCGGCGACCCCGACGGCTTGGCCGACCACTTGACCTCGATCGCAGTGGCCCTGACCGAGAGCCTCTGACCCCTTTCGCGGCCTTTGCTGGGCTTCAGCTGAGGCGCGGGCTTCGCTGGGGCGCGGGCTTCAGCTTGGCTTGCGGCCGACGATGACGGTGCGGGTGGCGCGGACGACCAGGTCGTCGCGGCTCTTGATGCCGGCCACGATCGCGTCCAGCGCCTTCAGGTCGGCGGCCGGGAGGCGGTCGTCCATGCGGCCCCGGGCTCGGCCCAAGGAGATCTCGGCGTAGCGGCCCGTGGCGGCGGGCAGTGGCGGGCGCAAGTCGATGTCGAAGCGGCGGTCGGCTTCGACGGTGAAGCCGGCCTCGGTCAGCAAGGCCGGCCAGTTGGCGTGCATGTGCAGGCCGTGTTCGGCGCGCATCTTGTCGAGTTCGGCGTTCAGGCGTGCCTCCAGCTCCGCCTCCGGGCCCTCGGGCAGGAAGCTCGGGAACGAGTCGAGCTCGCTGACCACCAGGAGCCCGCCCGGGCGCAGCGCCGCCAGCGCCTCCCGGAGACCCCGGACCGGCTCGGCCAGGTGGTGCAGCGAGGCCGAGGCCCAGATCAGGTCGGCCGGCCCGAGGTCGGGCCACGGCTGGTCGAGGTCGGCCCGGACGGTCCGGATGCGGCTGTCACTGGCCTGGATGTGGGCCAGCATCTCGTCGTCCATGTCGACGGCGACCACCTCGGCCCCGGGCAGGGCGCGCAGGAGCGCGCGGCTGCCCACGCCGGTGCCCGCGCCCAGGTCGATGATCTTCGGCTGGGCCGGAGCCAGCGAGCCGACCCAGGTGATGACCTCGTTGTGATAGTCGCGCAGCACCTCGGCGTCGAGGTCGAGCAGCTCGGCGAAAGCGGTATGTGCCATGTCTCGAAGGTAGCCGGTTCTTGCGTCTGCGACATAGCATCTTGCGTATGACGCAAGACGGTGAGCTGGACTCCCTCGTCCGGCAGCGCATCCGCGGCCTGCGGATCGCCCGCGGCTGGTCGCTCGACGAGCTGGCGGCCCGCTGTTACCTGAGCCCGTCGACGCTCAGCCGCATCGAGACCGGCCATCGGCGGATCGCCCTCGACCAGCTGGCCCCGATCGCTCGGGCCCTCAGCATCACGCTCGACCAGCTCGTGGAGTCGGGCGCCGACGACGACGTGGTGATCCGCCCCCACCGCGACGACGCCCGCGGCATCACGACCTGGCTGCTCTCCCACGAGAGCAACCAGACCGTGGCCAAGCTGCGGGTCACCCGCACCATGCCGAAGGACCTGCGGGTGCACCCCGGCCGCGACTGGTTCACCGTGCTCTCCGGCACGATCATCCTGCGCCTGGGCGAGCGCACCATCACGGTCCGAGCCGGCGAGGCCGCCTCGTTCTCAACGATGGTCCCGCACGCCTTCGGCGCCCTGGACGGCCCGGCCGAGGTGCTGTGCATCCTCGACCACGAGGGCGAACGCTCCCACCTCCTCAACCACAGTGAGCATCACTGAGGGCCGCGCGCGGAGATCTCCATGCCGGCGGCACGAAGGCGCTCCACCAGGGTGTCGCCCAGAGCGGTGGCCGGCGTCAGGACACCACCCTCACCCTTCGGGAGGTCGACGGCCAGGGCCAGGGCGCTCTCGCCCAGCATGATCGCCGTGCCGCCGTAGCCGGGGTCGCGCCGAGCGCGGACCCGGGCCGTGTAGTGGGCCCCCGTGGTCGTGCGCGTGAAGACGTCGCAGGTGAAGTGGCCCTCGTCCGACGACGGCCCTTCCCCCGGTTTCGGCAGCACCCGGTCGATCACCCACCGGGTCGGCGGCAGCATGAGACCGGCCACGAGGGCGCCGAAGCCCAGCTTGACCCCGTTCGCGACCACCGGCGACACCAGCGGCGAGGCGCCCACGCTCATCAGTTCCCGATAGCGGAACCCGCGCCCGTACGCGAAACCTCGCAACGCGTTGGTGCGCCGCACGACCCGCGTGTTGTAGGACGCCATGAAGAACGGCGCGAGGGTCCCCCGCAGCGAGGGATCCACCCGGTCGCCCCGCACGGTGGCGACGTCGGACTGCCGGCCGAGGTCGGGCTCGGCGGCCCGGTCCGGGCTCAGCGAGTACGGGCTGGCCGCGATCCGCCTCTTCGCCGGCTCCCGCTTGATCGTGTCGAGCTGGTGCCGCAGCGAGTCGATAGTGCCGCCGCTGACCCCGCCGCGCAGGCTCGTCACGACCATCGCGGTGTCGGTGAGCTCGCCCGCGCCGTCACCGCGCACGGCCTCGTTCACGACGTGCACCCCGAGGTCGGACGGGATCGAGTCGAACCCGCACGAATGCACGATCCGAGCCCCCGTGCCGCGAGCCACCTCGTGGTTGTCGTCAATGCTCTGACGTGCGAAAAGAACCTCCCCGGTCAGGTCGAGATAGTCGGTTCCGGCCTTGGCGCAGGCGTCCACCAATGGCTTGCCGTATTTCGCGTACGGCCCCACGGTGGTGACCAGAACCCGCGTGGCCGCCGCGATCCGGGCGACCGCGCCGGCATCACCGGCGTCGGCGACCAGGATCGGCCAATCGACACCGAGCCGGCGTTTCACGGCTTCGAGTTTGCTTTCGGAGCGCCCGGCCAGCGCGATCCGGACGCCATCGGGGGAATGCTCGGCCAGATGCCGTGCCACCAGCGCTCCGACGAAGCCGGAAGCACCGTAGACGACGATGTCGTGCTCGATCATGGTTGCCAATTCTCCAACAAGCCCCCTGAATGCGCGCGACACGATAACGTCGATCTCGCCTATTCCTATAAGAATCCGGCGGGCGCCCTTTCACGGGCGCCGCTGGTCCGTGCGGGCGGAACGCCGAATCCTGCCGCCGCCCGGCGGAACACATCATTACGGCATGGAGCGGGGGACCCGAGTTCTTCGGCGCTTTGGCGCGCCTCGGGGTGAAGCCGCGCACGCGCGGCCGGGCACCTCAGCCCGAACCCGACAGCTGACCTCGTAGGCGTGGAGGACTCTCTGTCATGGCACACATGTGCAAACCTGCCCGCGTCACCCTGGGTCTGGCCGCCGCAGCAGTCACTCTGGCCGCCCCCGTCACGCCGGCACTCGCTTCACCCTCAGCCGCCTCGCTCGCGAAGGGCGGCTCGGTCAACTGGGATGCCATCGCCGAGTGCGAATCCGGCGGCAACTGGGGCATCAACACCGGCAACGGCTACTACGGCGGTCTGCAATTCAGCCGCAGCACCTGGCGCTCCCACGGCGGGCACCGTTTCGCTCGCACCGCCGACCAGGCATCGCGCGCGGAACAAATCCAAATCGCCGAGCTGGTACGCCGTTCCCAAGGCCTGGGCGCATGGCCGACTTGCGGCCGAAAAGCTTCTTCTACCCGGCAATATCGCGGCACAAACACCGAAGGTCTCGCGATCACCCGCAAATCCACCGCCAAGGCTCCTTCCACAGCTTCATCCACAGGCCGTTACTACGTAGTGCGACCCGGCGACACCCTCGCCTCAATCGCCGCCAAGGCGAACGTGCAAGGCGGCTGGCGAACCCTCTATCGCCTGAACAAGGCCGCTTTGAACAACCCGCATCGCATCTTCCCGGGCCAGCCTCTGGCCCTGTGAAATCACCGCTCCACCCGGGCCGGCGCCGGGCTCACGACCGCGGAGTCTGGAACTCGGGCTGGTCGAGAACGCGCAGCCAACTGCCGTCGGGCTGGCGGCGGACCACCTGGGCCCGCGCGCCGGACCCGTCGCGCGGAGGCGTGGACGTCAGCGCCAGGTCGCCGCTCAGCAGGGTCGGCAGGGGCTGCTCGGGCTCGACGGCCGGCATGTGGGGCAACGCCTCTTCCCACATGCGCCGGATGGCGGCCCGGCCGACGGTCTGGCGGCCGGGCGGATAGGCCATCACGGCCTCCTCCTCGTAGAGCAGGGCGAGACCCTCGGCGTCTTTGGCGTTGGCGCGCTCGACGAACAGGCGGGTCAGGTCTTCGGGGCGCTGGGCCTTCTCTCGTTCGGTCATGGGTTCAGCCTTCTCGGGGGCGGATGAGAAGTCCAACGCATGGTTCTCATGGGAACTAGAATCCGCGGTTATGGAGCTGCGGCAGCTGGAATACTTCGTCACGGTCGCCGAGGAAGCCAACTTCACCCGGGCCGCCGAGCGGGTGCACATCAGCCAGTCAGGGGTGAGCGCCCAGGTCAAGGCGCTGGAGCACGAGCTCGGGGCGGAGCTGTTCGACCGTTCGGGGCGGGTCGCCCGGCTCACCGAGGCCGGGGTGGCCGCGCTTCCGTACGCCCGGGCGGCGCTGGACGCCGCCGCCGATCTCCGTCAGGCCGTCGACGAGGTGAGAGGGCTCGTCCGTGGGCATGTGACGATCGGGATGGTGACCGGCTGCGAGATCACGCCGCTGTTCGCGGGGATCGCCGGCTTTCATGCCGAGCACCCGGGCATCGAGCTCGAGCTGACCGAGGGCGACTCCGGCGATCTGATCGCCGGAGTCCGGGCCGGCGCGATCGACGTCGCGCTCGTCGGCATCGCCGGCGAGCCGCCCGAGCACCTCGCCGCCCACATCATCGTGAGCGAAGGCCTGGTCGCGCTCGTCCCGCCCGGCACGAGCGTGGGAGACGATCGCGTCTCGTTGGTGGACCTCATGGCGTATCCCATCGTCACGCTGCCGCCAGGCACGGGGATCCGTGCCGTTCTCGACGAGGCCTGCGTGGCGGCGAAGTTGATCCCCGACGTCGCGCTGGTCGCGTCGGCGCCCGCGACCGTCGCCGAGCTCGCGTCGCGCGGCCTGGGCGTGGCGGTGCTGAGCGAGTCCATGGCCAGCGCGTTTCCGCAGCTCAAGGCCGTGCCGATCGATGACGTGGGAATGCCCGCGCTGCTCGCCCTCGTGTGGCGGAAACGGGCGAGCGTAGCGCTGGGCGCCTTGCTTCCGCATCTTCGCGACGCCTTCGCTGTGGACAACCGGGAGGCTGTGGATAACCAGGAGACCCGTCCCGCCGAACTGGATAACGTCTCGGCATGACTGACACCCCGCTCCGGCAGAAGCTCCGCGAGGCCCTCCCGGCCGCGATGAAGGCCAGGGACCGCGCCGCTGTCGCGGCTTTGCGGGCGACACTCGCGGCGATAGACAACGCCGAGGCCGTGTCGGCCGAGGGAGGTACGCCGAAGAGCCTGGCCATCGAAACCTTGCCGGGCGTCGGGGCGACCGAGGTGGCCCGCCGGGTGCTGACCGAGGAGGATGTCCGGCGGATCGTCCGGGCCGAGGCCGACGACCGGGAACAGGCCGCCGCCGAATACGCCGGCCTGGGCCGGCCCGAGCGGGCCGAGCAGTTGCGCGCCGAGGCCGGCGCTCTGACCGCCTACCTCTGAGAGAAGTCGTGCTTCACACGCGCCGCGGGCACCCGCAGCGCCTCCAGCTCCTTCACCACCGTTTCCACCATGGATTCGGGGCCCGACACGTAGAAGTCGTGATGTGACCAGGGGCCGTGCGCGGAGACGGCCTCCGTGACGTCCGCCGTCGTGCGCACGATCGTCAGCCAGGGATGGCGGTCGGCGAGCCGGTCCAGCGACCAGCGGTCGTAGAAGGCGCCGTCGTCCCGCTCGGCACGGAAGAGGTGGATCCATCGTGTCCGGTTGTACCTCGACAGCTCGTCGATCAGCGCCTTGGCCGGGGCGAGCCCGGTGCCAGCGGTGATGAAGACCAGATCTCTTCGGGAGTACGGGTTGAGTGTCATCGATCCACTCGGCGCACCGAGCCGGAGGGTGTCGCCGGGCTTGAGCCGTTCGACGAGAGCGGCCGACACCCCGGACGGCGATCCGGCGCGCACGTGGAACTCGAGCACCCGGTCGAGCCGCGGGGCGTTCGCCATCGAGTACGGCGATGTCTGCCACGGCCGGTACGGGCACTCGATCTCCACGTGCTGCCCGGGCCGGAACGGCAGCGCCCGGCGGGTACGGCACGTGAAGACCGCGACGTCGGACCCGCGGCGCTCGTGGGTGAGCACTTCCGCGGGCCACCACTGCGAGGCCGCCATTGCGGAAGCGTCACCGATCACCCGCTCCGGCGCGACGGACAAAAAGTGCGAGACGCTAGTCCGCCAGCTCGGACAATTCCACTTCCGGGGAGGCCAGCCGGGCCCGGTCGACGGTGGCGCCCGACCGGATCAGCGCCTCGATCTGGTCGGAGACATCCCAGACGTTGACGTTCATCCCGGCCGCGACCTTGCCGTCGACCAGCCAGAACGCGATGAACTCGCGGCTCGCGAGATCGCCGCGGATCACCACCTCGGCGTCGGCCGGTGCGTGGCCGGTGTATTCCATGCCGAGGTCGTACTGGTCGGTGAAGAAGAACGGCAGCCGGTCGTAGACGACGTCCTCGCCCAGCATGGCCCGGGCCGCGACCGGTCCACTGCGGATCGCCGTGTCCCAGTGCTCCACGCGGATGCGATGGCCCAGCCGCGGATGGTCGATGTTCGCGATGTCGCCGGCCGCGAAGATGTCGGGGTCGCTGCTGGCCAGCCTCGACGAGACGAGCACGCCGTTGTCGACGGCGAGACCGGCGGCGGCCGCGAGCGAGACGTTCGGGGTCACGCCGATGCCGGCCACGACCACGTCGGCCGGCAGCGACGTGCCGTCGGCCAGGCGCACGCCGTCGGCCGTCACCTCGGTGACGTGCGTGTTCATGCGCAGCTCGGTGCCGTTGGCCCGGTGCAGGTCGGCGAAGACCTGGGCGATCCGGTCGCCCAGGATGTGCTGCAAGGGCAGGGCCGACGTGCCGACGACGGTGACCTGACCGCCCCGGCTCCGCGCGGCGGCGGCGACCTCGAGGCCGATCCAGCCGGCGCCGACCACCACGAGGCGGGTGTCTTTGGTGACGGCTTCGTCGATGCGGTGTGAGTCGTCGAGCGTACGCAGCAGGAGCGCCCGATCGCCGCCCGGCACGTCCAGGCGGCGTGGGGACGAGCCGGTGGCCAGCAGCAACTTCTCGTAGTCGACCTCGTCGCCGTTGTCGAGCCGCACCGACCTGGTGGCACGGTCGAGGGCGGTCGCGGTGACGCCGAGGCGCAGGTCGACGCCGTGCTCCGCGTACCAGTCGGTGGAGTGCACGAAGACGCTCTCGGGCGAGTCGTTGCCGAGCAACAGGCCCTTGGAGAGCGGCGGACGTTCGTACGGCCGGACGGCCTCCGATCCGATCAGCGTGACCGGGCCCTCGAAGCCGGACACGCGCAGGGTCTCGACCGCTTTGGCGCCGGCCAGGCCGCCACCCACCACGACATAGGTCATGGGCTCATCATTCACCAGCGCGGACGTACGGCTCGAATTTTTCTTGCCGAACCTCTTGGCACTCACCCGGCGACAGTGCTAAAAAATGTCTTGTCGGTGCTGCTCACAGGCTCACCGACCTCGGCAGAACTGATCTGAGCCGAGCGCCACGCGCTCGCCGGGCAGGCCGGCGAGCCGTCTCCAGGAGGTGGTTTTCCGTGGTGCTGACTTTCGATCCCTTCCGCGAGTTCGACCGTCTCGCGGGGCAGATGCTCGGTGGCGGCAACTCCATCGCGATGCCGATCGACCTCTACCGTTCCGGTGACCATTTCGTGCTGCACTGCGACCTCGCCGGCATCGACCCGGGCTCGGTCGACGTGGGCGTCGACGGGCGGGTGCTGACCATTCGCGCCGAGCGTTCGCCGCGCACCGACGAAGAGGTGCAGTGGGTCCGCCGCGAGCGCGCCACCGGCACCTTCGAGCGCCGGCTCACGCTGGGCGACGGCCTCGACCTCGACCGGATCGAGGCGACCTGGCAGGACGGCGTGCTGACGCTGACCATTCCGGTCGCCGAGGCGGCCAAGCCGCGCCGCATCGCCATCAACACCTCGCCCGCCACGGGCGACCGCGCGCTCGAGAGCGCGTAAGACCTTCTGCCCTTACGGCCCGGTGGGTGATGCGCCCGCCGGGCCTTCGGCCATTTTCTCCACGGCCGCCATCAGCAGGTCGACGCCGAAGGCGAAATATCTCTCCAGGTCGGCCGCCTCGGCGTACGTCTCCCCGAACTGGACGAGCATCGGGAACTGATCCGGCGGCAGGCACACCAGCTCCAGCCGGCGCTGCCGTCGCCACTCGGCCGCTTCCTCCGGGCCCGCCTGCGCCGGGGCCTCCGGCTGGGCCTGTAGCAGGCCGATCACGCCGTGCATCAGGTACGACGCGATCCAGTAGCTCTCCTGCACCGTGAATCCGGCGCGGGTCAGCAGCATCAGCGCGTCGTTCGTGGCGCGGGTGAAGCTGGCCGTGCGGGACTTCTCCACCAGGGCCAGCAGGTCGGGCAGGATCGGATGCCGCCGCATGACGGCCAGCAGCGCCTCGACCATCGCGCGGACCTGTTTCTGCCACGGATCGCCGGCGCCGCGATCGGCCCGCACGGTGGACAGCGCGTGGTCGGCGATGCCGAGCAGCAGCTCTTCCTTGTTTTTGAAATGCCAGTACAGGGCCATCGGCGTGACGCCGAGCTCCTGAGCCAGACGACGGATCGTCACGGCCTCGAGCCCGTGCTCGTCACCGATCTGCAGCGCCCGCTCGGCCACCGCGGTCCTGCTCAGCTTCTCCCCTGCCACTTGACAACCATACAACGTACAGGTGTCATGTACGAGGTACATGTACGCCGTATATGTACGTCGTACGGGAGGGTGGCAATGGACAAGAACCGACGGTGGTGGGCGCTGGTCGCGGTCGCGCTCGGCACCTTCATGACGTACCTCGACAACAACGTGGTCAACGTGGCCCTCCCCTCGATCCAGCGGGACCTCGGCCTCTCGCTCGAGGGCCTGGAATGGATCGCCAGCGCGTATGTCCTGGTCTTCGCGGGTCTGCTGCTGGCCGGCGGGCGGATCGCCGACGTGCTCGGGCAGCGCGGGGCCTTCTACGCGGGGCTCGCGATCTTCACGGTGGCGTCGGTCGGCGCCGGCCTGGCCCAGAACCAGGAGATGCTGATCGGGGCGCGGGCCGTGCAGGGCGTGGGGGCGGCCCTGCTGACACCGGCGGCGCTGGCCCTGCTCACGTCGCTCTTCCCCGACCCGCGCGAACGCGGGACGGCCATCGGCATCTGGGGTGGCGTGGGGGCGCTCGCCCTGGCCTTCGGGCCGCTGACCGGCGGCTGGCTCAGCGAACACGTGTCCTGGGGCTGGATCTTCCTGATCAACCTGCCGATCGGGATCGCGACGTTCGCGCTGGCCGCCTGGAGCATTCCGGCCCTGAGCCGCGGCACCACGCGGGGCCTCGACCTGCCGGGTGTGATCACTTCGTCGCTGTCGCTCTTCACACTGACGTACGCCCTGATCGAAGGCGAGTCGGACGGCTGGACCTCACCGGGGATCCTCGTGGCGTTCGGCGCCGCGCTGGTCTCGGCGATCGCGTTCGTGGTCATCGAGACGCGCTCGGCCAATCCGATGATCGACCTGGCCGTCTTCCGGCTGCGGGTCTTCAGTGGAGGGTTGCTGGCCATGGGCCTGTGGGCGTTCGGCGTCTTCGGCATCTACTTCTACATGGCGATCTACATGCAGAACGTGCTCGGCTTCTCCCCCACCGCGGCCGGGGCCGCGTTCGTGCCGATGGCGCTGGTCATGGCGGTCATGGCGACGGTCGCGCCCCGGTTGGAGGCACGGTTCGGGGCCGGGCGGACGGTCGCGGCGGCGCTGGCGTTGATGGCTGCGTCTGTGGCGGGCATTTCCTCGTACGGCGAAGGAACCTCGTATGTGGCTCTTCTGCCCTGGTTCCTGGTCTACGGGGTCGGCGGAGGTCTGCTGGTGCCGCTCAACAACGTGATCGTGGGGACGCTGCCGGCGTCGCGGGCGGGCATCGCCAGCGGCATGCTGAACGTGTCGCGCGAGGTGTTCGGCCTGCTGGGCATCACGATCCTCGGCGCGATCCTGACGAACCGGTCGAACGCCGCCACCGGCTCGGAGATGCACCGCTATCTGGCGGGCTACCAGTTCTCGCTGGTGGTGGCGGCGATCCTGGTGGCGGTGGGGGTGCCGATCGCGCTGTGGACGCTGCGCACGGTGAAGCCGACCGCCGAGGAGGTCGAGGAAAAGGTGCCGGAGCTGGTCTAATCGTCGGTTGTGACGACCAGGGAACCTCGCCTAGAGATCGAGTACTGCACCCAGTGCCGCTGGCTTCTGCGAGCGGCCTGGACCGCGCAGGAACTCCTGACCACGTTCCAGAAGGAGCTGGGCGAGGTGGCCCTGGTCCCCGGCACCGGCGGCATCTTCGAGATCAAGCTGGGCGACGAGCTGCTGTGGTCCCGCAAGGAGCAGGGCGGTTTCCCCGAGCTCCCCGACCTCAAGCGCATGGTCCGAGACCGCATTGCCCCCGGCCGAAGCCTCGGCCACACCGACCGGGCCGCGGAGTAGGTCAGCTACGACGGCGGCGCAGGACCAGGACGACGCCACCGACCACGATGAGGGCGCCGGCGACCATGGCGATCACCCAACCGGTGTTGCTGGAGGACTCGTCGTCGGAGACCAGAGCGGCCGGTGGCGCTTCGGTGGTGGGCGCCTCGGTGGTCGGCGTGGGGGAAGGGGCGGCGGCTGGGGAACTGGTCACCGGGGCGGTCACGGTGAACTTGTAGGAGCCCTTCACCGGGTGGCCGTCCTTGGAGACCACGTCGTAAGCGACCGTGTATTCGCCGTTGGGCAGTGGGGCGAACGTGATGGTGCCGGTGGCGCCCTCGATCTTCGGGGCGGAGGCCGTCACGGGGGTGGCGCCGGTGATCGTGATTGTGGTGGCGGTGGGGTTCAGCTTTTGCAGGAAGCGGAGCTTCACGCTTTCCGGGGCCTTCTTCACCGTGGCGTTCTTGGCCGGGGTGGCCTCGGCCAGGGAATTGTGTGCCCACGCGGGGGCGCCGGGCAGCAGGACCGCGACGGCGGCGACCAGGGCCAGCGCCAGGCGAGAGGTGAGACGGCTCATCGGTCGGAAGTCCTTCTGCTAGGGCTGGGTCTTCATGGCTTTACGGATGGCTCCTGGTTAGTCGTTCACCGCAAGGACCGAGTTCCCGCGTACGTCTGTGGGCGTACCGGCGTTGCCGCTCGCGGGCGGATTCGTGATGCGGCGCCGCGTCGAAGTATCGGTCCCATGAAGACGATTTCGGTGATGGGGCTGGTTGTCGGCGCGGTGGGGATCGGGCTGCTGTGGGCCGGCGGGGTGGAGTTCCCGGTGGCGGTGCCGCCGGGAATCGTCATCCTGCTCGTGGGGGCGGTGTTCGTCGCGTGGGCGCCCTGGCGGTGGGCGCCGGCCGTCAGTGTGGGGCTCGGCGTGTTCATCACCGTGGGCTTTCTGATCAGCGGGACCGGCTTCGACAACCTCAGCGGCGACGAAGGCGCGCTGGTCGCCGCGGGTCAGGCCATTCAGCTGGCCGGGGTCTGGGTGGCGGCGGTGAGCGGGGCGCTGGCGCTGCGAAGGTCGGCCACTACGGGTGCCTGATCAGGGTCGGGCGGGGGGATCTCACCGATCCGGGACATCGGGTGCCGTCCATACGCTCCGAGGGTGCAGGTGGTCGACGAAATCCTGGGGGCTCTCCCGCCCGTGCTGGTGCTGGTCGTGGTGGCGGCGCTGGTGGCGGGGGAAGCGGCGTTCGTCGCGGGGCTTGTGCTGCCGTCGGCCACCGCGCTGGTGGCGCTGGGGCTGCTCGCCAACGAGGGGGTGGTGGGCATCGGCCCGGCGCTGGCCAGCGCGGTGGTCGCGGGGCTGGCCGGAGGGAACTTCGCGTTCTTCGCGGGGCAGCGCAAGCCGCCCAAGGAGCACAAGAAGGCGGAGCGGCTCTTCGAACGCTACGGCGGGCGGGCGGTCTTCCTCGGCCAGTGGGTGGTGGGGGCGCGAACACTGGTGCCGCGGCTGGCCGGGCGGAAACGGGTGCCTTATCGCCGCTTCGCGGCATTTCATACCCCGGCGGTCATTCTCTGGGCGACGTGGCTGGTGGGTGCGAGCTTTCTTGCCGGGGCCTCGTACGACGTACTGGCCGCCCGCGCCGGAAGAGCCGGCGGCGCCCTGGCCGTGTTGACGGCGCTCATCGTCGCTCTCGTGCTCGCGGGGCGCTGGTTCGGCCGCCATCCGGGTCTGAAGGTCCGCGTTCCGCTGCCATTTCCGGGCCTCACCACCCGTAGCCGGCTGCCGCTTCCGAGTGTTCTGATCCGCAGCCCGCTGCTGGTCAGCCTGGGTCTACTCGCCGGGGCGGCCTTTCTGCTGGTCGTGGCGATTCCGCCCATCGTGCGGTTCAGCGGTCTCGCCGAAGCCGACGAAGCGGTCGCGCGCTGGGCCCGTGGGGAATGGACCTCGGACGGCTATGACTTCGCGCTCGGGCTCGCCACCTCGGTGAGCCCGGAGGCGCTGCTCGGCGTGGCCGCGGCGATCTCGGTGGGCGGGTGGCTGTTCGGCCATTGGGCGCGCGGGACCCGGCCCGATCTGCCGGGCCTGTTCCGGTGCCTGGCGCCCGTGCTGCCGATGGTGATTCTGTCGATCACCCTGGAGCTGCTCGATCCGGTCGACTGGACCCGGCCGGACGCGCTCGTCCTGCCGTCACTCGGCGAGTTCGACGGGCCGTTGCCGTCCGCCGCCGCCGGGTCGGCGCTGGCGACCATGGCCGCCGGCGAGACCGCGCGCCTGGCCGCCGTCGTGGGGCTGCTGGCCTGGCTCGTCGTGCAACGGATCGGGACGAGACGGACGCAGGTGGCATTGTGGACGATCGCGGCGATCGCCGTCACCGTCTGTGCCGGGTCGTGGGTCTACCTGGGCTGGAGCCGGCTCAGTGAGACGGTCGCCGCGGTGATGCTCGGCGTGGCCTGGGCGGCGCTCAACGCGGGAATCTGGTCGACCCGTCGGCCGATCGACGAAAACCGTCGGACCCTTGCTCTAACGTGACGCCCGTGAACCTGATGGACCGGGCCCGCGCGGCCGTCGACGCCCTGGAGCGGCTCGTCGGCGGGCTCGGCACGGCCATCCTGGCCATCGGCACGCTCGTGTGGGTGGCGGCGGTCGCGGTCACCAGCGTCGTCGGGGTCGGCCTGCCGTTCGTGCACAGCGCGGCCCGGGCCTTGCGGGCCGCCACGGGCCGGGAGCGGGCGCGTCTTTCCCGCTGGGGTCCCGAGATCATCGAGCCCGATCCGCTGCCGCCGGGGTTGCGGGCGGCCCGCGATCTGGTGGTGTGGCGCGAGCTCGCCTGGGTGGTCGTGCACTCCACGTGGGGCATGGTTCTCGGCATTCTCGGCATCAGCCTGCCGCTTGCCGCGGTGCAAGATCTGACCTTCCCACTGTGGTGGACGCTGGTGCCGGTGGGCACGGGTCCGAGCCTCGTTTTCTGGTATGTCGACGGGTTCTTCGGGGCACTGCTGGTTTGCTTGTACGGGGTTTTCTGGCTGGCCGTCTGCGTCTTCGGTCACCCGCTCCTGGCCCGGGCGCAGGCCTGGCCGGGCCGCAAGCTGCTGGCCCCGCCGGCCGGCGCCGACCTGTCCCTGCGGGTGGCCCAGCTGACCGCGACGCGGGCCGCCGCGCTCGACGCGCACGCGGCCGAGCTGCGCCGCATCGAGCGGTCGCTGCACGACGGCGCGCAGAACAGGCTGGTCGCCGTGACCGTGCTGCTGGGCGCGGCGCGAAGACAGGTGGCCCGCGATCCCGAGGGGGCCGGTGAGCTTCTCGAGCGGGCGCAGGGCGCGGCCGAGCAGGCGCTGGCCGAGTTGCGGACGGTGGTGAAGACGATCCTGCCGCCGGTGCTCGACGGGCGTGGGCTCGACGGTGCGCTGAAGGCGCTGACCGCCGACAGCGGTGTGCCGTGCAAGCTCGAGGTCGACCTGCCCGGGCGGTGTGCGGCGTCGGTCGAGGCGACCGCCTACTTCGTGGTGGCCGAGGCGCTCACGAACATCACCCGGCACAGCCGGGCGACCAGCGCGACGGTGTCGGTGAGCATCGCGGAGCGGAACCTGCGCATCCGGGTCGAGGACGACGGACGGGGCGGCGCCGACGAGGCGAACGGGTCGGGCATCAAAGGCATCCGGCGGCGCGTCGAGGCGTACGACGGGAAATTGACCTTGGAGAGCCCGCCGGGCGGGCCGACGACGATGTGGGTGGAGCTGCCGTGCGGATCGTGATCGCCGAGGACGACCCGCTGCTGCGGGAGGGGCTGGCGTTGCTGCTGCGGGCCGAGGGGCTCGACGTGGTGGCGACGACCGACTCGCCCGAGCCGTTCCTGGAGGCGGTCGACAAGCACGAGCCGGATGTGGCGATCGTCGACGTCCGGATGCCGCCGACGCACACCGACGAGGGCATCGTGGCCGCGGTCGAGGCGCGGCGGCGCCGGCCCGAGTTGGCGGTGCTGGTGCTGTCGGCGTACGTGGAGCAGGCTTTCGCCACCGATCTGCTGGCCGGTGGGGCGGCCAAGCTGGGCTATCTGCTCAAGGAGCGGGTCGGGCGGGTCGAGGAGTTCCTGGTGGCGCTGCACCGGGTGGCCGACGGCGGGACGGCGATCGACCCCGAGGTGGTCGGGTTGCTGCTGGCGCGGCAGCGGCCGGAGAGCTCGCTGGCCCGGCTCAGCCCGCGGGAGCGTGACGTGCTGGCGCTGATGGCCGAGGGGCTCGGCAACACGGCGATCGCCGAGAAGCTGGTCGTGACCGAGGGCGCCGTGCACAAACACATCCGCAGCATCTTCGCCAAGCTCGATCTGCCCCCGGACGACCGCGCCGACCGCCGCGTGACGGCCGTCCTCCGCTACCTGGAGGCGGCCCGGTAGTACAGCCTGCTGTACCCCGGACTGGGCAGTTAGCCGGATCGATCATCGGGGGGCGCGGAAATAGCGTTTTCGGCATGGACGCAGTCATCAGGATCGAGCAGCTCACTCGGACATATGCCAGGGACGGGCAGAAGGTCACGGCCCTCGCTGGAGTCGACGCCGCCTTTGGGCGCGGCACCTTCACGGCGATCATGGGGCCGTCCGGATCGGGGAAGAGCACTCTGCTGCAGACTGCGGCGGGGCTCGACCGGCCCAGCTCGGGGAAGGTCTGGATCGGCGACACCGAGCTGTCGAAGCTCAACGAGACCAAGCTGACCGAGCTTCGGCGGGACCGGATCGGGTTCGTCTTCCAGGCGTTCAACCTGATCGGGGCGCTGACCGTCGAGGAGAACATTCTCCTGCCGGGGCGGCTGTCCGGCCTGCTGCCGGATCCGCGCTGGGTGTCCGAAGTGGTGGAACGGGTCGGCCTCACGCAGCGGCTCCGGCACCGGCCCGCCCAGCTGTCCGGCGGGCAGCAGCAGCGCGTCGCCATCGCGCGCGCCCTCGCCGTACGGCCGGAAGTGATCTTCGCGGATGAGCCGACCGGGGCCCTGGACACGACGTCGGCCGGTGAGGTGCTGGCGTTGCTGCGGTCGGCCGTCACCGACTACCGGCAGACCGTTGTCATGGTCACCCACGATCCGGTGGCCGCGTCGTACGCCGATCGCGTTCTTCTGCTGGCCGACGGCCGGATCGTGCACGACACGCCGCAGCCGGGGGCCGACCGGATCGCCGAGATGCTGGCCTCGCTGGGCCGCCGCCTCGTGACCGTGGAGGGCTGACCAATGCTGAAGCTTTCGGTACGCCTGCTGCGCCACCGCCTCGGCACCTCGGTGGCCACACTGGTCGCGCTCGCGGCCGGCGTCATGATCCTGATGACGTTGGCGGTCTTCATCGTCTCGGCCGCCGCCTACAAGCCCGATCCCGGTCGCTACGCCGCCATGGACGTCGTGGTCGCCCACCGCCAGGTCGAGATCGTCACCAGGGAGTTCGACGGCGAGAACTCGGTGACCACGGCTGCCCTGCCCGAGGGGACGGTACCCACCGATCTCGGCGACAAGCTTCGTGCCCTGCCCGGCGTCACCGAGGTGACGGCGTTTCCCGGGCCGACCCCGGACCGGGTCGCGGCGTTCGGCGTGAAGGGCGGCACGGTCGACGCCGTGAAGCGCCTCGCGAAAGAGAACGGCGTCGAGGCGTACGCGGGAGACGATCGCGGCTTCGCCGATCGCTCCGAAGCCGGTGACGCGCGGTCGTTCCTGATGGAGGCCGGTTCCGCCTTCGGCGGCTACGTGGTGCTGCTGATCGTCTTCGTGGTCACCGGCACGGTCGGCCTGGCCGTGCGGCACCGCCGCCGTGACCTCGCGCTGTTGCGGGCCATCGCCGCCACCCCGCGCCAGGTGCGCAGGCTGGTCATGGCCGAGAACGCGGTGCTGGCCCTGGCCGCGGCCGTGATCGGCGTGCCGGCTGCCCTGTTCGCCACCACCTGGGTGCACGACCAACTGGTCAGCCGCGGGTTCGTGCCCGAGGGCTTCCCCATCACGGGTCAGCCGCTCGCGGCCGCGGTCGCCGTCGTTCTGATTCTGCTCGTCGCCGTCGTCGCGGCCCGCATCGCCGCGCGCCGGGTCAGCCGGATCAAGCCGGCCGAGGCGCTCGGTGACATCGCGGTCGAGCCGCCGCGCGGCGGCAAGGTGCGGTTCGTGTCCGGCCTGCTCACCCTCGGTGCCGGTGGCGCCGCTACGGTGTTCGCGCTGGGTACGACCGGGATGGCCGCTCAGGCGTCGGCGATCGGGCTGCTTTATCTGTACGTCATCGCGGTCGCCCTGCTCGCTCCGTGGATCAACGCGCTCGCTGCTCGTGTGCTCGGCCCTCTGCTGCGTACGACCTGGGGTGTCTCCGGAAGTCTGGCCGTGGCGAACTTGCGGGCCAACGCCCGTGGCTCGGCCGCCGTGCTGACCGCGCTCGTGCTGGCCGTCGGGTTCGGCGGTTCGGTCTGGTTCCTCCAGAACAACCTGCAACGGCAGACCGTCACCCAGAGCCAGGACGGTATGAAGGCCGATTACGCGCTGGTGGGCTCGCTGCCGGCGGGAACGGCCGAGAAGATCCGCCGTACGCCCGGGGTCGAGGCCGCGACGGGTGTGCGGAACACGTCGGTGGTGGTGCCGATCTTCGACGGTGGCGAGCCGGCCACGGCCAAGGCGGTCGACGTGGACGGCCTGACCTCCACGATGGATCTCGGTGTCGACAAGGGCAGCCTCGAGGCGCTGAAGGGGAACAGTGTCGCCGTGTCCCAACTGCGGGCGGACTCGTCCGGCTGGAAGCTGGGATCTCCCGCTTCGCTGTGGCTGCCGGACGGACGTCAGGTCACGCTCACGGTGGTGGCGATCTATGACCGCGGGCTCGGGTTCGCCGACGTGCTGCTCCCCCGCGACCTCGTGGCCGGGCCGGACGACCAGGTGCTGATCCGCGGCAAGGCCGTTCAGATCCCGGGCGCCACGCTCGTGCCGGCGTCCGAGCTGACCGGGCAGCTGAGCCGCGATCTGGCCCTCAGCGCCTGGCTGAACAAGCTGCTCATCGGGGTGATGGTCGGCTATGCGGCGCTGGCCGCCGGCAACACGATGGTGATGGCGGCGCTGGCCCGCAAGCGGGAGCTGGCGGTGCTGCAACTGGCCGGGGTGACCCGCCGTCAGGTGCGGCGGATGGTGACCGCGGAACAGGTCGGGCTCCTCGGCGGCGCCCTCACCATCGGCGCCTTGATCGCGGCGGTGACGCTCACGGCTGTCGTGAACGCGCTGACCGGGAGCTTGCTCCCCTACGTACCGCCGATGGGCTGGGTCGTCGTTCTCGGTGGAGCGACGGTGTTGGCCCTGGTCACGACCATTTTTCCGGTACGTCGGCTGCTTCGCGTCCCGGCCGTTCATAACGCCGGAGTAAAGGAGTGAACACGGTGTGACCTGCGTTTCTCCAGTTTGAAGATCAGGTAGATCCCATTAGGTTAGGCTCACCTTTCCCTTTCACTGGAGTTTCTGATGCGTCTCCCGCTTGGCCGGCTCCTGCCGGTCGCCATCCTGAGCGCCGCGGTCGCCCTCGCGGGCTGCTCGACGACCGGCACCGAGGACTCCTCCGAGCCCGCCGCGTCGTCCTCGGCCGCCGCGCAGTTCCCGGTCACGATCCCGACGGCGTTCGGAGACGTGACGATCCCCAAGCAGCCCGAACGGGTGGTCGCGCTCGGGTGGAGTGACGCCGACGTCGCGCTCTCCCTGGGCGTGCAGCCGGTCGGGGCCAGCGACTGGCTGGCCTTCGGCGGCGACGGGCAGGGCCCGTGGAACGCCGGCAAGTACACGACCGCGCCGACCATCCTGGGCACGCTCGAGCTCGACATGGAGAAGGTCGCCGCGCTCAAGCCCGACCTGATCCTCGACACCCGCTCCAGCGGCGAGAAGACCCGGTACGACCAGCTGGCCAAGCTGGGCGTGCCGGTGGTCGACGTGCCCAAGGGCGGCGAGATGTACCTGACGAGCTGGGAGCAGCAGCTCGACATGATCGGCAAGGCGCTCGGCAAGCAGACCGAGGCGGCCAAGCTCAAGACCGACCTGGACGCCAAGTTCACCTCGACCGCCCAGGCCAACCCGTCGTTCAGCGGCAAGACGGTGAGCGCGATCGCCCGCACCGGCGACGGCTGGGGCGCGTACGTGACGGGCGACGGCCGGGTCGACTTCCTGGAGAAGCTCGGCTTCAAGAACGCCCCGAAGGTCGAGGCACTGAAGAAGGACAGCTTCTACATTCCGCTGTCGAACGAGCAGCTCGACCTGGCCGACGCCGACGTCACGGTGGTCTTCCTGATCCAGGCCACGCTCGACCAGGTCAAGAACGACAAGATCTTCCAGGCGGTTCCGTCGGTCAAGGCCGGCCACGTGGCCTACATGGACGACAAGGACATCTCGAACGCCTTCTCCAGCAGCTCGGTCGCCGGCCTCTCGTACGCCGTCGACAAGGTCACCCCGCTCCTGGCCAGCGCTCTCGGCTGACCTGGTGCCGGACGAAACCCGTCACCGTAGGGCCACCGTGCTCGCCACCGGACTGGTGGTGATCGCGGTGGCCCTCGCCGGTGCCGCCCTGCTGAGCCTGGTGGTCGGCTCCCGCGCCATCCCGTTCGACACGGTCATGCACGCCCTGGCCAACCCCTCCTCCTCGGCCCGCGACGATCTGATCGTCACGCAGTCCCGCGTTCCCCGTACGCTCGTGGGTCTGCTCGCGGGCGCGGCGTTCGGGCTGGCCGGGACGCTGATCCAGGGCGTCACCCGCAACCCGCTCGCGGACCCGGGAATCCTCGGTGTCAACGCCGGAGCGGGGCTTTTCGTGGTCATCGCGATCAGCGTCTTCAGCGTGACGACCCTGACCGGGTATGTGTGGTTCGGCTTCATCGGGGCGGCCATCACGTCGGTGCTGGTCTACACGATCGGCTCGGTCGGGCGCGGTGGAGCGACGCCGATCAAGCTGGCGCTGGCCGGGGCGGCGGTCACGGCGGCGCTGACGTCGTTCACGACGGCGGTGCTGCTCAACGACGTGGACACGTTCGACCAGTTCCGGTTCTGGCAGGTCGGGTCGCTGGCCAACCGGGGTTCGGATGTGGTCGTACAGTCGCTGCCCTTCCTGGCGATCGGCGCGGTGTTGGCGTTCGCGTCGGCGCGGGCGTTGAACGCGCTGGCCCTGGGCGATGACGTGGCCACCTCGTTCGGTCAGAACGTGCTGGTGGCGCGGTTGGTCGCGGGCCTGGCGATCGTGCTGTTGTGTGGCACGGCGACGTCGATGGCCGGGCCGATCGTCTTCATCGGGCTGATGATCCCGCACGTGGCCCGAGCGATCACCGGGCCGGATCACCGCTGGATGTTGCCGTATTCGATGCTCATGGCGCCGTTGCTGTTGCTGCTGGCCGACGTGCTGGGCCGCGTCGTGGCCCGGCCCGGCGAGGTACAGGTCGGCATCGTCACGGCGATCATCGGGGCGCCGGTCTTCGTGATCCTCGCTCGCCGGAAGAGGCTGGCCGAGCTATGAGCATCGTTGCCACCACTCGACGTCGGGAGTCTGCCCGAGCTCGCCGCGTCTCCATTGTGCTTTTTGTCGCCGTCGTCGCGATGTTCGCGTTGACCCTTTCGTATGGCGAGTTCCAGATCTCCCTGCCGGACGTGGTGCGCTCGCTGCTGGGGCTGCCGACGCCGGCCGGCGTGGACTACATCATGCACTCGCTGCGCCTGCCGAGGGCGTCGGTCGCGGCGTTGGCCGGCTTGGCGTTCGGGCTGGCCGGGGCGATCTTCCAGCAGCTGCTGCGCAACCCGCTGGCCAGCCCCGACGTGATCGGGGTGGCGCAGGGTGCGACCACGGCGGCGGTGCTGGCGGTGATGGTGGGCGGCTTCTCGGGGGTCGCGGTGTCGGCCATCGGCCTGGCCGGCGCGCTGGTCACGGCCATCTCGATCTACCTGCTGTCGTGGCGCAACGGTGTCGGCGGTTACCGCCTGATCCTGGTCGGGATCGGGGTGGGGACGGCGCTGACCAGCGTCACGTCGTTCATCCTGACCCGGTCGGACGTGAAGGTGGCGGCCGAGGCGCTGATCTGGCTGACAGGCAGTGTCAACGGCCGTACGTGGGCCCAGATTGTGCCCCTGTTTGTCGCTCTTATCGTTTTGCTGCCTCTCGCATTGATCCTCGGGCGCGCTTTGTCCGGAATGCAGCTGGGCGACGACCTGGCCAGAGCGTTTGGTGTACGGGTGGAGACGTGCCGCCTCGCGCTGCTGCTCACAGGCGTGTGCCTGGCCGGCATGGCGACGGCGGCGGCTGGTCCGATCGCTTTCGTGGCGTTCATGTCAGGACCGATTGCCGTACGCCTGGTGAGTGGCGGCCGTCCCGTGTTGTTGCAGGCCGGTCTGGTGGGCGCGCTCCTGGTCCTGGTGGCCGACTTCGCGGGCTCGCATCTGCTCGGCGACCGCGTCTACCCGGTCGGCGTCGTCACCGGCGTGATCGGCGCCCCGTACCTGCTGTGGCTGCTGGCCACATCGAACCGCACCGGCCGAGGAGGCTGACATGCAGGCCCCGTCAACTATTGCCGCCTCGTCGTTGTCCCTGGGCTACGGGGATCGAGCGGTCGTCCAGGACCTGACCCTGCCCATCCCGACGGGCAAGGTCACGATCATCATCGGCCCGAACGCCTGCGGAAAGTCGACGTTCCTGCGAGGGCTGGCCCGGCTGCTGCCACCGTCATCGGGCGCGGTGCTGCTGGACGGCAAGTCGATCCAGGAGACACCGAGCCGGGAGGTGGCCCTGCAACTGGGGATCCTGCCGCAGGGGCCGATCGCGCCGGACGGCATCACGGTGACCGACCTGGTAAGCCGGGGGCGTCACGTGCACCAAGGGTGGTTCCGTCGGTGGAGCAGCACGGACGACGAGGCGGTGACGGCAGCGTTGGAGGCAACGGGCACGCTGCCACTGGCCGCGCGGTCGGTGGACGAACTGTCGGGCGGACAGCGGCAGCGGGTGTGGATCGCGATGGCGCTGGCCCAGCGGACGGGCATCCTGTTGTTGGACGAGCCCACCACGTATCTGGACGTGAGTCACCAGGTCGAGGTGCTGGACGTGCTGACCGACTTGAACGAGGCCGAGGGCACCACGATCGTGATCGTGCTGCACGAGCTGAACTTGGCGTGCCGTTACGCCGACCACTTGGTGGTGATGAAGGACGGCGCGGTGGTCACGGCCGGCGCCCCGACCGAGGTCCTGACCGAGGAAATAGTCACCGACGTCTTCGGCATCCGCTGCCGGGTGGTTCCCGATCCCGTCTCGGACACCCCGATGATCGTCCCGATCGGCCGCCACCGAACGGCTTAACTGTGCAGATGGGACCTGCTGCCTTGCCTCGCCACCCGTGGCACAAGCTTCCGCCTGCTGTCCTCGAAGCTGTTGAGGCCCGCACCGGGCCGATCAAGCGGGCAATACCTGTCGAGGCAGGGTCGGTCTCCGACGTTGCGGTCGTTCTGGAGACGTACGACAGCCGGTTCTTCTGCAAGGGTGCCTCGAGCGACAACCCCAGAGGGTGGATGCATCGCAACGAGGCCCGCATCAATGCCTTTCTGCCTCCGCAAGTGCCGCGGTTGCAGTGGCAGGTCGAGACCGATGGCTGGCTGCTGCTCGGATTTGAGCACGTCCAAGGTCGCCATCCTGATCTGCGCCCGGGGTCGGCCGATCTGCCGGCGCTGGCGGCGACTCTGACGACGATGGCGGCAGCGCTCACGCCGAGTCCCGCGAAGAAGGTGCAGGCAGCTACCGCGCGCTGGGCTGATCGCATCGCGCCCGAGGTGGTCGACGGGGACACGCTCGTGCACACGGACGTCTCACCGCACAACTTTCTGGTGCATGACACGGGAGTGGCGATCGTGGACTGGTCGATGCCGTGCCGGGGAGCCGCATGGATCGACAGCGCACTGATGGTCGTCCGGTTGATCCGCGCCGGGCACTCCCCCGATCAGGCCGAAGACTGGGCAAACCAGATGCCGGCGTGGAGAACTGCCGACACAGAGGCGGTCGACGCCTTCGCCGCCGGCATCGCTTCCCTGAGCCGCGAACGACAGCTCCAACAGCCGTCGGTCGAACACCTCGGCCCTCTCGCCGACGCCGCGAACCGCTGGACCAGCCATCGGCAACAGCGCCCTCATGATTCGGCTCAAGCTCTAAGCACCTGGCCAGAAGTCTTGTCCGTAACCGGGTGGGAGCCAGGGTGAGGTCCAGGGTGCGGCGGTGGTGAGGTTCTGGGCGTCGGTGCGGTGTTGGAAGAACGCGTGGGCTTGGCGGATGCGATCGGCCATGGTCGCGGGAGCGGTGTTGGCGATGTGGTGTTTCATCGCGGCCCAGATCCGTTCGATCGGGTTGTCCTGGGGGCTGTAGCGGGCGCCGCGGATCAGTTGCAGGCGGGGGTGTTCGTCGAGCCAGCGCTGGGTGATGCCGGACAGGTGGGTGCCGCCGTTGTCGCAGATCACGGCCACTGTGGGCGCGTTGGGGTAGGCGTCGAGCAGTTGTTGCAGGAAGTAGCAGAACACCACGGACGCGTTCTTGACCGAGATGTGGTGGTGGACGGTGCCGGTGGCCAGGTTGATCGCGCCGTGCACGGTGCGGCGCAGGTTCTTGCCGGGGGTCATGACCCGGTGGCGCAGGCCGTGTGGCATCCAGCAAGCGCGGACGCGGGCGATCAGGTCGAGGTGGGTTTCGTCTTCGGCCAGCACGACTGATCCGGTGGGCAGTTTGGTGATCCGGTCGCGGATGTCGGCGCAGATCGTGTCGTGGTCGGGGTCGCTCTTGGCGATCAGGCGCGGGCGGGCCCAGCGGGCTTGCTCGCGTAGTCGGCGCCGCAAGGTGGACAGGCTGATCGCGGGACGGCCGAGGGCGCGCCAGAGGCGGCTGGTGGTCCAGGCTTTCGGGGTCAGCAGAAGCCGGTGGATGCGGTCGCCGAGGCGGTGGCTGCCTGTGCGGGGACGCCCGCAGCGGGGCCGGTCGGGCAGCCCTGCCAGGCCTTCGTGCTGGTGGCGGGTGATCCAGCGGCGCACGGTGACCGGGTCGTAGTGCAGCAGTTCGGCGATTTCGCCGGCGGACATGCCTGCCGCGGAGAGGATGACGATGACCATGCGGGTGGCGGTGCGCCAAGGGCCATGCAGGGCAGTAATCAGTTCGGTGTGTTGATGTGCGGACATGCGGGCGTAGACGTGCGCAGGGCGCATACTGACGGTGACCTCGTCGGGGGTTTCGGTCTGCTGTGGTAGCTGGATCCGAACCCACGACGAGGTTTTTACGTGGCTACGTCCCTCTTCCCGAGTGAGTTACGTACAGAACTTCTGAGCAGGCGCTTAGAGGTTTGAAACCGCCGGCGCCAAACCGCTGATCGAATCACAGGGAAGCTGGCTGCGCCCCTCTCAGAAGTAGTACGCGTGCGCGGTCGCTGGCGCGGCCCCCGCCCGGCGGTAGACGCGCATGATGGCGACGACCACCTCGATGAACAGCGGGACGTCCACGTCATCCGCCGATCCCGAGGGCTCCCCCACGGCCGCATCGAACAGCAGGTCGCATATGGGCCGGCCATGCTCGTCGGACGGCCGAATCCTCTGTCTCGGCACCTCGAACGTCACGAAACCGGTTCGTCGGCCGATCTCCCAGCGGTAGACCACCACATCCGCGCCGGGGTCGCTGTGCGCCCAGATACCCACCGAAGCAGCCATCCAGTTCCCCCTTCACGAAGACCCTGAGCATGCCAGAGCAAGTCTGTGAGATTCCTGGTCACAGCATTGAGGGGTACGGCCAATGGCCGTACCCCTCAATGCCCTATCCCCCAGATCAGCAGTAGAGGTTGCCGCCCGGCGTTACGCCGAGGATGGCGGTGAAGCGGTTGTAAGCGTCGACGCGGCTCTGGACCTGGGCCGGGTTGCCGCCGTTGCACTCCAAGGAACCGTTGATGGAGCGGATGGTCTCGCCGAAACCGCGGCCATTCACGATGGCGTCGTGCGGGGTCATGGTGCCGGGGCCGCGCTGGGTCATCCAGTACCAGACGGCGGTCTGGTAAGCCACGGACGATTCGTTCTTGACGCGGTCGGGGTTGTTCAACAGGTCGATGCCGAGGGCGTCGCCGGCCGCCTTGTAGTTGAAGTTCCAGCTCAGCTGAATGGGACCGCGGCCGTGGTAGGCGCTCTGGCCGGCCGGGCAGCCGTACGGCTGGTTGCGGTCGCAATAGAGCGGCCAGTTGGCCTGGTTGATTTCCTCGACGTAGACCAGGCCGCCGGACTCGTGGTTGACGTTGGCGAGGAAGGCCGCGGCCTCCTGCTTCTTGACCGTGTCACTGCCCGTGGTCGTAAAGGCCGGGAACTTCTTAATGGCGTCGATCAGACCGGCGTACGAGTAGAACGCGATCCGGTTCGGGAACATCTGGTTGAACTGGGCTTCACTGACCGGGAAAGACCCGGATCCGGTGGGCGGCGGAGTCGTGGTGCCACCTCCCGAGCAGCTGAACGGCGACCAGTACCAGGTGCTGATGACGGGATCGTAGCCCGGGTTTTCGTGCGAGGCCTTGTAGTACTGCCCGTTGGTGTATTTGACGATCGCACCGGCGGCGTAGTACTGCCCAGCGACCCAGTTCGGGTAGTTACAACTGCCGGTGGGTGGCGGAGTCGTACCACCGCCGCAGGCGCCGTTGTCGGCCCAGACGCCGGAGCCGCCCGTGCTGGGTGCTTCGCCTTGGGTCCACCACTTGGCGGTCCAGTTGTGCCCGTTGTAGGAGGCCCGCTGATTGCCGGTATAAACCGTCGAGCTGTTGTACGCCGCCACGCAGGCCTCAGCCGCGTTGGAAGCCGTCATGGGGATAACCGCGGCAGCAGCACCGGCCAGCGCAACGCCGACCGCGGCCACGATGGACAGAAGCCGTTTTCTGGGCATGGCAAACCTTCCGTACGTCGGGGAACGTACTGGCGCGAGGGGGATGAGTGGTACATCGACTCAACTAGATCCCACGCGCGGAAGTCAAGCCATCTGTAAACAAACCTCAAAGATTGCCCGAACTGCCCCGGGGAAAGCTGTCAGGCCGGGTTGACGATGCTGGTCAGCAGCTTTGTCGTGGCAGGGTCGGTGGAATAGAGGACCACGCCGCGCATGGCTCGGGTCAAGAGGACCCGGTACTGGTTGCGCACGCGGGCGGCTGCCGCCGGGTCTTTGCGGTGAAGGCTCACCAGCTTCTTGTACTTCGACTCCTCCATACGGACCGTCATTTCCTCGGCCTCGGAATCCCAGACGAGGTCGGGGCCGATGATGATGCCGCAACGGTCGAACTCGAAGCCTTGCGCGGTGAAGATGGAGCCGACCTGATCGGCGCCGCGAGGATCGTGAGCCCACGACGTGTCGCGAGGGTAGCCGTCGACGGGCCTGCGGAGGTTCCAGCGCCTGTGCCAGCCGCCGATGGTGATGTCGGTGGGGACGTCCTCAATTCTGACAGCGCCGACCGGTGGGGTGCTCCACTCCCAGCAGAAGCCGGCCATGAGGCGAGCCTTCTCGTTCTCGGAGTCAGCCAAGGTGAGCCGCTCCAATTCCTGGGGAGAAGTGGCTACCCGGACGGTGAAGTTGTCCTCGTCCCGCCAGACGGTGGGCTTGCCATCGACAAAGGCATCGACCCAGGCCTCGTACGCCTCGGAGCCGCCACTGCGGTGCTGTTCGCGCAACTCGAAGATGTCGAAGGAGGCGCCGGTGCGGTCGGCCACGCTCATGGCTTCGTCGATCGTGACGAAGTCTCGGTAGGTCGAAGCCTGGTCCTCGTCGATGAAAAGGACCAGCACCTTCGCCGACTTCTTCAACTCGAAGATCTGGGTGGTGTGGTCGGCCTCGAGTTGCTGCTGCAACGCGCGGGGATTGGCATGGCCGGTACGGACCGTGTACTGCTCCAGGCGGTGCGCCTCGTCGACGATCAGCAGGTCGAGCGGATAGCGCCAGCGGGAGCTGTCCCAGTACGTACGAGCCGAAGTAATCAGCTCCTTCGCGGGAGCGTTGAAGGTCGAGCGGAAATTCGCTGACTTCTGCAGAGCCTCACGCAGAGAGCCGGAATTCGTGGCGTACGTGACCTGGCGCCGGGCATGCGCATTGGCGCCGAGCAGGTGCATCGCGATCCAGGTCTTGCCCGTTCCGGGACCGCCCTTGACGACGAATACGGCCTGGTTGCGGTCGGCTGTGGGGCTCATCGCGTCGGAGACCGCGTTCTGGATCTCGGCGAAGATGCGGTACTGCTCGTCGGTGAGCGGGTATCGGTCCGGGTCAGTGAAAATTGTGGCGGCGGCCTCCAGCAGAGCGGGGCCCTGCTCGTAGTGCCCGTCCATGAGCCGGTCTTTAGCGGCAGCGCCCGGACGCGCCGGGTCGAAGAGACTGAGGAGAAGTTCGAGGAATCGCCGCCGGCCCACACTGTCGCCGCTGAACGTGCCGGCGGCCCGCTGTTGACCCGCCGTCCGCAACGTCTCGATAGAGGCTTCCGTAGCGTTGTGCAGGTATGCCACGCCTTCAATCGTCACCTCGGCCTCGTCGTGCATGCCGGAGGTGTAGTTGCGAATGAACTGCGCATAGGCTGCTGCCTGGTCATAGGGGTGACGAGGCGTTTCGTAACGCGCGCCCGTGCCGGTGACCTGCTCGCGGAGAGAGTCCCAGACAGCCTGCGCCCACTGTTTGAGCTCGATGACGAGATAGACCGGTCGCCCATCGTGGCCGAAGCCCATCAGAACGGCGTCCGCACGCCTGGCACCGGCATGGAAAGGCTTGAATTCGACGGCGATGGAGAGCCGGGCCAGGCCGGCATCATGCAGCAGATCGGCCAGGGCGGGAAGACTCGCCGCCCACGACGCGGTTTCGCCACGGTCGTGTACGGGACGATTGTTATTGAGCTTCGTGACGAGGGCTTGAATGGTGTGCGGTCGAGTCGACTCGTAGAAATCCTGGACCGAACCTGCGTAACCCTCGCGGCGCACGAGGCCCCCCTCAGCCGATGTCCCGTGCCGGACACCGTAAGAAGGGGTTGATTAGGCAAATGACTAGCGAACGAACCGCTAGTGTCCGCGCGACAAGGCTAGGGCCGGATTTTCGCGGCCGAGCCGCGAGCGGCCTCGACTGTATAGCGGCGCGCGGAATCGGTGAGCTTGTCGTTCGCCGCGTCGGCAAGGTTGATGCCGAGGACGTCGGCCAGGCGTGTCAGGTAAATCATGACGTCGCCGATTTCGGCGCGGACCCGTGGGCCGAGCTCGGGATCATCCATCACCGTGCGCGATTGCTCGGGGGTCAGCCATTGCAGCTCGGCCAGCAATTCGCCGACCTCGCCGGCGAGAGCCATCGACAGGTTTTTCGGGGTATGGAACTGCTCCCAGTTGCGCTCGACGGCGAAGGCCCGCACGCGCTCGGTCAGGTCGCCGAGTTCCCCATTTGTCGCCACTCGCAGCAGCCTACGTGCCGGTTGGCCGGAGTAGCCCGTTAGAGGCAGCTCTGGCTGCACGACCCGTCATGCCGTAACGTGGCGTGATCGATGCGTTGTGTGATCGCGCGTCTCAGTGGAGGTGTCTCGGACGGTGGACATCGACTCCCAGTGGTGGGATACGGCAACGTTCGAAGGCCGCCCCATCAATCAGCATCTCGCGGATCGAGATGTCTCCGCTGCTCTGCGATTTCTCCGGGCCCGTGGATTCTCGCGGGCGCGGCTCGCGGGGCTGACCGGGCTGTCGGAGACGCGGGTTCGGCAGATCGCACAGGGACGCCAGCGTGTCACCTCGTTCGAGGTCTTGGAGCGCGTTGCGGACGGGCTCCGCATTCCGCGGCCATACCTTGGCCTTGCCGCCTCAGCGGAGACTCCGCAGATCGGCTTCACCGACCCTGATCTGCGGGATTCCTGGGACGCTCTGCTCGGTGTGCTGAACGGCCGAAGCAACATGCTCGGCTGTGCCGGTCTTCGTCGTCCAGCGGAAGGGCAGTGGCGGCTCATCACCGCTGCGCGGGTTGCCGCTACCGGACGGCAACGGTCGCGCTTGATGAGCCTGGAGGCGCATTGGGCGGAATTCCTCAGTTGGATCGAGGCGAATGGAACGCGGCCATCGCGTGCCGGGCTGCTGCTGGACGAGGCATACGCATTGGCTGTCGAGGCCGGTGATCAGCACCTGGCGGCGTACATCTTGATGCGTAAGAGTCAGCAGGCGCTGGATGAAGGTGATGCCGCACGCGCCGGCGGGCTCGCGCAACAGGCTGGGGAAACGCCCAAGCTGCCGCCTCGCACCTCGGCGCTCTGTCTGATCCGCGAGGCCGAGGCGCACGCTCTCGCGGACGATGCGGTCGCCAGCAGGGAAAGCATCAATCGTGCCCACCGCTTTGTCGCGCAGCCCACCGATGCGGTCGATCACCTCGGTGGGCATTGCTCGGCCGATTACGTGCGCGCGAGCGAGGCGCGCTGTCGTCAAATGCTCGGCGAGAGCGCCGCCGCTTCGAAGACGTACGAAGAAGTTCTGGCCGCATGGCCGCCGGACGGACGCCTCGATGAGGGCCTATGGCGCGCTGACCTGGCGTTGGCATATCTGGACGAAGGCGAATCGGAACGTGCGGCGCATGAGGGACTGGCCGCGGTTCGCATCGGCGGGGCGACGTCTTCGGCGCGTACGCTCCGGGCCGTGGGGCGTCTGCTGCCGCGGTTGCGCCGTCATCGGGAATTGGCCGTGTTGCCTCAATTGACTCAGGCACACGGCGCGGCGCTCGCGGGCTGCGACGATTGATCCATGAATTTGCTGCCGGCTACGACCAGTGACGACGAGGGACGGCGTGCCGCTCGCGTCGCGGTGCTGCCCGTCGGGAGTTTCGAGCAGCACGGCGACTACCTGCCTCTCGCGACCGACACCGTGGTCGCCTGCGCGATCGCGGAGCGCATGGCGGCGACGTACGACCTGTTTCTGCTTCCTCCGGTGACGATCTCCTGCTCGCACGAGCACAGCGCCTGGCCGGGAACGGTGAGTATCAGCCACACCACGCTGGCGGCCGTGATCACCGATGTGTTCGCTTCGCTGCGACGGTCGGGAATCGAGCGGCTCGCCCTGGTCAACGGGCACGGCGGCAACTACGTCCTGAGCAATGTCGTTCAGGAGGCCAACGTCGGCGGGCCGGTGATGACGCTGTTCCCCGCTCGGGACGACTGGGACGCTGCCCGCCAAGCGGCGGGCCTGACAAGTGACGGCCATGCCGATATGCATGCCGGCGAGCTGGAGGTTTCGATCCTTCGGCACGTTGCGCCTGAGCTGCTCCGCGAGGGTGTCGAGACGTCCGATCATCTTGCCGACAATCGGAAACTGCTGCTCGTACGGGGTATGGCGGGATACACGCGGACGGGCGTGATCGGCGTTCCGTCGGCCGGATCAGCCGACAAGGGGCGGGCGGTCCTCGAAAGTCTGGTCGGCACCTTCAAGGAACATCTGGACGCGCTGATCGCGGCACACTGAGTGGCATGCCGACGTCCTGGCGCGAAGCAACCAATCTGGTCGCGAT
This sequence comes from Actinoplanes sp. CA-131856, assembly GCF_050956135.1. GTDB lineage: Bacteria > Actinomycetota > Actinomycetes > Mycobacteriales > Micromonosporaceae > Actinoplanes. Next base: position 616,218 of record NZ_CP191849.1, on the reverse strand, counting down.
AGACCTGGAGGGCAGCGGTGCTCAGGACGGCGACGACGAGGCCATCCTCGAGATCGCCGCCGTACGGCTCATCGGCGGCCGACCGGACACGGCAACTGCCTACTCGACCTTGATCGACCCGGGGCGGCTGATTCCCGCACGTCCCTGGATCTCGCCTGGCTTGGCTGGCACCGCGCTCGCAGGCGCACCAGCCCTTGAGGCAGTCGGTCCTCAGCTGGCTCGCCGGATCAACGGCGCCTACCTGATCGGACACAACGTGGGCGTGGACTGGCGCCTACTGCACCGCCGAGTTCCGCAGATCAGCGTGACCGGGCTCGTTGATACCCACCGCCTGGCCAAGACGCTGCCCGGCAAAGGGAAGTACGGCCTGGCCCATCTGCTTGCCCGCTTCGGGCTCACCGACGCGGTCAATGCCGCTGCGCCGCAGAGCCGACCGCATCGCGCGCTCTGGGACGCCGTCGGCGCCGCCCTTCTCCTCGACACCCTCGTACAGCGGCGATGGCCCCGCGATCCAAGCGTTGACGAGCTACTGAGCACGACGACGCGTAAGGGCGATCCGGAGTCGCAGGCGACGCTGTTCGAGTAAGCCCGAGGGGTCCGTGCTGGACCCCCAGGCTGGCTCTACCGACCACGCCTACGGAACGGGATCCTGTGATCGCCGAACCTGAACCAGGGGGCTCTCGGCGCTGGCAGCCTTAGGTGGCCAGCGCCGGGTTAAGAGCGGGGTGGAAGGGCGACGACGACATGCTTCTACCAGCTGCGGTGATCGCCGCATCGATGGTCGGTTTCCTCGCGGGCCTGCTGGCGTTCCGGAAATGCGAGCAGTTCTGCCCTGACCATGGCATCACGAAGACCTGCTCGATCTGCCAGCGTCAGAGTGCGAGGGAGGGCCGGTCCAATGAGCTTCGTTCTCCACCTCAAGCTGGACGTCGATGATGCTGCACGAGCGGCTCAGCTCTCGCGGCATTTCCTGCGCCTGATGCATGGCGTCTTTCCCGAGATCGACACCGCTTCGAGCCTGGTGGTCGAGGACGGGGAACAGCCGTCACAGGCTTTTCTCTTCTGCGGTCGAGCGCTCCCTCGCGGCGAACATTGCATGCAGCCGACGGATCACGGCGGCGGACACTCACCTGAGTGGACGGTGAGATAGCAGATATGCTGCCGAGGGTGACGAGAAGATCGCTCGGCGTTGCCGTTGTGGGATTCGGGTGGATGGGGCGAGTGCATACGCAGGCGTATGCGCGGGTGCCTCACCACTTCTCGGATGTGCCGGGGATTCGCCTCGTCACGGTGGCGGACGACGTGCCGGGGCGGGCCGAGGCGGCCTCCGGGCGGTACGGCTTTGAGCGCTCGACGGAAAGCTGGCGTGACCTCGTCGACGACCCTGAGGTCGAAGCCGTCAGCATTACCGCACCCAACTTTCTGCACCGGGAGATGGGTGCCGCCTTCGCGGAAGCCGGCAAGCACATCTGGATCGAGAAACCGGTTGGGCTCACCGCGGATGACGCCAGGGCAATCGTCGGGGACGTACACGTAGCCGTCGGATTCAACTACCGCAACGCGCCCGCAGTGGAACGAGCCAAGGAACTCATCGCCGACGGAGCGATCGGGGACGTCACCCACGCTCGGTTCCGGTTTCTCAGTGACTACGCGGCCCACCCGGATGGCGCGCTGAGCTGGCGGTTCGAGCGGGCCCGCGGCGGCAACGGAGTGCTGGGCGATCTGGGCGCCCACGGCGTAGATCTCATCCGCTATCTGCTCGGAGAGATCAGCGAACTCATCGCCGACACAGCCATCTTCATCCCGGAGAGACCCCGACCGACGGCAGCCACCGCTGGCCACGAGCGCGGCAGCGGCGAGCCCGGCCCTGTAGAGAACGACGACTACTTCGGGAGCCTTCTACGGATGTCCTCGGGAGCTCGCGTCATCCTCGACTGCAGTCGGGTCGCCGTCGGCGAGCAGAACAGCTACGGCTTCGAAATCCACGGCACCCATGGCGCCCTCATCTGGGACTTCCGCCGCATGGGCGAACTGCAAGCCGCCCTCGGCGACTCGTACCAGGACGAGTTCATCAAGGTGGAGTTCGCTCGCCCGCAAGACGGCGACTTCGGGGCCTTCCAGCCGGGCGCCGGCATCCCCATGGGCTACGACGACCTCAAGGTGATTGAGGCGGCTCGCTTTCTGCGGTCGATTGCGGACGGCAAGGCGTACGGGGCGACGCTCGCCGACGCCATCCGCAGCGCCGAAGCCCTAGACGCGATGGAGCGCTCAGCCACCACCCGAGGCTGGATCACTCTCTGACCAGGTGACGCCGGAACCATTCGACGGCCAGCTTGTCGACTGCCGCAGCGTGCGGAGTCTGTGGCGCCGGCTCCGTTCCCGGTTCGAGAGCCAGCGCGTGCGCCATATTCGGCACGACCTTCCAGTCGACGGTCGCGCCGGAAAGGGCGTCCACGGCCGCGCCCACCGGCTTCAGGATGGCGTCGGGCATGTCGTCCGCGCCCGTGATGAAGCGGATGGCGGCGTCCGATATGTCACCTGAGCGGGCGACGAAGTCGAGCCGGGAAGCGACGGCCGTGGAAGCGGAACTCCACGTGTAATTCTGGCCATGAATGGCGGCCACGCCGTCGATCGTGTCGCGCAGTCGCACCACGGGATTCACCAGGACAGCGGCGTGCGCGGCGAAGCCGCTTTCGGCCATCACCAACTGGGCCACCGCGCCGCCCGCCGAGCCGCCCATCAGGCCTATCGGTACATCTGAGGCGATGCCGGCTTCGCGGCGGATCGCGGCCAGCGCTGACGGAAACTCGGCGAGCGCATTCACGGCGATGTACTGATATACCTCCAGGACTGCGTCCTCCGCCAGCAGTCGCCAGAGTTCTTCCTCGTCGTCCGTCGGAAGCGGCAGACGCAGATAAATCTTCCAGGCGTCGAGGCCATCGAGAGGCAGCGCGGCGGCGAAAGCCTGAGGCGTCCGCGGCGCGTCGAGCAAGTGATAGGCGACCACGACCGGTGCGTCGGGGCGTGGACCGTCCGCGGGCGGGAGCACTACGTGCGGGACCATGCCTTCGAGGCTAAGCCACGCGGAACTCTCCGAAGCCCGGCACGATCAGGTCGGCGCGGCGCCATGGCTGGTCGGCCAACAGGAATGGGATTTCCTCGGCCATCCACTCGTCCCATTCGCGCTCGGCGTCTTCCTGGGACAAGCCCTTCTCGGCCAGGTCCCGCTTCAATCCCTGGGCGCGCGCCGCGTCGAAATCGGTCTGCACCCACACGGCGACGTCGATATACCGGGCGAGTTCGCGGCGCGAAGCGCCGACTCCTTCGACGATGACAGCGGGGGCAGAGGCAGGGACAAAGATTTCCCCTGTACGCCCGTGCGAAGCCCACCCGGGAGGCGTGAAGTGCACGTCCTGTCCGGCCCGGAGCGGCTTCAGAATGCCGTCGATCATCGCTTCGGCCCAGTCGAAACGGGAATGCCACCAGGCCACGTCGTCCGTGTGTACGACTGCTGCGCCTTCAACAAAGGCGGCCAAAGATGACGCGAAAGTGGTCTTGCCGGAACCGCCTCGGCCGTCGACGGCTATGACCCGTGGGCCGGAACCACGTGAGAAACCGTCGTCGAGAAGCGCTTCGACGACGGTTTCCATGCTTTCGGCCAGCCACGGGTCGGCCGCCGGTTCGCCCGGCCCGGGAAACATGCCCCGAGGCTACCTGGATCAGCCAAATCTGCCGTTTACGTAGTCGGCCGTGCGCGGATCGTCGGGGGCGCCGAACATGCGGTCGGTGGGCCCGGACTCGACGATGTGGCCGGGCTGGCCCTGTTCGGCCAGGAAGAACGCGCACTGCTGCGACACCCGGGCCGCCTGCTGCATGTTGTGGGTGACGATCACGATGGTGACCTCGTCGGCCAGCTCGTGGATGGTCTCCTCGATGCGGCGCGTGCTGGTCGGGTCGAGGGCCGAGCACGGCTCGTCCATGAGGAGCACCTGTGGACGTACCGCAAGCGATCTTGCAATGCAGAGACGCTGTTGCTGACCGCCGGAAAGAGCCCCGCCGGGCCGGCGAAGCCGGTCATGAACCTCGCGCCACAGGCCGGCCTTGGTGAGGCACTCCTCGACCAGGCCGTCCTTCTCGCTGCGGGAGGCCCTCGTGCCGGTCAGGCGGAGACCGGCCACGACGTTGTCGTAGATCGACATCGCGGGGAACGGGTTCGGCTTCTGAAAAACCATGCCGATCTTCTTGCGGGCGTCGACGACCTTGACGCCGGTGTCGTAGATGTCGTCGCCGCCGAGGCGTACTTCCCCTGCTAGGGAGGCACTCGGGATGAGTTCGTGCATGCGGTTCAGGATGCGCAAGAACGTCGATTTGCCGCATCCGGACGGGCCGATCAGGGCGGTCACCATACGCGCGGGCATGGCCAGCGAGACCCGGTCGAGCACCTTGTGGTCGCCGAACCAGGCGGACACCGACTCGGCCTCGAGCGCCATCGCATCGGTGACAGCGGGCAGAAACGCGGTGGTCTCAGTCATCAGAGTTCCTTAGAGGAGATTCGGCAGAAGACGGGCACATTCACCAGCCACGAGTACGCCCAGAAGCCCCAGAACGGGCACACCGATGAGCCACCCGTGCCAGCGGCCCAGCCGGCGGCGCAGCCAGGTGACGCTGAGCGCGGCGGCGACGAGCAGTTGCCCCCACAGCACGAGCGGCACCAGGGCGATCGGGTCGATCTCCATGACCTGCTCCGGCCTGGGCAGCATCTGCGAACCGACCGCCACCGGCGACGTCTCCTGCACGTCAGACGTCTGTTTGGCGTCGACGCGAAGGACATCTTGCGGGAGGTACGCCTGTCCGTCCGCCGTGGTCAGAGTCAACCGGCCGGCGCCCTGCTCGAGAGCGGGCGGCGCCAGCTCGCCGGCGCGGCGGACACCGATGACCTCGTACGAAATCTCGCCCTGCCCGGTCGTCACGGTGACCTTGTCGCCACCCTGCAATTCGCCAATACGGGCAAAAGGCCCGCCGTACGCCGCCCGCCGCCCCATGAGCACACTGACGCCGGCCTGCCCGGGTAGGGCGGAGTCACGGCGATGACCAGGACCGCTTTTGAGTACGCCACCAGTGGTCCCCTCGAAGACGACCTCGTTCACGTCGATGGCGGGAATCGTGACGACGGCGATGGCGGTGCCGACCGGAAGCGGCTTGCCGTCGACGGCGTGGCTGACCGGGGCGGTGGCCTGGGCGAGGGCGGCGCGGAAGTTGGCGTACGCGACCTTCTGCGCCCGGGCGTGCGAGAGCTCGCCCAGCACGGTCATCTGCCCGGCGAGCCCCAGAAGCACGACGGCGAGCAGAGAAAGCGACGTGCCGAAGAGATGAAGAGCCGATCGTTGTGTACGTCGTTGCGGCGTGACCGGCTGCTGACGCGGTCCCGGAGGTGGCGCCATGACCGGCGGCACCGAGCGCGGCGGTTCCAGAGGAGGCGCGGGCGTCGGCGGGGCGAGGGGAATCGCCGGCGTGTCGACCGAAGTGGGCGGAGCCTCCGTCGGCGCGGCCACCGTAGGTGCGGCAGTCACGGTGTCCAGAACGGGCGCGGTGTCCACGGCAGGCGCGGTGTCCACGGCAGGCGCGGTGTCGACGGCGGGCGCGGTGTCGACGGCGGGCGCGGTGTCGACAGCTGGCGCGATGTCGATCGCCGGGGCCGGCGTGCCGATGGTGACTACCACTGGGGTTCACGTCCGTAGTTGCCGGTGCTGGCGACGATGACCGCGCCGAGCAGGATGAAGAGGACGCCGATGGTCACCAGGACGGGAGTGGACGAGCCCGTGATGGGCAGGGTCTCGGCTGAGGCGACCGGGGACTTGCTGGTGGTCGGCGTGGTGGTGACCGGGGCGACGACCGCGGGAGTGGTGGCCTCCGGGGTTTCCGGCGCGGGAGTCGTGGCCGTCGGGGACGGGGACTCGGTCTCCGTGGGGGCCGGGTCCGTCGGCTCGGTGGTCGGCGAAGTGGTCGGCGGGGTGGTCGGCGGCGTCGTGGGAGGCGTGGTCGGGCCGGTGGTTCCGCCGGGGCCGGTCGTGTAGGTCATCAAGGCCGGGTCTTCGGCCGTCGGCGCGGCGGTGAAGGTGACGGTGGCCGTGAAGGAGGCCTTCGGCTCGAGCTCGAACATGTCCACGCAGTTCACGGCGATCTGGTAGTCGCCGGCGGAGATGACCGTGCCGAGCTCGGTGGCCACGTCGCGGAAGCTCAGGCCCAGCTGGACATCGAAGCCGTCGGTGGTGGAGAAGTTGACGTCCTGCGTCGGCGTGATGGCATATCCGTCGGCGAAGGCGCCCGGACCCGTGATGATCGCGGCGTATCCGTCGGTGGTCTCGGGGCAGCCGGCCGAGGTGTGCACCTTCGGCGCGAGGATGTCGGTGCCCGTGGCCGGTTCGAAGGCGAGGCTCCCGGCCGCGTCGGCCGCGGCGGCGGACGCCGGGTCGGCTGCGGCGGCGGGCGCCTGCATCGCCAGGGCCGCGACGCCGGCGACGACGAACGCGACGCCAGTGGTGTAACGCAACACGTCTTGCTCCTTCGTTTAACGGGTGGCGGTGCGCCGGCCGGAACGGCGCCCCACCTCGAACGCGGCCAGAACAGCGGCAACGGCGCCGACGACCCAGCCGACCGGCAGACCGTCCTTCGCGGGCGACGCGGCGGCCGCGGTCTCGCCCACGGGAACAGAAGACTCCGATGCGGCTGGCTCGGACACCTCGGCGGCGCCTGAACCAGAGGCCCCGGCGGTGCCGGACGCGGAGTCAGGGCCAGGAACTGCCACGGCGCCGGAGCCAGAGGCTGAACTGGGCGTAGGACCGGAAGCTGCTCCGGCTGCCCGATACTTCGTTGGGGACGTGAAGGTCAGGGAGCCCTTGAACTCGGCGAACTTCGTGCCGGCGAACGAGTCGACGCAGAAGACGCTCACGTCGTAGCGGCCGGTCAGCGTCGTGTGGTTGTCGGTGGCGAAGTCCTTCATCGTCTGTGCGAAGTAGACGTCGAAGCCGCTCGTGTACGACATGCCGGCCGCCGTCGGCGCGGTCACGGTCAGACCCTCGGCGGGGAAGCCGTGGCCGCGCGCCTGCGCATAGTAGGAATCCGCGCTTTTCGGGCAGGGCGCGGTCGTGCGCACCACAATGGCAGCGGTGTCGATGCTCGCCGGCGGCTCAAAGGAGAGACCGCCGGGCGAAGAAGCGCCGGGCGAAGAGAGACCGAGCGACGGGACACCGGGCGACGAGAGGGCGCCGGGCGCAGCGAGCACGAAGGCGACCGCGAGGCTAAGCACGGCGTCGCCAACGTCGTACGCCGTAACGGGCGCCGACCAGAGCCGCCAACCCGAAGATGATCGCGAGCAGCACCCACGGCATCGCCCAGAAGCCTCGGTCTCGGGAGACCGCGGTCAACGGCAGTTTCTCGTCGCCGGGCTGGGCCAGCGGGTCGGCGTGTACGGTGCCGGTCAGCCAGAACGCCGGCAGCGCGCCCTTGACCTCGGCCACCACGTCCACCGCGTCGCCGGGCAGGATTTCGGCGGCCTGCGCAATGGCGGGTGCCTTGCGCTCGGAACCCCAGATCGTCCGTACGGTCACCTGCTGCTTGGCGCCCAACCGGACATTCCCGGTGTTGCGGACCTTGTACGTCAGCGTGGTGCGGCCCTTACCGAAGGGGTTGCGGTTGAGGTGGTACTTGGCGGTGAGGCCCTCGACCGTGAGGCGCGGTTCGAGGGCGCCGCTCACCCGCAGATAGATGCGGGCGCCGACGCGCTTGTCGACCGCGACCTTGTTGCCCTGGGCGTCGGTGCCGCTCGTGGCGAGCGTGGCCACGATGCCGGCCGCGTGGTCGCCGGGCGACGCCGTCGTGGGGACGTGCAGGCTGAACGGGACCACCACGTGGCTGCGGGCGGCGACCTTCACCGAGGTTTTCGACATCTTCACCCAGGAGCCCGCGTCGTCGGCCTTCTTGCCGCCGGCCAGCAGGTCGAAGGCGCCGTTGCTCGAAGTGAAGGCGTCGCTGGCGTACACACGAAGGGTCAAAGGCTGTGGGCCGGGATTGGAGATCTCGACCTGGTCGTTGAAGACGCCGCCCGGAGTTGCGGCATAAGCGAAAGTGGGCCGATCGTCCGGGCCGGTCTTGCCGGTCGGGCGGACACCGAAGGTGGCGCGCCCCGAGCCGCCCGAATTGTCACCGGGCGCGGCGGCCGCGGGGGCGCTGCACAGCAGCACGCCGAGCAGGGCCGTCGCCGCTATAGCACGACGCATGAGTACGCCTCCAGGGTTTTCCACAGTGGTGGGTTGTCCACAGTTGGCCCGCACGGGCTTTCGAATTTCGGGAGGATGGCCCTCTAGGTTGGGGGTCCCCCTGGGAGGGCGGGCGCGTGGTGGGGAGCGGGGTGGTGCGGGAGCGGGCAAGGCCCACCCCCGCACCGGGTGATCAGATGGCGGTGATGGTGAGCGTGGCGGAGTAGGTGCCCGCCACCGTCGACGTCGGGGCCTGCAGGGCCACGTCGGCGTTCAGGTGGGCGGTGCCCACGCCGGCGCCGGCCGCGGCCGTGGCCAGGGTGCGGCTCGAGGCCAGGCCGTTGCCCGACGGGGCCGAAGCTCCGGGGGCGATCGCGTTGGCCGGGTCGACCTTCGCGCCGGCCGTGACCGTCTGGACGTCGGCCTTGTCGACGACCTTCGGGGTCCAGCCCAGGTTCGCGGCGTTGATCTCGTGGCCGGAGCCGTCCTTGAAGTCGGACACCTGGCCGGCCACGTTCCAGCCGAGGTTGCCGGCACGGGTGTCCGTCACCGTCAGCTGGTTCAGCGTGCCGCCCGTGGTCAGCTTGGACGCGTCCGAGGTCAGGGCCGGGTTCGGCAGGACGACCGCGTCGTTGCTGGCCACGCTGATGGTCAGGGCGCCGCTCTCGACCGTCGTGGAGATGGTCTGCGAGGCGTTGGCGCCGGCGAACGGCTTGACGTTCAGGTTGACCGCCGGGGACTCCGAGCCGGTGTAGGCGCCCGAGTTGGCCGGCACGAAGCGGGCCGTGAACGCGTGGTCGCCCGCGCCGAGGCTGCTCGTGGTGAGGGTGGCGGCGCCGCCGGAGACGGTCACCGGGGCGCCGATGTTCTGGCCGCCGTCGGTGAACTGCACCTTGCCCGCGGCCGCGGACGGGGTGACCGTGGCCGCGAGGGTGACGGCCGTGTACTGCTCGACCGGGCCGCTCGGGCTGACCGACAGCGCGGTCGTGGTCGCGACGGCCTGCGGGGCGTTGACGACCACAGTGGAGGCGGTCGACGCCGAACCGGAAACGCCGGCGGTGGACGACGAGAACACCGCGGTGATCGAGTGCGAGCCCGCCGTGAGCGCCGACGTCGTCAGGACCGCCTTACCGCCGGAGACGGCCACGGCCGCGCCGAGGTTCGCGGAGCCGTCCTTGAACTGCACCGTGCCCGCGGCGGTGGCCGGGTCGATCGTGGCCGTGAGGGTCACCGAGGCGCCGGCGTCGACCGGGCCCGACGGCGAGACGGCCAGGGTGGTCGTCGACGGCGTGGACGCGTTCGGGTCGGTCGTCGTGTACGAGGTGGGGCTGGTGAAGTAGAAGGTGCCGGTGAAGGTCGCCTTCACCTCCAGCGAGAAGCTGTCCACGCAGTTGACGACGAGGGGGTACTCGCCGGCCACGATCGTGGTGCCGAGCTCGGTCGCGGCGTCGGCGAAGCTGAGGCCCAGCTGCACCGGGAAGCCCTGCGTGGTGGAGAAGCTCGGGTCCTGGGTCGGCGTGATGGCGTAGCCGGACGCGAAGGCGCCGGGGCCGCTCAGGATGGCGTTGTAGGCGTCCGAGTCGGTCGGGCAGCCGGCCGAGGTGTTGACCTTCGGCGCGAGCAGGTCGGTGCCGGTGGCCGGGTCGGCGGTCCAGGTTCCGGCCGGGCCGGCAGCGTGGGCGGCGGTGCCGAAGGAGAGGGCCGCGACCGAGGCCACTGCGGCGCTGATGACAAATTTCTTCATGACGAGGCCTCTCACGGCGTCTTGAGGGAGGTGTCGCCACACGCCGAGTGCGGGGCGAAGCCGTACTTCTTGATGGTGTTGACGTTGGCGCAGACCTGGGAGGTCGAGCCGACGAAGACGCTGGCGTACGAGGCGTCGGAAAGCTTGTTGCTCGGGATGACGTTGTAGACGTCGCGCGACATCGTCGAGGCGGTGTTCAGCACGGTCGGCGCGATGCCGTCGAGCTGGCCCAGCACGACCTTGCCGTGCACGTCGGGGACGACCGCGGTGGTCTGCGCCAGGAACTGCGCGATCGAGTACGGCGCGATCTGCTTGGCGTCGGTCAGCAGCGTGCCGTTGTTCTCCTGCAGCGGCTTGCCGGTCGAGTCGACCTCGCCGATGCAGGTGTGGTTGGCCTGCTGGGTGAAGTTGGCGGCGTCGGTGAAGCCCAGCGACTTGAGGAAGAAGCTGCGCGTGCCCGAGCCGTACTGGGGAAGCAAGGGCTTGTAGTTGGCGCCGGCGCCGCAGTTGTAGATGGTGGTGAGCTGCGCCTTCGAGAGCTTGCGGGAGATCAGGCTCTCCCCGCGGACGGCGTAGGTGACCGCGTCCACGCCGAAGGGAACATAGGTCAAGTTCTTTCCGGCGTACGACGACGCGTTGTTACTGGAGGAGCGAGCGAAGTCCACGCAACCGTTCGCCGCGTCGAGCGAGGCGACGAGGGCGGTGACACCCGCGCCGGAGCCGGAGGGCCGGGGCAGGGTGCAGTTGGCGGCCTTGGTCTGGATGTTGGCCGAGCCGAACGCGTCGTAGGAGGCGATCAGCTTGGTGCCGGAACCGTCGACGACGATCTCGGACAGGCCGTTCATCACGCCCTCGGTGGTGTCGGAGCCGACGCCGGCGAGGGTCCGGTAGGTGGGCGTGCCGGTGGGGTCGGCCTGCGCCGGCGTGGCGGTGAAGGCGAGCACGCCCACCACCCCGACGCCGACGACAGCCAGGAACCTCTTGTTCACTGCGGCTATCCTTTTCTCTGCGATGGCGCGTCCGGGCTGGTGCCCGGCCGCTACCGGCAGCGCCAACTGCCGGGTGCCGTGGCCGGGAGGTCCCTCTCCTGGCCACGGACGTTTCATTTGGTGCGACGCGAGCGGGCCCGCCCGGCCAGGAGCAGGGCCGGTCCGGCCAGTGCGGCCACGGCGCCGACGGCGATCGCCGCCACCAGCGCGTAGCGCGCGTTGCCGAGCCGATGAGCGGGTGTCGCGTTGGCCTGGGCGACCGGGACCGGGTCGCCGTGACCGGCCGGCTTGGGTGCCGGCACCGCCGCGATCGGCCGCGAGCCACCGGACGGCACGCCCGGCGCAGTCGACGACGGTGCGGGCGCGGCGGTGGTGGTGGCCTGAGCGGCCGGCGGAGGCACCGGGTCGTCGATCGTGACGCCACCACCGGTGGGAGCCGGTGTGGGCACCGAAGCAGGTGGGGCCACGGTCGCGCCCGCGTACTTCTGGACGATGTCCGCGATCCCATTCGTCAAAGCTCGCAACTCGGACGGTAGCGGTGCGTAGCCGTAGGGCAGGGTGCCCGGCTCGACGCCCGGTGTCTGGCCGGCGCCGGCCGCGTAGCGCAGCAGGTCGGCGTAGTCCTTGCCGGCGTCCTTGGTGATCGCGAGCGGCGCGGTGGCGCCGTAGAGCACGGTGGTCAGCGGATAGGCGGCGGCGTCGGTCCGGGACGGGTCCGGTTCGAGGGTTCCGGGCATCGTCGTCGAGAGCTTCATCGTGCGAAGGGACGCGAGCATGCTCTCGGTGGTCGGCGCGACGAACGCGGCCGAGCTGTTCTGCAACTCGGCGGTCGGCAGGCCGTAGCGGTCGGCGGTGGCCATGTCGGTGACGGCGAGCAGCGCGCGCTTGCCGGGGGCCTGCGGGGCGCCCTTCTTCCAGCCGATGACGGCGCCGACGTTGTCGCGGGCGGTCACGTTGCGGACCAGCGAGTCGCCGCGGCTGGCGTAGCGGGCCGCGTCGTGCATGTTATTGGTGTAGGGGTGCATGTCGAGCGTGCACCAGTCCCGCTCGTCGCCGGCGTCGCTGCGCAGCTTGACGCAGTAGAGGTCGCTCTTGGGGAACGTCTCCTGGGGCCAGCTCTGCGCCGAGTAGACCGGGTTGACCTTCATCCCCCACGGGTCTTTCGTGCCGGTCAGGAACGCCTTGGCGTCCGGGTCGGCCAGCACCCACTCCCACAGCCGCTTGGCCAGGTCGCTCTGGCCGAGCGGGACCAGCATGTCGCCGATCGGCACGGCCAGCTGCTTGGCGAAGTCGGGGTTGTACTTGAGGAACTCGGGATCGCTGCTGACGGTCATGGGATTGCCGGCGATTGAGGTACGACTGTTGTCCGCACCCGAGAGGTAGGACTGGGTGAGCAGCTTCGCCACCAACCGCGGGGTCAGCTTCAGTCCGGTGATGCGCCGCCCCTCGTTGAGCCGGTCCTCGTCGGTGGCGTCGAACCCGGACTGCCAGTCCACATTGAGCGCGATGGCGAGCCCGGACACGGCGACCGGGGCGTACACCTGCGGATTTTTGGTGTTCTGCCTGGCTGGGCTGTTGACGAACACCAGGCCCGGGTCCTTGCCGATCAGCCGGGTACGGGCCAGGTCGTCGGTGACCTGCGAATAGCCGTAGACCCGGCCGCCGCCGGCGCAGAGGGTCGGCTGCCAGCGCAGCATCGCCTCGGTCATGGCCTCGGCCCCGACCGTACGGCGCTCGGCCGCGCCGATCGGGCAGACGCTGCCGAGCGGCTGGAACTTCAGCGGCACGACCATCCGCTTGTCCCAGTTGGTGGCGCTCAGCGGCGACGAGTCGAGCCAGCGGTGCGGGCGGGCGTCGCCGGTGGTGCCGTTCACCTCGGTCTGACCGCGCGGCACGATCACCAGCCAGCACGAGCGGCCGGTGCCGTCGGTGAGCTTGGCCCCGCAGCCCAGGCCGGGGGCCTCGGTGGCGGTCTGTACTTCGAAGAACTCCTCGCCGGTGCCGTTCGGCCGGGTACGCCCGTACGGGATCTCGTTGGTGGTGGTGGCGTCGAAGAACTCGCCGCCGCCGCTGCCGGTGGAGACGCCGCCGCTCACGGAGGTGAAGGGGACGTACGCGGGCTGGCCGTCCTTGGGTTTGATCGTCTCGGCGTCGTCCTTGAGGCTGTCGCCGTAGCTGACCTGCCGTGATCCGGTCCAGGTGCCGCCGCGGGTATCGGTGTAGAGCGCGCCGAACTGACACTGGTCGCGGCGCGGGCCGGTGGCGTCGTCGCCCCAGCACTGCATGATCTGGAGGTAGTCGAGGTAGACGCCGACGTCGACGGTCGGCTTGCCGCCGGTCCACGACACGGTCACGACCTGGTTGATCAGGTTAGTGGTCTGGGCGACGGTCACCTTGAGGTCGGCGAACTCGCCCTTGCCCTCGACCGTCACGGCCGAGCCCTCGGCGGCGTCCGCGGTGGACGGCGTGACGACGCCGATGAGGGCGATCGCGAACAGCGCGGCCAGGATGCGCCGGATCATCGCCGGTCTCCCCGGTTGTCGCGGTCGAGCAGGCGAGCGGCCAGGGGCGGGCCCACTGTCAGGCCGATCAGCAAGGCACAGGCCAGAGCTATGAGTACGGTCTTGAGCGTTCCGTCGACCTGGGTGCCGACCGAGACGGGGATGGCGGCGGCGTTGTCGATGCTGCCGGTGCCGTCACCGCCACCCGTGCCGCCGATGGCCTGACCGGTGTCGGGGTCGATCGCGACGGGCGCGGTCGTCCCACCGGTGCCGCCTGTGCTGCTGCCGCTGGTGGCGCCGGCCGTGGCGCCCTTCGTCGAGCCCGCTGTGGGACTGCTTGTCTTTCCACCACCGGTCGCCGGCTTGGTGCCGCCACCGGCCGTTCCGGCCGGGGTCTTGCCGCCACCGGTCGTCGGGGTGTCGGCCTTGGCGCCGCCGGTGCCCTTGTTGCACTGGGTGACGCCGGCCTTGTCGCACTCGGAGGGGAAGGGCGCGTTCTTGGCCAGCGTGTTCGTGCCGTCCTTGGAGAAGGTCGGGTTGTTGCACTTCTGGATGTCGACGTTCTGTTTGGCCACGCCCGGGATGCGGCGCACCTGCTCGAGGCCGGCCTTGACCAGGTTGATCGGCAGCGGCGAGTAGCCGAGCTGATCGGCCTGTTGCTGCCCCTCGCAGAGGAAGTAGTAGGAGAAGTCGCCGAGCGTCTTGCCCTTGGCCACCTTGAAGCGCGAGTTCTCCTGGTCGACCGGGATCAGCATGTAGCTGTAGGAGGACAGCGGATAGGTGCGCTTGTCCTTGTAGTTGTAGACCGGGCGCAGGTCCTGGGTCAGATAGTCGGGCGAGTTCTTGTTCGTGTTGATCTGCGCGGCGAGCAGGGCCACGGCGACCGACTGGGCGGTCGGCTCGATGTAGTAGTTGCTCGCGTTGCGGATCTTGGCGACCGGGAACTTGGCGTAGAGCGCGTACGAGTACTCGACGTACGTGATGGCGCCCTGGCTGCCGTCCTGGGCGACATAGCCGGCGACGCTCTGCGAGCCGGACTGCGCGGTGGTGGCGGTGCCCGGGATGACCGGGTAGAGCGAGGTGACGCCGCACGGGTTCTTGCGGCCGGCCTTGGCGCAGTACGCGTTCCAGATGTTCGGGTACTGGTTGCTCATCCAGGTGGTGAACTGCGCGGTCGTGCCCGAGCCGTCGGAGCGGACCACCGGCACGATCTTGCGGGCGGGCAGGGCCAGACCCGGATTGTCGGCCTTGATGGCGGGGTCGTTCCAGACCGTGATCACGTTCGTGAAGATCTTGGCGAGGGTGTCGCCGGAGAGCCGCAGGTTGGTGACCAGCTTGTTGCCGACCTTCAGGTTGTACATGAAGGCGGTGCCACCGGCGACGATCGGCATGTAGGCGAACGGGAACTTCGGGCGGGCCTCGGTCGAGGCGCCGTCGTCCTTGCCGTACGGGATCTCCGAGACGCCGAAGTCGGTCAGGCCACTCGCGAACTGGTTGCGGCCGTTGGTCGAGCCGGTGCCGTCGTAGTTGACGCGCATGCCGTACTGCTCGACATTGGACGCCCACTGGCGGATGGCGTTCTCGCTCCAGGTCGAGCCGGCCCCGGTGACGGGCACGTAGGTGTCGGCCAGGGCCGGCGGTGCCCCGATCATCATCACGGCCAGCGCCGTCGCCGCCGCGACGAGGGCACGTCCGAACTTTCTCACTTGTCCTCTTCCCTTGCCGGCATCTCCGGATCGCGGCGCTCGGTCATGTGGTGCGGGGGTTGGGCGTCGCCGGGGTCGGCGTGCGGCGGTTGGGCAGCGGTCGGGCCAGTGGGCGGCGGTTGGACGGCGGTCGGGCCGGCATGCAGCGATTGGACGGCAGTTGGGCCGGCGTGCGGCGGTTGGGCTTCACCAGAGCCGACGTGCGGGGGTTGGGCAGCGGTGCGGAGGTCGGCGGGCTGGGGACTGATGCCGCCGAGGCCGGCGTGCGGGGTGGGTGCGCCGCTGGGGCCGGCATGCGAGTCAGGAACGCCGTCGAGGCCGGCATGCGGAATGGGGGCGGGATGTGGGATTGGGGCGGGATGCGGGATAGGGACGGCGTACGGGTTGCGGCGGGCGAAACGGGCCATGTCGCGGGCCGAGGCGCGGTCTCGGGCTCGGCGCTGGCGGGCCGACAGGTCGAGCGGGCCCCGGCCGCCGATCAGGCGGGCGATGATGAACAGCAGCAGCACCAGGGCCAGCAGTACGGCCGCGGTGCCGTAGCCGCGGGCCACGTCGCCGTCCTGGGGTGACTTGATCAGCGTGAACGTGGCCAGGGGCAGGGAGACCTGCGGATCGTGGAACGGGTCGGCGTTCAGCGCTGTCGAGTAGCCGGCCGTCAGCAGCACCGGTGAGGTCTCGCCGATGCCCCGGGCCGTGGCCAGGATGATCGCGGTGGCCAGGCCGGGTCGCGCCGTCGGGAGGACGACGTGGCGTACCGTCTGCCAGCGGCTCGCCCCCAGCGCCAGCGACGCCTCCTTGAGCGGGCCCGGCACCAGCCTCAGCACCACGTCGGCCGCGCGCACCATGATCGGCAGCATCATCACGCCGATGGCCAGGGAAGCGGCGAAACCGGACTTCGGGGTGTGCAGGATCAGCACCACCGTGGCGTAGATGAACAGGCCGGCCACGATGGACGGCAGCGCCGTCATGGCTTCCACGATCGTGCGGACGAAGCGGGTGAAGCCGCCGCGCGTCTCGGAGAGGAAGAGCGCGCAGAGCAGGCCGAGCGGCACGGTCACGGCCAGGGCCATGCCGATCTGCTCGAGCGTGCCGACCACCGCGTGCAGGGCGCCGCCCTGGGTCAGCGGGGCCAGCGGCCCGGCGTGGGTGAGGTCCTGGGTGAAGAAGTTGAGGTGGACGAGCGCCTTGAGGCCGCTGCCCACGGTGAAGGTCACCACGAAGACCAGCGCGATGAGCAGCAGGGCGGCCAGGCCGTGCACGATCGCCGACATGAGCCGGTCGCGCACCGCCGGGCCGTTGCCGTCGAGCCAGAGCAGCGCCGCGTAGAGGGCCAGGAACATGCCGAAGGCCACGACGATGAAGCCGAGCAGTCCGGAGAACGGCGCGATCCAGTAGAAGATCAGGACGGTCAGGCAGATCGCGGCGACGCCGGCGCCGAGCGCGGCCAGCACGTCCTCGCCGCGCAGGGTGGCCGTGTTGCGGCGCTCCTCGTGTCCCGGGTCCCCGGCCGTGGCGGCGCTCATGAGTCGCTCTCGGCGCCGGAGCGGCTGCGGGCCACGATCGAGCCGGCCGCGAAGTTGACGATCAGGGTCAGCACGAACAGGGCCACACCGGCGGCCATCAGCGCCGAGAGCGCCATCGTGGTGGACTCGCCGTAGCGCAGCGCGATCAGGGCCGAGACCGAGTTGGCGCCATTCTGCAGGACGTGCGGCTGGATCACGAAGACCGGCGAGATGATCAGGTAGACCGCGATCGTCTCGCCCAGCGCCCGGCCCAGGCCCAGCATCGTCCCGCCGATCATGCCGCCCCGGCCGAACGGCAGGATCACCGAGCGGACCATTCCCCAGCGGGTGGCGCCCAGGGCGTACGCCCCCTCGCGCTCGCCGATCGGCGCCTGCGAGAACGACTCCCGCATGATCGAGCAGATCACCGGGGCCACCATGAGGGCCACCACCATGCCGGCGATGAAGGTCGACGAGGTGTAGACCGTCTCGGTGGCCAGCGGGTCGCGCGGATCGGAGCCGTCGACCTTGAAGATCGGGATCCAGCCGAAGTACGTCGAGATCCAGCGGGCCAGTCCGATCACGTGGCCCTGGAGGAACTTGAAGCCCCACAGGCCGTAGACGACGCTCGGCACCGCGGCCATCAGGTCGATCAGGCCGACCAGGAAGCGGCGCAGCCGGCGCGGGGCGTACTCGGAGACGTAGAGGGCCATGCCGGTGGCGAGCGGCACGGCGATGGTGATCGCCACGCCGGCGATCAGCAGGGTGCCGGTGAGCACGGCCGCGATGCCGAACTCGCCCGCGTCGGGCTCCCACTTCTCGGTGGTCAGGAACGACCAGCCGGCGACCTGCAGTGCGCTGATCGCCTTGTTCAGCAGGAAGGCGCCGACCAGCGACATCAGCACCAGTACGGCGACACCGGCCAGCCGCAACACGATGCGGAACACCCGGTCCGGGCCGCCCGAGGGCGCCGGCCGGCGACGCCGCTCCCGCACGGGGGCGGCGTCGAGCAACGTGCTCGTCATAGGACACTCCCAGCTTCCGCACACCAAGGGCACAGGTGTGCGCGCTCAGAGAAACGGTGCCGGTTGGCCGTAAACCCGGGCTCCGGTGAACGACGGACGAACTGAACGCCATGCGCTGAACCGAATACGGTCAGTCGTGCCAATCCGCTCAGATGGCCAGAACACCGTCGCCGTCGGGCACCGGTTCGGCGCCCGGGATGAGGGCGAGCACGATCGCCGCGGCCTGTTCGGCCTGGATGCGGCGCTGGTAGTCACGGCTGGACACGGCCACCGCCGCGCCGCCGGCCAGGATCCGCCAGCCCCAGCTGGTCGGGCCGGTGCGCACGGTCAGCACGCGCAGCTCGGCGGCGTGCTCCTGAAGCCACACCACGGCCGCGCGGCAACTCCGTACGTCGGGAAAGACGGCGGCGGCCCGGCCGAGATCACGGTTGTTGGTCGCCAGCAGCCGCCAGCCGATCCGGCCGGGTTGAAGTTCGAGAATACGAAAGCGTGCTGCCGACACGGGATCCGCCTATTTTTATGCCTGCGAAAACGCGCTGATCGTCGGCAGTGATCGTCCACGGCGGGCCGACGGCGCGTACACGACCGACGCACAATCGGTGAACAGCCTGGGGCATACACGCAAAAGGCGCCGCCTCCACGGCGACGCCTTTATCGGTGCGAATCAGTTCTTTAGCCGACGCCCTGCTGCGCACCCTCGTGGACGTGGACGCCCGCGCCGAGCTCGACGATCTGGCTCTCGCTGAGGCCCAGACCCTCCCAGACCTGGATGATCATGTAGACGCCGGAGGGTTGCTTGACCCACAGCTCGCGGCCGGTGTCGCTGCCGAGGCTCTTGAGCAGCAGGCCGTCCTGGTCGCCGACCTTGACCTTCTTGCCCTCACGGCTCGGGCCGCTCTGGTCCTTCGACTCCAGCATCACGACGATCTTGTCGACGAAGCTGTTCGGGTCGTAGAGCGGGTCGGCCGACGGGTTGACGTCCGGTCCCGGGTTCTTGGCCTTCTCCGGGGCGAAGACCAGCGAGTAGTTGTCGTCGTTCTGGATGAACCAGCCCGACGGCACCTTGTCGACGGTGAAGCCCTTGGGCTGGTCGCCCTTGTAGGCGACGAGTTGCACGTTCGCCGCCGTGGTGTTCCGGTCGGCGGCGATCGGGCCGGCGGACTCGCCGGGGCCACCGGCGGTGGCCACCGCGAACACGGCGACCAGGGCGGCGACGCCGAACGCGGAGCCGGCGATCGACTGCACGGTGCGGCGGCGGCGCAGGGCCCGGCGGCCGCGGCCGAGGTCGGCCTCAGCCTGGGCCGCGGTGGCGGTGGTCTCCGGCGTGGGGCCCGCGATCTTCTCGAAGTGACGACGCAGGTCGCTCATCGGGTGGCTCCTTGACTGCTCAGAAAGGTGGTCTGCGCCGAGTCGAGCGCAGTGCGGAGACGGTCCAGCCCGCGGGCGGTCTGGCTCTTGACGTTGCCTTCGGAGCAGTTGAGGGCGTCCGCGGTCTCGGCGACACCGAGGTCGTAGAAGTAGCGGAACACCACCGCCGCCCGCATGCGCGGCGGCAGCGCGCGCAGCGCCTGCTGCACGACCTCGCCGACATCGCCGGTGGCCTCGGCCAAAGCAACCTCGGGCAGCTCGGCCACCGGCCGCTCCCGCCGCCGCCAGATCCGCCGCCGCTCGTCGATCAGCGCGTTGACCAGCACCCGGCGCACGTAGGCGTCGGGGTTGTGCGCCCGCTGGAAGGCCGGCCACGCGACGTAGAGCTTCGTCAGCGCCGCCTGGACCAGGTCCTCCGCCAGGTGCGTGTCACCCGCGGTGAGCAGGGTCGCCGTGTGGAGAAGGCGAGGGCGCCGGCCGACCACGAAGTCGTGGAACTGCTCGTCTCGCTCGGTTCTGCCCGAGCCGCTGTCTCGTCTCACGCCCCGATGACGATTCCGCTCGCGGCGGGGTTGCATTTATCCGAGAAGGACATCGAGACCACTCGCGAAAAGGTCGTCGTCGTCCCATTGGCCGGGGTCAAGGTGACCCGATGCGGTGAGCGTCGGATAGGCGGCCGGGTCGGCGGTGATGTGCCGGCGCGCCTGGCCGGGATCGGACACGGGGGTGGTCGCCGCGGCGCCGATCACGTAGTTGGCCAGTAGGCGGGTGGCCACCGCGAGAGCGTGGCCGGCCAGACCACCTCGCATGAGGGTGGTCTGGAGAAACTCGGTGCGGGCGAGGACGTTCGGGCCCAGCGCCGGGCGGCCGATGAGGGTGACCGACCACGGATGGCGCAGCATGGCGTCGCGCCAGCCCCCGATCAGGACCCGGACGTCGGCCCGCCAGTCGGCGGTCACCTCCGGCAGGTCCACATCTCGGAAGATCTCGTCGACCGCCAGGTCGAGCACGTCCTCCTTGGTGCGGACATGCCAGTAGAGCGCGGTGGCGCTGACGTCGAACCGCTGGGCCAGCCGGCGCATGGTCAGCCCATCGATGCCTTCGGCGTCGAGCAGGGCGACCGCCGCCTCGACGATGCGCTCGCGAGAGAGGGGCGCCGGGCGGCGGGCCCGCTCCGGCTCGGCGCGGAGCCAGATGCTGTCGATTGTCGGCACTGAACCATGTTAACGTGCCTTGACAACGTTAAGTTGGTGGCATGCCTCTCGTCCGGGTCCAGATCGACAGCACTCGGGGCGCCGCCAAGAAGGTGCTCGCCCTCCATCAGGCCGGAAAGGTCGACCGCCCTTCGCGGGACGCCGCCCGCGCCGAGGTGGTGAGGCTTGGCCGTACGCCCGCGGGCGAGCCCGTCTTCGTCGGCGTCACCAACGGCGAGCCGGTGCGCCTGCTCTACGACGTGGAGGTGCATCTCTCCTGAGACGGCCCACTGGTACCCTCGCTCAGACGGGCTCGTAGCTCAGTGGATAGAGCAACCGCCTCCTAAGCGGTAGGTCGCGCGTTCAAATCGCGCCGGGCCCACGCAGTGCAGTAGCAGTCAGCGCATTTGCCACCGTCCTGGTCAGCAGGTCCAGGACGTGATGGCGGGAAGCTTCGGGGCGTTCGCCCAGATATGACCACGCCGCATAAAGCTGGGACCACAGCAGGCTGACCACCCAATCCGCGGGCAGCACCGGGTCGATGGAGCCGTCGGCGTGGCCTCGGCGGATCACCGCCTCGAGGTCGGCCTGCTCGCCCTCGTCGACGCACGCGCCCTCGGGTTCGCTGAAGACCAGCGACAGCAGCGAACCCAGGTCGAAATACTCCCGGCAGAGCCTCAGCAGCGCCTCGGCGCCGGTTCCCTTGTCCAGCTCGGCCAGGCGGGCCGCTCTGGTCAGGCGCTCGCCGCCCTCGACGGCGACGGCCGCCATCAGGTCGGCCCGCTCGGCGAAGTAGCGGTGCAGGGTGGTGCGCCCGACCTCGGCGGCGGCGGCGATCTCGCCCAGGGAGCAGGCCGGGTTGCCGGCGAGCAGGGTGATCGCGGCGTCGACGATCGCCTGCCGTGTGCGGTTCTTGATGCCGGAGGTCACGCGCATACCTTACGGGAATTGGCATTGCCCGCGATGGAACACCTGTGTTCCACTACAGAACATGCAGATTCTCCTGCGCCTCCTCCGGCCGCACTGGCCGGTTCTCGCCCTCGGGCTCGTCCTCGGACTGATCGCCAACGCGGCCAACCTGGCCGCCCCGCTCGCCACCAAGCGGATCATCGACACGCTCGGTGACGGCGGCGCGCTGGCCGGGCCGATCACGCTGCTGCTCGCGCTCGTCGTCGTGGGCGCGGTGATCGGGCTCTGGCAGTGGATCCTGATGGGCACCCTGGCCGAGCAGGTGGTGCTCGACGCGCGCGTCTCGGTCATCCAGCGCTACTTCCGGGCGCGGCTGGCCGAGCTGACCGGGCGCCCGGCCGGCGAGCTGGTCACCCGGGTCACGGCCGATCCGGGCCTGCTGCACGCGGCCTCGTCGAGCATCGTGGGACTGATCAACGCGGGTCTCGCCTTCATCGCCACCCTGGTGCTGATGGGCACGCTCGACCTGGTGCTGCTGATGTGCACGCTCGGGGCGGTCCTGGTGATCGGCGCGGTCATGGCGGCGCTGCTGCCCACGATCAGCCGTGCCCAGAAGGCGGCGCAGGACGCGGTGGGCGAGCTGGGCGGCGAGCTCGAGGGAACGCTCCGGGCCATGCGCACGGTGAAAGCAAGCCGGGCCGAGACGCGGCAGCAGGCGAGGATCGAAGACGACGCCCGCCGGGCGGCGGCGCACAACGTGCGGGCCGCGAAACGGGCCGCGTGGGTCTGGACGGTGGCCTGGAGCGGCATCTCGTTCGCCGTGATCGCCGTGCTCGGGGTCGGCGCGTGGCGGGCCGACGCCGGGTTGCTCGAGGTCAGCAGCCTGATCGCGTTCCTGCTCTACGCCTTCCAGTTGATGGGCCCGATCGGCGAGCTGACCCAGAACGTCACCGCCCTGCAGTCGGGCATCGCGGCCGCGCGGCGCATCAGCGAGGTCTACGCGATGGACGAGGAGACCTCGACGCCGCAGCCCTCCGCGACCATCACCGAAGCGCCGGTTATCGCTATGCGTGACGTGACGCTGCGCTACGGCGACACCGAAGCCCTCAAGACGATAAATCTGGACATTCCCCGCCGGGGTCACACAGCCATCGTCGGCCCGTCCGGCGCGGGCAAGACCTCACTTTTCTCGCTCATCCTCCGGTTCCTCGACCCCCAGGGAGGTGAGGTCGTCCTGAACGGCCGGCGTTACACCGACCTGACCCATGAGGAGATTCGGGACCATTTGGCGTACGTCGAGCAGGAAGCCCCCGTGGTTCCGGGCACCATCCGCGAGAACCTGCTGCTCAGCCAGCCGGAGGCCACCGAGGCCGACCTGTGGCAGGTGCTGGAGAAGGTGATCCTCCGCGACAAGGTCGAGAGCTTGCCCGCCACATTGGACAGCCCCATCTCCGGGGCCGAGCTCAGCGGCGGCGAGCGCCAGCGGATCGCGCTGGCCCGGGCCCTGCTGCGCTCACCCTCGGTGTTGCTGCTCGACGAGGCGACGGCTCAGGTGGACGCGTTGACCGAGGCGGCGCTGCATCGATGCGTACGGGAAAAGGCCTCTGACTCTGCCGTGGTGACCATCGCGCACCGGCTGTCGACGGTGATCGACGCCGATCGGATCATCGTGATGCAGGACGGGCGGGTCCGGGCCGAGGGGACGCACGAGTCGCTGCTGGCCACGGACGACCTCTACCGCGGTTTGATCGAGGCGCTGCGGATCGCTACTCCAGCTCCGGTGTGACGCTGTCGTCGTCGACGAACTCGAGCAGGTCGCCGGGCTGACATTCGAGGACCCGGCACATCGCCTCGAGGGTGCTGAACCGGACCGCCTTGGCCCGGCCGTTCTTGAGCACGGCGATGTTCGCCGGGGTCAGCCCGACCTTCTCGGCGAACTCGCCCACGCTCATCTTGCGCTTGGCCAGCTCGACGTCTATGCGCACCACGATGGGCATCAGATGACCGCTTCCATGTCGGTCCGCAGCGTAGTGGCCTGCCGCAGCAGCGCGCGCAGCACGGTGATCAGCAGGCCGAGCACGGTGACCCCGGTCGTGACCAGGAAGAGCAACAGGGGCAGGCCGGGATCGCTGGCCTTGAAGCCGACGTAGAGGAAGACGCCGACCAGCGTTGCCCAGCCCGCGCCGAAGGCCCACAGGATCACGTCGACCCAGACCAGTGACGCCGGGGTGAAGATGCGGTCCTTCCTGACCAGGGTGAGCAGCTGCCAGGTGGCCACGATGACGGCCTGCACGCAGAGCACCCAGAAGATCGTGACGATCGTGGCCGGCCACCGCAGATAGGCGCCCGACGGGTCCTCCCGGGCCATGTGGGCGAACTGGCCCGGGAGCGACACGGTCTGAAAGAAAACCAGCACGGCGAAGAGGAGCGCGAGGAAGACCCGGAGAGGCGCGACGGCCCGATGCTCGAACATGCATCGACTATCGCTCGTTAGCTATCGAATTTCAATAGGTACGCGGTGAAGATCGTACGGAGGCCGGCGAGATCATGCCCGAACCGGCACGGCCGGGCGAGGCGCGCGGAGGCCGGCCGGTGCGGTCGGGAGGAAACGACGCTATCGCGGGTTCGCGGCGACGAAGGCGGCGATGTATTCCGGCAGCTGGCGCTCGGCGCGCCAGCCCAGCTCGGAGGCCTTCGTGGTGTCGGCCTGGCCGCGGACGCGCTCGCCGCGCAGGGCCGGGACCAACTCGTAGGGCACCCCGAACATCTGGGCCACGTCGAGGATGGGGCGCTCGTGGCCGGCGCCGAGCAGATATCCGTCGCCGCTGCCCTTCTGGGCGACCAGCACGATGCCGCGCACGATGTCGTCGATGTGGGTGAAGTCGCGGGTCTGGGTGCCCGGCGAGACCACCGGCAGCGGCTCGCGGCGCAGGTAGTGGTCCTCGAAGATGCCGATCACGGTCGCGTATTTCCCGCTGGTGATCTGGCCGGGGCCGTACACGTTGTAGAAGTAGGTGATGGCGAAGTCGAGGCCGAACCAGTCGGCGTAGTTCTTGATGTACTCGATGTTCTTCGCCTTGGTCCAGGCGTACGGGTTCAGGTTTTCGTCCTGGCCGTCGTTGCCGAACTTCGAGCTCGATCCCGCGTAGATCAGCTTGGACCCGTTGGCCGACGCGAACTTCACGACCTCCTTGGTCCCGTGCAGGTTGAACTCCCAGGTCAGGTCGTGGTCGTCGAACGACTGCACGATGCGGGAGTACTCGCCCAGGTGGAAGACGATCTCGGGGCTGGGCAGGCCGCGGTCGGCCCAGATCTTCGCGACGTCGACGGTCGAGCCGTCGACGTAGGTCACCCGGGGGTCGTTCACGTGGTTTTCCGGCACGCCGGTGAAGTAGTTGTCGAGCGACACGATGGCCGCCGCCGGGAAGTCGGTCAAAAGGGACTTGATCAGGGCAGAACCGACGAACCCGGCACCACCGGTGACCAGCAGCGTTTGACTCAAAACTTCCTCCGTACGACGTTCCCGTCCGACTCGGGCGAGGCTACCAAGGAAACGCCGCCCCACCGGAATCGTCCGATGAGGCGGCATCCGATGGGCCTACCAGGGAGAGGGAGCCGGCGGCGCGACCACGGGCGGCCTGTCGTCGCAGGTGATGGTGTTGGGCAGCATCCACGGGGCCAGCCAGCCGCCGTCGTTGCCGCCGAGATCCGACACCGAGAACTCCGAGCCCTGCGGCGTGAAGTGGAAGGTGCCGCAGTTGTTCACGCCGACCGCGCCGACGTTGCGGGCGTCGACGTTCTCGAACGTGGCGCCGCCGGCCACCCGGGCGCTGAGAACCGACGTACCCGTGCCGTCGACCCTGATGTCCTTGAAGTGGACATTCGTCACCGAGTAGAGGTCCTTCACCGGCCAGTCGGCGACCATCATGATCGCGTTGTAGGTGCTGTCGAGGAAGTGGTCGCCGGTCACCCGGATGTCGGCGTCGATGTTCCTCTCCAGCGCGTAGATCCAGATCGCGCCCAGACCGATGTTCCAGTTCAGCTCGTACGTCCCCGCGCGCACCGTGGTGTTGTCGGTGATCCACAGATGGCCGGTGAACGGCTCGGCCCCGAACCGGGAGCCGGCGTGGATGGCGCTGCCCTCGCGGATCGGGTCGGCGACCAGGTTGTTCGACACCGTGATGTCGTCGCCGCCGTAGATCGCGATGCCGTTGGCCAGCGTCGGCGTCTGCACGGTGTTGCGGTCGAACGTGTTGCCGGAGTTCGTCACCTTCTCGGCCCACATGGCCAGCGCGTCGTCGCCGGTGTTGCGGACGAAGTTGTTGCGCACCAGCGAGTTCGTCACCCCGGTGTGGAAGTTCAGCCCATCGGCGATCTGGTCGACGATGATGTTGTTGGTGACCCTGGTGTTGGCCATCGGCCCGTCGAACCACAGGCCCACCTTGGTGTGGTGGATGTAGAGGCCGTCGATGGTCGAGTCGCTCATCGCGCCGCCGACGCCGTTCACCTGGTCGGTGTCGATGCGCTCGCGGACGTCGCCCTCGATCGCGAAGCCGGACAGGTGCACGTTGCGGCTGCCACCGTCCTTGGCGTCCTTGCCGTAGAAGCCGACGCCGGTGTGCACCGAGCCGTCTGTCGCGGGCGTCGTCAGCGCGACCTCGCGGCCCTTGATGATCGTCCACCAGTTGCCGGCACCCTCGATCGTCACGTCGTCGACGATGATGTGCCGGTTGACCTGGAAGGTGCCCGGTGGGACGTACACCTTCAGCTTGGCCTTGCGGGCGAAGGCGATGGCCCGGTCGAAGGCGGGAGCCGAGTCGCGGCGGCCGGTCGGGTCGGCGCCGAAGGCGAGGACGTTCGCCGCGACGAGGCTGACCTTGGGCAGGGCCACGAGCTCGGAGTCGAGCAGGTCGATGACGGTCCACGCGGCCTTGCTGGAGGCGGTCAGGCGGACCTTCTCGCCGGCTTTGACCGTCTTGCCGAGCAGGAGGCGCTGCTCGTCGTAGAAGTGCATGGGCCGGAACGGCTTGGTGATCACCGGGGCCGGTGTGGTGGCCGACGGCACGCAGGCGCACTCGGTGATCCACCAGTCCGGGTGCAGCAGGTCGGCGTTGGGGTCGTTGGTGAACTGATATTGGTTGTAGAGCCAGGAGTACTGCGAGGTCAGCGGCATGGTGCGGGTCAGGCTGCCGGCCTTGACGGTCAGCGGCGCGGTGATGCCGCCGCCGTTCGGCGCGTCCGGAAGGCTGTAGCGCACAGTGATCGCGTTGGCCGCCTTGGGCAGCGTGAACTCGACCCACTGGCCCGGGGTGAGCCGCACGGCGGACCGGCCGGACGCCTCGGCCGGCAGCGTGTACGCGGTGCGGTCGGGGCCGATGACGGCGCCGTTGGTGCGGGCGGTCTCGGCCTCCTGTTCCAGGAAGTTGACGGTCGCGCCCCGGCCGGCGACGAGGGCGGGATCGAGGCCGGCGCGGGTGACTTTCGGATCGGTCGCGGGGGCCGCGTAGGCCGCGCCTCCGCTGAGGACGGTTCCCAAGGCTGTGGCGGCCGCGATGGCCCAGCCGCCACGTCTCAGTTCCAGGAACATCGACGAACTCTTCTCTACAGAGGAGGGAGCGTTGCGGTGACCTTAGGACCGGTGTGACGTAGTGCACAAGATGTTGTCGTTAAATTTCGCGCCGCTGCTCTGTGTTTGCGATTCTGGGGCCCCTTCTTGCACCTTTCGACCCCTTGCGGGGGTTCAACCACGCCGAGCGCCTGGATCTTGAGAAGCTTCCTGCATGTCATCGGACGAACACCCCCATAAACACCATTTCGCCCGACGTTCCCTGCTGGCCGCCGCCGGCGGGATGCTCATGCTCGCGGCCGCGCCCGGCAGCGCCCGCGCCACCACCACCGGCCTGCACTCCGAACGCCGCAGCCACGGCGCCGCCCGCCGCTCCCAGATCAGCCACCGCACCACGCTCGTCCACGCCGACCTGCACAACCACACGCTCATGTCGGACGGGCTGGGCGACCCTGAGGCGGCGTTCGACTCGATGCGCTGGGCCGGGCTCGACGTGGCCGCCCTGACCGACCACTCCACGGTCCTCGGCATCGGCGGGCTCAACGACCACGAGTGGGACCGCACCGGCGTGCTGGCCGACAAGGCCAACGAACCCGGCGTCTACACCGCCCTGCGCGGCTTCGAGTGGTCGCACTCGGCCATGGGCCACCTCAACGTCTGGTTCACCGACGAATACACCGAGCCGACCGTGACCGGCAGCATGCGCAAGCTCTACGACTGGGTGTCCGCCCGCTCCGGGATCAGCGGCTTCAACCACCCCGGGCGGCAGATGCTGCGGTTCGGCGAGTTCGCGTACGACGCGTCGATGCGCAGCCACATGGTCGGCCTGGAGATGTTCAACAACCGCGACGACTTCCTGTTCGACGGCTGGCCGGTGCAGAGCTCGCCGCTCAACGCCTGCCTCAACGCGGGCTGGCGCACCGGCATCACCGGGGTCACCGACGAGCACGGCGGCGACTGGGGCATGGACGAGGGCAAAGGGCGCACCGGGCTCTGGGTCGAGGAGAACACCCGCGCCGGGGTGCTGGCCGCGATGCGGCGGCGCCGATTCTTCGCCACGAGGGTGAGCGGCTTGCGCCTGGACGCGCGGGCCAATGGCGTACGGATGGGAAAGCACCTGCCCCTCACCAAGGGTGACGTGAAATTCGAGCTCGACCTCGACCGCGGCCGTCACTGGGAAGGCCGGGAGCTGCTCGTGCAGGTGCTGCGGCCCGGATCGCAGGCCCCGTCCGTGGCCGACGTGATCGACGTGGAGGTCGGCCGCGTCACCTCATTCACCGTGCCGCTCGACGCCGAGGACGGCGACTGGGTGCTGCTGCGCGTCTCCGACCCCGGGCAGGAGAGCGACTCCCCCGGACCGATCGGCCACCCCTGCAACGACTGGGGCGTCGCCTACTCGAGCCCGTGGTGGCTCAAGTCGGATGAGTAGTGGCCGATAGCAGCGGTGTGACATCCACCGCCTCCTCGACCGGCACCCAGCTCGTGCACGTGGGCCGCCAGCCGATCTTCGATGAGCAGGGCGAGGTCTTCGCCTACGAACTGCTCTTCCGCGGCAGCATGGAAGCGGTCGCGGCGGGACGGCAGGACACGTACGCCACGAGCACCGTCATCGTGAACGCGTTCACCGAGTTCGGCATCGGCGAGGTGGCCGGCGACCGGCTCTGCTTCATCAACCTCACCCGCGAGTTCCTCACCGGCCAGCTGGCCCTGCCGTTCGGACCGGCCCAGGTGGTGCTCGAGGTGCTGGAGACGGTCGAGATGGACGAGGAGGTCGTCGCCGGCATCACCCGGCTGGCCGAGGCCGGCTATCGGATCGCGCTCGACGACTTCGTCTGGGGATCCGGGCACGAGCAGCTGTTCGACATCGCGTCGTACGTGAAGCTCGACCTGCTCGACGGCGACCTGAGCAACCTCGACGAGGTGGTGGCGGCCTGCCGGCAACACCCGAACATCAAAATCGTGGCCGAGCGCCTGGAAACCGACGAACAGCTGGCCATCGCCGACCGCTACGGCATGGAGCTGCGCCAGGGGTACGTCCTCTCGCACCCCCAGGTCCTCACGGTGGCCAGCCTGTCCCCGTCCCGCCTGCGCCGGCTGGAGCTGGTGGCCGCACTGAGCGCGCCCGACGCCGACCTGGCCCGCATCGTCTCAATCATCGCGAGCGACCCGGCGCTGTCGTTGCGGGTGCTGCGGGCGAGCAACTCGGTGGCGGCCGGGCACGCGAACCGGGTGTCGTCGGTCCACCAGGCGGTCGTGATGGTGGGGCTGCCGCACATCCGCCAGTGGGCGATGCTGATGGTGCTGGACGAGGTGGGCGGGGCGACGGAAGAGCACATGCTGGACGTGCTGACCCGGGCCCGGCTCTGCGAGAACGTGGCCCACTCGTTCGGGGCGCCGTCGGACGCGGCGTTCATGGCCGGAGTGATCACGGGGGTGGCGGGCGTGCTGGGCATGACGCCGGCCGACATGGCGGAGCAGTTCCCGCTGGCGCCGCAGGTGGCAGCGGCCCTGACGAACGGGACGGGTTCCCTGGGGCAGGTGTTGCAGGCGGTGGACGCGTACGAGCACGGCGAATGCGGCCCGGCCGACGTGAACCTGGTGGGCGAATACATGGACGCGGTGCGCTGGTCGACCAAGGCGCTGGACGCCACGAACAGGCTGGCGGCGGCGTAAGGCATTAGCGTCGAGTCATGGAGCTCGAGGGAAAGGTCGCGGTCGTCACCGGCGCTGGGGCGGGGTTGGGCCGGCTTCTGGCGGTGGCGCTGGCCTCAGCCGGAGCCCAGGTCTTCGCCGCCGACGTGGACGAGGAAGCGGCCCGCGACACCTGCGACCAGATCACCTCCGCGCCTCCCTCCGCCGCGCCGTCCTCCGCCGCTCCTTCTTCCGGGGCGTTGTGCTGGGCGGTGCGGTGCGATGTGACCGACCCCGGCGACCGGGAGCGGCTGATCGCCCTGGCCACCGCCGCCGGCGGCCCGCACATCCTTGTCAACAACGCGGGCGGCTGGACCGCGGGCGACCAATATCCCGCCGCCGCGGCGGCCGACTGGCAGCGCACGATGGAGCTCAACCTGATCGGCCCCATGCAACTCACCCAGCTCGCGCTGTCGGCGAGGGCCGGCGTGGTCCTCAACATCGCTTCATCGGCCGGGCTGGGCGCGGACCCTTACGGCTCCCCCGAGTACGGCGCGTCGAAGGCCGGCCTGATCCGCTTCACGACCACGATGGGCGACCATCCACTGACCCGGGTGATGTGCATAGTGCCGGGCTGGATCGGCCTCGAACGAGCACACGCCGAGGTGGCTGCCCTCCCGCCCGCGGAACGGCCGACCTTGATCCCGCCCGACGATGTCGTCGACAGCGCGCTGCGGCTCCTGCGCAGCGGCGAAGCCGGCACGATCGTCGAGATGCTGTAGCAGATCGGCTCGGGCCGCCCTTCGTTGTCCACAGTCGCCGTCTGTCCACAGGCGGCCCGGCACGATCATGCGTTTTTGATGGAGGATGTCCCTCAGGACGGGGGCCCCCTTTGGGAGGGCGGGGGCTGCTTCCGGTCAACCTGGGCCGCCGCCAGATCAGCGGGGCGCGCTGTTGACGCGCTTGAGCAGGGCTCGCCGTTCGGGACCGTCAGGCATAGCGGCGGCAGCCAGGCGGAACAGGTCAGACGCGCGGGCCACCTCGCCGCCGCGCTCTCTCAAGTCAGCTTCGACGGCCAGCATGTAACCCTCGGGAGCCCCCTCCACCGAGGCCAGCAACGCCAACCCGGCGGCCGGCCCATAGGCGTAACCGTGCGCCACGGCCCGATTCAGCTCGACCACCGGAGTCGGCTGCACCCGGGCCAACTGGTCGTACCACTCCGCCGCCGACAGCCAGTCCGTTTTGTCGCCCGCATGGCAGGCCGCGATACGGGCCTGGATCGCATACGGGCCCTCGACCGGGGTCCGCCCCAGGATTTCCAGGGCCTCGTCGATCGCCTCCCGGTCCCAGCGGGACCTGTCCTGCCGGTCCAGCGTTATCGGGTCGCCCGCCGCGTCCCGGCGGGCGTCCCGCCGTGAATGCTGGAGCAGGAACAACGCCAGCAACGCCGGCACCTCCGGCTCGTTCGGCATCAGCGTCGTCAGCATGCGGGCCAGCCTGATGGCCTCGTCGGCGAAGGCCGGCTCGCCGTCCGCGTCGTATCCCCTGGTGAAGAGCAAATAGAGCACCGCCAGTACGCCCGGCAGGCGTTCCCCCAGGTCGGAGGGAACCCGATAGGGGATGCGGGCTTCGGCGATCTTCGACTTGGCCCGGGTCAGGCGGCGGGTCATCGTCGCCTCCGAGACCAGGAACGCCCGGGCTATGCCGGCCGTCGGCACGCCCGCGACCGTGCGCAAGGTCAGCGCCACCCGGGCCTCCAGGGACAGCGCCGGGTGGCAGCACGTGAAGATGAGCCGGAGGCGGTCGTCGGGTGGTGCCGGCTCCCACATCATCGCCATCTCCCGCAGCTTGGTCTCCTCGACCGCGGCGCGCCGCAGCACGTCGACGGCTCTGTTGCGGGCGACCGTCATCAGCCAGCCGCCCGGGTTGTCCGGCACACCGT
Source organism: Actinoplanes sp. CA-131856 (assembly GCF_050956135.1). GTDB lineage: Bacteria > Actinomycetota > Actinomycetes > Mycobacteriales > Micromonosporaceae > Actinoplanes. The sequence goes on along the minus strand of NZ_CP191849.1, from coordinate 584,887 downwards.
CGCGCGGCCAACGCTCCAGGGCACTGGTCAGCGCGTCCTGCGCGCAGTCCTCGGCCAGCGTCCAGTTACCCGTCACCCGGATCAAAGTCGCTACGATCCGGGTGTACGACTCCTGGGCCGCCTCGGCTACTTCCTTCACAGGTCCACTAGCGGGCGGAGCTCGAGACGGCCGTTGTAGGCCATCGGGTGGGCGGCGGCCACGGCGATCGCCTCGTCCAGGTCGGCGCACTCCAGGATGTCGAAGCCCACGATCACCTCCTTGGTCTCGGTGAACGGGCCGTCGGTGAGCAGCACCTCGCCGCCGCGCACCCGGACCGTGGTCGCGGCCGACGGCGCGGCCAGGACGCTGCCGGTCACCCGGCGGCCGGCGGTGTCGTTCTCGGCCACCCACACCTCGATGTCGGGCACCCGTGACTCGTCGGTCTCCGGCTCGGTGTCGGTGCAGACGAACATCATGTACTTCATCGGTGTCTCTCCCTCGCTGATCGCTTGTCACCAGGGTGACGAACGGGGACACCGGCAATCGGACAGCATCACGCGGAAATGTTCATCGGAGTTATCACCCGCACCACGGCCGGCGATTCCGGCGGCGGTCCGGCCAGCAGGCCCAGCTCCCGCAGGATGGCCCGGCACGCCTGGCGAAGATCGGACCGCAGATCATGATGGAGTACGGCTGAGAGCCTGCCCTCGCGCAGCAGAGCGGCGTTCTCGTCGTCGAGGTCGTGGGCGACGAAGACGTCGTAGCGGCGCCGTTCGGCCGCGAACGCCTCGACCACCTCCGTGTTGCCGCCGGCGGTCGAGTAGACCGCCCGCACCGACGGGTTCGCGGCCAGCGCCGACCGGACCTCGGCCGGTGGGACCGACAGGAGCCGCCGGTTCGGCGCCCGGCACCTCATCTCGGCCCGGAAGCCGCTGTCCGGCCGGTCGCCCGTCACCAGCAGCACGTCGCCGGCGCGGTCGGCCAGCCACTGCTCGACCAGATAGGCGGCGGTGGCGCCGGCCTCCGCGTCGTCGGGGCCGAAGTGGGCGATCCGCTTGCTCGCGGGCAGGTCACGGCCGAGGGTGACGACGGGGATGTCGAGCCGGCCGACCGCCTCGGTGATCTCGGGGGTGTCGGGGGCGTCCAGGATCAGGCCCTGCGCGTGGCCGACGTCGGTCAGGTCGTGGTGGAACCGGGTGCGGATCATCGGCGGGGGCTCGGCCGCGAAGGCGGCGCGGACCGGCTCGGGCCGGGGCACGACCACGGCCACGGCGACCGTGGGCTGACAGGGTGGCTCCTGGCGGTCCAGGGCGGCGATGGCGTGGTGGACCCGGCGGACCGTGCTCTCCCGCACCCCGCCGCGTTCGTGCAGCACCCGGTCGACGGTGGCCGGGCTGAGGCCGGCGCGCTCGGCGATCTCGCGAATCCGGTGGGGGTGCTTCACGACGTACAGAATGAGGGGTTTTTGAGGTCCTATGGAAGGTCTTTGATGTTCAATCAATCCCTGGCGGGACTGGTCACTGGTCAGCTTGCTCCGCGAGCAGGGTGACCATGCGGCGGTGTTCGTCGGCCATCGCGGCCAGGATGAGGTGGCGCTGAGTGGCCGGCATGTCCGGGTTGTCGAGCAGGGCCTCGAGGTTGGCGCCGAGATCGGCCAGCGGGGGACGAAGGTCGGGGCCCGGCCGCGTGACGACCTTCTCCACCACCTCCTTGACGACGATCCTCGGTATCTCGACCGTCTCGGCCGCGAAAGCAGGCGAAGGCGGCGGCATCGCGGGAGGCGGCGGGGGCGCGATGGCCGGCTTCGAGGCCTGACCGGTTCCACGGGCGCGGTCGAGGAGGCCGTTCAGCGTCGACGCCAGCTCGGCCACCTCGCGCGGGCTGCGCACCTCGGGCAGGCGCGACGACGGGTCCGACGGGTCGAGGTCGCGGGCCGACGTCAGCAGCCGCTGGAACGGGCGCAACATATATCCCGTCGCGAACCAGACACCGGCCGCGCTGAGGAGGGCCGCGAGGACCACGAGGAGAACCACGATGCGCACGTTACTGCCGTGCTGGTCGTTCAGGTCGTCCTGGCTCATGAGAATCTGCAGTTGAGCGCCCGATGACAGCGTCTCGCCGAACGATCGCCACTCGCCGTCACCGGCCTTCACCGTCGTGTAGCCGCCGGGCGCCGGCAGCGGGAAGCCGGCCGGCGATCCGACCTGCTTGACGACCTCGCCGCCCTTGATCAGGCGGGCCGCGAACGACCCGTCCGAGGCCAGCGTGCCGCTCTTCGACGCGGTGACCCGGACCCGGTCGGCCCGGGACGAGATCTCCCGGTCGAGCGCGTCCCGATCCCGGCCGTCGATCCGCAGCACGACGAAAAGCCCGGCCAGGGCCACCACGATGGCCACCAGCGCCGTGACGGCGAGGGTGAGCTGAGAGCGCAGACGCATGATCCCCTACCCTGCCAGACCGGACACGCTAGAGTATTAGAGCCCGCAACCGAGAGGCGCTGCGACGGGCCCGCTGAGCTTTCCAAGTCAGGGGATCCGCCACGCTCGGCCCGGGTTCTTAGACGCAAGGGCGCCTCCTGATGAGGGAGGGAGACCCCTCTTCGTGAGCGACAAACTTCAGACCCGTAACGGCCTCGAGTTCGCGATCGCCGACATCTCGCTGGCCGAGGCCGGCCGTCACCAGCTCCGCCTGGCCGAGCACGAGATGCCGGGCCTCATGTCCCTGCGCACCGAGTTCGGCGACGCCAAGCCGCTGGCCGGCGCCCGCATCGCCGGCTCGCTGCACATGACCGTGCAGACCGCCGTGCTGATCGAGACGCTGGTCGCGCTCGGCGCCGACGTGCGCTGGGTGTCCTGCAACATCTTCTCGACCCAGGACGAGGCGGCCGCCGCGGTCGTCGTCGGCCCGAACGGCACCGTCGACGCGCCCACCGGCGTCCCGGTCTTCGCCTGGAAGGGCGAGACGCTGGACGAGTACTGGTGGGCCACCATGCGGCTGTTCGACTTCGGCAACGGCCAGGGCCCCAACATGATCCTGGACGACGGCGGCGACGCCACCCTGCTCGTGCACAAGGGTGTCGAGTTCGAGGCGGCCGGCGCGGTCCCGCAGACCACCGACGCCGACAGCCACGAATACTCGATCATCCTCGAGACGCTCCGGTCGTCGCTGGCCACCGACGGGCAGCGGTTCACCCGGGTCGCGGCGGACATCCGCGGCGTCACCGAGGAGACCACGACCGGCGTGGCGCGGCTCTACAAGCTCGCCAAGGAGGGCACCCTGCTCTTCCCGGCGATCAACGTCAACGACGCGGTCACCAAGAGCAAGTTCGACAACAAGTACGGCATCCGCCACTCGCTGGTCGACGGTCTCAACCGGGCCACCGACGTGATGCTGGGCGGCAAGCTCGCCATCGTCTGCGGCTACGGCGACGTCGGCAAGGGCGCGGCCGAGACGCTGCGCGGCCAGGGCGCCCGCGTCGTCGTCACCGAGATCGACCCGATCTGCGCGCTCCAGGCCTCCATGGACGGCATGCAGGTGGCCCGGCTCGAAGACGTGGTCGGCGAGGCCGACATCTTCATCACCACCACCGGCGGCACCGACATCATCCGGGTCGAGCACCTGTCGGCGATGAAGCACAACGCGATCGTCGGCAACGTCGGACACTTCGACGACGAGATCGACATGGCCGGCCTGGCCAAGGTCCCGGGCATCGAGAAGATCGAGATCAAGCCGCAGGTCCACGAGTGGCGCTTCCCGGACGGTCACTCGGTGATCGTGCTCTCCGAGGGCCGCCTGATGAATCTGGGCAACGCCACCGGCCACCCCAGCTTCGTCATGTCCAACTCGTTCACCAACCAGGTCATGGCCCAGATCGAGCTCTGGACCAAGCCGGGTGAGTACGAGAAGCAGGTGTACGTCCTTCCGAAGCACCTCGACGAGAAGGTCGCGCGGCTGCACCTGGACGCGCTGGGCGTCAAGCTGACCACGCTCAGCAAGAAGCAGGCGGAGTACCTGGGCGTCGACGTCGACGGCCCGTACAAGCCGGAGCACTACCGGTACTAGGCCGTCAGGGTCACTGTTTTCCTGGCCGACACAGTTATCTCCGTGTCGGCCAGGAAAAATAGACCGTGTGCACGCCGAGACCACACTCCTCCTCATCCTCGGTGGCGTCGCGCTGATCGTGGCCGTACGGCTGATCGCTGAGAAGACCGGCCTCCCGGCCGCCGCGCTTCTCACGATCGCCGGCATCACGTACGCGCTGCTGCCGGGTCCGAATCTCGAGCTCGAACCCGAGCTCGTCATGACGTACGTGATCCCGCCGTTGCTCTACAACGCGGCGCTCGACGCCTCACTGCTCAACATCCGCCGTCACATGCGCACCGTGATCAGTCTGTCGGTGCTGTTGGTGCTGGCCACGGCCCTGCTCATCGGCTGGGGCGTCGACATGTGGGTGAGCGGCGCCACGCTGGCGGCCGGAGTCGCCCTGGGCGCCGCGGTCGCCCCGCCCGATCCGGTGGCCGCGCTGGCCGTCGGCCGCCGCGCCGGCCTGCCCGGCAAGCTGATCACCCTGATCCAGGGCGAGGGCCTGCTCAACGACGCGACCGCCCTGACCATCCTCACGGTCGCGATCGCCGCCGCCAACGGTGGCCACTTCTCCGTGCCGTCGGCGATCGGCGAGTTCTTCCTGATGGCGATCGGCGGTGTGGTCGCCGGTGTCGTCGTCGCCTTCGCCGTCCGCCAATTGCGGCACATCCGGCAGGATCCGCTCACCGCGAACGCGATCTCGCTGGCCACGCCGCTCGCGGCGTACATCCTGGCCGAGTCGGTCCACGTCTCCGGCGTGCTGGCCGTGGTGATCGCCGGTCTGATCATCGGGCACGACTCCCCGCGCTACAGCGGGGCGGCCAGCCGCCTGCAGACCAGCGCGGTCTGGCGGCTCGTCGACTTCCTGCTCGAGGGCATCGTCTTCCTGTTGATCGGCCAGCAGCTGCCGACCGTGGTGGACGAGCTCAGCAACTACGACATGTCCACGATCATCATCGCGGTGTCGGTGACGGTCGGCGTGACCCTGATCCTGCGCCCGCTGTGGCTGATCCTCACCCAGCTGCTGCCACGCTCGCTGCATGCCCGCCTGGGCGGCGAGGACTTCGACGGACCGCGCAGCGAGCGCGCCCTGACCGGCCGCGAGGTGACCGCGCTGAGCTGGGCCGGCACCCGCGGCGTGATCAGCCTGGCCGCCATCTTCACGCTGCCGGCGTCGGTGCCCAACCGGGAGCTGCTCCACTTCTGCGCCTTCGTGGTGGTGCTGGTGACGTTGCTCGGCCAGGGTCTGACCTTTGCTCCTCTGGTCCGGATGCTGGGCCTGCGGGCCAACCACGCCGACGACGCCCGGGAGCGCAACGAGGCCCGGTCGGCCGCGGTGCGGGCCGCCCTGGACCGGCTCGAGGACATTCAGGAGGAGCAGCACGACCACGTCGAGGACCGGGCCATCGAGAACATGCGCAAGCAGCTGGAGATCCGGCTCGAGCGCTACAGCAAGCGGCTGGACCTGCTCGAGAACGCCGACTCGAACGAGGTGCCGACGTCACCGGAGTACGAGGCGGCGCTCATGGTCCGCCGCATGGTGATCGAGTCGCAGCGCGAGGAGCTGCTGCGATGGCGCGACGCGGGCAACCTCAACGACGAGAGCCTGCGAGTCCTGGAGCGTGAACTCGACCACGAGGAACGACTGCTCCCCGATAGACGCTAGTCGAGCTACACACGTGTGCAGTAAACTACACACGTGAGTAGTGACCTGACCGCACGGGCGCGCATCCGCGACGCCGCGATCGAGCTCTTCGCCGAGCGCGGCGTCGAGGCCGCCACCATCCGTGACATCGCGCAGGCGGCCGGAGTCTCCTCCGGCCTCCTGCGCCACCACTTCGGCTCCAAAGAGGGGCTGCGCGACGCCTGCGACGAATACGCGCTGAGCGAGCTCCTCCGGGTCAACGCCCACTTCACCGAGTTCCAGTCGCTCGACCGGCTGACGCCGAAGATCCTGCTGCTCCAGCGCTACTTCATGCGCTCGACCATGGACGGGTCACCGTCCGGCGCCGCCATGTTCGACCGCATGATCGACTACGGCGAACAGTGGCTCGCGCACACCGAGCTCAAGGTGACGGACCCGCGGGCGTACATCGGCCTGCTCACCGTCATGAAGATGTCGATGTTCACCATGCGTGATCTTCTCTCCCGGGCCGTGGGCAGCGACGTCGGCACGGTCGAGGGCTGGTTGCGCGTGCTGAACGCGTCGCTCGACCTCTTTTCGCAACCCCTCATCACGCCCTCGCAGGCAGATCAGGCGCGGGCCCAGCTCGACAAGATCTTCGGGGAGGAACAGTCATGACCGAGGCCATCGACGTCGCCGGACTGATCAAGAGGTTCGGCCGGGTCACCGCCCTCGACGGGCTCGACCTGCAGGTGCGGACCGGCGAGGTGCACGGCTTCCTCGGCCCGAACGGTGCCGGCAAGACCACCACCATCCGCGTCCTGCTCGGCCTCATGCGGCACGACGGCGGTCGTGCCCGCCTGCTCGGCGGCGACCCCTGGGCGTCCGCCACCGAACTGCACAAACGTCTGGCGTACGTCCCCGGCGACGTCACCCTCTGGCCCAACCTGACCGGCGGCGAGGTCATCGACCTGCTCGGCCGGCTACGCGGCGGCCTCGACACGAAACGCCGCGCCGAGCTGCTCGAGCGCTTCGAGCTCGACCCGCGCAAGAAGGGCCGCACCTATTCCAAGGGCAACCGGCAGAAGGTGGCACTGGTCGCGGCGCTCGCCTCCGACGTCGAGCTGCTCATCCTCGATGAGCCGACCTCCGGCCTCGACCCCCTGATGGAGGAGGTCTTCAGTGAGGTCGTCCTCGAGGAGAAAAGACGGGGCGACCGTACGGTCCTGCTCTCCAGCCACATCCTGGCCGAGGTCGAGAAGCTCTGCGACCGGCTGACGATCATCCGCGACGGCCGCACCGTCGAGACGGGCACCCTGGCCGACCTGCGCCACCTCACCCGCACCACGATCCAGGCCGACCTGGCCGGGCCCCCGGACGGCCTGGCCTCCCTGGCCGGCGTCCATGACTTCCAGATCGACAACGGCCGCGTACGCTTCGACGTCGACACGGACGCACTGTCGCCGGCCCTGCAGACGCTGGTCAAGGTCGGCGTGACGTCCCTGGTCAGCCAGCCGCCGTCGCTGGAGGAGCTGTTCCTCCGTCAATACTCGCGGTCCGGGTCATGACCGGCACCGGCCGGCTGATCCGGCTCGTCCTGCGCCGCGACCGCGTCCTCATGCCCCTGTGGGTGGTGATCCTCGCCCTGGTCCCGGCCGGTTACGTGGCGTCCTTCGAAGGCCTGTTCCCGACCGCGGCCGACCGCGCCGAATACGCCACGGTCAGCGCCTCCAACGCCGGGTTCGTCGGCCTCTACGGTCTGATCGAGGGCTCGTCGCTGGGCGAGCTGGTGGCCTGGCGGGCCGGCTTCATCCCGATCATGGTGGCGCTGTTCGCGGCCCTCACGGTCATCCGGCACACCCGCGCCGACGAGGAGACCGGCCGTACGGAGCTGGTCGCGGCCGGCGCCGTCGGCCGGCACGCCCAGCTCGCGGCCGCCCTGATCACCACCTGCGCGGCCAGCCTGGCGCTGGGCGCGATCTTGACCGCGGCCATGCTCGGGCAGGGCATGCCGGCCGAGGGCTCGGTGCTGTTCGGCCTGGAGCTCGCGCTCAGCGGCTGCGCCTTCGCCGCCGTGGGCGCCATCGCCGCCCAGCTCACGGCCAGTGCCCGCGGCGCGCGGACCATCGCCGTGGTCGCGCTCGGCGCCGCATACGCGCTGCGCGTGGCCGGCGACGTCTCGGCCATCGGCGACGGCGCCGTCTCCTGGCTGAGCTGGCTCTCCCCCATCGGCTGGGCGACGCACATCTTCCCGTGGGGCGCGAACGACTGGTGGCCCGTGCTGCTGTCGGCCCTGTTCGTGATGGCGGCGGCCGGCCTGTCGGCGGTCCTGCTGACCAGGCGCGACTTCGGTGGCGGCCTGCTGCCGGCCCGGCTCGGCCCGGCCACGTCGGCCATGGGCACGCCGCTGGCCCTGGCCTGGCGCCTGCACCGTGGCCTGCTGATCGGCTGGACGATCGGCTTCGCCCTGCTCGGCCTGATCTTCGGCGGCGTCGGCGGGAGCGTCGTCTCCCTCATCGAGGACAACCAGAACCTGGGCGACATCTTCGCCCGCCTCGGCGGCGCCTCGAGCCTGGTCGACAACTACTTCGCGGGCACGGCCGGCATCGTCGGCCTGATCGCCTCCTGCTACGCCGTGCAGGCCGCCCTGCGCCTGCGCGACGAGGAACAGTCCGGCCGCGCCGAGCCGCTGCTGGCCACCGCGGTGTCCCGCTACGCCTGGGCCGGCTCCCACCTGCTGTTCTCCCTGCTGGGCCCGGCCGTGGCCCTGCTGGCCGAGGGCCTGGTGGCCGGACTCACCTACACCGACGGCGACCTGGGCGCGATCGTGACGAGCACCCTGGTCCAGCTGCCGGCGGTCTGGGTCCTGGCCGCGGTGGCCGTCCTCCTGTTCGGACTGCTCCCCCGCCTGTCGGCCGCGGCGTGGGGCGCCCCGGCCTTCTGCCTGCTGATCCTGTTGGTCGGCCAGACCCTCCAGCTCGACCAGTGGCTCCTGGACATCTCCCCCTTCACCCACATCCCCCACCTGCCGGGTGGCGACGTCACGGTAACGCCCCTGATCACCTTGGCCGCCGTGGCCGCGGTCCTCACCGTGGTCGGCCTGGGCGGCCTCCGCCGAAGGAACATCCCGGACTGACCTTGTCAGCACGCGGGCAGGCGCCAGGGCTCCGGCAATCGCCCGGAGCCCTGGTTCGCACCATCTGCAGAGGGCTTCTCGCGCGGCAACTGGGCCAGCGGTGCCAGATCAACGGAGTAGATCGTGCGGGGAAGCCAGACCGTCCGCACCTGGTAGCCGCCCGAGTCACTCAGCCGGCGAAGCAGCACCCACCAACCGCTCCCATCGCGGGCGATCAGACTCGCCGCATAGCCGGGCGAGTCCTGGCACACCCGCACCGGGTCACGGTTCCCCTCCAGGAGAACGATCGTCACCGGCCTGACCCAATAGGTCACCCAACCATTCGGATAGAGATATCCGAGCTCGGCCGCCCTCTTTCCCTCGTCATACCGTTCCGTGCTCCACACCGACACACGGATGACCGCCCACACCAGCGCGAACACCGCTACGGCAAGGGAGGTCAGCAGAATGCCGGATCGCTTTCGTGAGAGCACCATGGCGAGCGGATCCCGCTCGACCTCGGGTCCCTCGGACCGCAGCCAAGGCCGGCCCCTCCGCGCGAACACGCAGGCGAGCAGCACATTGAGCACAATGACGCCGAGCACCTCGAGGCCGGGACGAGTCCTCCCGTCCGCGACATGCCCGAACAGCACGTGGACGGTGAGCAGGTTGGCCGCCACAACGATTCCGGCCACGGCAACCCCGCCTATGAGCCCCCTTCTCCAGTCGTCGTCGACCATCGCGTCATGGGCGAGAAGCATGCCGAGAAGCACGCCGAACGCCGAAGCGAAGACGGCCAACGTGAGGGTCAGCGCCCAAAGATCGAGCGGCCGATCGTCCGGGGCAATCACATCGGACGAGAAGAAAATGGCACACGACACAGTCGTCAAGAGCGCGGCTGCGCCGACCACGTCCAGGCGCGCTCCGTCGTACACGGCCTTCGCTCCAGCCGCTGCGAGTAGCAACGGCGCCAATAACAGGGCGAAAACGCCGAGTCCGGAAAGCGCCGCACGCAACAACAGACGATCCCGGGAAAGCTCCACCTCGTCCGGCGACAGCCCGAACGCCTCGTAGAACCGCCGGTGCGCATTCCAGAGAACCGCGAACGAGATCGCGCCGGCGACGGTCCATATACCCGTCGACGCCCCGACCCACGTCAGAAAAGAGTGACCGGCGCTGCTCCGGTCCACCGGCTCGGCTACGGTCACGGGCTTCCGCCCGGAGAAGCGGACGACGAGCCGGCGTGACATCCGGGGTTCACGGGGCATGACCCCTCCACCGTGTGAGTCGGTAGTCCCCCGATGACTCCAGCATCAGTGGCGGGGCATTCGGGTGACAAGTCCCCAGCCGATTGCCAGACCGTCTTACCTTGCGCTCATGCCGATCCCCGCATTCGTTGTCGCGCTTCGCTCGAAGGTCGGGCATGACCCGCTGCCGCTGGGCGGGGTGATCGCGGTCGTGGTCGACGATCGCGGGCGGGTGCTTCTGGTCCGGCGGTCGGACACCCACGACTGGGCGCTGACCACCGGCTGTCTGGAGCCGGGGGAGCAGCCGGCGGCCGGAGCCGTTCGTGAGGTTCGCGAGGAGACCGGCGTCGACGTCGAGGTCGAGCGCCTGCTGGCGGTCGAGGCGCTCGACCTTTCGGTGGCGCCCAACGGCGACCAGATCCACTGGCTCACCGTCGGCGTCCGGTGCCGTGTCGTGGGCGGCCGGGCCCGTGTCAACGACGACGAGTCGGTCGAGGTCGGCTGGTTCGAGCCGCGTGACGTGCCGCCGTTGCCGCCGCACCAGGCCCGCTGCCTGGCGATCGCCCTCGATCCCGCCGCCGCGCCGTGGTTCGCGCGGTGAAGGACGGCCGTTCGACGTTGTTCGGAGGTGTTCGTGCCGCTGGCCGGACAGTGGGCGGGGCCGGCACCAGCCTGCGGACCAGCCAGTGGAGTGGCTGCTGACCTACCAGGGAACCGGTCCCTCGTCGGAGACGAACGCGGCCGTCGGCGGGTTGTCCATCGTGGCCAGTCGGATCGCCACGGCGGCGCCGTCGGCGGCCGTGCGTTCGAGGGACAGGCCCAGGTCTTTCGCGAAGTCGGTGCCGCAGGCGCCGGGGGCCACGGCGTTCACCGACATGCCGGGCAGCGTCTTGGCGTACTGGACGGTGAGCATGTTCAGGGCGGCCTTCGACGCCGGGTAGCCGGCCATCGTGCCGCGGGCGGCGAAGCCGTGATCGGGGTCGGTGGTCCAGCTCAGGGAGGCCGTGCCGCTGGAGACGTTGATGATGCGGGCGCCGGCCGACGCCCGGAGCAGTGGCAGGACGGCCTCGGTGACCCGGATGACGCCGAACAGGTTGGTCTCGAAGACGGCGCGGATCACCGCGAGGTCGGCCTCGCCGGGGGTCTGGCCCTCGCGGCCTCCGGAGATGCCGGCGTTGTTGACCAGGATGTCGAGGCGGTCGAGGCGGGCCGCGAACGCGGCCACCGAGGCGTCGTCGGTGACGTCGAGGTCGGACCGGGTGGCCGCGATGACTGTCATTCCCCGGGCGGCGAGGCCTTCGGCGATGGCGGCGCCGATTCCCCGGGCGGCCCCGGTGACCAGGGCGATCTTCGTGTCGGACATGACTCCATCCGACCATCGGGCCGCCCTTCGGCCCAAGATCGATGGGGTACGACGGCGATACCCTCCGGGTATGGAGGATGTGGAGACGCGCGAGTTGCGGTACTTCGTGGCCGTGGCCGAGGAGTTGCACTTCGGGCGGGCCGCCGAGCGGCTGGGCATCGCGCAGCCGCCGCTGTCCCGGGCCATCCGGCGCCTCGAGCATCGTCTGGGCGTCGAGCTCCTGGAGCGTACGAGCCATGGCAGCCGCCTGACCCCGGCCGGTGAGGTGCTGCTGGCCGAGGGGCGGACCGCCCTCGACGCGGTGTCCGCCGCGGCCCGGCGGGCGCAGCGGACCGGCCCCCGGGCGTGCCTCGTGCTGGCGATGAAGCCGGGTGGCGACGCCGGGCTCCTGCCGGCGATCCTCAGGTCGTACGAGAAACGCCCCGATGCCCTGCCCGTCGAATTCGCCTTCTCCCTCGGCGACCGGGCGGCGATGCTGCGCGACGGCCGGGCCGACGTCGGGCTGCTGCACCATCCGCAGAACGATCTGAGCGGTCTCGCCACCGAGGAGCTGGCGGTGGAGCGGCGGGTGGTGGCGCTGGCCGACGGTCATCCGCTGGCCGCCCGCGACGAGCTGCGCATGGACGACCTGGCCGACCAGGAGCTCCCGCAGTTTCCCGAGGCCGCGCGCCCGGGCCCTGGCCCGCGGGTCGGTGACGTGGGCGAGCTGATGCAGCTGGTGGCGCTGGGCCGGGCGGTCGCGCTGGTCACCGAGTCGGCGGCGCAGAGGCCGCATCGGGGTGTGGTCTATCGGCCGGTGCTCGACGCCGTCCCGGCCACCCTGGTCGTGGCGTGGGCCGAGAGCAGCCGGTCGCGCGAGGTGGCGGCCTTCGTCACCGCGGCTAGGCGGGCAGTCTCTCCAGCAGCGAGCGGTACCACTTGATGCCGGCCAGGTAGGCGTCGACCGTGATGTGCTCGTCGTACGAGTGGATCGCCTCGCGCTGCTTCTTGGTCATCTCGAACGGTGTGAAGCGGTAGACCCGCTCGCAGATCGCCGTGAAGCGCCGCGCGTCGGTGGCGGCCATCATGACGTACGGCGCCGGAACCGCTCTGGGGAAATGCTCCACGGTGACCTCTTCGATGAGCCGGAACGCGTCGTCCAGGGGCGACGGCGGTGAGGGCTCGCCGTCGTGGACCACGCGGATCGTCACCTTCTTGTCGCGGATGACCTTGCGGACGTGGGCGATCGCGCTCGCCATGGTGTCGCCGACCAGGATGCGGATGTTGACGCCGGCGGTCGCGTTCGACGCCACCACGTTCAGGGCCGGCGAGCCGCTGAGCGTGGTGACCGCGAAGGTCGTCCGCACCATCGCCGCCGCCTCCGGGCCGGCCGCCAGCAGGAGCCGGGTGAGCACGGGACGGGAGCGGACGGCGCCGCGCAGGGCGAGACCGATCGGGCCGGTGGCGTGCTCGGAGGCGCGGCGCAGGAACTCCACCACCACGTCCGGTGTCGTGGCCGGCATCGGCGAGCGGTCGAGCCGGGTGATGGCCCGGGCCAGGCGGGCGGTCGGTCCCATGGGGGCCGGCGTGGACGCGTGGCCGCCGCGCCCGTCGACGCTCAGCTCGATCGAGGCCACGCCCTTCTCGGTGACGCCGATGGCGGCGACCGGCACCGGCACGCCGGGCAGCACGTCGTGGGCCACCGCGCCGCCCTCGTCGAGGACGAACCAGGGCGCGACCCCGCGCTTGCGCAGCTCGTCGACGGCGAGCTGGGCCGCGACGCCGGCCACCTCCTCGTCGCAGCCGAAGGAGAGCCACACGTCCTGGGCCGGGGTGTGCCCGGCCGCCAGCAGGTCTTCGACGGCCTGGCAGATGGCGGTCAGGCTGGCCTTGCAGTCGAGGGTGCCGCGGCCCCAGACGACGCCGTCCTCGACGACCGCGCCGAACGGCGGGTGGGTCCACTCGCCCTCGACCGGCACCACGTCGATGTGCGCCATGAGCACGACGGGCCGCTCGGCCGAGGCGCCCGGCCAGTGGAAGAGCAGGCCGTGGGTGCCGATCAGGGTCCGTTCGAGCTTCTCGTGCAGCAGTGGGAAGTGCCGCCGCAGCGCCTCGTGGAAGTCGTCGAACGCGCCCGAGTCCCACTCATCCGCCTCGCGGGTCGAGACGGTCGGGATGCGGAGCAGGTCGCGGAAGGCCTCCAGTTGGCTCATCGGCCCATCATCTCAGCCGACGTGCACGTGGGGCCGCCGGTTGCGGTCGTGCTCGGCCCGCCGCAGCATCTCCCGGGTGACCGGTGCCACCTCGCCCTGCCCGAAGGCCAGGTAACGCACGAAGTTGGCGACCGGGTTGCCCTCGGTCCACTCGAAGTAGATGTGCGGCCGGCGCCCGGTCGTGTCCCTGATCCACAGCAGCAGCGCGGCCAGCGCGCTCGGCACCGACGAGCTGGTCACCCGCATCACCTTGTAGCGGTGGTGCAGCAGCTCGCCGGTCACCCGCAGCTCGGTCTCGAAGTCGGAGGCGTCCTTGACCGTGACCTCGACGAAGATGACGTCCCGGTCGTCGGCCATGTCGTTGTCGGCCAGGATCTGCGCGATCTTGTCGCTGTACTCGCGACTGTCCCGGCGGCCGGGCTCGTTGGCGATCAGCCTGATCTGCCGGCGCCGGCAGTCGGCCAGGAAGCCCAGCGCCGTCTCGTCGGCCGAGATGTCGGTGACCCGCAGGTCGAACGCCCGGAACAGCCGGGACAGGAACGAGACGACCAGGATGGCGGCGATGAAACAGGCGGCGATCTTCACGCCGTCCGGGCGCTCCACCACGTTGGCGACGGTCGTGTAGACGAACAGCACCGCGATGACGCCGAAGGCGATGGTGCGTTTCTTCTGCTGCCGGCGGTGCGCGGAAAGGGTCACCGCGACCGCGGCCGAGGTGATCAGCACGAGCACGCCGGTCGCGTAGGCGCCGCCCTGCGCGTCCACGTCCGCGTCGAAGATCCAGGTGATCAGGAAGGCCGTGCCGGTGAAGACCAGGACCAGCGGTCGTACGGCTCGGGCCCAGCCCGGCGCCATGCCGAAGCGCGGCAGATAACGCGGCACCAGGTTGAGCAACCCGGCCATGGCCGAGGCCCCGGCGAACCAGAGGATGGCGATGGTCGACAGGTCGTACACGGTCCCGAAGGCATTGCCCAGGTTTTCGTGCGCGAGAAAGGCGAGCGCCCGCCCGTTGGCGTCGCCACCCGACTCGAACTCGGCCTGCGGAATGAGCACCGTGGTGACGACGCTGCTGGTCAGCAGGAAGACGCTCATGATGACGGCGGCCGTGGTGAGCAGCCGCTTGGCGCCCCGGATGCGCCCCTGGAGGTCGCCCTTGATGTGCGGCATCACGGCCACGCCGGTCTCGAAACCGGACAGGCCCAGCGCCAGTTTCGGGAAGACCAGCAGCGCGATGCCGACCACCACCAGCGGATTGCCGTGCTGTGTGGTCAGCGCGGTGGTCCAGTCGGTCACCGAGTGCGGATGGGTCAGCACCTCCCACAACCCGTCCGCGATCACCACCACGTTCAGCACGAGATAGACGCCGACCAGGCCGACCGCGATCCCGATGGCCTCGGTGAACCCCTTGAGGAAGACCCCGCCCAGCAGGGCCACCAACAGCAGGGTGACGATCACCTCATGGCCGTGCAGGGCCGAGGGGAGGTACGGGTTCTCGTCGATGTGCGCGGTGGCGTCAGCCGCCGAGAGGGTGATCGTGATGATGAAGTCGGTCGCCGCGAAACCGAGCAGCACGAGGACGAACAGCTTGCCCTTCCAGAACGACAGCAGCTTCATCAGCATCGCGATGGAGCCCTCGCCGTTCGGGCTGTCGGCCGCCACCCGGCGATAGATCGGCAGCGCGCCCAGCAGCGTGACCAGCACGAGCACGAGCGTCGCGATCGGCGACAGCACGCCCGCGGCCAGCGCGGCGATGCCCGGCTGATAGCCCAGCGTGGAGAAATAGTCCACGCCGGTCAGGCACATCACCTTCCACCACGAGTGCGGCTTCTCGTCCGGATTCGCCGGTTCGCCGTGCGGGCCCTCGTGGTGCTTCGCGGTGTCGTTCAATCCGGAAAGCATCCAGTCCCGGAACCCCGTGGTCGTCACCCGGGAATGGTTCCACCGGGCGGCCGGGCACTCCCACGCTCACGCGTTAATACCGCGTCAAAATGCCGGGCGCATCCTTCGAGGCGTGCCGACCGTTAGCCCGGCGTGCGTCTGTCCCTCGCCGCCGGCTGCGCCCTGGTGCTGGGCCTCGCCGCGGTCATGCCCGCCTCGGCCTCGACCGCCGGTAAGGTCACCGTCCGCTACACCTTCGACGGCCCGTCCCCACTGGCCGACGCCTCCGGCCGCGGCCTCGACCTGAGCCCGGTGAGCCGGTACGGCGGCGCCTTCACCACGGTTGCCCACAACGGCGGCCGGGCCCTGGCCTTCCCGCCGCCGTGCAAGAACGAGCCGTGCCCGCGGATCGCCCTGCGCTCGGTGGCCACCGAGCTCAACCCGGGCCGGCGGCCGATCCGCTACGGCGCCGCGGTGCGCCTGGCCGCCGACGAGACCACCAAGGGCGAGAACGTGCTCCAGAAGGGCTACTCGGCCCGCGGAAGCCAGTACAAGCTCCAGATCGACGGCCTGGCCGGCCGCCCCAGCTGCGTCTTCGTCGACGACCGCGACCCGCGGATCAACACGGCGATCAGCTCGGTGGGCGTGGCCGACAGCCGCTGGCACACCCTGGAGTGCCGCCGGTCCGGCCCTCACCTGACGATCCTGGTCGACGGCGTCCCCCGGGGCCGGACCACGATCCCGGCCACCCTGTCGGTCCACAACCGACTGCCGTTCAGCATCGGCGGCAAGGGCTCTTTCGCCGACAACGACCAGTTCCAGGGCATCCTCGACGAGGTCTGGGTCGAGATCGGCTGATGACGTGGGCCGTCTCAGGCGGCTCGGGCGCGGGCCGGCGCGGGCGTGGCGCCGTGGTCGAG
Source organism: Actinoplanes sp. CA-131856 (assembly GCF_050956135.1). GTDB lineage: Bacteria > Actinomycetota > Actinomycetes > Mycobacteriales > Micromonosporaceae > Actinoplanes. The sequence continues at coordinate 568,485 of NZ_CP191849.1, read as the reverse complement.
GCGGGCGGCCAGCCGGCGGAGCCCGGCCGCGGTGGCCAGGCGGGCCCGGCCGGGTGACCGCTCGGGCACGACCGGGCTGTCCGGAAGAGCGGAGCGGGTGGTGCGAGCGTCGGCGTCGATGACCAGTGCGATGAGTCCCAGTTCCTGCATCGTGATCTTCCCTTCGGGTCGATGCGGGCTAAACTCGCTTTACTGGAAACATAGATACCGCGCTTGATGCGAGTCAAACACTTTTTGGTGGAATCAATGTCCGAGTTCCTGGAGCCGTTCGGCGGCGCCGTCTGCCTTGATTTCGCCAACACGCTCGACGGGCGGGCGACCGCTCAACCGCGGGAGTACGTGGGCACCTACGCCGAGCTGGCCGGCTGGTCCGAGTTCGCCGGCCTGATCGACGAGGCCACGGGCACCCGGCTTCGCCGGCACGACGCGGCGGCGTCGCTGCGCACGGCGCTGAGCCTGCGCGAGGCGATCTTCGAGGTCTTCGCCGCGATCGGCCGCGGCCAGGCGCCGCCGGACGGGCCGCTCGACGAGGTGCGGCAGCGGTACGCCGAGGCGGTCGCCGCCGCCCGTCTCACGCCCGCCCGTCTCACGCCCGCCCCCGAGGGCTCGTTCACGTGGGACTTCACCGGTGACGACCCCGATCGCGCCTGGCGGCCGATCGGTGTCGACGCCGTGCGCCTGCTCACCGAGGGCCCCCTCGACCGCGTCAAGGTCTGCGGGGCCGAGGCCGGCTGCATCGGGCTGTTCCTCGACACGAGCAAGAACCGCAGCCGCCGCTGGTGCACCATGGACGGCTGCGGTGTCGAGGCCAAGGTCCAGCGACAGGCCCGCCGCCGCCGGGCCGCCCGCTCATAACCTCAGCAGGATTTCTCGGCCGCGGGTGTAACCGGATCGCGGGGTGCGGTGTGTCTTCAAGTGTGCGAGAACCCAGGGACAGCGCCGACTTCGATGCTTTCTACGTCGCGACGGTTCGGCGGGTCGTGCTCTATCTGTACGCGGCCGGCGGTGACCGGGGCGACGCACAGGACATCGCGCAGGAGGCCTTCGCCCGGGCCTGGCAGCACTGGCCCAAGGTCTCCGGCTACGACGACCCCGAGGGCTGGGTGCGCGGTGTCGCCTGGCGCCTGATGGTCAACCGCTGGCGCGGGCTGCGGCGCTGGGTGGCGGCCCGGGCCCGGATGGGGCCACCGGAGGAGGCGACCGGCGGTCCGTCGCCCGACCGGGTGGCCGTCATCGAGGCGCTGCACCAACTGCCGGCGCCGCAGCGTCAGGCCATCACGCTGCACTACCTGCTGGACATGCCGGTCCAGGAGATCGCCGCGACCACCGGCGTCCCGGCCGGGACGGTCAAGGTACGGCTCTCCCGGGCCCGGGCCACTCTCGGCCGCCTTCTCGACGACCACGATCAGGAGATCAGCGATGTCACCTTCGGTGCATGACCGACTGCAAGAGCTGGAGACCGACGTACGGCACCTGAAGCTCCTCCCGGCCGAGGCGATCCGGGCCCGCGGCCGCAGCCGGGCCCGCCGCCAGAAGGCCGCCCTGCTGACGGCGGCCGCGGTGGTGGCGACCACGGCCGGCGTCACGCTGGGCTGGCCCCAGCCGCAGCCTTCGGCACCGACCGCCGACCGCCCCTCGATCCCCGCCATCACGTGCGACCTGTCGTTGCCGAGTTCCCCGTCCGACGTCCAGGTCCGCGTGCTCGACGGCGGCGCCTCCCCCACCCAGCTGGCGACGGTGGCGGCCCAGCTGCTGAACCGCACCTTCACCGTCCTCGACGGCACCACCGGCCCCCACTCCGACAGCCCGGCCACCTTGCTCTACGGCCCCACGTCGATCGGCGACGCCGCCGTGCTGCGGGCAGTGATCCAGGGCGAGACCACGATGCGCTTCGACCCCGACCGCCCCGACGAGGCCATCGACCTCATCCTCGGCCCGTCCTTCACCCGCCTGGCCACCCCCACCGAGATGAACCAGAACCTCGTCAACGCCGGCCAGCCCACCGCTCCCCCGGAGTGCTCACCCACTCCGGGTCGCTGATCCGGTTGTTTCCGTTGCGCCGGGCCTTCGCCTTCGGGATCTGCGGTGCGGCGCCGCCCGCATCGCCGACGCCGAGCTGGAGGTCGAGGAGGTGGTCCTGGGCGTTCCGGGCGGCGTCCAGGGCGGCGCGGATCAATTCGTGCTGCAACTGCCCACGGTTCGCCGGCCGGCCCTGCTCGTCGTAACGCTCGGCAAGCCACTCGGCGTGCAGCAGATAGCAGTGCACGAGAGGTTGGCCGTAGTAGTAGCTCATCTGCTTCGACGTCATCTGGAAGGGCCGCAGGAAGATCACGCTGAGGAAGCTGCTCAATCCGGCGCCCACGGCGGTCAGCACGCCGGCGGTGATCTGACCGGCGAGGCCGTCGACGGACAACGCCGTGGTCGCGCCGACCAGCAGGACGAGCAGTCCCGCGGTCGCGGCACCGAGGCAGGCCAGGTAGGACGTCCGTGACTGGGTGATGGCCACGGCGACGAACCGGTCCATGAGCCGGAAGTTGAAGGTGATCAGCTCACCGAGCGCCGGATCTCGTATCGACTTCGCGATGTGGGCGAGCTCCCGGCATTCCCGCTCGCGTCTTTCCCAGCGGCGTCGCCGTGCCCGATGCAGTCCCAGCACGATCATCGGGACGGCGACCGACGCCAGGAGGAGAAAAGCGGCGACGATGAGCACCGAGGCGAGCGGGACGCCGGAAGCTCGATGCTCCAGCTGGACCGTCGCGATCGTCAGACCGGCCGCCGCCGCCAGGAACACGCAGGCGAGCACGCCGGCCGTCCCTCGGGCGAGCCGCTTGTCGTCATGGATCACCCGCGCCAGGTCGGCGTTGCTCATGAGCCACGGCGCGGGTCGCTCCTCGGTGTCAGGCATCACTGGATGGTCCCAGCGCGGGCGCCCACGCTCAGTCGGATCAGTGACCGGGGTCGCAGGTGACGGCCCTCTCGTGAACGCATCAGGGCTGGATGCGTGGGGGTAGTCGGAGGCATCGACCTAGCAGGGGGGACCCCGACATGACCGCCACCGTTATCAAGCCGCCGGGCGTGGATCTCACGCACCGTCAGGTGTTGCAGGTGCTCGGCGGGCTCATGCTCGGGCTCCTGCTCGCCTCGCTGGATCAGACGATCGTCGCCTCGGCCATCCGGACCATCGGCGACGATCTGCACGGGCTCAGTGCCCAGGCCTGGGTGACCACGGCCTATCTGATCACTTCGACGATCTCGACACCTTTGTACGGCAAGTTGTCCGACATCTACGGGCGCAAGCGCTTCTTCCTGGCCGCCATCACCATCTTCGTCATCGGGTCGGCGGCCTGTTCCTTCGCCCAGTCGATGTACGAGCTCGCCGCCTACCGCGCCTTCCAGGGGCTCGGCGCCGGCGGCCTGTTCTCCCTCGCCCTGGCCATCATCGGTGACATCGTCCCGGCCCGGGAACGGGCCCGCTACCAGGGCTACTTCCTGGCCGTCTTCGGCACGTCGAGCGTGCTCGGGCCGGTCATCGGCGGGTTCTTCGCGGGCGCCGACCAGATTCTCGGCATCACCGGCTGGCGCTGGGTGTTCCTGGTCAACGTGCCGATCGGCATCGTGGCGCTGATCGTGGTGGCCAAGGTGCTGCGCATTCAGCAGCAGCGCCGTGAGCACCGGATCGACTGGTGGGGCGCCGTCTGGCTGTGCGTCGCCCTGGTGCCTCTGCTGACCATCGCCGAGCAGGGCCGGGCCTGGGGCTGGGACTCGGGTCGCGCGTTCCTCTGCTACGGCATCGGTGCCGCCGGTCTGCTGCTCTTCGTGCTCGACCAGTGGCGGATGGGTGAGGAGGCGCTGATCCCGCTGCGCTTCTTCCGCAACCGGACCTTCAGCCTGACCGCGGTCGGTGGTTTCATCGTCGGTCTTGGCATGTTCGGTGGTCTGGCCGTGCTGCCGCTCTATCTGCAGATCGTGCAGGGCGCCACGCCGACCGAGTCGGGTCTGCAACTGCTGCCGCTGACGCTCGGTCTCATGGTCGGCTCGGTCGTGTCGGGTCAGCTGATCAGCCGTACCGGGAAATACAAGATCTTCCCGATCGTCGGCAGTGTGTTCGCGGCGGCCGGGATGTGGCTGCTGCACACCGTCGGTGTGGACACGCCGTTCTGGCGTACCGGCGTCTTCATGGCCGTCCTGGGTCTTGGTCTCGGCCTGGTCCTTCAGCCGATCACGCTGGCGGTGCAGAACGCCATGTCGGCCCGCGAGATCGGGGTGGCGACCTCGTCGGCCACCTTCTTCCGGCAGATGGGCGCCACGGCCGGCACCGCGCTCTTCCTGTCGCTGTTGTTCTCGACGGTCGGTCAGAACATCGCCACCGCGGTGCGGGACGCCGGACCCGCCTTTCAGCAGGCCCTGGCCGATCCGGCCAACCGCGCGGTGGCCGAGGCCCTGCGGGGTGGGGCCGACCTGAACGACACCTCGTTCCTGAACGGGCTGAGCGCCGTCGTGGCGTACCCGTTCAAGGCCGGCTTCTCGCAGTCGATGGACATGATCTTCCTGGCCGCCGCCGCGATCATCGTGCTCGCGCTGGTGATCTTCCTCTTCCTGCCGCAGATCCCGCTGCGCACCCAGTCCGGCCTGGCCGCCCGCGCGGCCGAGGAGCAGGGGGCTGTCGAGCAGGGCGCGGTGGAGCAGGGGGCTGCGGAGGAGAGCAGCCCCGAGGGGCGGCACGCGGCGGAGACCCACCCCGACGGCCACCGTGTCTCGGTGGCCGAGCACGAGGGGAACCACGAGGTGGGCGTCCACCGCGCCCCGGTCCGTCCGGAGGAGAGCTGACGGGAGACGCCAGGGCCGGCGGACGGTCCGGCCCTGGCGCGTTTCGGGCCCGGCTCTAGAAGGTGCCCTTCTTCACGTCGGCCAGGTTGACGCGGGTCACGACGAAGGTCGTCGCGTTGTCGCCGGGGCCGTTGGAGAGCTTCAGCGGAACGCCGGACTGAGCGTCGATGACCAGGGTCTGCCCCGCGTCGGGCAGGGCCGGCATCCCGACGGTCAGGTTCAGCACCTTCTTGCCGTCGAGGGTGCCGGGCACGACCTTGACCTCGGGCATCTGGCCGAGCAGCCGCAGCGCACCGGCCCGCACGAGCGGGTCGCCGGCGCCGGCGTGCAGCGCGTCCAGGACGTTGTTCCAGACGCGGTTGTCGGCGATGTTCACCCGCGCGCCCTCACGGACCGCCTCGGGGATCTTCGTGTTGGTCGGGGCCGGGTGCGTGTAGCCGGGGGCCTCGGTCGGCACGGGAGCGTTCTTGGGCGCCCCGGCCACGATCATCCGCTTGCGGGCGGCGTTCAGGTCGCCCGAGGCCGCGGCCTTGGCCGCCGCGACGTACTCGCGGTAGGAGTCGCCGCCGCGGACGTTGCCCGCCCTCACCTGGGCCGGCAGGCCGGCGCGGGTCTTGGCGAAGTAGTAGCCGCCCTTGTCCGACCAGAGGTCCCAGACCTTGACCACCTTGCCGTTGAACAGCTTCTGGTCGCGCAGCACGAGCGTCGCGTCGCCGGTCGGCGCCTTGGCCGTGCTCAGGTAGCCGACCAGCTGCACCAGCGGCGCCTGCTGAGTCGTGGCGGTGGTGGCGCTGGTGGCCGGGGCGGCCAGGTTCGGCGTCGTCGGCTGCGCGCCGCCGCCGGTCGTGGCCACCGCGACCGCGGCGATCGCGGCCACGGCGAAGCCGCCGGTGGCGGTGGTGCGCCAGGCCAGGCGGCGGCCGCGCAGCTGACGGCCACGGCTCTCGATCCGGTCGATGTCGGGTGCGTACTCCCGGTCCCCCACGGCGGCCTTGAGGGACGTGCTCAGGCGCTGTTCGGTGTCGTACGACATGTCAGAGGTCTCCTCGGTTCAGGACGGACTTGAGCTTGATCAACGCCCGGCTCGTCTGGCTCTTGACCGTGCCCTCGCTGCACTTGAGGGCGGCGGCGGTCTCCCGCTCGCTCAACCCCTCGAGAAACCGGAGGACGACGGTCGCGCGCTGTCGCATGGTCAGCGACTGGAGCGCCTGGAGCAGATCGGCCCGGGTGACGACGCCGTCGGAAAGATCGGGCACGGTGATGTCAGGGATGTCGGACAGATCGACCCGGCGGTTCCGACGCCAGTGGCGCCGCGACTCGTTGATCAGGATGCGCCGCACGTACGCGGACGGGTTGTCGGCCTTCTGGACCTTGCGCCAGTGGCTGTAGGCCTTGGCCAGAGCCTCCTGGACCAGGTCGTCGGCCAGGTACCAGTCCCCGCACAGCAGATAGGCCGTGCGGTGCAGCGATGCGGCTATCCCCTGGACGAAAACCCGGAACTCCTGCTCCGTGCCGCTCGCCGTCCCGGCCGGTCGGTGCTTCATTACGGTCGTCACAAGGGGTAAGACATCGCCGACCCCACCAACGTTGTCAGAAAAACCGAACCTTTTTCACGCAATTACTGCGTTAGCGAGTACTTCTTCGAGACGACCTCGACCGAGCTGAACCACGTGGTGATGTGCACGCGGACCTCAGGGGTGCCCGGCACGCGGGGCACGCGGGCCAGATGGAGCTGGCGGGACGAGAAGACGGCGGCGCCGGTGAGGTCGACCTCGACGCCCTCGGGGACGATCAGCTTGAGCTCGCCGAAGGTGACGCTGCCGGAGATCTCGATGACCGCCTGGTCGGTGGCGATCTCACGCAGGTCGAGCTCGGTCGAGCCGAACAGCGTGCGGATGGAGACCCCGGAGTCGCGCAGCCGCCACCGGCCGCGGCGCTTGTTCTCGCTGAAGATGGTGATGACCCGGTCGACCGTGCGCGACGAGCCGACGATCGGGGTGGTGGCGAGCCCCTCGGTGGCCCGGGCCAGCTCACCGGCGTCCTCGGCGGCCCAGACGGCGCCGACCCGCACGCTGAACTCTTCGAGCGTGAGCCGCCCGTCGCCGCACGCGCGCTGCAACAGCTCGGCGGCGCGCTCACGCTCGGGCTCGGACGGCGGCACGCGCATCGGTGAGGTCACGGCCTGGATCTTAGGGCTTGCGGGCCAGTACGCCGTAGATCGCGACGTCGGCGGCGTCGGGGCGAGGGTCGTCGCCGTCGCGGCGCCACTCACTGACCGCGACGAATCCCGGGTCGAGCACCTCCAGGCCGTCGACGATCACAGCAAGATCGGCGGCCGTGCGCGGGTACGCGTCGACCTGGCCGGCCTCGATCATCGAGAGATAGCGGGCCCGCCCCGCGGCGTCGGTGAAGTCGGTGGTGGCGTGACTGAGGGCCAGGTAGCTGCCCGAGGGAAGGGCGTCCATCAGGGTGCGGACGATCTCGGCCGCCTCGGCGTCGTCCTTCACGAAGTGCAGCACCGCGACGAGCATGAGCGCGACCGGCCGGCCGAGGTCGAGCACGTCCCGCACGTCGGGGTCGGCCAGGATCTTCTCGGGCGAGCGCAGGTCGGCCTCGAGATAGTGGGTGCGGCCCTCGGGGGTACTGGTCAGCAGGGCGCGGGCGTGCGCCAGCACCATCGGGTCGTTGTCGACGTAGACGACCCGGCTCGCAGGGGCGACACGCTGGGCCACCTCGTGCGTGTTGTCGGCGGTGGGCAGGCCGGTGCCGATGTCGAGGAACTGGCGGACGCCGGCCTCGCCGGCCAGGTGGGTGACCGCGCGGCGCAGGAAGCCGCGGTTTTCCCGGGCGGTGATGCGGACGCCGGGGAAGGCGGCCGCGATCATGTCGCCGGACTCGCGGTCGACGGCGAAGTTGTCCTTCCCGCCGAGCCAGTAGTTGTACCGCCGGGCGGAGTGGACGCGGGTGTCGTCGACCATGACGACACCCTATCCACATCAGACACTCCGGAAATCGATTCCCATCAAATTCGCAGCAGCTTCATAGGTGGCGGCCCGGTGGCCCAGCGACAGCGACCAGTGGTGGCCGACGCCGGACGCGCTCCAGTCGTCGACCCATTCGCCGGGGTCGCGGCCGAAGTCGACACGGCTCGTGGTGTTGCCGATGGCCAGCAGCGGCCCGTCGACCACGGTGCCTTCGCCCGCGATGAACGACAGCGAGCCGTCCCGGTCCTGACCGAGGCCGAGCAGGGTGACCGGGCCGTGGCGTACGTCGAACTCGACGCTGACGCCCCAGCCGCGCTTGCCGTGATAGACGCCGAGGCCGCGCAGCAGCGGCTGCCGCGAGCTGACCGCGAGGTGTGCCGGCCCGTCGTGGCCCATCTCGACCACGTTGTCGGTGAAGTTCAGCGCCTGGATCTCGCAGAACGACCCACCGGCCCCGGCCACCTGGGTGGCCAGCTGGGCCACGGTGGTCCTCAGCTCGTACTCACCGGTCGTGGGAATGCCCCTCGCGGTGAGAAGCGAGGCGCCCAGGATCATCCCGGCGCCGAGCCGCTCGTGCTGCTCGCCGCCCAGGCCTCGGTGGTAGTAGGCAAGGCTGTCGAGGTCGAAGTCGTCGGCCAGCCGGTCGAGGCCGACCGAGACGCGGGCGCCCCAGGAGAAGTCCTCGTCGTTCACCGACCCGTCCAGCTCGAAGATCTTGCGGGCGAGCTCCTTGCGCTCGGCCACCTCGTCGTCGGTGACCGCCGCGACCCGTTCCCGCAGGTCGTCGAACTCGAGCACCTCGACGTGCGAGCCGAAGGTGGTCGGCAGCAGCGTGAGGTCGGTCGAGACGTCGAGCATGCCGGGGTAGAGATGGCCCATCAGGCCATGCCGGGCGTTGCGCAGCGCGGCCCGGATGCGGGCCGCCTCGATCCAGCGGCCGATCCGCTGCCAGGCCGCCTCCTGCCGCAGCCAGCCGGTGACCGACCGGAACGGGATGCCGGCCCGGCGGAACAGGTTGCCGACCTCGGGCACCGGGCACTGCCCGCAATAGGCCAGCCAGGCGCCGGTGTCGAAGGTGGCGTGGTCCATCCGCTCGGTGGGCTGTAGGTCGATCACGAGGACGGGGGTGTTCGCCCGCTGCGCGATCGGCAGGACCATCGAGGAGGTCAGATAGGTGGTCAGGAACAGGACGATCAGGTCGCAGTCGGCGCGGCGCAGCTCGTCGGCCGCCCGCACGCCGTCGGCCGCGTCCGAGATGAAGCCGACGTCGGTCACCGCGGCGTCCATCTCCTGGAAGCGCTCGCTGACGTAGCGGGCGGACTCCTCCAGCTGCGGAAGCAGGTGAGGGAACTGCGGCCAGTACGTGCCCAGGCCGCCGGCCACCAGTCCGATTCGCACCTTGCGTCGGTTCTTCGGTTCGAGAAGGGTCATGCTGCCTCCCAGAGAATGACGTGCAAATGACGAGGGCCGTGCACCCCCTCGACCCGGTTGAGCTCGATGTCGCTGGTCGCCGACGGGCCGCTGATCCAGGTCAGCGGGCGCGTGGGGTCGAGACGGGCGATGGCTTCGGGCACCGATGCGACGACCTGGTCGGGGCGTAATACGCAGATGTGCAGATCGGGGAGGAGGGTGAGGATCCGCCGCCCCTGATCGGGTGAGGCGTCGAGAACGATGGTGCCGGTCTCGGCGATCGCCACGGCCGCCCCGGTCACCACGCCGTCGGCCCGGTCGACGTCGACCAGCAACGCCTCCGGCGGCAGCCATGACGGGGGCAGGCCCGGCGGCACGACCAGCGTGCCGGCACCGATGATGCCGGCGACGATGGCGGCCACGTCGGCGCCGCGGTGGACCACGGCCTTGTAGTCGACGAGCCGGTCGATGAGCACGTCGAGGTCGGCCGGCGGGAACTCCCGGCGGTAGGACCGCGGGATCTCCGGCACCGCCGGCCCGTCGGCCAGCGCCGCCCGCACCCGCCCCAGGATCAGGTCTTTGCCGCTCATCGGCCCCGCCACCAGTCACGGAACGATTCGGGCGGCGGCGTCGGCAGGTCGCGGGCGGCCGACCAGCCGTTCAGCGGCGGCGGCAGTCCCCGCCCGCGCTTGCCGACGAGCTTGGAGAACTTCGCGGCCCGCTGCGCGCGGGCGTACAGTCGGGGACGGTCCATCGTGTACGCCGCGGCCGCCATCACCGCCTTCTCGGCCGCCGGGTGCGGCACCTGGTTGCGCAGGTGGACCAGGATCGACGGAATGTCGATCTTCACGGGGCAGGCGTCGAAGCAGGCGCCGCAGAGCGACGACGCGTACGGCAGCGAGGCGTTGTCCTCGACCCCGGTGAGCTGCGGCGACAGCACCGCGCCGATCGGGCCGGGATAGACCGAGCCGTACGCGTGCCCGCCCGTCCGCTCGTAGACCGGGCACACGTTGAGGCAGGCCGAGCAGCGGATGCAGTGCAGCGCCGAGCGGCCCACCTCGTCGGCCAGCACGGCCGAGCGCCCGTTGTCGAGCAGCACCAGGTGGAAGCTCTGCGGCCCGTCGCCGGGCGTCACCCCGTGCCACATCGAGGTGTACGGGTTCATCCGCTCGCCGGTCGACGCGCGCGGCAGCAGCTGGAGGAAGACCTCGAGGTCCTGCCAGGTCGGCACGACCTTCTCGACGCCCATCACCGTGATCAGCGTGTCCGGCAGAGTCAGGCACATCCGGCCGTTCCCCTCGGACTCGACGACAGTGAGCGTGCCGGTCTCGGCCACGCCGAAGTTGGCGCCCGAGATGGCGACCTTCGTCGTCAGGAACGTCTCGCGCAGATAGCGGCGGGCCGCCGCGGCCAGCACCGGCGGATCGTCGGTGAGGGCCGGGTCGACGCCGGGCATCGCCCGCAGGAAGATCTCGCGGATCTCGGAGCGGTTGCGGTGGATGGCCGGCACCAGGATGTGGCTCGGCTTGTCGTCGCCGAGCTGCACGATCAGCTCGGCCAGGTCGGTCTCGACCGGGGTGATCCCGGCGTCCTCGAGGGCCTCGTTGAGCCCGATCTCCTGGGTCGCCATCGACTTGATCTTGATGACACGCTGTTCACCGGTGGCCCGCACGAGGCCGGTGACGATCCGGTTGGCCTCGGCCGCGTCCGCCGCCCAGTGCACCACCCCACCGGCCTCGGTGACCTTCTGTTCGAGCTGTTCCAGAAGACGGGGCAGATTCGCCATGGTGTACGCCTTGAGCGCCGACCCGGCCGACCGAAGGTCCTGCCAGTCGTCGAGCTCGGCGATCACCCGGCCCGACTTGCCGCGGATGGTCGTCGTCGCATGCTGCAGATTGCGCCGCAACTGCGGGTTGGCGAGCGCCGTCCGCGCCGCCGCCGGAAACGGCTCGTCCCCGCGCAGATGGCCGACTCCGCGGGGCGCGTGGGCCCGGGGCATTCCTAGAAAGGTCATGCTGTCTCCGTCGAGGCCAGGATCTCGGCCAGATGGACGGTCTTCACGCCCGTCCGCAGACGCGACAGCCCACCGCCGATGTGCATGAGGCAGGACGTGTCGCCGGCCGTGCAGACGTCGGCGCCCGTGTCGAGCACGTGCCGCATCTTGTCGGCCAGCATCGCCGTCGACGTGTCGGCGTTCTTCACCGCGAACGTGCCGCCGAAGCCGCAGCACTGCTCGGCCGCCGGCAGCTCGGCCAGGTCGAGCCCGCGCACCCGCCGGAGCAGCCGCAGCGGCCGGTCGCCCACCCGCAGCATCCGCAGCGAGTGGCAGGTCGGGTGATAGGTGACCCGGTGCGGGTAGTACGCGCCCACGTCCTCGACCTTCAGCACGTCGACGAGCAGCTCGGACAGCTCGTACGTGCGGGCGGCGACGTCCTCCGCGCCGGCGGCCAGGCCCCGGTCGCCGGCGGCGGTCGCCACCATCTTGTGCTGGTGCCGGATCGAGCCCGTGCAGCTGCCGGACGGCGCCACGATCACGTCGTACGGCTCGAAGGTGCGCACGTACCGGCGTACCAGGGGCAAAGCCTCTTTTTGATAGCCGGTGTTGATGTGCATCTGGCCGCAGCAGGTCTGCGCCTCGGGGAAGACGACCTCGTGACCCAGCCGTTCCAGCAGCAGGACGGTCGCCTTCGCCGCGGCCGGGAACATCGTGTCGGCCAGGCAGGTGGCGAACAGGGCGATCCGCACCGGAGGCCTCCTTTACTGACCGGGCTCGTAGCGCACGATCTGCTGGGTCGCGCGCAGAACGGACCGGAGCGCGGTCAGGTCACCCTCGATCACGCCGGCCGCACGGGCCTGCACCAACAGGTTGCCCAGCGCCGTCGCCTCGACCGGCCCGGCCAGCACCGGCAGCCCGCAGGCGTCCGCGGTGAGCTGGCAGAGCAGCTCGTTACGGGCACCGCCGCCGACGATGTGCACCGCGTCGACGTGTTTGCCGGAAAGCTCCTGTGCCTGCACGATCGCCCGTTTGTGCGCCAGCGCCAGACTGTCCACGATGCACCGGGTCAGCAGCGCCGGGCTCGCATCCGGGGACAGCCCGGCCGCCTTGATCAGCCGGCCCGCCATGTCGCCCGGCGGCAGGAAGACCGGATCGTCCAGATCGACGACATGGGCGAACGGCTTCTCCCGCGACGCCGCCCGCAGCAACGCGACGATGTCGGGCGAGCCCCACTCGCGCATGCACTCCTGCAGCGGCCACAGACCCATCACATTGCGCAGATAGCGAATCGTGCCGTCGACGCCGCCCTCGTTGGTGAAGTTGGCCGCCCGCGACGCCGCGCTCAGCACCGGCTCGTTCAGCTCCAGACCCACCAGGGACCAGGTGCCACAGGAGATGTACGCGAAGTTCTCGCCGGCCGCCGGGACACCGACGACCGCGGAGGCCGTGTCGTGCGATCCGACCGCCACCACCGGCGTACCCCCGAACTCGCCGATGACCGACCCGGGGTGACGGATCGGCGGGAAGAGCGAAGGCCGCAGGCCGAGCTTCTCGATGAGAGGCGAGGACCATTCCCGCGTACGGACGTCGACGAGCTCCGTGGTCGACGCGTTCGTGTACTCGGCGCCGGTCTCGCCGGTCAGCCAGTACGCGAGCAGGTCGGGGATGAGCAGCAGCTGGTGCGCGACCTCGTACAGCGGGCTGCTCTTCGCGGCGACCAGCTGATAGGCCGTGTTGAAGGGCAGCTTCTGGAGACCGGTGATCTCGTACAGCCGCTCGTCGCCGATCATCTCGGCGACCCGCTCGGGAACGCCGTCGGTGCGGGAGTCGCGGTAGTGCACGGGGTTGCCGAGCAGCTCGCCGGTCGCGTCGACGAAGCCGTAGTCGACCGCCCACGAGTCGATGCCGATGCTCTCGACCGGGCCCGCGTTCCTCAACCCTTCGAGGACGCCACGGTACAGGCCGAGAATGTCCCAGGAGAGAGTCCGATTTGTGCGGACTGGCTCGTTGCGGAAGCGATGCGCCTCGGTCAGCGTGATCTCGCTGGGGCCGACGCGGCCGACCATGACGCGCCCGCTGGACGCGCCGAGGTCGACCGCGGCGAAGCTTCCGGTCATCGCAGGAACGCGGCGGCCACGCCGGCGTCCACCGGGATGTGCAGGCCGGTCGTGTGGGTCAGGTCGCCGCCGGTCAGGACGAAGACCGCGTTGGCCACGTGCTCGGGCAGCACCTCGCGCTTGAGCAGGGTGCGCTGCGCGTAGTACTCGCCCAGCTTCTCCTCGGGCACGCCGTAGACGGCGGCCCGCTTGGCGCCCCAGCCACCGGCGAAGATGCCGGAGCCGCGCACGACGCCGTCGGGGTTGATGCCGTTGACGCGGACACCGTACTGACCCAGCTCGGCCGCCAGGAGGCGTACCTGATGGGCCTGGTCGGCCTTGGTGGCGCCGTAGGCGACGTTGTTCGGGCCCGCGAACAGCGAGTTCTTGCTGGAGATGTAGACGATGTCGCCGCCCATGCCCTGCGCGATCAGCACCCGCGCGGCCTCGCGGGAGACCAGGAACGAGCCCTTGGCCATCACGTCGTGCTGGAGGTCCCAGTCGGCCTCGGTCGTCTCCAGCAGCGGCTTCGAGATGCTCAGGCCGGCGTTGTTGACCACCAGGTCGACACCGCCGAAGGCGAGCACGCCCGCGCGCAGCGACTCGACGATCGCGTCGGCGCTGGTGACGTCGGCGCCCACGGCGATCGCGGCGTCGGTACCGCCGATCTCGGCCGCCACCGTCTTCGCGGCCTCGAAGTCGCGGTCGGCCACGATGACGACGGCGCCCTCGGCGGCCAGCCGCAGCGCGATGGCGCGGCCGATGCCCGAGCCGCCGCCGGTCACGTAGGCGATGCGGGTGGCCAGCGGCTTCGGCTTCGGCATGCGCTGGAGCTTGGCCTCCTCGAGCGCCCAATATTCGATGCGGAACTTCTCGGCCTCGTCGATCGGGGCGTACGTCGACACCGACTCGGCGCCGCGCATCACGTTGATGGCGTTGACGTAGAACTCGCCGGCGACGCGGGCGGTCTGCTTGTTGGCGCCGAACGAGAACATGCCGACGCCGGGGACCAGGACGATGGCCGGGTCGGCGCCGCGGATGGCGGGGCTCTCCGGGGAGGCGTGGCGGTCGTAGTAGGCCTGGTAGTCCTCGCGGTAGGCGGCGTGGAGCTCTTTCGCCCGGTTCACCACGTCCTCGAGCGACGCGTCGGGCGCGGTGTCGAGGATGAGCGGCTTCACCTTCGTACGAAGGAAGTGGTCGGGGCACGAAGTGCCCTTCGCTCCGAGCTCCTCGAGGCGCTCGCTGTTGACGAAGTCGAGGACGACGTCGCTGTCGGTGTAGTGGCCGACCTGCGGGCGGTCGGTCGAGGCGAGGCCGCGCAGGTGCGGGAAGATCTCCGCCGCCCTGTGGCGTCGGGCGTCCTTTTCCAGCGAATTGACCTTTTTGCCGCCGAACGGGTCGGGGCGGCCGTGCTCGGCCAGATAGCGCTCGGCGGTCTTGATGATCTCGAGCGAGTTCGCCTCGCACTCGGCGCTGGTGGCGCCCCAGGCGGTGATGCCGTGCCCGCCCAGGATCACGCCGATCGCCTGCGGGTTGGCCTTCTGCACGGCGGCGATGTCGAGGCCGAGCTGGAAGCCGGGCCGGCGCCACGGCACCCACAGCACCTTGTCGCCGAAGATCTCCTTGGTCAGCGCCGGGCCGTCGGCGGCGGTGGCGATCGCGATGCCCGAGTCGGGGTGCAGGTGGTCGACGTGCGGGACGTCGACCAGGCCGTGCATGGCGGTGTCGATCGACGGGGCGGCGCCACCACGGCCGTGCAGGCAGTAGTCGAACGCGGCGACCATCTCGTCCTCGCGCTCGACGCCCGGGTAGACCCCGGTGAGCGCGCGGAGGCGGTCGAGCCGCAGGACGGCCAGGCCCTTCTCGCTCAGCGTGCCGAGGTCACCGCCGGACCCCTTGACCCAGACCAGCTCGGCGGGCTCGCCGGTGACCGGATCGGTCTCGGTGCCCTTGGCCGAGGTGTTTCCCCCGGCGTAGTTGGTGGTGCGCGGGTCGGCGCCGAGCCGGTTGCTGCGCTCCAGAAGCTCACGCACTGCGGGATTCGTCATGGTTTCCTTCACCGCGAGAAGAGGGCATGAAACGTTTCAGACGTTGCCGACACATTACGGGGCTGTAGCGACCTCGGTCAAGACGCAGTTCACACTTGAAACGTTGTGGGCGGCGCTTCACTCACGCACAAAGATCATCTTTTCGGACTTGTCCATCCCACTATTCGATCTCTCTGGCACCGATCGGACGACCCCGGTCCAGGCTGTCCACTCACGACACAACGATCTTCGGATGGATCTAGGCCGTTTAGTCCTTTGTTTAGTGCTCAACCAAACCGGGCCGTGTCAGTGTTGCCCCGAAAGCCCACCCGAGCACCGGATTCGTCATCTCCGGCGCTCGCTCTAGGAGGACACAGCACGTGGCGAACATCGAGACTTCCCTCAAAGAGGCCATGACGATCGAGGGCGCCATCGGCGTGGCCCTGGTCGACTACACCAGCGGCCTCACCCTGGGCGTCATGGGCGGCGGCCTGAACATGGACATGAACGTCGCCGCCGCCGGCAACACCGACGTGGTCCGGGCCAAGGTCCGCACGCTCGAGATGCTCGGCCTCGGCGACAGCATCGAGGACATCCTGATCACGCTGGACTCGCAGTACCACCTGATCCGGCTGCTGCACGGCCGCGGCAACGAGGCGTTCTTCCTCTACCTCTCGCTGAACAAGAGCCGCGCCAACCTCGGCCTCGCGCGCCACCAGCTCCGCAAGATCGAAGCGGAACTCGACGTATGACGGCCCTCGAGGAGAGCGGCCTGAGCGTCCGCAGCACCTCACAGCTGGTCAGCGAGGCCGTCCGGCAGTTCCGGCAGCAGGTGCCCGAGTGCATCGCCAGCGGCCTGGTGGACATGTCGACCGGCATGCTGCTCGCGGTCGACACGCTCGACGACCACCCCAGCGAGGTGCTGGACCTGCTCGCCGCGGCCACGTTCGACCTGTTCCAGGGCCGCAACGTGACGATGATCGAGGACATCTGGAAGGCCCGCCGCGGCGTGCCCGAGGACGATCACCACTACTTCCAGGAGATCCTCGTCCACAGCGACAACCTCGTGCACGTGTTCCTGCGCAGCCCCGTCAGCCAGGACATCGTGGCCGTCGTGGTGTGCCGCCGTTCGGCAAACACCGGCATGCTCCTGGCCCAGGCCCGGATCGTCATGAAGCAGCTGGACGCCGGCCTCAAGGGATGACCGGGCCGACGGACCCGCCGCCGCTGGCGGACGCCCTGGGCATCCCCGGCGCCAGCGCGGTCTCGCTGCTCGATCCGGACGGCCCCCGTGTGCTGTGGTGGGCCGGCGGCGGCCCGCCGGACGAGCAGCAGGCGGCGACCGTGGTGACTCTGGCCGCGGCCGCCGCCGGCATGGTCATGCAGGGTGAAGCCGGCGACGAGTTCGGCGACGTCCTGCTGACCAGCAGCGACGCGTTCCACGTGGTGCGGCTGGTCGAGGACGACACCTCGCCGCTGGTCGCCCATCTGACGCTGCGGCGGTCCGGCGCCAACCTGGCGATGGCCCGGCGTGAGTTCGGGTCGCTCATCAAGGCGTACGCGGGAAAGGCCGCCCCTTTGAAGGTCGCCGCCCCCTTGGAGGTCTCGGCCTCCGAGCCTTCACCGCCGCCGGGGGAACTGCCCCGGCGGAACCGGGTCGAGCCGTCTCCCGCTGACGACTCACCCGACCTGTTCAGCCTCCTCGGCCAGCCCTACGCCGCGGACGACGACGTGCTCGACCGTGTGCTGAACGCCCTCCGCTCCCTCTGACCGCTCCCCCTCCTGGAGAAAGCCGTGCAAACAGATCCGTATCAGGCCGTTCGCGGCGAGTTGGCCGCGCTGCGCCACCAGGTGACCGGCGTGCGCGGCTGCGTCATCGCCGGCGTCGACGGCCTGCTGATCCTGCACGACACGGTGTCCTCGACCGAGCCGCACGACATCGCCGCGCTGGCCGCCGGCGCCCACGGCATCAGCCGCACCTGCGGCGCCGCCCTGGGCCAGGGCACCTTCCAGGAGGTGACGATCCGCAACACCGGCGGCTATCTGTCCGTCTACGCGATCGGCGAGCTGGCCCTGCTCGCGGTCATCGGCGACAGCGGCCTGAACATCGCCCGGCTGCACCTGGAGGCCCGCCCGGTCACCACCCGCCTGGCCCGGCTGCTCAACGTGCAGACCTCGCACCCCTTCGACTGAGCGAATCCTCAACCCCTAGGCCTTTCGGCCGATGAGCTCGGGCACTGAACCAGTCCAGTGGCCGAGGCGGTTCTTGCCATGATCAACCAGGCTGTAAAGCCGGTTCGTTCATGGGGGATTCATGGTTACTCGTCGTTCGATGCTGCGCGGGGCTCTGCTCGCCGCCGGCGGTGCGGCCACCGCCTTCGCCGGGTCGGACCAGGTCAAGCACTGGCTGGGCTGGGACCGCCCACCACTGGGCGGCGGCTACGCCTCGGCCGCCGACGACCTGGGCGCGGTCTCCACCGGCGGCGTGCGGATCCACTACTTCACGCCGACCACCGAGAAGCTGGTCGCGCTCACCTTCGACGACGGCCCGCTGCCGGACTACACGCCACGCTTCCTCGACGCTCTCGACGAGGCGAAGGCGCCGGCCACGTTCTTCCTGGTCGGCCGCCACCTGGAGGCCCACGCCGACCTGCTGCGCAACCGTCTGGACCGGCACGAGGTCGGCAACCACTCCTGGTCACACGACGACCTGGCCACCCTCGACCTGGCCGGCTGCCGCCGCGAACTGGAACGCACCCACGACGCCATCAAGCGCCACACGGGCCGCACGGCCACCCTGATGCGCCCGCCCTACGGCCACTTCGGCGGCTCGACGGTGCTGGCCGCGGACGCCATGGGATACGACATCGTGCTGTGGTCGCACCAGATGCGCGAGCGCCGCTTCGCCGGCGACCCGAAGGCCCAGGCCGACGACCTGATCAGCGGAATGCGCCCCGGCTCGATCATCCTGGCCCACGACGCCGGCACCCAGCGCCGGCTGGTGGCCCTGGACGCCCTGCCCACCATGATCGCCGGCCTGCGCGCCCGCGGCTACCGCTTCGTCACCGTCTCGGAGCTGCTGGGCAGTCAACCCTGACGATCGTCGGGGGGTGTGGGTAGCCGTTCGACCCGGGTCTCCGGCCGTCTCCGTTTCTACGGTCAGCCCATGAAGCTCAAAGCACTCGGTGTCCTGATATCGGCGGCGGCGCTGGTCGTCTGGCTCGCTCCTGGCGGGTGGGGCCGGGCCGGTCCGGTGTACGTCACCAGCGGCGTCTCGGCGTCCGCGTATCGAGCGGTCGCCGGGGCGGTGGCGGGCGCGCCGTCGTGGCTCGGCCCGGTGCTGGAGGTGGCCACCGAGGGCACCCTGGTGCTCCTGGGCCTGCTGCTGGCCGGGATGGGGTTCAGGGCGCTGCGACACCGGGACGTGCGAGGGATCACCGGAGTCGTGCTGACCGTTCTCGGCACCGTGGTCGCGTATGCCGTCAGTGAGGCGACCAAGCTGGTGGTGGACGAGGAACGACCGTGCCGCGTGCTGGTGACCGCCGCCTGCCCGGAGAGCGGCGACTGGTCGTTCCCGAGCAACCACGCCACCGTGGCCGCCGGGCTGGCCGTCGGACTGGCGATGCTGTGGCCGCGCCTGGCCGCGATCACCCTGCCCCTGGCCATCACCGCCGCGGCCCTGCGGGTGTTGGTGGGGGTCCACTATCCACACGACGTTCTGGCCGGCGCGGTGCTCGGCGGGGCGATCGTGGCGGCGGTGTCGTTACTCCTGCGCGGGTGGTGTCCCCGCCTCATGGGCGATCACCGCGGCCGCGGCCCGGTTGTCCACACCCAGCCTGGCCAGGATCGAGCTCACATGCGCCTTGACCGTCCCCTCGACCACGTGCATCCGGCGGGCTATCTGCCCGTTGGACAGACCAGCACCGAGGAAGGCCAGCACCTCCCGTTCCCGGGGGCTGAGAGCGCCGACCCGTTCACGGGCACTGGAGCGACGCGCGGCCAGGGTGTTCGCACCCGTCGCGGCGAGGTGCGCGACGACGCGGGCCGCCACCTTCGGTGACAGGTAAGCGGCGCCGTCGGCCACCGCGCGTACTCCGAGGATCAGCTCCTCGGGCTCGCCGGACTTGATCAGGAAGCCGGCGGCCCCGCCGCCGAGCGCCTGGAGGATGTAGTCGTCCTCCCCGAACGTCGTCAGGATGATCACGCGCGTGCCCGGCACGGCCCGGCCGAGCTCGGCCATCGCCTCGATGCCGTTCAGGCCGGGCATCCGGATGTCGAGAACGGCCACCGCGGGCCGGTGCCGCCGCGCCAGCTCGACGGCCTGGTGCCCGTCACCGGCCTCACCGATCACCTCGATGTCGTCGGCGGTGGCGAGGACCGCGCGCAGACCGGCCCGGATCATCGGCTCGTCGTCGGCGATCAGCACGCGGATCATCGGCGGCTCACGGGGTGACGGTGTCGCGGGACACCAGCACGTCGTCGCGGAAGCAGAGCCGGTAGACATCGCCGGACCGGTCGTCGAAGCGGTCGGCCGTCATGGCGTAGTACTCGCACGTCGATCCGTCCCCGGTCGGCTCGGCGGTCAATGGCCGGTAGCGCGTCTGCCGGCTCGGCAGGAGACGCTCCACCTCGGACCGATCCTGCCCGACGCGCAAGCGGGCGTAGTCACCCGGATCCAGAACCGCCCGCGACGCGGACAGCGTCTCCCAGCCGGCCAGGGCCCCGCTCAGCACAGCACCGGTGACCAACGGCACCATGACCGCGATGACCAGCGTCCGGCCGGCACGCCGCCGGGCGCGGCGATGCTCCTGCGGCAGCGCCCCTTCGATCTTCGGCAGCGGCACGAAGGCGTGCGGGATCCGTGCGCTGACGGCGAAGCCGCCACGCTGCGGACCGTACTCGAAGACGCCGCCGACAAGCCGCACCCGCTCGGCGAGGCCGATCAGACCATGCCCGCCGCCGTGGCCCTGGGCCGGTGACGACGGCGGGCCGTTCTCCACCTCGATCGTCGTCTCGGCCTCCGTATGCGTCACCGAGATGACCGCCGCCGCTCCGGGCGCGTGTCGGGCCACATTGGTGAGCGCTTCCCGCGCGACCCGGTGCACGGCCCGCTCGGCCATCGGCGGCACAGTGCCCGCCTCACCATCGACGCGCAGCTCGACCGCCAGCCCCGATGTGGACGCCCCGGCCACCAGCGCCGCGAGGCCAGGGGCTTCCATGGGTGCGCTGTCGGTCTCCTCGCGCAGGACGCCGATCACCTCGCCGAGACGCTCCACCGCGGCCCCGGCCCGGGCCCGCAGATCCGCGGCCATCCGGCGGTGGTGCTCCTCCAGGCCTGGCGCGAGCTTCAGCGCGCCCGCCGACAGCGCGATCAGGCTGAGGTCGTGGCCGAGCAGGTCATGCATGTCCTGGGCGATCCGAGCCCGTTCCCGCTGCCGGGCCTGCTCGGCGACCAGCCGCTGCTCACGCTCGGCCTGCGCGGCCCGCTCCCAGCCCGCGCGAACGAGATCCTGATACTGCCGCCAGAACCGCCCCGCGAACCAGGGCACCATCGTGCCGGCGACCATCACGACCAGAAACCGGCTCGCCAGCGACAGCCAGCCCGGCACAACCGAGAACACCACCACACCGGCCGAGAGCACCGCCACCAGAACCAGCACCGTCGGCCCGGTCCGCCCCGGGCGCCGCCCGGCCAGAAACGCGGCGACCACGGCCGGCAGCAGCCACCACCCGCTCACCATGCCCAGCCCAGCAAACACAATCGCGGCGGGAAGAGCCGCCATCGTCACGCGCTCCACCGAGGCGACGGTACGGGCCGTACCTGACGCCCGACACTGCCGAAAGTTACATCAGGCCTCATCCCACTTCGCCCAGAACTGTGCCCGAAGCTTGTGCCGTGCTGCTTCATCCAGGTCGACGACACCGAGGCGATCCGATAAATCGGTCAGCAACGCCTTGTCGATGTCGCGGGGAATCGATGGCTTGCCGGCAACCAGCGCCGCGAGCTCCTCTGCGCTGGCGGATCTGCGGAAGGCCGCCAGGACTCCGTTGACCACCGAGTCGACCTGTTCGGCCATCTCAGAGGTCGGCTCCGGCGGCTCCCTGTGGAGGGATACCGGCAGGGCTCGTTGCGGTGCCACCTTCGTCACCGTCTGGTCGATGGTCTCCGGAAAGAGGATCTTGAGGCCGTCGGCGGCACGTATCAGATGACGGCTGATGCCGTGCGGCTTGTCCTCAGCGTTGGGGACGGCAAGCAGGAAGACCTGCACGCCATGAACTTGAGCCTCTTCGACGGCCTCGGTCAGATCGTCGTCCCCCGAGACGAGGATGAAGACCTCCGCGACACCGTTACGCGCATGCGTTACAAGATCAAGGCCGATCCGCAGGTCGACGCCCTTCTGCTGGCCTTCCACGCCGAACCGGCCGAGCCGCAACTTGACGTTGGACAGCTCTCCGATCAACTGCTGCTGAGGGTCGGGTACGCCGTCGCGCGCGGAGTCGTACCAGTGGACTCGCAGCACCGGCAGCTCCGACAGCTTCTCGGCCTGCTGAACGAGCCCGTCGACCAGCGACTCGTAGTCGACCTGGATTCCGTTGCGCAGCGACGTCCCCGTCACCCGCACCGCTGCCGCGCTGAGCAGGTAACCGACGTCCACGTACAGGGAGCACCTAGGCCTCACGGTCACAGAATGCCACCAGACGCCGCGTGGTCAGACGGCGCGGGAGCGGGAGACCGTCGAGGCCCGGGCGACCAGCTCGGGCGTGAACTGGAGCTGGCTGTGCTTGTGGTCCGGGTTGGTCGCCTCGTCGAGCACCAACTGGGCCGCCGCCCGCCCCAGTTCCTGTCGCGGCTGGCGGACCGACGTCAGCGGCACCGCGGCCGCGGCCGCGAACTCGATGTCGTCGAAGCCGACGATGGCCAGGTCGTCCGGCACGCGCAGGCCGGCGCCGATGCTCTGTTGCAGCAGGCCGAGGGCGAGCAGGTCGTTCGCGCAGAACGCCGCGGTCGGGCGGCGGCGAACCGGCAACCCGGCCAGGCGCTCGCCGGCCGACCGTCCATCGGCCACGGTCATCGCCTCGGTCGGCAGATAGATCAGGTCGTCGGGTGAGCGGCCCAGCGACGACCAGATCTCGCGGGCGCCCTGCAACCGCTCGCCCACCTGGCCCAGCGAGTCGGGGCCGCCGATGAACGCGACCCTCTCGTGGCCCTGCTCGGCCAGGTGCTCGACCGCGATGCGGCCGCCCAGCACGTCGTCGACCGCGACCGAGCAGCAGTTGTCGACGCCGCGGACCCGGTCGACCACGACCAGGGGGACGCCGCGGCGGGACAGCTCGTCGAGGTGCGGCGCCGCCGGGTCGACGGGAGTGATCAGGATGCCCTGCACGCGCTGCTGGAGCAGCCGGTCGAGGTGGACCTCCTCGCGGGACGCGCGGCTGTTGCTGTTACAGATGAACAGCGACAGGTCGGCGTCCTCGGCGGCCAGCTCGATGCCCTGGGCGACGTCGTGGAAGAACGGGTTGGTGCCGTCGAGCATCACGTAGGCCAGGGTGCGGCTTGTGCCCGCACGCAACTGACGGGCCGACTCGTTGCGGACGAAGCCGAGCTCCGTCATGGCCCGCTCGACCCGCTCACGGGTGCGGGCGCTGACCACTTCGGGGCGGTTCATCACGTTCGAGACCGTGCCCAGCGAGACGCCGGCGGCCGCGGCCACGTCCTTGACGGACGGCGTCCTGCCGTTCAGCACCGCTACCTCCTCGACCTGCCGGTCAACCGGCGGTGAACGGAACCGGCTCACGGTACCCCGCAGGGCCGTTGCGCGGGACCGTTGAAACGTTGAAGTTGCATCTTACGGTACAGGTCGAACTCACAACGGCCGTGTTTCCGCAACGTTTCGATCGAATGCTTGACACGTGTGATCGGGGCCACCTACGTTCTCTACACGTTCTCTGAAACATTTCAAAGTCCGACGTGGAGGTGGCTGTGGCGGACTCTCCGGCCAAGCCCGATAACCGCGCCGGTGACCCCGGGCCGGCCCGGCTCGAGGTCGCCGACGTCACGAAGTCGTTCGGCGCGGTCGCGGCCGTCCAGGGCGTCAGTTTCCCGCTCTTCCCGGGCGAGGCGCACGCTCTCGTCGGTGAGAACGGCGCCGGCAAGTCGACCATCGTCAAGATGCTGGCCGGTGTGCACCGGCCCGACACCGGCACGCTGCGGGTGGACGGGGCCGACGTCGAGTTCGCCGGCCCGGCCGACGCCAAGGCGGCCGGCATCGCCGTCATCTACCAGGAGCCCACGCTCTTCCCCGACCTCTCGGTGGCCGAGAACATCGCGATCGGCAACCAGCCGCTGACCCGGCTCCGCCAGATCGACCGCAAGACCATGACCGAGAACGCCGAGGCGCTGTTCCGCCGCCTCGGCGTCCACCTCGACCCGGCCCGCCCGGCCCGGGGCCTCTCGATCGCCGACCAGCAACTGGTCGAGATCGCCAAGGCGCTGTCGGCCGAGGCCCGGGTGCTGATCATGGACGAGCCGACCGCGGCGCTGTCCGCGGTCGAGGTCGAGCGGCTCTTCTCGGTCGTCCGCTCGCTGCGCGACGAGGGCGCGGCGATCATGTTCATCTCGCACCGCTTCGAGGAGATCACCGCGCTCTGCGAGCGGGTGACGATCATGCGGGACGGCAAGCACGTCACCACCGAGCTGGTGTCCGAGCTCAGCGTCGACGACATGATCCGCAAGATGGTCGGCCGCGATCTCAGCGCGCTCTTCCCCAAGCAGGACGTCGAGCCGGGCGAGGTGCTGCTCGAGGTCGACAAGCTCAGCCGCGAGGGCGTCTTCCGCGACATCACGTTCAGCGTCCGGGAAGGCGAGATCGTCGCGCTGGCCGGCCTGGTCGGCGCCGGCCGCTCCGAGGTCATGCAGGCCGTCTTCGGCGTCGACCCGTACGACTCCGGCACCGTCCGCTTCCAGAAAAGGAAGCTCAAGGGCGGATCGCCCCGCGCCGCCATGGCGGCCGGCCTGGCCCTGGTCCCCGAGGACCGGCGCCAGCAGGGCCTGGTGATGGACCTGTCGATCGAGCGCAACGTGACCCTGCCCCGGGCCCGCAAGCTGGCCCGGCTGGGTCTGCTGTTCGGCGGCAGCGAGCGCCGGTCGGCCCTGACCTGGACCGAGAAGCTCCAGACCAAGCTGGGCAAGCTCAGCGACGCCGTCGGCACGCTCTCCGGCGGCAACCAGCAGAAGGTGGTGCTGGCCAAGTGGCTGGCCACCGGCCCGCGCCTGCTGATCGTCGACGAGCCCACCCGTGGCATCGACGTCGGCACCAAGGCCGAGGTTCACCGGCTGTTGTCGTCGCTGGCCAAGGACGGCATGGGCGTCGTCATGGTCTCGTCCGAGCTGCCCGAGGTGCTGGGCATGGCCGACCGGGTCATCGTGCTCCGCGAGGGCAAGATCGCGGCCGAGCTCACCCGGGCCGAGGCGACCGAGGAATCAGTTATGTACGCCGCCATGGGACAGAAGGTTTCGGCATGACCACCTCGACGATCGGCGCGCCCGCGTCCGGCCGCCGGCGGTTCGCCGGTGGGCTGCTCAAGACCCGCGAGCTGGGCATCGTGCTCGCCCTGGTGCTGCTCATCGCGTACACCGCGATCGACAATCCCCGCTTCCTGTCCGGCCAGAGCATCCGCGACAACCTGCTCAACACGGCGATCCTGGCGGTGATGGCGGCCGGTCAGGCCGTCGTCGTCATCACCCGCAACATCGACCTGAGCGTCGGCTCGGTGCTCGGCATCAGCGCGTTCACCGTGGCCTCCATGATGAGCGCCAACCCGGGCCTTCCGATGATCGTCGCGATCGCCGTGGGCATCGCCGTGGGCGCGGTGGCCGGCCTGATCAACGGCGTGCTGGTGCGGTACGGCAAGGTGCCGGCCCTGGTGGTCACGCTCGGCACGATGTACATCTTCCGCGGCCTGGTCTACTCGTGGGCCGGCGGCGACCAGGTCACCGCCGACGAGCTGCCGGGCAGCTTCCTCGACTTCTCCAACGACAACATCCTGGGCATCCCCTGGCTGGTCCTGATCGCCCTGGTGATGGTCGGCGGCGTCTCGCTGATGATGCGCAACTACCGCATCGGCCGCGAGATGTACGCCATCGGCTCGAGCCCCGACGCGGCCGAGCTGGCCGGCATCAAGGTCGCCCGCAACCTGATCGTCGCGTTCATCCTCAGCGGCGCCGCCGCCGGCCTGGCCGGTGTGTTGTTCGCGGCCCGGTTCGGCACGATCGACGCCTCGGCCGGCACCGGCTACGAGCTGAACGTGGTGGCCGCGGTCGTGGTCGGTGGCGTGGCCGTCTTCGGCGGCAGCGGCTCGGTCTGGGGCGCCGGCCTCGGCGCGCTGCTGCTGACGGTGATCAGCAGCGCCCTGGCCGTCCTGGACATCAACCAGTTCTGGCAGCAGGCGATCGTCGGCTCCCTGATCATCCTGGCCATCTGCGCCGACCGGCTCGTCGCGGTCCGGATCGCCCGTTCTCTCCGTAAGCGAGACGCTCATGTCTGAAGTGAAGAAGAGGCTGACCAGCTGGGACAGCATCATCATTCTGCTGACCGTCGTCGTGCTGATCGTCGCGTCGGCCGCCGTTGACAACTTCGGCACCAGCCGCAACTTCACCTTCATGGTGCTCGACCTGCTGCCGATCATCCTGATCGCGCTCCCGATGACGATGATCATCGTGACCGGCGAGATCGACCTGTCGGTGGCCAGCACGCTCGGCTTCACCAGCGCGCTGATGGGCTGGTTCTGGAACAACGGCCTGTCGATCGAAATGATCATCCCGCTCTGCATCGTGATCGGCGCGATCTGCGGCGTGCTCAACGGCTTTCTGATCACGGTGCTCGGCCTGCCCTCGCTGGCGGTCACGATCGGCACGCTCGCGCTCTTCCGCGGGCTCGCCTTCGTGGTGCTCGGCGACGGCGCGGTGGCCGACTTCCCGTTCAGCTACACCGACTGGGTCACCGGAACGATCGGGTCCTCACCCGTACCCAATGTCCTGATCCTGATCGTGATCCTGGCTCTGGTCTTCGGGATCGTGCAGCACGCGACCCCGGTCGGCCGCGCGCTCTACGCGATCGGCGCCAACGACAAGGCCGCGCATTTCTCCGGGATCCGGGTGGCCAGGACCAAGTTCTGGCTGTACGTCGTCAGCGGCGCCGTGGCCGGTCTGGTCGGCGTGCTGTGGACCCTTCGCTACTCCAGCGCCCGGGCCGACAACGGCTCGGGCCTCGAACTCGCCGTCGTCGCGGCCGTCCTGCTGGGCGGCGTGTCGATCTTCGGCGGAAAGGGCAGCCTGCCCGGCGTACTGGCCGGTGTCGTGCTGCTGGCCGCGCTGCAGAACGCGCTGCGCCTAGAGGACGTCTCCGGGCAGGCGCTCAACATCGTCACGGGCGCCCTGCTCGTGCTCTCCGTCCTGCTTCCCAACATCGCCACCGCCGTTCGCGGCAACTGGCACCGCCGGCGCCTGCGGCAAGCCGCAGCCCGATAACCCCTCAGACCTGAAAAGAATGGAGTACGCCGTGCTTCGTCGTTCCCCCCGCACACTACTCTCCGTAACTTCAGCCGCACTGCTGGTCGTGGGCCTGAGCGCCTGCGGCGGCACCACGAAGGACAGCACCGACAACTCGGCCGGCGGCTCGCAGGCCTCCGCGGCCGCCGACCCGAACGCGGCGACCAAGGAGGGCCTGAAGATCGCCTTCCTGCCGAAGCAGCTGAACAACCCGTACTCCGATGTGGAGGTGGGCGGCGGCAAGGTGGCGGTCGGCGAGGTCAAGGGCGAATACAAGCTGGTCGGCCCGAACGACGCGTCCGCCTCGTCGCAGGTGTCGTACATCAACACGCTGATCCAGCAGCAGCAGGACGTCATCGTGGTCGCGGCCAACGACCCGAACGCGGTCTGCCCGTCGCTCAACCAGGCCCGCGCCGCGAAGATCAAGGTCGTCACGTTCGACTCGGACGCCTCCAAGGACTGCCGCGACGCCTTCATCAACCAGGCCACCACGCAGGGCATCGGCGAATCCCTGGCCAAGATGGCGCTGGAGCAGGCCGGCGGCGAGGGTGAGATCGCGGTCCTGTCGGCGACGCCGAACGCCACGAACCAGAACGCCTGGATCGACGTCATGAAGAAGGAACTGGCCAAGCCCGAGTACTCGAAGCTGAAGCTGGTCAAGGTGGCCTACGGCAACGACGACGACCAGAAGTCGTTCCAGGAGGCACAGGGCCTGCTGCAGTCGTACCCGAACCTGAAGGCGATCGTCGCACCGACCACCGTCGGCATCGCGGCCGCCGCGCGCTACATCGGCTCGTCGAGCTACAAGGGCAAGGTGGCCGTGACCGGTCTGGGCCTTCCCAACCAGATGCGTGAGTACGTCAAGAACGGCACCGTGAAGAAGTTCGCGCTCTGGAACCCGGCCGACATCGGCTACCTGGCCGCCTACGCGGGCGCGGCCCTGGCCTCCGGCCAGATCACCGGCGCCGAGGGCGAGAAGTTCAAGGCCGGCAAGCTCGGCGACTACACGATCGGCAAGGACGGCGAGATCGTCCTCGGCCCGCCGACCGAGTTCACCGCCGACAACATCGACCAGTTCAACTTCTGACGACATGCGCTACTGCTTCAACCTCCAGGTCCGTCCCGAGCGGATGGCGGAGTACGTGGAGCGGCACCAGGCCGTGTGGTCCGAGATGCAGGCAGCACTTCGGGCCACCGGCTGGCGCAACTACTCCTTGTTCCTCCGAGACGACGGTCTCCTGATCGGCTACGTCGAGGCCGACGATCTCGAGGCGTCCCAGGCGGCCATGGCGGCCCTGGACGTCAACACCCGGTGGCAGGCGGAGATGGCCCCCTTCTTCGCCGGCACCTCACCCACCGACGGATTCCCGTTGCTGACCGAGGTGTTCCACCTTTCCGATGAGCCTTTGGAGGCCCCTCATGACTGACCTCGCCGCAGTCAAGCGCGCCCTGGCGGCGCAGCGCATCGAGACCCCGTCGTGGGCCTTCGGCAACTCCGGCACCCGCTTCAAGGTCTTCGCCCAGGAGGGTGTGCCCCGCACGCCCGAGGAGAAGATCGCCGACGCGGCGGTCGTGCACCGTTTCACCGGCGTGGCCCCGACCGTCGCCCTGCACATCCCGTGGGACAAGGTCGACGACTACAAGGCCCTCGGCGAGTACGCCAAGTCGGAGGGCGTCGCGATCGGCGCCATCAACACCAACGTCTTCCAGGACAACGACTACAAGCTCGGCTCGGTCACCAACCCCGACGCCGGCATCCGCCGCAAGGCCACCGATCACCTGCTCGAGGCGATCGACATCATGGACCAGACCGGGTCGCGCGACCTGAAGCTGTGGTTCTCCGACGGCATCAACTATCCGGGCCAGGACGACCTGCGCCTGCGGCAGGACCGGCTGAGCGCGGCGCTCAAGGAGGCGTACGACCGGCTCGGTGATGATCAGCGCTTCCTGCTCGAATACAAGCTGTTCGAGCCGGCCTTCTACGCCACCGACATCCCGGACTGGGGCACCTCGTACGCGCACTGCGTCGAGCTCGGCGAGAAGGCCACGGTCTGCATCGACACCGGCCACCACGCGCCCGGCACGAACATCGAGTTCATCGTGGCGTTCCTGCTCCGGCAGGGAAAGCTCGGCGCGTTCGACTTCAACAGCCGGTTCTACGCCGACGACGACCTGATGGCCGGCGCCGCCGACCCGTTCCAGCTGTTCCGGATCATGTACGAGATCGTCCGGGGCGACGCGCTGGACCCGTCGTACGGCATCAACTTCATGCTCGACCAGTGCCACAACATCGAGGCGAAGATCCCGGCGATCATCCGCTCGGTGCTCAACATCCAGGAGGCCACGGCCAAGGCCCTGCTGGTCGACCGCGACGCCCTGTTCAAGGCGCAGGCCGAGGGCGACGTGCTGGAGGCGAACGCGGTGCTGATGGACGCCTACAACACCGACGTCCGCCCGCTGCTGGCCGAGGTCCGCGCGGACGCCGGCCTCGACCCGGACCCGGTGCGCGCCTACAAGGCGAGCGGCTACCAGGAGAAGATCGTCGCCGAGCGCGTGGGCGGCGAGCAGGCCGGCTGGGGCGCCTGAGAGTCAGAAAAGCCCGTCGGGTCTCTCAACCCGGCGGGCTCTCCGGCCGATCATTGCGGCCATGGAGCAGTACATGAACTCTGCCTACGACGTCACGAGCCAGCTCTTCGGGCCCGAGTCGGGCATCCCGTGGTGGGCCTGGCTGGTCGTCGCCGCCGCGATCTTCTGGAAGATCGCCGTCCGCGAGCCCAAGACCGCCGCCGAACAGGCCCACGAACGCGACGAGGCCATGCTCAACAGCATGTTCGACAGCGGAAGCGGCAAAAAGGGCAAAAAGAAGAAGTCATGACGCCGGTGGCCGAAATCGGGCCACCTGCTGGCCGTACGCCACGATGACGTCGCTGTCGGCATGGGGCAGGCGCACCGCCTCGGCCAGGTCGTCCAGCCAGAAGAACTGCGGGTGCCGTTCGTGGGACGAGGTGACCGCGATCGGCAGCCCGCCGGACGACCCGATCGCGACCCGCAACGTCTCCCGGTGCTTGACCACCTCGCCGATGACCGACCCGTCACCGGTCCGCCGAGACCACCACGCCGGAGCCGGCCGGGCCGATACGGACGATCCGGTCGTCGCTTTCGCGGGTCGACCAGACCGTCCGCCACCGGCCCGTCATTCAATCGCCCCGGCCAGCAACTCCTTCTGCTCCCGGATGATGTCGACACAGGCCGGATTCCCGAGCTCATGCTCGATGGTGATCCTCCGCCCCATGGCCTGCCGCTGCATCGTCGCGTCGTAGCACTGGAACAAGACATTTGACGCGTCGCCCGGCCTCGCGCCCTCGCTGAGCCCCGACAGCAGCTCGAGCGCCGCGCCGACCATGATCGAGCCGACCGACCCCTCCGAATCCAGGAAGGGATACATGCGGCCGGAGAGCTCGTAGGCGGCCTCGGGCGGCACACCCGCCCGCCCCGCGGCCAGCGCCTCCTCGATCAGCCCGCGCGCCTCCGGCGACGGGATCGTGGCGAGCGGTGTCAGCGACCGGAACATCGCGTAGTCGATGGCCTCACACATGACCCGGATCCGCTCGGCCTCACTCCGACGGGCGAACACCTCGTCGACACCGGCCATCTCCCGCATCCACAGATCGCTCACGCTCACCCTTCCACGCCGGCGGCTCGAACCGGGCCACCTCGAGGCCGAACCCCGCGATGACGTCCCGCCCGTCCACCACCACGAGGCTGCGGGCCCGCTTCGGCAGACGCAGAGCCGGGGCCAATTCGCGGCCCGACTCCAGATCGACGAGCGACACCGTACGGTCGGCCCGCGCGATGAAGACCGCCGGCCAGGCCGCCACCGCCACCGCCGTGATCACGTCGCCGGTGACCGCGGGCCCGAGGCGCCGGCCGGACAGATCGCCGGCCCACGCGGTCTGCCATTTGTTCCACGGCTCCGCGTAGCTGCCGCAGACCAGACGGTCGCCCTCCATGGCGGCGATGAACTCGCCGTCGGCATGCGGCAGGCGCACCGCCTCGGTCAGATTCTCCAACCAGAACAACTGCGGATGTTCGTCGTGCGACGAGGTGACCGCGACCGGGCCACGATCGGTCGAGCCGATCACGACACGTGATGTCGACCGGTGCTTGACCACGTCGTCGACGACCGACCCGTCACCGGTCCGCCGGATCGCGAGCACTCCCTGGCTGACCACGACCAGCACCTGTTCACCGTGGACGATGGCCGGGTCGACGTGTTTCACCCCCATCACGTTCATGTCGATCGCCGGTGCGATCTCCTCCCTCGCGACGAGATCCCACCGCTGCAACCACCGGTGCGACACATGCCGGGAACCGGCCCCTGTCGCCACCCGCACACCTTCCCCGTGCCGCCAGGGCGCCAGGGCGAGGATGCCCGTGATCCCGGTATAGGTGGGCGCGGTCACCGGGGAACCATCGGCGGCCCACCGCGTCTCGATCGCGCCGCCGTGATCGGCCGAGACCACCACGTCGGGGCCGGCCATGCCGAGGCGGACGATCCGTTCGTCGCTTTCGCCGGTCGCCCAGACCGTCCGCCATCGGCTCGTCATCTCATCCCTTACCAGTCATCGTCGTCGCCGTCGTCGCACATCGTCGCGCCCTTGTACTCCTGATCCCCGCCGTAGCCGGCCGACCCGAACGCGCGCTTCGTGAGGTCTTGCAGCATGTCACCGCCATACTCCTGCGGCCGGTAATGGCCGGAGTGACGGCCCCACCACAAGATCTTTCCGTCTTTGACCTCGAAGCTGCCCGCCATCAGGACACCGTTGGGCTTGTCGTTGCTGTCATGGCCGGCGAGGGTCGTATGACCCGCCCAGTCGTCGCCGTCGCGCCACGTGTCGAGGATGCTGTCCTGGACCGATCTGACCTCGTCGTTCGGCATGATCACAAAGGTGTGGCAACCGTCCGCGAGTGATCCTCGCCCGTCTTTGCTCCGCCGGAGGGCTGCTTGGTCCCGCGCCGGGAGGTTGTGGAAACGAGCCTGATCGGTGTCGTCGGGTTTACCGCGGAGCGGGAATTCGAGTTGCCGCTCGTTCTTCCAGATGAACTCTTCGGCGCAGTCGCTGTTGTGGACCAGGACCGATGCGGGCCCGGCGGTGACGTAGAACGTGTGCAGGTCGGCGACGGTGAGGTTGTGGACGCGAGTCTCGGCCTCACGATGCCGCACCGCGGTGACCTGGACATGAGTGCCGGCGCTGGTGCGCAGCCACTGCCGGGGAGCCAGCCGTTCGGCGTCCACCCAATCCGACAGCTCCGGAACCCAGAACGGATGGTTGTGGGTCGCGGTGATCGTGGTGGCGCCGATGGTGATGTCGACCAGCTTCTTGTCGCCGTCGCCGACGATGGTGGCCGTGACCGGCCTGGCGACGGTGAGGCCGGTGATCGGATCGGTGGCCCGGACGAGGTCGCCGACCGCTACCTTCTCGATGGCCCGGGTGGTGCCGTCCGCGAGCAGCACCGGGGTGCCGGGAAGGAAGCTGTTCTTCCGGGCGCGGGCATCACACTCGTCGTCGCGGTCCTTTTTCTTCTTCCTGCTGCGAGCGAGGTCGCGTATCTTGTCCCGCCGCTTCTTCGCGTCCTTGACCTTCTCGAAGAACTTGATCAGCTTGGGGATGAGCTTGACGATCTTGTAGCCGGCCCGGATCGCCTTGATGCCGCCGAGCAGGCCGGCCAGGCTCCACAGGCAGGCCTCGACGTTGCCGTCCCGGAAGCAGGAGATCAGGTCGCCGACGCCGGACAGCTCCAGGAACAGGTCCCAGGCCTCGGCCTTGATGAAGTCCAGGACACTCATCCCGGCTTCCTGCTCGGCCTGCCGCAGCTGCGCCAGCTCGTCCGGGGTCAGATATTGCAGCAGGTCGGCCTCGGTGGCATCCGGTGGGATGTCGGCCGCGGCGTTGGCGATCTCCAGTGCGGCCCGCTGCCGTTCGGCTTCCTCGGTCCGGTCGGCCGCCTTCTGCGCGTCGACGGCGTGCTGCAACGCGTTGGCCGCGGCCGTGGAGGCGCTGTCGGCCGCCTGTTGCGCGTTCGTGGCCGCCGTCCGTGCGGCGGCCGCGTCGGCCTCGGCCCGGTCGGCGGCGCCTCGGGCGGCCGCCGCCTCGGCCTCGGCGCTGTTGGCGGCCTGGTTGGCGGCGTTGGCCGCCTCCTGCGCCTGCTGCGCGCTGCGCCCGGCGATCGCCGCGTCGTTGGCGGCCTCGTTCGCCGCCTGCCGTGCCGCGGCGGCGTCTGCCCGGGCCTGGGCGTCGGCCCGTCCGGCGCTGGCGGCCGCGGTCCGGGCTGCCGCCCCGTCGGCCGCGGCCTGAGCCGCCGACCGCCGGGCCTGCGCCGCGTACTCGGCGGCGTCGGCCGCCGAATGCGCCGCGGCCGCTGCCGACAGATAGGCCGGCCGGACCTGGTCGGCCGCGTCACGGGCGGCATCGTCGGCCCGCCGGGCCGCCTCGAGCGCCTCGGCCGCCCGCGCCTGCGCCGCGTCGGCCTGTTCGTCGCCGATGACCAGGGCCTGCGCCGCCACCTGGGCCACGAAGTCGGCGTCGATGTCGGCGCCGGTGAACGGGCTGACCATGCCGATCGCGGTGTTCGCGGGCTGGGCGATGCCGGCCGCCGAGCTCGCCGCCGCCGTGGCGGCCCGCACCGCGGACTCGGCCTGCTCGCTTGCCGCGACCGCCTCGCGGGCGGCCCCCTCGGCCTCGGACTTCGTCCGGTCGGCGGCCCACAGCGACCGCACCGACTCCTCGGCGGCCTGACCGGCCAGCCGCTGGGCCGCGTTCGCGGCCTCCGCGGCCTTGGCCTGCTGCGCGGTCGCCTCGGCGGCCTTCGCGTCGGCCCGCACCCGCGCCGCGTGGGCGCCTCGGGAAGTCGCCTCGGCCCTGTCGGCCGCGGAGTCGGCGGCGGCCGCCGCCGCGCGCGACTTCTCGGCGGCCGCCCGGGACCGGTTGGCGGCGTCCTGCGCCTGGGTGCTCGCGGCGCGGGCGTTGGCGGCGGCACCCGTGGCCGTATTGGCGTGTGCACGGGCGGACCGCGCCGCCGAGCTCGCTATGCCGGCCTGCCGGTCGGCCTCGTCGGCCTCCGCCTGAGCTTCCTGACGCTCGGCCTCCGTCTCGGCCGACGCCGCGGCGGCCCGCATGGCCTGGGCCTTCGCCTTGGCCGTCTGCTCCGCGCGCTCCGCGGCCATGGCGTCGTCGCGCGCCTGCCGCGCGATGCCTTCCTGGTTCCACGCCCGCGTCTCGGCCGCGCGGGCGGCCGACTCGGACGACTCGGCCTTCGACCGGGCCTGTTCCGCCGCGGCGGCCTCGGCGTCCGCCGCGGCCCGGGCGTTACGCGCGATGGCCGCCTGGTTCTCGGCCTCCGCCCGAAGCCGTTCCGCGTTGGCGCGCTCGGTCTCGGCGGTCTGGCGGTGTGTCTTCGCCTCGGCCGCCTTGGCCTGGGCGATCTCCTTCTGCTGACGGGTCTTCTCCGCCTCGGCCCACGCCTTGGCCTCGGCGGCCTGCGCCTGCTCCTTGGCGGTCTTCGTGCGGGCCGCGGCGGTCTTGGCCGCGGCGGCCTGCTTCGCGGCGGCGGCGGCGAGCTTGGCCGCGGCCGCCGCGTGGTCGGCGGCGTGCGCGCGCCACTGGATGGCCAGCCGCGCGTGGGCCTCGGCCTGGGCCTGCGCGCCCTGCGCGTTGTTGGTGGCGATGGTGGCGTCGACCGCGTGGCCGGCGGTGGTGGTGGCGCCGACCGCTGCGGTCGCGGCCTCGCTCGCCCCCTGGGCGATCAGCGTCCACTCGACGCCGTAGGTCAGGCCCGTCTCCTCGAGGACGTCGGCCGCGTTGCGGGACGACGTCGCGGCGGCCTGGGCCTGCTGGGCCGCCTGCTGGGCGGTGCCCAGCTCGGTGGCGATCAGCTGCTTGTCGATGGCCAGACTGCCGGCCTTCTCGGCGACCGTGCCCGCGCCGGCCAAGACCCGCTGGCTGTGCCGGGCCGCGTTGGCGGCGCCGGCCATCGCGTTGGCCGCCCTCTGCAGCGCGTGCACGCTGTTGCCGTGCGCGACCATCATCTGTGTCCGCGCCTCGGACGCCCGCTTGGCCCGCTGGGCCAGGTCGGACAGTTCCTCGGCGGCCTTGTTGCGGGCCTCGAGGTCGGCCAGGTAGCGCTCGCGGGCCTCGGCGTCGGCCTTGGCGGCCACGGCGTAGCCGGTGGCGAAGAACGCGGACACCGCCGCGTCGGTGCCGGCCAGCGCCTGCTCGGCGGCCAGCCTCACCTGGGAGCCGTCCGGGGCGGCGGCCGCGAAGACCCGCAGCCGCTCACGCAGCTGGGCGGCGCGCTCGCGCGTGTCGCCGATGACCTTCTCGTCGCGGGCCCGGGCGATGTCGGCCCCGTAGGCCAGGAACTGCTTACGATCGTCGTCGGTGCCGGCCAGCACCCGCTGGACCTCGGCGTTGAAGTAGCCGCCGGGCACACCCGTACCGGCCATGGTCTTGACCTTGGCCAGCCGGTCGGCCGCTTCCTTGCGCTTGCGGTCCTTCACCTGCTGCTCGATGACCGGCATCTGGGTCAGCGCCCAGTTGCGGATCTTGGCGGCGTCACCGGTGGCCAGGATGGCCAGCGCGGCGTCACGGATCTCCGGCTCCTCGGTGAGCTCGGCGAGATCCTGGATGGAGGTGACCCAGCGCTCGTTGGAGGTCACCACCCCGGTGGTGCCGTTCCACGGCTCGGTCACCAGGTCGGGGATCGGGATCGGCGGCGGGTCCTCCTGGAGCTGGGCCGGCGCCGGGGCGGCCAGCGCGGGCGGCGCGTGCACGATGCCGCCGGCCACGATCAGGGCCAGCAGCAGCACCAGCCAGGTCCGTATCGAATTTCTCATCGGGCACCCGCCTGCATGCCGAGCTCGCCGTCCAGCGCCATCTGATAGAGGGCGGTCCAGTAGGCGGCCTGCTGGGCCGCGTTGGCCTGCGCGGTGATCCACTGCTGCCCGTTGGCCTGCGCGCTGAGCGCGACCGAGTCCCAGTTCGGGTTGTCCACGGCCGCGGCGGCGGCCAGCGCCACCTGCTGCCAGTTGGCCGCCTGCTGCTCCGCGACCACGACCGCCGTGTCCCACGTGGACTTGGCCGGGGCGGCCTGCTCGCCGAGCGCGTGCCAGGCCCGGGCCGCGGCGGCGCGGGCCTGCTCACGGGCCTCGCCGGCCGCTTCCTCGGCCGCCTTCTGGGCGGCCTGCGCGTCGGCCAGCAGGGTCTTCACCTTGGCCCGCCAGACCATGTCGCTGTTGGCGCACTGGACCTGCTGGGTCTGCAGGTCGACCGAGGCCGCGGCGGCCCAGTCGTACGCGTAGAACTCCACCAGGTCGGCGTCGGTGGCCTCGGTCCGCAGCGCGTAGCCGGCGGCGGCCCGGACCTGGGCTCCGGGGTCGTAGTCGCGCAGGTGGGCCACGAAGGCGCGGTCGCTGTCGAGCAGGGCCGCGGCCTGTTCACCGGCGGCCTCGCGGGCCACCCGGTCACGCGCCTTGGCCGCGGCGTATCCGGTCCGGGCGAAGGCGTCGAGCGCGGCGGTGCCGCTGTTCAGCGCGTACTGCGCGGCCGCGTGCACCTCGGGCGAGAACTCCGCCGTGTGCGTGGCCAGGATCCGGCGCGCGAAGTCGGCGTTGCGCGCCGCGAGCTGCTGGGAGCGGGTGACCGCGTACGCCAGGCCCGAGTTGAGGAAGCGGTCGATGGCCGCGGGCACGTTGCTGGCCACGAGCGCGTTCCAGGCGGCCGTGCGCACGAGCGAGCGCGGGTCGTAGCCCGCCAGATATCGGACGTAGAGGCGGTCCTCTTCGAACTGATCGAAAGTCGTCGTCGTGACGGCGCCGGTGGGGCGGGCCGCCCACGCCGGCGCGGCGACACCGGAAACCAGGGCCGGCGCCAATATCAGCGCAGCGGCCATCATCGCTGCGGACCGAGTCCGCACACGCGTATTCAATTGCACCATCCCCCGTTGAAATTACGGTTCCGGCGCCCCGAGCAAATAGATAAGGCCATAATGCTCAGAGATCGACGCTCACCGAATCCGCCAGGTTTCTAGCACGCACCCATCGACCGCCGCCACCCCGCTCCAAAGGTGATCACGTCATCGACGTGGATCTCTGAAAAACGGCGTTCAGACCTTGACGATCGTGTATTCGTATCGCTACGGTTCGTCAACCCGCGCCAGGACGCGGGGGAAATCCGGCGACGCCCCAGGCGGGCCGCCGCGTGCCCGGCCGCCAAATGGCGCGGGCACATCTGGCACTACAACGGGGATTGAATTGAATACAGCCATGAGGCATCCACGTGTCCTACGTGGACTGCTCACCGTGACCGTGACCGCCACCCTGACGACACTTCTCGCCGGGCCGGCCCTCGCCGCCCCCGCACCGACGCCCGTGACGCCCTCCTCGGCCGCGCCGAAGCCGGCCACGCCGAAGACGACCGCGCCGAAGCCGGCCGCCGGCGCGAAGACCAAGGCGGCCGACGCGGTGCCGATGACCGCGAAGGCGGCCGAGGCACTCGCCGTCGACGACGGCCTGCCGACCAGCGAGGAGGAGAAGGTCCGGGCCGCCAACGAGATCGGCATCGAGGCCGACAGCGAGTGGCTCAGCCAGACCGACCGCAACTTCGTCTTCAAGATCTGGCAGAACTCGGAGCGCTTCCCGCTGATCCAGGTGGCGGCCGAGCTCGCGCTGGGCGCCGACAACGCCACCGTCGACGAGGTCTGCAAGGAGTTCATCCTCAAGGGCATCTTCGACGCCAAGCTGGCCGACGACGCCAAGAAGATCAGCGACGAGGCCGCCGCCCGCGAGGCCCGTGACCTCAAGCGTGCCGCGTACGCGGCGGCCGGCCTGGTCCTCGACACCGACGGCCGCATGCTGACGCTCTCCGAGCGCGACGTGGTCATCGAGATCTGGACGAAGGCCGCCGGCGCCCGGGTCAAGGCGGCCGCCGTGGCCGTCATCAACGGCACCGCCGCCCAGCAGCACGAGTTCCTGGCCACCGGCGTCAAGGCCGCGGCCGAGCAGGACGTGCAGGACGCGATCAAGGCGGCCGAGGACGCCGGCGCGGCCGAGCAGGCCCGGCTGGCCCGCGAGGGTTCGATGAAGGCCGCCGCGGCCATCCTCGGCATCGTGGCCGACCCGGGCAAGCTCGCCATGACCGACGACAACTTCGTCCGCTGGATCTGGGAGCTCGTCGACACCGACGAGAACCGGATCGAGATCCGGGCGGCCGCCGAGCGGGCCCTGCGCAGCAGCGACCCGGCCGTGTGGCGGGCGTTCATCGACACCGGCATGCGCGAGGCCGACCGGCGCGACCTGATCCGTGAGCTGGCCGAGCGCGAGGCCGCCGACCGCGCCGCCGTCCAGAGCATCCGGACCAAGGCCCAGGCCGACGGCAACGACAACATCGTCACCGCCGCGACCCAGTCGCTCTACGGCGACGCCCTGGTCGTGTCGGACTTCATCCGCGTCGGGCAATACAGGGTGGCGCCGGACGCCGCCAACCGGCCCAGCGCCAAGCAGTGGCAGTGGAGCAACCTCAACTCCGGTCTGTGCCTCGCC
This sequence comes from Actinoplanes sp. CA-131856, assembly GCF_050956135.1. GTDB lineage: Bacteria > Actinomycetota > Actinomycetes > Mycobacteriales > Micromonosporaceae > Actinoplanes. The sequence goes on along the minus strand of NZ_CP191849.1, from coordinate 530,001 downwards.
GCCGAGGCCGAGAGCGTCACCGACGGCAAGCCGCTGGTGCAGACCACCTGCTCGTACGACAACGAGAAGTACCGCTGGATCGGCATGCGCGTCTACAACACCGGCGGCCAGTACCGGATCATCAACGCCTGGGACCGCAGCAAGTGTGTGAGCCTGGCCGACAAGACCGGCGGTGGCGGCGCCAACGGCGTCGGCTTCGTGATCCGTAAGTGCGACGGCGGCGCCGACCAGTTCTTCTACTACACCAAGCAGGGCGACAACTACGTCTGGACCAACGAGCTGACCAACAAGGCGATCACCGTTCTGAACGCCAGCAAGGTCGCCGGCGTCGCCACGATCACGTACGACGTCAACAACGGCGCCAACCAGCAGTGGTCCCCGGTCAACACCAAGCTGGTGGCCGGCGCCGAGCTGTCCGAGGCCAAGTTCCTGCACTCGACCTTCGGGCACACGCTGCGGCTGCAGGGTGACGGCAACGTCGTCGTCTCGAAGGGCCCGCGGGCGGTGTGGGCGACGAGCACCACCACCGGCACCCGCTTCGTCAACCAGCGTGACGGCAACCTGGTGCTCTACACGGCGGCCGGCGCGGCCATCTGGTCGTCCAAGACGTACGGCCAGGGTCCCAGCACGCTGAAGCTGCAGAACGACGGCAACCTGGTCCTCTACCGCAACGACACCGGCGTGGCCACCTGGTCGACCGACCTGTGGGACCGGGCCATCACCAGCGTCCTGCACGGCAAGTGCGTCAACGCGCCGAGCTTCACCCAGGGCGTACAGCTGGAGATCCGGCCCTGCAACGGCAGCGCCAACCAGAAGTTCATGTTCAAGGACAGCTTCATCAGCTTCAACGGCCTGTGCGTCGACGTCGACCACAGCGGCACCGCCAACGGCACGAAGGTTCAGCTGTGGGCCTGCAACAACGGGGTGGCCCAGAAATGGCTTTACTACAGCGACAGCACCATTCGTAATCCGAACTCCGGAAAGTGCCTCGACATCCCGAACAACAACACGGCGGATGGCGTGAAGCTCGACATCTGGACGTGCGGAACGGGCAACAACCACAAGTGGCGATAGTGTGAATTGAGCCGGCCGCCGATTGGCGGCCGGCTCATTCTCAGGAAGAGGGCGGGGGCGGTTCCGCCGCTCCCGTCATGATCGCGACGGCCTCCGACATCGAGTGCGACTTCGGAGTGATCACCGTGGCCCGGCGGCCAAGCCGCTGAATGTGGATACGGTCGGCCACCTCGAAGACATGCGGCATGTTGTGGCTGATGAGAATCACCGGAAGACCCCGATCCCGTACGTCCCGGATCAGTTGCAGGACCCGGTTGCCCTCCTTCACGCCGAGGGCCGCGGTCGGCTCGTCCAGGATCACCACCTTGCTGCCGAAGGCGGCCGAGCGGGCCACCGCCACCGCCTGCCGCTGACCGCCGGAGAGCGACTCGACGGCCTGGCCGATGTTCTGCAGTGTGGCCACGCCCAGCTCCGACATGTGCCTTTTCGCCTCGGACCGCATGTGCTTGCGGTCGAGCATGCGGAACACCGAGCCGAGCGGCCCGGGGCGCCGCTCCTCGCGGCCCAGGAACAGGTTGTCGGCGATGTCCAGGCCGGGCGCGACGGCGAGAGTCTGATAGACGGTTTCGATACCGGCCGTGCGAGCGTCCATGGGCGTACGAAATTGGACCCTCTTTCCGTCGAGGAAGATCTGCCCCTCGTCCGGCACCAGCGCGCCGGAGAGCGCCTTGATCAGGCTCGACTTGCCGGCGCCGTTGTCGCCGATGACCGCGAGGATCTCACCGGGATAGAGCTCGAGGTCGCTCCCGTTGATGGCGACGACCCGCCCGTACCGCTTGACCAGGCCCTTCGCCTGAAGAACAGGGGTGTCGGTCATGTCTTCACCTTCCTGATCCACTGGTCGAGGGAGACCGCGACGAGCACCAGCAGGCCGATCGCGAAGCCCTGCCAGACGACCTCGACGCCGCCGAGCTGGAGGCCGTTGCGGAACACGCCGACGATGAGCGCGCCGATCAGCGTGCCGATCACGCTGCCGCGCCCGCCGAACAGGCTGGTGCCGCCGAGCACGACGGCGGTGATCGAGTCGAGGTTGTACTCGACGCCGACGTTGGGGCTGGCCGAGGCGAGCCGGCCGATCAGGATCCAGCCGCCGATCGCGTACAGCAGGCCGGCGACCGTGTAGACCGAGAACAACACGCGGCCGGTCTGAATGCCGGCGAGCCTGGCCGCTTCCGCGTCGTCCCCCGTGGCGTACACATGCTTGCCCCAAGCGGTCCTGGAGAGCGCGTAGAAGAAGTACGCGAAAAGCAGGAGCATGATGATCGACCCGTACGTCAGCCGGAAGTTGCCGATCGGAATCGAGTTGCCGGTCCACGTCATGAGCGACGGCATGTCGGTGCCGCGCACCGTCTCGCTGTTGCTGACCACCGCGTTGAGCGAGAAGAAGATGGTCAGCGTGCCGAGCGTGACGATGAACGGCGGCAGTTTGATCCGGGTGACCAGGAAGCCGTTTATCGCGCCCATCGCGGTGCCGCAGGCGAAACCGAGCAGCAGCGCGATGATGCCGGGCATGCCGGCGTCGACGCAGAAGGTGGCCATCAGGATCGACGAGAAGACCGCGATGGCGCCGGCCGACAGGTCGATGCCGGCGGTCAGGATGATCAGCGTCTGCCCCAGCGCGAGCACGGCGATGACGGTGACCTGCTGAAGGACCAGCGACAGGTTGGTCGCGGTGAGGAATCGGCCGTTGACGATCGAGAAGGCGATGATCGCGACGATGAGCACGGCGAGCGGCCCGAGCACCGGGTTGGCGTGCAGGAGGTGCTGGACGCGCAGGCCGAGCGAGTCGTTCTTGCGTACGTCGAAGTCGGCAGTGGCAGTTGTCGCCATATCAACCCCAGCAGTTCTGCTTGCCCCACGCCGAGTCCTTGGACTCGACGCCGGACTGCGGGTCGTCGGTGATCAGTTCGGTCCCGGTGTCGTAGAAGTCCTTACCGGGTGTGGCCTGCGGCTTGGTGCCGTCCTTGGCGTACGCCGCGATGGCGTCCACGCCCATCTGCGCCATCTTGAGCGGGAACTGCATGCTCGTGGCGCCGATGACTCCCTTGGAGACGTTGTCCACGCCGGGGCAGCCACCGTCGATCGAGACGATGACGGTGTCCTTGTCGCGCCCGGCCGACTTGAGCGCCTGATAGGCGCCGGCCGCCGCGGGCTCGTTGATCGTGTAGACCAGGTTGATCGAGGGGTCCTTCTGGAGCAGGTTCTCCATGGCCGTACGACCGCCGTCCTCGGCCCCGTCGGTGACGTCGTGCCCGGCGATCCGCGGGTCGTTCTCGTCGCCGATCCGGTTGGGGTCGCCGATGTCGATGCCGAAGCCGTCGAGGAAGCCCTGGTCACGCTTGACGTCGACGGAGACCTGGTTGGCGTTGAGATCCAGCATGGCGATCTTCGCCTCTTTGCCGTCCTTCGCGAACTTCTCCCTGGCCCACTGCCCGATCAGCTTGCCGGCCTGATAGTTGTCGGTGGCGAAGGTGGCGTCGGCGGCGTTCGGCGGATCGACCGGGGTGTCCAGCGCGATCACCAGCATGTCCTGCTCGTGTGCCTTGTCGATCGACGGCACGATCGCCTTGGAGTCGTTCGGGGTGATCAGAAAACCCTTGGCCCCGAAGGACATCAGGTTCTCGATGGCCTGCACCTGGGCCTCGTTGTCGCCGTCCTGTTTGCCGGCGAAGCTCTGGAGCTCGAGGCTCTGCTCCTCGGCCGCCGCCTCCGCGCCCTTTTTCATCTGCACGAAGAACGGGTTCGTGTCGGTCTTGGTGATCAGCCCGACGACGTCCTCGCCGGACCCTCTGTTGCACGCGGCCGTGGACAAGAGCATCAGCGTCATCACGCAGCCTGCGGATACCGTCCTTCTCCTCCGGAACATGCCTCCTCCACCGATTTAGCTGTTGCTTCCGCAGTAGACGCCGAGGTTGACTACATGTCAACGATGCGTTGCGAACAGTGATCGACATCGACGGAGGTCCATATGACCGGGACCATCGGCGTCTTCTTCGACGACGTCTCCAACCCCTTCTCCGCCGCCCTGCACCGGGCGATCGAGGAGGAAGCACGGGCCCACAACGCCCACGTCCTGAGCGGCAAGCCGCACGACCCGCTCACCAAGTCCTTCGACGGCCTGATCCTGGCCTCGTCGTCCGTCGCCGCCACCGGGACCGGCACGCCCACCGTCGTCGTCGAGGCCACCGCCGCCCCCGTCGACTCCGTGGTCTCCACGAACATTTCCGGGGCAGCCACAGCCGTACGCCATCTGATCGCCCAGGGACACCGCCGCATCGCCTATCTGGGCGACGGCGAAACGCGCGCCACCTCCCGCGACCGTTACCGCGGATATCTGCGCGCCCTGGGCGGCCGTCCCGGCCCCGTGGTGCACGATCTGCACGATCCGGCCGCCGCCGAACGCGCCGTGATCACCCTGATGCGCGGCCCCACCCCGCCGACCGCCATCTTCACCGCCGACAACGCGCTGACCATGGGCGCGGTCCGCGCTCTGCGCCGCCTCGACCGGCATCGGTCGGTCGCCCTGGTCGGCTTCGACGACTTCCCGATGGCCGACCTCCTCGACCCGGCCGTCACGGTCATCGCCCAGGACCCGGCCCGCATGGGCCGCACGGCCGCGGCCGCCCTCTTCGAGCGCATCGAGGGCCACACCGGCCCGCCGCGCGAGATCCGCATCCCGACCACCCTCATCCCCCGCGGCTCGGGCGAAATCTGAAGGCCACTCACCTTGGCCGCCCGCAAATCGAAAGCCCAGGCCTCCGCGGATCGAACAGGAGAGCGTCCGCAAATCGAACGTCGAGCCGCCCGCAAATCGATAAAGTAGCAGCTAGAATGGCGTGTGCCCACGTACCCGCTCATCCCTCGCCATGCGGCGTCCCAGGTCGACGCCGCGCTTGCCGACACCCGTGTGGTTCTGATCTCCGGCGCCCGTCAGGCGGGCAAGAGCACGCTGGTTCGCATAGTTGCCGGCGACCGGCTCGCTGAGCGCCGCGACCTCGACCGGGCGCAGGACCGCGCGGCCGCGAGCGCCGACCCGGTCGGCTTCGTCGATTCGCCGGAGTTGCTGGTCATCGACGAGATTCAGCGGGTGCCGGAACTGTTGCTGGCCATCAAGGCCGCGGTCGACGAGGATCCTCGGCCCGGCCGCTACCTCCTCACCGGCTCGTCTCGTCTGTTCGGCATGGTCGCGGCCCCGGACGCCCTGCCGGGCCGGATGGAGACGATCGAGCTCTGGCCGTTCTCGCAAGGCGAGATCGACGGCGAGCCTGATGGTTTCATCGATGCGATCTTCGAGCTGGGGCCGAGTCTGCGGCACGAGTCCACGGTGACCCGCGCCGACTATGCCGCCAGGATCATCCGCGGTGGCCTGCCCGAGGCGACCGCCCGCGACGACCCCCGCCGCCGTGGGCGGTTCTTCGACGGATACGTCCAGGCGCTGATCGATCGTGACGTCCTCCAGCTCTCCGACATCCAGCACAAGGGCGAGCTTCGCAAGCTGGTGCGGCTGCTCGCCGGCCGGTCCGCGACCATCGTGGCGGCCGGTTCGCTCGAGTCCGCGCTCGGCCTGAGACGGCCGACGATCATGCGATACCTGCAGGTGCTGGAGGAGATCTTCCTTATCAAGCGTCTTCCCGGGTGGTCACGCAATCTCGGCACGCGGGCCACGGCGGCGCCCAAGATGGTTTTCGTCGACTCCGGCATCGCCGCGAACGAGGTCGCCGTCGATGCCCGCGCTCTGCTGCGCCCCGGGGCTCCGTTCGGCCCGCTCCTGGAGTCCTTCGTCCTGTCCGAGCTGTCCCGTCAGCTCACCTGGTCGAACCAGCGGGCCGACCTCTCGCACTACCGCGATCGTGACGCGTACGAGGTGGACGCGGTGCTGGAGAACAGGTCCGGGCAGGTCGTCGGGATCGAGGTGAAGGCTGCCTCCACGGTCGGGCCGGACGACTTCCGTGGGCTCCGCCGCCTGGCCGGGCGCCTCGGTGAGGACTTCGTCGCGGGGGTCGTCCTTTACACCGGCACCTCGACGCTGCCGTTCGGGGACAAGCTTCGTGCTGTGCCGGTCAGTGCCCTCTGGCAGACGGCGGCGCCGCGGGCAGACCGCGGCGCCGCTCTCGGTCCGGCGTGAGGATCAGGGGAAGTTGGTGACCGTGGACGGGGTGACGTTGCTGGCCTGGGCCGGGGCGCCGATGTTGTTGACCACGTGGTCGATCGTGCCCGAGGCCAAGGAGATGGTGAAGATGTTGTGGAACTTCACGCCGCCGTGGGTGGGGGCCTGGAAACCGTTCGCCGAGTGGACGGCCGGGTTCACGTTGAAGAAGGCGTAGCTGCCCATGGCCCATGCCTCGTGCGACTGGACGCTGTCCGCGACCTTGTAGGCGGGGTAGCCGAGGACGCCGTCGCTGCGCCACGCGGCGTTGGACGGCGGGTCGTACGGCTGCTCGTTCTGCAGGAAGTAGGTGCGGCCGCCGTTGCCGTTCCAGAGGACCTCGGTCTTCTGGTAGTGCTCGACGAACAGGCCGTACGCCGTGACGTTGTTGCCGTTGACGATCAGGCCGCTGTCGGCCGTGTTGATCGTCCAGCCGTAGGTGCCGGCGTTGCCGTGGTCGGCGCGCCACGCCCAGATGTGGTCGATGATGACGTTGTTGCTGTTGACCAGCAGGCTGTTCGTGGCCTTGCCGGCGACGTAGCCGCCGATCCGGAAGAACACGTCCTGGATCGTCGTCGGGTTGGCGGCGTGCGACGCCGACGAGCCCGACGGGCCGACCACCAGCAGGTTCGGCGAGTTCGTGGTGCCCGCGTCGAAGAGGACGCCGGCGATCTTCACGCCGTCCACGTCGGCCACCTGCATGGCGGTGACGCCGTTGTCGGGGATGACCGTGGCGTAGCCGAGGCCGAGGACCACGGTGTTGGCGCGGGTCACGTTGATGGTCTCGTTGACGTGGTAGATGCCGGGCTGGAAGATCAGGTTGAGGCCCTGGGCCAGCGCCTGGTTGATCCGGGCCGCCGTGTCGCCCGGCTTGGCCACGTAGAACTGCGACAGCGGGATCGACGTGCCCGGCGTGTTGCCGTTCACCCACGTGGCGCCGGCCGCGTTGCTCTGCAGGTTCGGCACGAAGACCGCGTAGTCGGAACCGCTCTGGTAGAGGTACGGCTTCTCGCGGATCACCGGGGTCTGATTGATCACCGTGTACGGCGGGGTCGGGTAGCTGGCCGCCGGAGCACCCTGCACGCCGACGAAGGTCTGGTTCCACACCGCGTTCGTGTTCGAGCCGATCTGGCTGTTGCGGGTGAACCACTGCTGCTGCGAGTACTGGCCCTCGGAGCCGCTGATCCGCGAGTCGGCGATGTAGCCGCCGGACGCCCAGCCGTAGCCGTTCGGGGCCAGGTTCAGGTCGCCGTGGATGTCCATGCGGCGGAACGGCGCGGCCTGCGAGACGGCCCAGCGGTTGGCGCCGTTCACCGGATAGACCGACACGTTCTCGGTGGAGCGCCAGAAGTTCTGGGTGGCGTTGCCCTGGAACCAGCCGGCGTCGACGGTGATGTCACCGTTGATCCGCACGTCCTGCGGGTTCTGGCCGAGGCCGACCACCGAGGTGTAGAAGCCGACCTGGATGTTCAGGCCGTTGTAGGTGCCCGGCTTGAACGCCAGCACGTAGCGCCCGGTGCCGAACTGCGCCGACTCCTGCTGCTGGAAGATCTGGTCGGCCCGGGCCTGGATGCTGGCCGACGACATCGACGGATCGAAGACGACGACGTTCGTGCCGAGGCTGCCGCCGCCCGGGATGGGGTCGGGGTTCGTGGTGCCGCCACCGCCGAAGACCTTGAACTCCCAGAGCGAGTAGCCGTACCCGGTGGTCCGCTGCGTGCCGTACATCCGCACGTACCGGCCGGTGCCGCTGACGTTCAGGGACTGGACGCCGCCGGTGGCGGTGGTCGTCGAGTAGACGTTGGTCCAGGTGGTGGCGTTGTTCGAGACCTGGATCTGGAACGCCTTGGCCGCCGCCGTCTCCCAGTTCAGCTCGACCCGGGTGATCGCCTGCGAGCTGCCCAGGTCGACCTGCAGCCACTGCGGGTCGGAGAAGGCCGACGACCACCGGGTGCCGGTGTTGCCGTCGACCGCCTCCGACGCGGCGTAGGCGCCGGAGGCCTCGGTCGAGGACGCGGTGGCCGGCTTGCCCTGCGAGAGCAGGGTCTCGGCCGCACTCGCGCCGGCCGCGGTCACGGCGCCGTAGCCGGCCACGACGACGGCCACCAGGCCGCCGGCGGCGGCGAGGCGCCAGGGGGAGCGTCTCCGCAATATGGTCATTACTTCTCCTAGGACGGGGATGACGCAAGGGGGACTGCTTGCGCCTGACAGGGAAGTACGGGGAGAGCGCTCCCCCGCACCGACGCTAAGGACGGCCATTAACAGTTGTCCATAGTTCGACACGGTTCCGGAACCTCGCCGAAACAGGACCGCAGGTAGATGGCCTGGCCGGCACGGATAACAGAGAGCCCGGAACCGGTTCCGCCGCACTGTGGGAAAAGCGGCAATTCCGCCGATCATGGTTCGGAAAGCGCTTCCCGCCTACGCTGACTTTCCATGCGACTGGTCCTCACGAGCGACACCCACCTGCCCAAGCGCGCCCGCGACCTGCCCGCCCCGCTGTGGTCGGCGATCGACGAGGCCGACGTGGTCGTGCACGCGGGCGACTGGGTGGACGAGGCGGCGCTCGACGCGCTCGAGGCGAGGTCGAAACGGTTGATCGCCTGCTACGGCAACAACGACGGTCCCGGTCTGCGGGCCCGGCTTCCGGAGATCGCGTACGCGGACCTGGACGGCCTCCGCCTCGCGGTCGTGCACGAGACCGGCCAGTCGAAGGCGCGCGAGGAGAGGTGCGCGGCGCGGTTCCCGGACGTCGACGTGCTGGTCTTCGGGCACTCGCACATTCCTTGGGACACGACCGCGAGCACGGGGTTACGGCTGCTCAACCCGGGTTCTCCGACCGACCGGCGCCGGCAGCCCCACGCCACGTACATGACCGCGCGGGTAGTCGGCGGACAGCTCAGGGCCGTCGAGTCGCATCAGCTTCCGCAGCGTTAGCGACCTCGAGGGCCGCGCGCCGGGGATCGCCTGACCAGCGGCTCGCGAAGGCGTCGGTCAGGCGCCAGCCCGCTCGGTGCAGCGCTCGCTGGCGGTCGAGATGGGCGGTGGCGCCGGCGGGGTGGGGGCCGCAGAAGACGCCGAGGTCGCCGACGCAGAGGTCGATCGTCCACGGGCCGACCCGGTAGCCCTGTCGCACCGGCACGCCCAGGAGCGTCAACTCGGCCGCGAGCTCGCCGGGCCAGCCGTCGAGGTCTGCGGTCTCGGCTGCGCTCGGGGGCGGCGTGGCCGCGTACTCGAAGAAGTCGTTGATCAGCCCGTCGGTCTTCTCCAGAGTGGTGACCACTATCAGCTTCCGCCGAGCCCGCGTGATCATCACGTTGAACAGATGCGGATCGGCGACGAAGCGGCGGCGCCCGGGCGGATCGTCCGGCGACAACCCGAGCGAGACGATCACGACCTCGGCCTCACTGCCCTGGAACGAGTGCACCGTGCCGACCCGCAGACCCAGAGCTTCGATCTGATCCACGGTGTACGCCTCGACGAGCGCCGCCTCCAGCGCCTCGGCCTGCGCGCGGAACGGCGAGATCACCCCGATGCCGCCCGGGCCCCGCTGCTCCTCGACGATCTTCAGGACGGCGCCGATCTCGTCACCCTCGACCCGTACGACGTCGATGACGTCGGCGCTCTCGCTCGCCGGGGTGCGGGTCATCACCGAGAGCCGGTCGCCGTAGAACCGCGTCGCCGAAAAGCCGATCAGGTGCGGCGTGCTGCGGTGATGCTCCTCCAGCCAGGTCGCCGGCGCCGCGCCCGCGGCCAGGTCGAAGGCGCTCACCCGGCGTACGTCGAGCCGCTCGTCCGCCTCGTGCCGGTCGAGCACGTCCGCCACGTCGACATCGCTGACGAAGGACACGAACCGCAACTGCCGGGGATCGCCGACGACGAGCGCCCGCTTGGCCCGCGCCAGCACCGGAGCCGCCCGCACCTGGTCCACATGGGACGCCTCGTCCAGCACGACCAGGTCGAACATCCCCGGCGCGGCCGGCAGCAGATCCTCCACGTCGGCCACGGTCCCGATCCACAACGGCAGCGCCCGCACCAGCGGCGGCGCGTCGAGCTGGGCCAGCAGCTCCCGCCGCCGGTTCCGCCCCGCCCGCAGCGCCGTGGCCAGGGCGGCCGCGCCCCGCCGAGCCTCGCGGTCCCATCGCTTCTCACCGCGTGCCGCATGACGCATGGCCACCCCGACGGCCTCGGCCAGCTCGGCTTCGGCCGCGTGCAGCCCCGCCCACCGCGACTCCAGCTCCGTGCCGCCCGTGGCCGCCAGGCGCGCCGCCGCTCGCTGCGAGGTGGCCGCTTTCACCGCTTCGACAACACGCTCATCCGGTACGTCTCCCCGCGCACCCCACCGCAACCGGGTCCACCACCGCGAAACCCGGCCTCCGGCCAGCCGCTCGGCGACGCGTTCGGCCTCGCCCCAGATCCCCTCTCCGTCGCGCCCGCCGCTCGCGCCCTTCGACGCCCTGTCCCTCGCGCCCTTGCGCTCCTTGTCGAAAGCGCCCGGCACCTCCGCCGCCAGCGCCGGGATCAAGGGCTGCCAGGCCGGCAGTTCGGCCGCGCGAAGCTCCTCCTCCAGCGCTTCGGTGATGAGAGCGCGCTGACGACGTACGGAATCAAGCGCCTCCCGAACGGCCGTGACATCCGCTCGCAGCTGTTTCTCGCCGACCCCCGGCCCGGCACCGGCCGCGAGTTCCGCCGCGAGCCGCTCCCGCCCGCCGGCGTCGCCGAACAACACCGGAACCGGCCCCGGATAGCGCTCCAGCAGATTGGCCAGCACCTCGGCCGCGTGCGGCGACTGCGTGGCGACCAGCACCGACCCGCCCCGATGCACCACTTCCAGCGCGGCCGCCACCACCGTGTGGCTCTTGCCGTTGCCCGGCGGCCCCGACACCACGGTGACCGGCGCCGTCCTCGCCCGCGCCACCACCTCGGCCTGCGCCTCGGTCAGCGGCAACGGGGAGAGAACCGCCTCGTCGTCACCCCCGCGCGGGTCATCGAGCTCGTCGGCGTACACGGCGGCCAGCGCCGTGCCGGTCAGGTCGCGCCCGGCCCAGCTGCGCAGGCTGTCGGCGAGCCCGGCCCCGAAGACGTCCCGCACCACGTAGAGCGCCGCCGACGGCATCAGCACCACCCGGTCGGCCGGCGCCCGGCGGCTCGTCGCCAGCGCGTCGACCGTCAGCCCGGTGGCCCGCGCCGCCGACCACAGCCACGCCTTGGTGCCGGTCGCCTCGAGCCATCCCGGCTGCCCCACTCCCGGCGCCGCCTCCAACGCGGCCGCCAGTTCCCGATCCGAGATCAGCGGCGTGATCTCCAGATCACCGGCCGGCGCCACCGTATAGCCGACGATCCCCCGCACCAACTGCACCGGCTGGCTGAGCAACGGCACCCGGATCTTCGTCAGCTTGCCGTCGACTTCCGCCCTGCCGGCCAGAAATCCCCAGCCGACGCGCAGCGGCCGCTCCTCCTTGTGCAGGGCGCCGAGCGCCGCCAGCCGGTTGACCTCGGCCTTCCGCGGCGCTTTGTGCGCCGCGTCCAGCCACACGAACGGCAGCCCACCCCGCGCGACGTCCAGCACACGGTCACCACCCGCCGGCGCCAGTTCGGCCAGGGCAGCAAGAACTCGGGACGCGTGCACCGCGCCGACGCTACCGCCCGGCGGCACGCCGGCCCACCTTGCGCCGGAGCCGCACACTCGCGACATGGGGAACGCACTGTTCGTCGTCCTGATCGTGGCCGCGGCCGTGGTGGCGTTCGTCGTGGCCCGCCGCTCCCGCCAGCACGACCAGCCCTCACCGACTCATCACGCCGACGAGGCCGACTATCCGTCCCAGGGCGGTTCGACCCCCGGCATCGGCTACCCCGGCGACTACTCACCACCGTCAAGCGGAGACGGCGGCGGGGGTGGTGGCGGCGGAAGCAGCTAGCGCGATCGAACGGCAACCCACCCGGCGTTATGCCCGGCTCCGTCAGCAAAGGCTTACGGCCAGCGCCTGACAACCCCGTGGTCGTACACCACGAAGAAGCCCACGGCTCCCGCCACGACGTGCTGGAAGATCGCGGATTGCTGAGAATGGAAACGCTCGGCGCGGTCGGAGACCAAAAGATTGCCGCTGCTCAGACAGAAGATCCGCCCGCCATGATCGCCCAGGAGCTCGAGGGCGCTGACCTGGTTCCGGATCCTTTTGTCCTGCGTCAAAAAGGACCATCCGCGACTGAGACCGTAATCCATCCACTCCGGATCGCCGACGTCTTGCGCATCGTTCTCGAAATGATCGGTGATGTCGTGCGTGATCCAGCCTTGCTGTCGCAGCAACCGGGACGTGCCTCGACCCAGGCAGCGGTCCGAAAAGAACTCAGGCTGCGACTCGGATGAGGGCATTGACCTGGTCAAGGCTCAGACCATACTCGTCGGCGACGACGTCCGGGGACTCCCCTGCCCGCCACATGCCCAGCACGGCATCAACCGGAACCTTCGCCGGTTCCACGATCGGAGCGCCCCAGGCGAAGCGAGGGTCGATGACGACTTGGGCGATCGCCGGATCGTATCGGCGGAGAGTGAGGCGCTTCGGGAACTCGTCGTCCTCGTCCCAGACGATGTATTTCAGATAGTCGTCGATGACCGCCCTGATCGGCATTTGGCGATCGCCGGCTCGCGCTACCTCGTCGGAGTCGAGATAGTGCACGAAAATGTCGACGCCGTCGGTCGCGATGCGTCGAGTAGCCAGCCCGAACTCGGTGCCGAACTGCTCCCTGATGTCAGCCGCCGCGTCGCGGATCTTGTGCGTCGGCAAATGGAGCGCGCGAAGGGAGCGCAGAACGTAGGCCTCGACGAGAGCCACGAACGGCACGGAAGGCCACCCCCGCCGTTCCGGAGTGACGCTGTGGACGAGCGGCCGGCCGGCTGCCTTTTGGCTGAGCCAGTGGCGCACAGTCCGTTCCGGGATCTGCAGCTGAACGGACGTTTCCAGGGGCGTGAGCAGCGGCGTCGTGAACTTGTCGATCATCGGTCGGCCCCCTCTCGTCGCCGCTCAGCATGTCATACGGGGCCATGCGGCGGCGACGTACGAATCAGTTGCCGACAAGGTAGGGCCGGGACCCGTTTCGGTTCCCGGCCCTACCTTGTCGATCAGACGTAGCTGTCAGCCGAGTTCAACCGACGGGTAGAGGGGGAAGCCGGCCAGCAGTTCGTTGGCCTGCTTGCTCACGCTGTCGGAGACGGCCTCGTCGAGCTGGAACTTGGCCTTCGAGCCCTCGGCCGGCTTCGTGCTGGTCAGGACCGTGTGGATCAGCTCGGCGATGGTGTCCATCTCGGCCGCGCCCAGGCCCCGGGACGTCAGGGCGGGCGTGCCGATGCGGATGCCGGACGTGTACCAGGCGCCGTTCGGGTCGTTCGGGATGGCGTTGCGGTTCGTCACCACGCCGCTGTCGAGCAGGGCCTGCTCGGCCTGCCGGCCGGTGAGGCCGAACGGGTGCACGTCGATCAGGACCAGGTGGTTGTCGGTGCCGCCGCTGACCAGCTGGACGCCGCGCTTGAGCAGGCCCTCGGCCAGCGCCTGGCTGTTCGTCACGATCTGCTGCGCGTACGTCGCGAACTCCGGGCGCCGCGCCTCGGCGAACGCGATCGCCTTGGCCGCCATCACGTGGGCCAGCGGGCCGCCCAGCACCATCGGGCAGCCGCGGTCGACCTGGGACGCCAGCGACTCCTGGGCGAAGACCGCGCCACCGCGCGGGCCCCGCAGGCTCTTGTGCGTCGTCGTGGTGACGATGTGCGCGTGCTTGATCGGGTTGAAGTCGCCGGTGAAGACCTTGCCCGCGACCAGGCCCGCGAAGTGCGCCATGTCGACCATGAACGTCGCGCCGACCTCGTCCGCGATCTCGCGGAGGGTCGCGAAGTTCACCTTGCGGGGGTACGCCGAGTAGCCGCCCACGATGATCAGCGGCTTGAACTCCTTGGCCGTGTCGCGCAGGGCCTTGTAGTCGATCTGGCCGGTGGCCGGGTCGACGCCGTAGCTGCGCTGGTCGAACATCTTGCCGGAGATGTTCGGGCGGAAGCCGTGGGTGAGGTGACCGCCGGCGTCGAGCGACATGCCGAGCATGCGCTGGTTGCCGAACGCGGACCGCAGCTCGGCCCACTCGGCGTCGGTCAGGTCGTTGACCTGGCGCTTTTCGAACTTCTTGAGGTACGGCACCTCGACCCGGTCGGCCAGGATGGCCCAGTACGCCACCAGGTTGGCGTCGATGCCCGAATGCGGCTGCACGTACGCGTATTCGGCGCCGAACAGGGCCTTGGCGTGCTCGACGGCGACCGCCTCGACGGTGTCGACGTTCTGGCAGCCGGCGTAGAAGCGGCGGCCGATGGTGCCCTCGGCGTATTTGTCGGAGAGCCAGTTGCCCATGGCGAGCAGGACGGCCGGGGAGGCGTAGTTCTCACTGGCGATCAGCTTGAGGGACTCGCGCTGGTCGTGCAGCTCCTTGGCGATCGCGTCGGCGATGCGGGGCTCGACGGACCGGACCACCTCGAGGGCGGACTGGAAAGCGGTGGACTCTGCGTTGGGCATGGGACCTCCCTATCACGGATGAAGAGGCCCAGGCGCACGGCAGGTCAGAGGAGCCGCTCCCCGATGGTTGGCCCATCCGAACGCGCCAGTCACGGCCCGGGGCCAGCATACCGGGCGGAAAACCCTTTGCGTGCGCCGTGAGCCTCTTCTTAGGGTCGGCCGCAACCTAGTGGAGGTGCGTTTGATGACTGCCCGGAGCGTTCCCGTCTCTCTTATCCGATCGACTGACAGGACGCACCGACATGGATCTTCCACGGCAGTTCCTGATCCGCGAGGGTGACCTCCGGATCCTCAACCCCCTCTCGCCGGGCAAGCTGGCCGATCTCGGCCGGGCTCTTCGGCTGACGCCGGGCACGACGCTGATCGACTTCTGTTCGGGCCGGGGCGAGATGCTCTGCAGTTGGGCTCGCGATCACGGCATCACGGGCCTCGGCGTTGACATTTCGCGTAAATGGGTCGAAGAATCCCGGAAGCGCGCTGATCAGCTGGGCAGCGAGGTCGACTTCCGCCACGGCGATGCCGCCGAGTTCGTTTCGCCTGACAAATCCGACATCGCGGCTTGCGTAGGGGCGACGTGGATCGGGGGCGGTGTCGACGGCACCATCACGATCCTCGAACGCAGCCTGAAGCCCGGCGGCATGCTCCTGATCGGCGAGCCGTACTGGCGGCTCGACCCGCCCGACCAGGAGACGGTCACCGGCTGCCACATGACCGCGAAGGACGACCTCCGCGACCTGCCCGGTCTGCTCGCGCACTTCGGCGAGCTGGGCTACGACGTGGTCGAGATGATGTTGTCGAACCAGGACGACTGGGACCGCTACGAGGCGGCGCACTGGCTCAACATCCGGCGCTGGCTCGACGCCAACCCGGACGACCCGCTGCACGCCGAGATGCGGGCCGAGCTCG
This sequence comes from Actinoplanes sp. CA-131856, assembly GCF_050956135.1. GTDB lineage: Bacteria > Actinomycetota > Actinomycetes > Mycobacteriales > Micromonosporaceae > Actinoplanes. Next base: position 514,323 of record NZ_CP191849.1, on the reverse strand, counting down.
ACACGGCGCCGGTGAGCCATGTGCGCTACCAGCGCGAATTTCTGGGCTGGGGAGTGTTCGCCCTGATCAAACGCTGATCTGACCTAGTGGCCGGCCGTAGCCGCGGCCGGCCACCGCACTCCCGTGAGCCGTTCCGAGACCTCCCAGAGTCGCGCCGCGAGCGCCGGGTCGTAGGCCTCGTCCGCCGCCGAGACCACCACCGGGCGGCCGGTGAACTGCCCCCAGCCATCCGGTCCGTAGTAGTCACCGGCCTTCGCGCCGGGGTCGGTCGCCGCCCTCAGCAACGGCTGGGCTCCCGCCTCCGCGCTCTGGATCAACCACGAGAACGCCCATTTCGTACGCCCTGACGTGACGAACCGGAAATGCCAGGGACTGTGGCGCATCAGTGGCGTCCGCGCCGCTCCCGGATGAGCCGCCACGCTGAGGATCCCCGGGTAGCGCCGCCCCAGCTCGAACGCGAAGAGCAGGTTGGCCAGCTTCGATCGGCGATAGGCGGCCATCCGGTGGTAGCCACGCTCCCAGCCGAGATCGTCGAAGTCGATCGCGCCGCCGCGGTGTGCGTTGCTGGCGACCGTGACCACCCGGCCGCCGGCCAGCCGGTCGATCAGCAGCCCGGTCAGCGCGAAGTGCCCGAGATGGTTGACACCGAACTGCTGCTCGTGGCCGTCGACGGTCCGCCCGTAGGGCGGGATCATCAGCCCCGCGTTGTTGACGAGCAGGTCGAGCCGGTCGACGCCGGCCGCGAACGCCCGCACCGATGACAGATCGCCCAGGTCGACGTCGTTCCGGCCGGCCGCGATGACGGTCGCTCCCCTCGCCCTCAGCTCCCGGGCCACGATCAGCCCGAGCCCGGAGGTGGCGCCGGTGACGAGCGCGGTCCGGCCGGTCAGGTCAGGAATGTCGGCAGTGGTCCACATGCGGAACCCTCCTATAATCGGGATGCCTGTCCCGCTTACGACTATGCGGGATGGCCATCCCGTTTAGCAAGGAGAAGATGTGCGGGCCGACGCCGAACGCAACCGGGCCAAGGTCATCGAGGCGGCCATGAAGGCCTTCGCCGAGGACGGCCTCTCCGTCTCGGTGGCCGAGATCGGGCGCCGGGCCGGGGTCGGCACCGGCACCGTCAGCCGGCACTTCCCGACCAAGGAGTCGCTGTTCGAGGCCATCGTGGGCGCCGAGGTGGCCGAGATCCACGCCGAGGCCGAGCGGTTGAGGCGCGACGAGATCGCCGGCGAGGCGTTCTTCCGCTTCTTCGCCTTCATGGTCGGCCGGGCCACCGCCGACCGCGGTCTGGCCGAGGCACTCAGCGGCGGTGGCTTCGACATCGAGGCGGCCGCCGCCCGCACCGGCCACGACCTCGAAAGCCTGGAGTCGGCTCTGCTCACGGACGCGCAACGGGCCGGGGCCGTGCGCGCCGACGTCACCCGCGCCGACGTGAAGGCCCTCCTGAACGCCTGCGTCGCCGCCCCGGACCGGCAGCGGATGATCCAAATCGTCGTCGCGGGGCTTCGGCCCGCTGACTAGCCTGATCAAGTGAACGGCGTACAGATCCTGCTGATCATCGGCTGTGGCATCGCGGTCTCGTCGCTCGCCAGGCGGCGGGGCGTCGAGCCGGGCTGGATCATCGTGGTGCTCGCGGCCGCGGCCTCCTTCATCCCGGGCGTGCCCCGGCTCGAGCTGGAGAGCGAGGTGATCCTCGCGCTGGTGGTGCCGCCGCTGCTCTACTCGGCCACGCGCGGGGCGTCGTTCGCCTCCTTCGGGGCCAACCTCCGGCCGATCATCAACCTCGGCGTGATCCTCGTGGTGCTGACGGCCGGCGTGCTCGGCTACGTCACCTCGTGGATCCTGCCGACGATCGGGCTGGCCACGGCGTTCGTGCTCGGCTCGGTGCTGGCGCCGCCCGACACCATCACCACCGTCTCGCACGGCGAGGAGATGGGGCTGCCGAAACGGGCCACCTCGGTGCTCACCGGCGAGAGCCTGGTCAACGACGCCACCGCGCTGACCCTGTTCGCCATCGCGGTCGGTGCGGTGAACGGCGAGCACGCGAGCTTCGGCGGCGGCGTGGCCGAGTTCTTCCGCAACGCCTTCCTCGGGCTGCTCATCGGCGGCGCCCTGGCCTCGGCGGCCCTTCTGATCCGCAAGCGGCTGCGCAATCCGACGCTCGAGACGGCCCTGGTGCTGCTCGTGCCGTTCACCGCCTTCCTGACCGCCGAGGAGGCGCACGCCTCGGGCATCCTGGCCGTGGTGGCGGCCGCCTTCGCGATCACGCTGAACCTGTCGCTCGACCCGAACTTCCAATATCCGGGCGGCTATCTGACCCGGATCCGCGAGAACAACGTCTGGCCGGTGCTCGATTTCCTGCTGGAGACCTTCGTCTTCGCGTACATCGGCCTGCAATTGAAGTTTGTCCTGGAAGACCTGGCCAAGGAGGACGATCCGGGGCTGACCCGCACCCTCGTGGCGGCCGCGGTGCTGCTGGTGGTGGCGATCCTCTTCCGGCTGCTCGGGGTGTTCGTGCTGTTCGAGCGCTACCGCCGCCGGGACGAACGCCGCAAGCGCCGGGTCAAGGAGGACGTCTACTACCGCGCCCGGTGGAAGATGCGCGAGGAGGAGCGCCGCAAGCGCGGCCTCAAGCCGCAGGAGCCGCCGACCCGCAAGGAGATCGTGCTGGTCGGCTGGACCGGCATGCGCGGCATCCTGACCCTGGCCGCCGCGGCCGGCATCCCCGAGCACACGGACTCGGGCGCGCCCTTCCCCGGCCGCGACGCCATCCAGGCCATCGCACTGATCGTCACCCTGGGCACCCTGCTCATCCAGGGCACCACGATCGGCTGGCTGGCCCGCAAGCTGAAGTTCGACCTGGCCGCCGAGCACGCCGAGGAACGCGCCGAACGCGAGACGGCCGAGCAGATCGTCGCCGAGGCCGCCGCCCAGCCGGCGGCCGACCTCGACGCCGGCTTCGACGCCCAGCGCCTGGCCCTGACCACAGCGGTCCACGACCACAGGGTCGGCCAGGACGTGGCCCGCGACATCATCGACGAGCTGGACCTCAGGCAGGCCGCACGGCACACGTCCTGACCGGACACAGCACCAGACAGGACATTCACACCTTTTCCACAAAAAGTCTTCCTAGGCTCGCCTCAAACGTGCGGCAACACGATGAGGAGCTGATCCATGACGCAGCAGTACGAGGGGCGGCGACTCCCCCGCCCCGATGAGGAGCTGACCGATCAGGGCCTGGGATTCGACCTGGGCACCGTGATGAGCCGGCGTAACATGCTGCGCGGCTTCGGCCTCGGCGCCGCCGTCCTCGGGCTCGCGGCCTGCGGCACCAAGGAATCCACCTCGGCGACAACGACGGCGTCGACGAGCACGGGGTCGACGAGCACGGGGTCGACGAGCACGGGCGAGATCCCGGACGAGACCGCCGGCCCCTACCCCGGCGACGGGTCGAACGGGCCGGACGTGCTCGAACAGAGCGGCGTGGTCCGCAGCGACATCCGCTCCAGCTTCGGCACCGCCAGTGGGACCGCCGAGGGCGTACCGATGACGCTCGAACTCACGATCCTCGACATGGCCGATGACGACGCGCCGTTCAAGGACGTCGCCGTCTACGTCTGGCACTGCGACCGGGACGGCAACTACTCCCTCTACTCCGACGGCATCACCGGCGAGAACTACCTGCGCGGCGTCCAGATCGCCGACAGCTCGGGCAAGGTGACGTTCACCAGCATCTTCCCGGCCTGCTACAGCGGACGGTGGCCGCACATCCACTTCGAGGTCTACCCGAGCCAGGCCGACATCACCGACTCGACCAAGGCCATCGCCACGTCCCAGGTGGCCCTGCCCAAGGCCACTTGCGATCTGGTGTACGCCACGACGGGGTACTCGACATCGGTGACCAACCTGAGCCAGGTCAGCCTCGCCAACGACAACGTCTTCGGTGACGACTCGGCCGCCCTGCAGCTCGGCACCGTCAGCGGCGACGTCACCAACGGGTTCGCCGTGGCGCTGACGGCCAAGGTCGACACGACCACCACTCCGACCGGCGGCGCGGCCCCGCCCGGCGGCGCCCGGCCCGGCAGTGCTTAGTTCCGTAACCAGTTTTACTTGCCTGTAACACGGGGCATCGATAAGACTGACTGCGTTGGTCGCACCCCCGCCACCGAATCCCCCACCGGATCACCTCGGCCATCCCCGGGCCGATACCGGCAGCGGCGGCGTGGGGTGCGCCCCTAAGTCACTGTCAAGGCCACCCACAGGGCCAGTACGCCCGCGACCAGCGCCACCGGCACGGTGACCAGCCCGAGGCGCAGGAAGACGCGTGCGTCGGGCGCCGCGTCCTCGTTGTGCAGGATCTGCCGCCACAGCAGCGTGGCCAGCGAGCCCACATAGGTCAGGTTGGGGCCGACGTTGACGCCGATGAGCATCGCCAGCAGCAGTCCCGGCGACGACTCCACCCCGGGCAGCAGCACCAGCGTGGCCGGCAGGTTGTTCAGCAGGTTGGCCAGCACGGCGGCCAGCCCGGCCATGGCCAGCATCTCCCCCAGCCCACTGCCGTCGGGCACGAGGTGATCGACGACCGAGCCGAGCCCGTGCACCCGGATCGCCGCCACGACGACGCCGAGGGCCAGGACGAAGGCGCAGAAGGCCGGGTTCGCCTCCCTGATCAGGGTCAACGGCGACGACCTCAGGGGTACGGCGAGGGCGATCGCCCCCGCGACCGCGACCCAGGCCGGGTGAACGCCCAGCGGCTGCGCCACCGCGAAACCGGCCAGGGTCAGCCCGAGCACCACCAGCGCGTAGCGCGGGGCCGGGCCGTCGTCGCCGTGGGGACGTGGCTCGACGCGTACCCGCAGATCCTCACGGAAGAACCAGCGGAACACGACGTACTCGGCCAGGATCACGGCCACCCAGGGCAGCGCCATCACCCCGGCGAAGCCGAGAAAGGTCAGGCCGCTGGCCGCGAAGGCGAGCAGGTTGGTCAGGTTGGAGACGGGCAGCAGCAGCGACGCCGAGTTGGCCAGGTGCGCCGAGGCGTAGGACGGCGGCCGGGACCGGACGCCGGTGCGGGCCGCCGTGACCAGCACGACCGGGGTGAGCAGGACGACCGTCGCGTCCAGGCTCAGCACCGCCGTGGTCAGCGAGGCGGCCACGAAGACGGCGCCGAGCAGCCGCACCGGGCGGCCCCGGCTGATCCCGGCCGCGATCCGCCCGGCGTAGCGGAAGACGCCGTGCTCGTCGGCCAGGTGCGCGACGACCAGGACCGCGGCCAGGAAGCCGACGGTCGGGCCGAGCTCGCGGACCTCGGCCCAGGCCTCGCTCAGCGGGACCAGGCCGGCCACGACGGCGATCACGGCCGCGGGCACCGCGGCCACCGCCTCCGGCAGTCCGCGGGGACGGACCACCGCGAACGCCAGCACGCCGGCGAGCAGGGCCGCCGCAATGATCAAGTCCACCGCGGGAGACTACGAGCCGAAGAGCTCCCCCGCACCCGAGACGCCGAGCACGCGGGCCACCACGCCGGTGGCCTTGATCACGCGGAAGGTCGTGCCCTCGGCCGTCGCCGCGTTGTAGCCGTCGATGAGCGCGCCGAGCGCTTCGGAGTCGAGGAAGGTGACTCCGCCGAGGTCCACCACGACGTCGCCCCGGTCGACCGCGCCGAGGATCGCCGACCGCAGGTCGTCACGGGCGTTGATGTCCAGTTCGCCGTCGAGGCACAGGAGCGTGGCCGCACCATCGGCCATCCGCTCCTGGCCGATCTTGTAGGAATCAGCCACGGGCCTTTTCTACCAGCACTCGATCGGGTCAGCCCGGGAAGCTGGCCCAGACGTGCTTGGCCTGCTCGGTCGTGTACCAGCCGACGTCGATGGCGAAGGTGCGGGTGAGCTGCAGTCCCAGGCCGCCGGCGCCGAGCGGGCGGTCCTCGGCCACCCGGGGCTCCGCCTCCAAATCGTGATCGGCGACATCGATGATCAGGCGGTCCGCCTGCCGGAGCAGGCGCACCTCGGTCGGCGGCAGCCCGTGCCGCAGCGCGTTGGTCGCCAGCTCGGTGGCGACCACGGCCACCTTGTCGGTCAGATCGTCCTGCGCCGCCGCGGGCACCCGCGCGATCGCCTCGCGCAGGGCGGCCCGCAGACCGCGCAGCTCACCGAAGTCGTCCAGCTTCCAGCACCGCAGCTCCGACGCGGCCGGAAAGGGAACCGAGACGCGGAGCGAAGTCATAGGTCCATCTTGCCCGTTCTGCGGCTCCTGACACTGGCCCGTACAGACCTCTCGGCGGAGACGTCCGTACTAATCCGATTTGGCACTTCCCGGCTCGGCCATCTTCCGGTGCATCTCGGCCTTCGCCTTGTCCGGCAGCACCTTGGACGCCGCACCCTGCACCTTCGTCTTGAGCGACCCGGCCACCACCTTCTCGTCGCCGTTCATCAGCGCCTTGAAACCCTGCTCGGCGACCTGGGCCGGGTCGTCCTTCTTGCCGGTACCGACGGCGGTGTCCATCATCTCGGCCCGCTCGAAGAACTGCGTGTCGGTCGGGCCCGGCATCAGCGAGGTCACGGTGACCCCGGTGTCCTTGAGCTCGGCCCGCAGCGCCTCGGCGAACGACTGCACAAAGGACTTCGACGCGTTGTAGACCGCCTGATAGGTGCCGGGCATCATCGACGCGATCGACGAGGTGAACAGCACCCGGCCCGCACCGCGGGCGACCAGGTCGGGCAACACCCGCTTGGCCAGGTGCACCGTCGAGGTCACGTTGACCGCGATGATCTCGAGCTCGTCCTCCAGGTCGGTCTCTCGGGTGAAGTCGCCGCCGAGTCCGCGGCCCGCGTTGAGGGCGATCGCGTCGACCGGACGGCCGGCCTCGCGGATGGCGGCGTACGCCTGCTCGACTCCCTCGAACGTGGCGAGGTTCGCCCGCACCGCGGTCACCTGGCGCTCGCCGTCGCGGCGGAGGTCGGCCGCCGCCTGCTCGATGTCGGCGTCCTCGGCCACGACCAGCAGATCGAAGCCGTTCTGTGCGAATTGCCGTGCCAGCTCATATCCGATGCCGCTGGAGGCACCGGTCACCACTGCGAATGTCATGTCCTTTGGCGTGCCCGCATCGCGGCCATCCAATCGACCACCGGCAAGATCCGCTCCGTATAGTTGCTATCACGCAAAGTAACTCATACTTTCGGCTAGTCTTTCCTGGCCCTCTCGGCTAGGGTTCTCATATCCGAACGGCCACGTGTGCGGGTCGATGGTTATCGGATCGATCACTGTCGACCAGGAAACAGGGACACCCGACCGAACGGGTCCCGCCAGCGAGCGGGACCGGCTCTCCGGTAGGTGCCAGGGAGGACCAGAGCATGACCGTCACCGAGACCACCACGACTTCTGCCGCGGCGGAGACGATTCCGGCCGGCGCCGAGGCGCCCGTCGACAGCGCCGCCGAGCTGCTGAACGCGATGGCCGCGATGCCGGCCGGTCACCCGTCCCGCGCGGCCCTGCGCGACCGGGCGATCGAGGCCTGGCTCCCGCTGGCCCGTCACCTCGCCCACCGCTACTCCGGCCGCGGCGAGCCCACCGACGACCTCGTGCAGACCGCCAACGTCGGCCTGATCAAGGCGATCGACAAGTTCGACCCCGAGCGCGGTGTCGACTTCGCCGGCTACGCCATCCCCACCATCATCGGTGAGATCAAGCGCCACTTCCGCGACCGCACCTGGTCGGTCCGGGTGCCGCGCCGCCTGCAGGAGCTGCGCCTGGCCATCACCGAGGCCAACAGCACCCTGACCCACAGCCTCGGCCGCTCCCCGACGGTTGCCGACGTCGCCGCCCACCTGGGCGTCAGCGAGGAAGACGTCCTCGAAGGCCTCGAGGGCGCCCGCGCCTACAACGCCACCTCACTGTCGACCCCGATCTCGGCCGACGGCACCACCGAGCTGGGCGACACCCTCGGCGGCGAGGACAACGAGTTCGAACTGGCCGAGACCCGCGTCGCCCTGGGCCCCGCCCTGGCCACCCTCGACGAGCGCGAGCAGAAGATCCTCACGCTGCGCTTCTACGGCAACCTGACCCAGTCGCAGATCGCCGACCAGGTCGGCATCTCCCAGATGCACGTCTCGCGGCTGCTCACCAAGGCCCTGACCAAGCTGCGCGCGCAGCTGTCGGCCGACGCTCTCTGATCTTCACCGACCTTCGTGGCCGGCCCGGTTCGGGCCGGCCACGAATTTTTTCATGCCAGGGGTGTGAGCGGGCCGTAACCGGTGCCGATCCTGATGGCCGGGCGCAAGGTCGTGCCCGCACCCGGCAGCAGCATCAGCGCGCCGGTCGACTTCTGCACGGCGGCCAGGTCGGGGAAGCCGTCCCGGTCGAAGTCGCCGATCGAGACGACGTCGCGCAGGCCGCTCGCGTTCGTGCCCAGCGGCATCTGCCGGACGAAGCCGTTCTTGCGGCCGGTGATCAGGTAGAGCTTGCCGTCGGCGAGCCGGGCCACCAGATCGGGCCAGCCGTCCCGGTTGAAATCGCCGGCACCGGTCAGCTCCGTCTTGTCGCCGAAACCGGCACCCACCTGCTTGGCGCCACTCAATTTGGCGCCCGCCTGCCCGGCGTACAGGAAAAGGTTGTTGCCCTTGGAAACCGCCAGAATGTCGGGGTAGCCATCGCCGGTGAGGTCGCCGATCGTGGTGATGTCGCGCAGTACCTGCCAGCCGCTGCCGACCTTTTTGCGCGTGCCCAGGCCCGAGCCCGTGCCGGGGTAGAACCACAGGTCGCCGTTGCTCTGCCGGGCGATGACGTCCTCGCGGCCGTCCCGGTTGAGGTCGAGGCGTACCAGGGCGTTCATCGCGGCGAAGCCGCTGCCGATCGTGCGCCGGGCCGCGAAATCGACGCTGCCGCCGTTGCCCGGGAACATCGAGACATAGCCGGTGGCCGAGCGGGCGATGACGTCGGACCAGCCGCTCAGGTTGAAGTCGGCGCCACGGGTGCGGGCCAGCGGCGCGAAGTCGACGTAGTTGCTGTCGACGTTGATCGTGACGCCGCCCCACGTCTCCTTGTGGCCACCGCGATATTGCTTCATGCGGCGGTGACCGGGCCAGGCGGAGGCCGGGATCAGCGGGTCGGTCAGGGTGACGACCTGGTCCCAGCGGGCGAAGTCGACGAAGTCGGGACGGGCGTAGCCGGGCGCCGAGTAGCTCGCCACCTGGTCGGCGATGCCCGAGCTGACGCTGCTGTAGAAGCCGCTGAAATAGCCGCCGTCGTGCAGCCGGGACGTCCAGCCGTTCATGAAGCCGAGCACGCCGGCCTTGCAGGCGGCGTCGTTCGTCCGGTACGCCTCCATGTCGTAGATGATCACGGAGTCGCGGGCCAGGCCCAGCGCGGCCGCCTTGGCGATGGCGTCGGCGGCGGCGGCCCGGCCCTGGGCGCCGGCCTGCGCGTTGTTGATCAGGTTGCGCCCGCTGCCGACCGTGGTGCACGAGGCCTGAAGGCCCACGTAGAGCGGAAGCAGCTTCCAGCCGGCCTGCACCTGCTCCTTCACCCAGGCCGCGGTGAGCTGCGGCTGGGCGCACCCGCGGTTGACGCCGCCGATGTAGATGCCGATCGCCTTGAACGGCGAGGATTTGCGCCACGCCTTCATGGCGGCGCTGGTCGGCGCGGTGCACGCGTCGAAGGCGTACCCCTTGAAGGTTCCAGGTTGGACGGTGGCGAAAGTGGCGGCGTCGGCCCGCGTCAGAGCGAACGACGACAACCCCACCACCACGGCGGCGATGACGCCACCGGCGAGCAACTTGCGGCGCGCACGCGGGAGAACCTTCACGGCGTAGGAGCCAAGCAAAGAGCGCCGTGAATGCGCCAGGCCCGAACGGGTGGACTTTCGTGCCACTCATTCACATACAGAGCACAGGAACGCCCCTATCGTACGGAAAGTCACCGAGCCGACCGGTTCGCCCCTTCCGGTCCGGGTCCTCGTCCAGGCAACCATCGCCACTCTGTGCGTTGCGCCACCTGAACCCCGGCTACCGTAGATAAGCGATGCCTCCTTCAGCCGACCTTCCGGGATTCCTGCACGGCGTCGCTCCGTACCTCGACCGGTGGGGCTACCTCGCCGTCGCGGGCTCGATCGGGGTGGAAAGCTTCGGAGTTCCCGCACCCGGTCAGACCATCATGGTCGCCGCGGCGATCTACGCCGGCGCCGGCCGGCTCAACATCTTCGGCGTGGCCGCGATCGCTTTCATCGCGGCCGTGCTGGGCGACAACGTCGGCTACTGGATCGGCGTCAAGGGCGGCCGCAAGGCCGCCCTGCGCTGGGGGAAATACGTCTTCCTCACTCCGGAACGGCTGGCCCGCGCCGAGGGCTTCTTCGCCCGCCGGGGCGGGCGTATCGTCGTCGTCGCCCGCTTCATCGACGGCCTGCGCCAGTTCAACGGCGTGATCGCCGGCATCACCGCGATGCCGTGGAAGCAGTTCCTGCTCTACAACGCGATCGGCGCGGCGCTGTGGGTCGGTTTCTGGACGACTGTCGCGTACGTCTTCGGCACGCACCTGATCGAAATCATGGACCACGCACTCCGGTACAAATGGTGGGCAATAGCCATCATAACGGTCGCTGTTGTGTCCTACGTAACGCTTCACGTGCGTCACATTCGTCGCCGCAGGGCTCGCGCGGCCGAAGTTGTCGAGCAATCCTCGTAACTTTGACTTCGCCTTGATGTCGTCCACCGTCAATCCGGGGGTACGGCCACAGGTGAGACGAAAGGAGACCCCTCGTGAGTACGAACCAGCTCGACCGCCGCCGCGACGCGTCCGGAGCCGCGCACGAAGCCGCGGAGCGCGCCAAGAACACCGTCACCGAACTCGAGAACCGCCTGCGCACGAACGCCGACCTGACCCAGCGCCAGAAGCAGGCGCTGCGCAACGCCGAGGCCGAGGCCCGCCGGTTGAAGCGCTCGCTGAAGACGCAGGAGCGCGACAAGGCCCGCTTGGAGAAGGCCCACAAGAAGGCGGTGGCCAAGGCGGACAAGGCGGCTTCGCGCGCCACCACCCTCGAGGAGAAGTACAGCAAGGCCGTCCTGGCCGACCTGATCACCCGCGAAAAGGCCCGCGACCGAGCCGCCGCCAAGCCGGCCACCGGATCAGCCGCCCCGGCGCCCGCCGCTCCGGCACCCGCCGCCGCTCCGGCACCCGCCGCTCCGGCCACCACCGCGTCAAAGGCCGCTGCTTCCGGCGCCACCGCTTCCGGCGCCACCACCTCCGGCGCCACCACCTCCGGCGCCACCACCTCCGGCGCCAAGGCTTCCGGCGCCAAGGCTTCCGGCGCCACCGCTTCGGCCGCCGCCGCGAAGGCCGCGCCCGCCGTTTCGGCCGCTCCCGCTGCCGCGAAGGCTGCGCCGGCCACTCGGGCCGCTTCCTCCGCCGCGAGCACCCCGGCCGCTCCCGCTGAGGACGTGGCCGCCGACGAGGGAGCCTCCACCGCCCGCGCAACCGCCGCCCGCACCACGGCCCGCAAGGCCGCGACCGCCGCCTCCACCCGGGCTGCCACCCCCGCTCGCCGAGCCGCCACCCCGCGCAAGGCCGCCACCCCGGCCCCCGAGGTCCCGGCCTCGACGACGGCCCGCAAGACCGCCGCCCGCAAGACCGCATCCCGCTCGTCCTGATCGCGCCCCTCCGGCTTCCGCCCGGCCCGACGCTCGTTCGCCCCGCCTCACGCAGGCGGGGCTCGGGTCGTTCCTGACTTTTGCACCTTTTCGGTGGAATTAGTCCCTTCGGTGGTCAGGTTCGCCCGGTTCGACGGGGCGAACTTGGCCGGACGAAAGGGCTGACAAGCGATAATTCGGGCATGCGATCTAGTTGGTTCGGCGCTGCCCTCGTCGCCGTGTCGACGGTGGCCGTCGCCCTCATTGCCGATCCACTGCCGGCGCACCCGCCCCTCGCCGCGCCGGCAGGGGCGCTCGCCGCCCTGGCCCATGACGCGACAACGGACAATGCGACGACCGACGAGGCGGCCGCCGTCGCGCCGGGCAGAGCGCTCGCCGACCGGGCCGGCGCCGCGCGAGAAAGAGCTGCTGGCACCGCGCGAGAAAGAGCTGCTGGCATCGCGCGAGAAAGAGCTCCAGGCGGCGCGCGGCAAGGAGTGAGGCCGGGAGCGCCGGCCGCTGCACCGACGCCGGGAGTTGGGGCCACCGGTGTGGTGGTGGCTCGCTACGCCTTCAACGGGCGGGCCGGGTCGATCATCGATGAGTCGGGGCGGGGGCACACGCTTCGGGTGATCTCGGGGCACGGCGGGTCGGTTCGACGGGTCGTACACGGGCAAGGGTCGGCTCTGGCCTTTCCCGGGCGATGCTCGGCCCGCGTCTGCCCCCATGTCGCCCTCCAGACCGCCACCTCCTCGGCCGATCTCAATCCCGGCGTGCGCAACATCGCGTTCGGGGCCGAGGTCATGCTGACCCCTGGGCAGACCAGCAAGGGGCAGAACGTCGTGCAGAAGGGCTACTCGACCACCAGCAGCCAATGGAAGCTCCAGATCGACGGGGCCGCCGGACGGCCCAGCTGCGTGCTCGTCGACGACAAACGGCCGCCCATCCGGATGGCCACCAGCTCCGTCAGCGTGGCCGACGGCCAGTGGCACTCCATCGAGTGCCGCCGGGTCGCCACCAACCTCTTCGTGCTGGTCAACGGATATCTGCGCGGGCGCACCACCATTCCGGCCAAGCTCTCGGTCACCAACAACCGGCCGATGAGCATCGGCGGCAAGGGCGCCTACGCCGACAACGACCAGTTCAACGGCGCTCTCGACAACGTCTGGGTGCAAATAGGCTGACCGCCCATGGAGCTCTCCCTCGACCTGCTGCGCACCTTTCTGGCCGTCTATCGGGCCGGCTCGGTGACCGGCGGCGCCCGGCGGCTGTCGCTGTCCCAGCCGACCGTGACGGCGCAGCTCCGGGCCCTGGAGACCGCTCTCGGCAAGCCGCTGTTCACCCGTCTGCCGCGTGGTGTCGCGCCCACCCCAGCCGCCGAGCTGCTGGCCCGGCGGGTCAGCGAGCCGCTCGACAAGCTGGCGGGGCTGGTCGTCGACGAGGTCGGCGAGGAGGTGCATCTGGGCGGGCCGGCCGAGTTCCTCACCGCCGTGGTGCTCCCGGCGGCGGGGCCGCTCGTCGCCGGGGGCCTTCAGCTGCGGGTCAGCTTCGGGCTGCCGGCCGAGCTCACGGCCCGGCTGCGCGACGGCTCCCTCGACCTGGCCCTGCTCAGCGTGCGGCCGCGCGGGGCCGGTCTGCGCGTCGAGCCGCTCTGTGACGAGGAGTTCCTGTTGGTCGGTCCGCCCGAGGTGGCGGGGCGTGATCTCAAGACGGTGCCGCTGGTGGCGTACGCCGAGGACCTTCCGATCGTCCGCCGTTACTGGCAGACCGAGTTCGGCGCCCGGCCGTCGCGGGAGGCGGCCGTCGTCGTGCCCAATCTGCACGCCGTGCTCGCCACCGTGATCGCCGGTGGCGGCTACAGCGTGCTGCCCGAATATCTGTGCGCGGCCGATCTCGCGGCCGGGCGCCTGGTGCGGCTGCACGAGCCCACTGTCGTACCGCTCAACACGGTCTACCTCGCCGAGCGGGCCGGTGAGCCGCCGTCGCCGGCCCGCGAGCGACTGGTGGCCGCTATCCGGTCGGCGGCACGGCCAGGCCCGAGCTGACCGCTCCGAGCAGGTCGCCCTTGGCCGTGTCGCCGGACAGCTCCCACGCGAAGGCTCCGCCCAGCCGCTTGCTCCGGGCGTACTCGATCTTGGTCTTGATGGTCTCCGGCGTGTCGTAGGACCACCACTGCGTGCCGCAGAGCGCGTAGGCCGTGTCGGCGATCGTGCCGGTCGGCGGGCAGCGCTCGGCCAGGATCTTGTAGTCCTCGAGGCCCTTCTCGTATTTGCCGGGCGCCGGTCCGGTCGCCTCGCCGCCCGGCTCGGCCTGGGTCACCCCGTCCCAGCCGCGGCCGTAGAAGCCGAGGCCGAGCAGCACCTTCTCCGAGGGGACGCCCAGTGCGAGCAGCTCGTCGACGGTCGCCGTCGCGGTGGACGATTCGCGAGGAATGCCAGGGTAGGCGGTCAGCGGCGAATGAGGCGCCGTCCTCGGGGTCTTCTGAGCATCGTCGCCGCCGGCGCCGAAGTAGTCGTACGTCATCGCGTTGAGCCAGTTCGCCGTGCCCGCGACGGCCTTGTAGTCGGTGGCCCGCAGCTTGGACACGTCGGCCGGCACAGCCGCGGTGATCAGGGCGTCCGGCCCGAACGCCGAGCGCAGCGCGTCGAGCATCTCGGGCAGGGCGTCGGGGCCGCTCTCGTCGCATTTGAGCCCGCAGGCGTTCGGATATTCCCAGTCGATGTCGATGCCGTCGAAGACCCCGGACCAGCGCTCGTCGGTGAGCAGCTCGTGGCAGGACTCGGCGAACGCCTCCGGGTCGCGGGCCGCCTCGGTGAAGCCGGCCGAGCCGGTCCAGCCGCCGAACGACCACAGCACCCGCAGTTGGGGATGCTGCTGCTTGAGCTGGCGGAGCCGGCCGAAGTTGCCCTGAAGGCCGGAAGCGCCGGCCGAGATCGGCTTCTGATAGTCGGCCCAGGCGTCGGCGACGGCACACCGGCCCTTGTCGACCTTGCCGAAGGCGTAGTTGAGGTGGGTCAGGCGGGCCGCGGCGCCGGTGGTGACCAGATCTTCGACCTGGAAGTCACGGCCGTAGGTACCCCAGCCGGTGAAGTAGCCGACGATCTTCGGCGCCGGGGCGGCAGGCTCCTCGTCCGGCCCACTGCAAGCGGACAGGGCGGTGATCATAAGGATGATCAAGACTATTCGGGCGCGCACCGCTCCGAAGCTATCCGTACGGGGCAAACAAACCCCAAGTGATCACACTAACGAGGTGCCGGTGATTCGCCGCGAGCTGTGACATCGTTTTCGGGTGGCCATCAGCCTGCACGAGCCTCCGTCCGCCCCGGCCGCCCGCGACTGGCGCGCCGATCTGCGCGCGCTGCTCAGCTGGCGCCGGGTCCTCAACCGGTTGCGCGCCGTCCTGCGCAGCGCCCTGGTCACCTTCGTCGTGCTGACCCTCACGCTCTGGCTGATGCCGGGCGTGAACAGCAACGACATCGTCGACACGCTCGGCCTGGTGCTGGTGGTGGCCGGCGTCGGCGCCGTGCTGCGCCCGCTGCTGCTGGTCGGCATCGTGGCCCTCGGCGGCTGGGGCGCCATGCTGCTCGGCATCCTGGCCCAGATCGCCGTCATCGTGGTCGCCCTCGAGATCGACCCGGCCAACCGGATCAGCGGCCTGCCCTCGCTGGTGCTCACCGCCATCCTGGCCATCGTCTTCGCCGCCATCGTCGACTGGATGCTGGACAGCGGCTCCGACGACACCTTCGTCCGCGAGTCGAAGCGGCTCATGCGCGGGGTGCGGCGCCGTCAGGCCCGGCTCGCCGGCGGCCCGCTCATCACGCTGCGCCGCCCCCGGACCGGCACCGACCCGGGCCTGCTGATGATCCAGTTCGACGGCCTCTCCGAGCCGGTGCTGCGCTGGGCCGTGCGCGCCGGCAACCTGCCCACCCTCGGCCACTGGCTGCGCTCGGGCAGCCACCGGATGCGGGGCTGGCACACCGGGCTGCCGTCGACCACCCCGGCGTCGCAGGCCGGCATCCTGCACGGCGCGACCCGGCAGGTGCCGGCGTTCCGCTGGTTCGAGAAGGACACCGGCAAGCTGATGGTCACCAACCGCCCGCGCGACGCGGCCGTGATCGAGCCGCGGCTCAGCGACGGCCGCGGCCTGCTGCGTGACGGCGGGGTCAGCATCGGCAACGCGTTCAGCGGCGACGCCGCGGTCAGCCTGCTCACGGTCAGCCACGCGGCCCTGCCGGGCCGGTCGGCGCGCGGCTGGGCGGCCTTCATGGCCTCGCCGTACGGCTTCACCCGGGCCCTGGTCCTCGGCGTCGGTGAGGTGATCACCGAGCTGCACCAGGCCCGCCTCCAGCGCCGCCGCAACCTCCAGCCCCGGGTGAGCCGCTCGGGCTCCTTCCTGGCCCTGCGGCCGGCCTCGATGCTGCTGCGCGACGTGAACGTGTCGCTGATCGCCGAGCAGATGGCCCGGGGCGCGCCGGCCGTCTACTGCGACCTGGTCGACTACGACGAGGTGGCACATCACGCGGGCCCGGCCCGCCCCGAGTCGATGCGCCAGCTGGAGAGCCTCGACCGGATGCTCGGCGTGCTCGAACGGCTCGCCCCCGAGGCGGCCCGCCGCTATCACCTGGTCGTCCTCTCGGACCACGGGCAGAGCCAGGGCGCCACCTTCAAGCAGCGCTACGGCGAGACCCTGGACGAGGTGGTCGAGCGGTTCTCAGCGCCCGACCCGGCCGACGCGCCGTCCACGCCGGCCGAGGAGGAGGCGACCAAGGAGCCCGACTTCCCGGAGCCGCCAGTCGCCCCGCTGCTGGTCGTCTCGTCGGGCAACCTGGCCCTGCTCTACCTGACCAGGTTCACCGAGCGGCTCGACCGCGAGCGGATCGAGCGGGCCTATCCGCGCCTGATCAACGGCCTGGTCGCCCACCCCGGCATCGGGCTGGTGATCGTCCGCGACGGCGACGGCCCGGTCGCGCTCGGCACCTCGGGCACCCATCGGCTCACCGACGGCAGCGTCGAGGGCATCGACCCCTTGCTGCCGTACGGGCCGCGCGCCGCCCACGATCTGCTCCGCCACCAGGAGGCCGCGCACGTGGGCGACCTGGTGCTGATCAGCTCGGTCGACCCGGTCACCGAGGAGGTGGCGGCGTTCGAGGAGCTGGTCGGCTCGCACGGCGGCCTGGGCGGCTGGCAGACCGACGCGGTGCTGGTGCACCCGGCCCGCTGGCCGATCACCCAGCCCGAGCTGGACGGCCCGGACGCCATCCATCGCCAGCTCGTCGAGTGGCTCTCCATGCTGGGCCTGCGCACGCAGACGCTGGCCGCCGACGACGAACAGCACGAGCTGTTGACGGCGGAGGCCCCGAGCCTTTCCGGGACCCACGACGGTTAGGCACTTTGTGCCTTTCCTCCCCTTCCTCACTGCCATGCTCGTCGGGGCGCTGCCCGCCCCGGTGACGCCACGGACCGCGCCGACCTTCAACGGCGGCGTGTACGCGATCGCCCACCGCGGCGACACGGTCTACGTCGGCGGCGCGTTCACCAGCGCGACGTCCGGAGGAAAGACCTACAAGCGGCTGCGGTTGGCCGCCTTCGACGCGCGCAGCGGCGACCTGCTCGACTGGGCGCCACCGGCCGACGGCACGGTCCGCGCCCTGGCCACCACCACCGACAGCGTCTACGCGGCCGGCGACTTCCACGAGGTCGGCGGCGAGGACCGGGACTCGCTGGCCAAGCTCAACCCGTCGAGCGGCGCCGTCTCGTCGTTCGCTCACGAGATCACCGGTACGGCGTACGCGCTCGGCACCGCCGGCAACCGCCTCTATCTGGGCGGCAGCTTCACCGCTGTCGACGACGAACGGCGCCGCAACCTGGCCGCCTTCGACCTCGCCACCGGACGCCTGGACACCCGCTGGCGGCCGCTCACCGACGACACCGTGCACGCGCTCACGGTGGCCGGCTCCAAGGTCTATCTGGGCGGCGGTTTCCACATCGTGAACGGCGTCAAGGGCACGCTGCGGCTGGCCGCCGTCAACAGCGTCAGCGGCGCCGTCGACCCGATCTTCCGGCCGCGGGTGCCGGCCGAGGTCCGCGCGATCGCCGTCGACTCGTCGGGCGTGCAGGTGGCCACGGCCGGGGTGGGCGGCCGGGCCCTGTCGTTCGCCCCCACCGGGGCCCTGCGCTGGCAACGGGTCTTCGACGGGGACGCGGCCGCCATCGCGTCGGCCGGCGGCATCACCTACGTCGGCGGCCACTTCGACGCCATCTGCCGAACCGAACGTAACGGCGCCAAGGGCGGCTGCGTCGACGGTTCCACGCCGCGCCTCAAACTGGCCGCGCTCACCGCCACCGGCACGCTCACGAGCTGGGCTCCCCAGGCCAACGGCGTCATCGGCGTACGCGTCCTGACCGTGCACAAAAGCACAGTTCAGGCCGGCGGGGACTTCACGACGATCGACGGCCGCGACCGCCGGCGCTTCGCCGCGTTCTAAGTCAGGCGTTTCCCGGCCCGCTGGGCGAGCTTCCAATATCGGGTCGGGGTCAGCCGCGCCAGCACGTCCGCGGCCCGCGCCACGCCACCGATCACCAGGCGCGGGCGGCGGCGCTGGATGGCGGTCAGGATCTGCCGGGCCGCCTCCTCGGCCGGCATGGTCAGCGCCCGCTCCTCGAACTTCTCCGCCTGCGCGGCCTGCGTGCCGCCCGGGTCGCCGCCGCTGAGCCGGGCGCTGGCCGCGATGCTGGTCTTGATGCCGCCCGGGTGCACCACGGTCACGCCGACCCCCTGCGGCTCCAGTTCGTTGCGCAGCGCGTCGGTGAAGCCGCGGACCGCGAACTTGCTCGTCACGTACGCCACCTGGCCGGCCGGGGCGATCAGCCCGAAGAGGCTGGACACGTTCACCACGTGCGATCCGGGCCGGGACAGCAGCTGCGGCAGGAAAGCCTTCGTCATCCGTACGACCGCATGAAGGTTGATCTCCAGCAACCAGTCGAAATCGGCCATGCTGTTCTGCTCGAAGGTCCCCATCAGGGTGACGCCGGCGTTGTTGACGAGCAGGTCGACCCCGCCGTGCCGGGCGGCGACCTCGGCCGCCAGGTCGAGCCGGTCGCCGCCGTCGCTGAGATCGATCTCGTACGTCGACACGTCCGGCGACCCGAGCTCCCGGGCCAGGTCGGCCACCCGGGCCATGCCCTCCGCGTCCCGGTCGACCAGCACCAGCACCGCCCGCCGCCGGGCCAGCTCATGGGTGACGGCCGCACCGATCCCGCTCGCCGCCCCGGTCACCACGCAGGTCCGCCCCGCGAACGCGAAGGGCCGCATCACACGTCACGCCGATCACTCATGGGGGTCATTATCGGCCTACGGTCCGTAGGCTGCTGACCATGACAGCGCCCCGCTCCGTCGCTCCCACGGTCGAATCGCAGGCCGTGCTCGCGCCGCTCACCGACGCGGCGATCTTCCTGGTGATGACCGTCCGGCCCGGCGGCGAGCAGGCCGTCCGCGACCTGCTCGAGGACGTGAGCGCCCTCCAGCGCACGGTCGGCTTCCGGCTGCCGTCGGCCGGGTTGTCATGCGTCACCGGCATCGGCTCCGAGCTGTGGGACCGGCTGTTCCCGAACGGACCGCGCCCGGCCCAGCTGCACAAGTTCCGCTCCTGGAAGGGCCCGCAGCACGTGGCGCCCTCCACCCCCGGCGACCTGCTGTTCCACCTGCGGGCCGGGCAGATGGACGTGTGCTTCGAGATGGCCTCCAAGATCGCCCAGCGGCTGGCCGACGCGGCCGACGTGGTCGACGAGACGCACGGCTTCAAATACTTCGACGAGCGCGACCTGCTCGGCTTCGTCGACGGCACCGAGAACCCGACCGGAAGCACCGCCTCGCGGGCCGTGCTGGTCGGCGACGAGGATCCCGACTTCGCCGGCGGCAGCTACGTCATGGTGCAGAAATACGTGCACGACCTGACCGGCTGGAACGCGCTGAAGGTCGAGGAGCAGGAGGCGGCGATCGGCCGCACCAAGCTCGACAACGTCGAGATCGAGGAGAAGGCGCCGAACTCGCACGTCGCCCTCAACACGGTCGACGACCCGGACGGCAACGAGCTGAAGATCCTGCGCGACAACATGCCGTTCGGCTCGATCAAGGAGGGCCTGTTCGGCACGTACTACATCGCGTACGCGTCCACTCCCGACGTTCCGGAGCTCATGCTGCGCCGCATGTTCCTGGGTGAGCCGTACGGGACGTACGACCGGATCCTGGACTTCTCGACCGCGATGACCGGTTCGCTGTTCTACGTGCCGACCGCCGACTTCCTGGACGACCTACCGCAGTAGTTCCGCCAGGTCGGTGAGCGTCTCCAGCCGGACGTCACCGTCGAGGCCGCGAAGCGCCGCCGTGCGGGCGCCCGCGGCCCGCGCGGCCCGAAGCCCCACCTCGGCGTCCTCCACGACGAGACACTCGCCCGGGTCGACGCCGAGCAGCTCGGCCGCCCGCAGATAACCCTCCGGGTCGGGCTTGCCGGCGGCGATGTCGTCGGTGGTGACGAGCACCGGCGCCACGATGCCGGCGGCGCCGAGCCGGGCCTTGGCCAGCCGGGTGTCGGCGCTGGTCACGACGGCCCACGGCATCTTCCGCTCGGCGAGCACGTCAAGGGCCTCGAAGGCGCCCGGCGTGGCGGTGACATCGCTCAGATCGTCGTACTGCAACTCCAGCTGCCGGGCCGAGGCGGTCACGATCGCGGCCTCTTCGAGGTGCGGCAGGAGCTTACGGACGGTGCTTGCGCTGGGTGCGCCATGCGCCATTTCGTACGCCTCGTGGCCGTCGACACCGTACTCGGCGGCCCAGGAGAGCCAGGAACGCTCGACCGCCCCGTCGGAGGCGACGAGAGTGCCGTCCATGTCGAAGAGGACCGCGCGAATGTCGGCCGGGTTGATACCGGGCACCTAAAACCTCCACAGGCCGTGCATAGTCACGCTGGTCAAAGTCCTTGGTAGCGCACGAGCGACCGAGGGAGAACCGAGACGATGACCGTTCACGACCATTCCACCCGTTCGTCCGCCGAGCCACCACTGAACTGGCCACCGGTCAGCACCCCCGATGATCACACGGCCTTCGCCGGCCCCACAGCGTCCTATCCCACAGCCGCCCAGGACAGCGTCACGGATTTCGCAGGCCCCGGCTTCGAGGTCGCCCCGTCGGAGCACGCCTCCTGGGCCGCCACGCAAAGCTCTTCGCCGGCCCACGCCGAAGGGGCCGCGTCCACCTGGAGCCCGGCGCACGACGCCGGTGGCGCGCCGCCCACCTGGACGCCGCCCGAGAACAACGGTGGCGGTGGTGATCGGCCCGGCGGGCGCAAGAACGCAAAGCTGGCGGCGGCCGGCGCACTGGTGGCGGTCGCCGTCGCCAGCGCGGGAATCACTGCGGGCGTGATGGCCGCGACCGGGAGTGACAGCTCCGCTTCGGCCCAGGGTGGCCCGGGTGGCGGCCAGTTCCCGGGCGGCGGGGGCATGAACGGCGGCGGGGGCATGAACGGCGGCGGCGGAACGATGGCCGGCGGCGGCGCGGGCGGCGCGACGGCCCTGCACGGCGAGTACGTGGTCTCCGACGGCAACGGTGGCTACACCACGCAGGTCACGCAGACCGGCACCGTCTCGGCCGTCAGCAGCAGCTCGATGACCGTCAAGAGCACCGACGGGTACAGCCAGACCTACGTGATCACCAGCTCGACCACCGTCGACAACGGTGCCGACCAGATCTCCTCGGTCGCCACCGGCCACACCGTGCGCGTGATCGCCACCAGCGCCGACTCGAAGGCCACGGCCACGTCGATCACCGACACCAACCTGGCCTCGACCGGCACCACCCAAGGCGGCACCACCCAGGGCGGCACGACCCAGCAGGGCGGCCAGGCCCCAGGCGGCATGCAGGGCGGTCAGCAGGGCGGCTTCCCCGGCGGCGGCCAGATGCAGCAGGGCCAGGCTCCAACCGGCACGGGGACCTGATTCCCGAGTGATTCAGAGCGGGCGCCGTCAAAGAGCGGCAATCGACCCCGGCGCCCGCTCTCGCCGCGCCAGCGCACGGACGACGTTCAGCGGACCATGGCGCCACGCCGCGATCCGCCCGAGCAGCTCGATCGTCGCCTCGTTGGCCGCCGCGGGCATCGCCGGCGTGGTTAGGCCCAGGCTGACCGCCAGGTCGTCGGAGTGCACGACCAGCTCCATCACCCTCGTCAGCAGGAAGTCGTCGACCGTCAGGCCCCATTCGCCGAGGTCGACGACGCGCTCCGGCGGCTGCGCCGGCACCGCCACCCGCAGCTCGCGGAGCGCCCCGCCGACCTGCTCGGCCAGCTCGCCGGCCGTCGTCGCCGCGGCCGCCCGCTCGCTGCGGTTCCTGATGTCCGTGTTGTCGTCGCTGTCCGCACCGGACGTCAGCCAGGCGTTGCCGGTGAAGTGGTCGAGCACCGGGATCGCGGTGATGCCGGGCGGCGCCGCCAGGTGGGTCACCGTGTGCGTGATCTGGTTCGCCAGGTGACGGGCGACGCCGCCACAGGAATATCCGGTCAGCGCGCTGGGCCTCGACCACCGCTCCGCCACCTCGGGCGCCCGCAGCAGGGCCGCGGCGACGTCGGCCGACTCGAGGAACGCGTCTCGGATCATCGACGCAGATTAGACCCGGGAAGCCGTCAGCGCCGGGCGAGGGCCTTGCCGACCGCCGGCAGATAGCCGTCGCGGTAACCGGTCGCGGTCGGGTGGAACGGGGCCGGGGCCGCCGGTCCACCCAGCCACGGGTCGGCGCCGCACAGACCGTGGCCGGCGAAGTTCTGGCGCACGTCGGCGAAGCGGACGCCGGCGCGGGCCGCGCGCTGGCGGATCTTCGCGTCGAGCACGTCGACCGCCCCGTTGAGGGCCGCGCGCTTGGCCAGGCCGGCCGGTACGGTCGCGCAGTCGGTGGTGGTCTCGAAGAAGTGGGCGTAGCCGGTGGCCACGATCGTCGCGTGCGGCGCCCGCTGCCTGATGGCGCGGTAGACCGCGTCGAGCCGGCCCGGCAGCGTCTCGGCCGTGAACTTCGCGGCCTGGTCGACGACGGCCGCGCAGTCGGCGTCGGTGCCGGTCAGGCACGTGGTGAGGCCGGAGGTGAAGCCGAGGTCGTTGCCGCCGACCGTGACCGTCACGAGGCGGGTGTGCCGGTTGAGGTCGCCGAGCTGGTTGGTGAGCACGTCGGCGGTGGTGGCGCCGCTGCACGCGTCGTAGTCGAAGGTGGTCGCGCCGAGCTTGGCCGCGAGCAGGGGCGGATATCCGCCGGCGCCCCGCAGGCAGGCCGGGTCGGTGTACAGGGGCGCGCCCACGCCCGCGGCGTACGAGTCGCCCAGGGCGACGTAGGCCTTGCCCGGCGTGTGCGCCTGGGCCGCGGCCGGTGCCAGCACGGCGGCGGCCACCGCGGTCGCCACGGCGATCAGTCGACGACGAAGCACGTACCACTCCTTTGTAGAGGAATCTTCCTCGCTCCAGACGGATCGATCGTCGCGGGGTTCATCGCCCGAATACGGCTTTTACCGGGCACGGCAACCTGCGGGGACAACGATGAGGTGACGACCCGACCGGAGAGGAAGTGCCCGCCGTGCGTGCTCTGCGCCTGTTGTCCTGGAAGTCCGAACCGGCCCGGCTTCCCGGTCGGCATGCCGGTCGCCGTCTACGGGCCGTGGGGCTGCGGCGAGTGTGACCGCTGCCGGGTCGGCGTGGAGCCGTACTGCGAAAATCCGGGCGCCACCCCGGCGCCCGGCGGCGGAGGCGGCCTCGGCGTGGACGGCGGCATGGCCGAGTTCATGCTCGTGCACCACACCCGGCACCTGCTGCCGCTGCCGGTCGGGCTCGACCCGGCGAGCGCGGCCCCGCTGACCGACGCCGGCCTCACCCCGTACCACGCGATCCGCCGCTCGTGGCCGAAGCTGGCCCCCGGCACCACAGCGGTCGTGATCGGCGTGGGCGGCCTGGGCCACGTGGCCGTGCAGATCCTGAAGGCCACCACGGCGGCCCGCGTCATCGCGGTCGACAACCGCCGGGAGGCGCTGGAGCTGGCCGAGAAGCACGGCGCCGACGAGATGGTCGTCTCCGGCGACGCCGCGGCCGGGCAGATCCGCAAGTCGACCGACGGCCACGGCGCCGACGTGGTGCTCGACTTCGTGGGCGCCGACCCCACGCTCGTGCTGGCCGCCTCGGTGGTCCGTCAACTGGGTGACGTGACCATCGTCGGCATCGGCGGCGGCGTGCTGCCGTTGTCGTTCTTCTCGGTGCCGTACGAAGCCAGCATCCAGACCACGTACTGGGGCTCGCGCAGCGAACTGGCCGAGGTCCTCGACCTAGGCGCCCGCGGCCTGGTGAAGCCCGAGACGCAGACCTTCACCCTGGACCAGGCGGTGGACGCCTACGACCAGATGCGGGCCGGCACCCTGAAGGGCCGCGCGGTCATTGTTCCTTAGCGAGCAACAACCCAAGGTGGCCATCTTCCTCACCTTCTTCCTCGGTTAGGAAGAAGGACTCGGCAGCGCCCTTGACCTCGTACGAGTTCGCTGGTCGCACGTGGGATGCGCTACTTCCTAAGAGGTGACATCATCTTCCTAACCGAGGATGCTGTACTTCCCAACTTAGGAAGATGATGAGCAGCGAAATGTCCGAGTGGCTGGACGGCCTGATCACCGAGTTGCGCAAGTTCGGCTCAGAGGCCACGCGTGTCGAGGTCAAGGCCGCCATTGGAGGACTTCCGAGCTCGGCGAAGGAAAGCCTCTCCGCGTTCTCCAACAGCCCCGGCGGCGGGGCCCTCATCCTCGGCCTCGACGACACGCCGGGCTTTCGCGCCGTGGGCCTCCAAAATCCACGCAAGCTACTCACCGACCTTGCTCACATGTGTCGCGACGACATAACCCCACCATTGCAACCGGAGATCTTCATCGGAGAGGTCGACGGCTTGCATGTTGTTGTCGCCCAGATTTCCGAGCTCCCTAGGGAGCAGAAACCGTCGTACGTTACAAAGCAGGGGCTCAACCGAGGCACCTACATCAGAGTGGCCGATTCTGATCGACGCCTGACAGCGGAGGAAGTTCATCAGCTCATCGCCGAGCGAGGACAGCCGATCTTCGACACGGAACCTGTCGAAGGCGCGAGCGTGGAGGATCTCGATTCGCACGCGGTCGATACCTATGTGGCACGACTTCGCGAACAGAATCCACGACTCTGGGGCACCGAGCCGGTGGAGACAATTCTTCGAATGAATCGGGTGATCGTTCCTGATTCGACCGGCGAGTTTCGCCCCTCTCTCGCCGGCCTGCTTTCGCTGGGACATTTCCCGCAACAATATTTTCCGCAATTGAACCTCACATTCGTTCATTATCCCACCGTGACAGGCGAGAGCTCGCCGTCCGGGGTCCGTTTCCTCGATAACGTGTCCGCAAACGGCTCAATTCCTTACATGGCCCGCGAGACACTCGCTGCAATTCAACGAAACATGACCCGTCGAGCACTGATCACGGGCACGGGGCGACGAGACGTCTGGGAGTACCCGCCCGAGGCGTTGCGCGAGGCAATCGTCAACGCACTCGTACATCGAGACCTCTCGCCTGGGTCACGAGGAACTCAGGTGCAGGTCGAGCTCTACCCCGACCGCCTGAAGATCCAAAATCCGGGAGGACTCTTCGGATCTCTCGACGTCAATCGCCTCGGCGAGGAGGGCCGGTCCTCCGCCCGGAACGCCCTTCTCCTCAGGCTGCTGGAAGAGGTCTACGTTCCCGGCGAGGATCGAACCGTCTGCGAGAATCGCGGATCAGGGATTCGCGCAATGATTTCATCGCTCCGCCGCGCCGGCATGGGGCCTCCCCATTTCAGGGATCGCGTCACGTCATTCGAAGTAGTGATGCCCAACCATGCCCTACTCGATGACGATACGGTCCACTGGCTGAACGCATTGGGACGAGAGGGAATTCGAGACTCTCAATGCATAGCCTTGGCCCTCATGAAGCACGGCGAGGTACTCGATAATTCCAAATACCGAGCAGCGACCGGAGTGAACGACAGCCGAGTGGCCACCTTCGAACTACAGGATCTGGTGGCCAGAGAGCTGGTAGATCAAACGGGAAGGCGTGGCGGAGCGCGCTACACCTTGTCGGGATTCGCGCGGCTGGTCGGTTCACACGAATCACGGCGGAGGCCAAGGCCGAACCGGCGCCGCCAGATCATCGAGGCGTTGGCACACCTTGGCGATCTATCGAAAGCAGAGATTGCTCAAACCATCGGGGCCTCGGAGAAGACGGCCGAGCATTGGCTCGGCCGTCTCAAACGGGACGGTGAGATCGAAGTTATCGGAGGGAAAACTCGGAGCAAGAACACCCGGTACGTCTTGAGCCAGCAATTGAGGATCTCCTTCGACGAAGCCGCAGCTCCAGAAGAATCCCGGCATAATCTTCCATAGCTCCGCCGCACGATGGCTAGGGCCCGGCCACTTGAGCAGTCAGGCAACCGAGCTGTCGAGCGGGACCGCGGCACCGCGCACGAGGCCCAGCTGGACGCCCTGGCGGGGCAGCGCGGCGTCGAGCAGCCAGTCGGCCGCCACCCGCACGCGGTTGCCGGGCATCGAGATCAGGTGATAGCCGCGGGTGACCACCTTGGCCGGCAGCCCGGACAGGGGCAGGCCGATCGGGTTGGCCGCCGCGTCGAGACCGCCCAGGTCGACCACGAAACCGAGATCGTGGTGGCGGTACGGGCGGCGGCGCCCCGTTCCGTAGGAAGCCGCGATGTTCTTCGCCGCGGCCGTGCCCTGCCGGGTCGCGTGCTGCGCCGTCATGCCGGTGATCTCGCCGGGGCGGGTCAGGTCGGGCACGGCGGCCGCGTCGCCGATGGCGTAGACGTCCGGGTGGCCGGGGACCGTGAGGAACTCGTCGACCACCAGCCGGCCGTGCTCGATCTCCAGGCCCATCTCGGCCACCAGCGGGTCGGGGCGCACACCCACGCACCAGATGAGCGACTTGGTCGGCACGTACTCGCCCGTCGAGAGGTGCACACCGTCCTCTGTGGCCTCTTTCACACTCGTACGCAGAAGAAGCTCGACGCCCCTGGACCGCAGCACCGCGTCGGAGGCGTCGGCCAGACGGCCGTCCAATGAGGGCAGCACCCGGTCGGCGGTGTCGAGCAGCAGCCAGCGCACCCGGCCCTGCAACTCGGGCCGCCACTTGACCAGCGCGTCGGTGTAGAGCACGCCCTGGGCCGCCACCTCGGTGCCGGTGTAGCCCGCGCCGACCACGACGAACGTGCAGCGCGCGTCGCGCTCGGCCGGATCGGCCGCGTTCCCGGCCATCTCGATCTGGCGGATGATGTGGTCGCGCAGGTAGAGCGCCTCGGAGATGCCGCGGAAGCCGTGCGCGTACTCGCTCACGCCGGGCACGGGCAGCAGCTTGTTGACGCTGCCGGCCGCGATGACCAGGCGGTGATATCCGATCCGGCCGGCGCCGCCGTCCGGGTCGCGGTAGGACACCGTACGGCCGTCCAGGTCGAAGCCGTCGACCTCGCCGAGCACCACCTTGACGTCGGGCAGGGCGGCCGCGAGCGAGACGGTGACCCGGCGCGGCTCGAGGATGCCGGCCGCCACCTCGGGCAGCAGCGGCAGGTAGAGGAAGTAGTCGGTCGGGTTGATGACGATGATCTCGGCGCCGCCGCGGGCGAGCTTGCTCAGCGTGCGGGCCGCGGTGAAGCCGGCGAATCCGGCCCCGACGATCACGATGCGAGGGCGTGCCATGCGGGTCCTTCCGTCATGGGCGCCGCGCGCCCGCGTACAGACCGATGCCCGATCGACGCTACCGAAAACGGGATGTGAGCGGCGTGACAAACCATCTGGCCGTTCGGTGGAGCGCGAATTCGGTCGAACGGCTGTCGTCCGGGCATCGACCGGAACGCGTCCTCATAAGCGCCGAACGGTGCCCACACGGGGAGGCATCGAGCGGTGCAGGGGAAGAGGGGAAGACGTGACGACCGAGAGCGCGGTTGTTGAATCGCCTCGGTACGCTCACGTCTCCCTCGTCTCCCCGAACGGACACCCTCGGATGGACGCCCGTGAGGCCGACTACGCGCATTTCGTGCGCGCCCGTTCTCATGCGCTTCTGCGTTCCGCGTACCTTTTGACCGGGGATCAACACTTAGCCGAGGATCTGGTGCAGGAAGCGCTCGCTCGTACCCATCGCGCCTGGGCACGTCTGGAGCGTCCGGAGCACGCCGAGGCGTACTGCCGGAAGGTCATGTACCACGCACAGGTGTCCTTCTGGCGGCGGCCGAAGGTCGCCGAGGTCTTCCCGTCCGACTTCGAGCCCGATCAGCGCCGCGGCGCCGACGACCCGGCCGAGGCGGCGGTCGAGCGGCTCATGCTGCGCCGGGCCCTGCTCACGCTCACCGCCAAGCAGCGGGCCGTGATCGTGCTGCGCTTCTTCGAGGACCACACCGAGGTCGAGGCGGCCCAGATGCTCGGCGTCTCGGTCAGCACGGTGAAGACGCAGACCGCGCGCGCCCTCGACAAGTTGCGCGCGCTGATGCCGGACGCGCGGATGCTCCCGGAGCCGGGCCGATGAGCGCCGGCGACCACGATCAGCTCCGGGCGTCGCTGCGCGACCTGGCCGACATCGCCGAGCCCACCGACATGTACGACCGCGCGGTGCACCGGTCCCGCCGCATCGGGCGCCGCGAGGCCGCGGTCGGCACCACCGCCGCCGTCCTGGTGCTGGCCGCGCTGGGCAGCGGACTCTGGCAGCTGCCGCGCGGCGCGGACGACGACGGCTCCTCGTCGACGGCCGCGCCCGCCGCCGCCCGGTCGGCCACGGTCGGCCCGTCGTGGTCGGCGACCATGGAGCCACCCCGCCCGGTGCCGTCGATGGCCACCTCGACCAGGGCCGACGAGGTCCGCCCGCCGCATCGCGGCAGCCGGCCGCAGACCAGCGCGACGCCGGCCACGCCACTCTCACGGACCATCACCGACCTGCCCGGGCACGCCTTCTACCGCGAGGGCGGCACGGTGGTGAAGCTGTCACCGGCCGACGGCGAGACCCAGACGGTGCTGCGCGACACCACCTCGGCCGTCGGCGTCTCGCCCGACGGCACCCGCGTGGCGTACGAGGAGAACGGCGCCCTGATGGTCGGCCCGGCCACCTCCGGCGGCACACCGGAGCAGGTCGCCACCGGCGTGACCTCTCCCGACCAGGCGCCGGCGTGGTCGCCGACCGGCGACCGGCTCCTGGTCGCGGTCGACGCCCCGGCCGTACTCGACCTCGCCTCCGGCGAGATCACCCCGCTGCCCGAGGGCCTCACCGAGGGGCAGCATTTCCGCTGGTCGGGCGACGGCAGCAAGCTGGTGTACGCCACCTCGCACTGCGGCCTGGGGATAGCCGGCACCCAGGACCAGTCGGTCACGGCGGTGCCGGTGCTGGGCGACACGCAGACCGCCGACAACCCGGACGGCCTGGCCGCCTGCAAGCCGACCAGCGTCGACGCCACCGGCGAGCGGGTGACCGTCCCGTTGCAGACCACCGGCGAGGACGCGGCCGGCACGGACGCCGCCGACGCGATCGTCGACACCGCCACCGGCGACCTGGTGCGGCTGCCGGTCTCCGGCAGCATCGTCGGCGCGGTCTTCGACGCCGACGGCAACCTGCTGGTGCGCACCCGCGACGGCGACGTCACCAAGCTGTCGCTGTTCGGCGCCGACAACACGCTGAAGGTCCAGGCCACCGAGCCGGCGTCGGTGCGCGACCTCGACCTGTTCGCCTACACGCGCTGATCAGCCCTTGCCCTTGAAGAGGCGCCAGCCCTTCTTCTTGACAGTGGTCTCGCGCTCGGCCTCGCCGTTGAGCACCGCCAGGCGGTGCTGGGCGACCGGGTTCTCCGGTTCCATGCGCAGCGAGATCAGCAGCGCCTGCCGGGCCTGGTCGAGGTGGCCCATCCGCTCCAGGGCGACGCCGTGCGTGTAGTAGTAGTGCGCCTCGTTCGGGTCGAGCCCGATGGCCGTGCGGGCGGCCTGCTCGGCGTCGGCGGTGTGCCGCTCGGCCGAGAGCAGGGCCCAGGCGACCCGGTCGTGCCAGAGCGGGTTGCGCGGATCGGCGATGACCGCCCGATAGGCCATGGTGACCGCTTCCTCGTGCCGCCCCAGCAGGGTCAGCGCCCGGCTGGCCAGCGCGAGCGGCCGGGGTTCGCCCGGGTTGAGGCTGATCCCGTGGTCGGCCGCGTCGAGGGCCTCTCCGGCCTCGTCCATGGCCAGCCGCAGCCGGGCCAGGAGAATCCAGCCCTCGATCGCGCCGGGCTCGGCCGTCAGCACCGGCTTGAGGACACTCACCGCCTGCTCGAGGTCGAGCTGCTCGAAGAGCATGGCCGCGCGCGCCACTCCCACCTCAGTGGGTGCCGCACGCTGGAGGTCGGGGGTCACATGGTGATAATCGGCAGATTCAGCTCGCCGATGAGACTTTTCGCTTTCGCCTGACGATTGTGGCGAGGGCGAGCGCCGCACACGCGTACAGTCCCAGCCCGATGCCGAGCAGCACCAGGTCGCTCGCCTCGATCAGGCACAGCGTGCCGATCACGGCGCAGCCCACCATGATGATCCACAGCGCCGGTCCGCTGAGCCCGCGCGGCACCGCGATGCCGGCCGAGCGCACATGCGCGTTCGACGCCGAGACGGTCAGCAGCCGGGCCGCGAACCCACCCGCCGCGGCCAGCCCCAGCAGCCACCCCATCCAGTCGCGGGGCGCGACGGTCGCCGTCAGCAGCAGCACGATGCTCACCACGGCCAGCACCGCCGCCACGCGCTGACGGCCAAAGGTCAGGACATTGACGAGGTACGCCCGGAGACCGCGATCGAGGCGCATGACGAAGTACGCCGCCACGCCGACCGGGGCC
Source organism: Actinoplanes sp. CA-131856 (assembly GCF_050956135.1). Lineage (GTDB taxonomy): Bacteria > Actinomycetota > Actinomycetes > Mycobacteriales > Micromonosporaceae > Actinoplanes. Next base: position 483,799 of record NZ_CP191849.1, on the reverse strand, counting down.
AGCGCCGCCGCGGCCGCGAGCAACCGCGCTCCCGGCACCGAGAAATCCAGCACCCGCCACCCGACGTACGCCAGCAGGGCCAGCACGATCGCCGTGTAGACCAGGAACCGCTGCAGGGCCACGTCGAGCATGAACTTGCTGGCCTGCTGGCCGGGGTCGGCCCGCAGCGCGCCGGCCAGGCCGCTGGCGCCCCGGGCCAGCCGGCCCAGCGCGAACGGGTTGCGGTGCACCACGTCGAGGGTGGCCAGCTCGTGCTGGGCCACCGCGTTCTCCGGCTCCAGGGACAGCGCGTCGCGCAGCGCCCGCCGGGCCCGGTCGGTGTAGTCGAGCTGCTTCATCACCATGGCGTAGGTGATCCGGAAGTCGGCTTCCTCGGGGTCGAGCTCCACCGCGCGGCGGGCCGCGTGCTCGGCCTCGACCGTGCGTTTGCCGCCGCCGAGCAGCGCCCACGCCACCCGGTTGTGCCGATAGGCGTTCTCCGGCTCGATCCGGGCCGCCGCCTGCGCCACCGCGACGGCCTCGTCGTGCCGTTCGAGCCCGGACAGGGCCCGGCTCAGCGCGCTGAGCGCCTCGGCCGACTCGGGCGCGGTCACCACGGCCCGGTGGGCCACCTCGTGCGCGAGCTCCGGCTGCTTGAGCGCGAGCTGCGTGTGCGTCATCAGCACGAGCGCGCGCACGTTGTCCGGCTCGGCCGCGAGCACCGGGCCGAGCAGCGCCGCCGCTCCGGCCGCGTCGCCCCGCTGGAACTGCGCCGCGGCCCGCGCTATGTCGCTCATGAAGGCAGCCAGCCCGCCGAACGGTTGTGGTCGTGGGCCTCGAAGAACGGCACCTGCGCGTACGCCCGGACCGGGAACGTGCCGACACCGGAGATCCGGGGTGGCGCCGCGGTGAACCGGGCGCCGTGCGGCGGCAGGTTCTCCAGGCCGGTGAGGTGTTCGACGATCGGGATGTTCGCGGCCAGCAGCACGGTGTGTGCCGGCCGCTCACCCGCCGCCGCCTCGCTGACGTCGTCGATGTTCACCGCGTCGATGCCGACCAGCGCGGCCCCGCGCTCGACCAGCAGGGCGGCCGCCTCGCCGGTCAGATAGGGCGCGCCGACCGCGTAGTCCGGGGTGCCCCAGGCCCGGTCGCCGCCGGTGTGCAGCAGCACGGCGTGCCCGGCCACCGTCAGCGGCTCCAGGTCGTCGACGGTGACCGCCCGCCGTCCGCTGCCGGCCGTGCGGACCACGACCGCTGGCAGGTCGGCCAGGCGCTCCAGGGGCAGGCCGGCCAGGTCGGTCCCGCCCTCGTAGCGGTGCCGGGGCGAGTCCAGATAGGTGCCGGTCTGACCGACCATGTCGATCCGCTCCATGCTGAACTCGGTGCCCTCGGCATAGCGGGAGCGCGAGTCGGCCCAGGTCAGATGTGGGGAGACGACCGGGCCGGGCAGGCCCGGATACGTCGCCATGCCGGCCTCGATCACGTGGCTCAGCTCGACGAACCGGGTCCGCCCGGGCGCGGGCTCGCCGGCCACCGGGGCCGGCTCGCCGAACACGCGCACCCCGGTCAGCTCGACCCGCTCCACGTCACGCAGCCCGAGCGACCGGACCAGCAGGGCCTCGATCTCGGCCGTGGTCACCTCGGGATGCGGCACGTCCACCCGCAGCCCCTCGGCCCGCAGGCCACCGCCGGTGGTGAGGGACACGGCGGCGGTCACTTCCGCCCGGTACTGGAGCACGGCCAATCCCCTATCGCAGCTCGATGATCGCTTCCACGATCAGCCAGATGCCGAAGATAGCGAACAGGACGGCCGCGCCCCACTTGATGGCCTTCTCGGGCAGATGACGACCGAGCATCCGGCCGACCAGGATGGCCAGCGCGTCGGCCGCGACCATGCCGACCGTCGAGCCCAGCCAGGTGCCGAACCAGCCGTGCTGGGTGGCCAGCGTGATCGTGGCCAGCATCGTCTTGTCGCCCAGCTCGGCCAGGAAGAAGGCGCCTCCGACGGCGATGATGGCCGACCTGGTCGTCCGCTCGGCCTTGGTCTTCTCCTCATCGGTCAGCTTGTCCCCGCGCAGGGTCCAGGCGCCGAAGGCGAGGAAGGCGATGCCGGCGACCAGCGAGATCCAGCCGGTCGGCAGTGTCGCGCCGAGGCCGTATCCGATGCCGACCGACACGGCGTGCACCACGGCGGTGGCCACGGTGATGCCGATCAGCACCGGCACCGGCTTGAACCGCGTCGCGAAGGTCAAGGCCATGAGCTGCGACTTGTCGCCCAGCTCGGCCACGAAGATGACCGCGAAACTCAGCGCCGTCGCGGTGAGGAACCCATCCACAGAAATTGCTCCCGGTATCTCCGACCGGGGCGGAAGAAGCTCAGGGCGACCTCGACCCGGCCGTCGTCAAACAGCCATGGTCGAAGGTCTCGCTCGCCTCGATGAGGCCGCGCGGCCGGACCTTGCCTGCACGGGCCAAGATCAGTATGTCGACCGCGACATTGGGAGCTACTCCCCTTCGCAAACACGAGCATAGGCCACGGCCCCCGCGGAAACGCGGGGGCCGTGGCGCATCTCATCGTTCGCGGGTGAGTTCGAGCCTTTCCGCGTACGCCGGCGCGCGCTTCGCCGCCGGTGCGACCGCGCTCGGCGCGGGCGGCGGGATCGGCTTGCAGCGCTTGTCCGACCGCTCACCCCGGACGCGCTGGGGAAGCTCACCGGTGGCCAGATAGTCGGCCACGGTCTCGTCGACGCACTTGTTGCCGAACAGCGAACCCGAGTGGGTGGTGCCGCCGACGCCCTCGATCAGCACCGACCGCGGGAACCGCTTGCGCACCTCGAGGCTGCCGCTGAACGGCGTCGCCGCGTCCATCGTCTCGCTGATCAGCAGGATCGGCGGAACGCTCTCCCCCGAGACGGTGACCGGGATGCCGGGCTTGGCCGCCCACGACCGGCAGGGCGCGTTGTACCAGGCGTTGCCCCACGTCTCGAACGGCGCCTTGCGGTGCACCTCCCAGTTGTCCGAGGTCCACTTGGACCAGCTCCGCGGCCAGGCGACATCGGTGCACTGGGTGGCCAGATAGATGGCGTACCCGTTGTCGCCGCCCTTGGTCTGCGGGTTGTTGTCGTCGTAGAGCTTGCGCAGGCCCGAGGCGTCACGCTTGTGCACCCAGGAGCTGAACGAGCGGGCGATCTCGGGCCAGCCGAACACGTAATAGCCCGCCTGCAGGAAGACGTCGGTCAGCTCGGACGGCCCGAGCACCCCACCGGCCGGCTTCGCGGTGAGCTTGCGCTGCTCGGCATCGAAGCGTTTCTGCACCTCACGGGCGGTCTTGCCGAGCTTGTAGACCTTGTCGTTGCGTGCCACCCAGGCGAAGTAGACCTTGATGTTCTTGTCGAACGCGAGGTCCTGGTCGAGGTTCGAGTCGTACCAGACCCGGGCCGGGTTGACGTTGCCGTCGAGCACCATCCGCCGCACCCGGTCCGGATAGCGGGTGGCGTAGACCTGGCCCAGATACGTGCCGTACGAGAAGCCGTAGAAGTTGATCTGCCGTTCGCCCAGCGCCTGCCGCAGGCTGTCCATGTCCCGCACGGTGTCGAGCGTCTTCAGGTGATCGAGAAGACGCCCACCGGCCTTGGCGCAGTCCTTGGCGTATCCCTCGGCCCGCTGGAGCCACTGCCGCTCGATCTGCGCCGAAGTGGGCACATAGGGCGGCCGGTTGTAGCCGGCGTAGTCGCTGTCGCAGCTCAGCGACGGCTTGCTCTCACCGACACCGCGAGGGTCGAAGCCGATCCAGTCGTACGCCTCGCCGGCCTTCTTCGGCACCAGGGACCCGAGAATCGACAGGCCACGCCCCTTGCCACCCGGTCCACCGGGATTGACGAGAACGACGCCCTGATACTTCGCCGCGGGCACGGTGTGCTTGACCCGCGAGACCGCGATCTGCACGGTCGCGCCGTCCGGCTTCTTGTAGTCCATCGGCACGGTGAGGAAGCCGCACTCCGCCCGGCGCGCCGACAGAGTGGCATCGGTGCAGGCCGTCCACTTGATCGGCTTGATCGCGGGCGCACTACGGGAGTAGCCGGTCCGAACGCTGCGCTCATCGGCCCGAGCCCCGCTCGCCGCAAGCCCGGTCGCCGCCAAGGCGATGGTGGTGGCCGCCGCCAGAAGTTTTCTCATGCCTGCCTCTCGTGTCCGGTTCGCCCCCATATGCTGCGGCGTGGGCGCCCCCAAGAGGGGCTGCCCACGCCGGGGAACCACGAAAGAAGCGGCCAGGTCGCGTTTTCCACAATCACCGGTTGTCCACAGGCTGTCCGCGCGAGTCCGCGATTTCCGCAAGGATTGCCCTGTAGGCCGGGGGCCCCCTTCTGGGAGGGCGGGCTGTGTCAGGGCGGGCTGTGTCAGGGCGGGCTGTGTCAGGGCGGGCTGTGTCAGGGCGGGCTGTGTCAGGGCGGGCTGTGTCAGGGCGGGCTGTGTCAGGCGACCACGGCGCGGCGGGTGCGCAGGTGCTGGGCGGCCAGGGCCAGGGCGCCGAGGACCGCGACCACGATGCCGTACGCGACGGCGGTGGTCTGCAGGCCCGCCGACGTGGCGGCGAAGCCGGCGATCACGGCCGGGACGCTGAAGGCGATGTACGCGATGACCAGGGCCACCGACAACAGCTTGCCGCGCTCGTGCGGATCGGCCAGAACGGCCAGCGTGCCGAAGGAAGCAAGGGCCGAGGCGCCGAAGCCCACGCCCGAGATCACCGTGCCGATGGCCGCCACGACCACCTGGTCGAGCTCGACACCGACCACCGCCACGACCGCGCCCACGGTCAGCAGGCTGGCGGCGATCGCCAGGACCCTCGGCGTGGGCAGGCGGCGCATGAAGTACGACGTCACGGCGCCGGTGCCGCACAGGAGCGTGACCACCAGGCCGCCGATCAGGTGGCTGCCCAGGTGGAAGACCCCGGCCGCCACGGACGGGCCCAGCGAGAGGTAGAGGCCGCCGATCGCCCAGCTCGCCACGATGATCGGGACGAGGGCCAGCACGTCGGCGCGGAGCCGGGCCGGGATGCCCAGCTTGGGGGTCATCGAAGCCGCGGCGCCGGGGCGGCGGGCCGACGTCTCCGGGATGCGCAGCACGACCAGGCCGGCGACCACCATCGCGCCCAGCAGCAGGGCCCAGATGAAGTGGGTGGGCGCGGGGGCGTACTGCACCAGGGCGCCGGCGCCGAGCGCTCCCAGCGCGAGACCCGCACTCGGGACGATGCCGTTGACCAGGCCGGCCCGGCCGGGGGCGTGCGGCGGGTTGAGGTCGACCAGGGCCGCGCCGAGCGTCGTCATGGCGGCGCCGGTCGCGATGCCCTGGAGGAAGCGGGCGGCGGCCAGCACGCCGACGTCACCGGCGGTCAGGAAGAGGATCAGGGAGACGACCTCGAGCGCGATGGCGGCGGCCAGCACCGGCCGGCGGCCCAGGTGGTCGGAGAGGGCGCCCAGGGTGAGCAGCGCGCCGACGAGGCCGACCACGTAGATCGCGAAGACGACCGTGAGCGTGGTCGCCGAGAAATTCCAGAGGTGCTGATAGACCACGTAGAGCGGGGACGGCGCGGCCGACGCCGAGGTGAAGGTCAGGAAGATCGCGGCGATCGCCGCGAAGGCCAGCGGCCGCGAGAAGTGGCGGCTGCGCGTGATGGCGGGCGGGGCTTCGGCTACGGCGGTCATTCGCGGATCCCTTACCAAACTATGAACAGACAGGTCTGTCTGATGGCACGAGAGTAGACAGGTCTGTCTGGTATCGTCAACAGCATGTCTGCCGCATCACCCTCCACCGCACGTAAGCCCACCGCGCGGGAGCGGCTCCTGGCCGCCGCCGATGAGCTGTTCTATGCCGAAGGCATCCACACGGTCGGCATCGACCGCGTCATCGAGCGGGCCGGCGTGGCCAAGGCCTCGCTCTACAGCACCTTCGGCAGCAAGGACGAGCTCGTCCGGGCGTACCTGGAAAATCGCCACGAGATCCGCCGCACCCGCTTGATCGAGGGCCTGGAGAAGTACGACAACCCGCGCGACCGGCTGCTCGGTGTCTTCGAGGTGCTCGACGAGCGGGCCGGCACCCCGGGCTTCCGCGGCTGCGCCTTCTACAACGCCAACGCCGAGGGCACACCCGGCGGCCCGGCCCAGGAGGTCGCCGACTCCACCCGGGCGTGGATGCGTGGCCTGTTCGTCGAGCTGGCCCGCGACGCCGGCGTCAAGGACCCGGCCGCCTTCGCGGCCCAGATGGTCGTCCTCTACGACGGCGCCTCGGTCGGCGCCAAGATGGACCGCCCGGCCACGGCCCCGAAGGTCGCCCGCGGCATGGCCGAGATCCTGCTCGAGGCCGCTACCGCCTGAGGGTCAGGGATTCGGCTCGGCGACGCCCGTCGCCGGGTTGAGCAGCTCGGCGTCGGTGAACTCGGCCCGCACCACCGCCTCGTGGGTGACGAACGAGGTGTCGGCCGGCGCCGGCTTGCCGCGCAGGAGCGAGGCCAGGGCGCCGATCACCGACATGGCGATGGCCAGCCAGAAGACGATCACCAGGCCGTCGTGGAACGGACCCGAGATGAGCTGCGGGAAGAAGTCCAGGCCGGTCAGCCGATCGGCGTTCGCGGGCGGAAGCGAGCTCAGCGTCTGCTGACCCAGCAGCTCGCCGATCGGGTTGTAGCCGAGGAACGCCGCGAACAGCGTGCCCACCGGCGGCGTGGCCGCCACCTGGGCCGCCGTGTCGGCCGGGACGCCCTGGGCGATCAGGCCGCTGTTCAGCGTGCTCGGCAGCGACGACGCCAGCCCGGCCACCATCAGCGAGAAGAAGACGCCGATGGAGAGCACCTGACCCGCGTTCTGGAAGGTCGCCCGCATGCCCGAGGCCGCGCCTCGCATGTTGGCCGGGACGCTCGACATGACCAGTGACGTGTTCGGCGCCGCGAAGAGGCCGCCGCCCAGGCCGTTGATGAAGATCAGGATGGCGAAGACCACGTAGTTGAAGTTGCTCGGCAACAGCAGCAGGCCGCCGAAGGACACCGCCATCACCAGCAGGCCGCCGGTGGCGAACGGCCGGGGGCCGAACCGGTCCGACAGCGCGCCGGCCAGCGGTCCCGCGGCGAGGAAGCCGATCGTCAGCGGCACCAGGTAGATGCCGGCCCACAGCGGGGTGGACTCGTAGTCGTACCCGTGCTGCGGCAGCCAGATGCCCTGCAACCAGATGATCAGCATGAACTGGAGGCCGCCCCGGGCGATGCTGGCCAGCAGGTTGGCCAGGTTGCCGCTGAGGAACGACAGGTTCCGGAAGAGCCCGAGCGGGAACATCGGCTCGGCCACCCGGGTCTCGATCAGCCCGAAGGCCACGAGCACGAGAGCGCCGCCGATCAGGCCGGTCAGCACCCAGGGGTTGGTCCAGCCCATCGTGTGCCCGCCGTACGGCTGGATGCCGTACGTGATCGCGGCCAGCACGGCCGTGAGGCCGACCGCGAAGGTCGCGTTGCCCCACCAGTCGATCTTCGCCTTGCGGCGGACGCCGGTGTCGTGCAGCGAGCGGTACGCCCAGACGGTGCCGAGCACACCGAGCGGGATGTTGACCCAGAAGACCGAGCGCCAGTCCCACTCGGCCAGCACGCCACCCGCCACCAGGCCGATGAACGAGCCGGCCAGGGCCGAGACGATGTTGACGCCGAGCGCCATGCCGCGCTGCTTGGCCGGGAAGGCGTCCGTGATGATCGCGGCCGAGTTGGCCATCAGCATGGCGCCGCCGATCGCCTGCACCACGCGCCAGCCGATCAGCCAGAGCGCGCCGCCCCCGCCGTTGAACGGGTCGAGCGACAGGATGATCGAGGTGACGGTGAAGATGGCGAAGCCGGCGTTGTAGATCCGCACCCGCCCGTACATGTCGCCGAGCCGGCCCAGCGTGACCACCAGCACCGCGGTGACCAGCATGTATCCGATCAACATCCACAGCAGATAGCTGACGTTGCCGGGCTCGAGCGGGTTGATGTCGATGCCCTTGAAGATCGCCGGCAGCGAGATCAGCACGATCGACGAGTTGATCGTCGCCAGCAGGGTTCCGAGGGTGGTGTTCGAGAGCGCGACCCACTTGTAGCGCGGATGGTCAACGGTCAGCATCACGAAAAAACTTATATCACCCCCTTATGAATCCGGGCGACGGTTAGTGACCTACGGCGCAAGGAGCGATTTCGCCCATACGTGCGGTGTCGTCCACCCAGCCGTAACGCGCCCGGAATGTCACCATGCAGGTATGGGTGAGCAGACCATCTGCACGGCTCGAGACTCCTGGCTGCACCCCCACCTGGGCGCCACCACGGCCGGTGGCCCGGCTCCACGCGAATACGTGGTCGCCCTGCGCCACGTGGCGCTGACGCTCGACGCCGACCCGCGCTGGCGCTCCTGGTGGAGGCAGTCCGGCCTGTCCGCGTGCGAGCTGGGCATCGTGGCCGAGGGCCCGCTCGACCATCCCCGGCCCAGCGCCGACATCCGCCGCCTCGACGACCGTCTTCAGGCCAACTTCACCTGCGCGCTGCCCGCTCGCGCTCCCGTCGAGGACGGCTCCGAGCTGGCCACCCGTACGGCCACGGGCGAGATCCGGGCCATGTTCGAGGTGATCCGCCAGGCCCTGACCATGCCGGCGCTGCCACCGACCCCGCCCGTGCCCGACCTGCCGTCCGACGTCCCCGACGTCCCGGTCACCACCAAGCGCCTCCCCGAGGTCGTCGGCGACGACCCCGAGCACATCACGCTCACCCAGATCGAGGAGTTCTTCAGTTCGTGAAGGTGAAGTAGCGGTAGGCGCCGTAGGTCGTGGCGTTCACGTTGTCCCCCGAGGCGCCGGCCAGATAGACGGCCCGCACCCGGTAGCGCAGCCCCACGGAGTGCGCGCCGGTGAGGGCGTACGACGCCTTGCCGGCGCTGGTCAGCGGCACGTCGACCGTCCGCGACGCCGTCCACTTGCCCTTCCACAGCACCTCGAACTGGAGGCGCGCCTTGCGTCCCGGATACGGCGTCATCGCCGTGCTGAACAGCGGGTGGACGGTCTTGCGGTAGTACGCGGTGGGCACGCCGCCGAGAGTCGCGGTCTTGTAGTGGCGCGAGTTGGCGAGCGACACCGCGACGCGCGTGTAGACGTAAGCCACGGGGCTCGACACCGGGGTGTAGCGAGCGTCGCCGGCGTACTTGGCCACCAGCCCGGTGTTGCGGGTCAGCTTCACCGAGGTGGTCAGGATGCCGTTGGCGTCGACCTTGGCGTTGCGCAGCAGCCGCGGCGGCTCCGAACCGGCCGGGTCGGCCCAGATGGCGACCATCTTGTTGCGCAGGTTCTGGTCGAGCAGAGCGTGCACGGTGACAGTGGAGCCGTAGGCGGCGCTCGACGGCGCGAAGACCTGGAGAGCGGGCTTCGAGCGGGCCACGTTGATCGACACCTTGGCCGAGGATCCGGCGGCCGGCCCGTGGCCGCGATACGACACCGTGTAGGTCACGGTGCCACCGACCGGCGGGTAGTCGATGAAGGAGAACCCCAGGTCGGGGTTGGTGGTCACCTGCGGAAGGGCGCGACCCGACGGTGATTCCGCGTCGGTGCGGGTCACCGCGAGGTCGGCCAGCGTCTCGCCGAGCGGCCCCGAGGCGGCGAGCCGGCCGGAGATCTCGACCCGGGAGTCGCGCGGCACGGCGGTCGGCGCCGCCCGCAGGGAGATCGCCGTGGTGACCGGCTCGTAGAACACGTGGCGGGTGTAGTCGCCGTGCATGGTGCGGCCGATGGCGAAGAGCCGCTGACCTCCCGGCTCCCAGGCGAGCCGCTGCGGCGTGTCGAGGTTCAGGTCGAACCTGTCCGACGCGACCTCGGAGCCGGCCGGGAAGATGGTCAGGTCCTGGCTGCCGTGGCCGATCGCGACCCGCCCGTCGCCGGGGTGGACGCCGAGGGCCGCGCCCGCGCAGAGCCCGCCGTAGATCGGGGTCCGCTTGGCCGGGCTCGCGGTGCCGGCCGTGAAGGCCCCGCAGTTCCCGTCGACCCCGATGATCTCGCGGCCGTCCCGGGAGAGGGCGACGGCGGTGACCGGGCCGGGCGCCGCCGTCGTGGCCGCGGTCTCCACGGGGGTGTCGCCCGAGACGTCGTAGACCCAGGTGTTGCCGGCCGTGGTGGCGTCGCTCGACACGTCGACCGCGACGAGCTTGCCCCCAGCGGTGAGGAGCCGCGGCGCTCCATGACCCCGGCTGTCCGGCGAGGGGAACAAGAGAGGCTGGATGGCCCCGGTGGCGAGGTTCACGGCGCCGAAGACGCCGCCGGTCGTCACCGCGGGATCCTTCTCCCACCCGAAGTAGAGCTCGTCGCCGGCGATCGCCAAGGTCTTGGGAAACGCCACCTCGGACAGCGAATAGCGGGAGGTCTCGGTCATGGTCGCGGCATCGAACACGACGATCGCGTGCGCGTCGGCGACCGCCGCGTAGACCTTCTTCCCGTCGCCGGAGAGCGCCAGCCCACCGACGCCGGGCAGGCCGGACCGGAAGATCCGCTCACCGGTGACGTAATCCTCGGCGAAGATCTGGCCGGTCTTCCCATCGCTGATCACGAGATGCCGGTGGGCCGCGTCGACCAGCACGTCGCTGACCGTCTCGACCGGCAGGAACCCGCCGCCGGCGTCCGCGGCGGCCGGGGCACTGGAGACGCCGACGGCGACGAGAGTGGAGGCGGCCAGGACGGCCGAAGTCAGGGCAGCACGAAGCATATGTGGAACTCCCCGTTGATCCCGCGCTCGGCAAGACAGCGGCGCGGCCGCGACAGCGTACGACAAAGATCAACAGTCGTCGAGACCTTGAAGCGGCCTAATAGGTCAGGGCTACCAGGTCGCGGAGCTGGGCCAGGGCGTCCCTCTTGGCCGGCGAGTCGGGCAGCTCCTGCTGGGCCGCGGCGACCAGGCCCGAGCGCAGCAGGGCGTAGATCTCCCGCTGGCCCTCCTCGGGGAGGTCGGGGATCCAGAGGCTGCCGAGATTCTCCGTGACCACCATACGGAGCCAGTCGGCCGTCTTCGGGTCGCCGATCCTCGGTATGAGGAACTCCAGCGTCCATTCGAAGAGACCGCCCGTCGACTGCCAGTCCGAGCCCGGCCGGACCATGATGAGAGCCGCCATTGCCGCCGCCCCAGGATGAAGACGCGCGGAGCCAGTCGGCGCTCCGCGATGAACCGTTCTATGCGGGCCACCTGGTCCGGGGTGAAGCGTGAGACGTCCACCGGCACCAGGTCGGCCTTCTTCAGGTGCAGCACGATCTGCAACGAGAATCGCGCCCATTGCTGGTCGAACCTGTGGGCCGCGAACGGTCCCACGGCGTCGTAGGAGAGCCCGCGCTGATCGAACCAGTCGGCCCGGCATCCCGGTCGGGCCCGGGTGAGCCGTACGCCGAGCTCGCTCTCGATCCGCAGGGCGGTCTCCGATTCGTTGGGCCGATATCGGCCGGTGGCGGGGTCCATCCCCAGCGCACGGATCCGTCGCAACTCTCGCAGCGGACCCGGCGCGCTCATCAGCGGTTCACCCGCTCCGGCCGGTGCGCGCCGGGTTCGGAATGCGGTCGCTGCGGCGGCACCAGCGGCGCCGTCACCACGACCGGCACACCACCCTGCCCGATTCCCGCGTATATGACGGGATGGAGGCGACGGAGGATCAGCGCGTGCGACACACCGAGAAGCACCACTGCGCCGATCACGCCGGGCACGATCCAGCCCGGCGCCCCGATCAGCTCCTCGACATGGCCGAGGGCCAGATAGGCGATGACCCCGAGAGCCACAGTGGACAGCACCGGCGCCACGAACCGGCTCCACGCGCCTTCGCCGTTCGGCACCTGGTTGAGGTGCAGCAGCGCCGCCACCGAGGTCGCGATCAGCAGCGTCAGCACCCCGAGCCCGCCCGCGACCAGCAGGCGACGGCCAAAAAGATCAACTTCCGAGACCCCCAGGGCGTACGCCGCCAGCAGCGCGACGCCCGCCACGAGCGACTGCACGAGGGACGCGGTGCGCGGGGCCCAGGTGCGCCGCGACGTCCGGCTCAGCCCGGCCGGCAGCACGCGCTCACGCCCGAGCGCGAACAGATAGCGGGCGATGGTGTGATGCAGCGCCAGCATGGCCGCGACCAGCCCGGTGAGCAGCATCAACCGGCCCAGCGTGACCGCCCACGGCGCCAGCCGCGCCGCGGCCAGGTCGAAGAGCAGCTCCGGCCCGCGGGCGCGGGCCAGCTCGGCGATCCGGTCCGGCCCGGCCGCCGCGGCCAGCGACCACGACGCCCCGGCCAGCAGCACCGCCACCACGGCCACGGTCAGATAGGCGCTGCGCCCGGGGTCACGCCGCGGCCGGATCGCCTCCTCGGCGTACGCCCCCGAGGTCTCGAAGCCGGCGAAGGCCAGCGTCGCCACCACGAGCAGCAGCCCGAGCACCGGCATGTCCACTCCGGACGGCACGATCGAGGCCGCGGTGGGCTGACCGGCGGCCGGATCGATCACGTTGGCCGCGGCGAATCCCACGACGACCACACCCTCGACGAGCACCAGCAGCGCGATCAGCCCACTGCTCACCTCGATCCGGATCGGGCCGCACACCGTCACCACGAGCCAGCAGCCCGCGGCCACCATCCACCACTGCGCCCCGACGTCGAACCAGCTGCGCAGCAGGGGCGCCGCCGCGGCGCCGGCCAGGCCGTAGAGACCGAGCTGGACGACCTGGTACGAGGTGAGGGCCAGCCACGCGGCGGCGGTGCCGCCGGGCCGCCCGAGTCCCTTGGCGACGTACGTGTACATCGCGCCGGCGAACGGCGCCCGGTGGCCCATGGCCGCGTATCCGGCGGTGAACAGGATCAGGACGACGCCGGCGGCCAGGAAGCCGAGCGGGACGAGCGGCCCGCCCCCTTCGGCGTAGGCGGTGGGTACGACGTGGATCAGTACGGCGATCGGCGCGGTCGCGGCGAGCGCGAAGTAGGCGATGGCGGCCGCGCCGATGCGACCGGGAGCGAGGGTGTGCGGTAACTCCTCGGGCGTACCCACGGACCTATTTGATCCTGAAGTCCTTCGCTTGACAACTGGCCGTAGCGGTTCACTCACCAACCGTGGACCAGGTTGGCACGAACCACCTCTGACCTAAGGTTCTATGAGGATCTTGCGCCCCACTCCCGCCCGAAACTGGTCCAAAGCGGCGGCGTAGGAGTCGAGCGGGAACCGGTGACTCACGAAGATCGAGGGGTCGAGCACCCCGGCCGCGAGCATCTGACCGGCCCGGTCGAAGCTGTGCAGCACGGCCATCGACCCGGTGATGGTGATCTCCCGGCGATAGATCTCGTACGGCTCGATCGCCACCCGCGCGTCGTAGGCCGCCACCCCGAACTGGAGGAAGGTGCCCCCGCGCCCGACCCGGCCCAGACCGTCGGTGATGGCCGCGGCCACCCCCGTACAGTCGATGACCACGTCGAACCCGCGCGGCGCCTCGATCTCATCGGCCGAGGTGACCGCGGCCGAGCAGCCGAGCAACCGGGCCGTCTCCAGCCGGGCCGGATTGAGATCCACCATGGACACCGACTCGGCACCCGCCCGCAGCGCGAGGGAGAGCATCATCAGTCCCATCGTCCCCGACCCGTAGATCAGATATGAGCTGGCCATCGCGCGCGGCAGCACGTCGAAGCCGCGGACCGCGCAGGACAGCGGCTCGATCAACGCCGCGTCGCCGGCCGCCAGGTGCGACGGCAGTTTGAAGAGGTTGGCCATCGGGGCGGCGACATATTCGGCGGCCCCGCCGCTGACCGTCACCCCGATGGCACCCCAGTTCTCGCACTGATTGCCCCGGGCGCGTTTGCAGTAGTAGCAGTGCCCGCAGTACAGCGACGGGTCGACGGCCACCCGGTCACCGACCGCGTAGCCGATCACCTCGGCCCCGACCGCGACGATCTCACCGGCGAACTCGTGGCCCGGCACGATCGGGAAACGGGGCGCGAACTCACCGTCCATGATGTGCAGATCGGTGCCGCAGATGCCGACCGCGGCCGGTTTGACCACCACCTCGGCCGGACCGGGGGTCGGGTCCGGCACCTGTTCGACGGCGATCGTGCCGGGCGTCACGACGACGGCTGCTTTCACTTGACGGCTCCCATCGACAGGCCACGGACCAACTTGTTCTGCGCCAGCCAGCCGGCGATCAGCACCGGCAGCGAGACCAGCGTCGCCGCGGCGCACAGCCGGGCGAGGAAGAGGCCCTCGGAGGAGATGAACCCGACCAGGAAGATCGGCGCGGTGCCGGCGTTGGTCGCGGTCAGGTTCACCGCCAGGAAGAACTCGTTCCAGGCGAAGATGAAGCAGATCAGCGCCGTCGCGGCCAGGCCGGGCGAGACGATCGGCAGGATGATCCGCCGGATGGAGGTGAGCAGGCCGGCGCCGTCCACCTCGCCGGCCTCGAGCACCTCGCGCGGCACCTCCAGCAGGAAGGACCGCATCATCCAGACCGCGAGCGGCAGGTTCATCGAGGTGTAGAGGACGACCATGGTCCAGATGTTGTCCAGCATGCCGAGGTGCTTGACCAGCAGATAGAGCGGCAGCAGGGCGGCCACGGCGGGCATCATCTTGGTGCTGATGAAGAAGAACAGCGTGTCCGTCCACTTTGCCACCGGTCGCAGCGAAAGGGCATAGGCGGCCGGTGTCGCCAGCGCGACGACCAGCAGCGTCGAGAAGACGCTGGCCATCAGCGAGTTGAGCAGGAACGGCGTGATGTTGCGGTCGAAGACCTGTGCGTACTGGTCCAGGGTCGGGGTGAAGACCCAGCTCGGCGGGTTGCTGGCCGCGTCCTGCTCCTGCTTGAAGCTGGTCAGCACCATCCAGATGACCGGAAAGACGAACACGATCCCGGCGATCCAGGCGACGACTCCCCAAAGCCGCTTCACCGGCTCTCCTCCATCTTGAAGAGGGACGAGATGACCCGCAGGGCGAACGTCGCCACGATGATCGTCAGGATCACCACGATCACGCCGGCCGCCGACGCCTCGCCGTACTCGAACTTGCGGAAGGTCGTCAGATAGATCTCGTACGGCAGGTTGGTCGTGGCCGTGCCGGGACCGCCCTGGGTGATGCTGAAGATCGCGTCGAACGTGTTGACCAGGTAGATCGAGCCCAGCAGCGCGCCCAGCTCCAGATATTGCCGCAGGTGGGGCAGCGTCATCCGGCGGAAGATCTGCCAGGCGTTGGCGCCGTCGACGCGGGCCGCCTCGACCACCTCGTGCGACTGCGACTGCAGCCCGGCCAGCAGGATCAACATCATGAAGGGCGTCCACTGCCAGACCAGGGTGGCGATGACCGCGCCCTTCGGATACGACGAGATCCAGTCGGTCGAACCACCGAAGATGCCGTTGATCAGGCCGTACGCCGGATTGAAGATCGCGTGCTTCCACAGCAGCGCGGCCGCGATCGGCATCACCAGGAACGGCGTGATCAGCAACGTGCGTACGACCGAACGCCCCAGGAACTTGCGGTCGAGGAGCAGGGCCAGCAGCAGCCCCAGGATCATCGAGAAGATCACCGCGCCCGCCGTGAGCAGAACGGTGTTGACCAGCGCCGACCGCAGCCGGGTGTCGGTCAGCACGGTGGCGTAGTTGTCCAGCCCGACGAACGGCTTGTCGCCGGGGCGCAGCGCGTTCCAGCTCAGCGTGGAGAGGTAGAGCGTGTAGAGGAACGGGATCTGGGTGATGACGATCGCGAAGATCAGCGCGGGCAGCAGCGGCGCCCGGCGTACCCAGCGGTCTTTGGCTCCGCCCTTGGTGGGCCGGACGGGCGGCTGGGTCCGCTCGTCCGGCCGGGCGACCACGGTGGTCACTACTTGTACTTCTTGGCGACGTCTTCGGCCTGCTTCTGCCCGTCGGCCAGGGCCTTGTCGACCGTGCTGCTGCCGGCGATGGCCGCGCTCACCTCCTGCGACACCTTCGTGCCGAGGTCGGCGAACTCGGGGATGCCGACGAACTGCACGCCCAGCGCGGGCCGGGGCTGCACGCCCGGGTTGGTCGGGTCGGCGTGCTCGATCGAGCCGAGCGTGATGTCGGCGAACGCCTTGGCCGACTCCTTGTACTCCGGGATCGAGTACGTCGAGGTGCGCTTGCCGGACGGCACCCGCGACCAGCCGAGCTGCTTGCCGACCAGCTGCTCGTAGTCCTTGCTGGTGGCCCACGAGATGAACTTCCAGGCGGCGTCGGCCTTCTTGGTCGTCTTGGGCATCGCCCAGGCCCACGTCCAGAGCCATCCCGAGTACTCGGTCTTGTTCACCGGGGCGTACACGTAACCGACCTTGCCCGCCACCTTGCTGGCCTTCGCGTCCTCCAGCGTGCCCGCGGCCGACGTCGCGTCGTACCACATGGCGGCCTTGCCCTGCCCGAACGTGTTGAGGCACTCGGTGAAGCCGGACTGCGGCGCGCCCAACTGGCCGTGCTTCTTGAGCAGGTCGACGTAGAACTGGGTGGCCTGGGTGAACTCGGGCGAGTTGACCTTCGGGGTCCAGTCCTTCTCGAACCAGGTGCCGCCGTAGGTGTTGACGACGGTCGTGAGCGGCGCGAAGAGCTCGCCCCAGCCGGGCAGGCCGCGCAGGCAGATGCCGGCCACACCCTTGCCCTTGTCGTCCAGCTTCGCGGCGAAGTCGGCGACCTGGGCCCAGGTCGGGTGCTCGGGCATGGTCAGGCCCTTGGCCGCGAAGAGATCCTTGTTGTACATGAGGAATGACGACTCGCCGTAGAACGGCGCCGCGTACATCTTGCCGTCCTCGCCGGTCAGCGAGTCGACCATCGGCTTGAGGAGATCGGCCGAGTCGTACGCCGAGTCGGCCTGCGCCTGCGTCGAGAGCTCGTGCAGCCAGCCGTTCTTGGCCCAGATCGGCACCTCGTAGGCACCCACGGTGGCCACGTCGTACTGCCCGCCCTGGTTGGCGACGTCCTGGGTGACTTTGTCGCGCAGCTCGTTCTCCGGGAGGATCGTGAACTTCACGGTGATCCCGGTCTGCTTGGTGAAGTTGTCGGCGGTCAGCTTCTGGATGTCCTCCATCTGCGGGTTGCCGACCATCAGGGCGGTGATGGTGTTGTCGGCGCTGTCGCCGCCGCTGCCGCCGGTCGAGCCGGCGCCCGAACAGCCGGCGGCGGCGAGAAGTAGGCATGCGGCGGCCAAGGCAAGTTTTCTGGGCATGGTGCATCCTCCGTTTATGCGAAAACGGCGTGCTCGTTTTAAACGCGAATTACCTGCGGTCCCATTCGGGAATAGCGGTTCGCCTCGGACGCCGGCAGGCCGGTGTCCGTGACCAGTGATTCGAAATCGGATATCTCGGCGAAGCGGCAGAACGTGCGGACGCCGAACTTGGTGTGAATGCCCACGAAGACCCGGCGGCGGGCGGCGGCGACGGCTCGCGCCTTCACGTCGGCCACGGCCGGGTCCGGAGTGGTCAGCCCGACCTCGCGGGAGATGCCGTTGGCACCGATGAACGCCAGGTCGATGACGAAACCGGAGAGCATGCCGGCCGCCCAATGGTCAACGGTGGCCAGCGTGCGGCCGCGCACCCGGCCGCCGAGCAGCAGAACTGTGGCCGGCGTGGACCCGGCCAGCCAGGCCGCGGTGTTGAGCGAAGCGGTCACGACCGTGAGCGGCCGGTCGGTGGGCAGCGCCTCGGCGATGAGCTGCGGGGTGAAGCCCTCGTCGATGAAGATGGTCTCGGCGTCGCCGATCAGGCCGGCCGCGGCGGTCGCGATCCGCCGTTTCTCCGGCACCCCGCGCATGGTGCGCATGGCGAGATCGGTCTCGAATTTGGCGGTCTCCACCGGATAGGCGCCGCCGTGCGTACGGCGGATGAGACCGTGTTTCTCCAGCAGCCGCAGATCGCGGCGGATCGTCTCGGCGCTGACGGACAGCTCGGCGGCCAGTTTCGCGACCTCGACCTCGCCGTGCCGGCGGGCCAGGGCGACTATCTGGTGCTGTCGCTCGTCAGCGTTCATGGCGATATTTGTAACACCGGAGAAACCTGTGGCCTGCCTCACAAAGTCATCGACTTCGTTGTTTGTTTGCCCGCTTCGCCAGGCCACCCTCGATGATCAAATCGGGTGTTAGCCGGACCTTTCGCGCGAAACGTCCGACCGTTTCGGCCGAAAGCGTGACCGCATGGTGCCCGCTCATGTGAGCTCGGGCGTTCTCCTCATGTCCGGGCCCGGGCGGACGACAAGAGTCCCGTGCTAGCGACGGAGCAACTGACAGAATTCCTGTCCGCGGTGGCGGACCGGCCCGCCGGTCCGGCCGCGCAATACGCTGCCGTCGAGTGCGCCGCCCGCGCGCTCGACGCCGACGTCGCGGTGCTGATGATCGACGACGGGGTGGTCGCCACCCTCGGCCTCACGGCCGACGAGGTGCCCGCGTACGCCCTGGCCGAGGTGGCCGCCGGCCGCCGCGACACCCTGGAGCTGGGCGGCGGCCGCTACGCGGTCACCCACGCCCCGATCGGCGGCCCCGCGCCGGGCGTCCTGGTGCTGGGCCGGATCGGCGCCGCCTTCAGCGCCGAGGAGATCACCCTGCTGCGCGGCATGGCCCGCGTCCTCGAGCTCTGCCTCCAGTCGCTGTACGTCGTCGAGTCCGAGCGCCGGTACGCGGAGGAGAACGGCCGCCTGCTCGGCTATCTCGACCAGGGCCGTCGCGTCTTCTCCGAGCTGTCCCAGGTCCAGCGGGCGATCGGCCGCCGCCGCCCCCTCGCGCAGACGTTCGACCTGGTCACCGCCGCCCTGCGCGACCTGCTGGGCGTCGAGATGGTGTCGATCAGCCTGATCGAACGCGACGATCCGCACCTGGGCAGCCTGGTGGCCGCGCACGGCGTGAGCCCGGAGGTGCGCGAGAAGCTCCAGCGCGTGCCGGTGGCCTCCGGCGGTGTCGCCGGCCTGGCCACCCTCGGCGACGAGCTGGTCGCCGTGGAGGACTACGCCACCTCCCCGATCGCACTGCCGTCGCTGACCGCGGCACAGCTCCGGTCGGTCATGGCCGTCCCGGTGCACGAGGGTGACAAATCGGTCGGCGCGGTGGCCGTGGGCACCTACAGCGCCCGCCGCGACTGGGACAAGGCGACCCGCGAGATCGTCACCGCGTTCGCCGAGCACGTGAGCCTCGCCCTGACCGACGCCCGCACCCAGGAGCAGATGAGCCGGGCCTACCTCGACTCGCTGACCGGTCTGGCCACGCGTGCCCTATTCCAGACCCGGATGGAGGAGACGCTCGGCGCGCAGGGCCTGGGCGGTGCCGTGCTGTTCGTCGACCTCGACCGCTTCAAGGTGGTGAACGACTCGCTCGGCCACGCCGCCGGCGATACCCTGCTCACCGGCGTCGCCGAGCGCATCCAGTCCTGCCTGCGCGACGGCGACACGGCCGCCCGCCTCGGCGGCGACGAGTTCGCCGTGCTGCTGCCCGGCATCCAGGGCACCGGCGAGGCCGTCCCGGTGGCCGAGCGCATCCTCGACGCGCTGCGGCGGCCGTTCGACCTGGGCGCCGAGACGTTCGTCAGCTCCAGCATCGGCATCGCGTTCAGCAAGCCCGGCGAGCACGACGCGGCCGAGCTCATGGTCCACGCCGACCTGGCCATGTATCAGGCCAAGAAGCACGGCAAGGACCGCTACGAGGTCTTCGAGCCGGCCATGCGCGAGGCCTTCCAGGCCAACATCGAGCTCGAGGCCGACCTGCGCCGCGCCGTCCTGCGGCACGAGTTCCAGCTGCGCTACCAGCCGATCGTCCACCTGCACACCGGCGAGATCACCGGCGTCGAGGCCCTGATCCGCTGGCAGCACCCGGAGCGCGGGGTCATCCCGCCCATGGACTTCATCCCGCTGGCCGAGGAGACCGGGATGATCGTCCCGATCGGCGAGTGGGTGCTGCGCGAGGCCACGACCCGGGTGGCCGAGTGGAACCGCAAACGGCTCGGCCCGCCGCTGTCGGTCAGCGTGAACATCTCGGCCGTCCAGCTCGACCAGACCTCGCTGCCGCAGGTGGTGCGGGACGCCCTGGAGACGGCCGGGATGCAACCGGACCGCCTGATCCTCGAACTGACCGAGTCGCTGCTGGTCGATCACCGCCCGGCCACCCTGGACCGGCTCCACGAGATCAAGGGCATCGGCGTCCGCCTGGCCATCGACGACTTCGGCACGGGCTATTCGTCGCTGGCCTATCTGCGCCGTTTCCCGGTCGACATCATCAAGATCGACAAGTCCTTCGTGGACGACGTGGTCGACGAGCCCACGGCGGCCGCGCTGACCCACGGCATCATCCAGCTGGGTCGCGCCCTGCAACTGTCGACGATCGCCGAGGGCATCGAGCACGCCAGCCAGCTCACGTCGCTGGCCGGCGGCAACTGCGAGCTGGGCCAGGGTTACTACTTCGCCGAGCCGCTGACCGACGGCGCCCTCGACGACCTGCTCTTCCCCACCGACGTCCCACCGAGCGAGTGCGAATAGGCCAGACTGCTGGGTCATGCGGGAACGCCCGGCCGACCTGACCGACGCCCACCTGGCCGCCACACTGGCCGAGGGCTGGGGCATCCACGCCCCGGCCCTCACCTATCTGCCGGTCGGGGCCGGCGGCCACCACTGGTCGGCCCCGCCGTGGTTCGTCACAGTCACCGATTACTCGCCGGCCCTCGAACCCGCTCTGGACACGGCGGCCCGCCTCGGCCTCGACTTCGTGGTGGCCGCGATCCGCACGTCGGACGGCACCATGGTCAGGCGCCTGGGCGATCGATACGCCGTCACGGTCCATCCACTCGTCACGGGGTCCGCCGGCACGTTCGGTCCCCATCCCGAGGCCGACCGCGAGCCCGTCCTCGACATGCTGATCGCCCTGCACCGGACGACGGGCACCGCGCCCCGCGCCGACCTTCGGCTTCCCGGTCGCGCCCGCCTGGAGTCCGCGCTCGCCGACCTCGATCGGTCCTGGACCTCCGGCCCCTACGCCGAGCCGGCGCGCCGCCTCCTGGCCGAGCACGCCGCCGCGGTGACCCGCAGGCTGTCCCGCCTCGACGCTCCGCCGTCCCCCGGCTCCTGGGTCGTCACCCATGGCGAGCCACACCCGGGAAACGTCCTCTGGAGCCCGTCCGGCCCTCTTCTGATCGACTGGGACACCGTCCAGCTGGCCCCACCCGAGCGGGATCTCTGGATGCTCACCGACGCGATGATCGACGCGCCACCATCGATCGACATGCCGCTTCTCTCGCGATACGAGCGGGCAACCGGTCACCGCGTCTCTCCGGACGCCATCGAGTTCTACCGAAATTGGTGGATTCTCGCGGATATCGCCACCTACACCGACGATCTCCGCCGGCCCCACACCGAGGGCGCTGACCTGGCCGCCGCCCTGACCTACCTCGCCGCCAACCTGCGCTCGGCCTGAAACGGCGGCAGCGGCCGCTTCGGATCGAAGCGGCCGCTGCTGAGGTCGTACGTCAGGACTTGAAAGCGTCCTTGATGTTCTCGCCGGCCTGCTTGAGCTTCGAGCTCGACTGGTCGGCCTTGCCCTCGGCCTCGAGGCGCTCGTCGTCGGTCGCCTTGCCGACGCCCTCCTTGACCTTGCCGCCGAGCTCTTCGGCCTTGTTGTCGATCTTGTCGTCGGTGCCCATGATGACCTCCGAGGGGGATCTGAACCTACGCCGTCCGCAGTACCCCGGAGCGGCTCGGCCAATCCCTTTCCACCATCTCGGTGAAGTCGGCGGCCGGCATCGGACGGGCGAACAGGAAGCCCTGCGCGGCCCGATAGCCGAGGTCACGCAGCCGATCCGCCTGGTCACGGGTCTCCACCCCCTCGGCCACCGCGTTCAGCCCCAGCGCGCCCGCCACCTGCAGCACGGCCGCCGCCACGGGCACCCGCGCGTCCGGCGCGGCCTGGGTGAAGGCGCGGTCGAGCTTGAGCTCGTCGACCGGCACGTCGTGCAGCATGGTCAGCGTCGACGCGCCCGTGCCGAAGTCGTCCAGCGACACCCGCACCCCGCGCGCCCGCAGATCGGCCAGGTTGGCCGCCGACGCCTCGGCGTCGATCGGCATCGACTCGGTCACTTCCAGGGCGATCCGGGAGCCGTCGATCTCGTACGCCTCCAGGAGCGCCCCCACGAAGAAGGCGAAACCGGGCTCGCGCAGGTCGCGCGCCGAGATGTTGATGTTCAGGACGATCTCCGGGCTCCAGCCGGCCAGGTCGCGCACGGCCCGGCGGATCACCCAGCGGCCCATCGGCACGATCAGCCCGGTGCGCTCGGCGACCGGGATGAAGGCGTCCGGGGCCAGCGTGCCGTGCACCGGGTGAGCCCAGCGGACCAGGGCCTCGGCCCCCAGCACCCGGCCGTCGGCCAGCGACACGATCGGCTGGTAGAGCAGGAACAGCTGGTTGTCGCGGATCGCCTCGCGCAGCTCGGCGCCCAGATATGACTGGTCGCTGGCGGCCATGCCGTGGTCGTAGTGCAGGAACGCCGTGCCGGGCAGCGCCTTGGCCGCGTACATGGCGATGTCGGCCCGGCGCAGCAGCAGGCTGGGGTCGTCGCCGCTGCGGCCGTCGGCGATGCCGATGCTGGCCCGGATGGGCAGCTCGTGGCCGTCGGCCACCACCGGCTCGCGGAGGGCCTCGATCATGCGCTGGGCCGCGAGATCGGCCGCGGCCGGGTCGGCGCCGTCGAGGACCAGCACGAACTCGTCGCCACCGAGGCGGGCCACCGTGTCCTCGGCCCGGACGCAGCCGGCCAGGCGCTGGGCCACCGCGATGAGCAGGAGGTCGCCTACCTCGTGGCCGAGCGTGTCGTTGACCTCCTTGAAGTCGTCCAGGTCGATCAGCGCGACCGCCACCGGGCGGTCACCCGGGCTGGTCAGGGCCTTGTCGAGCCGCTCATGGAAGAGCACCCGGTTGGGCAGCTGGGTCAGCGCGTCGTGGGTGGCGCCGTGGTCGAGCCGGCGCAGCAGGCGGCCGTTGTCGCGGAACGCGGTGATCTGGCGGAGCACGACGAGCGCGGTGAGGATGACCGCGCTGACCACCACGATGCGGCGGTCGGCGCTCCCGGTGTTCCAGGTGACCGCCACGAGCAGGCCGTCGACCGCGGCCACGGCCGCGTAGGGCAGGACGCTGAACGTACGACGGCGGGCGGGGGCGACGCCGCGACGAGGGCCGTAGGTCGCCCGGCGCTGGCGCTCGGCGGCCAGCGCCACGAAAAGGTAGACCGCCAGGATGTCGATCATGTCGGGGTAGAGCTGGGGGTCGATCGCCGTGAAGAGCGGGCGCAGCAGGGGCCCGACCGCGCCGACGACCACCGCCACGGCGATCATCCGGAGCGCTCCCCGGTCGAACAGGACCTGGCTGGCCAGGAGGAACTTCGCCATCGCGAACACCGACAGCAGGGCCAGCACGCTCAGGGCGAGCGAGATGTAGACCAGGCCGGTGTCATCCGCGTGCAGCGAGTACCGCGTGGCGAAATGCCAGACGAACACGGCGCAGGCCAGCATGACGGTGCCCGCGTCGAGCACCAGCCGGAACGTGTCGCCGCGGGTCTGCGAGCCGAAGGGCAACCGGATCAGCGCCCACATGACGATCAGGATGGCCAGGCCGTCGAAGAGCATCTGCCCGGCGCCCATCTGCAGGTTCGCCGGATCGTGGGCGCCGATCACGTGCGCCGCCTGCGCCGTCACTCCCAGCCCGACGAGCACCGCGCCCACCCAGATGTGCCGCCAGAAGCGGCGGATCGGCGGGGGCAGGTGCTCGGTCCGCGCGGTACGCCCACAGGCCACGGCCAGCAGCCCGGCGCCGAGCACACCGGGCAGCCAGAGCAGCGCCCACGGTATGACCGGCGTGATCAGGTTGACGCCCACGGCAACCACCGTGACCAGCAGTAACAGGGCATTCGCCCTGAGCAAACGGTCGGACGGAAGAGTCACGCCGCTCGGATCGGTCGCGGGCGGGCCCCGAATGAGAAAAGAACCGCTGTGACCTAGGTCCCCGGCAGCCGGCTTGCCGGGGCGGCCATACTTTGACACTGTGCTGCGACCCGCGACCTATGCCGAACGCGACCTGATCCTGCCCTGGCGGAACCATCCGTCGGTGCGGGCGGTCAGCCTGACCACCCACGAGATCACGCCGGAGGAACACGCTGCCTGGTGGGAAAAGCGCTGGCAGACCGTGCTGATTTACGAGGATGATCGCGGCGTGCCCGCCGGCGTCGTCATCTTCAACGAGAACACCTGGTCCTTCTATCTCGACACCGAGGGCCTGGGCGACCGGCAGCTGGCCGCCTGGATGCGGCTCGAGAAAGAGGCCATCGACTACGCGTTCGGCACACTGGGGTTGGAAACGCTGGGCGGCGAGACCCTGGAAGAGAACAAGCAGGTGCTGGCGTTGCACCGGCGGTTCGGTTTCAAGGAGACGCGGCGCTACGAACGACTCGTCGACGGGGTTCCGAAGACGGTCGTCTGGACTGAGAGAGGGAAGTAATGACTAAGTTCGGGCCCGACAAGCGGCCGTACATCGTCGCTGAGATGTCGGGTAACCACAACGGCTCTCTCGACCGGGCGCTGGCACTGGTCGACGCGGCGGCCGACAACGGCGCGGACGCGATCAAGATCCAGACGTACACGGCGGACACCATGACCGTGGACGTGAAGCACCCCCGGTTCCAGATCTCCAAGGGCCACGAGCTGTGGTCCGAGGCGTACCTCTACGACCTGTACGAGCGGGCGCACACCCCGTGGGACTGGCACCAGCCGATCTTCGAGCGGGCCCGCGAGCGGGGCCTCCTGCCGTTCTCCAGCCCGTTCGACCGCACCGCGGTCGAGCTGCTCGAGAAGCTGGACGCCCAGCTCTACAAGATCGCCTCCTCGGAGATCACCGACCTGCCGCTGATCCGTCTCGCCGCGAGCACCGGCAAGCCGATCATCATCTCCACCGGCATGGCCTCGGTGAAGGAGATCGCGGCCGCGGTCGAGGCCGCGCAGGGTGTCGGCGCCACCGACATCACGGTGCTGAGCTGCACCGCGTCGTACCCGGCCCCGCCGGAATACACGAACCTGCGCCGCATCCCGGTGCTGGCCCAGATGCTCGAGCTGCCGATCGGCCTCAGCGACCACACGCTGGGCATCGGCGTGCCGATCGCGGCCGTCTCGTTCGGCGCCTGCCTGATCGAGAAGCACATCACCCTCGACCGCGAGGACGGCGGCGTCGACTCGGCCTTCTCGCTGGAGCCGGCCGAGCTCAAGGCGCTGCGGATCGAGTCGGAGCGGGCCTGGCAGGCGCTGGGCACCACCCACATCGGCCCGACCGAGGCCGAGAAGGAGGGCCTGCGGTTCCGCCGGTCGCTCTACGTGGTGACCGACGTGAAGGCCGGCGACCCGGTGACCGAGGAGAACGTCCGCTCGATCCGCCCGACCGGCGGCCTGGAGCCCGACGCGATCCGTACGGTGATCGGCCGCACCTTCACCCAGGACGCGGCCAAGGGCACCCCGCTCACCTGGGACCTGATCTAAAGAAATGGGGGGCCTTTTCGAAGGCCCCCCATTTTCACTGTCCTCGGCGCCGCAGCTTGCCGAGAGCCTTGCGGCCGTCGCGGCCCACGACCTTGTAGCCGGCCCGCGCGACCATCAGGATCCGGCCGGCCCAGCTCTTCTTGTAGAACTGGACTTCCCAGTCCATCTTGCTGACGGCCAAGTCGCGCGACTTGATCATCTGCTCGGTCCACTCCATCATCGCGAGCAGGTGACTCGCCTCGTACCGCTGGCGCCACAGCGCGTCGGTGAGCTCGCGGAAGCCCGGCACGTCGACCGAGGCCGTGCCCGGCGACACCGACAGCAGCTGGAGCCGCCGGTCGTGCTGCTGCTCCAGGTTCAGCTCGAACTCGGCCGACTCCAGGATCACCTGGAGGTCGACCGCACGGCGGATCTCCTCGGCGTCGACGCCCTGGCCGATCATGCCGAGCAGGATGGCGGTCAGGTCGACCGCGTGCGAGGTGATCGGCCACGGGTGCGGCTGGCCCGAGGTGATGAGCTGCACGGCGAACGCCCAGACGGCCCGCACCTGGGCCGTCTCCAGGGCGATGGGCTCGATCGGGGCCCAGCGGGTGGGCAGCAGCTCCGGCCCGTCCGGGCCGATGAAGACGTCGGCCAGGCCGGCCAGCCCGACCGGGCCGGTCAGGACGCCGTCGGGGGCCTGCGCGCGCAGCCACGCGTCGTACTGGGCCAGCTCGACCCGGATCTGCCGCAGGTTGTCGGTGGCGGCCAGGTGGAGCAGGCGCTCCTCCAGCACGTAGCCGCGGTCGGCGCCGGGCGCGGCCGGCTCGCTGACGCGGCGCAGGCCGTACCGCTCGACCGGGGCCTCCAGCGACTGGAGGACGCTCGTGCGCACGCCGTCGGCGCCGGCCGCGATCTCGTAGACGAAGGTGCCCCGCGGGTCGCCGATGAGCAGCTCGTGACCGGGCGCGACGGGCGCGGCGCCGGCCGCGCGGGCGACGACGAGCCAGGCCGCGGCCACGGTGCTCTCGGCGCCGGCGCGCACGGCCCGGTTGATCAGGCGGCGCGGGTCGGTGAGGACCGGGCGGTTGCGGAAGGCGGTCGCGTACGCCTGCGAGAGCGCCGTGCCGAGCCGGGGCCGCAGCGGCGAGGAGACCTCGCCGAGCAGGCCCTCGCCGACCAGCACGGTCGGGGTGGCGGGCTCCGGGAACGCCGCGTACGACGAGCCCACGGTCAGGCCGGCGTCGCTCAGCCGGGCGATCAGCTGCTCGCGGGAGGCCGGGCGGTGGACGTCGTGCTCGTCCACCGGGTACCAGGCCGAGTCCTGGCGCTCACGGGCACCGGGCTCGAGCCGCAGGGTGTGGTGCAGCGCGAAGTTGTTGTCGTGGAGCAGGATCAGCGCGCCGTCGGGCCGCACGGCCGAGGCCAGGCGGTCGATCAGCTCACCGGCGGACAGCTGCTCACCCTCGGTGGAGTTGAGCCGGCCCACGCCGTCGACAGCGACCACGACGTCGAAGGTGGCGGCCGGGTCGACCTTCAGCACCGAGCCGCCGAGCACGGTGACCCGCGGGTTGGCCCGCGCGGCCCGCTCGGCGTCGCCGAGGGAGCGCAGCAGCCAGGTGACCGCCGCGCCGCTGTCGGCCAGGGCGGCCACGATCTCCGGGGAGTGCGGGCCGGCGATCAGCACGGTGCGGCCCGGACCGGCGTGTTGCGCGAGAAGGTGGAGCAGGACGGCGCCGCGCGGCAGGGCCGGGCCCCGCTGCTCGTCGAGATCGGTCCAGTTGAACATCTCGCCACCGATGCGCTGAAGATTGTTCACCGGCGGCGCGGTCAGCGCGGCCGTGAAGTTCGTGCCATCGGTGGGAAGCAGAGCAGAGGCGCGCTCCGACATCACTCAGACCTCTCTGTTGCTGCGGGCCGGCCCAGGTCGTCGGGGGTCGCGGAGGCGTCGCCGTCTCGGCCCGTCATTTCGACGCCGAAAGGTACCATTCAAGGTTAGTAACTGCTCGGATAGTTGGGGCCGCAATCTCAGGCCACGCGGCTACAGCAATGGGGTCATTTGTCGTTAAAGCCCCTGCCCGCGCGAGTCGTCCCCGGCGGCCAGAGCTTATCACCTGTGTCGCGCATCACCGTTTTCCCCAGGAGCCTCGCTCGCCGCGCGACCAGCAAGATCATCGCCTACAGTGGACGACCAGAGACCGGCCGGGGTGGGCGCCGCCACGTCTGCCCCGGCCTCCTCGGCCATGGCTATACCGTGATCATCGTGGTTCTGGCGGTGATCTCCCTCGGCGGCGTGCTCGGCGCGCTGGCCCGCTACGGCCTGACGCTGGCCTGGCCGCACGACGCGGACGGCTTCCCGTGGGCGGTCTGGACGATCAACGTGTCCGGCTGCTTCCTGATCGGCCTCCTCTACGTCTGGCTCGGACGTTTCCGCCCGCGACAGCGCCTCGTACGCCCGTTCCTCGGCACCGGCTTCCTCGGCGGCTACACGACCTTCTCGACCGCCATGACCGACGCGCTGACCGCACCGACCGTGACCGGCGCCGTCTATCTGCTCACCACCCTGGCCGGCGCGCTGCTCGCCGTCTGGGCCGCGACCCTCCTGGCCGAACGGGTGCCCCGATGACCACTGTCCTCCTGGTCGCGGCCGGTGCCGCGGTAGGCGCGCCGTTGCGCTATCTGACCGGCCAGGCCGTCAAGTCCCCCTGGGGCACCTTGATCGTCAACCTGGGCGGGTCATTGCTGCTCGGCTTCCTGATCGGCCTTCACGTCAACCCCACGTTGTCGGCGCTGCTGGGCACGGGCTTCTGCGGCGCCCTGACCACGTACTCCACCTTCAGCTGGGAGACGCTCACCCTCGCCCGCTCGGACCGTCCCCACCGCGCCCTCGTATATGTGACGGCCAGCATCATCCTGGGCTTGAGCGCCGCTTTCCTCGGCCGCTTCCTGGGCAGCCACACACAATAGGGTCATGGAGCTCGCAAAGATCCTGGAAGCGGCGGCCGACGGCTACTTCCCGCCCCCGAACGGCGGCGTCACCGTGGTCCCCCAGCCGAGCAAGCGCGACGCCGGCGTGCTGGCTTTCACCGCCCACACGGTGATCTTCCTGGACGAGGACCCCGACTGGATCACCGCGACCCTGGCCACCATCGACGTCGACCCCCTGGCCAGGACCATGCACCCGCTGTTCCTGACCGCCCTGCTGACCCGAACCGGCCGCTCGGCCGACACGATCGACCTGCTGACGGTCGCACCAGCCCGGCCCGGGCCACCCCCGCTCCCCCTCCACCGCCAAGATCAAGACCACGCCCGTGTACGCCGGGCCCAGTCCCACCGCGACGACGTCCAGGCGTGGTGGACCGACGGCGGCGTGCTCACCCTCGGCCGGGGCGTGGCGGGCCGCTGGGAGATCTCGGTCGAGGTGGACGAGGCCGCCCGCCACCGGGGCCTGGGCCGCCTGCTGGCCACCGCCGGCCGCCATCTGGTCCCACCGGGCGCCTGGTTGTGGTCGCAGCAGTCCCCCGGCAACGCCCGGAGCGTCCGAACTTTCCAGGCTGCCGGATATCGCCCGATCGGTTCCGAACTCCTGTTGTCCCCGTAGGCACAGGCGCCGGGCGCGCAGCCGTGTCGCGGCTCTCAGGCCGTTTCGAACCGCCTCTACCGGCCGGTCGCGGGCCGCCCTCGCCGGCCCTTCGCGAGCCCGCCAACCGGTCCATCCCGACCCCCCACCCACCCGGGGACAGCGATGAACCCTACGCCGCTGTCAAACGCGAAGACCCCACTTGTCCACAGCCCGATAGACCAGCATTCACCGCCCTCCACAGGCCCGAACCGGCAAGCCCCACAGGCCGCGCGGAAGCGCACGGCCCATGAAAACCCCAGAGCGCACAAAAGCGGCGCCACTCCGAAGAGCGACGCCGCTTAGTTCGCAATCTCAGGCCGAGATGAGCTCACGCGACGGCACCGGAGCGTCCGGCGTCGCCGGCGGCTCGTGGGCGATCTGCGGCAGCCAGCCCAGCCAGCGCGGCAACCACCAGTTCTTCTCGCCCAGCAGCGCCATCACCGCCGGCAGCAGGACCGCCCGGATGATCGTCGCGTCCAGCAGGACCGCCGCCGCCAGGCCGATGCCCAGCTGCTTCGTCGACGCCAGCGGCAACGTCGCGAACAGCGCGAACACCGCCACCATCACCACCGCCGCGCTCGTGATCACGCCCGCCGTGCGGCCGATTCCCTCACGCACCGCCTGCCTTGTGGTCAGGCCCCGGTCGTGTCCTTCGCGGATGCGGCTCAGCACGAACACGTGGTAGTCCATCGACAATCCGAACAGGATGATGAACAGGAACAGCGGCATCCAGTTGATGATCCCGTCGGCCGCGTGGAAGTCGAGCAGGCTCTCGAAATGGCCGTACTGGAAGACGAAGACCAGCATGCCGTACGCCGCCGCCACCGACATCAGGTTCAACACGACCCCGGTGATGGCCACGACCACCGACCGGAACGACACCAGCAGGAGCAGGAAGGCCAGCCCGAGCACGAATCCGAACACCCACGGCAGGCTCGCGCTCAACCGGGCGTTGAAGTCCGCCTCTCCCGCCGCCTCGCCCGTGACCAGCGCCGACGATCCGAACACGGTCGGCACCACGTCCTCACGCAGCAGCGGCAGCGCGTCCTTGTCGGCCAGCCCGACCGAAACCACGGTCACCGTCCGGGCCGGGTTGACCTCCACCTCGACCGGCCCGGCGAGCTGCCCGCCGCTGGCCTCGACCGCCTTCTCGAACTCGGCGATCTTCCGCTGGTCCACAGGCCCCTGGAGGACCACTTCGGCCGGCGAGATGGAGCTGGGGAAGGCCTCTTCGACCGCCTTGTACGCCTGAACGATCGCGGCGTCCGGCGGAAGATCCTCAATTCCCTCGCCCTTCGTCCGCAAGTCGAGCGCCGGCCAGGCCAAGGCGCCCAGCGCCGCCACCGCGACGATCGCCGAGATCAGCGGCTTGGCCAGCACCACGCCGAGGAAGGCGTTCCACATCCGGCCGTCGCTGCGCTTGCGGTACAGCCCGGGAATCTTGATCGCGTCGACCTTGTCGCCCAGGGCCGACAGCAGCGCCGGCAGCACGGTCAGCGAGCCGAGCACGGCCGTCGCCACCACCAGGATCGTGCCGACCGCGAAGCTCGTGAAGGTCGCGTCGAACGTCAGGAACATGCCGGCCATCGCCACGATGACGGTCAGCCCGGACACCCAGATCGAACGGCCCGACGTCTGCGCGGCGATCACCAGGGCGCGGTGCGGGTCGGCGCCGTTGCGCCGCTCGTCACGTTCGCGGCGGATGTAGAACAGGCAGTAGTCGACACCGACGGCCAGCCCGACCAGCAGCATCACGTGCATCGTGGTGTCGACCGTCGGGGCGAACCGGCTGGCGAAGGCGAGGAGCCCGATGGCCGCGACCACCGCCATGACGGCCAGCAGCACCGGCAGGAACGCGGCCACCACCGCGCCGAACGCGATGAGCAGGATGCCGAGCGTGACCGGGATCGACAGCAGCGACAGCGTGTGGAGTCCCTTGTCGAGGTCTTCCCCGATCAGCTTGTCCCCGCTCGCGTCACCACCTTCGGCGATGTAGAGGCCGGGATGCTTCGCCTGAACGGCAGCCACCGTGTCGAGGGCCGGGCCGACCCGGTCCGAGGCCGTGTCGGGATCGCCGCTGATGCCGAAGGTGACCAGCGAGGAACGCCCGTCGGCCGACTGGATCGCCGGTTGCACGTCCACGACGTTCGCGGTCTTTTTCAGCGCCGCCGTCACATCGGAGACGGCCGCCGCCCGATCGGACGACGAGCGGTTCTGGACGATGACCATCTCGCCCGCCGGCTGCACCGGGAAGCCGGCCCCGTCGATGATCTGATCGGCGCGCTTGGAGTCCCCGTGCCCCTGGTCGGCCCCCGTGGCCTCGACCGCCTGGAACTGTCCGGCGAGGACTGTCACTCCGATGACAAAGGCGATCCACCCCAGAATCGCGAGCGTCCGATGCCGGGCGCTCCACAACGCGGCACGAGCCGCGATCCCTTTCACGTTCCCCCTGGTTTCCATGGGGAAAACGCTATGGAGACGGGTGAGGACGTTCGATCCCCTTGACCCCCGTCTTGCAGGTAGGGTTAGCCCTACCGTTACCTCTCAATGCGCTCTGCTGAACGCAAAGTCGGTAGCCCCGCCTTGCGGAGGGGCGGTCCCGGTCTGACCGACTGATGCCGTGCCGGGTTGACGCTTCACAGCCACCAGCCCACCAAGATGGGTCTTACGGTCGGCTCCACGTCCTGCCACCGGGCCACTCCCGGCGGTGCGGTACTCAGCTGCAAGAGCAGCCAAGTTACGGGCGGCATTGAGATCCCTGTCCAGAATCAGGCCGCACTGCTCACACATGTATTCGCGCACGGACAGGGCCAGCTTGGATTTCACCGCGCCGCAGGCCGAGCAGGTCTTGCTGGAGGGATACCAACGGTCGGCCACCAAGAGGCGGCCACGCTTGTGCAGGCTGTCCCGGCGCAGGTTGGCCACTCGGGCGTGCGCGCGGCTGAGTCTGGACCGAGCACGTTGCCAACGGTTCGATGGCCGCTGACTGGTCCGGCGGTCCGGTCCCTGCCTGCGAGCCATCGTCCGGCTCAGCGAGCGAAGCCGCGCCAAGGAGCCGGCCAGATGGCGAGGATTCGCGACCAGCTCGCCGGTGGACAGCGCGACGAGATGCCGGATGCCGACGGCGATGCCATACGAGCGTTCCGCCGTTCGTTGGTCAATCACCGCCTTCACCCGTGCGAGAGCCCAATTGTGGGCGACGCGAGCGGCCCCAGCATGGGCAAGGGCGTTGCGTTGCTGTCCAGGGGTCAAGTCAAGGGCGAATCGGTATGCCTGAAGGACTTTCATGCTGGCCGCTTCCGTTGTCCGCCGCGACCACAATAGACCTGATCGTCTATCCCTGGAGGTAGGCCAGCACTGCCATCACCCGGCGGTGTTGTTCGTCGTCCTGGTGGAGGCGCAGCTTGGTGAAGATGTTGCGGACGTGCTTCTCGACCGCGCCGTCGGTGACCACCATCTTGCGGGCGATCGCCGTGTTCGACAGGCCCTCGGCCATCAGGCCCAGCACCTCGCGCTCGCGGGGCGTCAGCGTGCGCAGCGGGTCGTCGCGGCGCCGGCGGACCAGCAGCTGGCTGACCACCTCGGGGTCGAGCACCGTGCCGCCGGCGGCCACCCGGGCCAGGGCGTCGAGGAACTCCGCCACCAGTGACACGCGGTCCTTCAGCAGATAGCCGACCGCGCCCATGCGGTCGGCCAGCAGGTCGTCGGCGTACGAGACCTCGACGTATTGGGACAGCACCAGGATGGGCGTGCCGGTGACCAGGCCCCGGGCCTCGACGGCGGCCCGCAGGCCTTCGTCGGTGTGTGAGGGCGGCATCCGGACGTCCACGATGGACACGTCCGGCTTGTGCTCGGCGATGGCGGACACGAGGGAAGGCCCGTCGCCGACGGCCGCCACCACAGTGTGACCGTTCTCCTCGACGAGCCTCACCAGTCCCTCGCGCAACAGGACCGCGTCATCGGCAATTACCACCCGCATGCCGCCATGCTGTCAGATGCGGGGTTGTTCAGAGGGGCAGGGCCGCCGTGAGGTGTGTTCCACCGGTGGCGGGGCTGGTCACGTCGAGCAGTCCGCCCGCCGCCTGCACCCGGTCGGCCAGGCCGGCCAGGCCGTGTCCCTTGGCCAGGCTGGCGCCGCCGACGCCGTCGTCGCTGACCGAGACCAGCAGGCCGGCCTGGTTGCGCTTGACGGTGACCTGCACCTCGCTGGCGTGGCTGTGCTTGGCCACGTTGGTGAGCGCCTCGGCCACCACGAAGTAGGCCGTCGACTCGACCACCGGGTCGAGACGCTCGGTGACCGGTGCGTCGAGGTCGACCGGGACGGTGCAGCGGCCGGCGAGCGCGGTCAGCGCCGCCTGGAGGCCCCGGTCGACCAGGATCGGCGGGGCGATGCCGCGGGAGAGGGCGCGCAGCTCGTCGAGGGTTTCGCGGGTCTGTGCGAGCGCCTCGGCCACGGTGGCCCGGGCCGCGTCGGGGTCGGTGGCGAACTGCTGCTCGGCCCGGCCCAGGTCCATGGCCAGCCGGACCAGGCGCTGCTGGGGGCCGTCGTGGATGTCGCGTTCGAGGCGGCGCAGGGCGGTGGCCTCGGCCGAGACGGCGGCCGCCTTCTGCTGCTGGGCCACGTCGCGGGCGGCGTTGGCCTGGTTGACCTGTTCGCGCAGCTCGTTGACGCCGCAGAGCAGGCCGCGGGCGAACCAGGCCTCCATCAGGGCGGCGCCGCGCACGACCGGGTAGAGCGTGCCGGCGAAGAAGACGCCGATGGCGAAGTAGAAGATCAGGCGGGTGCTGGTGGCGTCGCCCATGCCGAGAAGCTCGGGCAGGTCGTGCCGGTCGGGGCCGTCCGGGATGGCCCAGTCCCAGAGTGGGACGGTGAGGCCGCTGATCGCGGCGGCCCACCAGGTGATCAC
This sequence comes from Actinoplanes sp. CA-131856, assembly GCF_050956135.1. Classification (GTDB taxonomy): domain Bacteria; phylum Actinomycetota; class Actinomycetes; order Mycobacteriales; family Micromonosporaceae; genus Actinoplanes. The sequence continues at coordinate 449,798 of NZ_CP191849.1, read as the reverse complement.
GAAGCTGAAGCCGATGGTGTTGGGGATGAAGCGGAACATCCCGTGCAGCATGTCGAGCCACGACTGGCCGTCGGCCATCGGCGTGAAGGTGCGGCGCAGCAGGTCACCACCGGGGTTCTTCTTGTACGCCGGGTGTGGCACCTTGTGGCCGAAGACGGGGCCGATGCGGGCCCGTTCGATGGTGGCGAAGCCGCGGGAGACCATCAGGGTGCCGACCAGCAGGGGCAGGCCGACCCAGATGACCACGAGGCCGACGCCGGTGAAGAAGCCGGTCATGCAGACGACCAGCGTCACCAGCCCGAGCGGGAAGCCGAGGAGCACGTACTGCGTGTCGATGCCGATCCGGCGCAGGAGCCGGACGGCGGGGGCCTGCGAGGGCGCGGGTGAGGCGTACGTCGTCATGCCGTTGACGTTAGGCATCGGCGCCCCCCGTTCCGATCCCGCTGACCGCCGTCTGTTTGGTAGGGCTGGCCCTACCGTCACGGTAGTTGATAGATGCTCACCGGCCCGGAACGGTAACGGAGCGTCGCCACGCTCGCCAAGTTCCCGGAGACGCCGCCCTGGGCGCGGTCGTCGCCGAAGAGCCATCGAACCTTGTACCGCCGGTGGATCTCGGCCACGTCGGCCGGGCGGCCGTGGGCGAAGACCCGCTGGTTGAGCTGGAAGGCGGCCTGGTCGGGGGCGGGCTGGTACATGTAGCGCTTGCCGCCGACGCCTTCGGCCGCGACCGCCGAGTCGGTGTAGCCCCAGCTCTCGACCAGCGTGCGGCGCCCGCCGAGCCCGGCCACCCAGAACGCCCGGGAGTCGCACTCGGGGGTGCCGGCGATCGGCCGGCAGTGCACGTTGGTGGCGACGAGGTCGTAGCGGCCGGCGTGGTGGTCGAGCCAGGCCGCGGCCTGCATCTCCTGCGGCTGGATGACCCGTTGCCGGTCGAGGGCGGGCCGGGGCGAGTGCGACCACTTGACCGCGCTCACCACTCCGCGCGCCTGCTGTTCGGCCCCGCCGACGAGCCCGGCCATCAGGGTGGCCGCGATCAGCGCCGGGAAGATCGCCCGCCAGGCCAGGCGGCCGGTCCGCCGCCGCCACAGGTGCAGGGCGATGAGGGTGACGATCAGCGCGACGGCCGCCGTGAGCAGGAGCGGCTCGGCCAGCGCCCAGGCCCAGCCGGACTTGGTGGGCGGCTTCGGGGCGGGCACGCGAGGGGCGATGGCCGCCCAGAGGCCGCCGGCGATGGCGCCGGCCACCACCGGGCGAAGGCTGCGGGCCTGGTCGGCCAGGAGCCAGGCGGTGAGCACGGTGCCGAACGGGACGGCGCACAGGTAGAAGTAGTTCTGGCTGGCCGACGGGTGCCACAGCAGGTACGCCGCGCCGGCCCCGGCGGTGATCATGCCGGCGAACAGCCACGCCGCCGGTTCGCGGCGGGTACGCCCGAGGGCGATGCCGGTCACGCCGAGCAGCCGGGGCGCCTGCATGATGATCCACCAGGCGAGCAGCCCGGCCAGGAAGATTCCCCCGGTCAGGCCGGCGTGCTCGACGCCGTACGGAACCTCGATCGTGTCTTCCCGCCCCAGGGTCTGCCGATAGGGCGCCACCCAGTAGAGGACGGCGAGCGGCTCGAGCTTGAGCGTGCCCGCGCCGCCGCCCGCGAACAGCTTGAAGCCGACCACCACGGCCGCCAGCACCAGGCCGGAGAAGCCGAGCGTGGGAAGCAGCCGGCGGCGCTCGCGGAGCAGCACGATGAGCACGGCGGCGGCCATTCCGGCCAGGAACGGCGGCAGCGCGCTCGATTTCGACCCGGCCACGGCCAGGGCCAGCGGGAAGATCACCAGCCATCCCCAGCCCAGCCGGCGCCCTCGCAGCACGTCGACGGCGAACAGGATCAGAAGACCGAGCAGACCGAGGACGTACGTCTGTGAGGGGCTGACGAAACTGATCGGGATGACGCCGATCGGGGTGACCGGGCTGCCGAGCAGCAGCGGGAAGGCCAGAATGGCGGCCACACCGCCTCCGGCCCCGGCCCACCAGCGGCCGCTGAGCTCGCGGATCAGCGCGGCGCACACGAAGATCGCGACCCCGGCCACCGGCACGAACCACAGGCGCAGCAGCACGACCGCCGGGTCGATGCCGGTGATCATGCTGCCGACGGCGATGTCGGCGTCGCTCAGATAGTGGTAGTGCAGCGCCTCGCCGGCCACCTGCGGCACCTGGAACGGCATGGCCCGGGTCATCTCGTGCACGAGCGCCAGGTGGTAGAGCAGGTCCTGATAGATCGCCCCGCCGGCCGGCGGCAGAGGGCTTCGGATCCAGTTGGGGTACGCCACGGCGACCACCAGCAGCAGACCGGCCGCGACGATCCACGACCAGAGCGCCGGCAACGGCCGCGGCTCGCTCATCCGCCAGTGCCGCCGCAGGCCCGGCACGGCCAGGAACAGCACCACGATCAGCGCCGGCCACCAGGGCAGCAGCCAGAACCAGTCGAGGGCGGCGGCCAGCGCCCACCCGCCGAGCAGGAGCAGCATGCCGGTGGCGGCGCCGAGCCCCAGATCCTCCGGCAGGTTGCCCCGGCTGCCCCGCAGGGCCCGGTGCGCCAGCGTGCCCGGCAGGACCACGCCCAGGGCGAAGTACACCGTGTAGAGCGCGATCTCGGCGACGGAGACACCGGTGTGGAGCAGGCCGGCGACGAGCGCCGCGGCCGGGAAGAGCCACGGCAGCGCCCGGAGGGCCACGGAAGTCAGGCACGAACGCGTCGAGACCGCCGGGGGTCCGGCGGTCTCGAGAACAGCTGTCACACAGGGAGCGTAATCAGCCCGGTCACGTTCCGAGGCTGGTCGTAGCCCCCGTCACAGGGAAAGCGTCGTCAATCGGGTGAACTCGCGCGGAAGGTCGTAGCCGTCCCAGATCGATCCGAACGTGAGCGCCTGACCGAACGGCACGATCCGGTCGACGCCGCGGCCGGCCAGTGCCTGGCCGAACTCGCGGAGCTCGTCGGCGCCGAAGCCGAAGTGGCTGAACGTCTGGTCCTGGCGGTTCATCGCCGGCACCAGGTCGAGCAGCGAGCCGACCTCGGCGAACGGGAACGCGCCGGCACCGATCCAGCGCCGCGGCGCGTCGGGCACGGTGACCAGCGACATCGCGGTGACCGAGTTGGCCGGGAACGTCATCGAGGAGATGGCCCCGGTGGCGGCCAGGCCGTACGCGTTGACCCGCTTCTCGACCGCCATGGCCGCGTCGATCTCCCAGCCGCGCTGGCCGGAGACCTCGATCAGCAGCTCGACGAACTCCTCGCGCACGTCGCCGGTGTCCTCGCCGACGATGAACACGGTGCGCGGCGACGAGCAGGCGGCCTGGTCGAACCAGTAGGCGTCGTTGGTGAAGCCGAGGACGCCTTCCCGCTTCCGCTTGTCGTCGGCCGCGCGCCAGCCCGCGGCCGACAGCGCCGCCCACGACGTGCGGTCGGGGAAGGTCAGGTCGCGCGCGGACGGGCGCAGCTGGTGCTTGCGGATCGCCTCGACGGTGTTGTCGCCGCCCCAAATGACCCGCAGGTCGGCCCACTTGCTGAGGGCGCCGGTGATGGCGTCGTCGCGACCGTAGGTGACCATCCGCTGGGTGCGGCCGATGATCGGGTCGGAGTCGGCCAGCACCTCGTTGAGCGCGCCCAGGATGGTGTCGGCCGCGGTGGCCGAGCGCTCCGAGATGCGGACCACGTTGTGGTTGCCGGCCAGCGCGGACAGCGCCCACGAATACACGAAGATCGTGTCGACGTTCGCCGGCGGCACGTGGAAGACGTTGCCGCGCGGGAAGACCAGGGCGTCCTCGTGCTGCATGTGCTCGACCACGCGGTGCAGCTCGGCCGGGCGCAGGAAGAAGCCGAGCGAGCCCAGCTCCGGGTGACGCCGCGCGACGGCCGGCACGAGCAGCTTGCGGGCCAGCTTGCCCAGGAAGTCGACGACCCGTGGGTCACCGACGGCGAGCCGGTCGGCCGAGGGGGCGGTGAGGTCGCCCTCGGCCCCGAACCGGTACCTGATCGTGGTCACGCCGCCTCCCGGTAGGTGTCGGAGCAGCCGCGGGCCTCGGCCCGCGGGAGCCGGCCGAGCACCGAGAAGCGCTTGCCGGGCCAGTCGCCGTCGTCGACGCCGTGCACCACACCGAGGTCCTCGGTGAGGATGATGTGCCCCGGATATGAGGTCGGCAGCGTGCTGATCACCTCGATCAGGCCGGGCTCGCCGACGGGCTGCTCCTCCCACGTCTGCGGGTTGCGGATCACGATGTCGGCGAAGTCGGGGCAGTAGAGCGAGCCGCCGGACTTCCCTTCGAGGAAGACCGTGCCGATCTGCTCGATCATGCCGTAGTAGTTGTGCACGCTGGTCAGGCCGACGCCGGCCAGCCGGGCGCGGAACTCCTCGGGCGAGACGGCCTGGTCGATCAGCTTCTTCCAGCCGCCCGAGTGGATCAGGATGCCGTTGCTGAGGTCGAGGCCGTTGTCGCGGGCCACCTCGTAGAGGTGCAGCCACACGAGATAGGTGAAGCCGAAGATGAGGAACGGCTCGTTGCCGTACTTCTCCAGGAACTCCTTGAGGGCCGGCAGGTCGACGTGACCCTCACCGTCGAGCGCCCAGACGTGGTTGCGGCCGAAGTTCGACATGCCGAGCACGCCGGCGCCGCGGGCGCTGAACGACTTGCGGTCCTTCAGCATGGCCTTGGTGTCGACCAGGATCATCGGCAGCCGCTTGGGGCCGAGCACGCTCTGCACGGTCGCGCCGAGGCGCCGGGTCTGCTCGGCGGCCGACTCCTTGTCGAGGTAGATCTTGCTGACCTCGCCGGTGGTGCCGCTGGAGGTCAGCACCTTGTAGATCTCGTCGTCCGGGATGCTCTTGAGCTCGAGGTTCTTGAACAGCCGCACGGGCAGCCAGGGCAGGCCCGCGATCGAGTCGGCCGGGGTGTAGCCGGAAGCGGCGAGGATCCGCTCGTACGGCTCGCACTTTTCCCGGTGATGCTCGACCAGCGCGGAGAGCTCCTTGAGAAGGACCTCCTCCTTCGCGGCCTGAGGGAGGGTGAAGACACTCACAGCGAAGACTCCAACGCGCGATAGTCGATCTTGCCGTTCGGCAGCAGCGGCAAGGCCTCAACACTACGCACGTTCACGCCGGTGAAGTGTGTCCCGAGCCACTCCGCGATCTTGGTGCGGAGGGTGCGGGCCTCGTCGTCCGAAATGCCGGTGGCGAAGACTTCCAGCTTGTCGTCGCCGGCCACCGCCGTCACCGGGAAGTTCTTCTCGACGTCGTCCAGGTTGATCCGGACGCCGAAGACCTTGGCCATCCGCTTGATCCGGCCGGTGATGAACAGGAAGCCCTCGTCGTCGAGCCGGCCCAGGTCGCCGGTGCGCAGCACGCCGCCCTGTTCGTCGCCCTTGACCAGGTCGGCCGCGGTGTCGGCGTAGCCCATCATCACGTTCGGGCCGTGGAAGACGACCTCGTCGTCCTCGATCGTGAAGTGCGAGCCGGGCAGCGCGAGGCCGACCGAGCCGAGCTTCTCGGCGAGGCGGTCCGGCGGCAGCGTGGTCATGCGCGGAGCGGCCTCGGTCTGGCCGTACATCACGAAGAGCCGGCCGCCGACCTTCGCCATCCGCTCGGCGAAGTCGGTGACCAGGTCGGCCCGCAGGCGCCCGCCGGCCTGGGTGAGGTTGCGCAGAGCCGGATATTTCGCCGGGTCGAAGCGCAGGCGGCGCAACATCTCGTACTGCGACGGGACGAAGGCCATCGAGGTCACGTTGTGCCCGACGGCGGCCGCCCAGAAGTCGCGCTGCATGATGCCGGTGCGCTCGAGGACGACCGTGGCGCCACGCAGCAGGTGCGAGTTCAGGACCGACATGCCGTACGAGTAGAAGAGCGGCAGTGTGGTGATGGCCACCGAATCGGCCGTGATGTCGAGAACCTGGGCGATCTGGTCGGCGTTGGTCTCGACGGCCGACGCCGAGAGCCGGACCAGCTTGGGGTTGCCGGTCGAGCCGCTGGTGGTCAGCAGGACCGCCAGATCGGGGTGCACCTCGGTGGTGCTGAACCGCTCGACCAGGTCGCTGTGGTCGCCGTCCGGGTCGAGCAGGACGACCGGACGGCCCAGCCGCAGCGCCGCCAGATAACGCGCGATCGACGCGACAGTGGTCTCGATCGGGAGGAAGACCACCCCGCCCGGCTCTTCAGCCAGGACGGCGGCCGCCGCCTCGATGGTCTCTTCGGTCAGCGTCTCGCCGGTGGCCGCGTCGACGACGCGGGCACCGGGGTGGAACAGGTTCACAGCTTGAGTCCTCCGTCGACCCCGATCACCTGTCCGGTGACGAAGCGGGCCTGGTCGGAAAGAAGGAAGGCGATCACGTCGGCCACGTCCTCGGCCTCGCCGAGCCGGCCGAGCGCGGTGTCGCCGACGGTCTGCTCGCGGCCCTTCTCGTCGAGGGTGTCGAGCATGTCCGTACGGATGAAGCCGGGCTCCACCGCGTTGACCCGGATGCCCTGCGGCCCGAGCTCCTTGGCGGCGGAACGGGCCAGCGCGGCCACCGCGCCCTTGGACGCCGAGTAGGCCGCCTGCCCGGCGATGCCGCGGCTCGCGGTGATCGACGAGAGCAGCACCACGGCCGGGTTCTTGCCGCGGGCCAGCAGCCGCGCGGCGCCCCGCAGGGTGAACACGGCGCCGGTGGCGTTGACCGCGAACAGGCGCTCGATGGTGGCGTCGTCGGTCATGCCGAGCATGCCGGCCGCGTGCGTGCCGGCGTTGACGACCAGGGCGTCGAGGCGCTTGAAGTTCTGGAACGCGAGCTGGACCAGCGCCTTGCTCGTGGCGGGGTCGGCGATGTCGCCGTGCGCGTGCAGCACGGTGACGCCGAATTTGTCGCCCAGCTCAGCGGCGACGGCGGCCACCGCGTCGGCGCCGTGCCCGTGCAGGACCAGGTCGTAGCCGCGCTCCGCCAGCTTGGTGGCGGTCGCCTTGCCGATGCCGCGGGAGGCGCCTGTGACCAGGGCCGCCCGGTCACTCATTGAAGTTGATCCCGTACTTACCGAGGATGCTGATCGCTTCCTGGAAGCTCGACATGTTGATGACGTCGTCTGTGTCAATCATCACCGAGAACTCGTCCTCGATGGTCGCCACCAGGGACATGTGCGCGAGCGAATCCCACTTCTCGTTGTCCTGGTACCGCAGGTCGTCCACGGGGGCGTCCGCCGGAAGGTCGAGGGCGGTACGGAACGCCTCACGCAGTCTCTGCAGTTCGCTCACGGGGTAACTCCAAGGGGGTGTGGACAGAGGATTCTAAAACTGACGGTGGCTCATGAAGGCCGGGCCAATGCTAGCTGAACACAAGGTGAACTACGGTGATCGTTTGAGCTTGACCCGCGAATCGGCAGGTCGGATGGTTATGCTTCCGGCTCGTACTGCGTCCTGTCCCACCCCCCGGGAGAAAATCAAGTGTCTGTTCTGAGCGGATCGTCGATCCTGGTCACCGGCGCGACCGGTTCCTTCGGAAAGGCGTTCCTCAACTACGCCCTGACCCACCTTGACCCGCAGCGCATCGTGGTGTTCTCCCGGGACGAGCTGAAGCAGTACGAGCTGCGGCAGATGTTCAACGATGACCCGCGCCTGCGCTTCTTCCTCGGCGACATCCGCGACAAGTCGCGCCTGGAGCGCGCCATGCACGGCGTCGACTACGTCGTGCACGCCGCCGCGCTGAAGCAGGTCGACACGGCCGAGTACAACCCCTCGGAGTTCGTCGAGACGAACATCAACGGCTCGCAGAACGTGATCGACGCCGCGATCGACAAGGGCGTCAAGAAGGTCGTCGCGCTCTCCACCGACAAGGCGTCGAGCCCGATCAACCTCTACGGCGCCACCAAGCTGGTCGCCGACAAGCTCTTCATCGCCGGCAACCACTACGCCGCGACCCACCCGACGCGCCTGGCCGTCGTCCGTTACGGAAACGTTATGGGCAGCCGCGGCTCGGTCGTCCCGCTGTTCCGCAAGCTCGCCGCCGAGGGCAAGAGCCTGCCGATCACCGACAAGCGGATGACCCGCTTCTGGATCACGCTCCCCCAGGCCGTGAAGTTCGTCGTCGACTCGTTCGACGTGATGCAGGGTGGCGAGCTGTTCGTCCCGCGCATCCCGAGCATGCGGATCCTCGACCTGGTCGAGGCCGTCGCCCCGAACTCGCCGACCCACGAGATGGGTGTCCGGCCGGGCGAGAAGCTGCACGAGGAGATGATCGCCTCCGACGACAGCCGCCGTACGCTGCGCTTCCCCGACCGCTACGTGGTCCAGCCGGTCGTGGCCAGCTGGGGCTACGAAGCCCCCGAGGGCGGCGAAGAGGTGCCGGACGGGTTCAACTACCGCTCCGACAACAACGACCTCTGGCTGTCGGTCGAGGACATGCGCGCCCTCCTCGAGGAGAACTGATGCTGCCCTACGGGCGGCAATCCATCGACGAGTCGGACGCCGAGGCGGTCGTCGCGGCCCTGGGCAGCGACTGGCTGACCACCGGGCCGCGCGTCGCCCAGTTCGAGGCGGACATCGAAGCGGCGGCCGGCGCGCCGGCCGTCACGGTCACCAACGGCACGACCGCGCTGCACACGGCGTACGCGGCGGCCGGGGTGGGCGCGGGCGACGAGGTGGTCACCACCCCGATGACGTTCGTGGCCACGGCCTCGACCGCCATGATGCTGGGCGCCAAGGTCGTCTTCGCCGACATCGAGGACGACACCGCCAACATCGACCCGGCCGCTGTCGAGTCGCTGGTCACGTCGAAGACCAAGGCCATCGCCGCGGTCGACTACGCGGGCCACCCGGCCGACTACGACGCCCTCCGCAAGATCTCGGAGGGCGCGGGCGCGGTGCTGATCGGCGACGCCGCCCACTCGATCGGGTCGTCGCTGAACGGCCGCCCGGTCGGCTCGCTGGCCGACCTGACCACGTTCTCGTTCTTCCCGACGAAAAACCTGACCACGGCCGAGGGCGGCGCGGTCGCCTCGATCCGTCCCGACCTGCTGGAGCGTGCCCGCACGTTCCACAACGTCGGCATGGTCAAAGACCCGGCCAAGCTGCGTCACGCCGACGAGGGCGGCTGGTTCTACGAGGTGCAGGAGCTCGGGCTGAACTACCGGCTGCCCGACATCCTGTGCGCGCTCGGCAGCTCGCAGCTCAAGCGGCTCGGCGCGTTCAAGGCCCGCCGCCAGGAGCTGACCGCCCGCTACGACGCGCTGCTGGCCGACGTGCCCGGCCTGCGGCTGCCGATCCAGCGTGAGGGTGTCGACCCGCTGCGTCACCTGTACCCCGTTCGGGTTTTGGATGGCCGTCGCCGTGAGGTGTACGACCGTCTGCGCGAGGCGGGCATCGGTGTGCAGGTCAACTACATCCCGGTCTACTGGCACCCGGCCTTCGAGGAGCTGGGCTACCGCCGCGGGATGTGCCCCGTCGCGGAGGCCTTCTACGCTGAGGAGCTATCGTTGCCGCTCTTCGTCGACCTCAGCGATGCCGACCAGGACCGAGTCGTCGAGGCGCTGCGGACCATCCTCGGGAGCTAGACGGGTGCACCACGCCAACCACTTCTACGGCCACGCGCACATCCTCGCGGAATACTGCGGCCTCGATCCGGACGATCCACCCCGGATCAACGGCTTCGTGCAGCACGGCTGGAACGTGGTGGACGGGCTCGGCTACGGCACGCCTTATGTGCCGGGCCGGCCCATCCTCGTCTACTCGGAGCGCACGAGGCGACGGGCGTGGTCGATGGGGCGCCGGCATGTCACGGTGATCGGCGCTCCTTTCCTGTACCTGCTGACCATGCGCCCCGAGGACCCGGACGCTCCCCCGCGCGAGGGAACCATCTTCTATCCGTTCCACGGCTGGGAAAATCAGCAGGTCGTCGGCGACCACCGGCGTCAGGTCGAGGAGATCCTGGAGACCGAGGACGGCCCGGTCACCTTCTGCCTCTACTGGAACGAGTTCCAGAACGACCAGGTCCGGGAGTCGTACGAGCAGTACGGCCGCGTGGTCTGCCACGGTTACCGCGGCAAGCAGTGGCTCGACACCGACCGCTTCTTCCTCGACAAGCAGCTGGCCGAGCTGCGCCGGCACAAACGCGTGGCCTCGAACAGGCTGAGCAGCGCGATCTTCCACGGCGTGGCCGCCGGCTGCGAGCCGGCCGTCTACGGCGACCCCATGCACCTCGACCGGGAAGACCTGCCGATGGCCGAGCGGATCCGCCGCGAGTGGCCCGAGCTGCACGGCAAGCACCTCGACATGACCGTCGCCCGGCCGTCGGCGCTCAGCGAGCTCGGCGACGGCTACCTCGCCTCGCCGGCCGAGCTGCGCGTGCTCCTCGGGTGGAGCGCGAAGGCTAGGGTGCCCGCGTGATGGAGATGATCGGGGGCGAGATGCCCTCCTTCACCGAGGACCGGCCGCCCGCCGGGGGCGCCCTCTACGGATATCTGGCCGGCCTGCTGCCCGACGGCGCCGAGGTGCTGGTCGCCGGGCCCCACGACGACGCGCTGATCGGCGCGCTCGCCGCTCGCGCCACCGTGACCTGCCTGCTCCGCTCCCAGCCGGACGCGATCGAGCGGGAGGCCGGCGGGGTGCGGGTGCTCTGCGGCAGCCTGGCCAAGGTCCTCGACGAGGAGCGCTACGACGTCGTGGTCGCCCTCGACGGCCTCGACCGCCTGTGCTCGGTCGAGGGACCCCAGCTCGACTGGGTGGAGAGCCTGCGGGCGCTCAAGCGCCTGCTGCGCCCCGGCGGCACCCTGCTGCTGGCCGTCGAGAACGAGCTCGGCCTGCACAAGCTGGTCGACCCCACCTCGGCCACCGCGTCGCAGGCCGACAGCGCCTGGCGGCCGCTGGGCGAGTTCGACACCAAGCCCGGCAACCCGGGCCGCCTGGCGAGCCGGCTCGCGGCCGAGGGCCTGGCCGTCGACTGGCTGGGCGCGGCCTGGCCGTCCCCGGCCGCGCCGACGTTCATCGCCACGCCGAACGCGCTCCAGGACGGACCGGCCGACGCGCTGGCCGCCGTCACCGCGAGCGCCGCCGCCCGGGCGTACGCCGGAACCCCGGTCCTGAGCGATCCCCGCCGGCTGGCCGCGGCCGCCGTGCGCGGCGGCCTCGGTCCCGAGCTCGCCTCGGCCTGGCTCGTGGCCGCCCACCGAGCGCCCCGCCCGGCGGCCGCCCTGGCCCTGCCGCCGGTGCTGATCGGCGACGGCCCGGTGGTCGAGCTGGCGCACGGTAACGGCGGGTGGACACGACGCGTACTCCGTGAAGTCGCTGGTCAGGACCTCTCCGCGCTGAACGGGCCGCTGCCGGAAGGTCGCCTGCTCGAGGAGTTGCTCTTGGCCGCCTGCCTGCGGCACGATCTTCCGATCGTGCGGCGGTTGCTCACCGGCTGGACCTCCGCGCACCCCGGCGCCGCCGCCGACAACGTGGTGGTCCACGAGAACAACTACACAGTGCTCGATCCCAGCGTCCCGCCACAGACCGACGTGATCCGCCGGTTCGCGCAGACGCTGCTCGGCGGTGGCTACGCGCACCCGTGGCCGGCCGCCATCGATCTTCCGACCCTCACCTCGATCCTGTACGCCGCCGCCGGTCTCCCCGGCGACGACGAGGAGCCCGGCGAGGAACCCCCGCTGCCGGACTCGCGCCGGGAGCACGAGGAACAGATCCGGGCGCTGCGCCGGCAACTGGCCGACGCCGCCTCCCGCGCCCAGTGGTTCGAGCGTGAGCTCAACCGCCGGGACTCCGAACTTCGCAAGGCCCGCATGCAGATCGCCGCCTTCAGCGGCTCCGTGAGCTTCCGTGTTGCAAAACTCGGAGTCGGGGTAGCCCGCAAGGCCCGCAATCGCCTTCGAAAAGGACTTTCATGACAACCCTCGGCATCATCCAGGCCCGGATGGGCTCCTCCCGGTTGCCCGGCAAGGTGCTACGCAAGCTGGGCCGCCGCAGTGTGCTCGAACGGGTGGTCCGGGCCGCCGCGCAGAGCGGTGTCCTCGACACCATCGTCGTGGCCACCACCACCGAGCCCGACGACGACGCCGTCGCGGCCGAGTGCGCCGCCCTCGGCGTGCCCTGCTACCGCGGGTCGGTCGACGACGTCCTCGACCGCTTCCTGGGCGTGCTGGACGAGCACGAGAGCGACGTCGTGCTCCGCTTCACGGCCGACTCGCCGCTGCTCGACCCCGAGCTGATCGCCCGCGCCTACCGGGTGTTCATGGCCGCCGAGGCCGACTACATGACCACGTCGATCGTCAAGACGCTGCCGCGCGGGCTGGACGTCGAGGTGGTCCGCACGCCGGTCCTGCGCGAGATCGACGCGCTCGCCACCGAGCACCACCGCACGCACGTGACGTCGTACATCTACACCCACTCGGAGGAGTTCGACGTGATCGGGCTGACCCTCCAGCCCGACCTGTCGCACCTGCGGCTCACCCTCGACACCGAGGACGACTGGAAGCTGATCGAGGCGATCGTCCAGCACTTCGGCGACGAGCCCATCTCGGTCCGCAAGCTCACCGACTGGCTGGCCGGGCGGCCCGACCTCACCGAGCTGAACGCGCACGTCCTTCAGAAGGCTCTGGTACAGGCGTAACGGTGACGATCGTCGGAATTCGCTGCGACGCCGGTGCCCGCACCGGCGTCGGGCATCTGGTCCGCTGCGTGGCCCTGGCCGAGGAGCTGGTGTCGCGCGGAGTGTCCGTCCGGTTCCTGAGCGACCTGGGCGGCGTGGAGTGGGCCGAGGCCCAGCTCACCCAGCGCGGGCTGCCCTGGCACCCGGCCCCGTTCGACGAGGTCGGCCTGGTCGCGGCGGCCGAGCGGCTCCAGCTCGACGCGCTGGTCGTCGACTCGTACACGCTGCCGCCGCAGCACACGGTGGCGGTCCGCCGGACCGGGCTGCCGGTGCTGGCCATCGTCGACGGCGACTTCCGCGGGCAGTCGGCCGACATCTACGTCGACCAGAACCTGGACGCGGTCATCGAGGTCGAGGACGCGGTCGGCCTGGCCGGGCTCGACTACGCGCTGCTGCGGGGCTCGGTGCGGCAGTTGCGGCCGCTGTCGCCGCCGGTGCACACCTCCGGGCGTACGCCCAAGGTAGTGGCCTTTTTCGGCGGCACCGACGCCTATCGCGCCGCCCCCGCCATCGCCCGCCTGCTGGCCCTGACGGAAGCGCCCCTCGACGCCACGATCATCGGGGCCAACGAGGAGCTGCGGCAGGAACTGCACACGGTGACGCCGGCCGAGGGGCAGCGTTTCGAGATCATCCCGCCCACCGACGACCTGCCGAAGCTGCTGGCCGGGGCCGACCTGGCGGTCAGCGCCAGCGGAACGTCGACCTGGGAGCTGCTCTGCCTCGGTCTGCCGGCCGCGCTGGTCTGGGTGGTCGACAATCAGATCCTGGGGTACGACCGCACGCTCGCCCGCGGTTTCGCGGCCGGCATCGGGCAGCTCGGCCACTTCGGCCCCGACGCGGTGACCACCCTGCGGACGCTGCTGACCGACCCGGCCCTCCGCACCGATCTGGCGCGGAAGGCCTGGGCCGCGGTCGACGGCCAGGGCGTCAGCCGGGTGGCCGACGCGCTGCTGGCCAAGGCCGCTGGTTAGGGCCGCTGGTTAGGGCCGCTGGTTAGGGCCGCTGGTTAGGGCCGAGTCACCTCGATGACGACCTTGCCGACGGCGTTGCCCTCGACGGCCTCGTGCGCGGCGCCGGCCTGCTCGAACGGGTAGCGCAGAATCGGCAGCCCGGCCTGTTCGCCGACCCGGAAGGCGCCGGCGTTGACGGCCTCGGCCACCGCGGCGACGGCGTTGTCCTTCTCCTCGGCGCTGGTCGTGTAGGTGAGCACGAAGTCGAGGCTGACGTTCTTGAGCATCGCCTTGAAGCTCGGGATGGTCACCTTGCCGCCGACATAGATGGCGATGTTGCCGCCCGGCGCCACGACGTCGAGGTCGATCGGCAGGTTGTCGGTGCTGACCTCGACGATGATGTTCGCGCCGCCCTCGGCCAGCTCGGCCACCCGGGCGACCACGGCCTCCTCGCGGTAGTTGACGACGGCGTCGGCCCCGGCGGCCACGGCGAGGTCGGCCTTCTCCTTGGACGAGACGGTGGTCAGCACCCGCGCCCCGGCCCACTTGGCAAGCTGGATGGCCGCGTTGCCGACCGCGCCGGCCCCACCAGCGACCAGCACGGTCCGCCCGTCGAGGGCGCCCGGCGCGAGCCGCTGCGGCCCGTCGCTGGCGAGAGTGAGGCAGCGGTGCGCGGTCAGCGCCGGAATGCCGAGAGCGGCACCCACCTCGAAGGGAACGTCGTCGTTCATCCGCACGACCTGCCGCCGCGGCAGGACCACGTATTCCTGTGCGGTGCCGTTCTCCCGCCCGTAGCCGCTGTCCCACACCCAGACCCGGTCACCCGGCTCGAGCCCGGTCACCCCGTCCCCGACGGCGTCGACCACACCGGCCCCGTCCTGGTTGGGCACCCGCGGCGGCGACACGCCGTCCGGCACACCCTTGCCGGCCCGGGTCCCGGTGTCGGTCGGATTGACCGCCGACAGCACGATCCGCACCCGCACCTCCCCCGGCCCCGCGGGCGGCAGATCCCGCTCCTCGATCTGCAGAACGGACGCCGGACCAGGCTCGTGGAACACAGCAGCACGCATCTCCCCACCCTAGGACCAATGGGTCGTCGAGGTCCCGCCGAAGGAGGCGAGGTAGACGTCGGGATCGATATCAGGCTCGGGCTGAGGGCGCGCGTCGAGGAACAGGCCCAGGGCCGCGATCACCCTGAAGACCAGCCCGACCTCGACGGTCGGCTTACCCGCCTCGAGGTCGGAGAGCCACCGCCGGCTGACGCCGGCGCGCTCGGCCAGCGCCATCTGGTTGAGGCCGGCCGACTTACGGCTGCTGCGCACGTACCGCCCCAGGTCATCCGGATTGTTCAGCCTCATCGAGCCTCCCGCTGTGCACGTACGCGCACATTCTAAAAGATGTGCACGTACGTGCACATTCGCTCGGCGACCTCAGCGATTCGGCGGGCCGTCCGAACTTCTCTGTGATCGCTGTTCCTGCGGCTCCTGGAGGTCCGCGTGCCCACCGTGCTGATTGCCGACGACGACGCCGACCACCTCGAGCTCATGAGCCTGGCGCTGGAGCGGGCCGGCCACACCGTGATCCGGGCCCCGGACGCCGAGTCGGCCATGTCCGTGCTGCGCGGTGGGGGTGTCGATGCCGCCCTGCTCGACGTGCGGATGCCCGGGGAGAGCGGCATCGAGCTGTGCGAGCGGCTCCGGCGTGAACCGGCCACGGCGTTCCTGCCGATCATGGTGGTCAGCGCCGACGTGAACGACCAGCGGATCCTGCACGCCATAAACGCGGGGGCCGACGACTACATGCCCAAGCCGTTTCATCGGGAGGAGCTCTGCGCGCGGCTCGACGGATTGTTGCGGCACCGGCCCGGCGTGAGCCGCCCGCCGGCCGCGGTGGCCGCGGCGGCGCGGCACTCGGCCCGCAAGAGCTGGTCGGGGACGGAGCGACAGGCAGTCAACTGACTGATCCCGGTGCCGTCCGGCCGGAGATAGTGTCGGGCGCATGGATGCCACGATGGTGCGTTTCAGCACGCCGGCCGGGCGTTGGGTACTGCTGGCCACGGTGCTCGGCTCCAGCCTGGCCTTCATCGACTCGACCGTCGTCAACATCGCGTTGCCCGAGATCGGGCGTGATCTGGGCGCGGACGCGGCCGGTCTGCAATGGACGATCAACGGCTACGCGCTCAGCCTGGCCGCCCTGATCCTGCTCGGCGGGTCGCTCGGCGACCGGTTCGGGCGCAAGCGGATCTTCATGCTGGGTGTCACCTGGTTCGCCGTCGCGTCGCTGCTCTGCGGCCTCGCGCCGAACGTCGGGTGGCTGATCGTCGCCCGCATCCTCCAGGGCATCGGCGGGGCGCTGCTCACGCCGGGCTCGCTCGCGATCCTGGAGGCGTCGTTCGACCGGGAGGACCGGTCCAAGGCGATCGGCGCCTGGTCGGGCCTGGCCGGCATCGGCGGCGCGCTGGGGCCGTTCCTCGGCGGCTGGCTCGTCGGCATCGGCGACTGGCGCTACATCTTCCTCATCAACGTGCCGCTGGCCGCGATCGTCCTGCTGGTCGCCGCGCGGCACGTGCCCGAGTCCCGCAACCCGGACGCGAGCGGCCACATCGACTACGTCGGTGTGCTCACCGGGGCGATCGGTCTGGCCGGTCTGACGTACGGCTTCACGGCCTGGCCCATGCGCGGCGCCGGCGATCCGGTGGTGCTCGGCACGCTCGCCGTGGGCGTGCTCGGCCTGGTCGCCTTCGTGCTGGCCGAGCGGCGGGCGCGGCAGCCGATGATGCCGGTGTCGATCTTCAAGAGCAAAGCGTTCAGCGGGGCCAACCTGGTCACCTTCCTGGTCTACGGGGCCAACGGCGGCGTCTTCTTCCTGTTCGTCATCAACCTCCAGGTCGTGGCCGGCTTCTCGCCGCTGCTGGCCGGCACGGCGCTGCTGCCCTCGACCGTGCTGATGCTGCTCTTCTCGGCCCGCTCGGGGGCGCTCGGCCAGCGGATCGGCCCGCGCATCCCGATGACGGTGGGCCCGCTGATCTGCGCGCTGGCCCTGGTGATGATGTCGCGGATCGGCGCCGGCGCGAACTACTGGACCGGCGTCCTGCCCTCGGTGATCATCTTCGGGCTGGGCCTGACGTTGCTCGTGGCGCCGTTGACGTCCACGGCTCTCGGTGCGCTCGACGACGCGTACGCCGGAATCGCCTCTGGGGTGAACAACGCGGTGGCCCGGGCCGCCGGTCTGCTGGCGGTGGCGGTGCTCCCGCTCGCGGCCGGTCTGGGCAGCGGCAACCTGACCGACTCGGCCCAGCTGTCACCGGTCTATCGCAACACCATGATGATCTGCGCGGCCCTGATGGTGGCGGGCGGCGTGGTGGCCTGGTTCCTGATTCCGAGCCGGCTGCCGTCGCACACGCCGGTCAAGTCGTTCTGCGACCCGGGCGCCCCGCCGGTGCACCCGAGCCGCACGGAACCGGTCAGAAGTGAGCGGTGATCCGTCGCTGCGGGCCGTCGACGGTCAGGCGGCCCCCGTACGGCAGGATCCACTGGGGCCCGGTGTGCCCGAACTCGACGCCGAAGACGGCCATGGCCGAGGGGTTGTACGTCTGAAGGGCGCGCAGCACGGCCGTACGCTGCTCATCACGGTAGGCGTCCCGGTCGGCCCGATCGGGACGGGAGCCGAAATGGCTGGCCTTCGCGGCGGCCACGAGCACGACCGGGAACCGTTCGAGCAGACCCCGCTCCCCCGCGTCGCGCATCATGCGGAAGACGGTCTCCGCCTCCGGCATCTCCTCGGACGTCTCCAGCAACAGGATCGAGCCGGCGTAGTCGGCGTTGGGCCTGATCCAGCGGTTTGCGGCCAGGTTCCAGTGGACGATCTCCATGCTGCCGCCCCAGGTCGGCGCGGTCACCACCCGGTCGGCGTTGTGCCAGACCCAGCCCGGGTTGGGCTCGACCGGCGCCGCGTCGGTCAGCGCCCGCGGGTCGGCCCAGTTCAGCTCCTCGTCGCGGAACCCCGGCACCGGCGTGATCGGCAGGTCGGTGGTCTCGAAGAGCGCGGCCCGCAGCGAGGCCAGGTGCTCGGCGTCGACGGACGGCCCGCGTGACAGGTGCACCATCGTCGAGCCACCGTGATAGCTCGCGACGCCGTGCGTCCACAGCCAGTTCAGCATGTTGGTGTTGTCGGAGTAGCCGAAGTACGGCTTCGGGTCGGCCCGGAACGGGGCCGGGTCGAGATGCGGCAGTACGGTGATCTGGTCGCTGCCGCCGATGGTCGCGAAGACGGCGCGGATCGACGGGTCGGCGTAGGCGGCCATCAGGTCGGCCGCCCGCTCGGCCGGCGTCCCCTGCACGCGGGTGAAGGGGAACTCGACCGGCTCGAGCCCGAGGTGCTCGCGGATGCGGCGCAGGGACTGCTCGTGCACGGCGGGGAAGACGCTCGGACCGGCCCACGACGGGGAGACGACGGCGACGCGGTCGCCCCTTCGGAGCTTCGGGGGTGAATCCATGCCGCCGAATCTATCTAGATCATTCCGGCCCGCAAGGCATATGCGACGGCGTGCGAGCGGTTGCGCAGCTTGAGGCGGTGGGTGACGCCGTAGATGACGTTCTTGACGGTGCGCTCCGAGTAGCAGAGCTTGCCGGCGATCTCGTTGGTGTCGAACCCGTCGGCCATCAGCCGCAGCACGTCGACCTCGCGCGGGCTCAGCCCCGAGGCGTTCAGCCCGTTGGGGGCGAGCACGTCGCGCTGCATCCGCTCGACGTGCTTGAGCAGCTCGCCGATCAGGTTGGGCGGCATCACCCCGCCGCCGGTGGCGGCGGCCCGCACGCTGTGGGCCAGCCGGTCGGGGTTCACCGCGCCGCGCGGCAGGATCGCCATGACCCGGCACTCGACGGCGGTCAGCAGGTCACCCTCGTCGATGTCCTGCACCACGAGGACGACCGGCGCGCTCGTCTCGCCGGTGGCCCGGCGCAGGCTGGCCACCACCTCGGTGCTGAGCCGCTCGGCGGCCACCACGAGCACGTCGGCCTCGGCCCGCTGGGCGTTGCGCAGCACGGTCAGGTCGCCCCGGAACTGGAGCAACGCGGCGAGTCCGGCATGACTGAGCGGGTCCGTCGCCTGCACGGCGACCCGGATCTGTTCCACGGCTGCTCCCCTCGCCTGGCGGTGGAGCCAGTCTGTGAGAAGTGCCTTCAGGGAACCTTCACGGATCCTTCATCAGGCGGGGAAGGCCGATGAAACAGTTCAACAGAGGCTCGTACGGGGTGGGAAGCACTGACCCCGATCAGTGCCCGTCCGTGCCGTTTGTGTTATCCATTGACACCCGGCCCGTCTCCCCTGATGTTGACACTCACCGACCTGGGAGGACACGTGGCGAACGTCTTGCGCGTCAGTGTGCTCGGGCCGGTGCGCGCGTGGGTCGGCGCGGACGAGATCGACCTGGGCCCGGCCCGTCAGCGGGCCGTCTTCGCGGTGCTGGCGGCGCACGCCGGCCGCACGGTCGGCCGCGACGAGCTGATCACCGCCATCTGGGGCGACTCACCGCCGGCGACGGCGGTCGGCAGTGTCTACACGTACGTCTCGGGGCTGCGCCGCATGCTCGAGCCGTCGATGCTCGGCACCGGCGCCGGCGGCTATCTGCTGCGTCTCGACCCGCACCAGCTCGACTCGGCCCGGTTCCAGAGCCTGCGTGCGCAGGCGAGCGCCGCGCTGGCGGCGGGTGACGCGGCCACCGCGGTGGCCCGGCTCGACGAGGCCATGGCCCTGTGGCGCGGCGACGCGTACGCCACCCTGGCCGGCCCCTTCCTCGAGCTCGACCGTCAGCGCCTGGCCGAGCTGCGGCTGACCGCGGCCGAGCAGCGGGCCCGGCTGCGGCTGGAGGCGGGCGGCGACGACGGGCTGATCGCCGAGCTGACCGCGCTCGTGCACGACCATCCGCTGCACGAGCCGCTGCACGAGTTGCTGATGCGGGCGCTGCATCAGGCCGGGCGGCACGGCGAGTCACTGGAGGTGTTCCGCACGGCCCGGCGGACGCTCGTGGCCGAGCTGGGCATCGAGCCCGGACCGGGGCTGCGGTCGGTCCAGCGCCAGGTGCTCGGCGGGGCGGAGGAGCGGACTACCCGCACCGTCGTGCCGACCCCGATCGCCAAGGCGCTGCGGGACGGGCTGGCCGGGCGCTCCTGGGTGGGCCGGGTGGCCGAAATCGATCACCTTCGAAGTCTGGTCCGGTCGGTGGCGGCCGGTGTCGGCGGCGCCGTGTGGATCTCCGGCGAACCCGGCATCGGCAAGACCGAGCTGCTGACCCACGCCTTCGCCGACGCCGCCCGCTCCGGATGCCGGGTGGCCTGGGGCGCGGCCGACCAGCTGGGCTCGCAGGTGCCGTTGCAGGTGCTGTTCCGGGCCCTGGGCCAGCCCCGGGACTCCGACGGGCCGGAGCCGGCGGACGACCAGATCGTCGCCGCCGTCCGTTCCGCCTGCGGCACGGCGCCGCTGATCCTGGTGGTCGATGACATGCAGTGGGCCGACAGCGCGACCGTGCGGGTCTGGGAACGGCTGCTGGCCCTGGTCCCCCGCACTCCGCTGCTGCTGGTCGCGGCCGCCCGCCCCGACGCGCACCAGGCCGCGCTGCGCAACCGGGTCCGGGCCCGGCAGCGGATGCCGCTCGATCTGGGCCCGCTCGCCCCGGCCGAGCTCGACCGCCTGGTCGGCGCGCTGATCGGCGCCCCGCCCGGCCCCAACCTGCGGGCGCTGGCCGCCCGCTCCGGCGGCAACCCGCTGTTCGCCCGCGAGCTGGTCGAGGCGCTGCGCCAGCGGGACGCGGTCGAGATCTCGGCCGGCCGGGCCGACATCGGGCCGGACGTGACCGTCGACCCGCCGCAGACCCTGCTCGACGCGGTGCACGCGGCCCTCGACGTGCTCTCCGGCGAGACCCGCGAGGTGCTGCGGCTGGCCGCGCTGCTGGGCTCGGAGTTCTCGGTCAGCGAGGTCGTGGCGGTCACCGGCCGCTCCGCCCTCGACCTGGTCGGCGCGCTGGAGGAGGCGCTGTCGGCCAGCGTGCTGGTGGACAGCGGCACCGACCTGGCGTTCCGTCACCCGTTCCTGCGCCAGGCGCTGGTCGCCAGCGTCCCGCCGGCGTTGCGGGCGGGCCTGCACCGGCACGCGGCCGAGGTGCTGGCGGCCGGGGGCAGCCCGCTGACCCGGGTCGCCGAGCAGCTGAACGCCTCGGCCCCGGCGGTCGACACCTGGGTGCTGTCCTGGCTGGTCGAGCATCACGCCGAGGTCGTCCGCCGGGCGCCGCAGATCGCGGGCGACCTGATCCGGCGCACGCTGGCCACCGATCTGCCCTCGGCCGGGCAGCGCGGGGTGCTGCTGGTGGCCCTGGTGCGGCTGGAGTTCCGGCGCGAGCGCTTCCCGATGACCGAGGCCGAGGAGGCGCTGAGCCTCGCCGCCGATCCGGGCGACCGGGCCGAGATGCGCCAGCTGCTGGCCACCATGCGGCACCGCCGGGGCGAGGAGGCCGAGGCGGTCGCGATGCTGCGCGACGCGGTCGACGATCAACGGGTGCCGTCGATCTGGCGTTCGCGGCACCGGGTGCTGCTGGCCAACTTCCGCCGCGGCGACCTGGACGATCTCGACCGGGCCGAGGAGCGGGCGCGCCGGGTGCATGACGAGGCGGTGGCGGCCGGTCAGCCGTACGAGACGGCCTTCGCTCTGCAGACGATCTGGCTGACCAGCTCGATCCGGCGCGACCACGAGCGGGCGCTGGAGCACGCCGATCGGGCGCTGGCCGTGGTGCGCGGCGAGACCTCACTGTCGTACGACCTGCTCGACAACCGCCTGTTCTCCCTGCAGAACCTGGACCGGCTGGAGGAGGCGCAGGAGACGCTGCGCCGAGCCGAGCAACCGCTGCCGGCCGGGCTGCGGGTGACGACGGCCGTGCAGGACTATTGGCTCGGGCGCTGGGACGAGGCGCTGGCCGAGGTGGGCGAGGCCAGCGGCGACATCACCTTCCACGGCCAGCGCGAGCCGGGCGCGATCACGATGCTGCTGCACGGGGTGGCGGCGCTGATCGCGCTGCACCGCGACGCGCAGGACCTGGCCGCCGCCCACCTGGGCGCGGCCGACGCCGTGCCGGCCAGCGAGGCCGAGCGCGAGAACTGCGACTTCCTCCTGGTGGCGCGGGCGCTGGGGGCCGAACAGCGGGGCCGGGCCGACGAGGCCCTGGAGTTGCTCCAGCCGTTGCTGCAACCGGCCTACGCGCCGATCATGCTGCGCCACCAGTGGCTGCCCGGCGTGGTGCGGCTGGCCCTCACCCAGGGCCGGGCCGACATCGCCGAGCGCGCGGCCGCCATCTGTGCCGACGAGGCCGACCGCGAGGTGCGCCCGGCCCGGGCCTACGCGGCCGACCTGCGCTGCCAGTCCCTGCTCACCGGCGATCCGGCCCCCGCGCTGACCGCGGCCGAGCACTACCGCAAGGTGGGCCGGGTCTTCGAGCTCGCACAGGCACTCGAGGAGGGCGGCCGCCCCGACGAGGCCCGCCCTCTGTACGCCTCGATGTCGGCCCGCTGGGACGTCGCCCGCACCACCTGATCGCCCCCACCCAGCCGCACGCCACCTCACCGCACGCTGCCTCACCGCACGCTGCCTCACCACACGCCGCCTCACCACACGCCGCCTCACCACACACCCCCTCACCGCACGCCCCCTCACCGCACGCCCCCTCACCGCGCGCCGCCCGAAACCGCGTCACTCAGCCCCGCGCTAGCTCGCCACACGCCGCCCGAAACCGAGCCGCCCTACCGCCCGCCGCCTCACCACACCCGCCCGAAACCGCGCCACCCCACCGCCCGCCGCCCAAGTGCCCGCCGCCCCAACGCCCGCCGCCTCCAGGCGCCCGCACCCAACGCACGCCGCCCCAACGCCCACCGCCTCCAGGCCCCCGCACCCAACGCACGCCGCCCAAGTGCATGCCGCCCGAAGTGCCCGCCGCCAGCCCCAGCCCCAGCCCCAGCCCCAGCCCCAGCCCCAGCCCCAGCCGATCAACGCCAGCGGTCTGACGCTGTCGCATTCTGATCATTGCGGCCGATGCGGGAAAGCGCTTTCCGACGCTCCACGTGCGTTCCTGAGCGTTTGCGACCGTTGCCCTTGACAAGAAAAGTTCGTTAGTGCAGGAATGTGTTTCCAAGCGGTTACTCCCCGATGTCACATTCACCGCAAGGAGCCATCCCCATGCCCCATGTGCGCCCGGCTGCCGCCATTCTCGGCGCGGCCCTTCTCCTGATCAGCGCCTGTGCCAAATCCGAGGACAACGAGCCCGCTCCCGCCGCCGCCGGCGGCAGTGCCCAGGTTGCCCAGTCGGCCGCCGCCGACGCCGCGACCTGCACGATCGACCAGTACGGCGGGTCCAAGGTGGACCTGAAGACGGCCAAGGTCGGCTTCTCCCAGTCGGAGAAGGAGGCCAACCCGTTCCGCATCGCCGAGACCGACTCGATCGAGGACGAGGCGGCGAAACAGGGGGTCGTCAATTTGACCACCACCAATGCGAATTCGCAGTTCAACAAGCAGATCAGCGACGTCGAGCAAATGATCGACTCGGGCGTCCAGCTGCTCGTCATCGCCCCGCTGAACTCCGACGGATGGGATTCGGTCTTCGCCAAGGCGTCGGCCAAGCACATCCCGATCATCACGATCGACCGGAAGATCAACGCGACGCCGTGCCAGGACTATCTGTCCTTCATCGGGTCCGACTTCGCTGAGCAGGGAAAACGCGCCGCCACCGAGATGGCGAAGGCGCTCGGGAACAAGGGCAAGGTCGCGATCCTGCTCGGCGCGCCCGGCAACAACGTGACCACGCTGCGCACGAGCGGCTTCAAGGACGAGATCGCGAAGATCGCGCCGGACATCCAGATCGTCTTTGAACAGACGGGCAACTTCGCCCGCGAGGACGGGCAGAAAGTCACCGAGCAACTACTCCAGTCCAATCCGGACATCAACGGGATCTACGGCGAGAACGACGAGATGGCCCTCGGTGCCATCACCGCCCTCAAGGGCGCCGGCAAGAAGGCGGGCGACGTCAAGGTCGTCTCGATCGACGGCACCAAGGGCGCGGTTCAGGCCATCGTGGACGGCTGGGCGTCGGCCGTCATCGAGTCGAACCCGCGGTTCGGCCCGCTGGCCTTCGAAACCGCCACCAAATTCCTGTCCGGTGAGCCGGTCGGCCAGGACATCATCATTCAGGACCGTCAATACGACGCGAGCAATGCCACGTCGGATCTCTCCAGCGCGTACTGAGAGGCGTCCATGTTCAGTTTTGTTCGGAAAGTTCTCGTCGCCATCGTCGGAACAGCGGTCGCCACCGCCGGAACCCTCGTCGTCACCACCGGACCGGCCGCGGCCTTCGTTCCCAAGACGCCGCCGCTGACCACCCCGTGGACCAACCAGGTCTCCACCACGAACCCGCTGCCCGAATATCCCCGGCCCCAGCTCACCCGGACCGACTGGCAGAGCCTGAACGGCGTCTGGCAGTTCGCCGGGGCCTCGAACATCGCCACCCCGCCGACCGGGCAGACGCTCGGCGAGGAGATCCTCGTGCCGTACCCGATCGAGAGCGCGCTCTCCGGGATCATGCGGCGCCAGGACTACTCGTACTACCGGCGCACCTTCACCGTCCCGGCCGGCTGGTCGGGACGCAACGTCCAGCTCAACTTCGGCGCCGTCAACTGGCAGTCGAAGGTCTGGGTCAACGGCAGCCTGCTCGGCACGCACGAGGGCGGCTACGACAAGTTCTCGTACGACATCACGAGCGCCCTGCGCGCCGGAAGCAACGAGATCATCGTCGGCGTCTGGAACCCGGTCGAGACCCAGGACATCCCGGTCGGCAAACAGCGCCTGAGCCGCGGCGGCATCTTCTACACGCCGTACTCGGGCATCTGGCAGACCGTCTGGCTGGAACCGACCAACCCGGCCCGTATCACCCGCCTCGACACCACCCCGAACGTCGCCGCCGGCGGCCTCGACCTGGTCGTGCAGGCGGCCAACGCGAGCGGCCAGACCGTCACCGCGCAGGTCCTCTCCGGCGGCACGGTGGTCGGCTCGGCCTCCGGCACGGTCGGCGCCTCCTTCCGTGTCCCGGTGCCCAACGCCCGGTTGTGGTCACCCACCGATCCCTTCCTGTACGACCTGCGCGTCACCCTGGGCAGCGGCGACTCCGTGGGCGGCTACTTCGGAATGCGCTCGCTGGGCAAGGCGATGCTCGGCGGCGTGCTCCGGCCGACCATCAACGGCAAGTTCGTCTTCCAGCTCGGCACCCTCGACCAGGGCTATTGGCCGGACGGCATCGCGACCGCGCCGACCGACGCCGCGCTGCGCTTCGACCTGGAGCAGCAGAAGGCGCTGGGCTTCAATATGGTCCGCAAGCACATCAAGGTCGAGAACGACCGCTGGTTCTACTGGGCCGACCGGCTCGGCCTGATGGTCTGGCAGGACATGCCGGCCCTGGCCAGCGGCCGCGAGCCGTCGACGGCCGGGCGCACGCGCTTCGAGAAGGAGCTGCGGGCGATGATCGACCAGCACAAGGGCATCACGTCGATCGTCCAGTGGGTGCCGTTCAACGAGGGCTGGGGCGAGTACGACGCCGGCCGCATCGCCGATCTGGTCAAGAGCCTCGACCCGACCCGGATGGTCAACCACAACTCGGGCTCCAACTGCTGCGACTCCGACCCCGATCCGGGCAACGGCGACGTCATCGACGACCACGCGTATGTCGGTCCCGGCATCTCCCGCCCGCCGACGGCGACCCGGTTCGTGGTCAACGGCGAGTACGGCGGCCTCGGCCTGCGCTCGGCCGGGCACGAGTGGCCGACCAGCGGCAAGTTCGCCTACGAGTGGCTTCCCGACCCCAACGCCCTGACCAGCCGCTACGTGCAGATCACGTCCCGCCTGGTCGATCTCATGAACGGCAACGGCCTGTCCGGCTCCGTCTACACCGAGCCCACCGACGTCGAGGAAGAGCTCAACGGCTTCTTCACGTACGACCGTCAGGTCCAGAAGATGGACTTCGCCCGTGTCCGTGAGGTCAACCAGCGGGTGATCAGCGGAGCGCTCTCGATCAACCGGCTCGCCTCGCTGCGGGTGACCACGCCCGGATATACCAACCGTTACCTGCGGCACGCGGCCGGCGCGGCCCGGACCGACGTGGTCAGCACGGCCAGCTCGACCAGCGACCGGCAGGACGCCACCTATTGGGTGCGGCCCGGCCTGTCCAACGCGGCCTGCTACTCGTTCGAGTCGCGCAACTTCCCCGGCCAATACCTGCGCCACCGCTCCTCCCGCGTCTATCGGGAGGCCAACACCGGCGGCACGTTCGCGGCCGACGCCACCTTCTGCGGACGGCCGGGGCTGTCCGGGGCGGGCACCTCGCTCGAGTCGGCCAACCTGCCCGGCTCCTACCTGCGCCACCGCAACGAAGAGGTGTGGGTGGACGCTCCGTCCGGTGGCTCGTTCAACGACGACGCGACCTGGGCCATCGGCGCCCCGCTGTGGCGTAGCGGAGCCGACCTGGCCGTCGGGCAGAACCGGTCGTTCCGGGTCACCACGGCCGGATACGACACCCGCTATCTGCGGCACCGCGACGGCCTGGCCCGCACCGACGTGATCACCACCGCGAGCCCGGTCACCGACCGGCAGGACGCCACCTTCACCGTCCGGGCCGGCCTGGCCGACAACAGCTGCTACACGTTCGAGTCGGTCAACTACCCCGGCCAGTACCTGCGGCACGCCGGATATCGGCTGCAGAAGGCGGCGAACGACGGCTCGGCGGTCTTCCAGCAGGACGCCACGTTCTGCGGGCAGCCCGGCCTCAGCGGCGGCAACCTGTCCCTGGAGTCGCTCAACTATCCCGGCTACTACTGGCGGCATTACGCCGAGGCGGTCTACATCGCCACCAACGGCGGCGGCAACACCTGGGACAACGCGGCCAGCTTCACCGCGGACGCGACGTGGAACAACGCGGGGCCGCTCGGATGAGTCTGCTCCACGTCACCGAGGTCTCCAAGAGCTTTCCCGGCGTGCGCGCCCTCGACCGGGTCTCGTTCACCCTGAGGCCCGGCGAGGTGCACGCCCTGGTCGGCGAGAACGGCGCCGGCAAGTCCACTTTGATCAAGGTGCTCACCGGCGTCTACCAGCCCGACGAGGGCGAGCTCGCCTATCAGGGTTCGCCGGTCCGGTTCGGCACGCCGATGGACGCCCAGCAGGCCGGCATCTCGACCATCTATCAGGAGGTCAACCTGGTGCCGCTGATGAGCGTGGCCCAGAACCTCTTCCTCGGCCGGGAACCCCGCAACACCCTCGGCCTGGTCGACCGCAAGCGGATGGAGCGCGAGGCCCGCGAGATCCTGGCCGGATACGGCGTCACCACCGACGTGCGGCGCCCGCTCGGCACCCTCGCCCTCGGCGCGCAGCAGATGGTCGCCCTGGCCCGGGCCGTGATGATCGACGCCAAGGTCGTCATCATGGACGAGCCGACCTCGTCGCTCGAACCACGCGAGGTGCGGACCCTGTTCGGGGTCATCCGCGACCTGCACGCGCGCGGCATCGGCATCGTCTACGTCAGCCACCGGCTGGACGAGCTCTACGAGATCGGTGACGCGGTCACGATCCTGCGCGACGGCCGCGTCGTGCACACCGGGCAGCTGGCGTCGCTGCCCCGGATCAAGCTGGTCTCGCTCATGCTCGGACGGGAGATGACCGAGGGCACGACGGCCTTCTCCGGCGCCGGCACGGGCGACGCCGAGGCGCCGCCCGTCCTGCGGGTGCGTGAGCTGAACAGCCGGCACAAACTGCACGACGTCAGCTTCGACGTGCGGCCGGGCGAGGTGGTCGGGCTCGGCGGCCTCCTGGGAGCCGGGCGCAGCGAGACCGTCAAGGCCGTCGGCGGGGCGTATCACCTGGACAGCGGCGACATCGAGGTCGACGGCCTCGCGTTGAGGAAGCCCACGACCGTGCGCGCGGTCAAGGCCGGCATCGCCGTCCAGCCCGAGGACCGCAAGGCCGAGGGGATCATTCCGGCGCTGTCCGTACGGGAGAACATCGCGCTGGCCGTCCTTCCCCGGATGTCGCGGCTGGGCCTGGTCTCGGACGCGCGCGTCGACGAGGTCGTAACGACGTACATGAAGAGGCTGCGCATCAAGGCGGCGAGCCCGGACCAGGCCGTCGGCGACCTCTCGGGCGGCAACCAGCAGAAGGTGCTGCTGGCCCGGCTGCTGGCCACCGGGCCCAAGGTGCTGTTGCTGGACGAGCCGACCCGCGGCATCGACGTCGGCGCCAAGGCCGAGGTCCAGGCGCTGATCGACGAGCTGGCGGCCGGTGGGCTCGGTGTCGTGCTGGTCTCGTCGGACGCCGAGGAGCTGATCGAGGGCTCGGACCGGGTGGTGGTGCTGCGCGACGGCGTCGTCGTCGGCACCCTGACCGGGGCCGCGGTCACCACCGAGGACCTGATGGCGGCCATCGCAGGGGAACGATCATGACTGTTCTGGCCGTCCGGCCGCGCGTCAGCACCGCCTGGCTTCCGAAGTACGGCGTCTACCTGGCGATCGCGCTGCTCGTGCTCTACAACATCTTCTTCACGCCGTACTTCCTGACCTGGAGCAACCTGCGCATCCAGCTGATCCAGGTGGCGCCCATCGTGATCGTCGCCCTCGGCATGGCTCTGGTGATCGGCACCGAGGGCATCGACCTGTCGGTGGGCTCGGTGATGGCGCTGGCGGCGGCCCTCATCCCCCTTTATCTGGGGTACGGGGTGGTCGCCGCCGTCCTCGTGTCGCTGCTGGCCGGCGTCGCGGTCGGCCTCGTCAACGGTGTGCTGGTGGCGCGGATCGGGCTCCAGCCGATCGTGGCCACCCTGGCCCTGTTCGTCGGCGGCCGCGGGCTGGCCGTGGTCATCAGCGGGGGCGAGCTCAAGGACGTCCGCAACCCCGACCTGCTCTACCTCGGCTCGGGTGACCTGCTCGGCGTGCCGGTGCTGGTCTGGGTGGCCGCGGTGCTGGTGCTGGCCGTGGCGTTCGTGGTCCGGCGCACGGTCTTCGGCCGGCGGCTGCTGGCCGTCGGCGGCAACCGCCGGGCCACCGAGTTGGCCGGCCTCCCGGTCAAACGCGTGCTGGTCACGGTGTACGTGCTGTGCGCGGTGCTCGCCTCGATCGCCGGGCTGCTCTCGGTGGCCCGCATCCAGTCGAGCGACGCGTCGGCGGTCGGCCTGCTCATCGAGCTGTCGGCGATCACCGCCGTGGTCGTCGGGGGTACGCCACTGACCGGCGGCAAGGTCCGCGTCCTGGGCACCGTGGCCGGCGCCCTGCTCATGCAGCTGGTGATCGCCACGATGATCAAGCACGATCTCCAGCCCTCGACGACCGAGATGGCGCAGGCCGTCATCATCCTGATCGCGGTCTACGTGGCCCGGGAGAGGAAGACCCGGTGACCGTCTCCGAGGCACCCGCCGTCGTGGTCGAGGACGTCCGCAAGGCCGAGCGCACCGACCGCGTGGTCGGCGCCGTGCAACGCCAGGGCGCCCTCGCCGTGCTGGTCATCGTCGTGTTGATCTCGCTGGTGGCCTTTCCCGGCTTCCGCGGTTTCGACAACGCGGCCACCATTCTGGTGGCGGCCGCGCCCCCGATGTTGATCGCTCTGGGAATGACTTTTGTGATCATTACCGGCGGGATCGACCTGTCGGTGGGATCGCTTTACGTGCTCGGTGGCGTTCTGGCCGCCTGGGCCTCGCAATACGGAATTCTCGCCGCGTTCGCGCTTCCCCTCGCCGTCTGCGGAGCGATCGGGATGGCCAATGGGCTGCTTATTGCGTACACCCGAATGGCACCTTTTATCGTGACCTTGGCGGCCCTGCTCGGCGCCCGCGGCCTCATGCGGGCGATCAGCGCCGAGGGCTCGGAGACCTACCTGGTGCGCGACGACGCGCTCCGCCGGCTCGGCACCGGCTCCTTCCTCGACATCGGATATCAGGTCTGGCTGGTCGCGGCGCTGGTCGCGATCGGCATGATCGTGCTGGCCCGGACCCGGTTCGGCGCCTCGGTCCACGCGGTCGGCGGCAGCGAGGACGCGGCGGCGCTGATGGGCTTGCCCGTACGCCGGACAAAGGTCGTGGTGTACGTCCTGTCCGGTCTGCTCGCGGGCATCGCCGGCGCGATCAACGCGGCCAAGCTCGGCTCCGGCGTGACAGTGCTGGGCACCGGCATGGAGCTCGACGCGATCGCCGCCGTGGTGATCGGCGGAACGCTGCTGACCGGCGGCGCCGGCACGATCGCCGGCACCGTCGCCGGTGTGCTGCTGCTCGGCGTGATCCAGAACCTGATCAATCAGGTCGGCAACGTCAACAGCAACTGGCAACAGGTCATCAGCGGCGCCTTCCTCGCGCTGGTCGTGGTGGCACAGACCTATCTCGTACGTCTGCGGCGGGTCACTTGAGCGTCGCCTTGCCCAGCACGTGGCCGTTGTGATCGGCCACCTCGATCGACCGGACGTTGCGGATCTGGAGGGAGCTGGCGCCGATCACCTTGGCGTTGCCGCTCGGCGTCGGCCCCCACACCATGGCCTGCTCGACCTGGCCCGACGAGCCCCGCACCTGGCAGTGGAACGGCCCGTCGCCGCGCAGCTTGGTCACGTCGAGGGCGACCGAGACCCCCCACGTCTTGGGGGTGAGCACGGCCTGCCCCGACATGCCGCTGCCCTGCGCCGGCTCGAACTGGGCCGTGACCAGCTCGGCGCTGGGCAGCGCGGCCGGGCGGTTGTCCTGACGGCTGCCGCGGATCACGCCGATGCCGACCGCCACCGCGATCAGCACCACGGCCGCCGCGGCCAGCCACCGGACACCCGCGCGGCGGGTCTGCCGGTGACGCTCGGCCCGCATCCGTCGCAGCAGCCCGTCGACGTTCTCCTGGGTGGGGCGGGCCGACATGCTGACCGGCGGTCCCGTCCGGTCCGCGGCCGGCAGGCGCCGCAGCAGCTCCGGAACCGGGGCGAGCCGGTCGAGCTCGCCGCGGCACTCGTCGCAGTCGCGCAGGTGGGCGTCGAGCCGGTCGGTGTCGGCCTCGTCGAGGCCACCGAGCAGATAGCCGCCGAGCAGCCGTCGCAGGTCGTCGTGGCTCTCCCGGGGATCCGTGCTCATCGCAGCACCCCCATCTCCTCGAACGCCGTGCGCAGCGCCCGCACCGCGTAGTAGGCCCGCGACTTCACCGTGCCCTCCGGCACCGACAGCTTCCGCGCCGCGTCGGCCACGCTCTGCCCCTCGTAGTACATGGCCCGGACCACGGCCTGATGCTCGTCGGAGAGCCGCTCCAGCGCCTCGGCCACCAGCCAGCCCTCGACCAGCTGGTCGACGTTGTCGGCCGAGGGCATCGCGTTCACCGCGGCCTCGTCGGCCACCAGATGCGGCCGGCGCTGCTCGGCCCGCCAGGCGTTCGTCACCACGTTGCGGGCGATCGTGAGCAGATAAGACCTGGTACGCCCGGTGTCGGTGTCGAGCGTGTCGATGTGCTTCCAGGCCCGCAGCAACGTCTCCTGCACGAGGTCCTCGGCCCGGTGCCGATCGTGCACATAACGCAGGACGAAGCTGAGCAGGACCGCGTAGTGCTCGTTGTAGAGCGCGGTCATCAGCTCCTCGTCGGGGCTCACCCGTCGCCGCATCGCGCCCGTCCCCTCAGTGCCTGTCCGCCACAAGGTATTACACCGTTGCGGTGAACTCGGTTCGACGCCGCGACAACAAGAACGGCGCCCGGTCCCCCTCGCCGGGACCGGGCGCCGCGTCTAGGTGTCTCGTGTCAGCCCTCTTCTTCGTCGACCTTTTCACACGGTCCGGGGCCGCCGAACTGGAAGGTTCGCAGGGTGGTCGGGTTGTTGAACGGCTTGTAGGCCGGGTTCGTCGTGCGGATCTGCAGCTCGACCGTCGGGCCGTTCAGATAGGTGACGCTGGCCATCTTGGCCGCGACGCCGTCCTTCTGAGGCTTCTTGCCGTTGCCCATCTGGGTCCAGCAGGGCGTCGTGGTGGTCGAGGCGACCTCGCCGAAGACCTGGATGAGGCCGGAGCGGTTGAACGTGATGCCCTGCTCGTTCCAGAGCGCCTCGGGGAAGTAGCCCACCCACTCGGTGTCGTACGCGATCCACCAGGCGTTCTTGAAGTACTGGATGCCGAACTTCTTGCTGGTGTCCTGCGGCAGCGTGTCACCGGGCTTGATGTTCTTGCTGTACGGCACGAAGCCGCAGCCGTTGTAACAGGTGGGCTTCTTGTCGACCCAGTGGAAGACGAACAGGTGCGGATCGTCGTCGCCGTTGACCAGGCGGTCGACCGTCCAGCCGACCTCGACGATCTGGCGGCCGTCGGCCGACTGGAGGGCCAGCTCGGCCAGCGAGTGGTAGTCGCTCTCCTCGAGGCGGGGCTTCGAGATCGTCACGTTGGCGTAGACGCCGTCGGTCTCGGCCGCCTGAGCGCCCACGTTGTAGAGATAGTTGACCTTGGTGTCGCCCGTGGAATCGGACGGCGGCTCCGGCGGCGCGAGGTCGGTCTTCTCCGTGCGCAGCACATCGGTCGTGGTGCGGAAGCGGCCCTTGGGGCCCTCTTCGTCCTTGGGGACGACCGAGCCGCTGGTGTCGTTGGCCGCGGCCGAGAGGCCGGCCGCGCGCAGCGACTTGGAGCTGGCGCCGGCGTGACCACGCTTGATCTTCTTGGGACGCTCACCCCACGGCAGGTTGACCGGAGGGGTCGGCGGCGCCTCGACCGCGGCGGACGCCTCGGCGGCCGTGGGCGGTGCGATCTGGTCCGCGCCCGCGCTCAGGGTCGAAGCGACCCCGAAGGCGCCGACCACGGCAACGGCTAGACCGGCGGCAAGAAGACCGCGGCGTGACTTCAACACGTGTCCGTCCTCGTTCGTCGGATGCTCTTCGTCGGGAGCCTCGGGATCGACGTCACCATATAGCTTTCTCGATTGCGGAGAACCTGCTCAGAGCGATTTCCGCCTTAACGGCTGAGGCGGTGAACCGATCCGGTGATGCTTCTGTGCATTTATTTGACGGAGAGTATCGACCTGATCGCACAGGGCGGCGCCGTCGCGCCGCCCGAAAGAGGCAAACGGCCGCGAGCTTCTTTCAGGTCTTCCGACAATCCACAGTGCAGTGACCTACTCGCGGACCATTCGGGCATGTCCGTAATCGGCGGTCCCACTCCCGGGTTCGGCCAACTTCCCGCGAGATCACCGCGCGTCCCGCTACCCTGGATCCCGTTGAGCTGGTAAACCCATAGGACCGGTAGGACATGTATGCAAAGCGAGGAGCTCCCGTGACCGTCGTCGACACCCGCATCGACCATCTCGCCATCGCGACCCGCTTCGCGGCGGCGCCCGAGCAGTGGCCGGTGGCTCCGCGCTTCAACCCGGTCGACCGCTGGTACCAGCGTCTGCACGTCACCGGCGACTACGAGGTGTGGCTGCTGACCTGGCTGCCCGGCCAGGGCACCGACCTGCACGACCACGGCGGTTCGGCCGGCGCCTTCCACGTCTTCGGTGGCACGTTGACCGAGGAGACGGTGTCGGTGGCGGCCGGGCGGCCCCCGCGCATCACGTCGCGTGAGCTGGGCGAGGGCGCGGGCCGCCGCTTCGGCACGCATCACATCCACCGGATGACCAACCGCTCCAGCCGCCCCGCGATCAGCGTGCACGTCTACGGGCCGGCCCTGACCACGATGACCCGCTACCGGGTGGGCGCCGAGGCCCTGGAGGTCCTGACCGTCGAGCGAGCCGGAGTCGAGTGGTGACAAGCGCCCTGAACACCGCCCCGCCCGCCGGCTCGCTCGGCATCGACGAGATCCTCGACCGGGCCCGCGACCGGCTGAACCGGGTCGGGCCGCACGAGACCCGCGACGCGATGGCGCGCGGCGCCGTGCTCGTCGACATCCGCCCGGCCGCCCAGCGGGCCGAGCACGGCGAGATCCCGGGCGCCGTCGTCATCGAGCGCAACGTCCTCGAATGGCGCCTCGATCCGCGCAGCGACGCCCGCCTGCCGTGGGCCGGGAGCTACGACCTCGAGGTCATCGTCACCTGCCAGGAGGGCTACACGAGCAGCCTGGCCGCCGCCGCCCTGCTCGACCTCGGCCTGCACCGCGCCACCGACCTGACCGGCGGTTACGCCGCGTGGCGGGCCGCCGGCCTCCCGGTGACCCGCTGAAGGCCCGGCCGCAGGTCGCTGGGTATCGCGGCCGTAGGTCGCCGGGTTTGGCGGCCGCAGGCCGCTGGGTTTCGCGGCCGCAGGCCGCTGGGTTTCGCGGCCGCAGGCCGCTGGGTGAGTGGGCAGCTCAGCCCGGCGGCGGCGTGAGGGCTGGACCAACGACGGCCCGGCTATTACGGCGGGGGCCGGCTTTTCGCTAACCCCGTACCTCTGGCTTTGCTTTTCTCGGTAAAAGGAAGGAAAGGAACAAAGCCGCCAGCAAGAGCGCGATCGTCACCCCCGTGGTGCGGATGGTCGCGTCTTCGAAACCGGCCCGGACCTGCTCCTGGGCGTAGGTCTGCACCTGCGGCGGCAACGGACCCGCCTGGCAGCTCGGCGGCACGACGTCGGGATCGTCCTCGGCGGTGCGGTCGCGCAGGCAGTCACGCAGGCCGGCCGCCACGGCGGGCTGAGTGTCGGACGGGACGCCGGCCGCGGTCAGGACCGTGGTCAGCCGGGACGACGAGCTGTCCACATGCGAGGCCACCTGACCGGGCAGGATCGCGAAGAAGATCGTGCCCAGCACGGCGATGCCGAAGGCGCCACCCAACTGCTGCACCGAGGTCAGCGCGCCCGAGGCCGAGCCCGTCTCCTCGTCGTCGACGCCGGCCAGCACGATGTTGAAGAACGGCGCCATGGCCAGCCCCATGCCCGCGCCGACCAGGACCAGACCCGGGATCAGCTTGTACGGCGTCACGTCCGCCCCGGCGAGCCGGACCGACAACGCGAACGCCGCGGTACCCACGATCATCACCACAGTGCCCAGTTGGAGCAGCCGGCGGCCGAAACGCTCGGCCAGACCCGCGCCCGCCGCCACGAAACCGGCGACCGTGCCCAGCGCCTGCGGCAATGTGGTCAGTCCAGCCTTCAGCGGCGAGTAGCCCAGCCCGATCTGCAGATAGAACGTGAAGACCAGCCCGGTGCCGATCAGCGCGGCGAAGAAGACCAGTCCCACCGCGAGACCGCCGGAGAAGGCCCGCTTGCGGAACAGGCTCGGGGTGACCAGCGGGTCGCGTCCGCCCCGTTCGCGGCGCGCCTCGTAGACGGCGAACAGGCCGAAGACCACCATACCCAGCGCCAGCAACGCGAAGCACCACACGGGCCAGTCCAGCTCGCGGCCCTGCACCAGCGGGTAGAGCAGCAGGAACGCCCCCGCCGCGGCCAGGATCACGCCGAGCCAGTCGAGGCGCGGGGCCTTGGCGCTGCGGAACTCGGGCAGCCAGCGCACGGCGCCGAAGAGCGCGAACAGGCCCAGCGGCAGGTTGATGAAGAAGATCATGCGCCAGCCGGCGCCGAAGTAGTCGGCGTCGACCAGCCAGCCGGCCAAAATCGGGCCGCCGACCGAGGACAGGCCCATCACCGGCCCGAAGGCGCCGAACGCCTTGGCCTGCTCCTCGGCCGAGAACATCTGCTTGATCATGCCGAGGCCCTGCGGCAGCATGACCGCGCCGAACAGGCCCTGCACGGCCCGGGCGGCGATCAGCTGGGCCGGAGTCTGCGCCAGACCGCAGACTAGCGAGGCCAGCGTGAAGCCGGCGGCGCCGATGATGAACATGCGGCGGCGGCCGAAGATGTCGCCGAGCCGTCCGCCGGTGAGCAGGCCGATGGCCATGGCCAGGGTGTACGCGGCGCCCAGCCACTGGATGAGGCTGTAGCTGCCGCCGATCTCGTCGCGGATGACCGGTCCGGCGATGTTGGTGACGAGCGCGTCGAGGAGGTCCATCACCTCGACGGCCAGGATCACGAAGAGCGCGATCCAGCGATGTCGGTACGCGGTGTCGGGAAGAACGGTGTTCGTCTGCACGAACACCGTTCTACTAGCGAACACCGTTCGTCGCAAGGTAAATTAGGCGACGATGACCTGGCCTGCGGAACGCCCACCGAGAAGAACCATCACTCGCGCCGAGATCGTGCGGATCGGCCTGCGCGTCGTGCGCGAGGAGGGCATCGACGCGCTGAGCATGCGGCGCATCGCCACCGAGATCGGCACCGGCCCGTCCAGCCTCTACGCCCACGTGGCGAACAAGGACGAGCTGCTCCGGCTGATGTTCGACGAGATGTGCGCGCTGCTGACGATTCCCGAGCTCGACCCGCCCCGGTGGAAGGAGCAGATCAAGGATCTGGCCCGCGCCGGGCACCAGATCATGATCGAACACAACGACCTGGCCCGGGCCGCGCTCGCCACCATTCCCACCGGGCCGAACGCGTTGCGCATCTCGAACGCGATGTTCGGCATGATGCTGGCCGGCGGCATCCCGCCGCGGATCGGCGCCTGGGCGATGGACCGGATCTTCCTCTACATCACCGCCGACGCGTACGAATACTCGATCTGGCGCCACCAGGTGCACAACGCCGGGTCCGACAAGGACACGTTCATCTCGGAGATGGGCCGCGAAACGCTCGCCTATTTCGAGAAGCTCCCGGCCGACATTTACCCCCATATCACGACGTACGCCACGGCGCTGGTGGGCGGCAGTGTCGATGCTCGATTCGAGCTCGGCCTCGAGTTGCTCGTGGACGGTCTCGACAAATACTCCGGCGTTAGTTGATCTGAGAACTTTTGTTGATACTGGGACCATGCTCCCCGTGCCGGTCACCGCGTTCGGGCCGCTGCACCTGTTGGCGCTCCGGGTCCACCGGCTCGCGACGACCGGGCGCGGCCACGAGGCGATCGAGGCCGCCGACGCCTATCTGAGCCTCGCCCGCGCCGTGGGCGACGACCGGACGATCATCTTTCTGGTGCAGGGCAAGATGTACGCCAACTTGCACATGGGCCGGATAGCCGAAGCGGCCGAGCTCGGCGAGCGGCTGCTGCGGCTGCACCGGGCGGCCGGCTCGGCGCTCGGCGAGGCCAAGGCGCTGGGCGACCTGGCCCAGTTCGACGTGCTGCGGGGCCGGTTCGTCGACGGCATGCGCAACCTCGCCCGCGCCGCCGTGCTGCTCGACCGCGACCATCACGACCGCGACCGCTGGGTGTCGGCGCTCTGCTCGTTCGCCGAGGCGGCGTCCTCGGCCGAGATGTACGAGACCGCCGCCGAGGCGTACGAACGGCTCAGCGTCACCCACCCCGAGTTCGGCCTGGTCCACGCGGCCACGCTGCTGCACTGGGGGCTGCGGCTGAGCCACGTGGGCCGGCACGACGAGGGAGCCACCCGGCTGCGCCGCAGCGCCGCCATCACCCGGAGCCAGGTCGAGCAGCGCCCGGACGACATGGCCGCCACCGCCATGCTGGCCCTGGCCCTGGCCAAGCTGGGCGACGACGTGCTGGCCGAGAAGACCGTCCGCGAGGCGGTGCTGCCGCTGCGCTCGACCGAGAATTACCGGTACGCCCGGATGGCGCACCTGGCCCTCGGCATCAGCCTGCGCCAGCAGGGCGCGCTGACCGAGGCCCGCACCGAGTTCGTCGCCGCCCGCGAGCTGTGCGCGTTCGGCCCGCGCCCCGACGAGCAGACGATCATCCGGTTCGAGATGGCGCTGACCGCGCTGGCCGCCGACGGCGGGCAGGCCGGGCGCGACTTGTTCGAGGCGGTCGAGGGGCAGACCGGCGAGCTGTGGCGGCTGCGGCTGCAACGGCTCGGCATGCTGCGCCAGGCCCGCCAGCGCGAGGAGTCCGAGGCGGCCCGGGCCCGCGCCGAGCGGGAGGTGCTGCGCGACCCGCTCACCGGGCTGGACAACCGGCGCCGCTTCGACCTGCTGCTCGACCGGATCGACCGGGGCCGGCTGGTGGCGCCGCTGGTCCTGCTGCTGGTCGACGTCGACCACTTCAAGGCGATAAACGACGCGTACTCGCACAGCACCGGCGACCGGGCGCTGCGCGAGGTGGCCCGCATACTGCGCGCTCACTGTCGCGCCGAGGACGTGCCGGTGCGCTACGCGGGCGACGAGTTCACCGTCTTCCTGCGCGGCGATCTCTCGGTCGGCCGCGAGGTCGGCGAGCGCATCCGTACGGCCGTGGCCCGCTCCGACGTCCTGCCGGGCGTGCGCCTGACCGTCAGCGTGGGCCTGGCCGCGCTGAACGAGGGGATGACGGGCGAGGAGCTGTTCCGGGCGGCCGACGACCGGTTGTACGCGGCCAAGTGGAGTGGCCGGAACACTATTTCGGCCTGACGACTCCGGTCTTCCCGCTGTAGAGGGAGCGCGATCCGTCGACGCCGCGCGGGGTGTCCGGGGCGTCGAGCCAGATGATGTACGGCTTGCCCGGCTCCAGCCCGCTGATGGTGGCACTGGCGTTGCACTCGGCGCCGGTGGTGATGGTCTGCCAGACCGGCTCGGGCTGGGCGCCGGAAACAAGTTCCTGGGGCACGGCCGTGATGCGGTACGTGTGGCCGAACCGGTTGGGCCACTGCACCGCGAACGACCCCGCCCCCGGCGTCACGACCATCGGGATCAGCACCTGGTCGGCGTTGGACCAGCCGATCGCGCAGGCCGTGCTGGTCGGCAGGAACGACACCGGCGGCAGGCCGGGCCGCGGCGAGCCGGTGTAGGTGACCACCGGGCTCGGGGTGCGGCTGCCCGACGAGACCTGCACCCAGGGCGCCACCGGCGCCGTGCTCGGCTCGGCTTCCGTCGAGCCCGATTTGCTGCATCCGGCCGCCAGCAGCACCAGCGGCAGAACCGCCATACGCGCGACCTTCATACTCTGAACGTCGGCGCGAAAAGGGACAAACTTAGTCGAGCTGCCCGGTAGTCCCCCGGATGATCAGCCGCGGCGGGATGACGACCTCGCGGTTGGCCACGGCCGCCCCGTCGATCCGCTCGACCGCCCGGGCCACCGCCAGCTTGGTCATGGTCTCGATGTCCTGTGCCACCGTCGTCAGGTCGATGTGGGCCATGCTGCTGAAGCTGCTGTCGTCGTAGCCGACCACGCTGATGTCGCCCGGCACCGACAGCCCTTCGCGCCGCAGCACGTCGAGCAGCCCGGCCGCGCTGAGATCGTTGAAGACGGTCACCGCGGTCGGCGGCCCGGTCAGCAGCTCCCGCGCCGCCTTGGCGCCGTCCTCCTCACCCGGGCCACCCCCGACGACCCGGATGTACGCCTCGAGGCCGTGCCGCCGCATCGCGTCGCGGTAGCCCTTCTGCCGGTCGGCCGAGCTCGGCTGGTGCTTGCCGCCGTCGACGTGCGCGATCCGGCTGTGCCCGAGCGCCACCAGGTGGTCGACGGCCAGGTGGAGCCCGCGGGCGTCGTCGGTGCGCACCACGTCGACCTGGCGCTGGCGCACCGAGCGCATCATCGCCACCACCGGCAGCCGCCCGGCCAGCGTGGCCAGCTCGGCCGACGGGATCAGCGGCCCGAGCAGCACCAGCGCCGCGCACCGGTCCTGCAACAGCCCGGCGATGGCCGCCCGCTCGTCGCGCCGGGGCGTGATGGCGCTGAGCGTGAGCTCGTAGCCGACCCGCTCGGCCGCGTCGTAGAGCCCGGTGAGCAGGTCGTCGTGGAAGGGGTGGGCCACGCCGAAGACCACCCCGAGCAGCCGGCTCTGCCCGCTGCGCAGCAGCCGGGCCCGGTTGTCGGGCTGGTAGTCGAGGCGCCGGGCGACCTCGAGCACCCGCTCCCGGGTGGCCGCGCTCGCGCCGGGCGCGTCGCGCATCACGATCGAGACCAGCGCCACCGAGACGCCCGCCTCGGCGGCCACGTCGGCCAGCGTGGTCCGGCTCATGGCCGAAACTTTACCTGTGATGACTAGAACGTTCTAACACCACGGCTACTAGAACGTTCTAGAGTCGATCACGTGGAACACCTGACCTCCGGCCGCCGCTGGGCGGCCCTGCTCGCCCTCTCCCTGGGCGGGTTCGGCCTCGGCCTCACCGAGTTCGTCGCCATGGGCCTGCTGCCCAACCTCGCGCAGGACCTGCTGCCCTCCGAATACGCGCACAGCGCCGCCGACGCCGTCGCCAAGGCGGGCTGGATGATCTCGATCTACGCGCTGGGCGTGGTCGCCGGCGCCCCCACGATCGCCGCGCTGACCGCTCGCTGGCCGCGCCGCCGCCTGGTCGTCTCCCTGCTCGGCCTGTTCGTGATCGGCACCGTGGCCTCGGCCCTGGCCCCCACCTTCGAGCTGGTGCTGGCCGGCCGTTTCGTGGCCGCCCTGGCCCACGGCGCCTACTTCGGCGCGGCCGGCCTGCTCGCCGCGGCCATGCTCGGCCCCGGCAGCGAGGGCAAGGGCTTCGCCCTGGTGCTGGGCGGCCTGACCGCGGCCAACGTCTTCGGCGTCCCCCTGATCACCGGCCTGGGCCAGGCGGCCGGCTGGCGCATCGCCTATCTGGCGGTGGCCGGCGTCTTCGCCCTCACCCTGCTCGCCGTGCTGGCCACGGTCCCCGAGATCCCGGCCGCCCCCGGCGGCTCCCCCCGCTCCGAACTGGCCGCCTTCCGCTCACCACACGTCTGGCTGGCCGCCGCCGTGGCCGCGATCGGCTTCGGCGGCTTCTTCGCGGTGAACAGCTACATCGCTCCCGTCACCACACACGTCACCGGCCTGTCCGAGTCGGCCGTGCCATGGGTGCTGGCCGTGATGGGCGTGGGCATGACCGTCGGAAACGCGCTCGGCGGCATCGCGGCCGACAAGAACCTGAGGCGCAGCGTGCTCCTCGGCTTCACCGCGATGATCGCCACGATCGCCCTGTTCGGCGTCGTCTCCCGTCACCCGGTCGGGTTGTTCCTGGGCGCGTTCCTGGTCGGGGCGGCCGCCCTGTTCATCGGCCCGGCCCTGCAGGCCAGGCTCATCGCGGTCGCTCCGGGAGCACAGTTGATGGGCGCGGCGGTCAACCAGTCGGCGTCGAACGTCGCCAACAGCGCCGGGGCGGCCCTGGGCGGAGCGGTCATCGCGGCCGGCTGGGGTTATCTGTCGTCGGCTTGGATCGGCGTCCTGCTCGCGGTGACCGGCCTGGCCTTGGCCGCCGTCAGCTTCCGCCTGGACCCGGGCGCCCGCACCCGAGAGCCGGAGCGCCTCCCCGAGCCCGCCGGCGTGTAATCCCGGCCCAGCGCCCACCCAGCCCAGCGCCCACCCAGCCCAGCGCCCACCCAGCCCAGCGCCCACCCAGCCCAGCGCCCACCCTCCCGGGGGCCCCCGTCCTGCTCCAGTCTGACGCGATCAACGCGGAGGAGCGAGCTCGCGGGGGCGCCCTGTGGACAAGCCGGCGCCCTGTGGACAAGCCCTCGAACGACGGCGCCGGGCACTACGATCAGCCCAGCCCGAGACGGCGCCCAGCCCAGCCTCAAACAGCCCGAGACGGCGCCCAGCCTCAAACAGGCCCGAGACGGCGCCCAGCCTCAAACAGGCCCCAGACGGCGCCCAGCCTCAAACAGGCCCCAGACGGCGCCCAGCCTCAAACAGGCCCCAGACGGCGCCCAGCCTCAAACAGGCCCGAGACGATGCCCAGCCATCTCCAGCACGCCATGCCCGACGGTCACCGGAGTCTTCAACCCCGAGTCGTCCCGCAGCGTCATCGTGACGCCATCGAGCCGATAAGTGCCGTGCGCCGGCTTCCTGCGCCCGGCCACCGTCCCCGCGTACGTCCCATCGGTCCTGATGTCCAACCGGACCGTGCCGTCCGCGCTGCGCCACGACCCCACCGGGTCGGTCGCTTTCGGCGCGGCGACTCCCAACGGCCCCTCCCCCGCCTTCAGCTCCCGCATGGCGATGGCGAGCAGGGCGGCCGTGTCCAGGACGGTCATGTCGAGGTGCTGTTCGGCGTGGTGACGCATCAGGGCTCCGCTGTCGGGGACGGGGTCCCCTACCTTCGGCCGCCGCCCGCCGGATCGGAGCCTTTTCAGGCGACGGTCGACTTCAGGGCCGCCGTCACGGCCGTCGTCAGCTTCTCCAGGTAGTCGTCCGGCATCGGGGAGCGAGAGACCGCCAGGCGCCAGTACAGCGGGCCCAGGATCATGTCCACGGCGATCTCGGGGTCGGTGCCCTCGGGCAGTTCGCCGCGGGCGATGGCCTGGCCGACCAGCTTTTCGCCGACCGCCTGCTGGTGGGTGTGCAGCGCCGTCTGGAGGGTTTCGGCGATCTGCGGGTTGCGGGCCGCCTCGGCCATCAGGTCGGGAATGATTTGGGACGCGATACGGTGTTGGAGGGCCCGGTGGACAATCATCATGATCAGTTGAAGGTCGCCGGCGAAGCTTCCGGTGTCGGGCAGCGGGACGCTCCGGCCCGCGACATCGGAAACGATCTCGAGGACCATCTCGAGTTTGTTGCCCCAGCGGCGGTAGATTGCCGTTTTGCCCACCCCGGCGCGGCGCGCCACGGCTTCGATGGAGAGCCTGCCGTATCCGACCTCGGCAAGCTCGTGCATCACGGCGTTGCGAATCGCTACGGTGATGTCGCCTCGGAGTACAGCCGCTCCGGCTGGTGCGCGCTTTCCTGTTGCCACTCGGTCACTATACGCCAGGACGTAACGGTTGCGTTCCGCCGTTCGGTCGGATAACCTTCCGCACGTCGATACGAAGGCGTTCCATCGACGGCGGCTTGACATGCTGCTTAAGTGTTCTCGCGGAAAGAACCAGGGCCCGGCATCCCTCACGGGCCGACGAGATCGGAGCACCACCCCATGGCTCAGACGGCGGTCGCCGATTCCGAGACCGGGCAATCGCTCAAGGAGCTGGCCCGGCGGAACGGCTTGACGGCGGCCGGGCGACTCCCCGGCATAGCCGAGTACACCCGGCATCTCTGGTCCTACCGGCACTTCATCGCGGCCTTCGCCAATGCCAAGGTGAGCGCCTCGCTGGGCACCACCAAGCTGGGCGCGGTCTGGCAGGTGCTGACCCCGCTGATCAACGCCGGCGTCTACTACGTGATCTTCGGCGTCCTGCTGAACACCAAGCAGGACACGAACAACTTCATCGCGTACCTGTGCGCCGGTGTCTTCATCTTCGGGTTCACCCAGTCGGTGGTCCAGGCCGGCGCCATGGCCATCACGTCGAACATCAACCTGATCCGGGCGCTGCACTTCCCCCGGGCCAGCCTGCCGATCGCGATCTCGCTGGTCGAGGTCCGCAACATGATCGCCTCGATGGCCGTGCTCATCGCGATCATCCTGCTCACCGGTGAGCCGATCACCGTACAGTGGCTGCTGATCTTCCCGGCCCTGATCCTTCAGGCGGTCTTCAACGCCGGGCTGGCGCTCTTCGTGTCGCGGCTCTGCGCCAAGGTCACCGACATCCGGCAGCTGATCCCCTACATCATGCGGATCTGGATGTACGGCTCCGCGGTGCTCTACCCGGTCACCTTCTTCTCCGACCGGCTCAACGGCTGGCAGCTGGCCCTCGTCGAGGCGAACCCGATGCTGGTCTTCATCGAGCTGATCCGGCACGCCCTGATGGAGAACGTGACGCTGGCCGCCTCACCGCTGCGCCTGTGGACGTACGCGGTGGCCTGGACGGTCTTCGTGGGCATCGGTGGATACGTGTACTTCTGGCGTGGAGAGAAGGGCTACGGCCGTGGCTGACGAGCGGATTCCTACGGTCATCGCGGACAACGCGCACATCGTCTACCGCATCTACGGTTCGGTGTCGCCGGGCGCGAACAGCCCGGTGGCCAGCCTGAAGCGCATCGTGACGGGCAAGAAGAGCGCGGCCGTGCGCGAGGTGCACGCGGTCAAGGGCGTCAACTTCGTCGCTTACCGCGGCGAGGCGATCGGCCTGATCGGCACCAACGGCTCCGGCAAGTCGACGCTGCTGCGGGCGATCGCCGGCCTGCTGCCGGTCGAGCGCGGCGGCGCGATCTACGCGGCCGGCCAGCCGTCGCTGCTGGGCGTGAACGCCGTCCTGATGAACGATCTCTCCGGCGTGAAGAACGTCGAGCTCGGCTGTCTGGCCATGGGCATGACGCCGGCCCAGGTCAAGGAGCGCTCGGCGGAGATCATCGAGTTCTCCGGCATCGACGAGCGGGGCGATTTCAGCTCGCTGCCGATGAAGACGTACTCCTCCGGCATGGCGGCCCGGCTGCGCTTCTCGATCGCCGCGGCCAAGAAGCACGACGTGCTGCTGATCGACGAGGCGCTGGCCACCGGTGACGCGAAATTCCGCAAGCGCAGCGAGCAGCGGGTGCGTGACCTGCGCCAGGAGGCCGGCACGGTCTTCCTGGTGAGCCACAGCGAGCAGTCGATCCGAGACACC
The DNA here is from genome assembly GCF_050956135.1 of Actinoplanes sp. CA-131856. Lineage (GTDB taxonomy): Bacteria > Actinomycetota > Actinomycetes > Mycobacteriales > Micromonosporaceae > Actinoplanes. Next base: position 405,844 of record NZ_CP191849.1, on the reverse strand, counting down.
TGCGAGCGGTCGATCTGGCTGGAATCAGGCGTGATCCGCGCCGACGGTCCTACCGACGACGTGATGAAGGAGTACGAGACCTACGTCCGCAAGTAGGCCTCGCACTCCTGAGAAAAATCAGCGCATCGAGAGATGCACGTGGTTCGTGTGGTCGCTGGAAGGGTCGCCGTTTCCTCGGGTGTACGCCTTCCAGCCACTACTGGGTAGCCAGATGCGCTCGAACCAGATGACGTAGAGCACGCCCAGCCGGTCCGCGTTGTTGATGAAGTAGTTCGCGAGATTGGTGCCGTACGTCTTGCTGGCGCCCGTGGCGACGCCGCCGAAACCGTTCTTGTCGGCGGCGAAGTCGCAGGCCTTGCCCTTCGGATGCTCGCCGCTGTTCTGCTCGCGGAAACAGGCGACGAAACGGGTGAAGCCGTCCGCCTGGGCCTGCTTGAGCGCGTTGAGCGTCCGCGGGCTCAGGCACCCGCTGGTGGTCGGGTCGGGCTCGGAGCAGCTCTCGGAGGGCAGTGAGCCGTCGGAGTTGCGCGGCGCCGCGCCTGCTTTCTGCTTGCTGGACGAGCTGACCGCCTTGTCACTGGCCTGCGGGGCGTCCTCGCCGGTCTTGTCGTCCCCACCGGTGTTGGCGGCCTTCAGGGCGCTCTCGGCCTGCGTCTTGCGCTTGGCCATGAGGGCGACCTGCTTCTGCTCGTTGCGCACCTCGGTGTCGATGGCGACCTTGGCCGCCTGCTGGGCGTCGCGGGTGGTCTTGAGCGCCGCCACCGCCGCGTTCTCCTTGACCGTGATCGTCTCGAGCGTCTCGGCCCGGTCGAGGAAGCCCTCGGACGAGCCGGCCGAGAGCAGCGCGCTCATCGGCCCGAGGCGCCCGGTGCGGTACGACTGCTGGATGAGTTCGTCCAGCGCGGCCTGGCGCGGGGCGATCTGCTTGTCGAGCTCCTTGAGCTTGGCGGCGAGCTGGGTCTGGCGCTGGCGTGACCGCTCCAGCGCCTCCTTGGCCTCGACGAAGCCCTTGGACGCGGCCTCGAGCTGCTGGATGAGGGTCTTGGGGGCGCCCTCGCCGTCGTCGCCCGTGTCGCCCGGCGCGGCTGAGGCCGGGTTGGCCACCGCCAGAGCCAAGCCAGAGATCGCGACGAGCATCGCCAGGGTGGCTGCCAATCGTCGCCGGACAGTCTTCTGCCGCACACCTGTTCCTTCCGTCGGCCGCCGACCGAGTTAGCTGACGGGTTCGGGACGGAAGTTGATCCCTACCGCTGGGAGCGGATTCACCCCGGAAAGATTGGTTCCCCGGCTCGTCCGGAAACGATTAGGCGGCGATCCCCTGGGGGTGGGGACCGGGACCGACCATACCGAAGACATCGAACGATCGACAGTTATCGCACGCGACGCAATTGAATGGCGACGCAGTGTAGTCGCAATTACTCAATGTCACAGGTGGAACACGCGAATACTGTTTCGCGAGGCCTGAAGCCTGTCTTGTTCTCGGGTAAACTGGCCGTCGGCCCGCCCAACCAGGCACCGCCCCCGAGGTGCCGGCGGCCACCGCCCAATCGCCGTGAGGCGAGCCGGGGAACCAGGTCAGTCATGGGGTGCATCCGCGTCAGCGGTAGGGATCGCTTCCGTCCCGAACCCGTCAGCTAACCCGGTCGGCGGTTAACCGGAAGGAACCTGCATGACCGTACGACCCCGCCGGTGGCTGATGCTTGCCCTGGCGCCGATCGTCTCTGTCGCTTTCCTGGCCTCGCCCATTTCTCCGGCGTACGCCGAGCCCGGCGACGGAACCTCCGCGACCCCGGACGAGTCGACCGGCAAGGAAAACCAGACTCTCGACGAGCTGATCGAGTCCTCCAACCGCCGGTTCGTCCAGGCCAAGGGCGCCGTGGCCAAGTCGACGGCCGCGCAGAAGGCTCTCGCCGGCAAGATCAAGACGGCCGAGGCGCGGCGCAACGAGTTGATTCCCGAGGTCAACGCGATCGCCAACCAGCAGTACCGGTTCGGTCAGCTCAACGCGGCCAGCTTCCTGCTCAGCAGCAAGGGCTCGGACGACTTCCTGGCCCGGGCCATGTCGCTCGAGGAGATCAACACCGAGCACGACCGGAAGCTCGGTGAGCTCAACAAGGCGATCGACGAGGTCACGAAGTCCAAGGTGGCGCTGGACGCCGAGGTCAAGAAGCAGCAGACCAACCTCGTCGCGATGAAGAAGCAGAAAGAGGCGGCCAACCAGGCCCTTAACCTGGTCGGTGGCGAAAGCCTCACCCAGGGCCACGTTCTCGCCCAGTCGCCGAAGGCCAAACCCGCGCCGCGCAATTCCGAGGGCGGTTTCTCGCCCGAGTCGTGCACGGTGAAGGACCCGACGACCAGCGGCTGCATCACCGCCCGCACATTGAACATGCTGAAAGAGACGCAGAAGGCGGGCTTCGACAGATTCGTGGGCTGTCACCGCGACGGCGGGCCGTTCGAGCATCCGAAGGGCCGGGCCTGTGACTGGTCGTTGCAGGACAGTGGATTCGCGGTCGCGCACAACGCGGACATGAAGGAATACGGGAACAACCTGATGGCGTTCCTGGTCCGCAACGCGGACCGGCTCGGCATCTATTACGTGATCTGGTACAAGCAGATCTGGTTCCCCTCCGAGGGCGAGTGGAGGGCCTATCACGGTCCCAGCGCCCACACCGACCACGTGCACGTGTCGATGCTTTAGAAACCTACGAAAAGGGCCCTGGTCGCGATGACCGGGGCCCTTTTCGCTGTTGTCAGGCGGTGGCGCGGCGCACCGGGGCCCGGCCGGCGGGCTGGGTCGGCGCCGGGCCGACCTGCGTGGCCGGCGGGTTGGGCACGGTCACCGGCTTGACCTGGGTGACCTCGACCTCCTTGCCGTGGTGCAGCAGCACCAGCCGGGCCGAACCGCCGCCGTTGCGCAGCGAGTACGTGACCTCCTCGGGGGTCACGTTCACCCGCAGGCGCAGGCCCCGCCAGAGCAGCGAGAAGTCCAGCGCGTTGATCCGGCTGGGCAGCCGCGGCGCGAACGACAGCTGACCGTTGAAGTCGCGCATGCCGCCGAGACCGGCCACCAGCGAGATCCACGTGCCGGCCAGCGACGCGATGTGCAGGCCGTCCCGCGAGTTCTGGTGCAAGTCGTGCAGGTCCATCAGGGCGGCCTCGCCCAGATAGTCGTGCGCCAGCTCCAGGTGACCCGTCTCGGCCGCCATGACGGCCTGGATGCAGGCCGACAGCGACGAGTCGCGGACGGTCCGGGCCTCGTAGTAGGCGAAGTTGCGGGCCTTCTCCTCCGGGGTGAACGCGTCACCGCGGACGTACATCGCCATCACCAGGTCGGCCTGCTTGACCACCTGCTTGCGGTACAGGTCGAAGTACGGGTAGTTCAGCAGCAGCGGGTACGCCTCGGGCGGCGTGTTCTCGAAGTCCCACTCCTGGAGCCGGGTGAAGCCCTCCGACTGCTGGTGCACCCCGAGCTCCCGGTCGTACGGGATGTGGACCGAGGCCGCCGCGTCGCGCCAGCTCGCCGTCTCCTCGTCGTCGACGCCGAGCTTGCGGGCCAGGTCGGGGTGACGCTTGGCGGCGTCGGCCGCGGTCAGCAGGTTCTGCTGGGCCAGCAGGTTGGTGTAGATGTTGTCGTCGACCACTGCCGTGTACTCGTCCGGGCCGGTCACGCCGTCGATGTGGAAGCGGCCGTGCCGGTCGTGGTGCCCGAGCGAACGCCAGAGCCGGGCCGTCTCGACCAGCAGCTCCAGGCCGTACTCACGCTCGAAGTCGTAGTCGCCGGTGGCCTGCACGTAGCGCCGCACGGCGTCGGCGATGTCGGCCCCGATGTGGAAGCCGGCGGTGCCGGCCGGCCAATAGGCCGAGCACTCCTGACCGCGGATGGTGCGCCACGGGAACGCGGCGCCCTGCAGGCCGAGGGTCTGCGCGCGCTCCCGGGCCAGATCCAGCGTCGAGTGCCGCCAGCGCAGCACGTCGGCCGCCGCGTTGGGCTGGGTGTAGGTCAGCGCGGGCAGCACGAAGGTCTCGGCGTCCCAGAACGTGTGGCCGTCGTAGCCGGGGCCGGACAGGCCCTTGGAGCCGATCGGGCGCTGTTCGGCCCGCGCACCGGCCTGCAACGTGTGGAACAGGCCGAAGCGGACCGCCTGCTGCACCTCGGGGTCGCCCTCGACGCGGACGTCGGAGTGGTCCCAGAACGCGTCCAGATATTCGCGCTGGGCGTCGACCAGGCCCTCCCAGCCGTCCAGCCGGGCGCTGGCCAGCGCCGCACCGACCTGGTCGCGGACCGCCGGCAGCGACCGGTGCGACGACCAGCCGTACGCGGCGATCTTGACTACCCGCAGTTTCTGGCCGGGCTCCAGCTTGCAGGCCACGGTCGTGCGCAGCCAGTCGGGGTGACCCTCGGTGGTCACCGCGTGCTTGCCGGGCGTCTCCACCAGGTGCTCCATGGCCGCGGCCATCCGCAGGTCGGAGGCCTTGGTGCGGTGCACCAGCAGACCACCGGTGCGCTGCTCGAGCACTTCCTCGGACTGCAGCGGGTGGTCGAGCACGGCCGCCACCCGCGGGTCCTTGCTCATCGCCGGGAGCTGCTCGTTGGCCACCAGCTCGGACTGCAGGATCAACCGGGCCGTGCTGTCGAGCGGCTCCACCTCGTAGAGGAACGCCACGACGGCGCGCTGGGTGAACGACACCAGGCGCACCGTGCGGACCCGGATGGCCTGGCCGGACGGCGACACCCACTCGACGCTGCGCTCGAGCGTGCCGGCGCGCAGGTCGAGCACCCGCTCGTGCGAGCGCAGCTCGCCGTAGCGGACGTCGAACGGCTCGTCGTCGACCAGCAGCCGCATGAGCTTGGCGTTGGTGACGTTGACCATCGTCTGGCCGGACTCCGGGAAGCCGTAGCCGGCCTCGGCGTAGGGCAGCGGGCGGAGCTCGTAGAACGAGTTCAGATAGGTGCCCGGCAAGCCGTGCGGCTCACCCTCGTCCAGGTTTCCGCGGATCCCGATGTGTCCGTTGCTCAGCGCGAAGACCGACTCGGACTGGGCCAGCAGATCCAGGTCGAGGCGAGTCTCCCGGATGTGCCAAGGGTCGACGGGATATGCCCGTTCACGGATCACGGTGGTGCCTCTCGTACCTATGAGGAAGGAGAAAAGTCTTTATGGAGTACGTGCACTAACGCGTCAGGAGTTCGGACAGATCCGAAACCACAACGTCGGCCCCGTTGTCCAGAAGGGCCTGAGACTGACCCACACGGTCGACTCCGATCACGATGCCGAAGGCTCCCGCGCGGCCGGCGGCGACGCCGGCCAGGGCGTCCTCGTAGACGGCACAGCTCTTCGGGTCGAGCCCGAGCTGCTCGGCCGCGTAGAGGAACGTGTCGGGCGCCGGCTTGCCCGGCAGGCTCCGCTCGCGAGCGGTGACACCGTCCACGCGCACCTCGATGTAGTCCGCGATGCCCGCGGCCTCGAGGACGTCCTTGCAGTTGGCGCTGGCCGAGACCACAGCACGGCGCAGACCGGCCTGCTGGGCGGCCTTGAGGTACTCCACGGAGCCCTCGTAGACCTGGACGGCACCCTCTTTGATCTTCTGGAGCACGAGGATGTTCTTACGGTTGCCGAGGCCGTTCACGGTCAGCAGGTCGGGACCGTCGTCCGGGGTGCCCTCGGGCAGGGTGATGCCTCGGGACGCCAGGAACGTGCGGACGCCGTCGGCTCGTGGCCGGCCGTCGACGTACTGGTGATAGTCGGCGCCGGAGTCGAACGGCACGAATTCCTGATCGTGCTGCGCCGACCACGCCTTCAGAAAGGTGTCGAACGTCTGCTTCCACGCAGCATTGTGCACAAGGGCGGTCTGCGTGAGCACGCCGTCAAGATCGAAAAGGCATGCGGTCACGTGAGGAGGTAGTCCGAGCACCGGCCTAATGTAGTCGCACCGCGCGGCCGATGAGCCCGGAAGGGCACCTTCACATTCGTCCGGTGGTTTACACGCTGTTCAAAGTTCGATCCGCAAGCCGATCGTGGTACCGATGGGCCCGGTCGCCACGGTCACTTCGTCACAGAGCTGATAGGCCAGCCAGATGCCGCGTCCACCCACCTCATAGGTCTCGGGAACCTCGGGAGCGGACAGATATCTCGCCGGGATGCCGGGGCCGGAGTCGGTCACCGAGCACCAGGCCGAGCCGCCGGCCGCCCACAGCAGCACACGGCCGTGACCGCCGGCGTGCAGCACCACGTTCGTAACAATCTCGTTCACCGCCAGGACGAAGCCCTGGAGCCGGTCGCCGGTCAGCCCGGCCCCACGGAGCCGGGCCGTCACCTCGTGACGCACGAGGGCGATCTCGTCACGGACGAAACGGCGATCGAGGAGATGAGGCGTGGCACCCGGTGGAGGGACGGCTGTGCCCGGCGACTCCACTCCCGGAGCCGACCGCACTCTCTGGCCCAATCTCTCCTCCACCGTGAGGCAGCCTACGCGGTGTACCGCCCCGGTGGCACCACGCGGTCGCGAACTACCCCCTCAGCGCCACCCCACGTCGATGCGCGCGCCGCGGCCGTCGAAGAAGTGCAGGGCGTCCATCCGCACGGCGATGTTGAGCGGATGGCCCGGCGAGATCGCCGGGTAGGGGGCGAGCCGGACCGCCAGCTCGGCCGTCCGCCGGGAGTGCCGGCCCGGGTCGAGCACGTTGTGCGACTCCGCCTCGCGGGTCTGCACCGCGGTGGCGCCACCGCGCCCGCTGAGCCGGCGCTGGAGGGCCCCGCCGAGCTTGCGGAAGGCGCCGGGCTCCGCCACGTCCTTGGGGGCCGCCGGGCCCAGCTCGTCGATCACGATGGCGGTGGCGCCGATGTCGAGGTACGCCAGCGACTCGTGCCCGTGGTGCTCCAGATAGCGGATGCGGCCGCGCAGCACGTCGCCCGGCACGTCCGGCGCGACCGGGGTGAGCGCTTCGGCCCGCAGGCCGACCACGATCCGCTCGCCGTGGTAGTGGGCCACGGCCCGGCTCCGGATGTCGTTCCAGGGCAGATAGAGCGCCTGCTCGCCGAAGTTGAGCTCGATGTAGCGCTCGAGGTGGACGAAGACCGAGGCCTCGAGCAGGTTCATCCGCGGCGAGCCGAGGAAAGCGGCCACGTAGAGGGTGGCCGGCCGTCCGTACACCTCGGTGGGGGTGCCGACGTCCTGAAGGACGCCCTTGCGCATGATCGCGACCCGGTCGGCCATGGTGAGCGCCTCGGCCTGGTCGTGCGTCACGTACATGGTGGTGACGCCCAGCTCACGGGTCAGCCCGGTGATCTCGGCCCGCAGCTCGGCCCGGAGTCCGCTGTCGAGGTTGGACAGCGGCTCGTCCATGAGGAACAGGCCGGGGCGGCGCACGATCGCGCGGCCCATGGCCACCCGCTGGCGCTGGCCGCCGGAGAGCTGGCTCGGCTTGCGCCGCAGGACGTCTCCTATGCCGAGGGCCGACGCCACGTCGCCCACCCGCTCGCCGCGCGGCTGTGGCTCCACCCCGGACAGTTTGAGCGGAAACCCGATATTGTCGCCAACAGTCATGTGCGGATAAAGCGCGAAATCCTGGAAAACCATGGCAATGCTGCGATCACGCGGCGCCAATTCGAGGACCGGGTCGCCGTTGAGAAGAATGTCCCCTTCGGAGGGATCCTCCAGACCGGCGATCATCCGGAGCACCGTGGACTTGCCACAGCCCGAGGGGCCGAGCATGACCAGGAATTCACCGTCGTCGACGTCAAGACTCAGGTTGTTGACGGCCACCGTGCCGTCGGGCCAGACCTTGGTGACGTCTTTGAGCGAGACGGTCGACACCGCCTACCTCCCCTACCGGGCGCAAAAGTGTGATCCCGGTCCCACTACGGTCCGCGACCCGCCCTATTCGACGAGGAGTATCGATGTCACGCCATCGGGTGAACGTGCCATTTGCTCTTGGTAACTGCGCGATTACCGGTTTTCATCCAGAAATACCCGGCGAACGACGCGTTCCGACGCGTGGCCGTCGTCCAGATAGGAGAACCGGGCGCGGAAGGCCGCCCGGAGCGCCGCCGACGACTCGTCCCGATATGCCCCGGACCGGAAGAGGTCGATGAGCGCGAGGTAGTCGGTGGCCACCGCGCCCGGCGGCTCGGCCAGCAGATCGAAGTAGGTGCCGCGCAGCTCGCGGTAGACCTGCCAGTCCGGCGCGTAGATGACCACCGGCCGGTCCAGGACGGCGTAGTCGAACATCGCCGACGAATAGTCGGTGAGCAGCACGTCCGCGGCGAGATAGAGATCCTCGACCACCGGATGACCGGAGACGTCCACGATGCGGCCGCCACCCGACGGTGTCTGCCCGCTCATCTCGGCCGGCACGTGGAAGTAGTGCTCCCGCACGAGCAGCACGGTCTCCGGCCCGAGGACGGCGGCCAGCCGCTCGACCTCGAGCACGTGGCTGCCCGCGGGCAGCCACTCGCGGTGCGTCGGCATGTAGAGCACGACCCGGCGGCCGGGCGCGATGCCGAGCCGCTCACGCATCTCGGCCGACTCGGCCGGTGTCGCCCGGGCCAGCCGGTCGTTGCGCGGATAGCCCACCTCGAGCGTCTCGAAGTCGCACGGATAGGCCGAGTCCCACGCGATCGTGGTGTGCGCGTTCGCGGTGACGCTGAAGTCCCAGCGGTCGGCCCGGCGCATCTGACCGGCGAAGTCGTGGTCGGTCACCGCGGCCGGATGGTCGAGCTGGTCCATACCCATCATCTTGAGCGGGGTGCCGTGGTGCGTCATGACGTGCGTGGTGCCGCGCCGCTTGACCATGCGGTGCGGCCAGTTCACGTTGTTGACCAGATAGCGGGCCCGGGCCAGCGCTTTGTAGTACGGCAACGTGCCGGCCACCACGTGCGGGGTGCCGGGCGGCAGCGCGCCCTCGCGGGCCGGGCCGACCACCCACACCTGCCGCAGGTGCGGCGCGAGCTCGGCCGCCCGCGCGGCGATCGCGGCCGGGTTGCAGCTGACCCCGCGGAACCAGTAGGCGGCGTACAGCGAAAGCGATTGATCCACCGGGAGCCGCAGCTGCAGCTGGTAGTAGAGATGGCCGAACGCCTGCCGCGACCGGCGCTTGACATATCCGGCCGAGCGGCGGCCCAGCCGCAGGACGCGGCGTGCCGTCTTCATCGAGGTGTCGACGAGCTTGAAGGTCCCGTACGAGCCACGGGCGACCAGCTTGTAGCGCACGCCCTCGCCGCCGGACGGCATCGGATAGCCGGCCGGCGGCAGATATCTGCGGTACATCTCGTTCATGCGGCCGAAGAAGCGCGCCCGCGAGCCGCGCGGCACCCGGGCGTCGTGCCGCAGCACGGCCAGGAAATGCCAGATCATCCGGCGGAAGAGCAGGCCGCGCACCTCGTCGCCGGGCGACGCGTACTCGGCGGCCAGGGCCAGCGCGTGCTCCCAGTGGTCGAAGACCTCGAAGTGCCGGTCGCCCTTGGTCCGGGTGATCGCCCCGGTCCGCCGCTGCCGGTAGTGCACGCAGGTGCGGGGCAGCGTGCTGATCCGCGGGGCGGCGAGCAACACCGGGAAGCTGAACGACACGTCCTCGTACCACCCGGCCTCGAAGACGAAGCCGAGCCGCAGCAGGAAGTCGCGCCGGACCACCTTGTTCCAGGCCACGTGCAGGATCTCGAGGACCTTGGGCCACTCCTCGGCGGAGAAGACCTTGGGCGCGGCCGACAGCTTCTTCTTGGCCGAGCCGGTCTGCACCCGCCCGTCCCAGTAGACCCGGTTCCAGCCGACGAGCAGCACGTCGGCGTCGGTCGAGCGCAGGCGGGCGGCCACCGCGGACAGCGAGCCCATCGACAGCCAGTCGTCGGAGTCGACGAACCAGACGTAGTCGCCGGTGGCGTGCTCCAGCCCCAGGTTGCGGGCCCGGCCCAGACCGAGGTTCTCGGGAGCGGTCACCACCCGCACACGGGGATCACGGGCCGCGTACTCGGCCAGGATCTCGCCGCTCTTGTCCGGGGAGCAATCGTCGACCGCGACGATCTCGAAGTCGGTGAACGACTGGCTCAGCATGGAGTCGAGGCATTGCCGCAGGTAGCCCTGCACCTTGTAGACCGGTACGACGATGCTCAGCAGTGTCACGGGCGGGTGCCACCTGTCCGCCAGTCGGCGATCGCGTTGATCAGGAACGAGCCGCCGACCAGCGCGGCCAGCACGGAGGCGCCGGCGGCGCCGAGGCCGGCCAGCGCGGCGGCGGTCAGCAGCACCACACGGCCGTCCCAGCCGAGCAGGGCGCCACGGGCCTTACCGGCGGGCGCGCCCTTCTCCATCCGGGCCACCAGGTCGTAGTGCCGCAGGGTCAGCATGAAGATCAGCAGGTACGTCACCGGCGTCGGGACGTCACCCACGATGCCGACCGCGACCACCAGCAGATATTCGGCCGCCCGGAGCCCGGCCGGTATCAGCCAGTCGAGCGGGCCACCGTGCCTTCTTCTCGCCGGCAGACCGGCACTCAACACCACCAGTGCGGCCCCCGCGAGCAGGGCCTTGGACGGATCACCCACGAGGAGGACGATCACGGTGGCCAGCGCCACCACGGCGGACAGCGCCGCGAAGACGAGCGGAGCCGGCAGTCCGGCCCGGCTGATCACTTCACGGACGAGGAGACCGTCGTCGCGGAACCGGCCCGTGTCCACTTTGTCCAAGACGCCGACGCGCATGGAGAAGGCCCGCAAAGACCTCAGGGCCAGGGTGTACGCCAGGGCGAGCACCCCCCACGCGAGCATGCCGGCCAGCGCGATCCGCCCGTTGGTGACGATGGCCAGGACGGCCAGCAGCGCCCAGCGCTCGCCGATCGGGAAGACCACGATCCGCTTCAGCCAGTAGGCCAGGGAGCCGGTGTCGCCCTGCACCTTGGTCGAGGCGGCGGTCAGCCGCGCGCCGACCCCGCTCGCGGCCTGGGGTTTCGGATGGGCCGCGGCCTCGTCGTGCAGAGCCCCGTACCAGGCGTCGGTCATGTGCCGGACGGTCTGGAGCACGATGGCGGCGATGGCCAGCGGCCACGCGTAGGGCAGGCCGATCCGCTCGGCCCCGGCGGCCAGGCCGGCGTACGCCACGTATTCCTTGGCCCGGTCGGCCATGGTGTCGAGCCAGCCGCCGAACGCGCCGAACTGCCGCGTGTAGCGGGCGAGCTGCCCGTCGACGCAGTCGAGGACGAAGCTCAGATAGATCAGGATGCCGCCGGCGATCATCGCGGGCCGGGAGGCCTGCCAGAAGGCGAGCGCGGCGGCGACGGCGAGAAGCACGGAGAGCCCGGTGACGGCACTCGGCGTGAGTTTGAGCCGCGCCGAGGCCTTGGTGACGAGCGGCGACCAGGTGCTCACGGCGTACGTGGTGAAGAAGTCGTCCTTCTCCTTGACCGCCATCCGCAGACGGGCCTTGTCCTCGTCGACGGCGTCGACAGCCGCCCGCGCCGCGGCCAGCTCGGCGTCGTCGTGCACGAGCGCGCCCCGCAGCAGCCGCACCGGGGTGGCGACCGGCACGAGACCGCCTTCGAGCAGCGCCGGGAGAAGATCGTCGCGATCCGCGACATCGGCCAGCACCGGCAGATCGGCCGGGGCCACACAGATCGCACCGAGATAGCGAACGGTCCCCGGACCGTCACCGACCGGCAGCAGCTTGCCGCGATCCTCGCGCAGGTCACCCTCGGGATCGGCGATCACCAGCGCGGTGGTCCGCTTGGCCGGCTCGGTCGCGAGCATCCAGAGCAGGCTCGGATGCGCCACGAGGTTGTCGTCGCAGATCAGCACCGGCTCGCGTTCCTTCTCGGCCCGCCGCACGACCTCCCGCAGCGGCGCGCCCGCGCCGATCCGCTCGACCTCGGTGGCGCCGGCGGCGCGCAGGGCGGCGGTCAGGTCGTCCGCGAGCCGGGCCGCGCCGGCCGGATCGAGGGCGTTGCCGGTGCTGGTGTGCAGGACAGCCAGCGTCACCGGAGCGTCACCGCTTGCCTCCTCGTCACGGCGTCGCCGTCCCAGCCCGGGCCGGGCGCGACACATCGTCGAACCGGCGCGCGGCATCGCGCCGAAGGCCGGAAATCGGCACCCAGGTTAACAGCGGAGGACGCGGGGGTACGGGTCACCCTTACGGGAGCCGGGCCGCCCATCTCCACCTGCGGACCGAGGGCGCACGGTCACGGCGCCCCTACCGTCGAAGTACGGCCACAGCACAACGCCGAGGCCGTCAGTCAAGGAGGAAGTCATCGTGGCTCGCCGACTCGTCCGTCCCCGGAACGATCGCTGGATCGCCGGCGTCTGCTCCGGCCTGGCCCGCCGCTTCGGGCTCTCCGCCGGCGTGGTCCGCCTGATCTTCGTCATCTCCTGCCTGCTGCCCGGCCCGCAGTTCATCATCTACCTGATCCTGTGGGCCCTGCTCCCCAACGAGTGACCCGCCACCGGGCGCCCGACAAAAGCGCGAAAAACGCACGCCGCGCAACGGAAAGGCCCGCGCGCGGCGTCTCTTGAGATGACCCCCGGCTCCCGGAGGGCCACGCCCCCGAGCCGATGACCGCCGGACGCCGTCGACCCCGCCCCCGGGTCGGCGGCGTCCGGTGTTTCCGGGCCGCCGTCGTCAGGGACTGTCGAAGGTCACCGTGACCGTCGAATAGCCGAGGCGCGTGAAGAGACTGCGCAGCATCTGCTCGGTGTTCTGCTTGGCCCGGTCGGCCAGCCCGCTGGACTGCGCGGCCTCGGTGATCTTCTGCTGGGCCATCGCGTAGACCTTCTGCTGCTTGTCGGGGTCGCTCTTGAAGGCGTCGCCGATGCGGTCGAGCAGCCCGCGCTGCTCGGCCACGACATAGCTCTTCTGCATGTCGAGGGCGGCCAACCCCTGCTCGGGCGCCGGCAGCGTGATCGTGACGGTCTTCTTCTCGTTGTCGACGACCAGCGCCTCGTCGGCGAGCTTGCTGAAGTCGACATATTGCTCGACCGTGCCCGATCCCACGAACAGCGTCCGCCGGTTGATCAGGAAGTCCGGAATGTTCTCCCTGTCCTCCTGGAGGTCGACGATGACCTGGAAGGTGCCGTCGGCCGCGACGTAGCGGCTCAGGTCGCGCATCGACTGCAACAGCACGGGCTGGCTGCGGTCGGTGGTGCGGTCGCTGAACGGGTTGTCGAAGCTGGGCAGCACGTTGATCGCGCGCAGCCCGAGACAGGCGGCCACGAGCAGCGCGAAGACGAACCCGGTGAAGATGAGCAGGCGGGCGAACCCGCTCGGCCGAGAAGCCTGCTCCGGCGGCGTAGGCGGAGTCGGCTCCTCGGGGACGGGGGGATATTCCCGCGTGGGTTCGGTGACACCCGGCGAGACGTCCGATGAGTTGGCCATACCCTCACGGTACGAGCCGGGTACGACACTTGCAGTCAACGGTCAGGCGAAAGCGTTCAATCCGGTCAATTTCTGGCCGATCACCAACTGGTGGATCTCGGAAGTGCCCTCGTAGGTGAGGACGCTCTCCAAATTGTTCGCATGGCGCATCACCGGATATTCGCCGCTGATGCCGTTGCCGCCCAGGATGGTCCGGCAGGTGCGGGCGATCGCGATCGCCTCCCGCACGTTGTTCAGCTTGCCCACGCTCACCTGCTCGGGGCGCAGCGCGCCGGCCGAGTCGCGCAACCGGCCCAGATGCAGCGCGAGCAGGAAGCCTTTCTGCAGCTCGAGCGCCATGTCGGCCAGCTTGGCCTGAGTCAGCTGAAACCCGCCGATGGGCCGGCCGAACTGTTCGCGGGTGGTCGCGTAGTCGAGCGCCACCGACAGGCAGTCGCGGGCGGCGCCCATCGCTCCCCAGATGATGCCGAAACGGGCCTCGGTCAGGCAGGAGAGCGGCGCCTTCAGGCCGCGCGCCTCGGGGAGGCGGGCGCTGTCCGGCAGACGTACGCCATCAAGCGTGATCTCCCCCGTGCTGGAGGCGCGCAGCGACATCTTGTGCTTGATCTCGCGGGCCGCGAATCCCGGCGTATCGGTCGGCACGGCGAAGCCGACCACGCCCTCCTCGGCCCGGGCCCAGATCACCGCCACGTCGGCCACGGGCGCGTTGGTGATCCACATCTTGCCGCCGTCGAGGATCCAGTCGCCGCCGTCGCGGCGGGCCCGGGTCGCCATGTTGGCCGGGTCCGAGCCGTGGTCGGGCTCGGTGAGGCCGAAACAGCCGATCAGCTCGCCGGCCGCCATGCCCGGCAGCCAGCGCTGTTTCTGCTCCTCGGACCCGTGCTTCCAGATGGCGTACATGGCCAGGGATCCCTGCACGCTGACCAGCGAGCGCACGCCGGAGTCGGCCGCCTCCAGCTCCATGCAGGCCAGGCCGTACGCCACCGCGGACGAGCCCGCGCAGCCGTACCCCGTCAGATGCATGCCGAGCAGGCCCAGCTTGCCGAACTCCCGGGCCAGCTCGCGGACCGGAACGGTGCCCTGCTCGTACCAGTCGGCGACGTGCGGGCGTACCCGATCGTCGGCGACCCGGCGGCAGAGCGCGCGGATGTCGCGCTCCTCGTCGGACAGGAGGGTATCGACGTCCAGGAGATCCAGCGGAGTCACCATGAACGTCAACTTAGTGGAAAATCAGCCCTCGACGACCAGCACGCGGGCGTGGATCTGGTTGCGCTGCTGCAACGCCGCCCGCAAGGCGCGGTGCAGGCCGTCCTCGAGGTAGAGGGCGCCCTTGTATTCCACGACGTGCGGGAAGAGGTCGCCGTAGAACGTCGAATCCTCGGCCAGCAGCTTGTCGAGCGCCAACTCCCGCTTGGTGGTGATGAGATCGGCCAGCCGGATCGGCCGTGGCGGGATCTCGGCCCACGCTTTCAGGGTCGTGTGGTGATCGGGATAGGGGGCACCGTCCCGGACCGCCTTGAAGATCACCCCGGAGCCCCCTCTCTCAACAACAACCTCAGCCTATCCCCACCGCATCAGGCCCATCGGCCATGATGCACCACATCTTCCACCGGACGGTGCCCGCGCTTGAGTGACGGAGACCTCTTGTCGGGTGCCCGATAGCCGACGGTGAGCGTACCGATCGGTGTGTACTCGTCCGGAACCCCGAACGCCTCCTTGACCGCCGGCACCTTGGGCACCGGCACGCCGAAGAAGCACGAGCCGAGCTCCTCGTTGACCGCGCTGAGGTGCATGAGCAGGGCGGCGAAGCCGGTGTCGATGTCCCAGTAGGGCACCGGCCAGTGCTCCTCGCTGCGGTCCGTCCAGCCCTTGTCGGCCTGGGCGTAGCGGTCGAGATAGGCCGACTTGTTGGAGAAGCAGACGATGATCACCGGTGCCGTGCGCATGCGGGTGAGCCAGTCGCCCTTCCACGCCTCGTCGGCCGCGGCGTCGCCCAGGTCACCCTCGGTCGTCGACGACCAGTAGAGGTCGCGGTCCTTCTGCTCGGTGAGCACCAGGAAGCCCCAGCCCTGCGAGAACCCGGCGCTGGGAGCGCGCAGACCGTGCTTGACGATCGTGTCGACGATCTCGGGCGCGACCGGGCGGTCGGGATCGTAGCTGCGGACCATGCGCCGCTTGCGGAGGACCTCGGCGAAGTCCATCAGGCCCGGATCCCCCACGAGGCGGTCCACCGCTCGCCCGGCGCCAGCACGATCAGGTCGCGGCCGGTGCGGAACGAGTCGGGCGGACAGGTCATCGGCTCGATCGCCACCGAGCGGCGGAACCGCTCGCCGTGCAGGGTGTCGCCGGTGAAGACCTGCCAGTACTTGAACTTGTCGTCGGCCCAGACCACGACCTTGGCGTCCGAGCCCGGGTCGGCGATGGTCACCTCGGTGATGCCGTTCGCGTCGTGCTCGATGTCGCCGAAGGAGGTGTCGAGGACCAGGTCGCCGATGCGGCGGGGCTCGTTGAAGTCGTACTCGGTGCCGGCCACCGGGTTGGCGCCGATCGGCAGCAGGCGACCGTCGGCCACCACGCGGGTCTTGCCCGGCACGTGCAGCAGGATGTCGTCGACGGCGACGCCGGGCAGCTCCAGGTAGGGGTGCACGGAATATCCCCACGGCGCGTTCGCGTCGCTGTTGTTGACGACCTCCTGGTCGCAGCGCAGCCCGTCGGCCGAGACGGTCCAGGTGGCGCGCAGCGTCAGCCACCACGGATAGCCGATCTGGGCCGGCAGCTCGAACTCGAGGGTGACCGAGGCGCCGGTGCGCTCGACCTCGGTCCAGCGGGCCCAGTTGACCAGGCCGTGGATGGCGTTGTGCCGGGCCGGCTCGGTCAGCGGGAGCTGGTAGGACTGCTCCTCGAACGTGTATTTGCCGTCGCGGATCCGGTTGGGCCACGGCGCCAGGATCTGACCGGCCGAGGCCGGGGAGAGCTCGTCGGCCTCGAAGCCGTCCAGCACCTTGACGCCGTTCACGGAGTAGCCGCGCAGCACGCCGCCGACCTCCACGACGACGGCGCTGTGCCCGTCCGCCTCGATGGACCACTGGGTGCCGGATTTCGCGGCTACGACGCTTGTCATGGCTTGGACATTATCTGTTCGCGCTTCCCTCGGTGCCGGCCGGCGGCTTGTAACGAATCAGAGCGGGGAAGACCAGGGCCAACACGACCGACAGACCGGCCGCCAGGAAGCCGCCGCCGGCCCACGACGCGGTGGTCGAGGTGAGGTCGGCGGTTGCTCCCGCACGCAGGTCGCCCAGGCGCGGTCCACCGGCCACGACGACTGTGAAGACACCCTGGAGCCGGCCGCGGAGCCGGTCGGGCGCGTAGACCTGGAGGATCGACTGCCGATAGACGGCGCTGACCAGGTCGGCCGCGCCGCCCACGGCGAGCAGCAGCAGGATCAGCCAGAGGCTGTGGGCGAGGCCGGCGAAGCCGATCGCGATGCCCCAGCCGATCACGGCGACGACCAGGGCGACGCCCTGGCGTTTGACCCGCCCGATCCATCCGGAGAACAGGCCGGCGATCACCGAGCCGATGGCGATCGCGCTGAACAGCCAGCCCACCGCCTGGTCGCCGCCGAACCGGTCGGCCGCCACCTCGGGGAACAGCGCCCGCGGCATGGCGAAGACCATGGCGACGATGTCGACGGCGAACGAGAGCAGCAGCACCGGCTGGGTGACCAGGAACTTCAGGCCGACCAGGACGCCGCGCAGACCGGCGCTGGGCCGTTCCTCGGTCAGGTCGTGCTCGACCGGCGGGATCGACGGCAGCCGCCAGGTGGCCCAGAACGAGACCGTGAACAGCACGGCGTCGACCAGATAGGCGGCGATGATGCCGCTGTCGGTCGAGGCCGCCGCGAAGATCACACCGGCCGCGAGCGGGCCGAGCACGCCGCCGGCGGTGGTGGTCGTGTAGGCCAGCGTGTTGGCCGCCGGCACGAGCCCGCCCGGCACGATCCGCGGGATGATCGCCTGCCGGGCTGGCGAGCTGATGGCGAAGCCGGCCGATTGGAGCGCGACCAGTGCCAGCAGCAGATAACCGCTGTTCACGTGGAACAGCGCCTGCACCAGCAGACCCAGGGTGGAGATCCAGGCCAGGGTGGAGCTGGCCAGCAGCAGTTTGCGCCGGTCGACCACGTCGGCCGCGGCGCCGCCCCACAGCCCGAAGATCAGCAGCGGCACGAGGCCGGCCACACCGAGCAGGCCCACCCAGGCCGAGGAGTGCGTGATGGCGTACATCTCGATCGGCACCGCGACCGAGGTGAACTGGAAACCGAAGAACGAGACCCCGTTTCCGATCCACATCCGCCGATACGCGACGACGCGGAGGGGCCTGAGATCGATGAACCAGGACTTCCGTTCGCGCTCCTCGGCGACCTCCGCGGCCGCTTCGACAGCGTCCTGGCTCAAGGTGCCAACCTTTCCAAAACCCAAAGACCTTCTTCGGTACGTCGGTAGCGCAGCCGATCATGAAGGCGGCTGCTCCGCCCCTGCCAGAACTCGACCGTCTCCGGCGACACCCGGAAGCCGCCCCAGTGCGGCGGCGCCGGCACCTCCCCGTTTTTGAAGCGTTCGGTGACTTCGGCAAGTCTGGCGTCGACCGACTCCCGATCGGGCACGATCGTCGACTGCGGGCTCGCCCAGGCGCCCAGCTGGGAACCTCGCGGCCGCGAGGAAAAGTACTCCTCGGTCTCGGCTCGGCTCACCCGCTCCACCGCGCCGACCACGATCACCTGGCGCTGCATGGGAAACCAGGGGAAGACCAGGCTGGCGTACGGGTTGGCGGCCAGCTCGGCGCCCTTGCGCGACTCGTAGTTGCTGAAGAACACGAAACCGCGCGCGTCGTACTCCTTGAGCAGGACAGTACGCGCCGACGGGTGACCCGACGGTGTGGCCGAGGCCACGATCATGGCGTTGGGCTCGGGCAGGCCGAACCCGGACGCCTCGATGAACCAGGCGCCGAACTGTGTGGTCCAATCGGCGGCCATGCCCGACTCGAGCAACGCCTCCCGCGCGGTGTAGTCGCGGCGCATGCTCGCAGGCGAGGGGGGTTCGAGGGTCACGCAACGACGGTAAGTCCCCTCGGCCGCCACGTCAGGTCGGTGAGGATGGGTGTCGCAGAAAGCACATACAGAGCGCGTCATGCGGTGTCGACCTGCCGTTACCCAGCGAGCAAGATGAAACACCTACAGCATCCGCCCCCAGGGAGAGTCGTGGCCTTCGAGACCGAGATCGCCGAGCCTGATCGGGACGGTGGCGCGCTGCGTTATCGCGGCGTCGACATCGAGGACCTGATCGGCCAGGTCTCCTTCGGCGACGTCTGGGGGCTGCTGGTCGACGGCCGGTTCGGGCCCGGCCTGCCGCCGGCCGAGCCGTTCCCGGTGCCGGTGCACTCGGGCGACATCCGCGTCGACGTGCAGTCGGCGGTGGCCATGCTGGCGCCGTACTGGGGACTGAGCCAGCTGCTCGACATCGACGACGACCAGGCCCGCCGCGACCTGGCCCGGGTGTCGGTGACCGCGCTGTCGTTCGTGGCACAGGCGGCCCGCGGTCTCGGCCTGCCGGCCGTGCCGCAGAAGGACATCGACAAGGCCGGGACGATCGTCGAGCGCTTCATGCGGCGCTGGCGCGGCGAGCCCGACCCCAAGCACGTCAAGGCGGTCGACGCCTACTTCATCTCGGCCGCCGAGCACGGCCTGAGCTCCTCCACCTTCACCACCCGGGTGGTCGCCTCGACCGGCGCCGACGTGGCCGCCTGCATCTCCTCGGGCATCGGCGCGCTCTCCGGCCCGCTCGACGGCGGGGCGCCGGCCCGCGTGCTGCACATGCTGGAAGAGGTCGAGCGTGGCGGTGACGCCGAGGCGTACGTGAAAGGTGTCCTCGACCGTGGCGAGCGCCTGATGGGCTTCGGGCACCAGGTCTACCGCGCCGAGGACCCCCGGGCCCGGGTGCTCAAGCGTGCGGCCCGCGAGCTGGGCGCGCCCCGCTACGAGGTGGCCATCGCGCTCGAGCGAGCCGCGCTGGCCGAGCTCCAGGCCCGCAAGCCCGAGCGGCCGCTGCCCACGAACGTCGAGTTCTGGTCGGCCGTGGTCCTCGATTTCGCCGAGGTGCCCGGCCACATGTTCAGCTCCATGTTCACCTGCGCGCGGGTGGCCGGCTGGAGCGCGCACATCCTGGAGCAGAAACGCCTGGGCCGGGTCGTGCACCCGCACGCTCACTATGTGGGACCTCCGGTCCGCAAGCCGCAGCAGGTCGAGGGCTGGGACAAGCTCCGCGCATAATGCTCCGGTGAGTGACATCCGGATTCCAGACGAGATCAAGCCGGTCGACGGGCGCTTCGGCTCCGGTCCGAGCAAGGTGCGCCCCGAGGGCGTCGAGTCGCTGTCCGCGGTGTCCCGCACGTTCCTCGGCACCTCACACCGGCAGAAGACGGTCAAGGACCAGGTGGCCCGCCTGCGGCGCGGCCTCGGCGAGTTCTTCTCGATGCCCGACGGGTACGAGGTGGTCATCGCCAACGGGGGCACGAGCGCGTTCTGGGAGGTCGCGACGTTCGGCCTGATCCGCGACCGGGCCCAGTTCGCCGAGTTCGGCGAGTTCGGCGCGAAGTTCGCCAAGGCCGTCAGCGACGCGCCGTTCCTCGGCGACCCGACCATTCACCAGGCGCCCGGCGGTCAGGCGGCCTATCTGACGGCGGAGGCGGGCGTCGACGCGTACGCCTCGGTCCAGAACGAGACCTCGACCGGCGTGGCCGTGCCGGTCCGCCGCGTGGCCGGCGCCGACGAGGGCGCCCTGCTGCTCACCGACGCCACCTCGGGTGGCGGCAGCCTCGACGTCGACCTGCGCGAGACCGACGTCTACTACCTGGCTCCGCAGAAGGCCCTCGGCTCCGACGGCGGCCTGTGGATGGCCCTGATGTCGCCGGCCGCCATCGAGCGCGCCTTCGAGATCAAGGCCTCGGGCCGCTACATCCCCCAGTTCCTCGACCTGGTGACCGCGATCGAGCAGTCCCGCCTCGAGCAGACGTACAACACCCCGGCCCTGGCCACGGTCTTCCTGGCGGCCGAGCAGCTCGACTGGATGAACGCGCAGGGCGGCCTGTCGTGGGCGGTCAAGCGCAGCGCCGAGAGCGCGGCCGCCATCTACGGCTGGGCCGACAAGTCCTCGTACGCGACGCCGTTCGTGACCGACCCGGCCCTGCGGTCGGCCGCCGTGGCCACCATCGACTTCGCTCCGGAGATCGACGCCGCCGTCCTGGCCAAGATCCTGCGCGCCAACGGCATCGTGGACACCGAGCCCTACCGCAAGCTGGGCCGCAACCAGCTGCGCATCGCCCTCTACCCGACGGTCGAGCCGTCCGACGTGACCGCCTTGACCGCCGCGATCGACTACGTGGTCGAGCGGCTGTCCTAGCCCGGGTCAGAGCCGCGCGGCCCTCGGCAGCGGGCCGCTGTCACAGCCGGCCCCAAGCCGTGCGGGGCCTCGGCAGCGGGCCGCTGTCACAGCCGGGCCAGGGCCGCGCGGGCCTCGGGGGCGTGCCGGAACGAGAAGTGCGGGTTGAGGCGCAGCGCGGTGGTCAGGTCGGCGCGGGCGCCGTCGCGCCGGCCGAGGTCGGCCAGGATCATGCCGCGGTGATAGTGGCTGAGTGCGCTGCGGGTGCCCAGGCGGAGCGCCTGGTCGGCGTAGCGCAGCGCCTCGGCCGGGCGGCCCGCCGCGCGTAGTGCCCAGGCCAGCGCGTCGGCCCCGGCGATGCCGGGCTGCCGGGCGTAGAGGCGTCGGGCGGCGTCCAGCGCGACCGGTTCCCGCTGGTCCACGGCGAACAGCACCGGATCTGGCTCGGGCGGGGTGCCGCTGAGGGCCTCGCCGGCCCAGACCGCACGGGCCCGGGCGTACTCCTTCGCCGCCTCGCCCGCGCGGCCGGCCACCGTGAGCAGGTCGCCGAGCTCGGCCGCGTAGACCGGCCGGGGCGCCGCGGCCAGGACGGACCGGAACTCGCTGATCGCGCCCGCGGTGTCGCCCCGCGCGGCGCGGACGCGGGCCAGGCCCAGGCGCAGCGGCGGGTGACCGGGCAGCAGGCGCAGGCCCTCGGTGAACTCGGTGGTGGCGGTGTCCAGGTCGCCGTTGTCGGCGGCGAGCTGGCCCAGGTGCAGGCGCGCGAACGCGCCGTCGGCCGCGTTCGGTGCGGCGTCCAGGGCGCGGCGCATGGCGTCGGTGGCGCGCCCGATGTCGCCGCGCAGCTCCCAGGCGTACGACGCCCGGGCGTAGGACGAGGCGTCCGGGCGCAGGTCCACCATCCGCTGGATCTCCGGGAAGGCCTCGTCGTAGCGGCCCAGCTCGATCAGGGCGTCGGCCACGACGCCGAGGGCGGCGGCCTTGTACGGATCGATCGCGAGAGCGGCCCGGCCGTGCCGCAGCGCGGCCGGGAAGTCGTGCAGGGCGGCGGCGAGCGCGCCGTGACCGGTCAGCGCGATCGCGTTGTCCCGTGGATGGATCTTCTGCGACCGGTCGAGGGCCACCCGGGCCCGCACGTAATCGGCGGCCTCGCCGGTCGTGCGGGCCCGTTCCACGTACGCCGTGCCCAGCTCGGCCCACGTCTTCCAGTCGTCCGGCGCCCGCTCGACCCGCCGTTCGGCGGCCGCGATCGGCCCGGTGTCGCGGGTCGTGGACGCCCGGCTCACCGGCGCCCGGTCCCAGGGTGCGAACAGCGCGCCGGCCGCGACCACGAGGGCCAGGCCGAGCACCGGGACAGCGATGAGCACCACCACGCGGCGCATCGGTTCCCCCTCCTCGAGAGCGATGTGTGACAGGGGGATTCGCCGCCGACGGCCATCCGGATGGCTCGATGTAACCAATGCGACTCGATTCATCCGCCCGGTCCGGCGAGGCGAATGACCCGCGACAGCATCGACCTCATCAAGGGGGATGTAATGTTCCGACCTCCAAGTCGCCGGCGGATGCTCGGCGTGGCCGCGGCGGTGACCGCCACGGCCTGCGTCGCGTCGCTGGCGCCGACGATCACGCAGGCTTCCAGTCACCGGGAGGCGCCGCTGGTCGCCGGCGAGCCTCAGCTCGACAACACCGACACGTACGCGTTCGTCAGCCCCGACGCGCCGAACACGGTCACGCTGATCGGGAACTGGGTGCCGTTCGAGGAGCCCAACGGCGGACCGAACTTCTACCCGTTCGCCTCCGACGCCGCGTACGACATCAACATCGACAACGACGGTGACGCCCGGGCCGACCTGATCTACCGCTGGACGTTCACCGACAACTACCGCAGCCGGAACACCTATCTCTACAACACCGGCGTGGTGACCTCGCTCGACGACCCCGACCTCAACTATCTCCAGACGTACAAGCTGGAGGCGATCACCGAGTCCGGAAGCCAGACCCTGATCAACAACGGCCGGGTGGCGCCGTCCCGGGTCGGACCGGCCTCGATGCCGAACTACCAGCAGCTCGCCGATTCGGCGATCACCCCCCTGCCCGGCGGCGGCAAGACCTACGCCGGTCAGGCCGACGATCCGTTCTTCATCGACCTGCGCTTCTTCGACAACTACTTCGGCGGCAACCTGTCCGAGGTCGGCCAGGACACGGTCCGCGGCTACAACACCAACACGCTGGCCATCCAGGTGCCCAAGAGCGTGCTGGCGCTGAAGGGCGACGCCGCCCGCAACCCGGTCGTCGGCGTCTGGGCCACCACGTCGCGGCAGCGCATCGAGGTGGTCGACACGCTGAACAACCGGAACCGGTACGGCGGCTGGCAGCAGGTCTCCCGGCTCGGCATGCCGCTGGTGAACGAGGTCGTCATCCCGGTCGGCCGCAAGGACGAGTTCAACGCGACCGCGCCACGCAACGACGCCAAGTTCCTGCCGTTCGTGACCAGCCCCGAGGTGCCCCGCCGGATCGAGGCCCTCTACAAGATCCCGGCGCCCGCCACACCCCGCAACGACCTGGTCGAGGTGTTCCTGACCGGCGTCTGCAAGGCCTGCGGGCCGGTCGCGGTCGACCTCAACTCGCAGCGGCTCAACAAGGACGTCGACCCGGCCACGTTCGTGCCCAGCGAGCAGCTGCGGCTGAACATGTCGATCCCGCCGGCGGCCAGCCCGAACCGGCTCGGTGTGCTCGGCGGCGACAACGCCGGGTTCCCCAACGGACGCCGGCTGGCCGACGACGTCACCGACGTGACGATCCGGGTCGCCGAGGGCGTGCTGCTGCCCAACCACCCGGCGGCGGTCGACGGTCTCGGTGACGCGGTCGACGCCAACGCGCTGCCGTTCCGGGCGACGTTCCCCTACGTCGCCACCTCGAACGTCGTCGCGGTGAACCAGAACTGACCGGAGTCCGGACTACTCGGGGCGCCGCCGTCGCGGCGGCGCCCCGGTTAGGAGCGCACCGTGAAGCGTCCCCTCCTCGTGGTCGCCGCGCTGACGGCGACGGTGCTGCTCGCGGCCGCCGCCGTGATCGTGCGGCGAGTCTGGCCGCCGGGGCAGCGGCTCGTCCTGCCGGCGGTGGAGCAGTTCACGCCGGGCGCCTGCCGTGACGCGGCCGGCGCCGTCCGCTCGCTGGCCCGGCTCACGCACGGCGACGACGTCACGGCCCTGTCGCCGGCCGACCGGGCCGAGCTGCGCCGGGCGCAGGACCAGCTGGTGGCGCTGCGGCCGGCGGCTGGGCCGGATGTCCGCGAGCCGATGGAGGCCGTGATCCTCTCCGTGGGCTACCTGCGGCTGCGGCTCGACAGCCGGACCGCCGAGCCGAGCTATCTGCGCGACGTGGAGACGGCCCGGGCCGCGCTGGAGAAGACATGCGTGAGCACGCCGAGGTGAGACCGACGTGGGAATGAGCGCCTTGCGACACGAGCGTTCCACCGAGGCCGCCCGCGACGACGCGCGGGTGCGCGACGAGCTCGTCTACGGCGACGAGGCGGCCTTCATCGACCTGCACGAGCGGTTCGCGCCGCTGGTGCACACGATCGCGGCCCGGGTCACCCGTGACGGCCGGGCCGCCGAGGACGTCACCCAGGAGGTCTTCCTCGCCATCTGGCAGCACCCCCTCGACTACGAGCCGGAGCGGGGCAGCCTGCGCGGCTGGCTGGCCATGATGGCCCACCGCCGCGCCGTCGACCTGGTGCGCCGGGAGGAGGCGCACCGCCGGCGGGCCCTGGACGGGGTCCTGGAGGCCGGCGCGGTCAGCCGGGGCGACCCGGTCGGCGACCAGGTCTCGGACAGCGACGCGGCCGAGCGGCTGGCCGCGGCGCTGAAGGCGCTGCCCGCGCACCTGAGCCGCGCGATCACCATGGCGTATCTGGAGGGCCGCACCTATCGCGAGGTCGCGGCCGAGCTGGGCCTGCCCGAGGGCACCGCCAAGTCCCAGATGCGCGAGGGCCTGCGCCGGCTCGCCGTCGCCCTGAAGAGATGAACGACATGGACATCCATTCCCTGGTCGCGGTGTGGGCGCTCGACGCCTGCCCGCCCGCTGAAGCCGCCCTCGTCGAGGCGCACCTGCCCACCTGCCCGGACTGCGCGCGGGAGGCCCGCCAGGTGGTCGAGGTCGTGGCCGGCCTGGCCGGGTCGGACCGCCGGCCCCCGGCCGGCTCGCTGGCGCGGACGCGCTCGGCCGCCCGGCGCCGCCGTCCTCCGGCCACGGCGGCACCGGCGTACGCGGCGCCTTTCGCGGCTCAGGTCGCGGCGCTGGACCTGCTGCTGTCCGACCTCACGGCGGCCGACTGGGCCCGGACCGCCGCGTACGGCGAGCTGAGCGTGCACGACCTGGTCGCGCACCTGGCCGCCACCGACGGGCTGATCGCCGGGGTGATCGGACTGCCGGTCGAGCCGCTGGGCGACGACCCGGCCACCCGCACCGCGGCCGTCGTGCGCCGGGAGCGCCGGCGGACCGCCGAGCAGACCCGGCGGTGGTGGCGTGCGCAGGCCGACGCGATGTGCCGCTCGGTCCCGGCGAACCCGCCGCTGAGTGTGGCGACGACGGCCCTGGGCGCGCCGCTCTGCCTGCCGGACGCGCTGACGGCCCGTTCCTACGAGACCTGGATCCACCGGGAGGACATCGCCGTCGCGACCGGGCGCCGGACGCCGCCGCCGCTTCCCGGGCACGTGCGGCCGATGGCCGAGCTGGCCGTCCGGTTCCTGCCCCGGGTCGTGTCCCGTCGCGGTCGCCATGTGCGGTTGGAGCTCACCGGTGACGGCGGTGGCACGTGGACGGTGCCGCTCGGCCCCTCGACCGGGGCGGTGTCCCGGCCGGCGGCGGTGGTGACCCTCGATGTGGTGGAGTTCTGCCGGCTGGCCGGGGATCGGCGCGATCCGGGCCACGTCGCGGCCGAGGTCGGTGGCGACACCACCCTGGCCCGCGACTTCCTGGCCGCGGTGCCGGCGCTGGCGGTCGTCCCGTGAGGATCACCAGGCCCTTGGCGGCAGTGGCGCGAAACACGCGCTACGGCCTCGAGTTGCAGGGAGGCCGCGCTGTGGGGCACGGTGGAACGACAGTGCTTTTGGTCACTCGACGACGCGTACGACAACGGCTTTTTCATGATCATCGCAGCTCAGCCAAGTTGCCCGGCGTGGCTTACCCCCATCGGGTGACCGAGGAGCGTACCGTGTTCCGAAACGCGCCCGGGTGGCTGAGTCTCGGGAGCACGGGCCAAGAGCCAATGCGACGGGACGGAGGCAACGCATGCGGCCGGTACGCTTCGTCGCCCTCTCCGAGGACGGTCAGGCCATGGTGCTCGCCGACGAGGTCGGCCGGCTCCTGGCTCTCCCCATCGACGACCGGGTCCACGGTGCACTCACCCACGAGGGCCACGCCGCCCCCGCAGGCACGGCCGTGGCCGTCATGGCGCCCGAGGCGCAGCAGGCCTCGCTCTCGCCGCGTGACATCCAGGCCCGCATCCGTCAGGGCGAGTCCGCCGAGGACGTGGCGCGCATCGCCGGTGTCCCGGTCGACCGCGTGCTGCGCTACGCGGGCCCGGTGCTCCAGGAGCGCGCCATGCTGGCGCAGCATGCGCGCCGCACCCGCTTGAAGACGTCGGACTCCGGCGCCCCGCTGGCCGAGGTGGTCGACAGCCGCCTGGCCCAGCACGGCATCGACACCGAGAAGATCTCGTGGGACGCGTTCCGCCGCGAGGACGGCACGTGGCGCATCGTCGCCACCTGGCCGTCCGGCAAGGCCACGGCCCAGGCCATCTGGGACCTCGACAAGGGACGCCAGGTCGTCTCGCCCCACGACGACATGGCGCAATATCTGTGCGCCGAGCGCCCGACCCAGATCCTGGGCCAGGAGCCCGCGCCCGAGCGCGCCTTCACCGAGCGGGGCGGTCACGGGCTGCCCGGCCCGTCCCGGTCCACCGAGCCCACCCGCGGCGGCCACGGCCTGCCCGCGGCCGAGACACCCGCGCAGCGCCCGGCCCGCGACCCGATCCGCGCCGGCCGCGACGCCCTGCTCGCCTCGCTCGACCGCCCGCTGGGCCAGACGCCCGGCCGCAGCCTCGACAGTGGCCCGGCCGAGCAGCGCCGCCCGGTCGCCGGTGGCGCCGCGGCCCTGCTCGGCGGCGGTTCCGGCTCGGCCTTCGACGAAGACTCCGACCTCCCCAAGGAGGTTCCGGCCGTCCCGTCACTGGCCGTCCTGCGCCCGCGGCGCACGGTCGGCCAGCAGAGCGGCGGCCAGCAGGCGTCCGCCGAGGCCGACGAGGCGAAACCGCGCAAGCGCCTCCCGAGCTGGGACGACGTCCTCTTCGGCGGCGGGCCCGCGGCCCGCGAGTCGTCCTGAACCGTCTCTTCGTCGCGGTCTTCCCTCCGCCCGGCGAGCTTCACTCCCTCCGACGCGCCCTGCCCAGCAGCGGCCGGGTCTCGCCGACCGCCAAGTGGCACGTCACGTTGGCCTTCCTGGGCGACGTGCCGTCACCGGACCCAATCGCCGCGGTGCTGGCCGCGGTGCGTTCCCCCGGCCCGTTCACGCTGCGCCTGGCCGGCAGCGGCCGTTTCGGCAAGGCCGAGTGGCTGGGCGTCGAGGGCGACCGGGAGAAGCTCACGGCGCTGCAGGAAAGCGTCCGGGACGACCTGGCCGAGGCCGGCTATCAGCTGGAGGACCGCCCGTTCCATCCCCATCTGACGGTCTCGTACCACGCCGACGGCCCGCTGCGGAAAGCCCTGGGCAACTACGTGGGCGCGCCATGGCCGGTGAGCGAGTTCTCGCTGGTCCTGAGCCACAACGGCCAGTACGAGAAAATCAGCTCCTGGCCGCTGTAGCCTCCATCCGGATGCCATTGATCAGCAGACGCAGACCGTAGTCGAACTGCTCCTCGGAGCCGACCACCGGCGCCTCGCCCTTCAGCGCCTCGTTGACCTGGCGCCAGCGCTCGTCCGGCTCCCCGGCCTCGACCGCCATACGGAGCCCGGCGGCCGAGTAGGCGATCAGCGCCTGAGACGCCTTGACCACGTCGGCGGGGCTCAGACCAGCCTCGGCGAGCGCCGCCATGATGACAGCGGCGAGCCTGAGCCCGGCCGGCCCGAGCGGCGGCCGGGAGGCGATGTGCCCGGCGATGCCCGGATGGCGCAGAGCGGCCGAGCGGACCCCTGTCAGCACCGCCCGGATCCGCTGGTCCCACGGCTCGCTCCCGGCCGGCGCCGCGACCTCGTCCACAGCGAGGTCGGCCACCGCGTCGAGCAGCGCCTGCCGGTTGGGAAAGTGCCGGTAAATCGCCATGGGATCGCATCCCAGGTCGGCCGCGATCCGGCGCATCGACATCGCGCTCGCGCCGTGCCGGTCACCCAGCGCCAGGGTGGCCCGCGCGATAGCCGGAGGAGTCAACGCCATGATCGACAGTCTACGGTGTAGACAGCGGCGTCTACACTGTAGACATGCGTCTCCTCACGTTGAGCCGCCTCGTCGCGGCCGTCCTCAGCCTCACGACCTTCGTCTTCCTCTTCCTGCACGACTCCTGGCAGGCCGACAACCTCTTCCTGGTGCCCGACCTCATCCTGATCGCCGCGCTGGCCGTGGCGGCCGCCCTGCCCGCCCGGCAGGCGATGGTCGCCCTGCCGGTGGCCTTCGCCTACTCCACCGGCGTCCTGGCCGCCTCCGTGGCGTCGTACGCCGTCCGGTCCGAACTCGGCCTGCCGAGCCTGGCCGGCGCCGTCATCGCGCTGACGCTGGCCATCGTCCTGACCCGAAGCAGAGCAACGGCTTAGCGCAGCTCCAACCCGGCTGCCTCGAGCTCGCTCTCGACGCGGACCCGCTCCAACTCGCGGTCGAAGCCCTCCAACGGGCGAAGGTTCTCCCGTACGCCTAGGCACTCGCAAGCCATGCAGAGCCGCTCGTCGTACGCCGTCAGCACCGCCGCCGTCCACTTCCGGGAACCGAGCGACAGGCCGCCGCGCTGCTCGCGGTGGAGCCGGCGCAGGTCGACGGCGAGCTGCTCGATCGGGGCCGGGCCACGCCCGGCCAGCGCCACGACGGGGTCGTTGCGCTGCAGATGGCGGTCGAGAAGGTGCAGGTCGCGGCCCTCGGGGGAGTTTCGGGCCGCGTCTCGCCGCCGACGGGCCTCGTCGCGCCGGATCGCTGCCGCCACCGCGTACGGGACGGAGATCAGAACGACGAGGGCCGCCGTGAGCACAGCAATGTGCACGAGGGCCACCAGAAGACGCTAAGTCGGATGCGCCCCGAACTGGAATACCCGTTCGGCGGACTTCTCCTGCCAAATACCCGTCAGGCGGCTCGCGCGAGGGCCGGCTCCGACTCCTCGGCCGGTGGCACCAGCGTGAGGCGCGGCCGGGGCCGCAACGTCATCTCGAGCCGCTCCCCGCTGCTGCGCAGCTGCCAGACCAGGGCCACGGCCGACGCCACGAAGCAGATGATGCCGGCCACCCAGATGCTCGACGCCACCCCGTACCGCTCGCCCCACCAACCGGCCAGGGAGGCCCCGATCGGGGTGGTGCCGAGGAAGACCAGCACGTAGAGCGCCATGACCCGGCCCCGGAACTTCGGGTCGACGCCCATCTGCACCCGGTGGTTGGCCGCCTGGGCCAGGAAGATCGAGAAGAAGCCGGTCGGGAAGAGCACGATCATCGCGACCACGAAGTTGGGCGTGAAGCCGACCGCGAACTCGAGCACGCTGAAGATCAGGGCCGCGCCGATGACGAGGTAGACGCTGGGCCGCTTGCGGCGGGCGCTGCCGGCCAGGGCCCCGCAGAGCGATCCGGCCGCGAGCGCCGTGGTGAGCAGGCCGAACGAGGACGCCC
This sequence comes from Actinoplanes sp. CA-131856, assembly GCF_050956135.1. GTDB lineage: Bacteria > Actinomycetota > Actinomycetes > Mycobacteriales > Micromonosporaceae > Actinoplanes. The sequence continues at coordinate 376,209 of NZ_CP191849.1, read as the reverse complement.
CGGCGTTGAAGTTGATTTTCGCGAGGGCGGCCAGGGTGACCGGGAAGTTGAAGCCGATCATGCCGATGACGGCCATGAGGCAGATCGGCACCATGAGGTCGGGGCGGCGGTAGGCGTACTTCAAGCCGTCCAGAATCCGGGTGTCCTTCTTGCCGGGCGGGGCGGAGCGCAGCAGCTCGTGCGCGCGCATCGCGGTGTAGCTGAACACCGGCGCGATCGACAGCGCGGTCGCGATCAGGAAGACCGGCCCGGTGCCGAAGATCGCCAGGGCCACGCCGGCCAAGGCGGGACCGCCCACGCGGGCGGTGTTGAAGGTGGCCGCGGACAGGGCCAGCGCGTTCGGCAGCAGCGGCATCTCGACCAGTTCGGAGACGAACGACTGGCGTACCGGGGTCTCGATGGAGTTGGCGATGCCGAAGAGCCCGGCGAACAGGAACACGTGCCAGAGCTCGACGTGCCCGGAGGCGACCAGGATGGCGAAGACGATCGCGGTGGCCGCGAAGACGGCGTTTGCCGCGACGAGCAACTTGCGCTTGTCGTAGCGGTCGGCGAGCTTGCCGCCCCACAGGGTGAGCAGGAGGACGGGCAGGAACTGGAGGGCGGTCACGGCTCCGAGGGCGCCCGGTGAGTTGTTCGACAGGTCGAGGACGAGCCAGTCCTGCGCGGTGAACATCATCCAGACGCCCACGAGCTTGACGAGCTGGCCGACCGTGAACAGCCGGTAGTTGCGAACCTTCAGGGACCGGAAGGTGGTGTTGAGCACTGACCGCACTGGGTGGTGCCTCCTGTTCGGTCGTACGCGTCATCGTCACGTGACGAAGCAGCGCGCCGAACCGGACCGGTCAGGCTTGCGCGAGCCGTTGCAGGATCCGCGTGGCCTGGGCCAGCGTCTCCTGTTCCTCCTCGGTGAGCTCGGCCAGCTGGGACGCCAGCCACTCGTTGCGGGCCTTCTCGAACTGGGCGAAGACCGCCCGGCCCTGTTCCGTGGGGGCCAGGATCACCTGGCGCCCGTCGGTCGGGTGCGGGGAACGCACCACCAGACCCCGGTCCTCCAGCTTGCCGACGATCTTGGTCATCGTCGGCGGCTGGACCCGCTCGACATCGGCGAGCTCACGAGGAGTCAGCGCCCCGGCCAGCTGCAAGCTGGTCAGCGCGGACAACTGACTGGTCGTCAGATCGCCGATCGGGCGGGCCTGCCGGACGCGCCGGCTCAGCCGCTGGATCGCCTCACGCAGCGTCTTGGCCAGCTCCTGCGCTGTGCCTTGATCAGCCGCCACCGGCCACTCCATCACGATTCTTAGCCTAGCTAATGAGCTTGGCTAACGACATTGATTTCCCGTGTAACCGTTGTTACAGGACCCAGCTCTCCAGCGGGCCCCTCAAGAAGTACAGGACGAACAGGGCCGCGACGCCGTAAAGGATCGGGTGGATCTCGCGGGCCCGGCCGGTCGCGATCTTCAGGACGACGTACGAGATGACGCCCGCCCCGATGCCGTTGGAGATCGAGTACGTGAACGGCATGAAGGTGATCGTGAGGAAGGCCGGGATGGCGATCGTGTAGTCGGTCCAGTCGATCTGCCGGATCGACAGGATCATCAGGAAGCCGACCACCACCAGGGCGGTCGACGCCGCCTCGAACGGCACCACCGAGACCAGCGGCGACAGGAACATCGCGAGCAGGAAGAGCGCGCCGGTGACCAGGTTGGCGGCGCCGGTGCGCGCGCCCTCGCCGACACCGGCCGCGCTCTCGATGTACGAGGTGTTGCTGGAGACGCTGGCCGCGCCACCGGCGGCCGCCGCCACCGAGTCGACGAGCAGGATCTCCCGCGTCCGCGGCGGGTTGCCGTCGGCGTCTAGCAGGTCGCCCTCCTGGCCGACCGCGACCATGGTGCCCATCGTGTCGAAGAAGTCGGTGATCAGCAGGCTGAAGATGAACATGATCACGACGAGCCAGCCGGCCCGCGACCACGAGTCGAGCACGTTGAAGTGGCCGATCAGCGAGAAGTCGGGCGAGCTGACGATCTTCTCGGGCAGCTTGGGCACGTTCAGCGACCAGGTCGTCGGGTGGGCGATCGCCTCCACGATGATCGCCAGCACGGTGCTGCCGAGGATGCCGATGAGGATGGCGCCGCGCACCTTGCGCACGAACAGGATCAGCGTGAAGAGCAGGCCGATCACGAAGACGAAGGTGGGCCAGCCGGCCAGCTTGCCGCCGATGCCGAGTTCCACCGGCACCGTCGAGTTCGCCGCGTCCGGCACCCGGCGCACGAAGCCCGCGTCGACCAGGCCGACGATCATCAGGAACAGGCCGATGCCCACGCCGATCGCCGTCTTGAGCTGCGTCGGCACGGCCCGGAAGACCAGCGTCCGCAGCCCGGTGAGCACCAGGATCGCGATCAGGACACCCTCGATGACGACCAGGCCCATCGCGTCGGCCCAGGTCATTTCCGGAGCGATCTCGTACGCCACCAGGGCGTTCACGCCGAGGCCGGCGGCCAGCGCCAGCGGGAACCGGGCGACCACACCCATCAGGATGGTCATCACACCGGCGACCAGGGCCGTGCCCGCGGCCAGAGCCGCGATCGGCAGCGTCTTGTTGTCGCCGTCGACACCGCCGCCGAGGATCAGCGGGTTCAGCACGACGATGTAGGCCATCGTGAAGAAGGTGGCCAGGCCACCGCGGATCTCGCGCCCCAGCGTCGAACCCCGGGCCGAGATCTCGAAGAAGCGGTCGAAAGCGGTGATCATGCGTGGCCTTTCCGATCATCGACGATGTTCGGAGGTCATGCTCTCAGCAACAATGACCAGCGCAAAAACGAAACGGTGTCGGCCCGGTCACAAGACCCCACCGGTGATCTCCGCGCACTTATCCTGGCGAAGTGACTGAACGCAAGCCCCCGGTCGAGCCGCTGGACCCACCCATGGTCCCCTTCGCGCTCGCCGGCCTGGCCGGTTTCGCCATCGCCGCCCTGATCGTGTGGCTGGCCGACGGGCCGGACAGGTGGCTGGAGATCTGCGTCGCGGGCTTCCTGGTCGGCATCCCGGGCCTGATCACGATGATCGTGCACGACCGGCACCGCAAGCGGCGCCGGTCGATCACTCACGCGGAGTTCAGAGTCACTTCCTAGCTGTGGCCGAGCTCCTCGGCCGGCTCCGCTTCCTCGACCGAGCCGTGACCGCGGCTCACCGCGACCGACTCGACCTCGCTGTCGTCGTAGACCGTCGGCAGCTCCTCGACCGGCTGCTCGGCCGTGCCCAGCAGGGCCTCCGAGTGGGCGCCGCAGCCGTGGTCGGCGCTCACCGCGCGGCTGTCGTCGGGCGCGTAGAGGTTGCCGCAGACACCGAACATCGTGCGCAGCGACCCGGCCAGCGGCAGGTAGAACCCGCAGGTGCCGCAGCGGGCGTTGCGGGGCGCGGCCACCGAGATCGGCGCCTCCGGGCCGGACTCGCCGTCGTACCACCTCTGTGCCGTCTCGATCCGCCCCTCGCGGGACATCACCCGGGACCGGCCGAGGCCGAGCTCCCAGCTGACCTCCTCGACCGCGGGGTCGTCGCTGAGCACGTAGCCCTGCGCGAGCCGCTCGTCGTCGGGCGCGGTCGGCATGAGGTCGCCGACGCCGAGGTCGCCCGGCTGCACCCGCTCGTTCCACGGCACCCAGCCCGGGGCGAGCAGCGCGTCGGGGCCGGGCAGCAGCACGGTCTCGCAGACCGTGACATGCCGGCTGCGCGGCACGCGGGTCACCGTGACGGCCCAGCGCCAGCCCCGGTAGCCCGCCAGGTGGCTCTCGAAGAAGTGGGTCACCACGCGATCGCCCTCGGCGATCGCTTCCAGGTGTTCCCCGACGTCCTCGGGATCCACCTCGGTGATTGCGCCGCGCGCCACACCGACCGCATCGGCACAAACTTGGTCGAGTCGGGCGGCGCGTGTGGTGGTCCGAGTCGTCACGTATCCATTGTCCCCTACCGGTGCGGTTGATCCGCAACGACTCCCCCGGATTGCGCGCTCACGGAACGGGACAGCACTGGCCTCGATCAGTCAGGATGGAACCCATGCCTGTGCTTCCCTCTCTCGGGCGCACCGTCGGCTCCGGCATCAAGGCCGCCCGCCTGCTGGTGCGCGGCTCCGTGCGCGGCGGGGCGTGGGCGACCAGGAGGGTCGGCACGGCCCGGGCCAAGGGCGCGGCCAACGAGGCCGGCATGATCCGCCTCTTCGACCTGCACGCCATCTCCTGCGCGGGCGACACGCTGATCGCGATCGGCCTGGCCGGCACGATCTTCTTCGACGTCCCGCTCGGCGAGGCCCGCAGCCGGGTCGCCCTCTACCTGCTGATCACGATGGTCCCGTTCGCCCTGCTCGCGCCCGTGGTCGGCCCGCTGCTCGACCATTTCCGGCACGGGCGCCGCTACGCGCTGGCGGTCACCATGCTGGGCCGCGCCTTCCTGGCCTACGTGATCTCCGACCACCTGTTCGGCTGGGGTCTCTATCCGGCGGCTTTCGGGGTGCTTGCGCTGTCCCGGGCGTACGGCGTAGCACGCTCGGCCGCGGTCCCCAGGCTCCTCCCCGAGGGCGTCGGGCTGTCCCAGGTCGGCGCCCGGGCCAGCGTCTACGGCACATTCGCGGGGGCGGTGGTGGCTCCCCTGGGCCTGCTCGCCTTCAAGATCGGCCCACAGTGGCCCCTGCGCGTGGCGGCGATCCTCTTCATCGTCGGCATGGTGATCTCCCTGCGCCTGCCCCCACGCGCCGACTCCGACCCGCCCGAGGCCGTGCCACGCCCGTGGCGCGCGATGCTGCGCCTGGGCCGGGGCGAAGACAGGCCGCTGGCCGGCCAGCTGGTGATCTCCACCCTGATCGGCAGCGCCAGCCTGCGCCTGCTCTACGGCTTCACCCTGCTCTTCCTGGCCTTCGTCATCATGGCGAACGACCTGGACACGACGGTCCTGGGCAACGACATCGGCAACAAGGGCGCGGTCGGCGTGATCGGCGGCGCCCTGGCCATCGGCACCTTCCTGTCCACGGCCGTCGGCACCCGCCTGCGCATCCGCCGCCCGCTGGCCCTCCAGTCGGCCGGCCTGATGATCACGGCGGGCGCCGGCGTCCTGGCCACCCTCTTCTACAGCCTGGCCACGGTCACGCTGCTGGCCCTGACGGTCGCCATCTTCAGCGGCATAGCCAAGCTGGCGGTCGACGCCACCATCCAGGAACGGGTCCCGGAACGCCTGCGAGCAAGCGCCTTCTCCCACTCCGAAACCGTCCTGATGATCGCCTGGGTCCTGGGCGGCGGCATAGGCCTGATCCCCCTGCCCGGCCGCGTGGGCGTGGCCTTGGCCGCCCTCCTGGCCGTGGCCGCGGCCGCCCGAGCCGGCTTCGTGGCCGCCCGCCTCCACAACGAACGCCTGAGCGGCCGAGCCGGCGACCCCGACCCCACCCCCGAGCCCGCAGCCGCCACCACCGCCCCCAGCTCGGCCCCCACCGATCCCCGCTCAGCCTCCGCCGCCCCAGCCGGTTTCAGGCGGTCGTCCGAGCCCACCGATCCCTGGCCGGACGCGCCCACCATCCCCGAGCACACCCGGCCGAACTCCCCGGCGGCCCCGCGCGGCCGCCGAGCCGACCCTGACCCGGCCACCCGCGTCGAACCCGCCACCAGGATCGATACCCAGGCCGGCAAGAAGCGCTGGTTCGGCCGAGGCAAGGACAAGCCCGCCACGCCGCCGCCCTCACCGCCCTCGCCGCCGTCGCCCAGCCCCGAGCCGCCGGCGCCGCAGCCCGCGGCCGCCCCGCCCGGCTTCCACGTCTACCGCCCGTCCTCCGCCGACCACCCCACCAACGGCGCGGCGCCACCCGACGACGACTTCGACAACCGCTGACCCCGACAATCACCGCATGACATCTCCGCTGCTCGTGGTCACCGCGGTCGCCGCCGAAGCCGAAGCCGTCCGGGCCGGTGCCGACCCCGCCCACGTCGTGGTCGAGCCGGTCGGTGCCGGCCCCGCCGCGGCCGCCGCCGCCACGGCCCGCCTGCTGGCCACCGGCCACTTCCGCGCCGTCATCTCGGCCGGGATCGCCGGCGGCTTCCCCGGCCGGGCCCCCGTCGGCTCCACCGTCCTGGGCGTCCGGAGCATCTGCGCCGACCTGGGCGCCGAATCCCCCACCGGCTTCCTGCCCATCGAGGACCTCGGCTTCGGCACCAGCCGCCACCCCGCCGACCCTGAGCTGTTCACGACGCTGGCCACCGCCCTCCCCCACGCCGTCACCGGCGACATCCTCACCCTCAGCACGGTCACCGGCACCTCCGCCACCGCCGACCGCCTCGCCGCCGCCTTCCCCGACGCCGTGGCCGAGGCCATGGAGGGCTTCGGTGTGGCCATCGCGGCCGGAGACACACCCTTCGCCGAGTTGCGCACGATCTCGAACCCGATCGGGCCTCGTGACCGCGCCGCCTGGCGGCTCAAGGACGCCTTCGCCGCCTTGTCCACAGCTTCCGCCGCCTTGTGGACAACCTGTGGATAACGCTGTGGGCAACGATCTGTGACGCTTGCCGCTCGGGTCGCGAAGCACGAGCGTGAGGGACATGTGGCGCTGAGTGTGGGATTGCGAACAGGCGTCGTGCACCGTCGTCCACCGGTCCCGCGTTTAGCGTGGACGTCGTGGCGCTTTCACTCGCGGTTTCGCCGTGTCCCAACGACACGTTCGTCTTTCACGCCCTCGTGCACGGGCTCATCCCCGGCGCACCGGAGGTCAACCTGACCTTCGCCGACGTCGATGTGACAAACACGGCGGCCGAGCGGGGCGAGTTCGATCTGGTCAAGGTGAGCTACGCGGCCCTGCCGTGGCTCCTCGACGACTACGACCTGCTGCTCACCGGCGGCGCCCTCGGCCGCGGTTGCGGCCCGCTCGTCCTCACGAAGGACGGCAACGAGGACCTCACCGGCAAGACCGTCGCCGTTCCGGGCGACCGGACCACCGCCTACCTGCTGTTCCGCCTGTGGGCGGCCGACAACCAGCCGGCCCGGATCGAGGTCGTGCCGTTCCACCAGATCATGCCGGGGGTGGCCGACGGGACGTACGACGCCGGCCTGGTCATCCACGAGGCCCGCTTCACCTATCAGCGCTACGGCCTGACCTCGATCGTCGACCTCGGCGAGTGGTGGGAGTCCGACACCGGCCTGCCGATTCCGCTGGGCGCGATCCTGGCCCGCAAGGGCGCCGTCGACCCGGCCGAGGCCACCGAGTGGATCCGCAACTCGGTGAGCATGGCCTGGGCCAACCCGGACGCGAGCCGCGAGTTCATCCTCGAGAACGCGCAGGAGATGGAGCCGGACGTCGTCCAGCAGCACATCAATCTCTACGTGAACGAGTTCACGCTGGAACTGGGCAAAGACGGACTCGCCGCCGCCGACGCCCTGTTGCAGCGTGCGGCGGCGGCGGGTCTTACGCCGGCCGTGAAGCTGAGCTAACTGGCTTCGCTTCGCTCCGCGGGCAAGCGCCTTGTAACCGGTGAGATGGCAGTCAGTTTCCGCCGTCCGCAAACCCCGCGGCCGCCAGAAACCGAATGCCATCTCACCGGCGGCGCTTGCGGATCACGCCTCGAATTCCTTGGCGACCGCGTGGACCAGCTGCGCGATCTTCTGCGCGGTGCGCTTGTCCGGGTACCGCCCGCGGCTCAGCCCGGGCTGTACCTGCGACTCCAGCACCTTGATCATGTCTTCGACCATGCTGTGCAGCTCCTCCGCCGGGCGGCGGCGGAGTTCGGACAGCGACGGCGGGGCGTCGATCAGTTTGACGCCCATCGCCTGCGGGCCGCGTCGGCTGTCCACCAGGCCGAAGTCGACCCGCTGTCCCGTTTTCAACTCGGCCACATCGGCCGGCAGCGCGCCCTTGGGCAGGAACACGTCGCCGCCCTCATCGCTGGTGACGAAGCCGAATCCCTTCGCCGCGTCGTACCACTTCACTCGACCCGTGGGCACCGCTGACCTCAACTTCACTAATGAGGATTATTCACGACGGCGGAGACCAAGTGATCATGCTGCGGCTCAGCGGAGCTCAAGGTCGGTCGTGAATAACCCTCAAATGGAAACAACCGCTCGACGCAAGGCTACTTAAGCGGTGGGCCCGGACCCAACTGCAATCTCACGCAGGAGCGCCGGGAACCCATTGAGGTCGGGGAGAACGTACGCGGCGCCGGCCGCTGTCAACTCATCGGGGGTGCACGGTCCGGTGGCCACGCCGATGCCGGGCACCCCGGCCGTCCGCGCCGCCACCATGTCGCCGATGTGATCGCCGACATACCAGCGCACGCCGTGCTCGGTCACCGCGGCCGCCTTGCCCTCGGCGAAAAGGTCGCCGGCCAGTTCGTCGGCGACCAGGCCGAGGTGGTCGAGGTGCAGCATCGCCAGCCGGCCCAGCTTCGAGGTCACCACGACGACCCGCAGACCTTTTTCCCGTACGGCTTCCAGCGCCTCGACCGCGCCTGGCATGGGCACGGTCGGCGTGATCGCGTACTGGGCGTAGAGCTCGCGATAGGTGGTGACCGTCTCCTCGATCTGCTCCTCGGGGAACCAGTGACGCAGCTCGGTCCGCAACGGCGGGCCGAGACGTGTGACCACCAGATCGGCGTCCACGGGAACGCCGGTCTTCCTGGTCAGCGCCTGGTAGGCGGCGCGGATCCCCGGCCGGGAGTCGATCAGGGTCATGTCCAGATCGAAACCGACCGCCGGCCTCACGCGGGGGTCGACGGGATGTACTTGAGGCGGTTCACCGGCAGCGGGAAGGTCTGGTCGTCACCGAACGGGGACGGCGCGGCGGCCCGGTCGGACAGGATCTCGGAGACGTCCATGTGGCCCTGCGGAGCGGCCGACTTGGTCTGGCGCGAACCGGCGCCACCCTCGACGGCGGTACCCGGCAACTTGTTCTGAGCGGCCACTGGTCTTCCCCTTAAGCGTCACAACGAGAGGTAGTGAGCCAGCCCGCTGGGCTGGTCCCTTCAATATCGTCCCACGACGGCTAGCGTTGAACACGATGGCCACCACATTCGCCGATCAACTCCGGTCGCTCACCGACGAGGCGCTGAGCGCGCTCATTCAGCTGCGCCCCGACCTCGTCGTGCCCGTTCCCGCCGACGTCTCCGCCCTGGCCGTCCGCGCTCAGTCCCGGGGCTCGGTCGCCCGCTGCCTGGACGGCCTGGACGAGTTCACCCTGCAGATCCTCGACGCCGCCCGGCTGACCCGCTCGGCCGAGACGGCTCTCACCTCGGCCGGCGCCATCATCGAGCTGGCCACCGGGGTGGCCGCCGACGACGTCCGCGTCGCGATCGACCGCCTCCGCGTCCGCTTCCTGCTGCACGGCCCCGAGGACGCGCTCGAGGTGACCGGCGCCGTGGACGAGGTCACCTCGCCCTATCCGGCCGGTCTGGGCCGCCCGGCCGACTTCCTCGACCCACAGACCGCCGCGCTCTGCGCGGACAAGGCCAAATTGCGGCGTACGGTCCTCGCCGCCCCGCCCGCGGCCCGGGCCGTACTCGATCGCCTGGCCGAGGGCCCACCGATCGGCGCGCTGGGCCGCAGCTCCCGAGCCGAGCCGGTGCAGTGGCTGGTCGATCAGCACGTCCTGGTGCCGATCAGCGAGGCCGGGCGTTCCCCGCGCCCCGACGGCGAACTGGTCGAGCTGCCGCGCGAGGTCGGCCTGCTGCTCCGTCGCGAGACCGGGCCGCTGGGCCCGATGCGGCCGTTCCCGCCGCTGCCCGAGGGCACGGCCCGTGACCCCAAGTCGGTCGACTCGGCCGGCGCGGGCCAGGTGATGGAGGCCGTCCGCAGCACCGAGGCGCTCCTGGAGGCGCTCGCGGCCGAGCCCGCTCCCGTTCTGCGGGCGGGCGGTCTCGGCGTACGGGATCTGAAGCGTCTGGCGCGCGGGGCCGGCCTGGACGAGCCGGGCGCGGCGCTGCTGCTGGAGATCGCGTACGCGGCGGGGCTGCTCGGTGAGAGCGACGTGGCCGGGTCGGGCCGCTCGGTCACGGTGAGCCGCGCGACCGGACCGGTCGACGAGATCTTCCTGCCCACCGGGGCGTACGACCTGTGGCGCGCGCTCAGCATCGCGCAGCGCTGGACCGCGCTGGCCCGGGCCTGGCTCATGATGACCCGGCAACCGGGCCTGGTGGGGCAGCGCGACGAGCGGGACCGGCCGATCAACGCGCTGGCCCCGGACGCCGAGCGGGCCGGCGCGCCGCAGGCCCGTCATGAGGCCCTGCTCGTGCTGACCGACCTCAAGCCGGGCACGGTGCCGGCCGTCGACGAGGTGCTCGGCCTGCTGGCCTGGCAGAGTCCGCGCCGCGCCCGCGGCCGCGAGGCGACCCACCGCGACGCGCTGAGCGGCGCGGCTCTGCTGGGAGTGACCGCGCTGGGCGCCATCACCTCGTACGGCCGCCTGTTGCTCGAAGATCCGGACATCGACGACAGTGACCCGCTGGGGGTGCGGCCGGCCAGCTCGGCCGAGGCGCCGGGCGACGGTGTCCGCGCCCTGGACGAGCTGCTGCCGGCCCCGGTCGACCACGTGCTGGTGCAGGCCGACCTGTCGGTGGTCGTGCCGGGCCCGCCCGAGCCCGAGCTGGCGGCCGAGCTCGACGTGGTGGCCGAGCCCGAGTCGGCCGGTGGCGCCAGCGTCTTCCGGGTGACCACGGCCAGCGTGCGGCGTGCCCTCGACGTCGGCTACACCGCCGCCGACCTGCACGCGCTGTTCCGGCGGCGGTCGCGGACCCCGGTGCCGCAGACGCTGACCTACATGATCGACGACGCCGCCCGGAAGCACGGCGGCCTGCGCGCCGGGTCGGCCGGGTCCTATCTGCGCAGCGACGACGAGGCGCTGATCGCCGAGGTGCTGACCGACAAGCGGCTGGCCCCGCTGGGCCTGCGCCAGATCGCGCCGACCGTGCTGGTCAGCCCGTTGCAGGTGGCGCGGCTGCTGGGCGGGCTGCGCGACGCCGGGTTCGCCCCGGTGGCCGAGGACGCGGGCGGGGCGGCCGTGCTGTCGCGGCCGAAGGTCCGGCGCGCGCCGACCCGCACGTCGGTGGCGGCGCGGGCGGCCGAGCACGCCGGTCCACCGTCGCTGGCCGGACCGCGGCTGGCCGGGGTGGTGGAGCAGATCCGCCGGGGCGACATCGCGACCCGGGCCGCGCGGCGGGCGCCGGCCGGCGTGCGCGCGGCCAACGGCCAGGGCACGCCGGGACTGACTCCCGTGCAGCAGCACGGGCAGGCCATGGCGGTGCTGCAACAAGCCGTACGGGAAAAAGCACGGGTCTGGGTGGGTTATGTCGACTCCCACGGAGCGACTCTGTCGCGGCTGGTCAAGCCCGTCTCGCTGAGCGCCGGATATCTGCGGGCCGAGGACGAGCGCACCGAGACGCTGCACACCTTCGCGCTGCACCGGATAACCGCGGCGGTGCCCGAGCAGGAGTAGTGAAGCGGGCCGCACTCCCCCGATGTCCGACAACGGTGCGGCCCGCGTACCACTCAACGCGTGTCAGACTGGAGGGTCGTTGTTTGCTCTTCGGAGGGTGTGCACGTGAGCGGCGGACCGCTGATCGTTCAATCCGACAAGACACTTCTCCTCGAGGTCGACCACCCGGACGCGCAGGCCTGCCGGATGGCGATCGCCCCGTTCGCCGAGCTGGAGCGCTCGCCCGAGCACGTACACACGTACCGGCTGACCCCGCTCGGCCTGTGGAACGCCCGCGCCGCCGGTCACGACGCCGAGAGCGTGGTCGACTCCCTGATCAAGTTCTCGCGCTACCCGGTGCCGAACGCGCTGCTGGTCGACGTGGCCGAGACGATGGACCGCTACGGGCGCCTGCAGCTGGTGAACGACCCCAACAACGGGCTCGTCCTGCGCGGTCTCGACAAGATCGTGCTGATCGAGGTGGCCAAGTCGAAGAAGCTGGCCGGCATGCTCGGCGCGAAGATCGACGACGAGACCATCGTGGTCCATCCGTCCGAGCGCGGCCGCCTCAAGCAGGCGCTGCTCAAGCTCGGCTGGCCGGCCGAAGACCTGGCCGGGTACGTCGACGGCGAGGCCCACGAGATCAACCTGGCCGAGGACGGCTGGACCCTGCGGTCGTACCAGCAGGAAGCGGTCGACGGTTTCTGGGCCGGCGGCTCGGGCGTGGTCGTGCTGCCCTGCGGGGCCGGAAAGACGCTGGTCGGCGCGGCCGCGATGGCCACGGCCAAGGCGACCACGCTGATCCTGGTCACCAACACGGTGGCCGGCCGGCAGTGGAAGCGTGAGCTGATCGCCCGCACCTCGCTGACCGAGGAGGAGATCGGCGAGTACAGCGGCGAGCGCAAGGAGATCCGCGCCGTCACCATCGCCACCTATCAGGTGCTGACCTCGCGCCGGGGTGGCGCCTTCACCCATCTCGACCTGTTCGGCGCCCGCGACTGGGGCCTGGTCATCTACGACGAGGTCCACCTGCTCCCGGCCCCGATCTTCCGTTTCACGGCCGACCTCCAGGCCCGCCGCCGGCTCGGCCTCACGGCCACACTGGTCCGTGAGGACGGCCGCGAGGGCGACGTCTTCTCGCTGATCGGCCCGAAGCGCTACGACGCGCCGTGGAAGGACATCGAGTCGCAGGGCTGGATCGCGCCCGCCGAGTGCGTCGAGGTCCGGGTCACTCTCACCGAGGCCGAGAGGATGTCGTACGCCGTCACGGAGGCCGAGGAGCGATACCGCGTGGCCGCCACCGCGCGCACCAAACTGCCGGTGGTGCGGGCCCTGGTCGAGAAGCACGCCGACGAGCAGGTGCTGGTCATCGGCGCGTACATCGACCAGCTGCACGAGCTGGGCGAATATCTGGACGCCCCGATCGTGCAGGGCTCGACCACGAACAAGGAGCGCGAGCGCCTCTTCGACGCCTTCCGCGCCGGTGAGCTGCGCGCGCTGGTCCTCTCCAAGGTCGGCAACTTCTCCATCGACCTGCCCGAGGCGGCGGTGGCCATCCAGGTGTCGGGCACGTTCGGCTCCCGCCAGGAGGAGGCCCAGCGTCTGGGCCGGGTGCTGCGGCCGAAGGCGGACGGCCGCCAGGCCCACTTCTACTCGGTGGTCTCCCGCGACACGATCGACACCGAGTACGCGGCCCACCGCCAGCGCTTCCTGGCCGAGCAGGGCTACGCCTACACGATCGTCGACGCCGACGACGTCCTCGGGCCGCCGCTGCCCCAGATCGACTGATGGTGTTCTTGGACTGAGCGGCCCTAGCGTGACCTCATGTGGGACGTCATCGTCGCTGAGCGCCTCGCCCTGGCCGACCTGCTCGACTCGCTCGCGCCCGAGGAGTGGAGCCGGCCGTCGCTGTGCCGGAGCTGGACGGTCCACGACGTCGCCGCCCACATGACGATGCAGCAGCTGGGCCTCGCCGGCCTGGTCGGCGTGGCGCTGCAGTGGCGGGGCAGCATGGCCCGCACGACCCGTGAGGCGGCCCGGCGACGGGCCGCCGACCGGGCGCCGGCGCAGATCGTGGCCGAGATCAGGGAGACCGCGCCCCGTCACCGCCACACGATCGGCGTCACCAGGATCGAGACGCTGACCGACCTGCTCGTGCACACACAGGACATCGCGCTGCCGCTCGGGCGCCGCCACGACATGCCACCGGACGCGGCGGCGGTGGCGGCCACCCGGCTGTTGTCGATGCGCTGGCCGCCCCCGTTGCCGTCGGCCCGCGCGGCGGCGGGCTTCCGGCTCACGGCCACCGACACCGACTGGACCTGGGGCTCGGGTTTGGGCGTCCAGGGCCCCATGTCAGCCATCCTGCTGACCTGCTGCGGCCGCGAGGCGGCCACGGCGGCGCTCTCCGGCCCCGGCGCCTCCGACCTGATCGCGCGGATCAGCCGGTGATCGTGGGCGCGGGCGGGTCCACGGGGTCGACGGTGGCCGTGGCCGTGGCCGTGGGCGCCGGCGGGGCCTCCAGCTCGGCCGGCTCCGGCGCGCTGTCGCGGCCTCCCGAGAGCGCGAAGAAGCCGCACAACACGAAGAGCACCACGATCGCCCCGCCGGCCACCAGCCCGATCAGGGCCCAGTTGGTCGAACGCCGCCTGACCGGAGGTGTCGGCGGCGGATAGAACCCCTGCGGCGGCGGCGAGAAATGCGGATAGGCCGTCTGCGGCGGGCGCGGCCGGGTGCCGGCCTCCTCGTGCGCGGCGGCCGCGATCGCCTCCGGGCTGCCGAGCCGCTCGAGCACCTCGATGACCTCGCCCTCGGAGGCCAGGTTGCGCTCGTCGCGCTCGGTGGCGATGTGCGCGGCCAGGTCGGCCAGCAGCTCGCGGCGCTGGAGCACGGGCAGCCCGGCCAGTCGCTGGTCGACCTCGCGCAGATATTCGGCGACGACGTCGCTGTGGTTGGTCTTCATGCGGCCTCACCGGTTCCCACGAGTCGGTCCACGGTCTGTCGGAAGGAAACCCATTCGCTGCGGAAGTGCTCGAGCGCGGACCGCCCGGCCATGGTCAGCCCGTAGTAGCGCCGCGGCGGCCCGGTCGGCGACTCGACCCACTTGCTCTCCAGCCAACCCGACCGGCGCAAGCGCGAGAGCAACGGATAGATCGTCCCCTCGCCGGCGGCCAGATTGGGCTCCTCACCGAGCCGCCGGACGATCTCGTTGCCGTACCTGTCCTCGAACTCCACCATCGCCAGCACGCAGAACTCGAGCGTCCCCCGCCGCAGCCCGGTCGCCAACTGCGAGACATCTCCCATGCGGCACACGGTACCTTGCGACACCAAGTAGGTCTACGCCGGCAGCACGGGCCCCTCGCGCAACAGGCCTTCGAGCAGGTCACCGTGCTCCTCGACCCGTTCCAGCACCTCGTCCGCCCGAAATTGCCGCGGCTCCTCGTCGCCGGTGGCGATGGCCTCGACCTCGCCCCACAGCAGCGGCGTGGAGGCGGTCGGCTGCTCCTGGGCCCGCAGCGAGTAGGGGGTCACGGTGGTCTTGGCCGCGGCGTTCTGGCTCCAGTCGATGAAGATCTTTCCGGGACGGATGGCTTTCGCCATCTTGGCGGTGATCGAGCCGGGGACCATCGCCGCCAGCTCTTCGGCGACTTTCTTGGCGTACGCCGACACGGCCTCCGAATCCTGCGTCCCCGAGATCGGGCAGCAGAGCTGCATGCCCTTCTTGCCGGAGGTCTTGGGCCACGCCTCGACGCCGTCCTCGGCCAGGCGATCACGCATCAGCACCGCCACCGCGCAGCACTCCCGCAGACCGGCCGGCGCCCCGGGATCGAGGTCGACCACGAGCAGGTCGGGGTTCTCGCCGACCTTCCACTGCGGCGTGTGCAGTTCGAGCGCGGCCAGGTTGGCCAGCCAGACCAGGGTCGCCAGCTCGTCGACCACGACGAAGTCGATGGTCTCGCGGCTCTTGGTCGACCCGGGAACGGGGAGTGTCTCCAGGCGCACCCAATCAGGCGTACCCCCGGGCTTGTTCTTCTCGAAGAAATGGGCGCCGTCGACGCCGTTCGGAAAGCGGATGCGGGTGACCGCCCGCCCGGCCAGGTGCGGGAGCATCACCGGCGCGATCCGCGAGTAGTAGTCGATGACCTCGCCCTTGGTGAACCCGGCGGCCGGGTACATCACCTTGTCGAGGTTGGAGAGCTCCAGGTCACGGCCGTCGATCGAGACCGGGAGCCGGTCACCGGCCATCCTCGTCCTCCTCCGCGCACTCCTGCGGCGTCTTGTCGTCACGCAACCGCAGGAACCGGGGAAAGCGCAAGCGCCCGTCCGGCGTCCGGTTGCCGTAGCGGATCTCCACCACCAGCTCCGGTCGTACCCAGTGCGCCCCTCGCGAATCCTCGCGCGGCACCGCACCCGGCACGAATGGGGAGGATTTCGTGGCGAGCGGCTCCAACCGGGACAGCAGCTCCTTCTCGGCGACGGCGCCGATGCCGCCGCCGACCCGGCCCCTGAAGGCGAGCCCGTCGGGCGTCGGCACGCCCACGAGCAGTCCCCCGAGCTTGCGGGCGCCGGCCCGCCAGCCACCGATCACGTAGTCGCCCGTACGGTCGAATTTGATCTTGACCCAGTCCGGAGACCGCGTGCCGGGCAGATAGACCGAGTCGACGCGCTTGGCGACCACGCCCTCGAGGCTGTTCTCCTTCGCCGCGGCCTCGGTCGCCGGCCCGTCGCCGAACGACGGCGGCACCATCCAGCACGGCCCGGCCAGATCGAGCTCTTCGAGCTTCTCCCGGCGGGCCAGATAGGGCAGACCGGTGTAGTCCAGGCCGTCGTGATAAAGAAGATCGAAGATCATGTACGTCACCGGCGCCGTCACCGCCAGACGGGCCGCCTTGGAACTGTCGCGGACGTGCATGCGCTCGGCCAGCGCGGTGAACGACGGCCGGCCCTTCGCGTCGAGCACCACCATCTCGCCGTCGAGCAGCGTCCCCTCGGGCAGGTGCAGGCCGGCGATCTCCGGATAGGCGGCCGTGACCACGGCGCCGGACCGCGCGAACAGGACGGGTGGACCCCCGGCGAAGAGCGCGAGAACGCGGACACCGTCCCACTTGAACTCATAGCTCCACCCCGGCCCGGCCGGCAGCGCACCGGCGGTGGCGAGCATGGGAGACAGCGGCGCACCGGGCACCCGATCACCATAGGCAGAGCCGAACACCTTACGCAGGCGTCTCACTGATGCCATTCTGATCAGGGGGTTCTCATGAGAGCGATCTGGAAGGGCGCCGTCTCCTTCGGTCTGGTGTCCATCGCCGTGAAGCTTTACTCGGCGACCGAGGAGAAGGACATCCGGTTCCACCAGGTGCACCGCACCGACGGCGGCCGGATCAAATATCAGCGCACCTGCTCGATCGACGGCGAGGTGGTCAGCTACGACGACATCGCCAAGGGCTACGACATCGGCGGCGGCGAGATGGTCATCCTGACCGACGAGGACTTCGCCGACCTGCCGCTGACCACGTCACGGGCCATCGACGTGCTGGAGTTCGTGCCGGCCGAGCAGATCGACCCGATCCTGTTCGCCAAGACGTACTACCTCGAGCCGGAAGGGCAGGCGGCCAAGCCGTACGTCCTCTTGCGTGACGCCTTGCAGGACGCCGACCGGGTCGCCGTCGTCAAGATCGCGCTGCGCCAGCGCGAGCAGCTGGCCACCCTGCGGGTCCACGAGGGCGTGCTGGTGCTGAACACCATGCTCTGGCCCGACGAGGTGCGCACCCCCGACTTCGGCTTCCTCGACGAGGACATCGAGACCCGGCCGGCCGAGCTGGCCATGGCGTCGTCCCTGATCGACTCGATGGCCGGCAGCTTCAAGGCCGAGGAGTTCACCGACAACTACCGGGCCGCCCTCCAGGAGGTCATCGACGCCAAGGTCGAGGGCCGCGAGGTGGTGCAGCCGGAGGAGACCGAGGAGGCCCCGGCCGCCGCGGTCGACCTGATGGCCGCCCTGAAGGCCTCGGTCGAGCGGGCCAAGGCCGCCCGTGGTGAGAAAGCGGCACCGGCCGCTCCGAAGAAGAAGGCCACCCCAGCTGCGAAGAAGGCGCCCGCAGCGAAGAAGGCCACACCTGCGAAGAAGGCGGCCAAGAAGTCCGCATGATTAAAGTTGCCCCGTGGCACTGACGTGGGACGAGTCTTATCTGGGCAAGGTACGCGCGAGCGTGGGCGACACCGACACGATCCTGTTCGTGGGGGCGCGCGGCGTGATCATCGACGATCAGAACAGGCTGCTGCTCATCCAGCGGTCCGACAACCACCGCTGGGCCATCCCGGCCGGCGCGATGGAGCTCGGCGAGAGCATGGAGGAGTGCGCGATCCGCGAGGTGTGGGAGGAGACCGGCCTGCGGGCGACCTCCCTGACGCCGTTCGCGTTCTACACGGCGTACACGTACACGAACGACTACGGGCACACGTACCAGCAGATCCTCATGTCGTTCAAGATCGACACCTGGGAGGGTGAGTTGCTGCGCGAGACCGAGGAGTCGGTCGACGCCGGCTTCTTCGCGCTCGACGCGCTGCCCGGCCCCAAGTCCTTCGTGATCGACGAGACGCTGGCCGACCTGGCCTCGTTCCAGGCCACCGGCCGCCTCGTCCTGAAATGAGTCGCGCCTAGGCACCCTCGTCGGGCACGATCCGCGGGTGCTCGACCTCACGCCGCTGCGCACGTCCCGCGACTACCGCCTGGTCTTCGCGGGCGGCACCGTGTCCGGCTTCGGATCCTTCATCACGTACGTCACCATCCCGTTCCAGGTCGCGCACCTCACGAACGATCCCCTCATGGTCGGCCTGCTGGGCGTCTGCGAGCTGGTCCCGCTCCTGGTCATGGCGTTCGTGGGCGGCGCGCTGGCCGACTACGTCGACCGCCGCCTGCTGGTCCGGGGCGGCGAGTTCGCCCTGGCCGCGCTCACCGCCGTACTGCTGATCAACGCTCTTTCCTCGTCGCCGCACCTGTGGCTGCTCTACGTGGTGGCGGCGCTGACAGCCACGGTCGACGGCCTGCAACGCCCGGCCCTGGAGGCGATGGTCCCCCGCCTGGTGCGCCCCGAGGAGATCCCCGCGACCATGGCGCTGCAGTCGCTCGGCATGCAGATCGCCCAGCTCGGCGGCCCCGCCCTGGCCGGCCTCCTGATCGCCTCGGTCGATCTTTCTTGGGTGTACGCCTTCGACCTGCTCACGTTCGTGGTGTCGCTCACCTGCCTGACCCTGGTGCGGGCGGTGCCCCCGCCACCGGACGCCGACCGCCCGTCGCTGCGGGCGGTGGTGACGGGCCTGCGCTACGCCCGCTCCCGCCCCGAGCTGCTGGGCACCTATCTGGTCGACATCAACGCCATGTTCTTCGGCATGCCGCAGGCCCTGTACCCGTTCCTGGCCACCCAGCTGGGCGGCCCACGCGTGCTGGGCCTGCTCTACGCGGCTCCCGCGGTCGGCTCGCTGCTGGCCACGCTGGGCAGCCGCTGGACCGCCCGGGTCCACCGCCACGGCCTGATGGTGGTGATCGCGGCCGCCCTGTGGGGCGTCGGCATCATCGGCGTGGGCTTGTCGAACACCCTCTGGCTCACCCTGTTCTGCCTGGCCTTCGCGGGCGCGGCCGACATGATCTCCGGCATCTTCCGGGCCATCATCTGGAGCCAGACCATCCCCGACCACCTGAGGGGCCGCCTGGCCGGCATCGAGATGCTGAGCTACACCACGGGCCCGTTGCTGGGCCAGCTGCGCTCCGGCGCCATGGCCCGCACCCGCCTGGGCGTCACCGGTTCGATCTGGGTGGGCGGCGTCCTCTGCGTGGTGGGAACGGCCGCCCTGGCCATAGCCCTCCCCCGTTTCCTCCGCTATGACGGAAAGGACGGCATGGCCTTGAAGAAGGCCGCCGACGAGGCGTGGGCCGCGGCCGCAGCCGCCCGCTCCACCACCTCTTAGGGCCTCGTTCAAGGCTCGGCGCCGCCGGCCGAGCCTGATCGAACGTGCCCGGTTCGGTGCGCCCGTCTCTCGTGCTGGACAACCCGCGCAAGGCGACCGCGCCGCTGGTGACCGGCGCGGTGTCGGCCCGGCGGCCCTGGTGACCGGCGCGGTGTCGGCCCGGCGGCCCTGGTGACCGGCGCGGTGTCGGCCCGGCGGCCCTGGTGACCGGCGCGGTGTCGGCCCGGCGGCCCTGGTGACCGGCGCGGTGTCGGCCCGGCGGCCCTGGTGACCGGCGCGGTGTCGGGCCGGCGGCCCTGGTGACCGGCGCGGTGTCGGGCCGGCGGCCCTGGTGACCGGCGCGGTGTCGGGCCGGCGGCCCTGGTGACCGGCGCGGTGTCGGGCCGGCGGCGAGGGCGTGCTCCACCGGCCGTTCGCAGGGAGCGCGTCATCGCTCTCGAGAAGGCCCGGCGGATCGCCGGACGGGAGAGCCATCGGAACCGCGGTGGGAGATTCATTTGGCGCAATTCCCGGCGAAGCGGGCGAGCCCGAAGCGCCATGCAGGACAGCCCGGCAGCCGGGCGAGGAGGGTGAGTCGCACGGACCCGGCCCTAGCTCCTCGGTGCCGTTCGTGGATTCGTACTTAATGTTGTGGTTTGTCGTCGGCCGAGCCCGGCAATGGCTTGACCGCGCCGGCCAGAGTGATCGACACGACGAGTAGCACGGCTACCGCTACCAAGGCGTTCTTGACCGTGACGTGGTCGCCGAGGAAGCCGATCAACGGTGGGCCGCCCAGGAACGCGCAGTAACCGATCGAGGCGACCACGCTGACCCGGGCGGCCGCGTGGGACGGGTCGTCGGCGGCGGCGCTCATGCCGACCGGGAAGCCCAGCGACGCGCCCAAGCCCCAGAACAGGGCGCCCACGAAGGCGACCGGCGTGCTCGGGCCGAGGATGTAGAGAGCCAGCCCGACCAGGGAGATCACGGCCAAGACCCGGACCACGGCACTCGGCCGTAGCGGTCGAGCAGCGGCGGACCGAACCAGCGCCCGGCCGTCATCGCGGCCAGGAAGACGGCGAAGGCCAGTGTGCCGACGGCCGCCGAGGAGCCGTGGCTGTCGATCATCGAGACGCTGATCCAGTCGATGCCGGCACCCTCGGTGAAGGCGAAGGCCAGGACGAAGACGCCGACCAGGATCGTGCGGGGCTCACGCCAGGTAGCCAGGGCTCGGGAGAGGCGACTCTGCGTGGTGACGGGAGCGGTCGATCCCACCATCGTCGGATCGGAAGGGGTGACTACCGGCTCGGGGCCGTCGTCGTCGGGGCCGAAAGCACGAACGGAGAAAACGACCACGACGGCGATGACCACCGCCGTGATCGCCAGATGCAGGGTGACCGAAATGTCGAGAGCCACGGCTGCCGCACCGACCAGTGCGCCCGCCACCGTACCCACGCTGAAACCGGCGTGGAAGCGCGGCATGATCGCCTTGCCGAGGCGGCGCTCGACGATCGCGCCCTGCACGTTCATGCCGACGTCCCAGGCGCCGTTCGCGAAGCCGAAGACGAACAGGGACGCGACCACGGCCCACACGCCGTGCAGATATCCGAAGGAGACGCCGAGCATGGCGACGCCCAGGACCGCGCCCATCGCGCCGACCGTTCGCCGCGAACCGAAGTGCGACACGATCTGGCCCGCGAGCAGCAGCGACACGATCGAGCCGGCGGCCAGCGCGAGCAGCACCAGGCCGAGACGCGACGGGCTGAGGCCGAGCTCGTCACGGACCTGCGGAATGCGTGAGGCCCAGCTCGCGGCCGCGACGCCGGCGAAGATGAAGGCCAGATAGACGGCGCGGGTCGCCGCCCGCACCTCCGGGGTGGCGGCGGTGGTGCTGGTCATTCGGCGACCCCGAGGAACCGGCGGACGACCGCGCGGGTCTCCGCACGGTCGAAGGGGGCCGTGGACAGGGTCCGGTGCATGACGAGCCCCTCGATCAGCGCGTCGACGCCGCGAGCTGTCACCGGGTCGATGAAACGCTCGAGCACGGTCCTCGACCTGCGCATCCACGCCTCGGTCACGCTGCGCAGCGCCGGATCGCGCAGCGCGGCGAGATAGAGCTCGTACGACACCACCCAGTCCCGCGCGGTGCCGCCGGCGTCGCCGTTGATCAGGTCGGCCACCGCGTCGGCGAAGCCCTCCAGGTCGCTCACGTCGGCGAAGTGCGCCTCGTAGCGGGGCGACATCTGGTCGGAGAGCCGGCGGAAGGCCTGCGCGAGCAGGTCGTCGACGCTGTCGAAGTGATAGGTGATCGATCCCAGCGGCACGTCGGCCGCGGCCGCGATGCGGCGGCTGGTGGTGCCGGCGACGCCGTGGTCGGCGATCACCTCGATCGTCGCGTCGATGATGCGGCTCTTGCGCTCGGGGTCGTAGCGGCGCGGCGAGCGTGCCGCGGGCACCGTGGTCATCGTCGCACTTCCGGAATGACGCGCATGACAGCCATGCGTACGATCGTACATAGAACCCTGGATAGAATGCGGCCGTGATCGCGGAGCCGGCTTGGGATGTCGTGGTGGTCGGCGGCGGGCCGGCCGGATTGTCGGCGGCGCACGCGGCCGCCACGGCCGGCGCGCGCACGATCGTGCTGGAGCGAGCCGAGCATCCCCGCTACAAGACCTGCGGCGGCGGCCTCCTGGGCAGCTCACTCGCCATCGCGGCCCCGCTCATCGACGTGCCGGGCCGGGACACCATCGGGTCGATCACGTTCACCCGCGACGGCCGGCGCTCCTTCACCCGCCACGCGAGCGGTCGCCCGCTGCTCACCATGGTCCGCCGTGACGACTTCGACCTGGCCTGGTCCAAGGCGGCGGCCGCGGCCGGCGCGACCGTCCGGCCCCACAGCCAGGTCCGCTCGATCGACCAGGACGACGACACGGCCACCGTCACGCTGGCCGACGGCGAGGAGATCACCGGCCGGGTCGTGATCGGCGCCGACGGCTCGGCCGGCGTCACCTCCCGCTACGTCGGCATCACCCTCGACCAGCAGGATCTCGGCCTCGAGGTGGAGCTGGCGGCGACCGAGGCCGACCGCGCGCGGTGGCGTGGCCGGGTGCTGCTCGATTGGGGGCCGTTCCCCGGCTCGTACGGCTGGGTCTTCCCCAAGGACGACGAGCTGACCGTCGGCGTGATCATGGCGAAGGGCAACGGCGCCGAGACCAAGCGCTATCTGAACGCGTTCGTCGACCGGCTGGGCCTCGGCGGGCGCGAGGTCGTGCGCGACTCCGGCCACCTGACCCGCTGCCGCAAGCCGGACTCCCCGCTGCGCCGCGGCCGGGTCGCGGTCGCCGGCGACGCGGCGGGCCTGCTGGAGCCGTGGACCCGCGAGGGCATCAGCTACGCGCTGCGATCCGGCGCATGGGCGGGCGAGGCCGCGGCCGGCGGAGATTTCGGCTCCTACGAGCGGCGGGTCACGAGCGAGCTCGCGCCGGAGATGGCCGCGGGCCGACGGCTGCTCGGCGCCTTCTCCCGGCACCCCGCGGTGGCCCACCTCGCGATGGGCACACCGCTGGGCTGGCGGGCGTTCGAGACGTTCTGCCGCGGTGATCTCTCGATGGCGCGGGTGGTCGAGCGCCGGGGCGTCCGGGCGCTGCTCACTCTCTTCCGCGCGTAGGCCAGGGCGCCCACAACACCGGCGCCGCGAAGCCACCGCGGCGCGCGTCCCGGGCGTCCTGGCGGGTGAGCGGTCCCTCACGGCGGCCGTTGATGCCGACGCCGATCAGTCGCGTCTCGAACCAGGAGCCGCCCACGCCGCGGCGCACCCGCTCCCACAGACCACCCTCGACCAGGGCGAACGCCTGTTTGCGGAGCAGGTCGACGAGCTGGGCCGGGTCTTCGGAGCAGACCTCGCACCCGCAGGCGGGCAACGCCTCGGCCCACCACCGTCCCAGGCGCACGACGATGCCCGGAAATTCGGTGAAGGCTATGGCGAGGGGCGCGGCCGCGGGCGTACGCGGCATCAACCGCTCCATCCGCACCAGGCCCTCGGCCGGCCCCAGCTGCTCCTTGGTCTCCCTGCGGTCGACCATGTAACGCTGGTCCAGCTCGTCGAGCAGCGCCTCAGCCGCGTCGTGCAGGACAGCGAAGCGGTTGGCGCCGGATACGTGCGGGTCGGCCCTCACTCGCGCAGTATGCCGCTCTCGGCCAGCGACAGACCACCGGTTCGGCCGGATCCCGCCTCATTCGAAGGAGAACTCGTCCTGCTTGACACCCTCCACGAACGCCCTCCACTCCGAGGGGTCGAAGGAGAGGACAGCTCCCCCGGGGTTCTTCGAGTCGCGGACCAGAATGTTGCCGTCCGCCTGGGCGACTTCGACGCAAGTGCCGCTGGAGCAACGTCTCGAGCGTTGCCATCGCAATTCGTCGGCGCTGTAGATCATTTGCACACCTCCGTGCCGGTTCCCGAAGTCCACGTTAAGGGACCGTTTCGGGACGCGGCAGGAGTGAATGCCGCCGGCGGCGCGGGAATGCATGTTATGTCGCGTAAGTACGGGGAATTTATACTCTTATATGCGGCTCAGGCCATTTTACGGCGCACGGGCGAGTCGGCTAGCCGACACCGCCCTGCGTAGGAGCCCACGCAGGGCGGCGGGTGGTGCGGCCGATCAGAACGCGAAGTCGCCGGCCTTCACGCCTGCCGTGAACGCGAGCCACTCGTCCTCGTCGAACGAGTGCGGGGGCAGCTGCGGGTTCTTGCTGTCACGGATCAGGTACCGCCCATCCACCTTGGCAACTTCGACACAGTTGCCCGCAGCGCACCGGCTGCTCCGGCGCCACTCCAACTCGCGCATGTCTCTACTCCTGTGGTTTTCAATGACCATCAAATAATATTTCAACTTTTAACGACAGGAGGGTTGGCCTCGAGCTCGTCTATGCGCTTCTGCACGAAGGCGGTCGTGTCACCCTCGCTGTCGGCGAATTTCCAAAGTTGATCGAAACGCTTACGGTGCCGCAGCGTGTCCGGGCGGGTCTCGACGATCTCGTCGCTCACTCCGGTCTCGCGGTACATGACCTCATTGTTCGCCCGGCCGACACCGACGGTGGCCAGTTCGAAACTCCCGTTGTTCGCGATCGCGATCTCCAGGCTGAACGGCAGCATGCGCATCTTGTACAGCCCGCGCTCGGAGAGCTCGATGAGCTGGCGCAGCTGTTCGATGAAGGCGGCCCGGCCGCCGAACGATCGCATGAGCACCGACTGGTCGAGCAGGACCAGGTATTCCAGCGAGTCGCCGCGGCGGATCAGCGCCTCGCGGCGGTGGGCCCGAGCCTCGACCAGAGCGTCGACTTTGTCCTGGGAGAAGTCGGCCTCCTCCATCCACGTGCCCGTCAGCGCCGTCCCGTACTCGGGCGTCTGCAGCGGACCGGGGATGTAGAAGATGTTGAACGACCGCAGCTGCGACGTCTCCGCCTCGTACTCCACGAACTTGCGGAGGCTCTCCGACATCTGGTCGCGGAACCGTTCCTCGTGCCACCACGCCGAGTCGTGTTTCTGGCGCGTCCGCGCGATCCGGGCGTCGGTGAGCAGCGAGTTGATCTTTGTCTTGTCACGAATGCCGAGCAGAGCGAGCAGGCCGCGCAGATCATTGATCGAGACGGTGACGTCGCCCTTCTCGATCCGGATGACCTTGCTGTTCGACCACTCCATCTCCTCGGCCACCTGCAACTGGGTCAGGCCGGCCGCCTCGCGAGCTTCGCGTAGCGCAACGCGAACGCGCAGGCGTGCAATCGTCGGCGAATCGCCCTCGGCCATGAGTCCTTCATCGTTGAAGCGGTGGCGTGGATGGGTCGGTGCAGGATGCTACCTCGCTGATTGCCTACTGGCCATCAGCGAGGCAGCTTATTCTTACGTCCTACCAGAACGACGCGAACGTCGTGCGGTTTTGATCGAAACGTCCCCGTCACTCCGGCGAGGTCGTCACGCGGCGGCGAGCCGAAGATCCCCCGCCGGTGGTCGAGCGTCCTCCATCGCTCTTCGCAGTGCCCGCTTGACCTGGTTGAACTGCCTTTCTTCCGCACACGAGTACAGGACCACCTCGACGCCGCGGTAGCTGGCGTGCAGCTCCCACGCGCGACCGCCCCGGCGGCGGAACATGGACGGCAGGGTGCAAGCCACGGGAACCGTCACGGCAACCAGGCCGATGGCATACGCGTGCGGTGGCTCGAGCACCGTCCAGCCGGCACCGATCACCCCGACGGTGAGAGCGGCGGCCACGGAGACCCGTACAGGTGAGGCCGGCTCGGCTACCGCTCGCAGCTGGCCGACATTGCGGAGATCGCGGACCACGTAGCTCCTGACGGGTGTAGTCCTCCAGACGAAGTAATCGTCGGTAACCACGGCGTCCGGCCCACGGTAGTAGGTACGTTTGCTCATGGCGCACTCCTCTCGGCTGAGGCTTGCGAGGAGAGGAAATTGGGGCCACGATGGCTGAAGCGACTGATTGACCCTCGCCCCGCTGATCCTTTCCACGCTTGATCGGACGCAGCAAAGGCGCAGAGGCAGGAACGGCACCCGGTTGCCGCCGGGTGCCGTTTGTTTTGTCTTCCTGCTGTGCTTTCCCCTTCTGCCGTCTCCGCCCTTGTTGCTCTACTAGCAGTAGAGCACGCCACACGGCTGTCCGCTACACATCAATCTGCCATGTTGCAGATTGCGTACAAGCCGACTGCCGGGGAGAGGCCCGTCACCCTCACCGCCCTGCGGCGTTTCATAGACGAACAGGCCGGGTAGGCCACCGAGGGATGCCACTGTCGATCCTGTAAAAGCGCAGGTGGAAGGGTGATGAACCCGCATGGAGAGCCGACTCAAGATCGCGGGCCAGGCGGTGCAACCCATCCTGGTGATGTTTCCTCTTGGCCTGTTCGCGATGGCCCTCATCTTCGATACAGCGAATCAACTGGGTGGCCCTAGCATTCTGGGAACACTGGCCTACTGGAACATCGTGGCCGGCCTGGTCGCCGGTGTGCTCGCCGCGGCCGCGGGCGCTATTGATCTCGCTTTCGTCCGCCGCGCCGACACCAAGCGGCTCGGCGTGCTCCGGGCCTTGATGAACATGGGTGTCCTGTTCCTGTTCGCCGTCATTCTCATGGTCCGGGTCGGCAATCCCGATCGCGCCGCCGGAACCGGCCTTTATCTGCTCGAGATCATCGCCGTCGCCATCTGCGGATTCGGCGCCTGGTTCGGCGGCCAGCTGGCCAATGGGCGTACGCCGGCGTTTGCCCGGGCCGCTCTGGGGAATCGCGGTTATTGATCTCTTGTCGTTGAAGAAGGGGCAACCGATGACCACCTCGATCCAGGGCAAGCGCGTTGCCTTCCTGGCCACCGACGGCGTGGAGGAGGTCGAGTACACGGAGCCGCGCAAGGCCGTGGAATCGGCCGGTGGCACCGCCGAGCTGGTCTCCATCAAGGACGGCGAGATCCAGGCCGTCAACCACATGGACAAGGCCGGCACGTACCGGGTGGAGAAGTCGGTGAAGGACGCCGACGTCTCCGACTACGACGCCCTCGTCCTTCCCGGCGGCGTCGCGAATCCTGACTTCCTGCGCGCCGACGGCGACGCCGTCCGGTTCGTCCGCGATTTCGTGGCCTCCGGGAAGCCGGTGGCCGCCATCTGCCACGGGCCGTGGACGCTGGTCGAGGCCGGCGTGGTCAGCGGCCGCACCATGACGAGCTGGCCCAGCCTGCGCACCGACCTCGCCAACGCCGGCGCCACCTGGGTCGACGAGGAGGTCTTCGTGGACGACCGCCTCATCACGAGCCGCAAGCCCGACGACCTGCCGGCGTTCTGCGGCGAGCTGCTCTCGGCGATCAACCTCGCCACAAAGTGAGCATCATGGCCTCGACCGCGATGTCGGGCTTGACGTTCTGATCGATGGCGTCGCGGCAGGCCAGCACGGCTTCGAGACGGCGCAGCGTGCTCTCGGCGCTCCATTTCCCGGCGGCGGCCGCGGACTGGGCGGCGGTGTCGGTGTGCACGACCGAGACCGGCGCGCGCAGGTTGGTGATCAGGACGTCACGGTAGAAACCGGCCAGGTCGACCAGCGCGCGGTCGAGCGCGTCGCGCTTGGAGCGGGTGGCCCGGGACTTCTGGCGTTTCTCGAGCTCTTTCAGCTGGCCGGCGGCGCCTCGCATGGCGCCGGCCGCGCCCCGGCCCGTGCCGCCCGCGCCCAGTGCCTGCTCGAGCGCCGCGCGCTCGGCCGCGTCGGTCTCGACCACCGCCTCGGCCGCCTCGGCCTCGGCCGCCTTGATCAGCGCGGCGGCGGCCTCGTAGCAGGCCCCCACACTGCTCAGCCGCCTCGGCACGGCCAGGACGGCCTCGCGCCGGCTGCGGGCCTCGGGGTCACCGGCCAGCCTTTTCGCCCGGCCGACGTGGCCCTGGGCGGCCGCCGCGGCCCACGCCGCGACGTCGGGCGCCACCCCGTCGCGGCGGGCCAGGACCTCGGCCACCGCGTCGGCCGGCGGCTGGCGCAACGCCACCACCCGGCAGCGCGACCGGATCGTCACCGAGATGTCGTCGGGATGCGTCGACGGGGTGCAGAGCAGGAAGACCGTGCGCGGCGGCGGCTCCTCGATCGCCTTGAGCAGCGCGTTTCCCGCCTGCTCGGTGAGCCGGTCGGCATCCTCGATGACCACGACCTGCCACCGGCCGCCGGAGGGCGCGCTCGCCGCCCGCAGCACCAGGGTCCGCATCTCGTTCACACCGATCGAGAGGCCCTCGGGCACCACGAACCGCACGTCGGCGTGGGTCTTGCCGAGCGCGGTGTGACAGCCGTGACACTCGCCGCAGCCCACCCCGCCGCGCTCGCACTGGAGGGCGGCCGCGAACGCCCGGGCCGCCACCGAACGGCCGCTGCCGGGCGGGCCCGTGAAGATCCACGCATGGGTCATGGCGCCGGCCGGCACCTCCTCGCCGGCCACGACCCGCGCCGCCGCCGACGCTGCCTGGCGCAGCGTGGCGACCGCGTCGTTCTGACCCACCAGATCTGCGAAGACTTCACTCACGCACACGATGGTATTGCGCGGGTCCGACAGTCCTCGAAGTTATCCACAGGAGGGTTATCCACAGTGGAGAACTTCCCGTAGCGGAGCCTTCACTCTTCCGGGTACGTTCTGGTCCCGGTAAGCGACGTGACACTGACGCACGGTGAGGAGCCTCCGGCATGGCGCGGGAGATCGACGAGGCGTGGATCAGCGAGGCCATCGACCGACATCGTCGCGTCGAGCGGCTGCGGGCCGATTTCGAGCGCGCCGTCGAGTCGCACACGGTCTCCGTGCACTCGCCCGACGGTTCGATCGAGGCCACGGTGACCGCCACCGGCCGGATAACCGACATGCGCGTCCACGGCGGTCTGCACCACCGCGAACCCTCCGAATTCACCCGCGAGCTCCAGGCCGTGGTGGCCACCGCGGCCGACGCCGCCCGCTGGGCGCGCGACAAGCTCCGCGGCGAGATCTTCGGTCAGCCGCGCTCCCTGGGAGAGGACTGACATGGACCACCTCGCCGAGAGCCTCGACCGCGCGGCCGACGACCTGCGCGCCGTCGAACGCGCGGTGGCCCCGCTGACCGTCCCGCCCGGCTCGTTCGCCGAGACCGCAGCGGGGCTGCCCGGCCGCGTCGGCCGTTCCCTGCACGAGCATTGGAGCGCCTCCGTCGCCGCCCGCGCCCGAGAGGCCTCCAGCGCCTCGGCCCGCCTCGCCGGCATGGCCACCTCGGTCCGGGCCACGCGCGACGGCTACCGCGAGACCGACGACGCGGTCCGCCGCCGCCTGGAGCTCTGATGGATCGCCTCGACCAGTTGCTCGACGCCGCCCACCCCCTGCTGCGCCGGGTGGAGGAGGTGCTCGACGCGGCCGGTGCCCCCGCCGAGCACAAGATCTGGCAAGAGCTTCGGCGCGTACGTCTCCTGCCCGCCGACGCCGTCGCCGCCGTGGCCGCGCTCCGGCCCGAGGCGCTGACCAGGGCCGTGCCGTCGTTGCGAGCCGCCGCCCGATCGTGCGCCGGCGCCGCCGCCGACCTGCCGCCGCCCGGGGAGTGGGAGGGTGAGGCCGCCGAGACGTACGACGATCTCCGCCGCCGGGTCGCCACCCACCTGGCCGGCGCCGACGACAGCCTCGACGAGCGGCTGGAGGCGACGGCCGACCTGACCGAGGCCCTGTCCGACTGGATGACCCGGGCCCGCGACACCGTGGCCACGGCACTGGGCGAGGCACTGCTGTCGGCCGAGGCGCTGACCCTGCAGACCACGCCGGTCACCGCGCCACCCGGGACGGCCGAGATCGAGGCCGCCGCCACGGTCGCCGCCCACGTCCTGCGGACGATCGCCGGGCTCTACACGGAAGCGGAGGAGCTGATGCACAACTCCACCCACCTGACGAGCCCGATCCCGGTGTAGGGGCCTGACATGGGTGCGGCGCCGCACTCGAATCCGAGTGCGGCGCCGCAACCCCCTGCACCCCCCGCAGGTGTACCGATTACTCAACGCCATCTATCGATGGTTGTCGCGGGGTTACGACGGCTTCGGGCCGCTCGGGCGAGCAGGACCGGACGTCCGTCGCCGCTGACTCATCCGTCAGGAGATCGACAAGTCTCCATACGGTCGACGCCGGTTCCGGATCATCAGTGCCGCGAGCGACGGCGGCGCATGGTCACGGCCACCGCGGCGATGCCCGCCACCAGCAAAGTTCCACCGGCCATGGCCAGGCGGTCGAGGCGCGGGCCGGTGACCGGAAGACCACCGCCGGCGCCACCGGTTCCCGCACCGGCGGGCTGACCGGCCGCGGGCGAGACGGCGGCGGATTCCAGCACGCCGAATGCCAGGTCCAAAGTGGTCCGCGCCTGAGGGCCGTAGCCAGGCTTTCCGCGGTCCTTCGAGCCGTGCTTGCCGGCGGTGGCCTGAACCAGCGAGACCTTGACGGCCGTGGCCTTGGCCGCGATGGCGGTGCCCTTAGTCGCATGCCGGACGTCACCGAGCGAGACGCGCAGCCGGGTGCCGGCAGTCGTGCCCGACTCGGTCTCCGGCCCAGCCTCCGGCGCGGTCTTTGGAGTGGTCGGTCCAGCCTTCGGTGCCGCGGCCACCGGGGGCAGGCCCGGCACGGCCGGGACAGGCAGGCGTCCGCCCTTACCCAACGAAGTCAGGCCGGAGAGGCGGCTCAGCGGCACGGACTCCGTCGCGTGACGTTCCGGAGTCAGTGTGATGTCGGCGTGATCGCCCGGCGCCTCCAGCCGCTTCGTGGCGATGCCGTCACCCGAGACCTCCACGACGGCCGGGCGGTAGTCGACCTTGCCACCCTCGGCGGCCGACATCGAGGTGGTCAGCACCGGCGGCCGCAGCACACGCACGAACACCTTGCCGCCGGCCAGCTCGATCCGGCCCGCCTTCACAGTGGACGATGCCACCGACTTGGCCGCTTCGCCGCTTCGCTCCAGCGCCGTCGTGCTTTCGCTCGAGAGCTTCTCCGGTACGCGGACAAGCCCGTCCAACAACCGCAGGCTCGTGACCCCGGCCTCCGAGCGGGTCGTCTCACCCACAGCGCGGCCGCAGGCCATGCCGGCGTCCCAGCGCGCGTGCGCCTTCAGCTGCCCGGCCCCGAGCTTCATCGGCCCCGCCTTGCCGGCCGACGTCGCCCGATGCGCCGCCTCGGGATTGGTGGGCGGCGCCTTCTGAAGCAGCGGCTTGCTGAGCCCTCCACTGCCCTGAGCCGACCCGTCCAGCAGCCGCCCATAGGCCGCCGCCGCCACCTTGGCCTCAGCGATCATCGCCGTCCGGGTCTCCCCGACCCCCACATCGGACAGCGTCGCGGTCTTCCCACTCTCCGCGACAGCACCCTTCCGCGCGTCGTCATCAGAGCCCTCAGCCCCGGCCGAATCCCTGTCACTGTCGAACTCGTCGCCGTCTTTGCCGGATTTGTCGCTCTGAGCGCCATCTTTGTCGGAGCTCCGGACAGTGCCGTCGTCCTTGGCGCCCGCAGCGCCCTCGTCGCCGTCAGCACCATCCGCGCCCGACCCGCCCACGTGGCCGCCGTTCGTACCCGAGCCATCCGCGCCGTTGGCGCCGTTCGCACCCGAGCCATCCACGTGCGCCGCTCCACCGGCACCATCCGCGCTCGAACCGCCGCCGTTCGCGCCCCGGCCGGCATCGTTCGCGCCCCGGCCGACATCGTTCGCGCCCCGGCCGGCATCATTCGCGCCCGAGCCGGCATCATTCGCGCCCGAGCCGACATCGTTCTCGCCCGGATTCCGCGCGGCCGCCACACCGGCCGCGTTCACCCGCGACTCCGCGACTCCGCCATCCATCGCTCCTCCGGCGCCGCCACCGCCCGAAATGCCGGAAACCGCCGCAGATCGGCCGGACGCCGTCAGTCCACTCACGAGGCTCTCGCCGTGCTCACCCAGACGGCCGGTGACCTCGTTGGCCGGGGTGACCACGTCAGCCTCGCCATCGGTGGCCGCCTTGACCTTCGGGCGCGGCGTCAGCGTGCCCAGCACCGCCGTGCCCAGCATGCCGATGCCCTCGCTCAGGGTGTCGCTGTCCTCGGGGTCGGCGATCGGTCCGTCCGCCGCGCCCAGCACCCGGGCCGCGGCACCGGTGTCCCGGGCGCTCTCCGTCTTCGGCTTCTTGTAGCGGACGTCGGGAACCTGGACGGCGAGCTTCTCGATGCGCAGCATCTCGGCACCGGACTGGGCCGCGTAGCTCT
Source organism: Actinoplanes sp. CA-131856 (assembly GCF_050956135.1). Lineage (GTDB taxonomy): Bacteria > Actinomycetota > Actinomycetes > Mycobacteriales > Micromonosporaceae > Actinoplanes. Next base: position 344,101 of record NZ_CP191849.1, on the reverse strand, counting down.
CGGCCCGCTCACACGGTGCGGGAGCGGCGAACGCGGGCAGCGGGGCGCTGAGAGCACCCGTGAAACCGAGCGCGACGACACTGGCGGCCAGCGATCTGGCGGGCGTCATGGGTAGTTCCCTCCCGATGTGCTCCGAGTTGAGCGACGTCTACGGGTCTGCCCAACGACGGTCGATTGGGGCGGTTGTGCCGCATCTATGCGACAACCCTGCCGGGTAGCCCAAAACCGGCATTTGGTGCGCGCTTTTCCACGTCGTAGGGTGGTGACCATGGGCATGCTGTGCGCGGTCAGCTTCAACCGGTACGGCCGCCTCTACTACCTCGACCCGGGCGAGTTCTCGCCCCAGGTCGGCGACCGTGTGCTGGTGCCCACGGACGACGGCCCCGAGGTGGCGGAGTGCGTCTGGGCGGCGCAGTGGGTGAGCGAGGAGACCTCGGGCTTCCCGAAGGTCGCCGGCATCGCCGACGACAACGATCTGCGGCGCGACGAGTTGCTGCGCAAACGCAAGGCCGAGGCCAAGGTCGCCGCCAAAAAGCTGATCAAGGCGCACGAGCTGCCCATGAAGGTCGTCGCCGTCGATCACGTGCTGGACCCGACCGGCGGCAACAGCGCCCGCACGACGATCTACTTCACGGCGCCCCACCGGGTCGATTTCCGGTCTCTCGTCCGCGACCTCGGCGCCACCCTGCACTGCCGGGTCGAGCTGCGCCAGCTCTCGGCCCGCGACTCGGCCCGCGTGCAGGGCGGCATCGGCTCATGCGGCCGCGACCTGTGCTGCGCGACGTTCCTGACCGACTTCGAGCCGGTCACCATCCGCATGGCGAAGGACCAGGACCTGCCCCTCAACCCGCTGCGCATCTCCGGCGCCTGCGGCCGGCTCATGTGCTGCCTCAAGTACGAACATCCTCTATATGCCCGTTTTGCCGAGTCCGCCCCGCCCGTTGGCAGCCGGGTGACAACATCTGAGGGCGATGGCCGGGTCGTGGGCCACAGCGTTCCGAAGGATTCGGTGACGGTGCGCCTGGACTCCGACGGTTCCCGGTGCTCTTGCTCGCGCGCCTCGGTCTGTGGACCGAGACAGGCTTATGAGGGCCGCGAGTCGTCCGCATGACCACATTTGGCTGACCACGCTGGGGTGAACTCGGTCTCGACCTGCTCCGCCTTCCAAGGCGTCTGCCCCGCTTTGGGGCGCCCCTTTCCACGGGGGATCACGCGGATGAAGGCAAACGCATCCCGCAGGACAGCGCGCTGCTCTGCCAGGTCCAGCCGATTGAACTCCGCGCGTGCGGTGTCGATGTCGATCGGGCCCTGCGGGTGCCCCCGCACTTCTGCCAGCGCGGCCTTGATCTCGGACAATTCGTCCCGGAGCGGCGCGGTGCCCGCGCGCAGAGCGGTGCGGTCGATGAGACCCGCCGCGCGGTCCTCGATCAGTTCGGCCATCAGTACTTCGATCTCCGACTCGCGCTCTTTCAGCGACGTGAGATCGATCGGCGGGGCGTACGCCCGGAATGTTGTTCGCCCAGTCTTCCTCATCTGCTCGATCAGGCGGGACACGACCACGCCGTCGGCGAAAGCTAACGGGAGTTGGCAATGCCCGCGGCTAGCGGCCTCGTCTCTCAGCCCCTGACACACGTAGATCGGTGCGTCGCCCCGCTTGCTCGCTCCCATGGGGCCGCTACAGGCCGCGCAGATGGCGATCCGAGACAGCAGTGTGGCGAGCTTGCCCACCGTGCTGTCCGGACGCTCGCGGTCGGCCAGGAAGGATTCCATCGCACGCCAGGTTGCTTCGTCGACGATCGGCGTCCAATTGCCGTCACCCATGATCTGGCCGTACAGGGTAGATCTTCCCATGTTGCGCGCCGCCCGTAAGAGCGATCGAACGGCGACATTGTTCCAGCGCCCGGACGGGGCGTAGTGATGCTTAGGTGACGCCTGCGGCCGAACGGTCGCTGGGTCTGGCGCGGATGTCCTGAAGCCCGCCTCGTTCCACTCCCGGGCCACCGTCGTGAGCGGTTTTCCCGCGAGTACGTCGTGGTAGGCCTTTCGCACGGCCGCCGCCTCCGCTTCGCGGACCGTGCCGTCCATCTCGTAGCCGAAAGGCCGTCTGATCCACTGCGGTCTACCGGCGGCCACCCGCGCATCGTTCGCCAGGATCTGCCGCTCCGCTTTCCGTTCGGCTTCGGCCGATGCGACTGCCGCCAGGATCCGGGCCACCATGCGACCGGCGTCGGTGGTCAGGTCGATGTCGCCGGTGGCGGTCGCCACGCCGATGTTCCGTTCCAGTGCCAGGTCGATCAGGCACTCGAGATCTCTCATCGAGCGTGTCACCCGGTCCAGATGCCAGGCGACGATCAGATCAGCGTTGCCAGCTTCAACCATGCGAACGACGCGCTGCCAGCCAGGACGGTCCATGAGCCGGCCGGTCGTGGCGGAGACCGTATCGTCGACGACATCGACCACCTGCCATCCGCGGGCAAAGGCGAGCGCGCGACATGCTTGCTCCTGGCGGTCCAGTCCCGCGCCGTTGCCGGCCTTGTCCACGCTCATCCGCAGGTAGAGGACTGCACGCAGCGCCGTGGTGGTCGAAGCGGCCTGCATGGCGCGGCGTCTGGCCATGCTCTTGATACGGGGCAAGCTAGGCACGCGACTACCCTAGGAGCCTTCGCTGCTCCCGGTCAAGAGAAAAGCGAGCATCAGCGCACCTGGATCGGCTCCTCGATGGGGTGGGCCACGAGGGGCTCGGCCGGGCGCAGCCACGACGCGTCGGGGGCGCCCTGCGGGTCGGCCTCCCATTTGCGGCTGATCTTGTCGATGCCGATCGGGTGGATGGTGAGCGTGCCGTCGCGGTCGATGTGCAGGCGCAGGAAGCTTTTCGCGTCTTCGATGCCCTGACCGGCGAAGAGCTCGTTGACGTTCACGTCGAAGCGGCTCGCGATCAGCAGGTAGAGCGCGCACACCTGGGTGGCCACGAAACCGCCGACCGGCAGGTAGAGCACCGCGGCCACCACCAGCGGCCCGGGCCAGGACCACTCGTGGAACGGCAGCCGCAGCCACAGCCACGTGCCGCCGGCGGCCAGCGCTATCTGGGCGAAGCCGTGCAGCAGGCCGAGGATCCAGTGCCGCGCGTGTTTCGGCTTGTCGGCGCCGGGCGGCTGGGCGAACAGCACCGCGCCGGCCAGGATCACCGCCAGCATGAAGACCAGCGGAATGCTGAACAGCCGCTTGAAGATGTCGTCCTGCACCACCGCGCCGGCCATCGCCAGCATGGTCAGCGTGGTGATGATGCCGAGCATGGTGGCGAAACCGGCGTTGCGGGTCGTGACCCGGTGGAACACGCCCCAGCCCATCCGCCGCGACGCGTCCGCGTCGGGGAAGGCCTTTCGGAACGGGTAGGTGTGGCTCACGCTGCGGTTGCGGGTCAGCGTGCCCTCGGGCGGCACCACGATCTCGTCGGGCAGCTGGGCCGTGCCGAGCAGGTAGGCGCCCCCGCCGCCGCAGGTGATCAGCTGCCGGTCGTCGTCGCCGTAGCGCGCGTAGTGGTGCAGGTCGCCCGAGACCATCACCCGGACCGTCGCCTTGCGGGGCGCGATGATCGTCCGGACGAAGTAGTCGATCGCGTCGTAGTCCTTCGGGTCGTCGGCCGCCTTCACCCATTTCGGCGACGGCGTCATGAGGATGACCCTGTCCTCCGGGCCGAGGTCACGCGCCGCCTTCTCGAAGTACAGCAACTGCGGATCGTCGATGTACGCCCCGAACTGCTCGTCGATCGCGAAAAGCCACCAGTCCGAGGGCAGCTTGACTGCGAAATACGACCTTCGCTGCTCGGTGCGCCACCCGCCGATGTGCCCGTCCTTGCGCCGCGCGAACAGCCGCAGGAACGCGGTCAGACCGTCGTACCAGTCGTGGTTGCCCGGCAGGGCGAACAGGGTCGGCCGGTGCCCCTCGACGGGCGGCTCGGGCAGGGCCGCCCGGTAGGGCCCTTTCATCCGGCTCTCGTAGCCGTCGCCGCTGGCCAGCGGGTAGACCTGGTCGCCGCCCATGAGCAGCAGCCGCCCGCGCGGCAGCGTCGCGTCGCCCACCGTCAGCGTCGGCTGGGCCAGCAGCCAGGCCACCGAATAGGTGGCGTGGAAGCCGTCGCCGAGATCGGCCACGTAGTCGAGCCAGAGCTCGCCGTCGGGTGTCTTGGAGTGGTCGAACCAGCCGCCGTCGAGCGAGTTCTGCAGCTCGCGTTTGTCCAGATAGGCGCCGAAGAGGATCGCCAGCAGGGCCCTCAGACCCGTGCTGAGCAGCAACAACGGCGCGAGCCAGCCCACCGGGCGCTTGGGTTCGAAGCCCAGCTCACGAGGATCCATGCTGGTCGGCCGGCGCGGCACGACCTGCCCCTGCGGGGCCGGCTGCGGGTGATCGTCGGTCACGCCAGGCACAGTAGTCCCGTCGTACGACAGATTCGCTCCCCCGTTTACAGCGGACCCGCCGAACCCCGGCCGGACCGATGGCGTACGATTGGTCATCGTTGCCGCCTTAGCTCAGTCGGCTAGAGCGACGCACTCGTAATGCGTAGGTCGTCGGTTCGATTCCGACAGGCGGCTCAGAGAGAAAGCCCAGGTCAGCGACCTGGGCTTTCTTTTTTTGCCCCGCGTGGCAGGATTCTCGGGTGGTCGACATCTATGAGCTGTTGCCGCGCGAGCGCACGCCCGTCGACTACCGCGACCTCGTCGACGATCCTCGGATTGATCAGGAAGGCTTGCGGCAGCTGGGCCGGAACCCTTTCTCCTTTGTTCGCAGCGCTGTCGCCCGTTCTCCACGCGCCGACGCCACCACGCTCGCCGCTGTCTCTCTCGACGGGCTGGACCGGTGGACCCGGAACAGCATCCTGCTCGCGACAGCCCGGCATCACAACGCGGACCGTTCCACGTTGCTGAAGGTGTTGCGGGATGTCCGCGCGCTGCTCAACCAGCCGGGCGAACGTCCCTTCGCGGCGGCTCTCGCCCTGGCTCGGCGCACGGAACTCAGTGCGGCCGAGGTGCTTGATCTTCTCGAGCAGCCCAACGCCTCGCGAAGGATGGCTCGTGGTGTCCGGCGCGCGCTGGCCGAGCGCTAGGGGGCGAGGTTCAGCGGTGGCCGGCTCGGGTGGGGCCGTCCGGGGTCTCGTCGTCGTTGACGCCCAGCAACTCGGCCATCTCCTCCAATGGAGGTTCCTGCGGGCGGTCGGCCGCGATCAGGTCGGGCGCCTCGAAGTCGGGAGCCGGTGGGACGGCCGTGGAGGCCGGGGCCGGGTGTACGCCGTCGCCGGTCAGGAGCGGGGCCAGGCGGTCGCTCACCGCCGTGCCGATCTCCTCCGGCGGGCGGTCCGCGTCGAGGACCAGGTAGCGCCTCGGGTCGGCGGCGGCCAGGTCGAGGAAGGCGTAGCGGACGCGCTCGTGGAAGGAGCGGGACTCGCTCTCCAGGCGGTCCGCGCCCTCGCCCCGGGAGTCGACACGGCCCAGGCCCACCGTCGGGTCGACGTCGAGCAGGACGACCAGGTCGGGTTTGAGGCCGCCGGTCGCCCAGGAGGACAGCCAGGAGATCTCGGCGACCGGGAGGGTGCGGCCGGCGCCCTGATAGGCCAGTGACGAGTCCACGTAGCGGTCGCTGATCACGACCGCTCCCCGGGCCAGGGCCGGCCGGACCACAGTCGCCACGTGGTGGGCCCGGTCGGCCGCGTAGAGCAGCGCCTCGGCCCGCGCCGACGGGGCGTCGCCCTTGTCGAGGACCAGGCGCCGGATGCGGGCGCCCACGTCGGTGGCGCCGGGCTCGCGGGTGACGACCACGTCGTGGCCCGCCGCTTCCAGGGCCGCGGCCAGGCGGCGTACCTGTGTCGATTTGCCCGCGCCCTCGCCGCCCTCGAACACCACGAAGACGCCGCTGCGCACGAACTGCTCGTCCGGCGAGAGCGGACGGCCGCGAATGGAGCCCCACAGGTCGGCCAGCACCGGAACGCCGCGCTTGTCGTCCATCTGGCGGAACGAGCTGATGCCCACCGCCACCCCGGCCGCGCCCGCCACCAGCAGCAGGACGCGGGTGAAGGACACGTCGAAGCTGAGCACGCCCAGGTCGACGCGGCGGGAGCTGCCCAGGCCGACCAGGAAGCCGGCCAGGGTGATGGCCAGGAGCAGCACCATCCGTACGCCGATCTGGACCACCGCGAAGACCCGGCCGCGGACCGCGTCGTCGACCTCGCCGTAGAGCAGCGTCGTGCCGGCCAGGAACGCCATGCCGGCCCCGGCGCCGACCAGCAGCGCGCCGACCAAAGCCATGGACAGGTGGAAGGCCACGCCCAGGAACATCACCGAGCCGCTGGCCAGGACGATGCTCATGCCGAACCAGCGGCGGCGGGAGAGCTCGCGGATGATCATCGGGCCGAGGCCGATGCCGAGCGCCAAGCCCATGAAGATGGTGCCGAAGAGCAGGTAGAACGCGGCTTCACCGGCGCCCAGAGAGGTGGCGAAGGTCTTGGCCGCGCCGATCACGATGCCGCCGGCCGCGAACGCGCCGAAGATGCCCAGGACCAGGCCCCGGACCAGCGGGGTGCCGCCGATGTATTTCCAGCCGTCGAGGAACTGGCGGACCATGCTCTGCTCTTGGGCCTCGCGCTGACGTTCCTCGCTCTTGCCGCCGATCTCCTTGATGCCGAAGAAGACGGTGAGCGCGGTGACCAGCCTCGAGATCGCGTTCAGATAGAGCGCCAGCTGGACCGGCTCGGCCCAGTCGGGCAGGGTCACCCCTGATTGCTGTACGCCGGCGGTCAGCGCCGAGAGGACCAGTGCGGCCAGGATCGGCGTGATGCCGTACGTCGTGACCAGGGTGAGCTGGTTCGAGACCTCGATCCGCGATTTCGGGATGAGGTTGGGCACCGCGGCTTCCTTGGCCGGGATCCAGATCAGCGTGATCGTCTCGCCGATGAAGGTGGCGATGGCGGCCCAGGCCACGGTGACGCCGGGCGAGCCGCCCAGCAGCGGCACCAGCGGGATGGAGCCGTAGAAGACGAAGCGGATGAGGTCGGTGATGACCATGGTGTAGCGCCGGTCGAACCGGTCGGCGAAGACACCGGCGATCGGGCCGAGCAGCAGGGCCGGCAGCAGGCGGACGGCGATGGTGCCGCCGAAGGCCGCGCCCTGCCCGGCGCTGCTCTGGAACTGGGCGGCGGCGAAGATGCCGGTGGCGAGCAGGCCGATCCAGTCGCCGAAGGAGGCGAGGCCGAGCACGAGCCAGAGTCGCCGGAACGGCCGGATGCGCAGCACGGACCGCAGGGCCGCCGCTCCCGACAGGTCTACCGGCGCGGTTTCCCGCTTTTCGGTGTCGATGGCCGTACCTCCCGTGATCCCCGCAGGGTGCACTCTATCGGGCGGCCACGACCGCCCTGTTCACCCACGTTCGGGTATCGAAAAAGTGAAGGCCTTTCGCGTTGCCTTCATCACGCGTTAAGTTGCTCGCGTGATCGACCGCACACTCCTGCAGAAGCGGCTCGACCGGGCCACCGCGCATCTCGAGACGCCGGTGGCCGCCGTCGACCTGGCCGCCTTCGACGACAACGCCGCGCAGTTGGTGGCGCGCGCCGGCGGCAAGCCGCTGCGGGTGGCGAGCAAGTCGGTGCGCTGCCGGGCGCTGCTGGAGCGGGTGCTGGCCAAGCCCGGCTGGAGCGGCGTCATGGCGTACACCCTGGGCGAAGCGATCTGGCTGGTGCGCGAAGGGCTGACCGATGACGTCCTGGTGGCGTACCCCACCGTCGATCGCATCGCCCTGCGCGAGCTGACCACTCAGCCCGATCTGGCCGCCGCCATCTCGATCATGGTGGACCACCCCAGTCATCTCGACCTCGTCGACCAGGTGACGCCGCCGACGGCCCGGCCCGAGCCGGTGCGGCTCTGCCTCGACCTCGACTCGTCCTGGCGTCCGACAAATCACATTCATTTGGGTGTACGCCGGTCGCCCGTGCACTCGGCGGCCCAGGCCGGCGCTCTGGCCCGGCGACTCGTCGAGCGCCCCGGCTTCAAGCTGGTCGGGATGATGTCGTACGAGGCCCAGATCGCCGGATTGGGTGACCTGCCGCCCGGGCAGTCGCTGAAGGGCCGGGCCATCCGCCTGATGCAGTCCCGGTCGTTCCCCGAGCTGCTCCAGCGCCGAGGCGCGGCCGTGAAGGCCGTCCGCGAGCACGCCGACCTGGAGTACGTGAACGGCGGCGGCACCGGAAGCGTGGCCGCGACCGGCGCCGATCCGGCGGTCACCGAGGTCACCGCCGGTTCGGGGCTGTACGGCCCGACGCTGTTCGACGCCTACAGCGCGTGGCGCCCGACCCCGGCCGCTTTCTTCGCGCTCAGCGTCGTGCGGCGCCCCGCGCCGAGGATCGCCACGGTGCTCGGCGGCGGATGGATCGCCTCCGGGCCCGCCGAGACGTCCCGTCAGCCCACCCCGTATCTCCCGGAGGGCCTGAAGTTCAAGCCCGACGAGGGACCCGGCGAGGTGCAGACGCCACTGGTCGGCCCCGCCGCGGCGACGCTACGGCCGGGTGACCGGGTGTGGTTCCGTCACGCCAAGGCCGGCGAGCTGTGCGAGCACGTCAACGAGCTTCAGCTGATCGACGGTGAGACAGCCGCGCCGACCCCGACCTACCGCGGGGAGGGCCATGCCTTCCTGGGGTGACCGCCGCTCAGTTGGTCACATGGCGGTGCAGGTACTCCCGGATGAGAGCCTTTGCTTCGGTCAGCACGGACTCGTCACCGTTCTGGTCGCGCCGGAACGCCAGCTTGATCAGCGCGTCCGCCGCCTCGACCGAGATCTGCAGCGCGAACCGCAGCCGCGCCCGGTCCATCAGCTGGAACTGGTCGACCAGCAGCTCGGCCAGGCGGTCGGCGATCACCGCGTTGTTGTCGCGCTCGACGTCGAGCAGGTGCACGTCGACCACGTCGCCGAAGTGCAGGGTGCGGAAGCCGGGCACGCTGCGGTGCATGTCGATGTAGGCGTCGATGGCCGCGTCGACGCCGTCCCACCAGTGGGCGAAGGTCTCGCTGCCGAAGCGGTCGGACAGACTCTGCAGGTAGGCGTCCATGTTGCGCATGGCCAGCGCCTGGACGATGGCCCGCTTGTCGGGGAAGAACTGGTAGACCGAGCCGATGGCGACCTCGGCCCGCTCGGCGAGCAGCGTCGTGGTCAGGCCCTCATAGCCGACCTCGTCGACGAGCTCGGCGCAGGCGTCGAGCATGCGTTGGACCCGGGCAACGCTTCTGCCCTGCACCGGAACCCGGCGCAGCGGCCCGGTGGTGACGGTTGGTGTCGACACGCGTCGCCACTCCCTCTCAGCAGTGATAATCGGAACGTTACTCGGATCAACGAGCGAGAGGCATCGACGGGACGCGCGGGACACGCCGCTTTCCCGGTTTTGTGCGACTGTGCGCTCGTACGGAGGACAAAGCCATAATGACGACCCCCCTGAACGCCCGTCGCTGGATCAACTGGGGCGGCAACCAGCAGGCCATCGCCGCCGACGTCCTGACCCCTGGCACTGTCGACGAGGTGGCCGCCCACGTCAAGGACGCGTCGGGAAACGGACGCAAGGTAAAAGCGGTCGGCAGCGGTCATTCATTTACCGCCATCGCTGTCGCAAATGATCAGCGAATGGTGCTTCACCGCCTGAACGAATTGATCTCGGTGCAGGGGGACCTCGTCACGGTGCAGGCGGGCATGCCGCTGGCCAAGCTCAACGCGCTTCTCGCCGAGCACGGCCTGGCGATGCCGAACCTCGGCGACATCGACGCGCAGACGGTAGCCGGCGCGATCTCCACCGGCACCCACGGCACCGGCGCCTCGCACTGCACGCTGGCGTCCTGCGTGGAAGGCGTCAAAATCGTCAACGGGTCGGGCGAGGTCCTCACCATCGGCGCCGGCGACGAGCTGTTCCAGGCGGCGCGGATCGGGCTGGGCGCGCTCGGCATCCTCGTCGAGGTGACGCTGCGCTGCGTTCCCGCGTTCACGCTGCTGGCCGACGAACGGCCGATGGCGCTGGCCGACGTGCTGGCCGGGCTCGACGAATGGATCCCGAGCAACGACCACGTCGAGTTCTACTGGTACCCGTACACCGACCGGGCCCAGCTCAAGCGCAACAATCGCGTGCCCGCGCACGACCAGCCGCTGTCCTCGTTCCGGGGCTGGCTGGACGACGAGTTCCTGTCGAACACGGTGTGGGAGGGCGTCTGCCGCCTCGGCAAGGCCGTCCCGGCGATCGTGCCGACGGTGCAGTCGGTCGCGGCCCGCGCGCTGACCGCCCGCACCTACACGGAGCGCTCCGACAAGGTCTTCTGCACGCCGCGGCGGGTTCGATTCACCGAGATGGAGTACGAGGTCCCGCGCGAGGCGCTCCCCGAAGTGCTGGACGCGCTGCCCCGGATCATCGAAGGGCTGCCGTTCAAGGTGCAGTTCCCGGTCGAGGTGCGCTTCACCGGCCCGGACGACGTGTGGCTCTCCCACGGCTACGGCCGCGAGTCCGCCTACATCGCGGTCCACCAGTACAGCGGCGTCACCTACGAGCCGTACTTCCGCGCGATGGAGGCCGTCTGCCAGCCGCTGGGCGGGCGTCCGCACTGGGGAAAGCTGCATTACCGCACGGCCGAGGACCTCCGCCCGGTCTACCCGAAGTTCGACGACTTCGTGGCCGTGCGGGACCGGCTCGACCCGGCCCGGGTCTTCGCGAACGATTACCTGGACCGGGTGCTCGGAGCCTGAATCATTCCGCCGAGGCGGCGGCCTTCTTGGGGTCCGCCTTCTTCGGCGCCGCCTTCTTGGCCGCGGTGGCCTTCTTGGCCGGCGCCGCCTTCTTCGCGGGCGCCTTCTTGGCGGCGGGCTCGGCCGTCTTGGCCGCGGCCTTCTTGGTCGCCTTCTTCTTCGGGGCCGGGCCCTTGGCGCGCTTCTCGGCGAGCATCTCGGACGCCTGCTCGACGGTCAGCTCCTCGGGCGTCTGCCCCCGGCGCAGCGACGCGTTGTATTCGCCGTCGGTGACGTACGGACCGAAGCGCCCCTCCTTGATCACCATGGGCTTCTCGGTGACCGGGTCGGGGCCCATCTCGCGCAGCGGCGGCTTGGCCTCGCGGCGCTGCCGGGTCTTGGGCTGCGCGAGCAGGGCCAGCGCCTCGTCGAGGGTGACCGTGAAGAGCCTGTCCTCGTTCTCCAGCGACCGGTAGTCGGTGTCGCGCTTCACGTACGGCCCGTAGCGGCCGTTCGCCGCCGAGATCTCCTTGCCCTCGGCGTCGGCACCGAGCACCCGCGGCAGGGTCAGCAGCTTGAGCGCCTGCTCGAGGGTGAGCTCGTCCGGCACGTGCGTCTTGAACAGTGAGGACTTACGCTCGCCGCTCTGGACGTACGGACCAAAACGCCCGGATTTCAGTTGTACGGCCTCACCGGTGACCGGATCGTCGCCCAGGGACCGCTCGCCGCCGCCACCCAGGTAGAGCTCGTCCACCTTCTCCGGCGTCAGCTCGTCGGGCGCGATGCCCTCGGGCAGCGAGGCGCGGTCGCCCTGCGCCTCCTCGTCGGCGTCGGGCAGGCGGCGCTCCAGGTAGGGCCCGTAGCGACCGACCCGGACCACCACGTGGCGGCCCTGCTCGTCGGTGAAGAGCGGGATCGAGTTGACCGAGCGGGCGTCGATGGCGCTCAGGTTCTCGGTGACCATCTTCTTGAGGCCGCCGGCCTTGGCGATCGAGTCGTCGGCGCCCGGGGTCTGGCTGCCGAAGTAGAAGGAGGTCAAGAAGTCGAGCGCGGCGTGGTCGCCACCGGCGATGTCGTCGAGCTGGCTCTCCATCGAGGCCGTGAAGTTGTAGTCGACCAGGCGCGGATAGTGGCCCTCGAGCAGGCCGATCACCGCGAACGCGAGGAAGGTCGGGATCATCGCCTGGCCGCGCTTCTCGACGTACCCCCGGTCCTGGATCGTCCGCATGATCGACTCGTACGTCGACGGGCGGCCGATGCCGAGCTCCTCCAGCGCCTTGACCAGCGACGCCTCGGTGTAGCGGGCGGGCGGCGAGGTGTGGTGGCCGACCGCGGCCAGCTCCTCGGCGGTCAGCGGCTGGTCCTTGACCAGTGTCGGCAGGCGGCGCTCGGCGTCCTCGGCCTCGGCGTTCTCGTCGTCCGAGGACTCCACGTACGCCCGGAGGAAGCCGGGGTCGGTGATCGTCTTGCCGGAGGCGGCGAAGTCGACCTCCTCGTTCGCGGTCGAGATGGCGCGGATCCGCACACTGACCGAGTTACCGACGGCGTCGGTCATCTGGGACGCGATCGTGCGGCGCCAGATCAGCTCGTAGAGCTTGAACTCGTCGGTGGAGAGCTCGTTGGCGACCTCGCCCGGCGTCCGGAAGTTGTCGCCGGCGGGGCGGATGGCCTCGTGCGCCTCCTGCGCGTTCTTCACCTTGCCGGTGTAGCGGCGCGGCTGCGGCGGCACGTTCGACGGCCCGTACAGCTCGGCGATCTGGCGGCGGGCCGCGGTGAGCGCGGTCTCCGACAGGTTGACCGAGTCGGTACGCATATAAGTGATGTAACCGTTCTCGTACAGCTTCTGCGCCGTGCGCATCGTCTGCGAGGCGGAGAACCGCAGCTTGCGGGCGGCCTCCTGCTGGAGCGTGGAGGTGATGAACGGCGCATAGGGCCGGCGGCGGTACGGCTTCTCCTCCACCCGGGTGACGGTGAAGGGCCGGTCGTCGAGGCGGGCGGCGAGCCCGCGGGCGCCGCTCTCGTCGAGGTGGACCACGCCGGCGCCGGGCTTGACCTGGCCGGTGGTCGGCTCGAAGTCCTTACCCGTGGCGATCCGGTCGCCGTCGAGCGCGATCAGCGTGGCGTTGAAGCTGCGAGGACCCTCGATCTGGCCTTGAACGGCCAGGGTGGCCAGGATGTCCCAGTATTCGGCGCTGCGGAACGCCATGCGCTGGCGCTCCCGCTCGACCACGATGCGGGTCGCCACCGATTGGACACGCCCGGCCGACAGGCCGGGCATGACCTTCTTCCAGAGGACGGGGCTGACCTCGTAGCCGTAGAGGCGGTCGAGGATGCGGCGGGCCTCCTGCGCGTCGACCAGGTCGCGGTCGATCTCGCGCGGGTTGGCCACGGCGGCCTGGATGGCCGGCTTGGTGATCTCGTGGAAGACCATCCGCTTGACCGGGACCCGCGGCTTGATCGTCTCGACCAGGTGCCAGGCGATGGCCTCGCCCTCGCGGTCCTCATCGGTGGCGAGGAAGATCTCGTCCACTTCCTTGGCCAGCTTCTGCAGCTTGGCGATCTGGGCCTTGCGGTCCTGGGAGACGACGTAGAGCGCGTGGAAGCCGTTGTCGACGTCGACTCCGAGGCGGGCCCACGACTCGCCCTTGTACTTGGCGGGCACGTCGGCTGCCTTGCGGGGCAGGTCACGGACATGGCCGAACGAGGCCTCGACAAAATAGTCGGGGCCTAGATAACCGGCGATCGTCTTGGCCTTCGACGGAGACTCGACGATGACCAGACGGGTCGTCCTGGCGTCACTCGGCACGGCACTCCCATACTTCGCACTCAGCGTTCCGCCATCCGGACTTCGGCGGAGCACAGACTTTCAACGTAACGCGCCGGACGAGCACTCATTCCCTCCGCACCCCGAAGTCGGATGGTAACGGTCCGGCCACCGCACGCGTCCGACGGCGACACCGTACACCGGGAACATGCCGTCGTGTCGGACACAATCCAGGAAGATCACGCACCCGCGCCCCGAGGCCAGAGCTCTTCCGGCGCCGCCGGGGGCCGCTCTCCGACCAGCTCGGCGAGGCGGGCGACACGCCTCTTCCCCTTGATCACATATTGCCGCCCGTCGTCCGAGAGCCGGCCCGACAGACCGGCCCGGACCAGCGCCGCGTCGATCTCCGCCGCGTCCTTCTCCGGGTCCAGACCCAGCGCATATCCCCCCGGCACGGGCTCACCGGCGGCGGCCACCCAGAGGCGCAGGCGAGGGCCGCTGAGAAAAAGCTCGGCGGCCGCCTCGGGCCAGGCCTGAGCAAGACCGTTCAACCTTCGGGAGTACGCCGTGAGCACCTCGAAACGGGGCCTCGCCTCGGGTGGCTCGTCCACTTCCGTGATCTGCGCCTCGGTCGGCTGATCATCGCCCGATTCCTGCGCCGTCGTCCCTGGCTCGCCGGATTTGTCGGTTTCGCTGGTCTCCACGGGTCGCCAGTTGACCACCAGCCCCCGGCTGACCAACTCGGCGACCAGCACGTGAACCCGCCAGGCGGCGTCCACGGCCACCGACACCCGGGCCGTGCCGCCCATGCGGCCCAGCCGGCCCGGACCGGCCAGCAGCCCGGCCAGGTCGCCCGGCGACGGCTCGGTGGTCTCGGCCCCGAAGATCGGAAGCTGCCTCGCCGCCTCGGACGTCTGCTCCGGCGGGCGCGGCGCCGGCCGGCGCTTGGCAGCCGGGACCGGCGCGGGCAGAACCTCGCGCGGGATCAGCGGCCACCCCGTCTCGGTCATCTCACCGGCACTCGGGCACTTCGTCGAAGGCGGCCTGCAGCTCCTGCGAGTTCAGCTTGCTCGTGTCGAGGCCGCTCGCCTCGTAGTCGGTCTGCAGCTGGGAGACGACCTGGGTCACCTGCTGATAGAAGGTCTCGGCGGGCGCGGTCGGCAGGCCCTCGATGCCGCCCTTGGCCTTGGCGTAGGCGTCGCGCATGGCGGAGAGCGAGCCGAGGAAACCGTCGGCGATCTTCTCACCATCGTCCACGTCGGGCACTCCCGCTTTCTGCACCCCGGCGCGGGCACGCTCGCTCGCGTCCTCGGCGCCGGCGAAGAGCCGCGACAGGTTCTCTTTCGCCTGGTTGGGCGTGGTGGCGGTCTCCATCTGCTGCTGGGTGCGGGTGGCCAGCGAGCCGATCTCACTGCGCCACGGCTCGAGCGTGGTGCAGACGGAGGTCGCCCAGGCTCGCGCGCTGTGCGCGCCGGAGCATGCGGCGAGAGGGGTCACGAGCGCGAGCAGAGCCAGCAGTGCGAGGGGTCGGGCCGAGCGCATGGAGAGCAGCGTACGGGGCACCCAGCTCACGGTGGATGCCCCGTACGCCTTTGTTATGCCGTGACCTTGGCCGTCGGCGTGGTGTCGCCGGCCGCCGGGGTCGGGGTGTCGTCACCCATCGAGATGGGCTTGCGCTTGCTCCAGACGACCGCGCCGACCACGATGGCCGCCGCGACGATCGCGATGGCGATACGCAGCGGGTTGTTCTGGTCGCTGCCGATGCTCCAGGCCACGACGGCCGGGGCGATCAGCAGCGAGACCAGGTTCATCACCTTGAGCAGCGGGTTGATGGCCGGGCCGGCGGTGTCCTTGAACGGGTCGCCGACGGTGTCGCCGATGACCGTCGCCTCGTGCGCCTCGGAGCCCTTGCCACCGAAGTTGCCGTCCTCGACCAGCTTCTTGGCGTTGTCCCAGGCGCCACCGGAGTTGGCCAGGAAGACCGCCATCAGCGTGCCGGCGCCGATCGCACCGGCCAGATAGGCCGCGAGCGCGCCGGCGCCGAGGCCGAAGCCGACGGCGATCGGCGCCATGATGGCCAGCACGCCGGGGGCGAGCAGCTCGCGCTGCGCGTCCCGGGTGCAGATGTCGACGACCCGGCCGTACTCGGGCCGCTGGGTGCGGTCCATGATGCCCGGGAACTCGCGGAACTGGCGGCGGACCTCCATCACGACCGCACCCGCGGAGCGGGAGACGGCGTTGATGGCCAGGCCGGAGAAGAGGAACACGACGGCCGCGCCGATCAGCAGGCCGACGATGCTGCGCGGGTTGGCGATGTTCAGCAGGCCGAGGATCTCGTTGCCGACCTGGTCCGGGCGGATGCCCGCGTCGGCCAGCGAGGTGGCCAGGCTGTTGGTGTACGAGCCGAACAGCGCCGTGGCGGCGAGCACGGCCGTGGCGATCGCGATGCCCTTGGTGATCGCCTTGGTGGTGTTGCCGACCGCGTCGAGCTCGGTGAGGATCTGCGCGCCCTTCTCGTCGACGTCGCCGGACATCTCGGCGATGCCCTGCGCGTTGTCGGAGATCGGGCCGAAGGTGTCCATCGCGACGATGACGCCGACCGTGGTGAGCAGGCCGATGCCGGCCAGCGCCACGGCGAACAGCGACAGGGTCAGCGACGTGCCGCCGAGCAGGAAGGCGCCGTAGACGCCGGCGCCGATCAGCAGCGCCGAGTACACGGCGGACTCCAGGCCGACGCTGATGCCGGCGAGCACGACGGTGGCCGCGCCCGTCTGCGACGACTTGCCGATGTCCTGCACCGGTCGCTTGTTGGTCTCGGTGAAGTAGCCGGTCAGCGCCTGGATGGCGGCGGCCAGCACGATGCCGATCACGACCGCCCCGATCGCCACCCAGCGCGGGTCGCGGCCGCTGGCGGCGACGCCCGCCTCGATGCCGTCGTCGTTGAAGCCCGCGAAGGTGCTGGGCAGGTAGATGAAGGTGACCACGGCGACGGCGATGGCGGAGATCACCGCGGAGATGTAGAACGCGCGGTTGATGGCCGTCAGGCCGTTGCGGTCGCTCGGGCGCAGCCGGGTGATGAAGACACCGATGATCGCGATCACCACGCCGATCGTCGAGACGATCAGCGGGAAGATCAGGCCGTCCTGGCCGAAGGCGGCCTGGCCCAGGATCAGGGCCGCGACCAGCGTCACCGCGTACGACTCGAACAGGTCGGCCGCCATGCCGGCACAGTCACCGACGTTGTCGCCCACGTTGTCCGCGATGGTCGCGGCGTTGCGCGGGTCGTCCTCGGGGATGCCCTGCTCGACCTTGCCGACCAGGTCGGCGCCGACGTCGGCGGCCTTGGTGAAGATGCCACCGCCGACCCGCATGAACATGGCGAGCAGCGCGGCGCCGAAGCCGAAGCCCTCGAGCACGGTCGGGGCGTCACCGCGGAAGATGAGAACGACCAGGGCACCACCGAACAGGCCGAGGCCCACGGTGAGGAAGCCGACCACACCACCGGTGCGGAACGCGATGCCCATCGCGGTCTCGCGGCCTCCGTTCTCACCGGCGGCCGCGGCCACCCGCAGGTTGGCCCGGGTGGCCAGCGCCATGCCGGCGCCACCGATGAACGAGCTGAAGACGGCGCCGACGATGAAGAACAGCGAACGGCCGATCTTGACCCAGACCTCGTTGTCGGTGTCGTGCACCGGCAGGAGGAAGAGCAGAACGACCGCGATCACCACGAAGATGGCGAGGGTCTTGAACTGACGGAACAGGTACGCCGACGCGCCTTCCTGCACGGCCCCGGCGATCTCCTGCATGTTCTTGGTTCCCCGGCCAGCTTTGAGCACCGACTGGACGAACATGGCGGCGAAGCCGAGCGCGATGAGCGCGAATACCAGCGCCACGATGACAAACGTGACGTTGGAACCACTTAACGAGGTCCCGGACATCAATGTCCTCCTGTACACCGACCGCGCCCGGTTCAGCGGACGAGACCGTCCGGGCGCATCCCCGTTCTAAGGGGAACGACAACCGGGTCCCGCGGGCGCGGGACCAGGAGCAGTAGTTGATAACTCGCGTACTGTATCGGCCGACGTGGTGATGGTCACACCCGGATCCGGCCGTGTCGTGGTGATGTTTCCCGCTGTGTTAGCGGGCGAGAAATAGGGTATAGAAGCTGGTTTATCCCTGCGGCTTTGTCGTTATCCCTGCGGCTTTGTCCGAAATGCCCTATCGGCGCTGCACGGGCCACACCATGCGGACCTCGGTGCCCGTCCCGTCGGCGACCGGGCTGACCTTCAGGTCGTCGACGAAACCGGCCAGCAGCGCGAACCCGACGCCGGTGGTGAGATCCTCGTCGGTCAGCGTCTCGGCCGCCAGCTCGTCCGGCGGCAACTTGGTCAGGCCGATGCTGGCCTCGATCGGGGCATGGTCGATGACCCGCACCGTGTAGGCGTCCGAATCAGACATCTCGACCGTCACCAGGTCGGGCAGGCCGTACTGGTTGTGCAGGGCGACGGCCCGCGTGCAGGCCTCACCGATGGCCAGCCGGACCTCGTCCAGCAGTTCCTCGGCGACGCCGGCACGGCGGGCCACGGCGACGCCGACCAGCCGGGCCGTACGGACGTGCACCGGCGCGGGCGAGAAGGACAGCCGAACAGTCGCCATCACGAAGTCGGACCGCTGCCGTCGCCGTCCTGGGTCGCCGCCTCGATCGTGGGATAGATCGGGAACACCTGGTCGAGCGCCGTGATCCGGAAGATCTTCAGCAGCGCTTCCTTGGAACAGACCAGGCCGAACTTTCCGTTCGCCACGCGCAGGCGCTTCATCGCGCCGACCAGCACACCCAGGCCGGTCGAGTCGAGGAACTCGACACCGCCGAGGTCGACGATGACGTTGCGCGCGCCGGAATCGACCAGCTCGACGAGGCGCTCCCGCAGCCTCGGAGCCGTGTAGACGTCGACCTCGCCGCCGACCTCGAGCACCGTGTGCTCGTCGACGGTCCGGGTCGCAAGGGACAGCTCCATCGCTCCTCCTCCCTGCGGGGCACGCTGATCCGGCAGCCGATCTCCCCAGCGAATCTAACCACCGCCCGGATTCAGGCGTCGCATGGCACCCACCGTCGTACCCGTTTGAGGTTCGCGGCATTCCGGTGTCACAGTGCTGTGCGTGACGTCGACTGCCTTCGGCCCCGCCGACCTGCTGCACCTGCTGAAGGCCCGCAACTCGTCGGCTTCCTCGTCATCCGTCACGCACATCGAGAAGTTGCCCGCGCGCGTGGGACGCACGGCGCCGTGGCCCGGCTGGGCCGCGGCCGATCTAGTCTCGGCCCTGACCGCACATGGCATCAAGTCGCCGTGGGAACACCAGGCCTCGGCGGCGACGCTGGCCCACTCCGGAACGCACGTGGTGATCGCGACCGGGACCGGCTCGGGAAAGTCGCTCGCCTATCAACTGCCGGCCCTCACCCGGCTGCTGGACGATGGGCGGGCGACGGCGCTCTACGTCTCGCCGACCAAGGCCCTGGCCGCGGATCAGCTGCGGGCGGTCGCGAAGCTGGGCCTGTCCGGGGTCCGCCCGGCCACATACGACGGTGATACTTCGCGCGAGGAACGGGAGTGGATCCGTCAGCACTCCCGGTTGATACTCACAAATCCGGATATGTTGCATCATGCGATGCTTCCTGGCCATGCGCGCTGGGCGTCGTTCCTGCGCCGCTTGACGTACGTCGTGATCGACGAGTGCCACGCCTACCGCGGCGTCTTCGGCTCCCACGTCTCGCACGTGATCCGGCGCGTGCGCCGCACAGCGGCCCGGTACGGCGGCAGTCCCACCTTCGTACTGGCCTCAGCAACCTCGGGCGATCCGGCCGACGCGGCCGCCCGCCTGACCGGCCTGCCGGTGACCGCCGTGACCGAGGACGCCTCACCGCGCGGCGCCATGACCTTCGCCCTGTGGGAGCCCCCGCTCCAGCCCGCGCCGGTCGATCTGAACGGCATCCCCACCCAGCCCGGCTCTTCCCCCACTACTCCGTCCCGCAGCGGCGGCAGCGTTTCCCGCTTCGGGAGCGCCTTCGGCATTGGAAGCGCTTCCGGCGACGCGAGCGCTTCCGGCGACGGGGCCATTCCGGCGGCCGAGTTGGACGAAATGGAGCTGCCACAGGTCCGCCGGTCCGCGCTCCGGGAGACCGCCGACCTGCTCACCGACGCCGTCACGGCCGGCACCCGAACGCTGGCCTTCATCCGTTCCCGGCGCGGCGCCGAGGTCGTCGCGACCATCACCCGGCGGCAGCTCGACGAGGCCGTGCCCGGTCTGGGCGACCGGGTGGCCGCCTATCGCGCCGGATATCTGCGCGAGGACCGCCGCCAGATCGAGCGCGCGCTGCTCTCCGGCGAGCTGCTGGCGCTGGCCTCGACCAACGCGCTGGAGCTGGGCGTCGACCTGGTCGGCCTGGACGCCGTGCTGATCTGCGGCTACCCCGGCACGCGCGCGTCGCTCTGGCAGCAGGCGGGCCGCGCCGGCCGCGCGGGCGGCGAGGCGCTGGCCGTGCTGATCGCCCGCGACGACCCGCTGGACACCTACCTGGTGCACCACCCGGAGGCCCTGTTCGGCCGCCCGGTCGAGGCCACAGTGCTCGACCCCACCAACCCGTACGTCCTGGGCCCGCAACTCTGCTGCGCCGCCTCGGAGGCCCCGCTGACCGAGGCCGACCTGGCCCTGTTCGGCGGCGAGCCGGCCCGCGCCGCGGTGGAGGGCTTGACCGCCTCGGGCGCGCTGCGCCGCCGCCCGTCCGGCTGGTACTGGACACATCCCGGCCGCCCCGACGTGGACCTGCGCGGCGCCGGCGGCGCTCCGGTCTCGGTGGTGGAGGCCTCCACCGGCCGGCTGCTGGGCACGGTCGACCAGAGTTCGTCGCACATGATGCTGCACACCGGCGCCGTCTATCTGCACCAGGGCGTCAGCTTCGTGGTCGACGACCTGGACCTGGACGACGCGATCGCCCTGGTCCACCAGGAGGAGCCGGACTGGTCGACGCACGCCCGCGACGTGACGGACGTGGCGGTGCTCGGCGTCCGCTCCCGGGTGGACGCCGGCCCGATCAGCCTCTTCCTGGGCGACGTCGAGGTCACCAGCCAGGTGGTCTCCTACCAGCGGCGCCGAGTCAGCTCGGGCGAGGTGATCGACACCAAGCCGCTCGACCTCCCGGTCCGCGACCTGCGAACGGTAGCCGTCTGGTTCACGATCACCCCGGACGCCCTGACGGCGGCCGGCGTGGAGCCACCGGACGTACCCGGCGCCCTGCACGCCGCCGAGCACGCCGCAATCGGCCTGCTCCCTTTGATCGCCACTTGCGATCGCTGGGACATCGGCGGCCTGTCCACCGCGAACCACGCCGACACGGAAGCACCCACCGTCTTCGTCTACGACGGCCACCCTGGCGGCGCCGGCTTCGCCGAACGCGCCTACGCAACCGCCACGGATTGGCTGAGCGCCACCCGCGAGGCCATCGCCGCCTGCGCGTGCGAGACCGGCTGCCCGTCCTGCGTCCAGTCCCCCAAGTGCGGAAACGGCAACAACCCACTCCACAAGCCCGCCGCCGTCCAGGTCCTCGACGCCGTCCTCACCGCCCTGACCGCACCCACCCCGACCAAGCAAGCCCAAACCGCACCCGCGCCGACCGAACTCACCCGGACCGCAAGCGCTCCGACCGAGCAGGCCCAAACCGCACCCGCCCAGGCCGAGCTCGCCTGAGGGCCGACAAGAGCGGCCCCATCATCACGCCAGGCGCGATCAGGGCGGCAACGCCTGGATCGGACCCGCCCGGGCCGCGGCAGTGGCCTGCCACGCCAGACCGGACGCCGGTGCCACCGCGACCGTCACCCGGACCACGATCTCCAGCCCACTGACCACGCAGGACGTCATCCGACCGCCGTTGGCCGCCACGAACCGGCCGGCCCGCGCGCAGGCCACCCCCTCCCCATAGATCGCCTCAGCCGCACCGGCCAGCGCACCGAGATCAGCCGCCGTCCGCGCCTGCTGCCTTCCCACCCAGACCGACCCCACGGCCGCCCCGGCCAGCCCGACCACGACGAGAGACAGCCCCAGGGCCAGCACCAGAATCGACGCCGCCCCGCGATCACGGCCCCTCATCCAGCCCTCACGATCGCGGCTCTCCTACGGCCCTCCCGATCACGGCTCTCATCCAGGCCCGCGATCGCGGCTCGCCTCCAGCCCTCACGATCAGGGCTCTTATCCCGGCCCACGATCGCGGCTCTCATCCGGGCCCCGACCCGGCCGACGGCTCGCGCGCGGCCACGGCTGAGCCCTCGACCGTGATCACCGTCGGCCCGCGACCCAGCAGACGGATCGGCACGCTCACCCGAGCCGTGACCACGTCGCCCTCGCCGCCGATCTGGACGACCGCCCCCGGCGGGCCGTCCGAGGCATCCGGCCGGGGTTCGCCGCGCGCGGTGGCCAGCGCCGCGTCCCTGGCCACGGCCACGCACTGGGCCTGAGCCGTCACCGCTTTGACGGCCGTCAAGCCGGCCGCGAGCAGCAGCATGAGCGCCGGCAGCCCGGCCGCCAGTTCGGCCGTGAACGCCCCACGGTCGCGGCCAGACGCCCGGCTGCGGTCGCGGCCACACCATAGGCCTAGGGAGCGGCCGGACCACATGCCGAGGTCGCGGCCGGGCTGCCGGCGCCGTCTCACTTCAGGGCCCGATCGATGACCGCGCCCAGCGCCGCCTGCACGTTGCCGCTGGTGACGACCTTCAGCAGGATTCCGGCGAACGCTACGGCGGCCAGCGTGCCGACGGCGTACTCGGCGGTGCTCATCCCTGCGTCGGCGGCCTCGCCGCGCAGCCGGGCGACGTTCGCGATCAGTTTGCGCACGTGGTTCTCCTTCGGTTGTGTTCCTCACCGGTCGCTGGCAGAGCGACCGGCCATCGATCACCGCGCCGGCCACCACACATGGCCGTCACAGCACGTCCTCCAGGACGGAGGTCATCACCGGGACGAGGCCGGCCAGGAAGAACGCCGGCAGGAAGCACACGCCCAGCGGCAGCACGATCAGGACCGCCGCCCGCTGGGCCCTCGCCTCCACCGCCGCCGCCAGTCCGGCGCGCAGGTCGCCGGACAGCCGGGCCAGCGCCCCCGCGAGCGCTCCCCCACTCGCGCTGGAACGGACCGCCGCTGCCACCAACCGGTGAGCCCCGGTTATGTCGTTCAGGTGGGCCCAGGCCTCGTCCGGCGCCGCGCCCAGTTGCAGCGACCGCGCCGTCCGTCTCAGGCGGACGCCCAACGGGCCGTCGAGGGCGTCGGCCACCGCGGCCACTGCCTGGTCGACCGGGGCGCCCGCCCGCAGCGCCGCCGCCAGCAGGTCGGCGCCGAGCGGCAGGTCGGCCGCCGCGGCGAGGCGTTCCCGCCGGACTTCGGCCGGCTCGCGCCGCCGGAGAAGTCGCTCGGCCCCCACTCCGGCGACGGCTCCGGCCAGCAGTCCCCACCAGGTGCCGACGAAGCCGGCTACCGCGACCGCGATGCCCACGGACAACGCCACCCGACCCCACACCGGCGACAGACGGGCCCGTCCCCAGCCGGAGCCCACCGAAGAAGGCAGCTGACCAGACAAGCCCGCCAGCGACGAGTGCGTCCGGCCAGACAAAGCCACCGACGAAACCATCCGCCCGGCCAAGTCCGCTGGCGACGCCATAGGCCCGGACAAGCCCGCTGGCGACGCTGTAGGCCCGGACAAGCCCGCTGGCGACGCCGCAGGCCCGGACAGGCCCACCGATGACGGCGTTCGCTTGGCCCGCCGCCGGGGAAAACCGAGCGGCACCACCAACACCGCGAGGGCGGCCGCGATCAACAACGGCGTCACGACGCCACCGCCGGTGTAAGCAGGTCGGCGTCGTCGAGGTCGAGGGTCGGCCGCGTCTCGCACAGCTCGGCCACCGCGTCGGGCGCCTCGCGTCCGACCAGGGCGGCCACGCAGCACATCCGCGAGGGCATTCGCACTGGTCCGGCCGCGCGCAGGAACGCCGCCAGCTCACAGACCGCCGTCATGGCCCGACCAGCCTTTCCGCCCAGACGAAACCGGCGCACTGGAGAAGCACGGCCGCGATCGCGCAGGCCCCGCCCAGCGGTGTCCGGAGCAGGACGTAGAGCGGATCGGCGCCGATCAACAGACCCAGGGCGATGCCACCGACCGGAAGTGCCGCGAGCAGCACTGCCGTCGCCCGCGCCCCGGCCGCCTGCGCGGCCGCCGAGGCCGCCGCCCGGTCGGCCGCTCGCGCGTCGGCCTCGATCTGCTCCACCAGGTCGGCGGCCGGCGCTCCGGTCCGCTCGGCCAGCCGCCACACCGACGCCGTGAGCCGCGACAGCCGTTCCGCCCCAGCGCCGACGCCGGCGCCGGGGTCGGCGCCGGGGTCGGCGCCGGAGCCGGGGTCGGCGCCGGAGCCGGGGTCGGCGCCGGAGCCGGGGTCGGCGCCGGAGCCGGAGCCCGGGCCGACAACCGAGTCCGAGGGCGGCAAGGCCAGGCCAGGACGCGCCAAGGCCAGGTCACGAGGTGCCAAGGCCGGGTTGAGAGGTGCCAAGGGCAGGTCCCGAGGTGCCAAGGCCGGGTTGAGTGGCGCCGGGTCCGGCGGCGGCAAACCGGCGCGCAGGTCGGCGGCCAGGGCGGCCAGCAGGTCCAGGGCGGCGGCCCGCGTCGCGGCCGCCCGGCGGTGGGCCGCGCGGCGGATCAGGGCGCGGCCGGCCAGTCCGGCGTAGACCGCGGCGACGACCGCTGCCACCGGGCCGCCCGCGATCAGGGCGACCGCCATCGTGCCGCCCACCGCGCATGCCAGCGCCTGTCGTGGCCTGGCCGCCACGGCCGCCAGCAGCCGCTGCCGCTGGACGGTGACCGCGAAGGTGGGCAGCCGCGGCTCCCCTCGCCAGACGACCGCCAGCGCGGCCGCCGCCACCAGGCATGGTCCCCACCAGTTCACGACGGCCCCTGCGGAGGTGAGAGCACCGCCGGGATCCGGACACTACGCGCCGCCAGCATGCGGGCCAGGGCGGCCGCGCCCGGACCCGAGCCGCGCAGCCGGCGCCAGGCGGGAACCACGGTGGCCAGCCTCTGGTCGCCGGAGGGCAGCAGGACGCTCACCGACTCGAGCACCCGGCCCTGCTCACCCCGGCGGACCTGGAGGACCACCTGGAGCGCGGCCACCACCTGCGCGTGCAGGGCCGCGCGGGGCAGTCCGCCGAGCAGGCCGAGCGCCTCCAGGCGGGCCGGCACGTCGGCCGGCGCGTTCGCGTGCAGCGTGCCCGCGCCGCCCTCGTGGCCCGTGTTGAGGGCGCCCAGCAGGTCGACGATCTCGGCGCCTCGGCATTCGCCGATCACCAGGCGGTCGGGGCGCATGCGCAGCGCCTGGCGGACCAGGTCGGTGAGGCCGATCGCGCCGACACCCTCCACGTTGGACGTGCGGGCCTGCAACGCCACCACGTGCGGATGCACCGGGCGCAGCTCGGCCGCGTCCTCGACCAGGACGATCCGCTCGGTCGGCGGCACCAGGCCGAGCAAGGTGGCCAGCAGCGTCGTCTTGCCGCTGCCGGTGCCGCCCGTGACCAGGTAGGCCAGGCGGGCCGCCACGATCGCCGCCAGCACCGGGGCGACCGTCGGCGGGACCGTGCCGTGCTCGACCAGCTCGTCGAGGGTGAACGGCCGCTGCCGGAACGTCCGCAGCGACAGGTAGGGCCCGTCGGTGGCCACCGGCGGCAGCACCGCGTGCAGCCGGGTGCCGTCGGGCAGGCGCGCGTCCGCGTAGGGCCGGCCGTCGTCGAGCCGGCGCCCGCAGGCCGCCGCCAGCCGTTGCGCGAGCCGGCGCACCTCGTCGTGATCGCCCATCGCGACCGGGACCCGGCACAGGCCGTCGCCGCGGTCGACCCAGACCTCGAGCCCGTTGACCAGGATGTCGGTCACCGCCGGGTCGTCGAGCAGCGGCGCCAGCGGGCCCGCGCCGACGAGCTGGTCGCGCACCCGGCCGGCGAGCCGCAGCACCGCCGTGTCGCCCAGCACCGCCGCGGCCGGTTCTCGCCGCACCGCCTGCACCACCGCGGCCGGGGTGGCCTCGACTCCCTCCACCGCGAACCGGTGACGCACCCGCCCGGCCACCGCGGGCGCGGAGCCGTAGGCCGTCACGCCGCCTCCAGAAGCTCGCCGACCAGTCGGCGACAGAGGCCGGACAGCTCGCCGCGCTTGTTCTCCCCGGGCGCCACACCACGCTCCAGGGCCTGGCACATGGCCGGATCGGGCCGCAGCGTCCCGGCCAGCGGCAGCCCCAGGGACGAGGCCACGTCACGCGGTTTGAGCCGCCCCGGGGCCGGGCCGCGGACCACCACCGACAGCTCGTCGCGGTGGGTCAGCACCATCCGGGCCACCCGTGTCGCCGCCGCCACCGCCCGCAGCTCGGCCGGGACGATCAGCAGCGCCCGGTCGGCCGTCTCGAGCGCGAGCACCCCGGCGTCGTCGAGCCGGCGGGGCAGGTCGGCCACGATCACGTCGCGGGCCCGGCGCGCGGCGTCGATGGTCGCCGCCATCGCCGGCGCGGGCACGACCGGCGAGTCGTGCCGGGCGAACGACAGCAGCACCAGGTCGCCCCGGTGCGGCAGCGCGCCGATCAGCGCCGGCGGATCGACCCGGCCCTCGGCCTCGGTGAGCGACGACCAGCGCAGGCCGTCGACGTGTTCCCAGCCGAGCAGCAGGTCGAGCCCGCCGCCGAGCGGATCGCCGTCGATCAGCAGCGTGCGGTGACCGGCACCGGCGGCGGTGACGGCGAGACCGCTCGACAGGATGCTCGCGCCGGCGCCGCCGCGCCCGCCGATCACGGCCAGGACCCGGCCCACGGGCTGCTCGCGCTGCTCGGCGAAGCGGTCGACCACCCAGCCCTCGGCGGTCGGCAGCTCGATGATGTGCTCGGCGCCGCACTGCCGGGCAAGCTCATCGAGCTCCGGCGGCGGCTCGCCCCGATAGACGGCGGCGATCCGTGAGCGGCGGGGCAATCGGGCGCGGCCGCACGCGCGGAGCTGGTCGGCCCCGAGCACGACCAGCGGGGCGCGGCCATAACGCGAACGGGCGGCCACCGGGTCGGGCGCCACGTCGACCTGGGTGCCTCCGGCGGCGGCGAGCCGGAGCAGGTCGTCGAGCAGGTCGGGGTCGGCGGTGACGACGAGAGGCAGGCGAGGTGCGGACATGGCGCCCACCGTCGCGAAGCCCGGTAGAACTCGGCAACGGGGCCTGTGGACAGCCGGAGCGCCTGTGGATATCGACCGGACGCGGGCCCGGATCTGCTACGGACGAACCACCGCCGAGGGGTGGACGGCGGCCCGGTTGGGTATGTTGTGGCGAACACGGAGGGGTTGGCATGGAGAGCTCGTTCCAGCGCACACTCGCCGACGACGGCGGGGCCACGATCGTCGTCGCGGGCGAGGTCGACTTCTCGAACGCTGACGAGCTGGCGGACTGTGTGCGCGCGGCGGTCGCCGAGTGGTCGCCGCCGGCCGTGCGGATCGACCTGGGAGCGGCGAGCTTCATCGACTCGAGCGGCCTCGGCGCCCTGATCGAGGGCTACCGGGCGGCCGGCGAGATCGACGCCGCCTTCCTCGTGGTCAACCCGTCACCGTCGTTCCGGCGCGTCCTCGACGTCACCGGCCTGTGCGAGTTCTTCGGCTTGAGCGCCGAGAGCGGAACGGCCGATCAGGCCCAGGCCACCGGCGCATAGGGAACGACCCCCGTCGGGGGAGACGGGGGCCGTCCGAGGATTCGGCTCCGGGGGGGTCGAGCCGAATCGCTCGGTGATTACGGGGGGCGTAATCACCGAGGGCCTGAGTGAACCGTGGGCCTGAGTAAAAGGGCGCGACCGTAACAACATGAATCCCGATCGCAACAGCACAAGCATGCCTCACGGACGCAGCGCAGTCGAGTACCGATTGTGTCCGAGTGGGATATGCCTGCCCGTCTGACCGTTTTCACAGCGCGTCACCATCGACGGCTCGCCACGCCGGGGGCCACGGAGGTCGGCGCGATACGGCTACACTTGCCGCCCGTGGGCCTCAGTGCCGCGTTTTTCGACCTCGACAAGACCGTCATCGCCAAGTCCAGCGCGCTGGCCTTCGGACGGCCTTTCTACCGTGATGGCCTGATCAGCCGCCGTGACGTCGTCAAATCCGCTTACGCACAGCTCATGTTCCGGCTGGGCGGCGGTTCCGACGAGCAGACCATGAGCCGCACGCGTGACTACCTCGCGGCACTCTCCAAGGGCTGGCGCGTCGAGCAGTTGCAGCAGATCGTGGCCGAGACGCTCGAGGAGCTCATCAACCCCTACGTCTACGCCGAGGCGGCGACGCTGATCGCCGAGCATCAGGCCGCCGGTCGCGACGTCGTGCTGGTCTCCGCGTCGGGCGACGAGATGGTCCGCCCGATCGGCGCGCTGCTGGGCATCACCGACGTCATCGCGACCCGCATGAGCATCGTCGACGGCCGCTACAGCGGCGAGGTCGAGTTCTACGCGGCCGGCCCGAGCAAGGTCGTCGGCATCCGCGAGCTGGCCACCGAGCGCGGATACGACCTGGCCGAGTGCTACGCCTACTCCGACTCGGTCACCGATCTGCCGATGCTCGAGGCGGTCGGCCATCCCAGCGCCGTCAACCCCGATCGCGCCCTGCGCCGCGCCGCCGTCGAGAACGCCTGGCCCATCCTCGAGTTCCGCCACCCCATCCCCCTGAGCAGGCGCCTGCGCGACCGTCCGGCCGTCCCGGTCGCCGCGGCTCTCAGCTTCGGCGTCGGCGCCGCCATCGGCATCGCGATCTACGCACGCCATCGCCGCACGAAAGCCATGGCCTGACTTCAAAGGATTCCGTACGGAGTCGCGCGGCCCCCGCTCGCCGAAACCACCGTCGTGCCCGGCCACCCGAAACGACAGGGCCGCTGATCGCGGCTCGTTCTCCGCGCCCGGCTGCCGGGCTGTCCCGGCTCTCACCCTCGAACCGCATCGGGCGCAAGGTCAATGACCAGCGCGAATGCCTTCGGTCTGAGTAATTTCGCGCGGCCACTTAAGGGACCTGAAACCCTGGCGATCAAGCCGCGACGGGCGTAGAAAGAACTGGCGAGGTTCGAAGCGGAAGGCCCGAGATTCCCAGAAAGCTTGGGATACCCGGAATTTCCGTAGTCCGGATCTCGTGCACGGCCACCGGGAACCCACGCGCGATCAGCCACGGCAGGCACGTTGCGGCGGGACCTGGGCCACCGGGCTTCCACAGCGGACCCGCGAGGCTCCGGACCGTCGACAACGACCCAGGTGCACGCTTGATAACCCGGTCCGGACGCGCAAAGCCGGCGCCCCATGAGGGACGCCGGCTCTATTTTTGGCCTTTTCCAGCGTGAGTACCGAACCGGCCGGTCGTAGGTGAGGAGAACGAGTTGCAGCTAGCCGGTGCGACGGAGCGGGGGCTTCTCGCAGATGCGTACTAAATGGGGTTTCTCGCCTCTAGATGCCTGTTGCGCAGCTCGTGATAGACGGCTTTGAAAAGCTTCGGGCGCGAGTGGAAGTCGACGCCCTGAGCCCAGAGCTCGGTGTTGACAGTGGTGCCGTCGGCGCGCTCGATGAGGACCGTCAGGCCGCTTTCGATCTCCCACGGGCCCAGCTTGTGCGTCGCCTTGTGCAAGCGCACGTGGGCGATGTCGTCCCAGC
Organism: Actinoplanes sp. CA-131856; assembly: GCF_050956135.1. GTDB lineage: Bacteria > Actinomycetota > Actinomycetes > Mycobacteriales > Micromonosporaceae > Actinoplanes. The sequence continues at coordinate 314,887 of NZ_CP191849.1, read as the reverse complement.
TCATCGTGTGTGAGCGCAGCAGGCCGCGAATGCGCAGGCCGGCCGGGCCGACGTAGGCACCCATTTGCCATATGCGGTAGGAACCGAGCACCCAGACGGCGGCCAGGACGCCGGCGAGCACGCGAATGCCGTGACCACTGAGATCGAATTGGCGGACCGTGGTCCAGCCGAGCAGGGCTAATGCAGCGATCTCCCAGCCGATGACCAGCCAACGTCCCGTGCCCGGAGTGTAGGGGCGCTCCCAGGTCGTCTCCACGCGAGCGAGTATTCCAGCGGATTTTCCAAGATCCGGCAATGTGGGGAAAAGACTGACCGATCAGACAGAGGCGAGGACCCCGTCGCCGATGCGGGTGATCTCATCGGCGGCCTCCGTGACCGCTGCGGCGTAATGACGCAGCCATGATCGGACACCGTCGGGGGTTCCGGTCGCGTAGGCGCCGGCCGAACCGACGTATTCCGGTTCGCGGTTGTGGTGGCCGATCTCGACGGCGACCAGGCCCCGCGGATCGAAACCGCGGTTGATCAGCGTGAGGTGGGCGGCGGCGCGGGCGACGACGCCGGCCGGACCGGCGAACGGGCGCAGCGTGATCAGCTCGGCGTGGACGATCGCGGCCAGCAGCAGCGGCGGCGTCCTGTCGTTGCCGGCCACCAGCCCCGCGAGCGCGTCGACCCGGTCGGCGGCGCCGGTGAGACGGCCGAGCTCGGTGGCCGGGACGACGCCGCGCGCGGCTAGCACGTGCAGCTTGGCCAGGACCTGCCGGGGCGCCCGGGGCCAGAGGTCGACCAGACCGCCCAGGCTCTCGGCGACCCGCAGGGCACCCTGCATCACCGGGTCGGTCACTGTGCCGCCGCGGACCTCGTCGAGGTCGTAGGCGTTGCCCTCGAGGGCGGCGCTGGCCACGGCTCCGCGCAGGCTGGCCTCGGCCGCCACCTGACCGCCGTGACGGCGCAGCGCGCGGTGGCGCATGGCGGCGTCGACGCGGTCGCGCGCCTCGGTGAGGGCGGGAGCGACGTCGGCGAGCTCGAGCAGCGGAGCTAGGGGATCCACGCCGGTAAGACTACCGAAACATGGACTGCACAAATGAGCTCGGAACTGGCAAGATTCGCGCAGGACCAATCAGGGACCGGTCATCCAGCGCGCGCATGATGCCACCCGGCGCGCTGGGTGACGCAGCCCTCGCCGGTCCCATCAGGCCTGACTAATGTGCAACCAAGAAGCCCCGGCCAGCAGTGAAGAGGAGCCGCCCTCATGAGCGAGACATTGGCGAACCTGTCATCGGAGACGCGGCAGTTCCCGCCGCCGGAGCAGGTGGCCGCCGACGCCAACGTCAAGGCCGACGCCTACGAGGAGGCCGCCGCCGACCGGCTCGCCTTCTGGGCCACCCAGGCCGACCGCCTCACCTGGGCCAAGAAGTGGGACCAGGTGCTGGACTGGTCCAACCCGCCGTTCGCCAAGTGGTTCGTGGGCGGCGAGCTGAACATCGCCTACAACTGCGTCGACCGGCACGTCGAGGCCGGACACGGCGACAAGGTCGCCATCCACTGGGAGGGCGAGCCCGGCGACACCCGCACGATCACCTACGCCGACCTGCTCAAGCAGGTCAGCCAGGCCGCCAACACGCTGACCGACCTCGGCGTGGGCGCCGGCGACCGGGTCGCCATCTACATGCCGATGATCCCCGAGGCCGCGGTCGCGATGCTGGCCTGCGCCCGCATCGGCGCGACACACAGCGTGGTCTTCGGCGGCTTCTCGGTCGACGCGCTCTCCACCCGCATCAAGGACGCCGACGCCAAGCTCGTGATCACCGCCGACGGCGGATATCGGCGGGGCAAGCCGTCGGCGCTCAAGCCGACCGTGGACGAGGCCGTCGCGCAGTGCCCCAGCATCGAGAACGTGCTGGTCGTGCGCCGCACCGGCCAGGAGGTGGCCTGGACCGGCAAGGACAAGTGGTGGCACGAGACGGTCGAGCAGGCCAGCCCCGAGCACAAGGCGCAGGCGTTCGACTCCGAGCACCCGCTCTTCATCCTCTACACGTCGGGCACGACCGGTAAGCCGAAGGGCATCCTGCACACCACCGGCGGTTACCTGACCCAGACGTCGTGGACGCACCACGCTGTCTTCGACCTCAAGCCGGAGACCGACGTCTACTGGTGCACGGCCGACATCGGCTGGGTGACCGGCCACTCCTACATCGTCTACGGCCCGCTCTCCAACGGCGCGACCCAGGTCATGTACGAGGGAACGCCGGACACCCCGGGCCGCGACCGGTTCTGGCAGATCGTCGACAAGTACAAGGTGTCGATCCTCTACACCGCCCCCACCCTCATCCGCACGATGATGAAGTGGGGCGACGACATCCCGGCCGGCTACGACCTGTCGTCGCTGCGCGTCCTGGGCAGCGTCGGCGAGCCGATCAACCCCGAGGCCTGGATGTGGTACCGCAAGAACATCGGCCACGACCGCACCCCGGTCGTCGACACCTGGTGGCAGACCGAGACCGGCGGCGTGATGATCTCCCCGCTGCCCGGCGTGACCGCGACGAAGCCCGGCTCGGCGATGACCGCCCTGCCCGGCATCACCGCCGACGTCGTCGACGACCAGGCCCAGTCGGTGCCGAACGGTGGCGGCGGCTTCCTGGTGCTGCGCGACCCGTGGCCGTCGATGCTGCGCACGATCTGGGGCGACGACAAGCGGTTCATCGACACGTACTGGTCCCGTTTCGGCGCGGGCGCCGGATCCGGCTCCGGTTCCTCCGACGAGTGGATCTACTTCGCCGGTGACGGCGCCAAGAAGGACGAGGACGGCGCGATCTGGCTGCTGGGCCGGGTCGACGACGTCATGCTGATCTCGGGGCACAACATCTCGACCACCGAGGTCGAGTCGGCCCTGGTGTCGCACCCGTCGGTGGCCGAGGCGGCGGTGGTCGGCGCGACCGACCCCACGACCGGCCAGGCGATCGTCGCGTTCGTGATCCCGCGCGGCAATGTGGACACCGCCGGCGACGCGGGCGAGAAGCTCAACGTCGACCTGCGCAACCACGTCGCCAAGACGCTCGGCCCGATCGCCAAGCCCCGGCAGATCATGCTGGTGCCCGAGCTTCCGAAGACCCGCTCCGGCAAGATCATGCGCCGCCTGCTCAAGGACGTGGCCGAGCACCGCTCGCTGGGCGACGTCACCACGCTCCAGGACTCGGCGGTGATGGACCTGATCTCGTCGGGCATGAAGAGCACGAAGTCCGAGGACTGACCGTTTCCGCTACGCTGTGGCGCCGCGGCCCGTCAGGGCCGCGGCGTTTCGGTCACGGGGGTTTCATGGTCAAGGTCTTGGGGGGTACGGCCGTAGCGCTGTCCCTCGGCATATTGGCGCTGGGCGGGTGTTCGAGCGATTCCCCGCCGCCGGCCGCGGCTGCGGGTCCGGCACCCGTGGCCGCCGGACAGACTGCCGCTCCGGCCGCCTCCGCGGGCTCGACCGCCGGCGCGCTGTCCTCGACCACCGCCCCGGGCCAGACGGCACCGCCCGCATCGCCGGTCGCGCCGGGCTTGCCCGGCTCGCCTGGCTCGGCTGGCTCGCCCGGTTCGCCGGGGTCACTCGCCTCGCCGCAGCCGACCCCGAGCCGGCCGGCCGGCGTGCACGTGCCCAACGTCGGCGGCATCGAGCCGGGCTGGGTGAACGGCAAGGTCACCGGCGTCTCCGGCTCCTGCCTGACCGTCAAGGACGACACCGGCGTCACCTGGAGCCTCTACTCGGCCGCGGCCGTGCCGGTCACCGCGGGCACCGCGATCCGCGCCCGCGTGAACCCCGGGCCGACGAAAATCAACTGCGGCAAGGGCCAGCCGGGCACGCTCGTCCGGGCCATGGTCGCAGCCGGCTGACGCGAGCGCCTACCCTGGAGGGCATGGGCGGTCGGGTGGACGAGTCGTGCGTGCTGGTGGACGGCCCATGGACACATCGCTTCGTGGGCGCCAACGGCAGCCGGTTCCACGTCGTCGAGGCCGGCACCGGCCCGCTCGTGCTGTTCCTGCACGGCTTCCCGGAGTACTGGTGGGCCTGGCACAACATCCTGCCCCGGGTCGCCGACGCCGGCTTCCGGGCGGTGGCGATGGACCTGCGCGGCTACGGCGCCAGTGACAAGCCGCCGCGAGGCTACGACGGATACACCATGGCGGCCGACGTCACGGGCACGATCCGGGCCCTGGGCGAGCGCAACGCGACGATCGTGGGCGCCGGGGCCGGCGGCATGATCGCCTGGGCCGCCGCCGCGTTCCACCCCAAACTGGTCAACCGCCTGGTCGTGCTCGGCGCCGCCCATCCTCTGCGGTTGCGGGCGGCGCTGTTCGCCGACCCGCGCGGCCAGCTCTCGGCCTCCACGTCGGCGCTGCGTTTCCAGGTGCCGCGCTACGAGCACGTGCTCACCCGCGACGACGCGGCCATGGTGGGCGAGCTGATGACCCGCTGGACCGGTCCGCGGTGGCGCGAGACGCCCGAGTTCGACGAATACGTGCGCCGGTGCCGCGAGGCCATGCAGATCCCGCAGGCGGCGTTCTGCGCCCTTGAGGCGTACCGCTGGGTCTTCCGCAGTGCGATCCGGCTCCAGGGCTACCGTTTCGTCAAGCTGATGCAGAAGCCTCTGGTCACGCCGACCCTCCAACTGCACGGCGAGTTGGACACGGCCACCCTGCCGCGCACGGCCCAAGGATCGGGGCGCTACGTGATCGCGCCGTACGAATGGCGGCTGATCCCCGACGCCGGCCACTTCCTGCACCAGGAGGCGACCGACATGGTCACCGGCGAGATCCTCCGCTGGGCGAAGACCAGCTAGATCCGCTGCTCGTGCAGCTCCGACACCTCGTGTATCGGAGCCCACCCCTGGTAGACGCCGAAGTCGAACTCCTCGAGGCCGAGCTGGCGGGCGATCGGGGCGCGGCCGCCGGCGTACTCCACCCGCAACCAGGAGTCAGTCTCGGCCAGCACGATGAACGGCGCTCCGCGCCACGAACAGGTCGTGCGCACGTAGACCAGCTCTTCGTACTCGTTCGGGCTCAGCACCCGCACGAACCGGCCCGGGCGGACCTCCTCGAAGCCGTCGGCGGGCTCGGCGCGGTAGATCCGGACGTTGTCGCCGTCCGGCACCGCGTCGTACTCCTGGCCCTGCCAGGTGGCCACGTACCCGTCGCGCATCACTGCTCACCAACCCGGCGCCACAGCGGGCCGTCGTTGTCGAAGATGGCCACCATGCGCTCGCTGCCGTCGGCGTCGATCCGCCACAGCTGCGAGCCGTGCGGCAGCCGCACACTGTCCACCTTGAACTCGGCGATCACATCACGGCCCTCGCCGGGCGCGAAACCGTTGCCACGGAACGGCGGCCGCTCGATCACCCAGCCGTCCATGGCGCGCAGTGCCTGCTCGTTCTGGCCGCCGTAGGGGATCCGGTAGAGGCTCGGCCGATAGGCGGGCCAGCGCAGGACGTACGCCTCCTTGGCGTCCGCCTGGTGCTGGGAGCCGTCGTAGCTCAGTCCCAGGGCCGCGAAGAGCTCGCCGGGCGTGCGCAGATGCTCGACCTCGGTGGCGCGGTGCACGAAACCGGCGACCCGGTCGTAGCCGCGCTCCAGGTAGTAGTCGACCTGGTCGGGCGGAAGGGTCTTCTGCATGACGGTCGCGTGCTGGGCGTCGTCGCTGGCCGGTTCCGGAGCGGGCACCGGGGCGACCGCGTCGTCGACGACCGGGGCGTCCGGGTCGTTGCCCAGGCCGGCCTCGGCGGCCCAGTTGGCCAGGGCGATGACCTGCGGGCCGGGATATCGCGCGCCGATCGGGCTGTTCGGGTTGACCGCGAACGACCAGGCCGGGTCGGGCCAGTTGCGGATCAGCTCGTAGAACCGGACGCCGACCGTGCGGGTGGGCTGGGCGTAGTGCTCGTCCAGCCGGTCCTTGCTGGTGAAGACGATGAGGAAGGCCTCGCCGTCCATCTGCTCGGTGCGGAAGGCGAAACCAGACTCACCGGGGGCGCTGCCGGGACGGGAGTGGTCGGCCACCGGGACGAGCACGGTGGCGAGCAGCAGGGTGGAGAGGAAGGCATCGGTGCTGCCACCACCGGCGGCTTCGAAAAGCTCCCGCTCGACGTCGTTGGCCGGAACGAAGGGATCGACGGGCGGGGCCGGAGCGGAACCGCGAACGTCGAGCGGCGGCTGGCCGCCGAGACGGGCCGGACGGTCGCTGCCCGGCGATCCGGGAATGACCGGAGGGGCGAGACCGGGGCGCTCGGCCGGGGTCTCGGCGCGGGCGGCGTCGGAGCGCGTCTGGAACGCGGGGAACGACGTCATGGAGGCGGGCGGTCCGGCCGACGGCGACGTGGCCTGCCGGCGGGGCAGCGGGGTGCCGAAGCCACGGCCGGGCTCGTTGCTGCTGCCGGGCTGGTCGCCGAGACCGCCCTGCTGAACCGGCTGTGCCGCGGCGGCCTGAGGAGAGGCCGGGCCCTGCGGGAAGCCGCCGCGCTCCGCAGAGGGCGGCGTGGCGGAACGGCGGGGCAGGCCGCCGGCCGGGGTGGCCACGGTGGGCTGGGCCCAGCCGGGGTCGAAGGTGCTCTCGGCGGGGTCGCTCGGCACGAAATGGTCGGGCACGGGCGGGGTGTTGGCGCCGGGGCTGCGGACCGGGAGCGGGGCGTTCGGGTCCTGGAGGTCGCTCGGCGGGGCCGAACGACGGCTGCCGAGAGCACCGAAGGCGCCGCCGAGGGTGGGCGTCGAGGGAGGTCCGGAGGCCGGGATGCCCGACGCCGGAATGCTGCTCGCCGGGATGCCGCTCGATGGAATGCCGCTCGCCGGGATGCTCGACGTCGGGGTCATCGGGATGGACGGCGGCTGATAGGCGGGCGGAACCGCGGGCGGCGGAGCCATCGGCGGGACCAGCGGAGCCGCACTGGCCGCGCTGACCGGGCCAGGCGGCGTCGAGGGGGCGGCCGGGGCCGGCGTACGGGCGGGCAGGCCGCTGGGCAGCACGCTGCCGGGGCTGCGGATCGGGAGACCGCCGGGGCCGATCGGCTCGGACTTCGACGGCTCGGCGGAAGGCTGGGCCGCCGGCGGCTGCTGACCGGGCGACCGGACGAAGGCGGCCGACTGACCACCGTACGTGCCCGGTCCACTCACGGGCGGCGCGCTGATGGGCGGCGCACTGATAGGCGGCGCGCTGATGGGCACGGCACTCGCCGGACTACCGGGACCCGAGCCGACCGGCCGGCCGTAGGCGGGAGCGGCCGGGCTTCCGGACTGACCATACGCCGGGGCGGCCGGGCTGGCGGGCTGGCCGTACGCCGGGGCGGCGGGGCTGGCGGGGCTGGCGGGCTGGCCGTACGCCGGGGCGGCGGGGTTTGCGGGCGCGGCGCTTGCGGCGGGCCGGCCGAAGGCGGCTGCCGTGCTCGCGGCGGGCTGACCATACGCGGGGGCAGCGGGGCTACCGGGCTGACCATACGCGGGCGCGTCCGGGCTACCGGGCTGGCCGTACGCCGGGGCGCCGGACTGGCCGAGCGCGGGTGGGGCGTCAGTCTGGCCGCCGTACGGCTGACCATATGGCGGGGCCGCGCCGGCGGCCTGGCCGTAGGCGGCGGGCGCGCTGGGCGCCTGCTGTCCGTAGGCGGGAGGCTGCGCCTCGTACGCCGCCGGGTCACCCACAGGCTGGCCGTAGGGCGTGTTCCCCTCGCCGTAGGCCGCGCTGGCCGCTTGGCCGTACGCGCTGGGCGCGGCGACCGGCGAGGCCGGATATTGCGGATAGGCCGCCGTCGCCGCCACCGGTGAGGGCGCGTCGGTGGTCGGCCCGCCCGGACGGGCGGTCTCCTCCTGGCGTGCGGCGGCCGCGTTGGCCGCCAGCGCCGCCGCCTGAAGGTCCTGCATCTTGGCCGACGCCGGAGTCGCCTCGCGGCCCGGCCCACGGGTGGGCAGCCTCAGGTCGCCCCGGGAGAGCTGCGCGACGAACCACGCCGGCAGATATCCCTCGATCGGCAGACCGGGGTTGACGGCGAGCCACCACTCCAGGTTGGGCCAGGTGTTGGCGAGCTCCTGATAAGGAACGCGCCGGGCCGAACCCGTGTAGTCGGCCAGGCAGGCCTGCAGCGCGGCGGTCGACGTGAACGCCAGCACATGGGTGCGCCCACCTGTGCTCCAGGTGCCCCAGCCGAGCGGCGCGAGGCCCGCGAGGGCATCGGCCGACACCGGCAACAGCAGGTCAACCCTGGAGAGAATGCGGAAGTACGACTCCTGGTCGTCGGTGCGCAACGCATCGCGCATCGCGACCTCGGCGTCCGTAGCCGGCTCCCACTCGGACACGTCCACCTCTCCCCACGCGCGACGAGGCCATCTCAACGCGTACAACCTACAAGGTCAGGCCGCGATCACAATGGGCGGCGGTACGCGGAGTAGTAAAGCAGGTGTACGACGCCCTCGGCACGCGCTCCGGGGGTCTCCGAAGCGCCTTGATCAGTAGCTGGCAGCGAGCAGCCAACAACCGATCGTAGCGTCACCGGACTTTTCGGCCAGTACGCGTTCGGGGGACACCAAGGCCCGCAAGAACGGACTAAACGGAACGGCCGGCGCAGTCGCTGTCGACTGCCCGGCCGTCTCAGGCGGGACCGGCGCTCACTGGAAGCGCTGGGTCGCCGTCTTCTCGGTGTGGATGTAGTCGTCGACCGACTGGTCGACGGCCACCTTGATGTTCTGGAGGATGTTCTGCAGGTCGGCCGAAGCGGCGCGCCAGGTGGCCTGCCTCTGGGCGTACGCCTCCTTGGCCTCGCCCTCCCAGGTGGCGACCAGCGGAGCGGCGTCGCTCTCGAGCTGGTCGAGCCGGGACTGAAGCGTGCTGATCGCCTTCTGGATGTCGGCGCTCGCGGTCTGGAGGGCGCCGAAGTTGACGAGCAGGACTCCGTCGTTGGGCATGTCTTCTCTCCCCGTCAGAGCGGCAGCTGGAAGCTGCCGCCGGAGTTGGCAACCCGGCTCTGGGCCTCGGTGTCGGAGGCGTCGTAGCCGACACCGGACACCTTGATCGAATCGGCGGTCTGCGCGAGTGCCGCGTTGAGCTTCTTGAGGTCTTCCGCGTACTGCACCTTGACCTGCTCGAACGCGGCCGCGCCGAGTCCCTTCCACGCGCTGCTCAGCACGGAAAGCTCGGACATGAGCGTGCTCAGCATCTGCTGGAGCCCCGCGTTCACGTCGTCGAAGTTCGCGGCGGTCTTCGCCATCACCGCGGATTCTGCCTGCGTCTGGGCCACCCCGGACGTCACCCCGCTCTCTCGTTCGGTTCGCCGATCGCCCGGGTCCGTGTCGTCCTCGACGTATCGACGGTGGCCACCAGGCTAGCCCCCGTGAACAAGCCGTGAGGGCGGGCCGTGAGCGGCCGACTACTCTTCAGGTACGTCGCCGACCGTAGCGAAGTCCGTCAAGACGGGGAACCTCGGAATCGGAACCTGTGGATAACTTTCGCACTGTCCACAGGGCGCCCCGGCGATGGGCCGAAGCCCCTACGATGGGCCCGCACAAGCAATAACGCGGCGCGAAGGGCGGTGTGCGATGACGGTCGGCGTGGCGGGCAACCGCGATTATCGCGACCTCAGCGGCCCGGACAGGCCGTCACCCAAGGTCAGTATGCGGCCGGTCCATGGTGGACGGTTGTTCGGCGTCCGGGCCGGTCAGATCGTCGCCACCCAGGTGGCCGTGGTGGCCATCGTGGTCGGTGCGCTGAGCGGGCCGATCGGCCTCGTGGCGGGCGCCGTCGTCACCCTGCTCATTCTCGCGGTGACGTGGCTGCGCCTGCGCCGGCGCTGGCTCTTCGAGTGGTTCGGCGTGATGCTCCGCTACGGCGGCCGCCGCCATGCGGCGGCGGTCGACACCCCCGCCGCATTGCTCGAGTTCGTCGCGCCCGGCACGCGTGTGGAGCAGACCGACCTGGCCGGCGACCCGGCGGCGATCATCGTCGACGGCCGCGGCCTGACCGCGGTGCTCGAGCTGGGCGATCCGGCCGGCCTGCTGGCCGAGGAGTCGGCGGCGCTGCCCTCCCCCGCCTCTCTGCTGCCCTCGGCCGAGGCCGAGCTGCCGCCCGTGCTCATCCAGTTGCTGCTGACCGGCGCGCCGGCCCCGTCGCTGCGGGCCGGCGCCGGCACCCCGGCCAACTCCTACCGTCAGCTCACCGAGGGCCGCCTGCTCGGGCACAGCCGCGCGCTGCTCGCAGTCCGGGTGCTGCGGGCCGAGGGTTGGTCTCCCGAGGAGCTGCACCGCTCGCTCTCGGGCCTGGTGCGCAAGCTCGTCCGGCGCATGTCGGCGGTGCCGGCCAAGCCGCTCGGCGAGGCCGCGGCCATGCGGGTCATCGCCGAGCTGGCCCACGACGACGGCGTCGGCCCGGCTCAGGAGACGTGGCCGGGCCTGCGGGTCGGCGGGCTGACGCAGAGCACCTTCCAGCTGCGCCGGTGGCCCGACCCGCGCGTCGAGACGTCCCGGCGGCTGGTGTCCCGGCTGCTGACCCTGCCGGCGTCGGCCACCACGGTGTCGCTGACGGCCGGGCCGCGCCCGGCGCACGGCCCCACCCCTCTCGACCTCACGGTCCGGCTCGCGGCGCCCGACGTCAACGCGCTGGGCGCCGCCACACAGGCCCTGCACAAGCTGGTCTCGGCCGAGCAGGCGAGCGTGCGCCGGCTCGACGGCGAGCAGCTGTCCGGCCTGTCGGCGACCCTTCCCCTCGGCGGCGCGCCGACCGCGGTGCCCGGCCTGCCGCCCGACGGCCTTCAGCCGGCCGAGCAGCTGGAGGGCTTCGACCTCCCTGTCGGCACGGCCGGCCTGATGCTGGGCCGCAACCGTCACGGCAACCCGGTGGTCGCCCGCCTGTTCCGCCCCGAGCAGACCCGGGCCCTGCTGATCGGCGGCGTCCGCTGCGCCCAGCTGATCGTCCTGCGGGCGATGGCCCTGGGCGCCCGTGTCATGGTTCAGACGGCCCGCCCACGGGCATGGGAGCCCTTCGTGCGGGGCGCCGCCGTCCCCGGCGAGTCGATCGCGGTGGTGCCCCCCGGCCGCCCGGTCGAGATCGCCCCTGGCTCAGCCCTCCAGCCCCTCCTGGTGGTCGTCGACATCGGCCCGGTCGGCTCCGACTCCCGCCCCGGCGCCGGCTGGCAGGCCACGTTGGTGGTCCGCGACGAGTTCTCCGCAGCCGACGTCGACGTGGCTTCCCGAGCCGACCTGCTGCTCCTCCAGCCCTTACGCCCCGACGAGGCCACTTTGATCGGCGCCGCCTTGGGCCTGGGCGAGGTAGCCCAGTGGATGACCAGAATCCGCCCCGACATGATCGGCGTAGTAAACCGCCGAGCCGTCCGCTGGGCCGCCTTGGCCCACACCCCCATAGAGACCCAGCTGGTGGGCCCACCAGGCCGCTGACCAGCCGCACCGGCCCCGCCGAACCACAGTCCCCTCCACACCCCACCCCGCCGAACCGCCGCCCCTTCCACACCCCACCCCGCGAAACCGCCGCCCCTTCCACACCCCACCCCGCGAAACCGCTGCTCTTCCACAACCTGCCCCGCAAAACCGCTGCCTCCTCCACACCCCACCCCGGAAACCGCTGCCCCTCCACACCTCGCCCGCGAAACCGATGCCCCTCCACGCTCGGTCCTGCCGAATGGCCGACTCCGCCGTCACCAGACTCTTTCCGCGGGACCGCCGACGGCCCGCTGACCTTTCCGCGCGGGCTCCGCCGAACCGCCGCCCCACCGCGCCCGGCCTTGCTCTGCCATTGGGCCCCGACGTCCCCCGACCCCAGGCCACTGACCTCACCGCACCTCAGCTTCCGACGGACCGCTGACCCGACCGCACGCCCCGCCCCACCGCACCCCACCTTCCGGCGGACCGCCGACCCGACCGCACGCCCTAACCCCCCACCGCACCTCAGCTTCCGGCGGACGGCTGACCCCGCCGCGCGACCCCGACCCCGCCGCACCTCACCTCCCGGCGAACCGCAGACCCCACCGCGCAACCCGGCCCCACCGAACCTCACCTGCCGGCGGACAGCTGACCCCGCCGCGCGACCCCGACCCCGCCAGATCCTCGAACCTCGCCGCGATCGCTGCGCAGCGTCCACACCCCGCCGGGCCGCTCGCCCTTCACGCCCGGATCCCGGCGGGTCACTGGCTCCGCCACGCCACTGCCACCGCCCCTGCCTCGGCGGGCCGTAACGGTCGATATGTGGTGATCTTCGGGAACGACATCGACAAGATCGGTGTGTGGTGTCGTGCCTGGTGGCGGGGGCGTGGCACGATTCCGGGCCATGGGCCTCATCATCCGGCTTTTGATCACCGCGTTCTCGCTGTGGCTGGCGACCGTGCTGATCGACGGCATCGAGCTGACGACCGACTCCACGTCTCAGAAGATCGTGACGCTGTTGGTCGTGGCGGTCATCTTCGGTGTGATCAACGCGGTTCTGCGGCCGATCATCAAGATCGTGGGCTGCGGGCTGTACGTGCTCACGCTCGGCCTGATCGCGCTGGTCGTGAACGGGCTGCTGTTCCTGCTGACCAGCTGGGTCGCCGGACAGTTCGACCTGCCGTTCCACGTCGACAACTTCTGGCCGAGCGCCGTGCTGGGCGCCCTGCTGGTCGGCGTCGTGAGCTGGCTCCTCAACATGCTCGTCCCCGACGGCGACGACTGATCCGGCCCGGCCGTGCCACCGGAGTGGGATTCCGGTGGCGGGCCGGCAAGATCCACGTTTGACTCGCGGTCGTGTTACGTGCGAGCCGTGATGACGGATACGAGTTGAGCTCCGAGCGGGAGCGGATCGACCTCCCGCTGGTGCACCGGTGGCTGTCGACCGACGCCTACTGGGCCATGGGCCGGCCGCTCGAACAGATGCGGGCGGCCCTCGACGGATCCGACCCCTTCGGGATCTACCTCGGCGATGCGCAGGTGGCCGTCGCCCGCGTGATCAGCGACGGCGCGGTCTTCGCCTACCTGTGCGACGTCTATGTCGATCGGGCGCATCGGGGTCGCGGCCTCGGCGGCTGGCTCGTCGGAAGCCTCCGCGACCACTACGCGGGGCTGGGCCTCAACCGTTTCGTACTGACCACCCGCGACGCTCAGCCGGTCTACGCGGCCCAGGGTTTCGTCGAGGTGGAGCCCGGCCGCTGGATGACCTGCGATCTTCAAGCCGTACGGGCGGCAGCCACCGCCAAAGACCTCGACCCCATGCGAACAGCGCCCACCGCCTGAGACCTCGGGCCTACGCCGACAGCGTCCACCGCCTGAGACCTGGGCCATATGCAAGGACCGGCACCGGGGCTAGACCTTACGGTGGGGTCATGAGCGACGAGCGGCGCGGATATCTCTACGGCCTCGCGGCGTACGTGATGTGGGGATTTTTCCCGATCTACTTCAAGCATCTTCAGCCGTCGTCGGCGCTGGAGATTCTTGCCCATCGCGTCGTGTGGTCGGTCGTCTTCGTGACCATGCTGCTCGCCGCGCTGCGGAACTGGCGGTTCCTCGGCCGGCTGCTGCGCACGCCGAAGCTGCTCGGCGGCATCTCGATCGCCGCTGTGCTGATCGGGGTGAACTGGGCGACCTACATCTACGGCGTGAACACCGACCGGGTCGTCGAGACCGCCCTCGGCTACTTCATCACGCCGCTGGTCGTGGTGCTTCTCGGCGTCACCGTCCAGGGCGAGCGGCTGCGGCGGTGGCAGTGGATCGCCGTCGGCGTCGGTGCGGTCGCGGTCGCCGTGCTCACCATCGACTACGGCCGACTGCCGTACATCGCCCTGCTCCTGGCGGCCAGCTTCGGGACGTACAGCCTGGTCAAGAAGCGCATGTCGCTGCCGCCGGCCGAAGGTCTGTTCGTCGAGTCGTCGGTGCTCGCCGTGCCCGCGCTGATCTTCCTGGCCTGGCTCAACATCGGTGGAGACGCGCAATTCGGGCACGTGTCGGCCACGCACACCGTGCTGATGATCCTCTCGGGGCTGGCCACCGCCGTACCCCTGCTGCTTTTCGCCGGGGCGGCGAACCGGGTGCCGATGGTCGGCATCGGGATCCTGCAGTACGTCGCGCCGATCCTCCAGCTCGCCTGCGGCCTGCTCATCTATCACGAGCCGATGCCGCCGGCCCGCCTCGCCGGATTCGCGCTGGTCTGGGTGGCACTGATCATCTTCACCGTGGACGCGCTGACCAGGACGAGGCGAGAGAGGACGGCGATCGGCCCAGCAGCCGCCACTGCCGAGCCGATCGCCACCCTGCCACCCCGCTGACCTCAGGGTCAGGGGACGTCGTAGGCCAGGAGCACCTTTCCGTCGTACTGCACCAGTTCAAGCCGCGAAAGGCTGCCCGGCCCGAAATGCGTGGCTCCGGGCATCGTGAACTGCGAGCCCGGCTCGGCCTGCCAGGAGCCGACCTGCTCCTTCTGCTCGTCCGGGCCGTAGGCGATCAGGCGAAAGGTGTACGGGCGACTCGCGGCCGCGCTGTAGTTGCAGACCATGTCCACTTTGGTGCCGCCGGGCGTGCTGGTCAGCCGCAGCGTCGCCTTGATCGGCGAGGCGCCGTCAACCGCCGTCATGGCGACCGCCGGGCCGGGCGGAGGCGCGGCCGGGGCCGCCGTGTCCCGCGTCCAGAGGAACAGGCCCGCGCCGACGAGCACCACGAAGACCGCCGCAGCGGCGGTGCTCAGAAGGCGTACACGAACGCCCTTGTCCTTTTTGCGACGCTTAGCGGAAGGTGCCAACGTGGCCCACTCCGACGTGGCCCAGTCGCGAAGCGACGCTCCGGGGTGGCTCGTGCCGCCGGTGAGCGTGGGATCGAGGAGCTTGGCGAACTCCTTGGCGTCGAGGCGAGCGAGCAGATCGGGCATGGCCGACAGATCGGCCACCGCCTCACGACAGAACGAGCACGTCGCCAGGTGCTGCTCGTAGGCGGCCCGCTCGGCCGGCGACAAGGCACCCAGTACATACGCCCCGTCATCGTGCTCATGCTCACAGCGCACCCCGTCACCACCCTCCGCTGATCTCCCGCTTGCACCCTGTCTTACGAGAGGGACGAACGTGGAGTTCAACGGAGTCTTAGGTTCCCTTGTCAGGCGGTGGCGGACTCGCCCGCGGAGAGTGCTTCGGCGACATTTCGGGCAGCCGCGGTGAGCTTGGCCCGGACAACCCGGGCGGAAGTGAGCATCTCGGCGGCCGGCAGCGCGCAGGAGAGCACGAGCCGCCGTTCGATGTCGCGGTCGGCGATGACCAGCACCGCCGCACACGCCAGCCCCTGCCGGAACTGTCCCATTTCGAGCTGCATGCCACGCCGCTCACCCGCGGCCAGATCGGCCTCGAGCGCCTCGGGTGTGGTCAGTGTGGCCGGGGTGAACGCACGCATGCCGTAATCACGCAGATAACGGGCGCGCTGGTCGGGCGTGAGCGTGGCCAGCAGCGCCTTGCCGAGCGCGGTCGCGTGGCCGCCCTCGTCGAAGCCCGGCGTCATGTCGTCGATGAACGGCGACCGGGCACCCTCGGCCGAGGCGGTCACCGCTATGCGACCGCCCACGAAGCGGCCGAGATAGTGGCTGTATCCGCTGTCCAGAGCCGCACGCCGCAACGCCTCGCCGACGGCGGGCGGCCCACGGAACGCGGAGACGAGCTCCCGATAACGGTCGGCGATCTCCAGTCCCACGATGTACGTGCCGTCCTCACGGCGGATCACGTAGCCCTCGTAGGCCAGAGTGCGCACAAGGTGATACGTCGTCGCGACGGTCAACTCGCACCGTCGCGCTATCTGCTTCACGGTGAGTCCGCGCGGGGCTCGACCTACCGACTCGAGAACGCGCAGGGCGCGTGACACGCTCCGGATCAGATCGGACGGCTCCGCCAGGGGGTCGCGCACAGCTACCTCCGACGCCAGGGACTTACACCATATGAATAATCTTCCCCCGGGGGAATGCCAAAAGCATGTGGATCACGATCGATTTACACGAGCCGTGTGGTCATTAGCACTCAGCGCGCTCGATAGCGCCCGGTTGTCATAGCCTCCGATTGATGATCGTTTCACCGTCCCGGGCCGTCGCCGGCGCGCTGACCACCACGATCGCGGTGAGCGTTCCGGTCTTTCTGGTGGGCGGTCTGGCCGTGCAGATCGGCGACGAGCTCGGCTTCTCCCCGGCCGGACTCGGCCTCGCCGTCTCGGCCTATTTCGGAGCCAGCGCCCTCGCCTCGGTGCCGGCGGGCGCCCTCGTCGAACGCTACGGCGCCGCCCCGGTGTCACGCGCCGGAATCACCCTCGCCTCGGCCTCGTTGCTGGGCGTAGCGATCTTCGCGAATGCACTGTGGAGCCTGATCGCCATCCTGGTTTTCGGCGCCGCCGCCAACGCGATGGGTCAACTGGCCAGCAACACGAGCCTGTCCCGGCACGTGCCGGCCCGCCGGCAGGCTCTGTCGTTCGGGGTGAAGCAGGCCGCCATCCCGATCAGCACGCTGTTAGCCGGCGCGTCCGTGCCCATCGTGGCCCTGACGATCGGCTGGCGGTGGGCATTTGTGCTGGCTGCGGTCCTGGCGCTGGCCGCTCTCCGGCTCGTGCCGAGCGATTCACCATCCGCCAATACGTCCACATCAACCCCGGCCAAGCGGGCCACCGGCGCCCTGATCGTCGTCGGTCTCGGCGCCACGCTCGCTTCCGGCGCCGCCAACGCCCTGGGAACGTTCCTCGTCGATTCGGCCGTAGCCCGCGGCATCGCTCCTGGACCGGCCGGCTTGGCCCTCACGCTGGGTAGCGCCGTGTGCGTCGCGGCCCGCATCCTCGGCGGCTGGCTGGCCGACCGCCGCCCCGACAACCAGGTCGGCGTGATCGCCGGCCTCCTGGTCTGCGGCGCCGCGGGCCTGGCCCTGCTGGCCGTCCCCGGCACGCTCCCGTTGATCGCTGGCGTGGTGCTCGGCTTCGGCCTCGGTTGGTGCTGGCCCGGCCTGATGAATTTCGCGGTGGTCCGGCTCCACCCGCAGGCCCCCGCCGCCGCCACGTCAATCACCCAAACCGGCGTCTATGCCGGCGGCTGCGTCGGCCCACTCGGCCTGGGCACTGTGGCATCGACAGCGAGTTACCCCGTGATGTGGTCGGTCGCCGCCGCAGCCATGCTGACGGCGGCCGGAATGATGCTCCTGGGCAGCAATCTCCTGCGCCGTCACACCATCTGAAATCAAGCGTCGCCACGTCTCGTAATCAGCCCTGCGACGACAGCGAGTTACGCCTGAGCTCGCCCTCGATTACTGATGAGCGCTCGATCGCCATCCGTCAAAACCGGTAAAAACGATGTCGCATCTGAGCGGGGCGTACGAATCGCTGCTCCCGCCGAGGGCCCGGCCGCGGTGAGCAGGGCGCTGCGCGCCCAGAACGCTCACCGCACCCGGGCGACCTGAGTGAGTGGTTGCGCTCAGCCCGCCAGAGCAAACCCCACCGCTCCCGACAGCCGACATATCGGGCGGCTCCGCTCGGACGACACGCCCAATCGCGCCACTTCTTCAGAGCGCGGCCGGGAACCTCGACGCGGACGCGGCCAGGAACTCGTACGCAGTCGCTCCAGGGAAACCGCAGAGGCTCGGCCTGGCCAGGGAACTTGAGGCGGTCCCGCGCGGCAACGTGGCGGGCACAGTCAGGCCATTGAAGCGGCCGCGCGCGGCAACGTGGCGGGCGCGGTCAGGGCATTGAAGCGGCCCCGCGTGGCATCGGTGCGCGCGGTCAGGCAAATGAAGCGGCCCCCTCGGCAACGATGTGCGCGCGGTCAGGTAGATGAAGCGGCCCCCGCGGCAACGGTGCGCGCGGTCAGGGCAAATGAAGCGCCCCCCGCGGCAACGGTGCGTGCGGTCAGGCAAATGAAGCGGACCCGCGCGGCATCGATGTGGGGGCGGTCAGGCAATCAAGCGGCCCCGCGCGCGGCATCGGTGTAGGCGCGGTCGGGAGTCTCCGGGAAGGGCTTTGGTGGGGTTTGGGGCGGGATGTTGGGGCTGGTCGGACCGGCTATGGGCTGCGATGGGCGAAGCGTCGAGGGTGGGAGGCGGGGGTGGGTTCGGGCTTGGTGGCGTACGTGTGCCAGATCTTGATTTTGATCTTGCTGCTGTGACCCCTGGGGCCGTGGGGGTCGGGAGCATGTGGCATCGTGAAAGCGTGGTGAGCACCGGGGATATGACGCCTTCCGACATGGCGCTGTCGTCGCTCGGCCTCGACGTCGATCCGAGGGTCGATGCGTCGGTGACGGCGACTCTGGCTGCTGTGGAGGAGGAGCTTCGGGCCAACGTGGCCAGCGCCGATCCGCTGGTGGCCGAGGCCGCGCGGCATCTCGCCGACGCGGGCGGGAAGCGGTTCCGGCCGCTGCTCGTGGCGCTGGGGGCGCAGTTCGGAGATCCGCAGGCGCGCGAGATCGTCGCGGCGGCCAACGTGGTCGAGCTGACCCACCTGGCGACGCTCTACCACGACGACGTCATGGATGAGGCGCCCGTGCGGCGCGGGGCGCCCAGCGCCAACGCGCGCTGGGGCAACTCGGTGGCCATTCTCGTCGGTGACTACCTGTTCGCGCAGGCCGCCGACCTGGCCGCCACGCTCGGGCCGGAGGCCGTTCACCTGCAGGCTCGCACCTTCGCGCGGCTGGTGCACGGGCAGATCGCCGAGACGGTCGGGCCTCGCGGTAGCGACCCGATCGAGCACTATCTGCATGTCATCACGGAGAAGACGGCCTCCCTGATCGCCACGTCGGCCCGCTTCGGCGGCCTCTTCTCGGGCGCGCCGGCCACGTCGGTCGAGGCGCTCGCCGGCTACGGCGAGACGATCGGCATCGCCTTCCAGCTCTCCGACGACCTGCTCGACATCGCCTCCGAGTCGGTGCAGTCGGGCAAGACGCCGGGCACCGACCTGCGTGAGGGCGTGCCGACCCTGCCCGTGCTCTACGCCTTGGCCGGCGACGACACAGACGCTTCGGCCGTACGTCTCCGCGAGCTCCTGGCCAGCGGCCCGATCACCGACGACGCGCTCCACGCCGAGGCTCTCACCCTGCTGCGCGAGTCCGCCGCCATGAAGAAGGCCCGCGAGACGGTCCGCACCTACGCGGAGGAGGCCCGCGCCCAGCTGGCCCCGCTCCCGGCCGGCGACGCCAAGCGCGCCATGGAAGCCCTCTGCGACTTCATCGCCGACCGCACAAGCTGACCGCGCCCCAAGCCTGGCGCGCCCGAGCTGACCGCGACTGAGCTGAGCGCGACTGAGCCGGCCGCGCCTACCGCTCAGCGCGCCGGAGCCGACCGCGAGCAAGCGAGGCCGAGCAGCGGGCCCCTAGCGGACGACTGAGCGTTCAGAAAAGCCCGCACTGCGCCCAGCCACGCCTCGGGGTTGTCGAAATGCGCCATGTGCGCGGCCTCGGGGATCTCGGCGAGCGTGCTGTTGGGCAGCTCGGCGTGCAAGCGCCGCGCCACCGCAACCGGGAAGCCCATGTCGTGCACGCCTTGGAGCAGCAATGCTGGGCCGCCCCACTCGCGCAGCACGCGTGGCGCGTCGTCCGGGGCGGCCGGGCGGAGCTTTCCCGCCGTCCACGGCTCGTTCCAGTCGCTGGAGAATCGCACCCGGTCGAGCACCTTATGCCACTCGGCCAGCCGGTCCAGCCGCCAGATGGCCATCGGCGCGTCGGCGACCGCCATGGCCCGGCTCAGCGCCCCGTCCGGCGCCTCCGGGCCGCTCAGCGCCGGATCGCTGAACGAGACCTCGGGACACATCCGGCGCCTTTCGTCATAGTCCGCCGGCGCCTCGAAGTCCCGGTAGGCCGTAGTGGAAGCCAGGATCACCGACCGCACCATCTCCGGATGCTGATCGACGACCCGCATCGCCACCATGCCCCCGTACGAGAAGCCGAGCACGTCCGCCCGCGAGGCCCCCAAATGCCGGACCAGCGCCGCCACGTCGTCGGCCAGCAGATCCGGCTGGAGCGCCGCGACGGGCAGCTCAGGCGTACGGCTGCTGCGCCCGCACCCCCTCAGGTCGAACATCACGACATGTGCCACATCGCTGAGCTCCGCGACCGCCGGGAGCAGATAGCTGTGATCCCACGTCGGCCCGCCGTGGATGACCACGAGCATCGGCCGGCCCGGGTCGCCGAACCGCCTCACGAACAGCGAGACGCCGTTCGACAGGTTGTGGTTCACTCCCCGCGTGCGTAAGTGGGCTGCCGTCATTCTCGGGATTCTGCTGATCGTCGTGGCCGCTGTCGAGGGATCCCGCTGGTGGACGGGCCGCGCACCCTATTCGGCCGGCGACCTGGCCGCCCGGGCCGATCTGCGGCTGGTCGACGAGGCTACCGCCGAGTCCGCTCTGAGCCCCAACATCATCCCGCGGCTCGCCGAGGGCCAGCAGGTCTTCCTGGGCCGGGTGTCCTGGCTGCGCCCGCAGCGGCCCGAGGGCGCCCTCTACGTGATGGTCCTGCACAACCGCAGCCATCGCCCGCCGGCCATGCTCATTCCGAAGGTCACGTCCGACGACGAGCTGGGTCTCGGCTCGACCGGCGCTCTGTGGGACGCCGCCGAGCGCTATCCGTGGCTGGCCGGGGCGGCGGGCGTGCACGATCCGGGAGCGGGTTACATTTCCACCGACGCCGTGGCGATCTATTCGCTCGATCCGGGTGAGGCCACCTTCGCCGCGGTTCTGCTGCCCGGCGACGTCGATCTGGGGAGCCGGATTCCGAGCGCCCCGGCGCCGGCCCGGGCCGAGGATCTGACCGTCGCCCTGGTGCAGGTGAACGATCACGGCCGGGCGACCTGGGCCCAGCGCCTCCTGAACTAGCGAGGCGCCGGGCCGCCCGTCAGCGGACGAACTGGGCCGCGTCGCGGGTCAGGTCGATCAGCGGGGCCGGCACGACGCCCAGCGCCAGCGTCGCGATCACCCCGATGGCCAGGGCCGCCGAGGTCAGGAATCCGGGGATGGACACCGTCGGGGTCGACTCGCCGGGCTCGGAGAGCCACAGCAGGACGACCACCCGCAGATACGGGAAGGCCAGCAGCATGCTGGTCAGCACGCCCACGATGACCAGCCAGGTCTGCCCGCCCTCGATGGCCGCCCCGAAGACCGCGAACTTGCTGGTGAAGCCGCTGGTCAGCGGGATGCCGGCGAAGGCCAGCAGGATGAAGGTGAAGACCGCCGCGAACAGCGGGCTCTTGCGGCCCAGACCCGCCCAGCGGGACAGGTGGGTCGCCTCACCGTCGGCGTCGCGGACCAGTGTCACGATGCCGAAGGCGGCGAGGACCGTGAAGCCGTACGCCACCAGATAGAACATCGTGCTGCTGAGGCCCTCCTCGTTCAGGGCCAGCACGCCCACCAGCAGATATCCGGCGTTGGCGATCGACGAGTAGGCCAGCAGCCGCTTCATGTCGGTCTGCGTGACCGCCAGGACCGCCCCGACCAGCATGGTCAGGACCGCGACCGTGCCCAGCACCGGCTGGAAGTCCCAGCGGACGCCGTCGAACGCCACGTACAGGATCCGCAGCAGGGCGCCGAACGCGGCCACCTTGGTGCAGGCCGCCATGAGCGCCGTGATCGGGGTGGGCGCGCCCTGGTAGACGTCGGGCGTCCACACGTGGAACGGCGCCAGCGCCGCCTTGAAGAGCAGTCCGATCGCCAGGAGCGCGAGACCCCCGTACAAAAGGATCTGGCTCTGCTGGGGGTTGCTCACCGCCTGGTGGACCTGGGCGAGGCTGATGCCGCCGGCGAAGCCGTAGATGAGCGCCACGCCGAACAGGAAGAACGCCGAGGCGTACGACCCGAGCAGGAAGTACTTCAGCGCGGCCTCCTGGCTGAGCAGGCGCCGCCGGCGGGCGAGCGCGCACAGCAGGTAGAGCGGCAGCGAGAAGACCTCGAGCGCCACGAACATGGTGAGCAGGTCGTTGGCCGCCACGAACAGCAGCATGCCGCCGAGCGCGAACACGGTCAGCGGGTAGACCTCGGTGAGGCCGGGCTGGTCGCCGGCCTGCTTGACGTCCTTCTGCGAGCCGACCGTGATGGCCGCCTGGGAGACGAACGGGCCGCCGCGCTCCAGCGAGCGGTCGCCGATCAGCATGAGCGAGACCAGGCCGAGCACGAGCAGCGCGCCCTGGAGGAACAGGGTCGGGCCGTCGACCGCGACCGCGCCGCCGATGGTGATCGTGCGGGTGCTGTGCTGGAAGATCACCGCGACGAAGGCCGCGATGACGCCGAGGGCGGCCAGGCTGAGCTGGACGGTGTTGCGCACCCGGCGCGGCGCCGTCACCTCGACGACGATGCCGACGCAGGCGACACCGAACAGGATCAACATCGGCAGGAGCGCGCCGTAGTCGATGGCGGGCAGTTTCAGGTCTCCCATGGCTAGCGCGCCACCCTTTCATTCGCGACGACCGGTGTCGGGTCCTGCACACCGACGTCCTGCATGGTCGCCTGCACGGCCGGGTTGATCACATCGGTGACCGGCTTCGGATAGAAGCCGAGCAGGATGATCAGCAGGATGAGCGGGGCCACCACGACCTTTTCCCGCAGCGTGATGTCGCGGCGCATGGCCGGCACCGTGGGCAGGACCGGGTTGAGCGTGCCCTGGGTGGTCCGCTGGATCATCCAGAGCACGTACGCGGCGGCCAGGATGATGCCGGCGGTGGCAATCACGGCGTACGTCTTGTGCACCGTGAACGTGCCGATCAGCACCAGGAACTCGCTGATGAACGGGGCCGTGCCGGGCAGGGCCAGCGAGGCCAGGCCGGCGAAGAACAGCACGCCGGCCAGCACCGGGACCATCTTGCCGGCCCCGCCGAAGTCGCTGACCAGGTTCGATCCGCGGCGGGCGACGAACATGCCGACCACGATGAAGAGCAGGCCGGTGGCCAGGCCGTGGTTGACCATGTAGAGGACCGAGCCGGTCCCGCCCTGCGTGGTGAAGGCGAAGATGCCGATGCCGATGAAGCCGAAGTGCGCGATCGACGTGTACGACACCAGGCGCTTCAGGTCGTTCTGCCCCACCGCCAGCAGCGCGGCGTAGATGATGCCGATGACCGCGAGGACCAGGGCCGCCGGCGCGAACCAGCGGGAGGCCTCCGGGAACAGCGGCAGGCAGTAGCGCAGGATGCCGAAGGTGCCGACCTTGTCCATCACGCCGACGAGCAGCGCGGCCGCGCCGGCCGGGGCGGCGCCACCGGCGTCCGGCAGCCAGGTGTGGAACGGGAAGAACGGCGCCTTGATCGCGAAGGCGACGAAGAAGCCGAGGAACAGCCAGCGGGCGGTGTTCTGGTCGATCGACACGGCCGCCTCGGAGAGCTTGCCGAAGTCGAACGTGTGCCCGCCGACCACCCACAGCCCGATCACCGCGGCCAGCATGAACAGGCCGCCGACGAGGCTGTAGAGGAAGAACTTCACCGCGGCGTACTGCCGGCGGGGTCCGCCGAACGAGCCGATGATGAAGTACATCGGGATCAGCATGACCTCGAAGAACACGTAGAACAGGAAGATGTCGGCGGCCGCGAAGACGCCGATCATCGTGAACTCGAAGGCCAGCAGCAGCGCGAAGTACGTCGGCACGGAGCGCTTGCTCTGGTCGACGTCGCGCCACGACGCCAGGATGACGATCGGGAACAGCACCGCGATCAGCATCAGCATGACCAGCGCGATGCCGTCGGCGGCGAAGGTGAACCGGGCGTCCCAGGACGGGATCCAGGCGTACGACTCCCGGAACTGGAAGCGGTCGCCACCGGTCTGGAAGGCGATCCACATGACGATGCTCAGCGCGAGCACCACGATCGACCAGCCCAGGGCCACCCACTTGGCCAGCTCGGCCTTCGCACGGGGGATGCAGGCCACGACGACCGCGCCGACCAGCGGCAGCAGCGTCAGGATGGACAGAAACGGAAAGTCGTTCACGCCAACCACCCAAGCTGGATCGCGAGGAAGGCGCCGACGACGAGGACGGCACCGGTGAGCATGGAGAGGGCGTACGACCGTACGAACCCGGTCTGGAGTCGCCGGAGGCGCCCGGAGCTGCCGCCGACACCGGCCGCGATCCCGTTGACCAGCCCGTCGATGCCCTTGTTGTCGAGGAAGACCAGCGCCCGCGTGAGATAGATGCCGGGCCGCTCGAACACCGCCTCGTTGAACGCGTCGGTGTAGAGGTTGCGACGGGCCGCGGTGACGACCACGCCGGCCGGCTGCGGCTCGAGCGCGGTCCCGTTGCGGAACATCGCCCAGGCCAGGCCCGCCCCGAGCACCGTGACGACCAGGCTCAGCACGGTGATCAGGCTGTGCGACAGCACCGCCTCGTGCTCGACCTCGGGGCCGAGCACCGGTTCGAGCCAGTGCGGCACGTCGGTCCAGACCATCAGCCCACCGGCGGCGATCGAGCCGAGAGCCAAAATCATCAAAGGCACGGTCATGATGTACGGCGACTCGTGCGGATGCTTGTTGTCCTCGGTGTACCGCTCGGGCCCGTGGAACGTGAGCACGAACAGCCGTGTCATGTAGAACGCGGTCAGCCCCGCGCCGAGCAGCGCCGCCAGGCCGAACAGCCAGGACGTCCAGTCACCGCGCTCGAAGGCGGCCGCGATGATCGGCTCCTTGGAGAAGTAACCGGACAGCGGCGGGATGCCGATGATGGCCAGCCAGCCGGTGGCGAAGGTCAGCCACGTCCACTTCATGTACTTGCGCAGTCCGCCGAAGCGGCGGATGTCGACCTGGTCATGCATGCCGTGCATGACCGAGCCGGCGCCGAGGAACATGTTGGCCTTGAAGAAGCCGTGCGCCAGCAGGTGGATGATGGCCAGGGCGTACGCCCCGCCGCCGAGCCCGACGCCGACGAACATGTATCCGATCTGGCTCACCGTCGACCAGGCCAGCACCCGCTTGATGTCGTCCTTGGCGGCGCCGATGATGCAGCCCATGAGCAGCGTCAGGGCGCCGACGCTGACCACGATCACCTGGAGCGTCTGGTTGGCCGAGAAGATCGGGTTGGACCGGGCGATCAGGTAGACACCAGCGGTGACCATCGTGGCCGCGTGGATGAGGGCCGAGACCGGGGTCGGGCCCTCCATCGCGTCCGGCAACCAGGCCTGGAGCGGGAACTGACCGGACTTGCCGGCCGCGCCGAGCAGCAACAGGATGCCGAGGACCAGCGTCACGGTCGCGCTCAGCCCGCCCACGCTGTTGAACACCTCGTCGTACTGCGTGGTGCCCAGATAGGCGAAGAGCATGAAGATGCCGATGGCCAGGCCGGCGTCGCCGACCCGGTTCATCAGGAAGGCCTTCTTGCCGGCGGTGGCGGCCGAGGGCCGGGTGTACCAGAACGAGATCAGCAGGTACGACGCCAGGCCGACGCCCTCCCAGCCGAAGTAGAGCATGACGTAGTTGTTGCCGAGGACGAGCAGGAGCATCGCCGCGACGAACAGGTTGAAGTAGCCGAAGAACCGCCGGCGGCCCGGGTCGTGCTCCATGTAACCGACGGCGTAGATGTGGATGAGCGAGCCGACGCCGGTGATCAGCAGGACGAAGACACCGGACAGCGGATCGAAGAGCAGTCCGAAGTCGACATGGAGGCTGCCGACGGCGATGAAGTCCCAGAGACTCTGTTGCGCCGTGCGGTGTCCCTCTTCGAGGTCGGCCAGGCTGATGAAGAAGATCAGGCCCAGCACGAACGAGGCGGCCACGGCGAGAACGCCGAGCCAGTGCCCCCACTTGTCGGCCCGCTTGCCCAGCAGCAGCAGGATCGCCGCGCTGGCGAGCGGAATGGCCACGAGCAGCCAGATTCCGCTCAGCACCCCCGACGCGGGGGCGTACTCCACTGCGTGTTCCACGTGAAGGCCCCTTTAGTACTTGAGGAGGTTCGCGTCGTCGACGCTCGCGGAGCGCCTCGTACGGAAGATCGACATGATGATCGCGAGACCCACCACGACCTCGGCCGCCGCGACGACCATCACGAAGAACGCGATGATCTGGCCGTCGAGGCTGCCGTTGATGCGGCTGAAGGTGACCAGGGCGAGGTTCGCGGCGTTGAGCATCAGCTCGATGCACATGAACAGCACGATCGCGTTGCGGCGGACGAGCACCCCGGAGGCGCCGATGGTGAAGAGGATGGCCGCCAGAACGAGGTAGTAATCAGGTGTCACTTCTCTGTTCCCTTCGGGGCCGCCTCGTCCGCCGTGAGCTCGCGGAGGGGCAGGATCGGGGAGATGCTCCGCTCGGCGCCGTTGCCGTCCGGCAGGCGGGCGGGCGCGGCCACCGACATGGTGTTGGCGTACACGCCCGGCCCGGCCTTGGGCCCGGGGTAGTTGCCGGGACGGAAGCGCTGCTTCATCCGGGTCAGCTGGTCGACGACGTCCGCCTTGGCCCGCTCGACGTGGGCCAGGATCATGGCGCCCACGGCCGCGGTGATGAGCAGCGCCGACGTGACCTCGAAGGCGAAGACGTAGCGGGTGAACAGCAGCGACGCCAGGCCCTGCACGTTGCCGTTGGCGTTGGCCTCGGTCAGGCCGACCGTGGGGGTGTCGCCCAGCGACCGGGCCAGGCCGGTGCCGACCAGGATCGCGAAGCCGACGCCGAGCACGATCGCCGCGACCCGCTGGCCGCGCAGCGTCTCGATCAGCGAGTCCGAGGCGTCCCGGCCGACCAGCATGAGCACGAACAGGAAGAGCATCATGATCGCGCCGGTGTAGACGATGATCTGCACCATGCCGAGGAACGGCGCCGCGTTGATCACGTACACGACGCCCAGGCAGAGCATCGTCAGCACGAGCCAGAGGGCGGAGTGCACGGCGTTGCGGGCGATCACCATGCCGAGCGCGCCGATGACCGCGATCGGGGCGAGGATCCAGAAGGCGACGGCCTCGCCGGTGGAGACGGCGTCCATCACACCGCCTCCTTGGAGGCGACACCCGTCGCGTCCTCGGCGTCGTTCGTGGCCCAGGGGGCCCGCTCGGCGCCGACCGAGGTGCCCGGGTTGGTGAGAGCGCCGACGTAGTAGTCCTTGTCGGTCTCGCCCAGGCGCATCGGGTGCGGCGGCTGCTCCATGCCCTCCAGCAGCGGGGCCAGCAGCTCCTTCTTCGTGAAGATCAGATCCTGCCGGCTGTCGCGGGCCAGCTCGTACTCGTTGCTCATGGTGAGCGAACGGGTCGGGCAGGCCTCGATGCACAGACCGCAGAAGATGCACCGCGCGTAGTTGATCTGGTAGATCCCCGCGTACCGCTCACCGGGCGAGAAGCGCTGCTCGTCGGTGTTGTCGGCACCCTCGACGTAGATCGCGTCGGCCGGGCAGGCCCAGGCGCAGAGCTCGCACCCGATGCACTTCTCCAGGCCGTCCGGATGCCGGTTGAGGATGTGCCGGCCGTGATAGCGCGGGGCCGGCGTCGGCGGCGTGAACGGGTAGTCGGTCGTGATGACCTTGCGGAACATGTGCGCGAAGGTCACCCCGAAGCCCTTGAAGGAGCCGGTGAACGTACCCACGTCACACCTCCTTGTTTTCCGAGGGAGCGGGGTCGCCGCCCACCGTGGCGGGCGCCCGTTCGGCCACCGCGCGGCGGGCCCGTGGGCTGGGGGGAACCTGAAGGTCGATCGGTGGCACCGGGAAACTGCCCGGTGGTCGCGCGGCCAGCTGTTCCTCGAGGGACAGCTGTCGTGGCTTGCGGGTGGCCGGCCACAGCATGGCGATCAGCAGGACCACCACGACGATGCCGACGATCGAGATCCACTTGGCCTGCTGCGACAGCTCGTTGTTGGCGACCTTGACGTAGGCCAGGAAGAGGATCCACACCAGGTTGACCGGGATGAGGACCTTCCAGCCGAACCGCATGAACTGGTCGTAGCGCATGCGGGGCAGCGTGGCCCGCAGCCAGATGAAGCCGAAGAGCAGCAGCAGCACCTTGGCGAAGAACCAGATCAGCCCGAAGTAGCCCGCGTTGGCGCCTTCCCAGATCGTGGTGATCGGCCACGGCGCGCGCCAGCCACCGAGGAACAGCGTCGTGCAGAACGCCGAGACGGTGATCATGTTGATGTACTCGGCCAGGAAGAACAGCGCGAACTTGAACGACGAATATTCGGTGTGGAAACCACCGACCAGCTCGGACTCGGCCTCGGGCAGGTCGAACGGCGCCCGGTTGGTCTCGCCGACGGCCGCGATGCAGTAGATGACGAAGCTCGGGAGCAGCAGGATGGCGTACCAACTGGGTGTCGTCGCCTCCCAGCCGAAGATGTTCACCGGGTTGCCCTCGGCCTGCGCCTTCACGATCTGCGAGGTGCTCATGGTGCCGGCCGTCATGAAGACGGCGACGATCGAGAGACCCATGGCGACCTCGTACGAGATCATCTGCGCACTCGACCGCAGACCGCCCAGCAGCGGATAGGTCGAGCCGGAGGCCCACCCGGCCAGCACGACGCCGTAGACGCTCATGGAGGAGCAGGCGAGCAGCACGAGCACCGAGACCGGAACGTCGGTGAGCTGGAGCGCGGTCGTCTGGCCGAACATGTTGACCACGCCGCCGAACGGGATGACCGAGAAGGCGGTGAACGCCGTGGTCGCCGAGATCACCGGGGCGATGAAGTAGACCACCTTGTCGGCGGTCTTCGGGATGATCTCCTCCTTGAACGGCAGCTTCACGCCGTCCGTGAGGCTCTGCAGCCAGCCCTTGGGGCCGACCTGGTTGGGACCGGGGCGGACCGCCATCCGGGCCACGACCTTGCGCTCATAGTTGATCGTGAAGAGCGTCAACAGGAGCAGCAGGACGAAGACGCCGAACAGCTTGATCAGCGTGATCCACCAGATGTCGTCCTCGAACGTCTGGAGGCTGGGGTCGACGGCGTGGGCCGCCACAATCATGTTCTTCATGCGGACGCTCCCGCTGAGAGCCGGACAACCGCGCCGGCGGTGACCCCGAGGCTGCGGCGCAGCGTCGAGCCCGGCGAGTTCGTGGGCAGCCACACGACCCGCGGCGGCAGGTCGGTGATCGCGACCGGCAGGGTGATCGCCCCGCGGTCGGTGCCGACCGTGAGCGCGTCGCCGTCGGCCACACCCAGCTCCTCGGCCAGGTCCTTGCCGATGCGGGCCAGCGGCGCCCGGGCCGTTCCGGCCAGCACCGCGTCGCCCTCGGTCATCGAGCCGAGGTCGATCAGGTGGTGCCAGGTGGCGAGGACCGCTTCTCCTGTGGAGAGAGAGGGCCCCGCCGACGGAGCCGCCGAGGGCAGCGCCGGACGGGCCGCGCTGCTGGCCGGCATCGAGCCGAGCTCACGCCGGATGGCCATCACGTCGCCGGTTCCGAGCGTCACTTCCATGAGAGCCGCGATCGCCTCCAGCACCCGGCCGTCGGTCATCGCCGTGCTGGTCGGCAGGACCGTCCCGAAGGACCGCAGCCTGCCCTCCCAGTCGAGGTAGGTGCCCGACTTCTCGGCCGCCGGGGCCACCGGGAGCACCACGTCGGCCCGGCGGGTCACCGCGCTGTGCCGCAGCTCCAGGCTGACCACGAAGCCGGCGTTGTCGAGCGCCTGCTCGGCCAGCCGCGGGTCGGCCAGGTCACCCGGGTCGACGCCGGCGACCAGCAGGCCGCCGAGCCTTCCCTCGGCCGCCGCCGCGATGATGGCGTCGGTGTCGCGGCCGGGCGTCCCGGACAGCGCCTCTTCCCCGGTCCGCCACGCCCGCGCCAGCTCGGCGCGGGCGGCCGGGTCGCTCACCGGACGGCCGCCCGGCAGCAGGTTGGGCAGGCAGCCGGCGTCGATGGCGCCGCGGTCACCGGCCCGGCGCGGCACCCACGCGAGGCGGGCGCCGGTGCGCTGGGCCAGGGCGGCCGCGGCGGACAGTCCGCCGGGCACCGTGGCCAGCCGCTCGCCGACGATCAGGACCGCGCCCGGCTCGGCCAGGGCGGCCGCGATCGCCGGGTCCTCGGCCAGCAGCCGGGCCTCCTCGCCGGGCACCGCGGCGACCAGCGCCGCCCCGAGCTTGGTGAAGCCCCGGGTCAGATAGGGCGCCACCGCCGTGACCTTCAGGCGCTTGCGGTTGAAGCCCTTGCGCAGGCGCAGGAAGAGGATCGGGCACTCCTCCTCCGGCTCCAGCCCGGCGATCACCACCGAGCCCGCGTTCTCGACGTCCTCATAGGTCACGTCGGTCAGCCCGGCCACCGACGAGGCCAGGAAGTCGGCCTCCTCGGCGCTGAGCGGGCGCGCCCGGAAGTCGATGTCGTTGGTGCCGAGGGCGAGACGGGCGAACTTCGCGTACGCGTACGCGTCCTCCACCGTGAGCCGGCCACCCGTGAGCACGCCGACCCCGGCGCTCCTGGCCGCGCCGAGACCCTCGGCCGCCGCCAGCAGCGCCTCGCTCCAGGACGCCTCCCGCAGCTCACCGTCGGCGCCGCGGATCAGCGGCGTGGTGATGCGGTCGTTGGCCGTGGTGTAGCGGAAGCCCCAGCGGCCCTTGTCGCAGTTCCACTCCTCGTTCACCGCCGGGTCGTCGCCGGCCAGCCGGCGCAGCACCTTGCCGCGGCGGTGGTCGGCCCGCATCGAGCAGCCGGCCGCGCAGTGCTCGCACGCGGTCGGCGTGGAGACCAGGTCGAACGGGCGGGCCCGGAAGCGGTACTGCTCGCCGGTGAGCGCGCCGACCGGGCAGATCTGGATCGTGTTGCCGGAGAAGTACGAGTTGAAGGCGACGTCGCCCTCGCCCTCGCCGACCTGGCCGTCACCGGTGCCGCGGCCGCCGAAGAAGTCGTCGCGGTAGACGTTGATCTGCTCGCCCGACGAGCGGTCCATCAGGTCGATGAACTTGTCGCCGGCGATCTCCTCGGAGAACCGGGTGCAGCGCTGGCACAGGATGCACCGCTCGCGGTCGAGCAGCACCTGGCTGGAGATGTGGATCGGCTTCTCGTACTCGCGCTTGTGCTCGTGGAAGCGGGAGTCGGCCCGGCCGTTCGTCATCGCCTGGTTCTGCAGCGGGCACTCGCCGCCCTTGTCGCAGGTCGGGCAGTCGAGCGGGTGGTTGGCCAGCAGCAGCTCCATCACGCCGCCCTGCGCCTTGGCGGCGACCGGCGAGGTGAGCTGGGTCTTGACGACCATGCCCTCGGCGACCGTCTGGGTGCAGGAGGCGACCGGCTTGCGCTGGCCCTCGATGTCGACCAGGCACTGCCGGCAGGCACCGGCCGGCGCGAGCAGCGGGTGGTCGCAGAACCGGGGAATCGCGATGCCCATCCGCTCGGCGACGCGGATGACGAGCTCGCCCTTCTCCGCTGTCACCTCGATCCCGTCGATCGTGAGCGTGACGGTGTCCGTCTTCTTCGCTACGTCCGTCATCAGTGAGCTCCAACCAGAGCCTTGGCGGACAAGCGGGGAGCAGTCCGGCCCTCGATGTAGTCCAGGTAGTCCTGGCGGAAGAACTTCAGCGTGGACATGACCGGGGTGGCCGCGCCGTCGCCGAGACCGCAGAACGAGCGGCCGAAGATGTTGTCGGCGGTGTCCTGCAGGGTGTCGAGGTCCTTGTACGTCCCCTCGCCCGACAGGATCCGGCGGTAGGTGCGGACCATCCAGTAGTTGCCCTCGCGGCACGGGGTGCACTTGCCGCACGACTCGTGGTGGTAGAACTCCAGCCACCGCCAGGTCGAGTAGACCGGGCAGTCCTGGTCGCTGAAGATCTGCATCGCCGTGGTGCCCAGGATGGAGCCGGCCGCGGCGACGCCCTCGAAGTCCATCGCGGTGTCGATGTGCTCGGCCGTGAGCAGCGGCGTCGACGAGCCACCGGGCGTCCAGAACTTGAGCTTGTGCCCGGGCTTCATCCCGCCGGCCAGCTCGATGAGCTCGCGCAGGGTGATGCCGAGGCCGCACTCGTACTGTCCCGGGTTGGCGATCCGGCCCGAGAGCGAGTAGATCATCGGGCCGGCCGACTTCTCGGTGCCCATGCTCTTCCACCAGTCGGCGCCGCCGAGCACGATGTACGGCACGCTCGCGATGGTGCCGACGTTGTTGACCACCGTCGGGCTCGCGTAGAGGCCGGCGATCGCCGGGAACGGCGGCCGCAGCCGCGGCTGGCCGCGGAAACCCTCGAGCGAGTCGAGCAGAGCGGTTTCCTCGCCACAGATGTACGCCCCGGCGCCGCTGTGCACGACGAGTTCGAGGTCGAATCCGGAGCCGAGGATGTTCGTGCCCAGATATCCGGCCGCGCGCGCCTCTTCCACCGCGTTGCGCAGCCGCCGCGCGGCGTGCACCGCCTCGCCGCGGATGTAGATGAAGGCCCGGTTGGCCCGGATCGCGTACGCCGCGATGATCGCGCCCTCGACCAGCGAATGCGGGTCGTAGGTCATCAGCGGCAGGTCCTTGCAGGTGCCCGGCTCGCCCTCGTCCGCGTTGATCACGAGGTAGTGCGGCTTGCCGTCGCCCTGCGGGATGAACCCCCACTTGAGACCGGTCGGGAAGCCCGCGCCGCCGCGGCCGCGCAGACCGGAGTCCTTGATGAGCTGGATCAGGTCGTCGGGGTGGACGTCGAGCGCCTTGCGGACCGCCCGATATCCGTCGAGCTGCTCGTAGACGCCGATCTGCCAGGCGTTCGGCGAGAGCCAGCGCTTGGTGAGGACCGGGGTCAGCTTTTCGAGAAGCTCACGCCGTGGCTGGGTCACTTCGCCTCCTCGCTGCCGCGGGCGGTGTCGCCGGCGGGCTTGCCGTCACCGGCGGGCTGGTTGGCCGAGGCGCCGGCCGCCTCCGCCGGGTTGCTCGGCGCCGGCGGCGTGGCCTTGGCGTCGCCCGTCTTGTCGGGGGTGCTCGCGTCGGGGTTGCGCTGCTGGGCCGTACGGACCTCGGGGTCCTTGGCGTCGCCGGCCTTGACCGGCTCGCCGGCCTTGTCACCGGCGACCTTCGTGGCCGCGGCCTTGACCGCGCCCGCCGCCTTGTCGACCGCCGTGGCCACCGTGCCCTTGCTCTCTTCGCGCGGGGAGGGCTTGGTCTTGGTGATGGGGGTGTCCGGGTTGAAGTTCGGCACCGCGATGCCGTGCTCCTGGGCCAGGTTCACGCCGCGCAGCGTGGGCGCACCGGCCCGGCCGTCGCCGACCGCGCCGTCGCGGGGGTCGGCGAAACCGGCCAGCTGGACCTGCATCTCCTTGAGGGAGCAGATCCGGGCGCCCCGGGCCGGCGTGTACGACTCGCCGGTGCGCAGCTTCTCGACCAGGCCGACCGCCGCTTCCGGGGTGGCCTCGTCGAGGGCGAAGTCGTAGTTGACCGTGACCACCGGTGCGTAGTCGCAGGCGGCCAGGCACTCGGCGTGCTCCAGCGTGATGCGGCCGTCGCCGGTGGTCTCGTCGTGCCCGACACCGAGGTGCTCGGACAGCTGGTCGTAGACCTCCTGGCCGCCGAGCGTGTTGCACAGCGTGTTGGTGCAGACGCTCACGAGGTATTCGCCGGTGGGCCGGCGCTTGTACATCGTGTAGAACGTCGCGACCGCGCCGACCTGGGCCTTGTTGATGCCCAGGATCTCGGCGCAGAACGCCACCCCGTTCGGGCTGACGTGGCCCTCGACCGTCTGCACCAGGTGCAGCAGCGGCAGAAGGGCAGACCGTTCGCGACCGGCGGGGTAGCGAGCGAGGATCTCAGTTGCCTGGCCGAGCAGCTTTTCGGCCAGGGGGGCGGCGGCGGGGGAGAAATCCACCGTTGTATCAGTCATTACCGGTCACACCCACCCATCACGGGGTCCAGAGAAGCGCCGCCGGCGATGACGTCGGCCAACAGCGCGCCCTCGGCCATCGCGGGGATGGCCTGGAGGTTCACGAAGCTCGGGTCGCGCATGTGCACCCGGTAGGGATGGGTGCCGCCGTCGGAGACGGCGTGCACGCCGAGCTCTCCACGCGGGTGCTCGATGGCGACGTAGACCTGGCCCGCCGGCACCCGGAAGCCCTCGGTCACGAGCTTGAAATGGTGGATAAGGGACTCCATCGACTGGCCCATGATCTTGGCCACATGCTCGAGCGAGTTGCCCATGCCGTCCAGCCCGACGGCCAATTGCGCAGGCCAGGCTATCTTTTTGTCGGCGATGAAGATCGGACCCGGCCGGAGACGGTCGAGGGCCTGCTCTATGATCTTGAGAGACTCTCGGATCTCGGCGAGACGAACCTGGTACCGCCCCCAGACGTCGGCGGTCGTCGCGGTCGGGACGTCGAACTCATAATTCTCATAGCCGCAGTAGGGCATCGTCTTCCGCAGGTCCCAAGCCAGTCCCGCGGAACGCAGCACGGGCCCGGTGACGCCCAGCGCTAGGCAGCCGGTCACGTCGAGCACGGCGACGCCCTGGGTGCGCTCCTGCCAGATCACCTGGCCGGAGAGCATCGCCTCGTACTCCTTGAGCTTCTTGGGCAGGTAGACCAGAAAGTCGCGGATCTTCTTGATCGCCGACTCGGGGACGTCCTGCGCCACTCCGCCCGGGCGGAAGTAGGCGTGGTTCATCCGCAGGCCGGAGGTCTCCTCGAAGATGTCGAGGATGTACTCACGCTCGCGGAAGCCGTAGAGCATCATCGAGATGGCGCCCAGCTCCATGCCGGTGGTGGCCAGCCAGACCAGGTGCGACGAGATCCGGTTCAGCTCCATGAAGAGCACCCGGATGGTGTTCGCCCGCTCGGTGATCTGGTCGGTGATGCCGAGCAGCTTCTCGACGGCGAGGCAGTAACCGGCCTCGTTGAACAGCGGAGCGAGGTAGTCGGCCCGGGTGACGAAGGTGGTGCCCTGCGTCCAGTTGCGATATTCGAGGTTCTTCTCGATGCCGGTGTGGAGGTAGCCGACGACGGGACGTACCTCCTGAACGGTCTCGCCCTCGAGTTCGAGCACGAGCCGGAGAACGCCGTGCGTCGACGGGTGCTGCGGACCCATGTTGACGACGATCTTCTCGTTGCTCAGCGGATCGACGCTGCCGGTGACGGTGTCCCAGTCGCCGCCGGTGACGGTGAAGACGCGACCCTCGGTGGTCTCGCGCTCGGTTGCGTATCCGGACTGTGTCATTGGTAGACCCTCCGCTGGTCAGGAGGCGGAATCTCGGCACCCTTGTACTCGACGGGCACGCCGCCGAGCGGGTAGTCCTTGCGCTGGGGGTGGCCCTCCCAGTCGTCCGGCATGAGCACCCGCGTCAGGTTGGGGTGACCCACGAAGACCACGCCGAACATGTCGTACGTCTCCCGCTCCTGCCAGTCGGCGGTCGGGTAGACGGCGGTGACGCTGGGAACGCTCACGCCGTCGGGCACGGCGATCTCGAGCCGCACGCGGCGCCGGTACGTCATCGAGGCCAGGTGGTAGACGACGTGCAGCCGGCGGGCGTCGCTGTTCAGGTAGTCCACGCCGGACACCGACGAGCACAGCTCGAAGCGCAGCGACTCGTCGTCGCGCATGATCTGCGCGACCTCGGCGATGCGCTCGGCCTTGATGTGCAGGGTCAGCTCGCCCCGATCGACCACCACCCGCTCGATCGCGTCGGCGAATCCGGGGTACGCCTCCTCGAGCGCGTCGGTGACCTCGTCGAAGTAACCGCCGTACGGCTTCGGGCTGCCGACCACTTCGGGATGCCGGCGGACCAGGCCGCCGAAGCCGGAGACGTCGCCGGTGCCGGTGATGCCGAACATGCCCTTCTGCGGGCTGGCCGGCACCTGGGCCGGGGCGTCGATGTCGGCGCCCACCGGCTGTGGGCCGTCCTGTGGTGCGATGCTCATTTGCCCTCCCGCAGATGCGGCTGGAGCTTCATCCAGTTCTCGATGCGCAGCTGTTCCTCGCGGCCTTCCTTGACCGCCTGCGTCCACTCGGCCCGGCGGACCTTGTCCACGCGGTACGACGACGGCATCGCGCCCGGCGCCACGATCGGCACCTTGCCCTCGGCCTTGCGGGCTTCGAGCATCTTGCGGCCGTTCGGTCCGAGCGGCTGGGCCATGACCTTCTCGCGCATCTTGAGGATGGCGTCGATCAGCATCTCGGGCCGCGGCGGGCAGCCGGGCAGATAGACGTCGACCGGGACGATGTGGTCCACGCCCTGCACGATCGCGTAGTTGTTGAACATGCCGCCGGACGAGGCGCACACGCCCATCGAGATCACCGAGCGCGGCTCGGGCATCTGGTCGTAGATCTGCCGGACGACGGGCGCCATCTTCTGGCTCACCCGGCCGGCCACGATCATCAGGTCGGCCTGCCGCGGCGAGGCCCGGAAGACCTCCATGCCCCAGCGACCGAGGTCGTAGTGCGGACCGCCGGCGGCCATCATCTCGATGGCGCAGCAGGCCAGTCCGAAGGTGGCACCCCAGAACGACGACTTGCGGGCCCAGTTCGACAACTTCTCGACGGAGGTCAGCAGGATGCCGGCCGGTAGCTTCTCTTCGATTCCCATGGCGTGTCTCCTGTTAAGACCTTGTGCCGCGGATCAGTCCCAGTTGAGGCCGCCACGCCGCCACACGTAGGTGTAGGCGATGAAGACCGTGACGATGAACAGGACCATCTCGACGAAGCCGAACAGGCCGAGCGCGTTGAAGGAGACGGCCCACGGATAGAGGAAGATGGTCTCGATGTCGAAGATGATGAAGAGCATCGCGGTCAGGTAGAACTTCACCGGGAACCGGCCGCCGCCGACGGGTTGCGGCGCGGGCTCGATGCCACATTCGTACGCGTCGAGCTTGGCGCGGTTGTAGCGATGTGGACCGACGATCGGCGCGATCGACACGGAGAACAACGCGAAGAGCGCGCCGAGGATGAGTAACCCGACGATCGGGACGTATGGGTTGACCGACATCTCAGGACTCCTGTTGCGACTATGAGCCGTATAACACTATTCGTCCGATTTGCTCTTGGTCCAGCCGGGGTAGTTCAGACGGCCGGGGCCACCTTCGTCAAGCCGTTGATCACTCGGTCCATCGCGTCACCGCCGCGCGGGTCGGTGAGGTTGGCCAGCAGTTTCAGAACGAACCGCATCAACGTCGGATGCGGCATGCCGTGCTTCGTCGCGATCCGCATGATCTGCGGGTTGCCGATGAGCTTCACGAACACTCCGCCGAGTCGGTAGTAGCCGCCGAACCGCAGACTAAGCTCCGACGGGTACGCCCGCAGCGCACGCTCGCGGTCGGCGCCCTCGGGCCGGGCCAGCGCCTGCACGGCGACCTCGGCCGCGAGCTCGCCCGACTCCATGGCGTAGGCGATGCCCTCGCCGTTCATCGGGTTGACCATGCCGCCCGAGTCACCGACCAGCATCAGACCGCGCGTGTAGTGGGGCACCCGGTTGAAGCCCATCGGCAGCGCGGCGCCCAGGATCGGCCCGTCGGCGTTGGCCTCGTCGTTGAAACCCCAGTCGGCCGGGGTGCCGGCCAGCCAGTCGGTGAGCATCGACCGGTAGTTGGTCTTGCCGAACGCGCTGGACGAGTTGAGGATGCCGAGGCCCACGTTCACCCGGCCGTCGCCCATCCCGAAGATCCAGCCGTAGCCGGGCAGCAGCCGGGAGGGGTCCTCGGAGCTGCGCAGCTCCAGCCAGGACTCGAGGTAGTCGTCGTCGGCGCGCACGGGCGAGGTGTAGTAGCGCCGGACCGCCACGCCGAGCGGCCGGTCGTCCCGCTTGGCCAGGCCCATGGCCAGCGGCAGCTTGCCGGAGACGCCGTCGGCCGCGATCACCAGGGGCGCCCGGAACTGCACGGGCTCCTTGCCGGGGCCGATCTTGGCCTCGACGCCGATGGCGTGGCCGTCGTCGTCCAGCACCGGGCCGGTCACGTTCACCGACGTACGCAGAACGGCGCCGGCCTCGACCGCGCGCTTGGCCAGCATGTCGTCGAAGTCGAGCCGGGTGCGGACCAGACCGTAGTTGGGGAAGCTGGCCAGGTCGGGCCAGTCGAGCTCGAGCCGGACGCCGCCGCCGATCACCCGCAGGCCACGGTTGTGCAGCCAGCCGGCTTTCTCGGAGGTGTCGACGCCCATCCGGACCAGCTGCCGGACGGCGCGCGGAGTCAGACCGTCACCGCACACTTTCTCGCGCGGGAACTCGGTTTTCTCGAGAAGCAGAACGCGCAAACCGTGGCGCGCCATGTGATAAGCGGCTGCGGACCCGCCCGGTCCCGCCCCGACGACGATCACATCCGCTTCGTCGGCGATCGGACCGGATAGTACCTCGTTGCGCACACCACACCTCCGTCTCGCAGCGGCTCGTGAAACAGTTCACAAGCGCGCCCAAGTCGGAGTCTAAGACGGCCATCGAAGCTCGTTCGGGTAAGGGAACCCTAACTGTTTCGCGCCGGTGAATTAACGGACGGTGCGTCCGCGGTGATCTCCGACTCGCCCTCGGAGTCCAGGAACTGACGGAAGGTTCCGCCGGTCGCCTTCTCCAGCGCGGAGATCAACTGCTCGACGAGATCTTGTGCCAGCTCAGGATCTTGAGCGGCCACCATCCGGATGCGGGCGGCCAGCTCCATGCCACGACGCTCGCCGGCGTCACGGTCGTCGATCGCGATGTCGATGTCGGTGTCCTCGAGGTGCCCGAAAGTGGTCATTCTCCGAGGAAAACAGGAACTCGCCGTAGATGGGCGGAAACGTGCGACTTGTCCCCTTTAGAGACGCGTGGCGCGGTGCAGCGCGACGACGCCGCCGGTCAGGTTCCGCCAGCCGACGCGGTCCCACGATCCCGACTCCGCAATGCGCCCGGCCAGGGCCGCCTGGTCGGGCCAGGCGCGAATGGATTCGGCGAGATAGACGTACGCGTCGGGGTTGCTGGACACGCTTCGCGCCACCGCGGGCAGGGAGCGCATGAGGTATTGCAGATAGACAGTGCGGAAGGCCCCGTTGGTCGGATGGCTGAATTCGCACACCACCAGGCGGCCGCCAGGACGGGTGACCCGGCCGAGCTCACGCAGCGCAGCCCCGGTGTCGACCACGTTGCGTAGCGCGAAGGAGATGG
This sequence comes from Actinoplanes sp. CA-131856, assembly GCF_050956135.1. Classification (GTDB taxonomy): domain Bacteria; phylum Actinomycetota; class Actinomycetes; order Mycobacteriales; family Micromonosporaceae; genus Actinoplanes. The sequence goes on along the minus strand of NZ_CP191849.1, from coordinate 276,042 downwards.
TGACCGCGTCGAAGGTGCCGTCCGGGAAGGGCAGCCGCAGCGCGTCACCGGCCACCAGCGGCACGACCGGCCGCGCCTGGCGACCCACCCGCAGCATGCCGACGGAGAGATCGGCGCCGACCGCGAACGCGCCCGACCGGCCCAGCTCCTCGGTCGAGACACCGGTGCCGGCGCCCACGTCGAGCACCCGCTCCCCCGGCCGCAGCCCGAGCGCCGCGCGTGTGGCCCGCCGCCAGCCACGGTCCTGCCCGAAGGAGAGCACGGTGTTGGTCAGGTCGTACCGCTTGGCCACGCCGTCGAACATCTCGGCGACCTCGTGCGGCTGCTTGTCCAGGTCTGCGCGCGTCACGGGGTCAACTGTGCCACCCCGGAAAACAGATCGGGCGGGATGGTCACCCATCCCGCCCGGTTCCTTGTGCGTTATATATACGACCGCCATCGGTCGGGTCCGCAACCAACACCGAGAAGATTGATTCCCGGTAGAAGTCTCAGGTCTTACGAGGGCAACGTAACCAGCGTGGAAAGGCCGGAACAGAGGTTCACGGTGCTCGTTACGAAGTGGCAATCCTCCCTCGCCGGTTCGCCGAGGGGCACCTGACCGAACGGTCATCGGCGACCCCCCGAACAGGGCGTTCCCGGTCTCGGCCTGTGACTTTTCTTTACCGTTACGAGACCCCGACCACCGGGAGCTGCTGGCGCCCGGCGCCGCCGCCGGGCATCGCGATCGAGGAGAAGTGCGACACGACACGCTCGTCGGTCGGGTCGTCCTCGGGCGTGTAGTGGACGGCCAGGTGCTTGTAGAGGGTGTCGCGCTGGGCCGGGATGCGGTCGGCCGTACGGATCATCCAGATCAGCTCGTGCAGGTTGGAGCGGTGCCGGGCACCGGCCGAGGAGATCACGTTCTCCTCCAGCATGATCGAGCCCAGGTCGTCGACGCCCAGGTGCAGCGAGAGCTGGCCGACGTCCTTGCCCGTGGTCAGCCACGAGGCCTGCAGGTGGGACACGTTGTCGAAGAACAGCCGCGACATGGCCAGGAAGCGCAGATATTCCATCGTGGTGGCCTGGGTGCGGCCCTTCAGGTGGTTGTTCTCCGGCTGATAGGTCCACGGGATGAAGGCCCGGAACCCCCCGACGGCTTGCCCGGTCTCGACGGCATCGTCGCGGTAGCCGTTGGCCACGGCCAGATCCTGTACGTCACGGATCATCCGGATGTGCTCGATGCGCTCCTCGTGCGTCTCGCCGGTGCCCATCATCATGGTCGCGGTCGACGAGAGGCCGTTGCGGTGCGCGACCGCCATCACCTCGAGCCAGCGGGCGCCGCTCTCCTTCAGCGGGGCGATCGCCTGGCGGGGCCGGTCGGGCAGCATCTCGGCGCCGGCGCCGGCGATCGAGTCGAGACCGGCCGCCTTGATCCGCAGGATGGCCTCCTCGATCGAGACGCCGGAGACCTTGGCCATGTGCAGGATCTCGCTGGGGCCGATCGAGTGGATCGCCAGCTGGGGGTACGCCTGCTTGACCGAGGAGAAGAGGTTCTCGTAGTACTCCACGCCGAAGTCCGGGTGGTGGCCGCCCTGGAGCATCACCTGGGTGGCGCCGAGGTCGACCGCCTCGCCGCACCGGTTGAGGATCTCCTCCATCGGGTGCGACCAGCCCTCCTTGTGCTTGGGAGCACGGAAGAAGGCGCAGAACTTGCACGCGGTGACGCACACGTTCGTGTAGTTGATGTTGCGGTCGATCAGATAGGTGACGATGCCGTCAGGGTGACGGCGGCGGCGCACCGCGTCGGCGGCCTCGCCCAGCGCGTGGAACGGAGCGTCCGTGTAGAGCAGCAGCGCCTCCTCGGGCGTGATCCGCCCGCCGTCGGCCGCGCGCTGCAGAATGCTGTCGATCTCCCGGTTCGCCGTCACGTACCGAAGAGTACGTCCGCCGGGGGTGAACCGTCAGCGGCCTACCTCTCAGATGGGTCGTTACTCTCGATGGCGGTCTGTTCTGGGGGTGGCTGTGCTCGTCGTACATGGTGGTTGGGCAGGCGGGCAGCTGATGCTCTGGGCCGAGGACCCGGCCCGCCCGCTGACAACAACGTCGCGGGCGGCGGACCGCCCGCATCCGTTCGCAGCACCCGTAGGGGAAATTTCGGATTTGTCCGCACAAGAGCCCCGGAATGAAGCGGCTGAGACGGCCGTTCTGTTCCTGCCCAGCAGCGCGCGGGGGCCGGTGCCGTCGCCCGAGACCGGGATCGAAACGGCCGGGCGAGGAATCAAGCTGTCGCCCTGGCGGGTGCCGGTGCTCATCATCCCCGGGGCCGAGGCCATGGCGGTGCTGGGCGAGCTGGCCGAGCCCTCCGACGAATGGCTGGCCGGGGCCGACCTGCGCTATCTCTGCGTACTGGCCGGATATGCCTGCGACCTGGCCCGGCGCGGCCGGATGCTTCCTCAACTGGTCACCGAGGACGGCGTGGCCACCGCCCGCTGGCGCCCGGTTCTCACCGGTGGCGACGCCGCCACCTATCGCGACTTCGCCGAAGGCATGCCCCCGTCGGTGCGCTCGGCCGGTGGCGGCGTGACGGTGACCCTGCGCGATGCCCTCGATCATCTCGTCGACTCGGCAGCACGCTCGGTGATGCCCGAGCGGATCCTCTACGGCCACCGGGCCGGGCCCAAGGCGCCGCTGCCCGACCGCTGGATCGCCGCGCTGACCGCCGACGACCCCACCCTGCCCGGCGCCCGGCCCGACGAGGAGCGCGAGCTCCGCACGGCGCTCGGCGACTGGCTGCGGGCCGCCCACGAGGCGAACGGCCCCGTGCGGGTCAGCTTCCGGCTGTTCGAACCCGAGCCCGACACCGACGAGTGGGGCCTCGAGTTCGCTCTCCAGTCGGCCGAGGACCCCAGCCTCTACCTGCCGGCCGAGGAGGTCTGGGCCGGTGGCCGCTTCCCCGGCATGCCCGCCCGGCCCGACGAGTCGCTGCTGGCCGGGCTCGGCCGCGCGGTCCGGCTCTTCCCGCAACTGCACGTGGCCCTGCGCGACCAGGAGCCGGGCCGGATGACGATCGACACCGCCCAGGCGCACGAGTTCCTGCGGAGCGCGGCGCCGCTGCTCCAGGCGGCCGGCTTCGGCGTTCAGCTGCCGGCGTGGGCCGGGCGCAAGGCGGTCGGCCTCAAGCTGACCACCCGCTCCCGCAAGGCGAAGGGCACCTCGACCCGTGCCGTCGCCGACTCCGGCTTCGGTCTGCAGGAGCTGGTCGACTTCCGTCTCGACCTGGTGATCGGCGACGGCGCGGTCACCGCCGAGGAGCTGGCCGAGCTGGCCCGGCTCAAGGTGCCGCTGGTGCGGGTGCGCGGTCAGTGGGTGGAGCTGGACGACCGCCAGCTGCGGGCCGCCCTCAAGGCCGTCACCAAGCGGCGCGAGGGCGAGATGACCGCGGGCGAGGTGCTCCAGCAGGTGGTGGACGGCGGCGAGGAGGACCTGCCGCTGGTCGAGATCGACGCCGACGGCATGCTCGGCGACCTGCTTTCCGGCCAGGCGGCCGACCGGATGGATCCGGTGCCCACCCCAGCCTCCTTCCAGGGTGCCCTGCGCCCGTACCAGGAACGCGGCCTCTCCTGGCTGCACTTCCTCACCCGTCTGGGCCTGGGCGGCATCCTGGCCGACGACATGGGCCTCGGCAAAACCGCTCAGACTCTCTCGCTCCTCCTGGCCGAGCGGGCCGCGAGCGTCCCCACAAAACCGACAATTCTGATTTGTCCAATGTCTCTGGTCAGCAACTGGCAGAAGGAAGCCGCCCGATTCGCGCCGAGCCTCCGCGTCTACGTGCACCATGGCGGCACACGTGTCCGTGGCGACGAGTTCCTCGACACTGTGGACAATTCTGACCTGGTGATCACCACGTACGGCACAGCGACCCGCGACCTCGAAACGCTGAAAAAGGCCGACTGGGGCCGCGTGGTCTGCGACGAGGCCCAGGCCATCAAGAACAGCGGCACCCGGCAGTCCCAGGCCGTACGCGCCGTGCCCGCCCGCACCCGCCTCGCCCTGACCGGCACGCCGGTCGAAAATCACCTGGCCGAGCTGTGGTCCATCATGGATTTCTGCAATCCCGGCATCCTCGGACCGGCCAAACGGTTCCGCCGCCGCTTCCAGGAGCCGATCGAGGTGCACCAGGACGAGGTCGCGGCCGAGGCTCTCAAGCGCGCCACCGGCCCGTTCGTGCTCCGCCGCCTCAAGACCGACAAGACGATCATCTCGGATCTGCCCGAGAAGAACGAGATGAAGGTCTGGTGCACGCTCACCGCCGAGCAGGCCACGCTCTATCAGGCCGTGGTCGAGGACATGCTCTCCGAGATCGAGGGCAGCGAGGGCATCCAGCGCCGAGGCAACGTGCTGGCCGCCATGACCAAGCTCAAGCAGGTCTGCAACCACCCGGCCCACCTGCTCAAGGACGGTTCACGGCTGCCCTCGCGGTCGGGCAAGCTGGCCCGGCTCGAGGAGCTCGCCGAAGAGATCATCGAGGACGGCGACAAGGCCTTGATCTTCACCCAGTACGCCGAGTGGGGCGCCCTGTTGCAGCCCTATCTGGCCGCCCATCTCGACCGTCCGGTGTTGTGGCTCCATGGTGGACTGTCGAAGGCCAAGCGTGACGATCTGGTCGAGCGCTTCCAGAACGACGACGAGCCGATGCTCTTCCTGCTGTCCCTCAAGGCGGCCGGTACGGGCCTCAATCTGACCGCCGCCAACCATGTCGTCCACTTTGACCGATGGTGGAATCCGGCTGTCGAGAACCAGGCGACCGACCGGGCGTTCCGAATCGGACAGTCGCGCAACGTGCAGGTCCGCAAGTTCATCTGCACCGGCACGCTGGAGGAGAAGATCGACGCGATGATCGAGCGGAAGAAGGCGCTGGCCTCCTCGGTCGTCGGCACCGGCGAAGACTGGATCACCGACCTCAGCACCGATCAGCTGCGCGAGCTGTTCGCGCTCGACCCCGCGGCGGTGAGGTGAGATGCCGACCGATCCGAAGGGCCGCTTCTTCGAGGGCGGGCGTCCGATCGAAGTGGACGGTGGCATCGCCGTGCGGGCCAAACGCGGCAAGATCGGCGAGCAGTGGTGGTCGCGCCGCTTCGTCGACGTGCTGGAGCAGGTCTGCGACGGTGGGCGCCTCGCGCGCGGGCGGGCCTACGCGCGCAAGGGCCAGGTCATGGGCTTTTCCCTGGCCGCCGGGCGGGTGACGGCCCGCGTGCAGGGGTCGCGGCCGCAGCCGTACGAGGTCGATGTCGAGATCTCGGCCTTTGACGAAGCACAGTGGACCGTGCTGACGGAGGCGCTCGGCGCCCAGGCGCTCTATCGAGCCGCGCTGCTCGCGGGCGAGATGCCGCACGAGATCGTGGAGCTGTTCGCGGCCCACGACGCGCCGCTGTTCCCCGACCGGCTCGACATCCGATGCAACTGTCCTGATTGGGGAGTTCCGTGCAAGCACGGCTCGGCCGTGCTCTACGTGCTGGCCGAGGCGTTCGACGACGACCCGTTCCTGGTGCTGGCGTGGCGTGGACGCGCCCGCGAGGAGCTGCTGGACGCGCTGCGCGGCACCCCCGAGCCGGCTCCCACCGTCGACCCGCTCGCGGTCGAGGAGTCTTCATTGGACACGCGACTCGCCGACTTCTACGCCCCCGCGATCAGCCTGGGGCGCCTGCGCGAGCGCCCGTCCCGGGTCACCGTGCCGCCCGAGCTGCTGCTGCGGGCGCTGGACGCGCCGCCGGTGAAGGTGCGGCACATTCCGCTGGTGGATCTGCTGCGGCCGGCGTACCGGAGCCTCCAAGATGGACCAAACGCCGGACCGGAGGCCGGGTGACCGGCTGGAGTCGCACCCAGCCGGCCCGTTCGCCGCGGCCTAGGAGTTGAGAATCGCGTCGAGAGCCGCGGCGTCGTCCGCGGACAGCTCCCACGCACCCGCCGCGGCGTTGGCCTGAACCTGCTCGGCGCTGGTCGCGCCGGCGATCACGCTGGCCACGGCCGGACGGGCGGCGAGCCCGGCGATCGCGACGTCGAGCAGGCTGTGGCCACGCTCGGCGCCGAACGACGACAGCGCCTCGATCTTGTCCCAGTCGGCGGCGTCGAGGAAACGCTGGTAGCGGTCCTGGGCGAGGCGGGTGCCGGCGGCCGGCTTCTCGCCGCGCCGATATTTGCCGGAGAGCAGGCCGGAGTCGAGCGGGAAGAACGGCAGCAGTCCGAGACCGAAGTGCTCGCAGGCCGGAACGACCTCGGACTCGACGTGGCGCTGAAGCAGGCTGTAGCGGTTCTGCGCGCTGATGAACGGGGTGAGCCCGGCCGCGCGGGCGGTCCAGTCGGCGTCGGCGATCTGATATCCGGCGAAGTTGGAGTTGCCCAGATAGCGCACCTTGCCCGAGCGGACCAGGTCGTCGAGGGCGGAGAGGGTCTCCTCGATCGGGGTCCGCGGATCGGGCTCGTGGATCTGGTAGAGGTCGATGTAGTCGGTCTCGAGCCGGCGCAGCGAGGCCTCGACGGCGCGCACGATGTAGCGGCGGGAGCCGCGGGCGCCGAAGTCGTTGCCGTTGAGGCCCTCCATGGTCATGCCGAACTTGGTGGCCAGCACGACCTCGTCCCGGCGGCCCTTGAGCGCGGCGCCCAGGCACTCCTCGGAGGCGCCGTGCGGGGTGCCGTAGATGTCGGCGGTGTCGAACAGCGTGATGCCGGCGTCGAAAGCGGCGTCGACGACCTCGCGGGTGCCGTCGGCGTCCAGCTTGCGGCCGAAGTTGTTGCAGCCGATGCCGACGACGGAGACGACCAGGCCCGAGGTGCCCAGCCGGCGGTAGCTCATCTCACTCATGAGCACGACCCTATGCCCGTTCGTACCGTCGTTTGCCCGGGACAGGGTTATATCGCCGTCGATCTATTGACACGTGTTGTTAACAAATCCGACGCTCGGGTGAGAGCGCTCTCCCCCATTTTTTGGAGGTTCCCCCGTGCGCAAGTTTCTGGGTCTCCTGGCCGCTGCGGTCCTGGCCGCGCCCTTAGTGTCTCCACCGGCGGCGTCGGCCGTCGGCCCCGCGGTGCTGCCGGTCACCGTCACCAACAACACCGGCCGCGGCGACGCCGTCTACCTCTACGTGATCGGCGTGCAGCTCTCCTCCGGCCGCCTCGGCTACGTGAACCAGGCCGGCACCTTCACGGCGTGGAGTGGCGGGGCGCTGCCGCCCGTGGCCGCGCCGGACGTGGCCATCTCCGGCGCCGGCAACGGCGGCAGCTCGACCATCAACTTCCCGCGCGGATTCTCCGGCCGGGTCTACTTCTCGCTCGGTGCCAAGCTGAAGTTCTTCCTCACGCCCGACGGGCTCGTGCAGCCGGCACCCTGGGCGGGCGGCGACGCCAACCGGGACATCCTCTTCGACTGGAGCGAATTCACCTACAACGACGCCGGGCTGTGGCTCAACAGCTCACAGGTCGACATGTTCGCCGTGCCGCACGCCGTCACGGTCGCCGGCGCCTCCGGGGCCACCAAGCGGACCGGCGATCTCGTGGCGAACGGCCGCGACGCCGTCATCAACACCATCCGCGGCACCTCGGGGTGGGCCAACACGGTCTACACCCGCTCCGACGGAACCGTGCTGCGGGTGCTCGCGCCCGGCAAAGCGGCCGGAGCGGGCCTGATGAGCGCCAACTACCTCGACTCGTACATCGCCTCGGCCTGGAACGCCTACGCCTCCAAGACCCTGACCGTGGTGCCGTTCGGCGACCAGCCCAACACGCGGTACTTCGGGCGCACCTCGGGCAACACCATGGTCTTCACGAACTCGTCGGGCGCGCAGGTGGCGTCGTTCAACCGGCCCTCGTCGGCCAGCGTCTGGGGTTGCGACGGTGACCTGCCGGCGCCGAACGACCAGGTCGTGGGCCCGATCTCGCGGACGCTCTGCGCGGCCCTGAACCGGGGCACGCTCGGCACCATCGACACCCAGCCGAGCACGAACGCCGCCGACTTCTACCGCAACAACCCGACGAACGTCTACGCCAAGGTGATCCACGCGAACATGGCCGACGGCAAGGCGTACGCGTTCGCCTTCGACGACGTCGGCGCCTTCGAGTCGCTGGTGCACGACGGCGATCCGCGGTCGGCCGGCCTCATCCTCACGCCGTTCAGCGGTGGCGGCACCACTCCCCCGCCCTCAGGCAGCGGCGTTCCGCTCATCAGCGCGCTGAACAACAAGTGCATCGACGTGCCCAGTTCGAACTTCGTCGACAGCGCGCCGCTTCAGATGTGGGGCTGCAACAACACGAACGCCCAGAAGTGGACCTTCACCGGCGGCACCCTGAAGAGCCAGAACAACAAGTGCATGGATGTGGCGGCGGCGGGCACGGCCAACGGCACACCCATTCAGCTGTACGCCTGCAACGGCACCGGAGCGCAGCAGTTCGTCCTCTCGGCCGCCGGCGACCTGGTCAATCCCCAGGCCAACCGGTGCGTCGACATCAAGGAGGTCAACCCGGCCGACGGCGCCCGGCTCCACCTGTGGGACTGCGTCGGCGCGGCCAACCAGAAGTGGCGGACCTCCTAGGGGCGCGTTCTACGGACGCCAGAGGCCGAGCTGACGGGACAGCGCCACCAATTCGCCGGTGCTATCCCAGAGGTAGGCGTCTTCTTCGACGAGGCCCGGCGCGATGTGCCGGGCCTCGATCCGTGCCTGGATCCAGCCCGGCGCCGGCTGCTTGCGGACGTGCACGGTGAGCTCGAGGGTCGGAGCGGTCACCGGCCCGACGAGCTCGCCCAGCGCGGGCGGGAAGGCATCGACGAAGAACGGCAGCGCGGCCAGGTCGGGCTCGCGGCCGTCGGCGAAGCGGATCCAGCCGTCGATGCGCGCCTCGCCCGGGCCTTCGCCGCCCACCCAGCGCGACACCGGTAGCACCCGGTAGTCGAAACGCTCGGCGATGGTCGCGCCGATCGCCTCGGCCAGCTCGGAGTGGGTCGACCGGCACTCCTCGGGCGACGGGATCGCCGGTGCGGAGATCGGGTGCTGGACCGGAGCGTCCTGCAGGGCTGGGTCGCCGTAGGTGGCGACGACCCGCACCCGCTCCTTGCCGTCCTGGTTCAGGGCCACCGCGACCGTGCTGGTCAGGCGGCCCCGCTTGACCAGCTCGACGGCGAGGTCGGCCGGGCCGTCCTGGCCCGGCCGCACGTAGTGGGCGGTCGCCGTGATGAGCCGCTGCTCGGGCACGACCTGCCCGGCCGCGGCCAGCGCCACGGCGAACAGATAGCCCCCGTTGGGCACGCCGCTCGCGATCGACCAGTCGTCGGTCAGTGTCGCCGACCACCGCCCGTCGCTCCCGCTCACCGCGGTGTCAACGTCGAACTGGTAGCCCATGCGATCTCCCTCGACAACGACCTTGATCGGGGACTTTAACCAACTGTCAGATCGTGGTGATGATCCGCCGGCGCCGGAAGAGGTACGCCGCCGCGCCGCCCGCGAGCAGCAGCAGGGCACCGCCCAGCGCGACCCAGCCCGCCGGGGCGCCGGTGACCGGGAGGCCGGGCTCGTCCTCGTCGCCGCCGCCCTGGCCACCGCCGGTGAGCTTCAGCGTGAGGGCCGCCTTGTCGTTCTTGGCGTTGCCGTCCTGCTGGCCGCCGTCGACCGTGACCGAGCCGGCCGTGACCTTCTCCTCGGTGATGGTGCCGGTGAAGGTGAACAGGGCTTCCTCGCCCTTGGCCAGTCCGTCACCGGGCAGGCAGGTGTAGACGCGGCCGTTGATGTTGCTGTCCTTGTCGATGCCGTCGAAGTCCGCGGGCGCCCCGCGACCGGGCACGCAGGCGTCGTCGACCTCGGTCAGCTTCAGGCCGGTCGGCACGGTGACGTGCACGGCGTGGTACCACTCGAAGGTGGTGGGCACGATGCGGGTCGGTCCGAGGTTGCGGACGCCGACCTCGACGGTCGCCTCGTCGCCGATCGCACCGGTGAAGGCGCCGCCGACGGCGGCGCTGTCGGCCGCCGACTTGCCGGCCTCGACGCCGAAGTAGGCGACGTTGTCGTCCTCGTTGAGGTCGTCCGGCACCTGGCTGTCGTCGGGGATCTCGACGGCCGCCTTGCGCTGCGCCTCGAGCTTCAGCACCGGGCCGGTCCGGGCGGCGAGGGCGTCGGCCACCGAGTCCTTCACGCCGATGGCCGAGACCGCGGCGCTGTAGGTGTAGGGGCCGCCGGCGTCCGCCCGCAGCTTGACCTTCACCGGGGTGGCGGCCGGCAGCGTGAACGTCGTGTCCGGGGCGAACTCCTGCTGGAAGAAGCAGAGGACGCCGGGGATCTTCTCGCCCTCGACCTCGGTGAGGCAATTGCTGTACTTGGTGAGCACCTCGAGGCCGTCCTCGGCGACCACGGCCAGGCCGATGGAGTCGACGGTCTCGCTGCCGCTGTTGCGCACGACGACCGGCACGTCGGCCGACTGGCCACGATTGATCTTCAGGTCGTCGATCGGGTCGACCTCGAGGTCGACGCCGCCGGTGGAGCGCACGACGGTGACGTCGGTGCTGTATCCCTCGACCGTCGCCGTGAAGTGCGAGACGAGCTTGTCGCCGGTCGGCTTCAGCGTGATGGCGAGGTTGGCCCGCTTGCCGGCCTTGAGGTCGACCTTGCAGCTGGTGGCGTCGCAGCCGGCCGGAAGCGTCAGGCCGAGGCTCGGGTCGACGTCGCTGAACGTCATGACGACGCCCTTGGCGTCGCCCTGGCCGGCGTTGAACAGCTCGGCGTTGAAGGTCTTGGTCTTGCCCTGGATCACCGACACCTGCTCGGGCAGGTAGAAGTCGACGAACGGCTCTCCGTCAGACGGCGCGGCCTGAGCCGGCGCGGCGAGCCCCCCGAGGGCCACAGCGGCGAGAGCAGCGGGGATGGCGAAAGAGCGGAGGCGCATTGATCACCGGTTCCTGGGAGTCAGCTGTGCTTCCTATGAGCCAACTGAGAGTCCGGGGAGCGTAGAGCCTCCGCTTGCCGTAGATCAAACTTCGGCGAATACCGGGCCATCGGCCGGAAGCGGTGGCACTTCGCCCCGAGCGGCGGCACGACGGGCGAACTCACGCATTCCGGCGATCTGGCGCTCACCGAGCGAAAAGTCGAGCACCCGGAAATACGTCGCCAGGGTCTCGGCGTCGAACGGCTCCCACCGGGCGGCCGCAGCCGCCACCTCGTCGAGCTCCCCGAGGCACAGGTCGCGCGAGCGCTGGAACGCCTCGTGCACGTCCTTGACCACGCCCGGGTGGGCCGCGGCGAAGTCTTTGCGAACCGCCCAGACCGCGAACACCATGGGCAGGCCGGTCCACTTCTTCCACGCCTCGCCGAGATCGGTGACCTCGAGGCCGAGACGCGGCCCCTCGTACATCGCCCGCAGCGCCGGGTCGCCGATCAGCACGCCGGCGTCGGCCTCGATGAGCATCTGGGTGAGCTCGGGCGGGCACCGGAAATATTCGGGCTCGGCACCGTATTGCTCGGCAAGCAACATCTGCGCGAGCAGCACCCCGGTGCGCGAGGTCGAGCCGAGCGCCACCGGCCGCCCGTCGAGCTCGGCCAGCGGCCGGGTGGAGATCAGGTTGACCGAGAGCACCGGCCCGTCGCTGCCGACCGCGAGGTTAGGCAGGAGCACCAGCTCGTCGGCGTGACGCAGATATTCGACCAGGGTGATCGGCCCGATGTCGAGATCGCCGGCGACCAGGCTGGCGCTGAGCCGCTCCGGCGTGTCCTTGCGCAGATCGACGTCGAGCAGAGCGCCCGACCGCATCAGCCCCCAGTAGATGGGCAGGCAGTTGAGGAACTGGATGTGCCCGACCCGGGGCCGACCGGCGCTGTCGCTCATGCCCCGACGCTATCTCTCACCAAGTGGGAACCGCCCGCGGCCGGTCGTGATGGTGGTTCACGTCGCACGACCGGCAGGGCGGCCAGCGCGGCGAGCAGCCCGGCCACCCCGGTCGAGGCGACCAGCACCCGCAGATCGGCCAGCCCGACCAGCGGACCCGCCACGAACAGGCCGATCATGCCGGCGCCCTGGATCGGCGCGTTCATCGCGGCGAACGCCCGCCCCCGCGCGGCCGGCGGCGTCCGGCTCGTGACGAACACCATCAGGAAGACGTTCACCGCCCCGTTGAAAGCGCCGCCGACGATCCAGAGCGGGACGAGCCACAGCGCCCCGGGCACGAAGGCCGCCCCGACGAAGGGCACGCAGGTCGCGGCGGCGACGGTCAGCATGGCCGCCGGCGTGATGCGACCCGGCGGGAAGCGGCTGAACACCACCGAGCCGACGAGCATCCCGACCGTCCAGGAGGCGGCGACGAAGCCGTAGACGGTGGTGGAGGCGCCGAGCGTCTCGCGGACGAAGAAGACGTCGAAGACGTTTATCGCGCTGATCCCGAGCACGACCGCCGCGAGCAGGCCCACGACCATGGCCAGACTCCGGTCGTCGCGCAGCCGCCACGGCGTCAGCGGCGCCGCGGACCGCACGCCACCGCCCCGCCGCCGGGTGCGGATGGCCAGGGCGGCCACGACCAGCGCGAGATAAGTCGCCGCGTCGATCAACAACGGCACGCGTGAGCCGGTCTGCCCGACCAGGACGCCGGCCAGGGCCGGCCCGATGAGCACGCCGATCTGGCCCGCGGTCTGGCTGATGCCGCTCGCCTTGGCCAGATCTTCCCGCCGGACCATCTCCGGCAGAAGGGCCGACAGCACGGGCGCGGTGAAGGCGAACCCACAGGCGAGAAGCGCCACCAGCGCCACGATCAGCACCGGATGGGTCATGAAGGCCAGAACCACACAGACGACGGCCTGCGCGGCCGCGGTGACGGCCAGGATCACCCGGCTGTCGGCCACGTCGGCCAGGCGGCCGCTGAGCGGGGCGAGCAGCACCGGGGGCACGCCGGCGGCCAGCATCAGCGCGGAGACCGCCACGCCGCCATGGCCCGCCTGCTGCAACACGAGGGCCAGGGTGGTGGCGGCCAGGAAGTCTCCACAGCCCGACAGCGCTCGCGAGCCCACGACCAGATAGACGTCGGACCAGCGCGAGGACTGAGATGTGAAAGACATACTTCGAAAATAGTCCTTCACACTTCTTGATCGCTACCCCTCGGCCTCCGTGGGAAATGCGAAGTAGTTGAAGTGCACACGCCGGGCCTCCGGGGGCGGGGCCTGGCGATCACGGACCCGATAGGGCTCCACGAGAGCGTTGACCCGGGCCGTGAGCTCCTTCAGCTCATCGGCCGTGACCAGCATCTCGAGGCTGGTCATGCCGCCCGCGTCGCGCCAGGGCTCCGGCTCGCCCGGCTGCCGCTCCACCCACTCGCGGGCCCGCCGCACGTCGCGCTCGAGGAAGGCGTCGACCAGGGCCAGGGCCGCCGAGATCGCGGCCGGGTCGGCGCCCTCGGTCTCGATGCGCAGCCCGGTGCTGGTGCTGCGCCACACCCGCTCGCGGCCGTCCCCGCGGCTCGGGGCCTGCTCGACCAGCTTGTACTTGGCCAGCTCGCGGAGGTGATAGCTGGTGGCGCTGGGCGAGAGGCCGACCAGGTCGGCGCACTCGGTCGCGGTGATCGCGCTGCCGGTGTTGTTCAAGTACTCCATGATCTCGATGCGCGCCGGATGGGCCAGCGCCCTCATGACCTGGGGTTCGGAGATCCGCCTGCTCTGCCCGTCCGTCATGGCCACCATTATTCGGTGGAGCGGCCGAGCGGTTGCGCGTAGCGTGGAGGGCCGCTCGACGGCCGTGGTGAGCATGCACCGCAGCGGACGTCCCCCCGCGCCGGCGTCAGCACAAAAGCCGGATACGCGAGCAGCCAGGAAACACCTGCCTGAGGATGAAGCGTGCCCGCATTCGACCTGGACACCGAGTTAGCAGCCGAGAGACACCACCTGAGCGAGTCGCGCGCCGCGCTCGGCCGGATGCGAGGGCGCGCCGAGGCGCTCTTCTCGACCGGCGACAAGGTGGCCGGCGACGCCTACACCGCCGAGCAGCTCGGCCGGCACATGGCCCGCCGGGTCAAGGAGCTCGCCGACGACCCCACCACGCCGCTGTTCTTCGGCCGGCTCGACATCGACGAGTCGGCCTATCACGTGGGCCGGCGGCACGTCACCGACGACGCCGGCGAGCCGATGGTGCTCGACTGGCGCGCCCCGCTGTCCCGCTCTTTCTACCGGGCCAGCGTGCGCGATCCGCAGGGCGTCCGGGTCCGCCGCCGGTTCGGTTTCGTGAAAGGCGAGCTCACCAGCTTCGAGGACGAGCATCTCGACCGCGGCGAGGAGCTGGGAACGAAAAGCCGGATCCTGACCGCCGAGATCGAGCGCCCCCGCGTCGGGCCGATGCGCGACATCGTGGCCACCATCCAGCCCGAGCAGGACGAGCTGGTCCGGGCCGAGCTGACCGACTCGATCTGCGTGCAGGGCGCGCCCGGCACCGGAAAGACGGCGGTCGGCCTGCACCGGGCCGCCTTCCTTCTTTATCTGCACCGCGAGCGGCTGCGGCGCTCGGGCGTGCTGATCGTCGGGCCGAACACGGCCTTCCTGTCGTACATCTCGGCCGTCCTGCCCGCCCTGGGCGAGGTGGAGGTCCACCAGTCCACGGTGGACGAGCTGGTCGGGCGGGTGCCGGTGCGCGCGGTCGACGGCCCGGCGGCGGCGCTGGTCAAGAACGACGTCCGGATGGCCGAGGTGCTGCGCCGGACGCTGTGGACCCGGCTGACCAAGCCGACCGATCCGATCATGGTGTCGGACGGCTCGTACCGCTGGCGGATCGACGCCGAGCCGCTGCGCCGGATCGTCGACGAGGCCCGGCGCGAGGGGCTTCCGTACGCGGTGGGCCGGGAGAGGGTCCGGGCCCGGGTCGTCGGCCTGCTCCAGCGACAGTCGGAATATCGCACCGGCAACTCGCCGACCGAGGGCTGGCTGCGCCGGATGAGCAAGGTCGCCCCGGTCACCGAGTTCCTCGAGAAGGCCTGGCCCGCCGTGACCCCCGAGTCGCTGGTGGCCGAGGTGCTCACCGACCCGTTCGTGGCCGGCGACCTGCTCACCGCCGAGGAGCAGGAGGCGATCCGGTGGCCGAAACCGCCCCGCACGGTGAAGGCCGCGAAGTTCACGGCGGCCGACCTCGTGCTGATCGACGAGGCGGCCGGGCTGCTGGAGCGCGCGGGCAGCTTCGGTCACGTGGTCATCGACGAGGCGCAGGACCTCTCACCCATGCAGGCGCGGGCGATCGCCCGGCGCAGCGAGCACGGCTCGATCACGGTGCTCGGCGACCTGGCGCAGGGCACCGCGCCGTGGGCCGCCGCCGAGTGGCAGGAGACGCTGACGCACCTGGGCAAGCCGGAAGCAGCCGTCGTTCCGCTGACCGTCGGCTTCCGGGTGCCGGCCGTGGTGGTCGAGCTGGCCAACCGCCTGCTGCCGGCCCTGGGGGTGAACGTGCCCGAGGCGGTCTCGCTGCGCCGCGACGGCGACCTGGTCATCGTGCCGGTCGCCGAGCCGTCCGATCTGGACGCCGAGACGCTGGCCGAGGTGACGGCGGCGCTCACCCAGGAGGGCTCGGTCGCGGTGATCGCGGCCGACACCGCTGTGGACCGGCTGCGCGGTCATCTCACGGCCGCGGGGATCGAGCACGCGACGCCCGACGACGTCGACTCCGAGGCGCGGGTCACGGTGGTGCCGGCCACGGTCGTCAAGGGCTTGGAGTACGACCATGTGGTCGTTCACGAGCCGGCCGACATCGTCGCGGCCGAGCCGAAGGGCCTCAACCGGCTCTACGTCGTGCTGACCCGGGCCGTGTCCCGCTTGTCGGTTGTGCACGCAAAAGCGCTGCCAGATCCGCTGTGATTCAGCCAAAACATTGACACTTAAGGCTCTGTTTAGATACGCGGTGTGATGATGCCGCGATGACCTCATCGACGCCCGGGACGCCCAGCTGGGTCGACCTCGGAACCGCCGATCTGGCCGACGCGGAGAGGTTCTACACCGAGTTGTTCGGGTGGACGTCGGAGGTCTCGGGCGAATACATCACCTTCTGCCGTAACGGGCGGCCGGTGGCCGGCGCCGGCCCGCTCTACGGCGTGGGGCAGCCGACGGCCTGGAGCACCTACATCGGCACCGACGACGCCGACGCGGTCTCGGCCCGGGTGGCGGCCGGCGGCGGCAAGGTGCTGGTGCCCCCGTTCGACGTGGCCGACCAGGGACGGATGGCGGCCTTCCTCGATCCGGGCGGGGCGCCGTTCAGCGTCTGGCAGCCGTGGGCGATGCGGGGCGCCGAGCTGTTCGACGTGCCCGGCGCGCTCACCTGGAACGAGCTGAACACCCGCGACCTGGACGGGTCGATGGCGTTCTACCAGTCCGTGTTCGGCTGGCAGTTCCGCAACAGCCGGATGGACGGGGTGCCGTACATCGTGGCCAAGGTCCGCGAGACGCCGGTCTGCGGCATCCAGCCCATGGTGCCCGAGCTCTGGCCCGACGACATGGGACCGCACTGGATGGTCTACTTCGCGGTCCACGACTGCGACACCGCCGCCGAGCACACGCTGGCGCTCGGCGGCCGGGTCCTGCACAGCCCGAGAAGCCTTTCGATCGGCCGGTACGCCGTGCTCAGCGACCCGCAGGGCGGAATGTTCGCGGTCCTCGCGGGCAATCGTTAGCCGGCTATCGGCGCACCGGCACGACCAGCGGGCCGTGCTCGCCCTCGATGACCCGGACCCGGACCCGGTAGTGCTCGGCCAGGTTCGCCTCGGTCAGCACGTCGCGCGCCGTGCCCGCCGCCACCACCCGGCCCGCGGCCAGCAGGACCATCCGGTCGGCGTACTCGCCGGCGGTGGTGAGGTCGTGCATGGTGGCCAGCACGGTGAGGGCACGCTCGGCCCGCAGCCGGTCGACCAGCTCGAGCACCTCCTGCTGATGGCCGATGTCGAGCGCGCTCGTCGGCTCGTCCAGCAGCAGGATCCCGGCTCCCTGGGCCAGCGCCCGGGCCAGGAAGGCCCGCTGCCGCTCCCCGCCGGACAGGGTGTCGAGCCGCCGGTCGGCGAACCGGGTGAGGTCGAGTTCCTCCAGCACCTGCTCGACCACGGCCAGGTCGTTAGCCGACTCACGACCCAGGGGCCGGACATAGGGGGTACGCCCGAGCAGCACGTAGTCGAAGACGCGCATGCCGGGCGGAACCACCGGGGACTGCGCGACGGTGGCGATCGTCTTCGCCCGCTCGCGCCGGTGCAGCCGGTCGATCGGGCTGCCGTCGAGCTCGACCGTCCCCTCGAACGGCAGCAGCCCGCCGATCGCGCGCAGCGCCGTCGACTTGCCGGCGCCGTTCGGCCCGATCACCGTGACCCACTCGCCGCGCTCGACGTCGAGGTCGACACCGAGCACGATCGGCGTCCCGTCGAGGCTCACCCGCAGGCCCTCGACGCGGATCGCGGTCACGCGGCGGCCGCCTGCCGGCTGGTGCGCAGCACGACGATGAAGAAGGGCGCCCCGAAGAAGGCCGTGACCACCCCGATCGGGATCTCGGCCTGGCCGCCAGCCGTGCGGGCCAGCAGGTCGGCCAGGGCCAGGAAGGCCCCGCCGAACAGCACCGACAGCGGCAGGATGGACCGGTAGCTCGGCCCGGCCAGCAGCCGCATCGTGTGCGGGACGATGATGCCGACGAAACCGATCAGGCCGGAGACCGAGACCGCGGCCGCGGTGCCGAGCGAGGCGGCGATGATCAACAGGTAGCGGGAGCGCTGCGGATGCAGGCCGAGCGCGCTCGCCTCCTCGTCACCGACGGTCAGCACGTCGAGCTCACGCCGCTGCGACAGGACGATCACGCCGGTCACCACCGCGTAGGGAAGCATCACCAGCACGTCGTGCCAGCCGGCGGTGGCGAGGCGGCCGAGCAGCCACGAGTAGACCTCGCGCAGCGTGTCGACGTGCTGCTGCATGAGATAGGTCTGCCCGGCGGCGAGGAACGACGACACCGCCACCCCGGACAGGATCAAGGTGGACGGGGTGCGGTCGCGCCCGCCGGCCGCGCCCAGCAGCCAGGTCAGGGCCACGGCCAGCAGGGCGCCCACGAAGGCGGCCACCGGCACCCCGAACGGCAGGTTGGCGGTGGCGTCGCCGCCCGTGGTGCCGGCCCGCAGCGAGATCACGGCGGTGACGCCGAGACCGGCGCCGGCCGCCACGCCGAGCAGGTGCGGATCGGCCAGCGGGTTGCGGAACACACCCTGATAGGCGGCGCCGGCCAGCGCGAGCATCGCGCCCACGAGGAGGCCGAGCACGACCCGGGGCAACCGCAACTCGGTCAGGATGGCGACCTCGCGCTCGGAGAGGCCGCTGTGAAGGCGTACACCGGGAATGAGGTTGAGAAGTTCCAGGGCCACGCCGGCCGGCGGGAGCGGGACCGACCCGAAGGCCAGCCCCGCGATCAGCGCGACCAGCACGGCGACCACGCCGCCGACGAGCCAGGCTGGCCGCAGACCGGCCGGCCGGACCCGAACCGTCACGCGGGGACCTTGGCCACCGCGTCGGCGACGGAGCGCACGAGGTCGACGGTGCGGGGGCCCCAGCGCGAGGCGATGTCGTCGTCGAGCGCGTAGATCTGACCGGTCTTGACCGCGGTGATCGTGCTCCAGCCCGTACGCTTCGTGACCGTCGCCGCCGACTGCTGGCAGCACTTGCTGTCGGCCAGGAAGATCGTGTCCGGATTGGACTTGACGATCGCCTCCTGCGAAAGCTGCGGATATCCGCCCTTGGACCCGTCGGCGTCGGCCGGGTCGGCGATGTTCGTCATGCCGAACAGCGAGAAAACCTCACCGATGAAGGTCGTGGACGTGACGGTGAAGAAGGTCGGGTCGAGCTCGTAGTAGTAGCTCAGCGGGGTCGTCCTCTTCGGCACGCCGGCGACGATCGTCTCGATGTCTTTCGCCATCTGCGACGTCACCGTGCCGGCCTCGGAGCTGTGGCCGGTCAGCGTGCCCAGCTGCTCGATCTGCTGATAGGTCTCGTCGAGGGTCTTCGCGGCCGGCGTCCGGAAGACCGGGATCTTCAGCTTCTCCAGCTGCGACACGATCTTGTCGATGTCATCGGAGAGGACGACCAGGTCGGGGTCCTTGGCGGCGATGGCCTCGGCGTTCGGCTTGAAACCGGAAAGATCGGTCTTAGGAGCGTTCGCCGGGTACGTCGACTGGTCGTCGACCGCGGTGACCTGGGGCCCGGCGCCGATGGCGAACAGCATCTCGGTGGCCGTCGGCGTCAGCGAGACGATCTTCTCGGGGCGCGCGTCCAGCGTCAGGTCGCCGACGGTCACCGGATAGGAGGCGGCGGCGCTGGGCGCCGTGGTCGTCGTCGACGAGGTGTCGCCGTCGTCGCCACAGCCACCGGCGAGCAGCAGGGCGGCCGCCGCCAGGGCGGCCGTGAGCATTCGTTTCATGGGTCCTCCAGTCGGGCCGGGTTGTCGAGCCTCCCCGCCCCTTCCGGCCGGCTCCTACTTGTCGGCGTCGGCCGCTTTCGCGTCGACTGTCGTGGTGGCCTCGGCCCTCGGCGCGGCGTCGGCCGCCGTCGCGTCGGCTGTCGTGACGGCCTCGGTCTTCGTGACGGCCTCGGTCTTCGGGGCGGCCTCGGTCGTCAGGGCGGCCTCGGTCTTCGGGGCGGCCTCGGTCTTCGGGGCGGCGCGGTCGCCGGCCGCGGCCGCGTCCTCGTCGCCGGCCAGTGCGGCGCGCAACCGCTGCTTCTCGGCCGTGCGCCGGGAGGCCACGCCGACGAGCTGCTCGTTCATCTGGTTGCGCCAGGAGGCGAGCAGGAAGTACGACGCGACGGCCGAGACCACCAGGGCGACCATGGCCCGGACCAGGAAGTTGAGCGGGACCGGCAGGAGCGCCGCGAAGACGACCACGAACAGTCCGAGGCGGCCCAGCGAGTACTTGACGGCGGGGTTCATCGTTTCTCCCTAGCCCATGCGGTGGTCGAGCCACCGCAGGCCGTAGAACCAGATCAGGCAGTAGACAACCGTGGCGCCGAGCGCGCCGAGCAGCCCGCTCACCAGCGTCGGGAAGGCGAACTGGGACGACGCGAAGCCGGCCAGGGTCATTCCGGCGGCGACGCCGAAGCCGATGGCCAGCAGCGCGACCACGACCCGGGGCGCGCCGAAGCCCTCGGCCCGGAACTCCTCGACGAACAGCCACACCGGAAGGATCACCGCGAGCCAGCCGCTGGTGTTGCCGAACTCGGAGACGTGCGTCAGCGACAGCACGGCCTCGAGCAGCAGCAGGACGACGGCGCCGGTCACCAGCCCGGCCATCGCGGTGCCGATGAGGTCACCGATCGTGGCCAGGCGTCCGCTGGCGTCGCGGCGCGGGCGGCGCGCACTCTGGGTATCCGACATGACAACAAGCAGGGTACGCGCCTGCTAAGCCCACACCTTCTGCGGCTCCGCGCGGCGGCTCGCGAGCGAGGGCGCCTTGTCGTACTCGTGGACGACCTCATAACGCGTGTTGCGCTCGACCGGCTGGAAACCCGCGTCCCAGATCAGGTTGAGCAGGTCGTCGCGGTGCATGGTGTGCGGCGTCCCGTACGAGTCGGCGTCATGGGTGATCTTGTATTCGACCACCGAACCGTCCAGATCGTCCGCTCCGAAGTTGAGCGAGAGCTGGGCCACCGACAGACCGTGCATGACCCAGAAGCACTTCACATGCGGCACGTTGTCGAACATCAGCCGGGAGACCGCGAACGTCTTGAGCGACTCGGCCGGCGCGGCCATCGTGGTCCGCTCCTGGATGCGGTTGCGGATCTTGCCGTCCTGGGAGTCGACGAAGTCGTGCTGGTAGCGCAGCGGGATGAAGACGGCGAAGCCACCGGTCTCGTCCTGGAGCTCACGCAGGCGCATCACGTGGTCGACGCGATGACGTGGTTCCTCGATGTGGCCGTACAGCATGGTGGCCGGGGTCTTCATGCCTTTCTCATGGGCGAGCC
Source organism: Actinoplanes sp. CA-131856 (assembly GCF_050956135.1). GTDB lineage: Bacteria > Actinomycetota > Actinomycetes > Mycobacteriales > Micromonosporaceae > Actinoplanes. The sequence goes on along the minus strand of NZ_CP191849.1, from coordinate 255,106 downwards.
GGTGGATGCGCGACCAGTCCTCCCAGTGGGTGTCGTGGTCGACGATGTGCTGCCGGACCTCCCAGTCGAAGATCTCGGCGCCGCCGCCGGTCAGCGACTCGAGCCCGGCGTCCATCAGCTCGTCGAGGATCTCGCTCGCGGGCAGGCCGCTGATCTTCTCGAACCACTGCACCTCGGTGGCGGTGAAGCACTTGAGCTTCACGTTGGGCAGCGCGGCCTTCAGCTCGCGCAGCACCTTGGGGTAGTAACGCCAGGGCAGGCTGGGGTGCAGGCCGTTGACGATGTGCAGCTCGGTCAGCTGCTCGTCCTCCATCTCCTTGGCCTTGGCCACGGCCTCGTCGATGCGCATCGTGTACGCGTCCTTCTCGCCCGGCTTGCGCTGGAAGGAGCAGTACGCACAGCTGGCCGAGCAGACGTTGGTCAGGTTCAGATGGCGGTTGACGTTGAACATCACACGGTCGCCGTTGAGCTCGGTGCGCTTGTGGTGGGCGAGGCGGCCGAGCCAGGCGAGGTCGTCGCTCTCGTAAAGGGCCACGCCGTCGGACCGGCTGAGCCTCTCACCTGCGTAGACCTTGGCCTCGAGCTCCCGCTTCAAGCCGGCATCCATGTGCGCCCCTCTCACTTGCCTCGGCGTCGAGAGTACGGCTCGCCCCCGACAGGAATCTCCAGGCGGGGTGTTGATCATGTCGCCGTAACCCAGATTCCCAGTCTTCTTTCATCTCGGATCAATCGACAGGAATGCGAGACGTGAGGTATTCAATTAGGGGGGAACGACGAGCGGCGCTCCGGCGCCGCGGTGGACGGGGAGCACATGGCGACTGCACGACTCGGTTCTCGGCGATCGCGCCCGTGGTGGCGCCCCGTCGTGTACTCCGCCGTGGCCGCCGTCGTCGCGACCTTCCTGACGCCGCTGCTCACGCCGACCGCCGCCTTCGCCGACCCGGCCGCGGCCCCGCCCGGCGCCCCTCTCACGGTCCCGCAGGACAACCTCAGCATGGCCGTGCCCGACATCGGCTCCCGCCCGATGGCCCTGGGCACCCTGGCCCTCCCGGGGCAGAAGGTCACCGCCCTCCCCGTCGCCACGCCCACGCCGACCAGCCCCGCGCTGCAGGCGATCGAAAAGGGCCGCACCGAGATCTCCAGCCTCGGCGACCAGCTCATCCAGATCGGGCAGGACCGCGACGGGGCGCGCGACCAGCAGGCCGCCGCCCAGGTGAGATACACCCAGGCCGAGGAATCGCTCCGCCAGGCGCAGACCGCCGCCTCCGACGCCGCCGCCCAGGCCGTGCGCGAGGCCGCCGCCATGCCGCCCGGCATGCTCGACTCCGGACTCAGCGGCCTCGGCGATCTGGCCCGGCTCCAGCGCGGCCAGGTCGACACCCAGCAGGCCATCACCCGCCAGATCGAGCAGGCGCAGATCAACGCCCAGATCGCGCTCGACGAGCAGACGCTGAGCGCGCAGCGCTACGCCGATCTGGCCGCGAAATACGACGCCCTCAACAAGCAGCTCACCGCCAAGCAGACGGCGCAGCAGGCCCTGGAGCTCACCCACCAGGACGAGCTGAACGCCTTCGAGGCCACCGAGACGGCGCAGGACAGCCAGCTCGGCGCGTCCTACCTGGCCGGCGAGGAAGCGGGCCGCGGCGCCGACGCCCGGGCCATCCAGGCGCTCGAGTTCGCGCTCGCCCAGCGCGGCGACCCGTACGTCTGGTCCGAGGAGGGCCCGGATCAGTACGACTGCTCCGGCCTGATGTACGCGGCGTACCGCTCGGTCGGCTTCCAGCTGACCCGCGTCTCCCGCGACCAGTACTGGCAGACCCGCAACAAGGTGGTCGACCGCTACTCCCTGCTCCCCGGCGACCTTCTGTTCTTCAGCTCGTCGAGCAGCTGGCGCGGCATCCACCACGTGGCGATGTACGCGGGCAACGGCATGATGGTCGAGGCTCCGCGCACCGGCTTGAACGTGCGGCTCACGCCCGTGCGCTGGACGAGGCTGTTCCAGGCGACGCGGGTCTTCGGCTCGGTCGAGGGCATCGTGCAGGGCCCCAACCTGGGTGCGCCCGACCCCGACCCGACCGACGGCGGCACCACGCCGACCACCCCGGGCACGCCGGGCACGCCGTCCAACCCCGGCACGCCGTCGAACCCCGGCACGGGCACGCCGTCCAACCCGGGCACCGGCACGCCGGGCACCCCCGGATCGCCGAGCAACCCCGGCACGCCGACGAAACCGACCACGCCGACGGCGCCCACGAAACCGACCACACCGACGACGCCGAGCAAGCCGCCGATCACGACGCCGAGCAAGCCGCCGACGACCACGTCCCCGCCGCCGGACACCGAGGAGCCGTCGACCGAGCCGACGACGCCTCCGCCGCCGACCACGAACCCGCCGGACGACGAGCCCTCGACGGAGCCGACGACCGAGCAGCCGTCGGGCGGCGGTTCCAGCTCGAGCGGCGACACCGAGACGACGACCCCGTCGGGCGGCGGCTCATCGGCCACCTCGTCGGCCACGTCGTCATCCTCGGCCACCTCGTCGTCGTCGGCCACGTCGTCGTCGAGCGCCTCCAGCAGCGCGAGCAGCTCGGAGAAGGCGGCCGAGCCGTCCGCTTCCGGCTCGTAAACGCCTGTCGTCCTCTTCGGTATCGGGGTCTGATCAAGAGTTGCCCCCAGGGGCGGCGAAAACCGCCTTTCCGGTGGTCAGGGCCGGTCCGGGGGCATGGTCCGGTTGATGCCAGGTGCGATGACGCGCGCGGATATGGCACGGTTATGGTCAGCGCCCGACGTTCCCCAACCGTCGGCACGCGGCGTCGGGAGGTTCCATGGACGAGCGGCAGGCGACACCGGACAGCAACGGCACAAAGCCGCCCGCTGACCCGACGCCGTCGAGCAGCGACGACTGGTTCTCACCGCCGCCACCACCGGCCGAGGGCGCGCTGTGGGCCACTCCCGGCAGCACTCTTCAGAGCGAAGCCACCCCCAGCAGCACCCCGGCGAGCGGCAGCGGCCCCACAAACGCTCCGGCAAGCGGCAGCGCTTCCGCCAGCGCCCCGGTAAGCGGCAGTGCTCCAGCCAGCGCCCCAGTTAGTGGCAGTGCTCCAGTGAGCGGGAATGCTCCGGCCAGCGCCCCGGTGAGCGGCAACGCTCCGGCCAGCGCCCCAGTTAGCGGCAGTGCTCCGGTGAGCGGGAGTGCTCCGGCCAGCGCCCCGGTGAGCGGCGCCGCGAGCGGCCGCGCCTCGGTCTCAGGGTCGATCCCGGCCCCTGCCAAGATCTCCGCGTCGGCCCCGGTCTCGGCCGCCCCCGTTTCGGCAGCGCCGGCCTCGTTCTCCGCCTCCGCGCCCGTGTCGGCTGCGCCCACCTCGGCCTCCGCACCCGCGTCCGCAGGCTCCAGCCCCACGCCGACGGCCCGGACCGCCGCCTCCGCCTCCGCGCCTGTTTCCGCGACGCCCGCTTCGTCCTCCGCGCCAACATCTGCGGCGCCCGCCTCGGTGTCGGCATCAGCCCCGGTATCCGCGGCGCCCGCCTCTACGCCGGCCGCCGCAGCCTCGGCCTCCGCGGCGCCCGCTACGGCATCGGCATCCGCGCCTGTGTCCGCGGCGCCTGCCTTCACCTCCACACCGGCCGCCCCGGTCTCGGGATCTGCGCCAGTGTCCGCGGCGCCCTCTTCGGCCTCCGTTTCTGAATCTGCTGATCCCGACAAAGCCGACGAAGGCCAGCAGGAAGAGGCGCCGGAGCCGGCCAGGTCGGCCCTTGTGCCTGAGCGGGTCGATGGGTCGAGTCGTCAGCTCTCGCCCACGCTGGGATCGGGTGCGGCCCGAGCCACCGTGCCCGGGGCCGTGGCCCCGGACGCCGGCGAGGTGGCCCGCGCGCTGACCCGGCCGACGGGTGAGTCGAAGCTGTACGGAGCGAAAAGCGCCAAACTGGTCACTCCCCCCGGCACGCCGGAGACCCCGATCGAGACCGCCCCGGCCGCGCCCGTCGTGGGCACCGCCACTCCCAAGGTGACCTCGATCAGTGAGCCGCAGCCGGCCGACCCGCCGCAGCCGGGTGACCCCGCGCCGGAAGAGCCGGAGCCCGCCGAGCCCGAGCCCGGTGAGCCCACTCCCGACCCGGACAAGCCCGAGCCGAGCCCCTCTCCGACGCCGCCGGTTCCGGCCCCGCCGGTTCCCACGCCTCCGCAGAAGCCGGAACCCACCCGCCCCCAGCCCGGCCGCCCGGAGCCGATCGAGCCGCCGGACCCGTTCCCGGCCCCGCCCGAGCCCGGCCCCTTCCCCGGACCACCGCCCGGCCCGTTCCCGACGCCCACCCCCACGCCCAGCCCCACCCCAGCGCCTCCGACCCCGGCCCCGACGCCGCCCGGCCCGGTGCCACCGAGCCCGACGCCCGGCCCGAACCCGACGCCCGGCCCGGTGCCGCCGAGCCCGAGCCCGACGCCGCCCGGCCCGGTGCCGCCCGAGCCCGGGCCCTCGCCGGTTCCGCCGGGTCCTGGGCCGTCGCCTGTGCCGCCCGGCCCTGGTCCCTTCCCCGTGCCTCCGGGTCCGGGGCCCAGCCCTGTACCGCCGGGGCCCGGCCCCAGCCCGGTTCCGGGGCCGCCTCCGCCGATCGTGCCGCCGCCGCCTATGATCCCGTCCAACGGCGCCGGTCTACCGGCGTACTCAATGCCCCCGGAAGCGAGCGCACGCAGCGTGACCACCCCCTTCGGGGTCGGCGAGCCGGCCCCGTCCGCCCGGCCGTTCGGGCCGACTTCCTCTCAGCCGACCGGAGTTCCCGCCGGCACCGTCTTCGGGTCGCCGGCCACCACCGCCTTCGAGGCGCACGGTGACGACATCGACTCGACCATGGCCGTTCCTCAGCAGCGGCTGCACGGCACGCTCTACGGCACCGGCGGATACGAGACGATCGACACAACGATGCCCGTGTCGATGAACGCGGTCGAGAACTCCGGTTCTCTGACCGGCCACATCCTGGCTCAGGGCTGGCACGACGAGGTCGTCGACCGTCGTCGCGGCAACCTCAAGGTGGCAGTGGCCATGCTGATCGTGCTAGGCCTGTTGGTGGCCGTCAGTGTCGTCTTCCTGCTCACCGCGGGCAGTTCGTTCAGCGACATGATCGGCAAGATGTTCGAGTAACGCACTGACCGTTATCCGACTTTTTTGGCGGTGAACCTCGCCTGACCCTAAGCTGGCGAGGTTGCGCCCGGGGGTGAGCCTGCCCACTACAGGCGTGGAATGCGGTCGGCGCGGAAAACGTTGAGCCGTACACTTATGACAGTTATTGACGCGGCGTGCCCTTGCGGAGCACGCCACGGGCGTTCTTGCGGGCATTTCAGCGGTCGGCTCACGGCAGCCGCGGCGGGCCATTCGCGAGCATGCGCCCCCGTAGAGAGGTTCTCTTGACCACTTTCGCTGATCCCAGCACGTTCCCGTCCGTCTTCGAAAACTCCACCGAGACCGCCGATGAGACCGCGGTCACCGAGACGCCCGTCACCGACGCCCCCGTCGTTGAGCCCGAGGCGACCGACACCACAGCCGGCGAGGCAACCGAAACCGCGGCCGTCGAGGCAATCGAAACCGCGGCCGTCGAGACCACCGAACCGGCGCCGGTGAAGACCTTCGCCGAGCTCGGCCTCCCCGCCGAGCTGGTCCGCGTCCTCAACCGCGAGGGCATCACGCAGCCGTTCGAGATCCAGGCCGCGACCATGCCCGACGCTCTCGCCGGCCGTGACGTCCTCGGCCGCGGCCAGACCGGCTCCGGCAAGACGCTGGCGTTCGGCCTGCCGCTGCTGGCCCGGGTCGCCCAGGGCGGCCGCGCCCGCCCCCACCACCCCAAGGCGCTGATCCTGGTGCCCACGCGTGAGCTGGCCATGCAGGTCGCCGACGCGCTCATGCCGCTCGGCCGGTCGGTCGGCGTTTTCCTCAAGACCGCTGTCGGCGGCGTGCCGTACGACCGTCAGATGGACGCGCTGCGCCGCGGCGTCGAGGTCATGGTCGCCACCCCGGGCCGCCTCGGCGACCTGATCGAGCGGGGCGCCTGCAAGCTCGACGACATCGAGATCACGGTGCTCGACGAGGCCGACCAGATGGCCGACATGGGCTTCCTGCCCGAGGTCACCGAGCTGCTGGCCAAGACGCCGGAGAACGCGCAGCGCCTGCTCTTCTCGGCCACTCTCGACGGTGACGTCGAGTCGCTGGTCAAGCGGTTCATGCACGACCCGGTCACGCACTCCACGGCTCCGGCCGAGGCCAGCGTGTCCACGATGGACCACTTCCTGCTGCTGATCCCGCCGCACGACAAGTTCCCGATCGCGGCCTCGATCGCCAACCGTGAGGGCAAGACGATCGTCTTCGCCCGCACGCAGATGGGCGTCGACCGTCTGGTCGAGCAGCTTCGCGCGGTCGGTGTCCGGGCCGGCGGCCTGCACGGCGGCAAGACCCAGCGCGTACGGACCCGCACGCTCGCCGAGTTCAAGGAGGGCCGCACCAGCGTCCTCGTGGCGACGGACGTGGCCGCCCGCGGCATCCACGTCGACGGCATCTCGCTGGTCGTGCACGTCGACCCGCCGAAGGACCCGAAGGACTACCTGCACCGCGCCGGCCGTACGGCCCGGGCCGGTGAGTCGGGCGCCGTGGTGACGCTGGTGCTGCCCAAGCAGCGCCGCAGCACCCAGGCGATGATGTCGAAGGCCGGAGTCAACCCCGGTGAGGTCCGGGTACGCCTCGGCGACGAGAAGCTGGTGGAGATCACCGGCGCTCGTGAGCCCAGTGGTGTTCCCGTGGTCGACGAGCCGGAGCCCCGCCGCGAGCGTGGCGGTTCGCGTGGCCGCTTCGGCGGTGGCGACCGTGGTGACCGCCGCGGTTTCGGTGACCGCCCCCGCGGTGACCGTCCGCAGCGCTCGTACGGTGACCGTCCGCAGCGCTCCTACGACGACCGCACGGGCGGTGACCGTTCCTACGGTGACCGGCCCACGTACGGCGACCGTCCTTCGTACGGTGACCGTCCGCAGCGTTCGTACGGCGACCGTCCGGCCGGCGACCGTGGCGGCTACGGCGACCGTCCCGCGGGCGACCGTGGTGGCTACGGCCGCAACGCGGAGCGCACCGGCGGCTTCCGCGGCAGCAACCAGCGCAACGACCGCCGTGAGGGCGGCTCGGCGGGCCGCTACGGCAGCCCGCGCCCGGCGCGCACCTACTGATCCACAGTTCCACCCGGAAGCCCGGCACGAGCGATCGTGCCGGGCTTCCGGCTGTTGTACCGGGGCCGGTCCGGGTACACAGGAGGCATGTTGCCGCAGTCGCTGTTCTGGGAACGCAAGGACACCTCAGGCGCCGAGCACGCCCTCGTCGACTCCTCGGCCGGGCTGTACGCGCGGGGCACCGCCCTCGCCGTCGACCCGATTCCGTACACCTGCCGTTACGAACTGCGCACCGACACCGACTGGATCACCGGATATCTCGACGTCATCGCCGAGGGTGCGAACTGGTCGCGCAGCGTGCGGCTCGAGCTGGCCGCCGGCCGCTGGCGCGCCACCACCAAGGAGCAGGGCGACCTGGACGCCGTGCTGTCGTCGGCCGGGCACGCCGGCGCCGGCTTTCCCGGCATCGATGATCCCGATCGCCTCTTCGGCGCCTTCGACGTCGATCTCGGCGGCTCGCCGTTGACCAACACCTTGCCGGTACGCCGTCTCGGTCTGCACGAGGCGCACGGCGCGGAGGTCGGCGTGGCCCATCGCCTCAGCGTGGCCTGGGTCCTTCTGCCCAGCCTCGAGGTGGTGCAGGCCGATCAGATCTACACGGCGCTGCCGGACGGCCGTGTCCGCTACGCCAGCGAGACCTTCAGCGCCGACCTGAGCATCGACGACGACGGTTTCGTCATCGACTATCCGGGGCTGGCCGCCCGGGCCGACGGCAAGTCCGGCTGAGGTCCACCCTGCCAGACGGCGCGCCCGGCCGGGGCGGAACCCGCGCCCGGCCGGGGCGGAACCCTAAGCCAGGCCGGGCTGGGGCCGGTTCTCCCACTTCGTGGACAGAGCGATGGCCGTACGGGTCGAGGCGACGCCCGGTGTGCGATTGATCCGGACGATCAGCTGTTCCAGCTCGGCGATCGTCCCGACCCGCACGGTCAGCTGGTACGACTCCACGCCGGCCATGAAGTAGCAGCTCTCCACCTCGGGCATCGCGCGCACCGCGGCCAGCACGTCGTCGGTGTCGGCCCCGGAGTCCTCGATGATGCCGATGAGCGCGGTGACGCCCAGCCCCAGCGCCTCGTGGTCGACCTCGGCCCGATATCCGCGGATGGTGCCGGCCGCTTCGAGCTTGCCGACGCGCTCGTGCACGGCGGGCGCCGACAGCCCGACCTTGCGGGCGAGCTCCGCGTACGACGAGCGCGCGTTCTCCCGTAGCAGCTCGATCAGCCGCAGGTCGATGGAGTCCATGCTGATGACCCTAATCGGGTGGCAGATCGCTACTCACGCCCGGTAGCGATGAATCGTCGGCAGGATAACGATCACTGTCGCAATTAGGGCTTTTTCCGCATTCCAGGGACTCGGTTCCGGGGCAATGCTCTAATGGCTTTACGTCCCGATCGAGCACGCCGACACTCACCGTGATCACGGCCGCTCCAGAACACCGACGCGAGGAGGGGGTTGTGGACACTGGAGATCGTCTGCTGACACCGGGCGAGGTGGCCGCGCTGTTCCGCGTCGACCCGAAGACGGTCACGCGCTGGGCGGCCGCCGGGCGCATCGGCAGCATCCGCACTCCGGGTGGCCACCGCCGGTTTCGCGAATCCGAGGTCAGGGCCCTTCTGGAGGGCGATGGCGTGGTCGAGGAAATGCGCGAGGACGACGCCGCCAACCGGCCCCGTAATGCCGGACCGAGCAATCCGGGCATGGGTTACGGCCCGCCCAACGGGTTGCGCTGAGCATTCAGCTCACCCTTCCAACGGGTCAGAAGCGTGTGGGGTACGCCAAGAGCGTCCAGCGCTTTGCCCGCCACGAAGTCGATGAGCTGCTGCGCGGTCGCCTGAGCCCCGGAGCCGTAGAACCCGGGGCTCGCCGGCAGGACGACCGCACCGGCGTCGAGCAGAGCAATCAGATGCTCGAGGTGACTGCGCGTGACGGGGGTTTCCCGCGGCACGATCACCGTGCGTCGCCGTTCCTTGAGGTTGACCTCGGCCGCCCGCTGGAGCAGGTCCTTGGACAGCCCGATGGCGATGCCGGCGCAGGCCGCGGTGCTGGCCGGCACCACGATCATGCCCTTGGCCGGGTACGAGCCGCTGCTCGGCCCGGCCGCCAGGTCACCGGCCGGCCAATATGTCAGGTCACCCAGATCGCGCGCGAGCCACGCGCCGAGGTCGTCCTTCCAGTGCGCGTCCCGCACGGTCGCCCCGGTCTCGTCGAGCAGGGTCAGCCGGGCCGCCCGCGAGATGACCAGGTCGACCGCCTCGCCGGCGTCCAGGAGCGAGGTCAAGACCGCTTTGGCGTACGGCGTACCGGACGCCCCTGAGACACCGACGATCCAGGGTTCACGCATGCCTCAAGTGTGCCCGTCAGTCCCGGAACGGCTGAGCCGATGCCGGGAATGCCTTCTCCAGCGGGTACCAGGCCGACGAATCGGCCGGGTCGGCCACCGTGACGCCGGCCAGCAGAGCGATCGCCTCCGCTCGCTTCGACTTCGGTGTGCTGTGCGCCTCGACGACATACCGGCCCTGTGCGGCCAGTTTCGCGCAGGGCTGGCCGTTCACGGCATTCTCGTACGTCTCACAGACGACCTTCGTCCCCGTCGGCTTCAGATAGCCCGTAGCCCGCGGATGGAGATCGAACGACAGGCCGGGGAACGTGTTGCCGAACTTGGCGGACGGATATTGACGGTCCGGGTCGAGCAGCATCAGCCGGACCACCTCCGCCGGCGCGACCAGCACCGTCACGTCGTCCCCACTGACGGCGACCGACATGATCCGGTAGCCCGACGGCACGGAGCTCGCCCGAAACGGAATGGTGACGTCGTAGGCCGGCGAGGACCGGAAGGCCTCGGCCACCTGCCGTGCGTCGTGTTCGGTGCCCGGTTCCCGAAGTGCCACCATGGCCCAGGCGCCTTTCTCGTACTCCCAGGCCAGCATCGGGCCGGCCGCCCCTCCGTCCGCCAGCGCGATCCGAACGGCGGAGTGGCCACCAATCGGGTCGATCTTGGTGATCGTGCCGTCCCGGTATACGCGACGAGGATCGACCCCGTCGTTGTAGACGGTCAACGTGCCGACGCTCTCGGCGCCCCGGAGAATGTCGGCGTGCTGGTCGGCGAGCCGCCAGGCGCTCGGATCGGCGACCCGGAACTTCCCGGCCGCGAAACCCTTGAAGCGGTACGCCACCTTGGGCGCCGCGACGACCGGGGGCGCGGAGGTCACGGTGGCGGGCGCGGCCGGCGGCGGCGCCGGCTCGACGGCGCGCGGGGTGAGGGCCTGTGGCACCCCGATCGCGGCGGCTACCGCCACCGCGACCACAGACGCCCACCCGGCGTTCCGGCGGATCTTCCGGCGCTTGCCCGCGCTCACCACGTCGTCGACGGAGTGGCGCAGCGGCGGCGCGTCCTGGCGGGCGGCCTCTTCCATCAGGTCAGACAGCTGCTTCATGACGGCCTCCGGTCCGCTCGTCGATATCGAGGTCAACGCCGAGGACGCGGCGCAGCACGTCGAGTCCCCGGGCCGTGTAGGCCTTGACCGTGCCCTCCGGGCAGCGCAGGGCGGCCGCGGTCTGCTGGACGCTCAGGCCCTCCAGGAAGCGCAGGACCAGCACCGCTCGCTGCTTCACCGGGACGCGCAACAGCGCCTGCCGCAGCTGGACGCGGTCGTCGACGCCGGGGGCCGGGTCGGCCGCGATCCGCTCGGGCAGGGCGGCGTGGCTGTGGGACTGCTCGCGCCGCCACCACGGCCGGCGGGTTTCGTCGATGGCGGCGCGGACCACCGCCGTACGGGCGTAAATGTCTGGTTTATCGACCCGGTTCCACTTCACGTACAGCCGGGCCAGCGCCGCGAGGACCGCGTCCTCGGCCACCTGCCAGTCGCCGCACGTGAGGTAGGCCAGCCCGCGCAGAGACTCCATCTGCGCGCCGACGAACTCCCGGAACTCGGCCTCTTTGTCGCTCACGCGGATTAGACGGAGGCCGATGCCCCGGGGGTTACAGGAGAATCAGATCGAGCAGGGCGAAGAGGAACAGCGCGATGCCGACGAAGCCGTTGGCCGTGAAGAAGGCCCGGTTGACCTTGGAGAGGTCGTTCGGCGTCACGACGACGTGCTGATAGACGAAGGCGGCCGCGGTCAGCGCCAGGCCGATCCACCAGAGCCAGCTCAGGCCGGCGACCTGACCGAACCAGACGAACAGCGCGAACGTCACCACGTGGGTGGCGGTCGAGATGTGCAGGGCCGTGCGCACGCCGAAGCGGGCCGGCGTCGAGTGCACACCGATCTTGCGGTCGATCTCCACGTCCTGGCAGGCGTAGATGATGTCGAAGCCGCCGATCCAGAGGCCGACCGCGACGCCGAGCAGCCAGGCCGGGCCCGATCCGGAGAACGTGCCGGTGATGCCGAGCCAGGCGCCGACCGGGGCCACCGCCTGGGCCAGGGCCAGCACATAATGCGGGAAGTTCGTGAAGCGCTTGGCGTACGGATAGACAACCAGCGGAATCACGGCCAGCGGGAAGAGCACCAGGCAGAGCCAGTTGAGCAGCCCGGCCGCGACGGCCATGACCACCAGCGAGACGATCGCGCCCGTCCAGGCCGTACGCGGGGAAACCGCCCCTGTCACCAGCTCGCGGTTGCGGGTCCGCGGGTTCTGCGCGTCGATCTTGCGGTCGAGGATCCGGTTGGCCGCCATCGCGAACGTCCGGCCCGAGACCATCGCGATCGTGATGAGCAGCAGGTCGAACCAGTGGATGCCGGTGCCCTCGCGGTCGAGCGCGACAGCGGCCGACAGATAGGCGAACGGCAGCGCGAAGACCGAGTGCTCGATGGCGACCAGCCGCAGGAACGACTTCACTTTGCCCGGCTTCTCCGGGACCGCGGCGACCGCTGTCATATGCCGTATTCCTTCCAGCGTTTGTCCACCAGGCCCACGACCTCGGGCGACATCGTCATCTCTTCCGGCCAGCCCCGCGTGTAGCCCTCGCTCGGCAGCTTACGGGTGGCGTCGATGCCGGCCTTGCCGCCCCAGAACTGCTGGTAGGAGGCGTGGTCGAGGTGGTCGACGGGCCCCTGGTTCAGCATCAGGTCGCGGTCGTAGTCGACGTTGCCGAAGGCCCGGAACGCGACCTCGTTGTAGTCGTGGACGTCGCAGTCCTCGTCGACGACCACGATGAGCTTGGTCAGCGACATGAGGTGGGCGCCCCAGATCGCGTTCATGATCTTCTGGGCGTGCTTCGGGTACCGCTTGCGGATCGAGACGATCGCGCAGTTGTGGAAGACGCCGGCCGCCGGCAGGTCGTAGTCGACGATGTCGGGGATCAGCATCCGCAGCAGGGGCAGGAAGATACGCTCCGTCGCCTTGCCCAGGCCGTGGTCCTCCTGCGGCGGCTTCGACGTGATGATCGAGTGGTAGATCGGCTTCTTGCGCATCGTCATTGTCTCGACGTGCAGCACCGGGAAAGGTTCAACCGGCGTGTAGAAGCCGGTGTGATCGCCGAACGGGCCCTCGGGCAGCCGCTCCCCGGGCTCGATGTAGCCCTCGAGGATGATCTGGGCGTTCGCCGGCACCTGGAGCGGGACCGTCAGGCAGTCCACCATCTCGACCCGCTCGCCGCGCAGGAAACCCGCGAAAAGATATTCGTCGATGTCGGACGGGAGAGGAGCGCTTGCCGAGTACGACACCACGGGGTCACAGCCGATCGCGATGGCGACCGGCAGACGCTGCCCCAGACGCTCGGCCACCGCGTGATGAGCGGTCGAGTCCTTGTGGATCTGCCAGTGCATGCCGAGCGTGTTCCGGGAGTGCTGCTGAAGGCGGTAGAGCCCCAGGTTGCGCTTGCCGGTCTCGGGGTGCTTGGTGTGGGTGAGCCCGAAGTTGTGGAAGATGCCGCCGTCGCCGGGCCAGACCTGAAGGCCGGGCAGCAGGTCGAGGTCGACCTCGTCGCCCTTGAGCACCACCTCCTGGCAGGGAGCGGTCTTGACCTTGCGGGGCGGCAGCGACTTGAGCTGGAGCACCTTGCCGATGCCCTCACGGATGCCGGACCAGCCGACCGGGAGCTCGGGTTTGAGCATGGCGCCGATGCGGTCGCCCACCTCGTCGAGCGAGTCGACCCCGAGGGCTATGGCCATGCGCTTCTCGGTGCCGAACAGGTTGATCGCCACGGGCATGTCACCCCGGGTCGGCCGCTCGAACAGCAGCGCCGGGCCACCGGCCCGAACCGTGCGCGTCACCACCTCGCTGATCTCCAGCGTCGGGTCGACCGGAACGGTCACCCGCCGCAGCTCACCGGCCGCCTCGAGAGCGGCGACGAAGCTTTGCAGATCTTCATAGGGAAACCCACGCGGCGCCATGCACACCAGTCTTCACCACGGCTCCGGCAGTGCCGAGCCGGGGCGATCACCGTCACTCGCGATGTCCGATTCGAGTTGGAGTGGGCGATTGTTCCCTTGGAGCGGAGGTGCCCGGTGAAGGTCCGCAACGTGGCGCGCTGGTGTGTCGCGGCAGGACTGGCCACCGCGCTGATCAGCGCGACCCCGGCCGTCTCCGCCGGAAGGCACGACTCTCTGCCGGCCTGCCCACCGGCCGAGCGCTCGACTCGACCACCCACGACGCCCGCCGGCCCCGGCGCCCCGGGTGCGTGCCGGGCGGCGACCGGCCCAATCGTCGAGTCGGGGGTGCGGCTTCCGCGACGGGGTGAGGCCGGCTTCACGCCCAGCGGTTATCACCATCTGGGCGCCAACACCGGCGGCGAGTGGGCCGGCATCTCCGGCCGCATGTCGATCGTCGACGGCTCGATCCGGCCGCGCTCGTACGACTTCGTGGCCGGCCGCTTCATGGTCAAGCGCAACATGGGCCGCGGCGTCATCACCTGGCTCGAGGCCGGCTGGGCCGAGACGGGCTGGTCCGGCCCCGGACGGCAGCACATCTACACCTTCAACACCAACACCAAGACCTGGCAGTTCTACGACCAGTACGCCTTGAGGCCCGGCGACAAGGTCTGGCTCGACCTGCACAGCGACCCGGGCGGGGTGTGGAGCGCCTGGCTCTGGTGGGGCAACCGCTGGAACCTGCTCACCGCCCAGCGCATCCCGATCGGCACCACGGCCGTGATGGAGCAGTACGTCGAGGTGCACGTCGACGCCGGCCGCCCCGGCCTGATCGACGTGCCCCCGGTGACCGTCGACAACGTACGGCTGCGCCCCGGCGACGGCGGCGAACCCCGCCTCTGGCGTGAGGACGTGCCCACCTTGACCGGCACCGACCCCGCCCAGCGCCAGCAGCGCGGCGGCTTTTGCCTGGATTGGCGCACCAGGTACGACACCTGGACGGCCGGCGACTGCTCCCGCAACCAGGGCGGCCTGCTGCGCTCCGCGCCCCCTCCCGCACCACCGCTACCACTGGGCGACGCCGACGTGGTGGGCGAGCCGACCCACATAGAGCCGGCCACCGGCACACAGGCCTCCACCGCGCCAGGCTCCACCGCGTCCCGTTCTACCGCGCTGGGCTCCACCGCGTCCGGTTCCACCGCGCCGGGCTCCACCGCGTCCCGTTCTACCGCGCCAGGCTCCACCGCGTCCGGTTCCACCGCGCCGGGCTCCAACGCGCCGACCCACGACAAGCCGGCCCACGCCGGGTCAGCCCTCGACGCGCCGAACCGCGCCGGGTCGACCCACGGCCTGCCAACCCACCTCGGACCAAGCCATAACCAGCCAACCCACGGCAGGCCCATCCACGATCAGCCGACCCACGGCGCGCCGCCCCAGAGCGGGCCGCCCCAGAGCGGGCCGCCAAAGAGCGGGCCGGCCCACGGCGGGCCGCGTCCGGTGGCTGAGGGGCCCGGAAAGCAGAAAGAGCCGGGGCAAAAGCCCCGGCTCCTTGGTGATCTGCTCGATTAGCCCGCGTTGGCGTACGAGTGCAGGCCCTCGAAGAACAGGTTGACCCCGAACAGGTTCATCAGCATGGTCACGAAGCCGATCAGCGCGATCCACGTCGCCACCGTCCGCTTCACGCTGGGCGTGGCCCGCGCGTGCAGATATCCGGCGTAGACGATCCAGGAGATGAACGCCCACACCTCCTTGGGGTCCCAGCCCCAGTAGCGCCCCCACGACGCCTCGGCCCAGATCGGGCCGGCGATCAGGGCGCCGAAGGTGAACAGCGGGAAGGCGAACGCGTGCAGGCGGAACGTCAGCCGCTCCAGCAGCGCGGCCTCGGGCACCCGCTTGCCCAGCGTGTACGGGAAGCTGCGCTTGCCCTCGTCGTAGCCGTTGCGGATGAGGAACATCGCGGCCGGCACGGCGCCGATCAGGAAGATGCCGGAGCCGATGATGACCGTCGAGACGTGGATGATGAACCAGTACGAGTTCAATGCCGGCACCAGCGGGCCGACCGGCGTGTACGCGATGAGGCTGGCCGCGCCGAGCATCACGACCAGGGCCAGCGTGGCGAACAGGCCCAGATGGCGCACCTTCGGGCGGGTCAGGACGACGCCCGCCCACACCGCCGAGGCGACGAAGGTCGTCGACAGGATGTACTCGTACATGTTGCCCCACGGCATGCGGTCGGCCGCGACACCGCGGGTGACCAGGGCGCCGAGGTGGAGCAGCAGCGCGAGCACGTTGAGGCCGACCGCGATCCGCCCGGTCAGCTCAGCCCGGTCACGCCGGACAGGCACGGGCGGCTCGGAGGAGACGGGCGGCTCGGCGGAGACGGGCGGCTCGGCGGAGACGGGCGGCTCGGCGGAGACGGGCGGCTCGGAAGACGAAACGGGAGCACCCGCGCCCACCAGCTGACGGGCCGGGCGCGCCGCCGCCTTGCCGATGTGGCTGCGCTTGCCGAACGCGTACTCCCCCGCGTAGCAGATCATCGCGAACAGGTACGCCAGGACAGCGGCGGCCAACAATTGATTAGACAGCTCCGCCATCAGGACGTCCCTTCCTCGGCGGTTTTGACCAAAGATGCGAATTCATCGGGAAAACCGGGATAGTCGGTGCGCGGCAGCCCACCGGCCACCAACAACGTACCGCCGGACGATGCCGGCGTACCTGGCAGGGCGCGGAACCAGACGCGGCGCCGCTGCCCCCACAGCGAGAGCATGAGACCGGCCAGACCCAGGACGGCGCCGACGAGGGCCAGCGACTGCGTGGGGTCGTGCCGGATGGAGAGCGTGGCGAACGGCCGCGTGCCGAGGAACTCCAGCTTGCTGCCGTCGTCCAGGGTCCACGTCTCGCCGACCCGCAGCGGGTGGGGCCGGGCGCCGGTGATGTTCTTCAGCTCTCCGGTGGCGATCTGGCCCTGGTCGAGCGAGTACACCGAGCGCGGCGTGCCCACGTCGAGGCCGAGGTCGCCCTGATAGGCGGTGAGGTAGAGGGCGGGGTCGTTCTCGGCCGGGAAGGCCGAGGTGGCGCTGCCGTCCTTGGCCACGGTCGGCAGATATCGGCCCTCGAAGGCTATCTGGAGCTTGTTGTCCCGCTTGCCGGTCTGGGGATCGATGTTGACGTCCGGGAACTGCGCGACACCCTCGCTGGTCTGCATCGCGTCGACCGGCAGGAACGGCACGACCTTGGTCTGTGCGACCCCGTACCGGTCGGTGTAGCGCAGGATCGGCGCGTATCCGTGGCCGAGCAGGTGGACGCTGGCGCCGTTGAGCCGCAGCGGGTCGTTCACGGTGAACTTGCGCGTCTCGGCCGGTCCGCCGTCCTGGGTGACCGAGACGGTCGCCGAGAACGTCTTGGGCTGGCCGGTGCTCTGGAAGGTGGCGTCGAAGTCGGTCAACTTGAGGCAGAAGTCCGGCAGATCGGCCGCGGTGACCCGCGGGCCCAGCGTCGAGTCGTCGTACTGGACCAGCGAGTTGCAGAAGCCCTGGCCGGCGCCGCCGACGAGGATGCGGTTGCCGTGCCAGCCGTACCAGTGACCGAAGCCCACACCGATCAGCACGGCCAGCATGCTGATGTGGAAGAGAAGGTTGCCGGTCTCCTTGAGATAGCCCTTCTCGGCCGAGACGGTGAAGCTTCCGTCGTCCTGTTCGCGCACTTTGGTGCGGAATCGGCGCTTGCGCAATTGCTGGGCGATCACCGCGGCGGCCGCGGCCGGCTCCTGCGAGCTGGTCCACTCGTCGCTGTGCTGCGGCAGGCGCCCGAAGCGCTTCGGCGCGTCCGGCACGGCGATCCGCAGCGCGCGCACGTGGTCGATCAGCCGCGGCACGACGCAGCCGATCAGCGAGACGAACAGGAGCAGATAGATCGAGGCGAACCACGGCGAGGCGTACACCTCGAAGCCGCCGACCTTCTCCAGCCACGGCGCCAGTTCCGGGTGCGCCGTGTAGTACTGAGTGACCTTTTCCGCGTTCACCGCACGCTGCGGGAAGACCGAGCCCGGAATCGCGGCGACGGCCAGCAGGAAGAGCAACACCAGCGCCGTACGCATGCTGGTCAGTTGCCGCCACGAGTTGCGCAGCAGCGCCCACACCCGGTTTCCCCGGCGGGGCGGCGGGGCGGCGGGCGGCGCCTCCCGCTCCTCGACGATCGTCACAGGATGCCCTCCGCTCCGAGGTCGAAGGTCGTCTTCAGCCAGATCAGGAAGTCGTTCCAGCCGCCGGTGACGAGCGCGAGACCGACCAGGATCAGCAGCACCCCGCCGACCCGGGTGACCCAGCGGCTGTTGCGGCGGATCGCCCGGAAGACCCCGATCAGCTTGCTGAAGAAAAGACCGAAGAGCACAAACGGAAGACCCAGGCCCAGGCTGTACGCCACGGCGAGCAGCACGGCCCGGTCGGTCTGACCCGAGGTCATGCCCATGGCCATGACCGCGCCGAGCGTCGGCCCCACGCAGGGCGCCCACGAGATCGCGAAGATCGCCCCGAAGATCGGCGCGCCGACCAGGCCGGCCGCCGGAAGCTTGGTGATGCGCAGCTCGCGCTGAAGTCCCGGGATCCAGCCGAGATAGCCGAGACCGAGCACGATGATCAGCACGCCGAGGGTGACGTTGAGCGCGTCCTGGTGGCGGATCAGGAAGCCGGCGTTCACCACGACCACGTTGAGCAGGATGAAGACGACCGCGAAGCCGAGCACGAACAGGCTCGTCCCGGCCAGCACCCGGCCCTTCGACCGGATGCGGGTCAGGGTCGCGACGCCGCCCGCCGCGCCTTCGGGCTGCGAGCTCTCCTGCCGCGAGTCGAGGTCCGACCCGGCCAGGCCCGTCACGTAGGACAGGTAACCCGGCAGAAGGGGCAGGACACAGGGCGACAGGATGCTGACCAGGCCGGCGATCGCGGCCACGGCCAGGCCCAGGATCAGCGGACCCCCGGTGGCGATCGACGCGAACTGCTCGCCCATCAGCCGTTCCCCTCCGCGGCCACCTTTTCCACCAGGGGCTGCAACTGGGTCACCGTGGTGGCCTGGCGGATCGCCACGGCGATCCGGCCCTGGCGGTCGATGATCAGCGTGGCCGGCGTGCTGGTCTGCGTCACGTCGAACTGGAGCGCGACCTTGCCGTCGACGTCGTAGATGCTGGGGTACGTCACCCGGTTGCGCTCGAACTGGATGGCCGCGTCCCGGTCGTCACGCGTGTTGACGCCCACGAAGGTCACGTTCTGCGCCTTGGTCGACTGGTACGTCTTCTCCAGGTCGTCGGCCTCGGCCCGGCACGGCGCGCACCACGAGCCCCAGAAGTTGACCACGACCACCTTGCCCAGGTCGCTCTTGAGGTCGTACTGCTTGCCGTCGAGAAGTTCGCCCTTGACCTCCTTGACCGGCGTGCGCTGGTCAGGGGCGCAGTCGACGACGCCGTCGGCCGTGGAGCACTTGTCGGCCCAGCTGTCCCCGCCGCACCCGGCTAACGCACCGGCCGAGAGGACGGCGGTGGCCAGGACGATGGCGAGGCGGCGCACGGTCAAGCTCCCTTGGCGGTCTTGGCTGTCGCGGACAGGGCCACCAGGTGGGCGGCCGGCTCGGAATAGTCGATTCCGACGATCCTGGAGTCTTCGAAGTGGAACGAGGTGAGGCTGGCCAGCCCGCACTGCCGCTTACGCGGATCGTGCCAGAGCCGCTTCTTCTCCACGTAGCGCCGAAGCGTCCAGATGGGCAGTTGGTGCGAGATGCAGACGGCCTCGTGGCCCTCGGCGGCGACCCGGGCCGCCTGGACCGCGGCGAACATGCGCTGCGCGATCACGATGTACGCCTCACCCCAGGACGGGGTGATCGGGTCGCGCAGCACCCACCAGTGCCGCGGGTTGCTGAACGCGCCGTCGCCGACCGACACCTTCTTGCCCTCGAAGAAGTTCGAGCTCTCGATCAGCCGCACGTCGGTGGCGATCTCGAGGTCGAACTCGGCCGCGATCGGCGCCGCCGTCTCCTGTGCCCGCTCGAGAGGGCTGGAGACCACGTAGGTCACGTCGCGGTCCTTGAGGGCCTCGGCCGCCGCCTTGGCCATCTGCTTGCCCAGCTCGGAGAGGTGGAAGTCGGGCAAGCGGCCGTACAGGATCTTGCCCGGGTTGTGGACCTCGCCGTGGCGCAGCACGTGCACCGTGGTCTTCGTGGACTCGCTCATCGTGCGGCCGCCCTCGCTGCGTACGGAAGCGCCGTCGCGATCTGCTCCAGCGCCGCGTCGTCGATCGCGGTCGACACGAACCACGACTCGAACGCGCTCGGCGGCAGGTAGACCCCGCGCGACAGCATCTCGTGGAAGAACGCCTTGAACGCCCCGGCGTCCTGCGTCTTGGCCGAGTCGTAGTCGACCACGTCGACCTCGGTGAAGAAGATCGAGAACATGTTGCCGGCGAAGGACAGCCGGTGCGGCACGCCGGCCTTGGTCAGCTCGTCCGAGGCGAGCGCGCCGATCGTGGCCGACAGCTCGTCGAGCCGCTTGTAGACCGCCTCGTCGGCCAGCCGCAGCGAGGCGAGCCCGGCCGCGCAGGCCAGCGGGTTACCCGACAGCGTGCCGGCCTGGTAGACCGGGCCGGCCGGGGCGAGCCGCGACATCACGTCGCGCCGCCCGCCGAACGCGGCCGCGGGCAGGCCGCCACCCATCACCTTGCCGAAGGTGAACAGGTCGGCGTCGACCGGGTCGAGCCCGGCCCAGCCACCGGCCGAGACCCGGAACCCGGTCATCACCTCGTCGACGATCAGCAGCGCGCCGTGCGCGTGGGCGATCTCGGCCAGCCGCTGGTTGAAGCCCTCGCGCGGGGCGACGACGCCCATGTTGCCGGCGGCGGCCTCGGTGATGATCGCGGCGATCTCGCCGCCGTTCTCCCGGAAGACGGCCTCGACGGCCGAGACGTCGTTGTACGGCAACACGAGCGTCTCGCTCGCGGCGGCGCCGGTGACGCCGGGCGAGTCGGGCAGCCCCAGGGTGGCCACGCCCGAGCCGGCCGCGGCCAGCAGGGCGTCGACGTGCCCGTGGTAGCAGCCGGCGAACTTCACGATCTTGGAGCGGCCGGTGAAGCCGCGGGCCAGCCGGATGGCCGACATGGTGGCCTCGGTGCCCGAGTTGACCAGGCGGACCTCGTCGACGGCGGTGCGCCGGACGATCTCCTCGGCCAGGTCGACCTCGCCCGCGGTGGGCGTGCCGAAGCTGGTGCCGCGGGCGGCGGCGGCCTGGATCGCGGCGATGACCTCGGGATGCGCGTGGCCGTGGATGAGCGGGCCCCACGAGCAGACCAGGTCGACGTAGCGCCGCCCGTCGGCGTCGGTGAGCCACGGACCCGAGCCGTGCGCCATGAATCGGGGCGTGCCACCGACCGCTCGGAACGCACGCACGGGTGAATTGACCCCGCCCGGCACGATGGCCTGGGCGCGGTCGAACAGGGCCTGGGAAGCCGGGGCGTCCTCCGGGTAGGGGAGGCCCTCGGCGCGGTATGAGGTGGTCACAGCGGCTCCCATTGTGTCAGCGCGCTCGGGCGAGAATCTCAAGAGGGTTCCTCACATCACCCGAGGATGCCGCAAAGGGGCACACGGGGATGTCCGTAACGCCCGGTTACGCACGCGCCCGACGGGCCGAACCGGTGCATAGGCGATAGGCTGACCCGGTGGAGCGACCCGAACTGTCGATCACGGTTCAGCGAGCCCCCGACGAGGTCGTCTTCCACCTCGCCGGGGAGATCGACGTGCTCACGGTCAATAATCTGTCGACGCTCGTCAACGAAGTGCTCGCCGAACCGCCCGCCCGCATCGTGCTGGACATGGCCGGTGTCACGTTCTGCGACTCACAGGGCCTGGGCACGCTGGTCGTGCTCAGCCGCAAGGCCCAGCACGCCCGCGCGGTGCTGGCCCTGGCCAACGTCGGCGACTTCCTCATGCGAGTGCTGGATATCACCGGCCTCCGCAGCGCCCTCATGATCAGCAGCACCGCTTAGGGGTTGCTTTGACACCGGTGTCAATGCCTAACGTCTGGTGACGGACGAGGGGGCGCCGGATGTTGATCGGAGAGCTGGCCGAGAAGGCCGGCACCAGCACGCGGACGCTGCGCTACTACGAGCAGCACGGTCTGGTCCACGCCGGGCGGGACGCGAACGGATATCGCCAGTACGACGACGCCGAGCTGCGCGTCGTACATGAGATCCGCTCGCTGCTCGCCGTCGGCTTCGGTCTCGAGGACATCAAGCCCTTCGTCGCGTGCCTGCGAGCCGGAAACGAGCTGGGCCATGTGTGCCCCGACTCGGTCGAGGTGCTGCGCCGCAAGCTGGCCGAAGTGGACGGCTACATCGGCCAGCTCACGGACATCCGGCAGCGTCTGCACGCCCAGCTCAACGAGGCCGTCGAGGAGTCCCTGTGCCAGACCATGACCTGCCAGCCCTGACCGACCAGACCTTCGCGGAGACCATCCGCGCCGCCACCACGCCCGTCGTTGTCGACGTCTGGGCCGAATGGTGCCCACCGTGCGGCCCGATGGCTCGCGCCCTGGCCGAGCTCGCCCCGGAGTTCGCCGGCAAGCTGCGGATCTACACGCTCAACGCCGACGAGAACCCGGAGACGGCCCGCGCCCACCGGATCATGTCGCTGCCGACGTTGCTGATCTACGAGAACGGGACGCTGACCTCCTCGACCGTCGGTGCCCGACCGAAGTCGGTGCTCCGACAGCTCCTGGCCAGCGCCATCACCCCGTACGCCAATGTCTAGTTAGTTGCCCCAACGGGCCTTCTCCAGCAGGGCCAGCGCTTCGGCGGCGGCGTCGTCGCCGCCGGAGCGCAGCACCCGGGCCGCCTCGTCGACCGTCTCGGTGAGCCGCTGCCACTGCGCCTCGCGCTCGCGGCTCGCGTCGCCCTGGGCCTTGAGCTGCTGCGATTTCGTCCACAGCTCGACGAAGATGGACACCTTGGCCCGCAGCACCCACGGATCGAACGGCTTGGTCAGGTAGTCGACCGCGCCCACCGCGTATCCCCGGAGTGCCAGCTGCGCGTCCCGGTCGGCCGCGGTCAGGAACAGGATCGGCACGTGCCGGGTCCGTTCCCGCCGCTTGATGTGGCTGGCCGTCTCGAAGCCGTCCATGTTGGGCATCTGCGCGTCGAGCAGGATGACCGCGAAATCGTCGGTGAGCAGCTGTTTCAGCGCCGCCTCGCCGCTCTGCACGGCCACCGGGGTCACCGGCAGGCCCTGGAGGATCGCTTCCAGCGCGAGCAGATTGTCCTTCCGGTCGTCGACGAGCAGGGCCTTGGCGCGCTCAGCCACGCGTGATCCTTTCCTCGGGGTCCGCGTTCACCCAACGGGCCATCAGCTCGATCAGCTCGTCGAGGTCGACGGGCTTCGTGATGTAGTCGCTCGCACCCGCCGCGAGGGCCGACTCCCGGTCGCCGGGCATCGCCTTCGCCGTCAGGAACACTACCGGGAGGTCCTGGAAGCGCTGGTTTCGGCGGATTCCCCGGGTCGTCTCGTAGCCGTCCTGGTCGGGCATCATGGCGTCCATCAGCACGATGTCGATCTCGGGGTGCTCGGCCAGCACGCGGACCCCGTCGACGCCGTTGTCCGAGTACAGGACGTTCAGGCCGTGCATCTCGAGGGCGCTGGTCAGGGCGAACACGTTGCGGACGTCGTCGTCGACGATCAGCACCGTGGCCCCGTCGAGCTGGCGGCTGGCCGGGGTGACCACGTGGCTCTCGATGTCGGCCCGCTGGCTGAGCACCGGCATGTCCATCAGCGGCATGTCGAGCGACGCCGCCGCCGGCTGCACCACCACCGTCGCGGTGGGCAGGGTCGGCAGGGCGATGGCCGGGATGCCCTCGGCGCTCAGCGCGTCGGGCATGTAGAGGGTGAAGGTCGAGCCCTCACCCGGCCGTGACGACACCACGATCGTGCCACCGAGCAGGGCGGCCAGGTCGCGGCTGATCGACAGGCCCAGGCCGGTGCCGCCGTATTTGCGGGTCGTCGTGCCGTCGGCCTGCTGGAACGGCTCGAAGATGATGGCCAGCTTCTCGTCGTTGATGCCGATGCCGGTGTCGCTGACCGAGAACGCGATCACCTGCTGGGCCGCGGCCAGGGCCGGCACCTCGAAATCGGTGTTGGCCGGCGCCGCGAAGATGTTCAGCGTCACCGATCCCTTGTCGGTGAACTTCACCGCGTTCGACAGCAGGTTGCGCAGGATCTGCTGGAGCCGCTGCGGGTCGGTGACGATCGAGGACGGCAGCCCGGTCTCGACCTGGACCCGGAACTGGAGGCCCTTCTCCTCGGCCTGCGGCGCGAACGCCTGCTCGACGTAGCTGCGCACACCGTCGAAGTCGACCTGGTCGGGCTCGACGTCCATCCGGCCCGCCTCGATCTTGGCGAGGTCGAGGATGTCGTCGATCAGCGACAGCAGGTCGGAGCCGGCACTGTGGATCGTGCGGGCGAACTCGATCTGCTTCTCGGTCAGGTTGGTGTCGGCGTTGTCGGCCAGCAGCCGGGCCAGCAGCAGCAGCGAGTTGAGCGGGGTGCGCAGCTCGTGGCTCATGTTGGCCAGGAACTCCGACTTGTACGCGCTCGCGCGCGACAGCTGCTGCGCCTTCTCCTCCAGGCCGCGCCGGGCCTGCTCGATCTCGCGGTTCTTCGTCTCGATGTTCGCCTTCTGCTCGCTGAGCAGCTGCGCCTTGTCCTCGAGCTCGGCGTTGGTGCGCTGGAGCTCGGCCGACTGGTCCTGCATCTCGCGGGCCAGACGCTGCGATTGGGAGAGCAGTTCCTCCGTACGCCGGTTGGCCTGAATGGTGTTGAGAGCGACCCCGATCGTCGAGACGAGTCGCTCCAGGAACGTCAGATGCAACCCGGAGAAGGCGGCCACCGAGGCGAACTCGATGACACCCAGCATCTCGCCCTCGAACAGCACCGGCAGGACCACCAGGTCGTTCGGCGGCATCGACATGAGGCCGGAGCGCATCGTGAGGATGCCGTCGTGAGTGGCGCGGACCCGGATCGTACGACGGGAAACCGCGGCCTGACCGACCAGGCCCTCACCCGGACCGAAGGTCACCTCGTGGTTGCGGGCCACATAGCCGTACGAGGCGGCCAGCCGCAGCCGCATCACCGCCTGCTCGTTGTCGACCAGGAAGAACGCGCCGAGCTGGGCGTCGACCAGCGGCGTCACCTCGGTCATGATCATGCGGCAGACCTCGCCGAGGTCGCGCTGGCCCTGGAGCAGGCCGCCGATGCGGGCCAGGTTGGAGTCGAGCCAGCCCTGCTCGGCGTTGGCCTTCGTCGTCTCCCGGAGGGTGACGATCATCTGGTTGATGTTGTCCTTGAGCTCGGCGACCTCGCCCTGCGCCTCGACCGCGATGCTCTGGGTCAGATCGCCGCGGGTCACGGCGGTGGACACCTCGGCGATCGCGCGCAGCTGGATGGTCAGCGTGGAGGCGAGCTGGTTGACGTTGTCGGTGAGGTCCTGCCACGTGCCGGAGACGCCCTTGACCTGGGCCTGACCGCCGAGCTTGCCCTCGACGCCGACCTCGCGGCCGACCCGGGTGACCTCGGTGGCGAACGAGGAGAGCTGGTCGACCATGGTGTTCACGGTGTCCTTGAGCTCGAGGATCTCGCCCCGGGCGTCGACCGTGATCTTCTGCGAGAGGTCACCCTTGGCCACGGCCGTGGTGACCGAGGCGATGTTGCGGACCTGGGCCGTCAGGTTCGAGGCCATGTAGTTCACGTTGTCGGTCAGGTCGCGCCAGGTGCCGGCCACGCCGCGCACCTGAGCCTGACCACCCAGCTTGCCCTCCGAGCCGACCTCGCGGGCCACCCGCGTCACCTCGTCGGCGAACGACGACAGCTGGTCGACCATCGTGTTCACTGTCGACTTCAGCTCGAGGATCTCGCCCTGCGCGTCGACCGTGATCTTCTGCGACAGGTCACCCTTGGCCACGGCGGTCGAGACCTGGGCGATGTTGCGGACCTGGGCCGTCAGGTTCGAGGCCATCGAGTTGACGTTGTCGGTCAGGTCGCGCCAGGTGCCGGCCACGCCGCGGACCTGGGCCTGACCGCCCAGCTTGCCCTCGGTGCCGACCTCGCGGGCCACCCGGGTCACCTCGTCGGCGAACGACGACAGCTGGTCGACCATCGTGTTGACTGTCGACTTCAGCTCGAGGATCTCGCCGCGGGCGTCGACCGTGATCTTCTGCGAGAGGTCGCCCTTGGCCACGGCCGTGGTGACCGAGGCGATGTTCCGCACCTGACTGGTCAGGTTCGAGGCCATGTAGTTCACGTTGTCGGTCAGATCGCGCCAGGTGCCGGAGACGCCCTTGACCTGGGCCTGACCGCCGAGCTTGCCCTCCGAGCCCACCTCACGGGCCACCCGCGTCACCTCGTCGGCGAACGACGACAGCTGGTCGACCATCGTGTTCATGGTGTTCTTCAGCGCCAGCATCTCGCCGCGGGCGTCGACCGTGATCTTCTGCGACAGGTCGCCCTTGGCCACCGCCGTGGAGACCTGGGCGATGTTGCGGACCTGGTCGGTGAGGTTGGCCGCCAGCTGGTTCACGTTCTCGGTGAGCTCGCGCCACGTGCCGGAAACGCCGCGGACCTGGGCCTGACCGCCCAGCTTGCCCTCGGTGCCGACCTCGCGGGCCACACGGGTCACCTCGTCGGCGAACGACGACAGCTGGTCGACCATCGTGTTGACGGTGTCCTTGAGCTCGAGGATCTCGCCCTGCGCGGCCACCGTGATCTTCTGCGACAGGTCGCCCTTGGCCACCGCCGTCGAGACCTGGGCGATGTTGCGGACCTGGCTCGTCAGGTTCGACGCCATCGAGTTGACCGAGTCGGTCAGGTCCTTCCACGTGCCGGCCACGTTCGGCACCTCGGCCTGACCGCCCAGCTTGCCCTCGGTGCCCACCTCGCGGGCCACCCGGGTGACCTGCTCGGCGAACAGCCGCAGGGTGTCGGTCACGCCGTTCATGGTGTCGGCCAGCTCGGCCACCTCACCCCGGGCGGAAACCGTGATCTTCTGCGACAGGTCGCCGCGGGCCATGGCCGTGGCGACCTGTGAAATGGATCGCACCTGGTGGGTCAGGTTGGACGCCATGGTGTTCACCGAGTCGGTGAGGTCCTTCCACGTGCCGGCGACGCCGCGGACGTCGGCCTGACCGCCGAGCTCGCCCTCGGTGCCGACCTCGCGGGCCACCCGCGTCACCTCGTCGGCGAACGACGACAGCTGGTCCACCATCGTGTTCACCGTGCGGCCGATCCGGAGGAATTCACCCCGAAGGGGTCGCCCGTCCATCTCGAGAGCCATGTGCTGGGAGAGGTCACCCTCAGCGACGGCCACGATGACCCGGGAGATCTCCGTTGTCGGCCGGCCAAGGTCGTCGATCAGGGCGTTCACCGATCGGACGCTGTCGGCCCAGGCCCCGTCGAGACCCTCGTCGTCGAGACGCTCGGTGAGCCGGCCGTCCCGTCCGACGATGCGACTGATGCGCCGCAGATCGAGGTTCTGCCGCTCCTGCAGCGACACGACCTCGTTGAACGCGTCGGCGACCTCGCCGGCCATCCCGCTCCGGCGGGGCAGCCGAACCTTGAGATCACCACGGCGAACCCGCCGGAGCGCGTCGGCGAGCTCACCGAGCACGGCGGTGTCGTCGGGCGCGCCGACGCTGGCTTCCTTGGCGGCGGTCATGCTGTCCTCACTCGCTGTCCAACTCTGTGGGCCGCCCTATCCTCTCTCGCCCGACCGGGTCAATGCGAGAGACGACTTTGTGCACAGGCCCATCCTCAGGAGAGGATGCACTCGTGTCAGCGGAGGCCGGGGCGATCTCGGACAGCCCGGCGGGCGGGCTGGTCCGGCGCGTTCGCCTGCCCAACGACCGGCGCACGCCGGCGGCCGCGCGCGCCCTGGTGCGCTCGGTCCTCGAGGAGGCCGGGCTCGATTCCCTGCTCAACGAGGCTCTGCTGCTGACCACGGAGCTCTCCACGAACGCGGTCGTGCACGCCAACACCGAGCTCGACATCGAGGTCCGCGCCGACGAGACCGGCCTGACCGTCACGGTCACCGACTTCGCGCCGGGCCCGGTCGAGCAGCTCGCGGTCGGCCCCCGCAACGAGAGCGTCGACATCGGCGAGGTCGCCGAGCGCGGGCGCGGCCTGCTGCTGGTCGACCATTTCGCCAGCCGCTGGGGCACCGTGCACGAGGGCACCGGCAAGGGCGTCTGGTTCCGCCTGGAGGGCGGTGTCCCCGGCGAGACCTCCACGGCCGTGGTGCCGGCGATCTCGAAGGAGATCGAGGGCGGCACGCCGAGCGCGGGCGCGCTCACCTCGCTGTTGCAGGTCAACCCCGAGCGGACGAGCGAGGACGGCCTGGCCGAGTTCGCGGCCGGCCTGCTCGCGCAGCTGGCCCGGCTGACCGGGGCGGCCGGCGGCGTCATCCGGCTCGACCGCGGCGACGGAGGTGGGCGGCAGCTGCTGGCACGGTACGGCCGGGCTCCGCGCGACGACGCCGAGACGATCAAGGTGCCCCTGTCGGTGAACCGGCCGTACGCGGGCGAGCTCGAGCTCGACGCCTCCCCCGTCGGCTACGCCCACCCGCTGGCCACGATGGTGGCCGAGCGGTTCTCGCTGCATCTGGAGAACGACCGCCTGCGCCGTACCGACCTGCGCCGGCAGACCTGGCTCACCTTCCTGGCCGAGGCCAGCGAGCTGCTCGCCCAGTCGCTCGACGTCAACCTGACCATGGCGCTGATCCCGCAGCTGGTGGTGCCCCGGCTGGGCCAGTGGTGCGCGGTGCACACCACCGACGCCTGGGGTCACCTGCAGCTCGCGGCGGCCACCCACACCGACGAGAGCGCGCTGCCCGAGCTGCACGAGACGCTGGCGCAGACCGGCCCCGACACGGTCCTGACCCGGCTCGAGGAGGCGTCCCGCCTCGGCACCCAGGTGATGCTGCCGCCGCCGGCCGAGGGTTTCGCGGTGCCGCTGGTCGCCCGGGGCACGAGGCTGGGCACGCTCGCGGTCGGCCGCCACCACCGCATCCGGCACGACACCGACGAGGTGGCGATCCTCGAGGACGTGGCCCGGCGGGCGGCCCTGGCCATCGACAACGCCCGCATTCACGACGAACGGCACAAGGTCGCCCGTACGCTCCAGGCCTCCCTGCTGCCGCCGACCCTGCCCCGCGTCGACGGTGTCGGCTTCGCCGCCGAATATGTGCCGACCGGCTCCGAGGTGGGCGGCGACTTCTACGACGTGGTGCCGTCGGGCCCCGACAGCTGGGTGGTGGTGGTCGGCGACGTCTCCGGCAAGGGCGTGCAGGCGGCCACGGTCACCGGCCTGGTCCGCGACGTCATCCGCATCCTGGTCGACGACGGCAAGCCGATGAACGAGATCCTCTGCCGGGTCAACAAGACGCTGGTCCAGCGGGGCGGCGGCCGCTATTGCACGCTGGCCATGGCGTCGGTGGCCCGGGAGAAGGGCGGCGTGCTCTCGGTCTGCCTGCACCTGGCCGGGCACGACCGCGCGGTGCTGGTGCACGCCGACGGCAAGACGTCGTTCGTGGGCGAGGGCGGCACGGCGCTGGGCCTGCTGGAGACGATCTCCTCACCCGACGCCGAGGTACGTCTCCAGCCCGGCGACTCCCTGATCTTCTACACCGACGGCGTGACCGAGCGCCGCCGCGGCCGCGAGCTGTTCGGCACGGCCCGCCTGCGCGACGCGGCGGGTCCCCTGGCCGGATATCCGGCCGAGGTGATGGCCGCTCGCCTGCGCTCCACCACGATCAACTTCTCGGTCGAGGAGCCCCGCGACGACATCGCGATCCTGGTCCTGCGCAACGACGCCTGACCCGGCCCGCACCGCCCCTCGCCGGCGCCCGCCCCACCTCCGCCCGGCGTCCGTCTCACCTCCGCCCGGCGGCCACCCCACCTCGGCCGATTCGCCCCTTTCGCCCGGTTGCTCGTGGCATGGTGTTTGTCATGGCTAAAACTCAGTACTACACGGCCACGAGCATCGACGGTTACATCGCCGACGAAAGCAATTCGCTCGACTGGCTCGCCGACGTGGATGGGGGCACCGAGAACCCGTTCGGCGGCTTCTTCGCGGGTGTCGGGGCGTTCGCCATGGGCGCGAACACCTACGAGTGGGTGCTGGAGAACGACAACGTGCTGGCCGAGCCGCAGAACTGGCACGACCTCTACGGTGACGCCCCGTGCTGGGTCTTCGCCAACCGTGAGCTGCCGCTGGTCCCCGACGCCAACATCTTCATGGTGAGCGGCGACGTCCAGCGCGTGCACGAGGCCATGATGGTGGCCGCGAAGGGCAAGAACGTCTGGCTGGTCGGCGGCGGCGACCTGGTCGGCCAGTTCGTCGACCAGGGCCTGCTCGACGAGATCATCCTGGGCATCGCGCCGGTGGTGCTCGGCAAGGGCGTCCCGCTGCTGCCCCGGCACTTGACGGCGCGGCACCTGGCTCTGACCGGAACCGCCCAGATCGGCCGCTTCGCCTACCTCACCTACGCCGTCGGCACCGAGCCCATCCCCGGCCGCCACCCCGCCGCCACCGAACACCGCCAGGCCGTCCTGCGCTGACCCCGCCGCCGGGCCGCCCATGCTTCGCGGGCGCGGCCAACTCCCCGCCGCGCATCCGCCTCAGAAGAAGCCCGGCGTTGGCGGACGCCCGAGCGCGCTGAAAGACGCCCGGCGTTGGCGGAAGCCCGGCCGCGTCAGACGGCGCCCGGCGTTGACGAAGCCCGGCCCCGGTCAGACGGCGCCCGGCGTTGGCGGAAGCCCGACCGCGGTCAGACGGCGCCCAGCGTTGGCGGAAGCCCGACCGCGGTCAGACGGCGCCAGCTTCAGCGAACGCTCGGGCGCGTCAGAACAGGTCGTGGCGGTCGGCCATCTCGATCTCGGTGGCCAGCGCCGGCGGGGCCGCGATGACCACCGCGCGGCCGTCGCGGGCCAGCAGAACGTGGCGGACGCTGTCGACTATGCCGCGCAGGCGGTCGGGCGGCAGCGCGCCGGGCAGCACCGCGTGGACCCGGCCCAGGCCGGCCGAGCCGCGCACCGGCACGGGCGCGCCGACCGCGTCGCCCAGCGAATAGAGCACCGCGGGCAGGTCGTCGGGTGACACCGCGAGGCGCAGCGCCACGTCGTCGCGACCGAACGGATAGGCGCCCCACCACGGCGGCGCGATCGCCGTGACCACCGCGCCCGCGCCCCACAGCGCCGCGAGCTGCTCGGCCCGCTCCACCGCCTCGGCCTCCGAACCCTCGAAGAGCACCGCCAGCGTGCCCGCCGGGCCGCCGGCCGGCAGGTCGATCTCGATGGCGCTCGGCTGGAGGTCGCCCGCGGCCGACTCGAGCTTGCGGATCTGCGGCGGGGTGGCGACCGCGATGCCGACCCAGCGGCGGGCCGGTGGCAGCGGCTGGAGCCGGACCACAGCCGAGGTGATCACGCCGTCGATCTCGGCGATGCCGGGACGGCCGTCCTCACCGTCGGACTCGCCGGGGCGACCCTGGGCGTCGACGTAGACGACACGGTCCACATGCTCGGCCGGAGTGCCGAAGCGGTGGCGCAGCGGGCCCGACTCGTTCAGCGAGAGCATGCCGCCGAGGGTGGCCGTGCGGGACGGGGGATCGACCGGGAGCCGCTGACCCTGCAACGCCAGGGCGGCCTGCAGGGCATGGACGGGCGTGCCGGTGGCCACCTCGGCCGTGGCGCCGGCGACGTCGTGGTCCCACATGCCGTTGAGCCGACCCGTGTCCAGGATGAGATCGACGTCGGCGCTCGGAGGCGTACCCCAATCGATCTTTGATCCGGAACCGCGGACCAGGAACCTCAGCGGCAGATCGGCGGCGAGACGGACCGTGTCGGCGACCGCTTGCGGCGTGGCGGGCAATGCGACGAAACCGGCGCGACGGCCGGCCACCGTGTCCACCGAGCGAGCGACACGCGCGTAGTCGGGCCCGCAGATGTCCACAAGCGCGCTCAGCACGTGCTCTCTCATTCCGCCCGTCTCCCAACACCTTTAAGATCGTCCACTCTGGCATATCGTACACGTGTTCGAACGGCCGCCATCCTGATGCAAGAAGTAAAGAAGGCTAGGAAATCGGACTGCCCGGTAACGTTGTGCGCGTGACTACGCAGACTCCGGACAGCCCACCCTCGGTGCGCCAGGTGGCGCACGAGCGCACCTTCCACGGCGACACCGTCACCGACGAATACGCGTGGCTCGCCGACAAGGAAAATCCGGAGACGGTCGCCTATCTCGAGGCCGAGAACGCGTGGACCGACGGCGCCACCGCGCACCTGTCCGGCCTGCGCGACACCCTCTTCTCCGAGATCAAGTCGCGGACCAAGGAGACCGACCTGACGGTACCGAGCCGCAAGGGCGGTTTCTGGTACTACACGCGCACCGTCGAGGGCCGGCAGTACGGCATTCACTGCCGGGTCGCCGTACGCCCGGGCGAGACCGACCCGCCGTCCTCGGAGGGCCCGGTGCCCGGCGAAGAGGTGCTGCTCGACGGCAACGCCCTGGCCGAGGGCAAGGACTTCTTCGCGCTCGGCACGTTCGACGTGAGCCCGGACGGCACCCGCCTGGCCTACTCCACCGACTTCGAGGGCGACGAGCGCTTCACCCTCAAGATCAAAGACTTGCGTACGGGCGAGGTCTTCCCGGACGAGGTGCCCGACACCTCGTACGGCACGGCGTGGTCGGCCGACGGCAGCGCCCTGTTCTACATCACGGTCGACGACGCCTGGCGGCCGTACCGCGTCTGGCGGCACACCGTCGGCCGGGCCGCGGCCGACGACGTGGTCATCTTCGAGGAGCCCGACGAGCGCTTCTGGGTCGGCGTCGAGCTCACCCGCAGCGAGAAGTTCGTCGTCGTCGAGGCCGGCAGCAAGATCACGTCCGAGGTCCGGATCATCCCGGCCGAGACGCCGGAGGCCGAGCCGATCCTGGTCGCCCCGCGCGAGCAGGGCGTCGAATATTCGATCGAGCACCACGGCCACCGTCTGCTGATCCTGCACAACAAGGGCGCGGAGGACTTCGCGCTGGCGTACACGTCGGCCGACGCCCCAGGCGACTGGGTCGAGCTGATCCCGCACGAGCCGGGCACCCGCCTCGAGTCGGTCGACGCGTTCGCCCGGCACATCGTGGTCTCGCAGCGCCGTGACGGGCTGACCGGGCTGCGCGTGATGGTGGACGGCAGCACCGACTCGTACGAGATGGAGTTCCCCGAGCCGCTCTACAGCGTCGGTCTCGCCGGCAACCCGGAGTACGACACGTCGTCGGTCCGGATCGGCTACACCTCGATGGTCACCCCCGACGCGGTGTACGACGTCGACCTGATCACCCGCACCATGACGCTGCGCAAGCAGCGGCCGGTGCTGGGTGGCTACGAGCCGGGTGACTACGAGCAGTTCCGCGAGTGGGCGATCGCCGACGACGGCACCCGGGTGCCGATCTCGATCGTGGCCCGCAAGGGCGTGCGGCGCGACGGCACGGCCCCGGCTGTCCTCTACGGCTACGGCTCGTACGAGACGAGCATCGACCCGTACTTCTCGATCGCCCGCCTGTCGCTGCTCGACCGCGGCGTCATCTTCGCCATCGCGCACATCCGCGGCGGCGGCGAGATGGGGCGCCGGTGGTACGAGGAGGGCAAGCTGCTGGCCAAGAAGAACACGTTCACCGACTTCATCGCCTGCGCCCGCCAGCTGGTCCGCGGCCGCTGGACCTCGGCCGACCGCCTGGTCGCCCGCGGCGGCTCGGCCGGCGGCCTGCTGGTCGGCGCGGTGGCCAACCTGGCACCGGACGACTTCGCCGGCATCGTGGCCCAGGTGCCGTTCGTCGACCCGCTGACCAGCATCCTCGACCCGTCGCTGCCGCTGACGGTCACCGAGTGGGAGGAGTGGGGCAACCCGATCGAGTCGGCCGATGTCTATTCGTACATGAAGTCGTACAGCCCGTACGAGAACGTGGCGAAGCTGGCCTACCCCAAGATCCTGGCGATGACCAGCCTGAACGACACCCGCGTCCTCTACCACGAGCCGGCCAAGTGGATCGCCCGCCTGCGCGCCGTGGCCCCCGACGGCGACTACCTGCTCAAGACCGAGATGGGCGCCGGCCACGGCGGCCCGAGTGGCCGGTACGACGCCTGGAAGGAAGAGGCGTTCGTGAACGCGTGGACCCTCGACGTGCTGGGCGCCACCGCCCCCTAAATAGGATCTTGCGCAGAGGGAATCTTCGCGCCTAGTGTCTCGCTGCTGAGAATTTCTCAAAATCGGGGCACAAGTGAAGAACGTCTACCGTCGCGCCCTCGCGACGATGGTGGGCGGCGCACTCGCGGTGACGGCGGGGACCTCGGTCCCCGCCCCCGCGATGGCTGCGGCCGCTCCCCACCAGGTCATGGTGGTCCTCCCAGAAAACTTCCCGGCCGACACCAACCGGGCCGATTCGATCCAGTTCGCCGGTGAGACCGGCTTCCTGCACCGGCGCCTGTCCAGCACGCCCTGGCTGTGGACCAGATACGCCGACCGGAAGACCGTCGTCGTCGACGGGCTGAACGGTCTGCCCCTGGGCAGCCTGGTCGGTGTCTTCGGCGACACGATCCAGCTCCACGACTCGGCGTCGGGTCATCCGATCTCCGCCACCACCCGCTGGACCCTGGATCTCGCCACCATGACGTGGCACGAGATCCCGTACGCGGCCAACACCTACATTCAGCGTCCCGTCGGTGCTGGCGCCCTCCTCGTGATCGGCCCGGATCACCTGCCCGAACTACGGCACCCGGCCGCGGACGGCTCGTACACGACCACGCCGCTCACCGGGATCCCCGAGGGCACGACGAGCGCCCTGGCCTTCGCCGGCGGCGACGGTGCGGCAGTGCTCCGCTTCGTCACAACCGCCGGGATCACGTACGGGCTGCTGGACGTCGCGAGCGGCCGGATCGCTCCGGTTCCGTTCGTCGGGGTGGTGAACAAGGTGGTGCTCACGACGGACCGCATCGGCCTGCTCACCGGCACGACGATGCGCACCTACTCCCGGGCCGGCATCGCGGACGGCACCGACACGACGGCCACCACCATCAGCGGATTGACCGGGGGCTTCAGCGGACTGGCCGGTGACGATCTCGTCGAGATGGGTGCGACGACCGCCAACGGCGCGCGGATCCTCCAGCGCCGCGCACCGGACGGCACTGTCACCCCGATCGCCACGGCATGGCCGAACCAGCTGGTCCAGGGCCCGGACGGAGTTCTCTTCGTCGGCGGGCCGAACGGCTCGGACTGGGCCGTGCACAAGCTGACGGGCGCCGGCGATCAGGTCGTGATCCCGCTGACCGAGCCCGTCAACGCCGGGGTGACCATGGCCCGTGGAGTGCTGCGGCGCGTCTCGGCCCTGTCCTGGCCGGCCGAGGAGCCGACGTACCGCCTGTACGGATACGAACTGACCCCGGGAGCGAGCGCTGAGGCCGGTTACGGCGGCAAATTGCCCTCCGGCGTGGTGCCGTGTCAGGACGGTGCCGCCTGTGTCCACGCGGTGGATGGCGGTAGCAGCCGGTTCTCGTACCTGAGCTCGGCCGGCCAGTCGCTCACGGTGCACGTCGGCATCGGCAGCGGCCAGACCTCCCTGCCGTCGGCCGGTGGCACGCTGGTCGACGGATCCTCCGAATACCTGGTGGTCAACGGCACGAATCCGGCCCGTCAGTACGTCGTCGACGCCATCGTTCACAAGGTTGTCTCCACGGGCCCCGTCACCGGCGCCGGGCTGTGGTTCACCACGTTGTGGACCGCGGGTCCCGGCAAGCTTCAGCCGAAGAACCTGGCGACCGGCTCCCTCGGCACGGCCGTCGCCACCGGCTCGGCCTGCACCGCGACCGACGTCCAGGCGACCGCCAAGCACGTGCTCTGGTCCTGCGGCCCGACCGGCCCGGCCGGCGTCTACGACCTGGCCCGCAAGACGACCCGGACGCTGCCCGCCGGGCAGTACCTCCTCGGCGACAACTACGTGGTCCGGCACGACGCCGACGGCACGCTGGTCCGCTACGACCTCACGGACGGCACTACAGCCACCGCCGCCACCTTCCCCCGCGGCGACCTCACCGATGACCGCAACATCACGTGGGCCGTCGACAAGTACAGCGGCAACATCGCCTGGGTCGACGCCGCCAACGCCATCCACATCGTCGACCCGGGTGTCACCCGGTCGGCCCCGGCTGCGATCGGAGTCCGCTTCGGCCCGCCGCTGGACTATCCGGGTTCCTATGTGGCGGAGGCGAACCTGACCCGTCCGGTCGACAGCGCCGCCCTCACGATCACTCAGCTCCGCACCGGCCAGGTCGTCGCCCGCCTGACCCAGTCAGCGACCCGCGACCGCGCGTCGCTCGTCTGGAACGGCCTGTCCGCCGGCAAACGAGTGGCCAGCGGCCACTACCGGTGGACGCTGACCACCACGGTCGGCGGCGCTTCCACCTCCGTGGCCACCGGCACGACAACCGTGTACTGCGGCGGTCTCCCGGTCCTGCACACCTACAGCTGCAGCGGCCTGCCGACCGTCCTCGGCATCACCAAGGCCTCCACCGGCGCCGGCACGTGGCTGACCGCGAAGCCCGGCACCGCCGCGCTCAGCCCGTACGCCGGCGAGTCGCTGTCCGCGGCCACCGCCGTCGTGCCGTACGGCGACATCGCCAAGGACCTCAGGAACGATCTGCTGGTCCGCCGGGCCGACGGCACCATGCGGGCCTACCTCTCCGATCTCACGCCGACCTTCGCCGGCAACCGGACCGTGCTGATCCCCGGCAACTGGAACCGGTTCAACCAGATCGTGCACACCGGCGACCTCACCGGCGACGGCGTCTCCGATCTGCTCGCGCGCGAAACCTCCACCGGGCGCCTGTTCCGCTACACCGGCAACGGCAAGGGTGGCTTCAGCTCCTCGGCCGCCTACGGAGGCACCTACAAGGGCGTCTCCCGCTTCGTCGGGCCCGGCGACATCACCGGCGACGGCAAGGCCGACCTGATCCTGCTCTACGGCACCACGATGTACGCCTGGTACGGCAACGGCAAAGGCGGCTTCACCCCCGGTCTGCACCTGATCGGCAGCGGCTACCTCGGCTTCAACACCATCATCGGCGCCGGCGACCTCAACGAAGACGGCAAGAACGACCTGCTCATGCGCAACAGCGCGGGCGTCCTCTGGCGCAAGCTCGGCAACGGCAAGGGCGGCTTCGGCCCGCTCCAGCTCGTCGGCACCGGCTATCAGAAGTACGCCGCCCTCTACTGACACAGGACACAGAGTGAAGAACGTCTACCGCCGCACCCTCGCGGCCATGGTCGGTGGCGCGCTCGCGACGACGGCGGGGATCTCGGTTCCCGCCGTCGCGGTGGCCGCGACCACCCCCCACGAAGTCGCCGTGGTGCCGGCCGTGAAAACGCCGCCCACGCAGACCAGCCTGACCAACGCGGTGGCCTTCGCCGGCAAGACCGGCGTCCTGCACCAGCGAACGAGTGCCTCGCCCTGGCTGTGGACCAGATATTCCGACCATGAGACGGTCGTCGTTTCCGCGCTGGCCGGCGTCCCCGCCGATTCCGTCGTCGGCCTGTTCGGCGACACCGTCGACGTCCAGGCGTCGACGGCCGATCATCCGGTCTCGTCCACCACGCGCTGGACGCTGGACCTCGGCGCCATGACCTGGCATCAGGTCGACGTGCCGTACGCCTGGACGCCCTACAACCAACGCCTCATCGGTGACGCGCTGCTGGCCGTCCGCCCCGGTAGCCGAACCGCCGAGCTGCGGCGGACAGCCGAAGACGGTTCCGTCACCACGACGCCGGTCACCGGTTTTCCCGACGGCGCCAACTTCTTCTCGATCCAGACCGGCGACGACCGGTCGGCCGTGCTGAAGTTCACTGCCTCGGGCCTGGTCCGGTACGGCCTGCTGGACGCCGCGACCGCCCGGGTCACGCCGATTCCCGGGTCGGGCACGGCTGTCAGGATCGTGTTGTCGAAGGATCGCGTCGGCCTGTACGCCTCCTCGGCCGTGCGCACCTACTCCCGGTCCGGTCTCACGGACGGCACCGACACCGCCGGCACCGTCTTCCCGGTGACCACCTCCAGGTTCGGCCTGGCCGGCGACGACCTGATCTCCGTGTCGGCGTTCGCGGTGAACGGCTGGCTGCAGATTCAGCGCCAGACCCCGGACGGCGCCGCGCCCACGACGGTGGCGAGCGCCCGCGTGTCCACGCTCGCCCAGGCCTCCGACGAGGTCCTCTTCGTCGGTGGAGCCACCCAGTCCGACGGCTCTGACTGGGCGGTGCGCAAGGCCACGGCCGATGGCGAGGAGGTCGTCACCTCGGTCGCGGCGCCCAGGGTGAACGCCGGGGTGTCGCTCTCGTCGGGCCGCATGCGCCACGTGACCGCGTCTCAGCCGGTCGGCGAGGCGGCGGTCGACTACCACCCCTACAGCTACACGATCGGGGTTGCCGGCCGTACGGACGACACCGCGTTCCTCGGCGCCCCGGTGCCGTGCGAGGCGGGCGCCGCTTGCGTGCGGACGTTCGGCGGCCACGACCAGGGCATGCCGTGGATCACCGGCACGGCCCTCAAGTTCCAGAGCGCCGGGCAGCACGGGTCGGCCGCGGCCCTCCCCTCGACGGGAGCCACCGTCGTCGACGCCTCCTACCGGTACACGCTCATCAACGGCGCGAACCCGAAGACGCAGTACGTGGATCTGGACAGTTCCGGCATCGTCTACACGGGACCCGTGACCGGCGCCGCCCTGTGGTTCCGCACTTTGTGGCGCGCCACGAAGGCCGGCACGCTGCAGGCCCTCACCCTGCCGCTCGGCCGGAACGACACAGCGACCACCGGCGCCACGGTCACCACCGGCTCGTCCTGCACGGCGACCGAGGTCCAGGCCACCGCGAAATATCTCTACTGGGCCTGTGGCGCCACCGGGCCGGCCGGCGTCTACGACCTCGCCCAGAAGGTGAACATCGCGCTGCCGTCCGGCCAGTACCTGCTCGGCGACAACTACGTCGTGCGGCACGACGCCGACGGCCGGCTGCTCCGCATCGAGATCACCGGCGACAAGCTCGGCGAGCCGGTCGCGCTGGCCACCTTCGACCGCGGCACGCTGGCCGATGATCGCAACGTGAGCTGGGCTGTCGACAAGTTCGGCGGCGACGTCGCCTGGGTCGACAGCGATGACGACGTGCACATCGTGGATCCCGGTGTCACGCCCTCGGCCCCGGCGGTCTGGATCGAGGAGAACACCACCTACGCGCAGGGCACGACGGCGCCCAGCACGTGGTCGGCCGCGTTCCGGTTCACCCGGCCGGTGACCGCCTCGCGGGTCATCGTCACCCAGGCGCGGACCGGCAAGGTGGTGTACGACTCGACCACCGGCGCCCTTCCCGTCTCCCGCCGGGTCACGTGGAACGGTCTGGTGGGCGGCAAGCGGGCGACCAGCGGCACCTACCGATGGCAGCTCGTCTCGGGCACGGCGACGCTCGGCTCGGGCTCGTTCCTGCTCTCCTTCGGCACGCCCACGCTGCACTCGATCGACAGCTACGGCTTCCCGTCGGTGCTGGGCGTCCATTCGTCGGGTGAGGCGCACTGGCTGGCCTCCAGCCCGTCGACCGCCGCGCTCCGGGACAACGGCTGGACGGAGAACTGGAGCCGGGCGCAGATCACGACGATGATCCCCTACGGCGACATCAACCGGGACTTCAAGAACGACCTGCTGGTCCGCTACAAGAACGGCTCCATGCGGGTCTATGTCGGATATGGCCGCGGCGCCTTCGACATCGCGACGTCCCGGCCGGTGCCCGGCAACTGGAACCGGTTCAACCAGATCGTGCACACCGGCGACCTCACCGGCGACGGCGTCTCCGACCTTCTCGCCCGGGAGACCTCCACCGGGCGCCTGTTCCGCTTCACCGGCAACGGCAACGGCGGCTTCAGCTCCTCGGCCGCCTACGGGGGGACGTACAAGGGCGTCTCCCGGTTTGTCGGTCCGGGCGACATCAGCGGTGACGGCAAGGCCGACCTGATCGCGATCTACGGCACGACGATGTACGCCTGGTACGGCAACGGCAAGGGCGGCTTCACCCCGGGCATGCACCTGATCGGCAGTGGCTACCTCGGCTTCAACGCGATCATCGGCGCCGGCGACCTGAACGAGGACGGCAAGAACGACCTGCTCATGCGCAACAGCGCGGGCGTCCTCTGGCGCAAGCTCGGCAACGGCAAGGGCGGCTTCGGCGCCCTGCAACTCGTCGGGACCGGATACCAGAAGTACGCCGCTCTCTACTGAACAAAAAGACGCCGCCCGCGACCTCAAGGTCGTGGGCGGCGTCTTTTGTCAGTTCATCACCGGCTCGCCGGGGACGTTGAAGAGCGGCTTCCACGGGTCGTCGGCGTCGATCGGGAACTCGGTCGACGGGATCTCGCCCTTGCTGGCCCACCGGGCCTCGTACGGCAGGCCGTTGGACATCACCCGGGCGCCGCGCTGATAGAGGATGCCGGGCGCCCAGATCCGCTTCACTCCGGTGACCGTCGGCACCGGCCGAGGCGCCTTCTCGACCGGACTGACCGGCCCGATCACCGACCACGCGCTCTGCGTGCCCGCTGCCGGCGCCGCCGACGGGTCGAGGCCGGAGTTCGCCCACTTGGCCTCGTAGACGACGCCGTGCCAGACCACCTTGTAGCCGCCGACGTACATCGCCGTGAGACGCCAGATCGGGTACGGGCTGGTCTTCGGGTCGTCGACGGTGGCGGCCTGGTCGGGGATCTCGACCGAGTCGACGTTGCCGCCGGCCGCGGCCTTGCCGGGCAGACCGGCGAAGACCTTCGAGAAGGCGAGCGCGTCCTGGTCGACACCGCTGCACGTGTTGGAGTGCACCACCACGTTGGCGAAGGTGCCGCGGCACGGGGCGTCCCGGTTGATCGACCACATCGAGACCCGGCCGAGGCCGTTGTCGACGGCGAACCTGGCCAGGCCGGCGGCGTCGTCGAGGGTGAAGCGCTCGGTGTCGACGTCGTTCTGGCCGATCATCGGAGTGGCGCCGATGCGGGACCACACCTGCGGCGACGTGAGCTTCTGGCCGAGGCGCAGGTAGAGGTCGGACAGCTGCTTGTGGGTGCCGTTGAGCGCGCTCGTGCTCAGGGCCAGCATGTCCGGGTTCTTGTCGCCGTTGTTGTAGTCCATCGTCATGACGTTGACGCCGCGCACGGCGACGTCGCCCTCGAGCATGCCGCGGACCAGGGCGACGCCGTCGTCGGTCAGCCCGCTCGGGGTGACCGGCAGGGTGAGCCAGACGGCGAGCGGCTTGCCGGCCTTCTCGCGCTCCTTCTGCACCGTGGCGACCGCGGCGACCCGGCGCTGCAGGGACGCCTGGTCGGCGACCGCGGTGCCCTCGATGTCGAGGTCGAGCGTCTTCACGTCGTACCGCTTGATCAGCTGGCGATAGGCGTCGGTGAGCCGGCCCTGGTCGGTGCAGGCGACGGCGAGCTCCTTGTTGGCCAGGCCGCCCAGGCTCAGGGTGATGTCGCCGCCGGCCTGCCGCAGCTGGTTGATGCGGCGGTCGAGCTCCAGCGACGAGGCCGCCCCGTCCAGGCTGTAGGCGCCGCCCCAGCTGGGCGTGCACGGGCTCTGGGGGTCGGCCACGACGAAGCCGAGCGCGACGTCGTTGGCCGGGTTGGCCGTGGGGTCCTGGAACTGGAAGGTCGGGGTCAGCGTGACGTCGACGTACGGCACCGCCCAGGACTTCGCGGTCGGTCCGGACGTGTTCCGCAGATGCATGACCTCGAGGGTGCCGCCGACGCCGGCCAGGGCCAGGACGAGCACCAGGATGCCCAGCCTCGTCCAGGACAGCCGGCTGCGCGGCTGTTCCGGTTCCTGCCAGTTCGGATCGGCGAGCGGGTCGTACTCCGGCCGCACGGCTACGTGTGTGGCGCGGTCCGTCATGTATGCCCTTTCGAGTTTTCGAGTCGCCACACGCTGACGCACCATCGCCTTTTGCGCGATCGGGCAAAAGGACGACGACGTCCAATCTGGACATCGGAGCGTCAAATCTTGATCTTGGTACGACAATTCCGCCGGGCGCCGCCGGGCGGCGCCATCGCAATTCGTACCGAAGGGCCCAAAAACGCATGCCACGCACACCGGCGGACCGGCGTAAGCCGGACGCCCAGCGCCAATGGGGAGCCGACCGGAGGACGGAGCCTCATCCGATCGTTCCGCCCCCGGTCTCCGAAGGCAGGATCACCCGCGGCCGGCTCGCCATCGTGGTGACCATCACGGTCTGGGCCTGTTACATCACATACACGATCATCCAGCAGTTCATCGCCGGCCACGCGTACAGCGTGCGGCTGGGGATCGAGGCGATCGTCTACATGCTCGTGGTCACCGGCCTGGCCGCCTCCGCCATCGCCTACCTGATCACGCGCATCGGCTACTTCTACCGGGGACGCGGACACCAGCGGGCGCCCCGGATCATGCTCGACGAGTTCATCGGCGGAAAGACGCCGTCCGTGACCGTTCTGGTCCCGTCATATCAGGAGGACGAGCGCACCAACCGCACCACGCTGCTGTCGGCCGCCCTCCAGGAGTACCCCGGCCTGCGGGTGACGCTGCTGATCGACGATCCGCGGCAGCCGAAGACCCGGGCCGCCCGCGACATGCTCCTCGCCGCCCGCGCCCTGCCGGGCCGGATCGAGGCCGAGCTCAAGGTTCCGTACCACCGGGTCTCGACCGCCTTCGCGAGCTTCGACGACCAGGTGCGCTACCGCGGCGGCTATCTGGTCGTCCTCGAGGACATGCGCCGGCTGGCCGACGAGTACCGGTTCGCCTCCGACTGGCTCTACGACCTCGGCGCCCGGCAGGAGATGGTCGACCACACCGACACCTTCTTCGTCGAGAACATCCTCCATCCGCTGGCCGTGGAGCTCGGCCAGATCTCGGGCGCTCTGCACAAGGGCGCCGACGAGCAGGTCACGCTGCCCCTGGCCCGGATGAACCAGCTCTACCGGCGGTTGCTCGCCATCTTCGACGCGCACGTCACCAGCTTCGAGCGCAAGAAGTACGTGTCGCTGTCGCACGAGCCGAACAAGGCGATGAACCTCAACAGCTACATCGGGCTCATGGGCGGCGCCTATCAGGAGGTCAGCACTCCGATGGGCACCGCGCTGGTGACCGCGGGCCCCAACCGGGCCGACCTGGTCGTCCCCAATCCCGACTATGTGCTGACCCTCGACGCCGACAGTGTTCTCCTTCCGGAGTACGCCCTGAGGCTCGTCCATCTGCTCGAACAGGGCGCCTACGCGCAGCACGCGGTGGCGCAGACGCCGTACAGCGCCTATCCGGGCTCGGCGACCCGCATCGAGCGCATCTCGGGCGCCACGACGGACATTCAGTACATCGTCCACCAGGGCATGACCCACTACGGGGCCACGTTCTGGGTCGGCGCCAACGCCGTGCTGCGCAAGAAGGCCCTGGACGAGATCTGCGAGGTCTCCTACGAGGGCGACTGGGAGATCAAGCGGTACATCCAGGACCGTACGGTCATCGAGGACACCGAATCGACCATCGACCTCGGCGTACAGGGCTGGTCGCTGCACAACTATCCGGAACGGCTCGCCTACAGCGCGACGCCGCCCGACTTCGGGTCGCTCTGCATCCAACGGCAGCGCTGGGCCAACGGTGGCCTGCTGATCCTGTCGCGTCTCAAGGACCAGTTCCGGGCGAAGTCGAAGCGCGAGGACAAGAACCGCTTCGGCGAGTACTTCCTGCGGGTCAACTACATGGCCTCCATCTTCTGGAGCTCCGTGTGCCTGATCGTCATGCTGGCCTACCCGTTCAACAACGAGCTGCTCAACCCGATCCTGCTGCTCGTCTCGGTGCCGTACTTCCTGATGATGGCGGCCGACCTGAAGCACCTGGGCTACAAGCGGTCGGACATGCTGCGGATCTACGGCTTCAACCTGATCCTGCTGCCGGTCAACCTGTCGGGCAGCATCGCCTCGCTGCTGCAGCTGCTCACCGGCGAGAAGAGCGCCTTCAAGCGCACACCCAAGGTGCGTGACCGTACGACGGCGGCGACCAGCTATCTCATCCTGCCGCTGGCGCTGATCGCGCTCTGCGTCTACACCGTCATGCACGACATCCAGCTCCACCAGTGGAACAACCTGGTCTTCGCCGGTCTCAACCTGATCCTGTCGCTGTACGCGATGATCGCGTTCGTGGGCCTGGGCAACACGGTCGTCGACCTCTGGACCCACCTGCGCGGCTGGCTGATCCGGCCGGTCGCGCCCAAGAAGGCCCGGCGGAAGAAGAAGGCGCCGAAGAAGACGGCCGCCGCCGTCGGCGACTGGGCCACGGTGCTGCACTACCGGCACGAGCACGGCGCCGCCGCCGGGCAGACGACCGTGCGGCTCCAGCGCAACGACGCGGGCACCTGGAAGGCCGACAAGTCCTCGTCCAGCCGCGCCCACTCGTTCGAGGAGTTCAGCTTCTTCACGGTCTTCCAGCCGGTCTACAACATGATCAACGGCCACGTCGTCGGATACGAGGCCCTCACCCGCTTCGCCGACGGCAGCAACCCGCGCGAGGGGCTCGAGGCGGCGGCCGAGCGGGGCGTGCACGTCGCACTCGACGCCGCGCTGGTCCAGGCGGCCATCACGTCCTCGGCGTCGCTGCCCAACGGCACCTGGCTCGCGATC
This sequence comes from Actinoplanes sp. CA-131856, assembly GCF_050956135.1. GTDB lineage: Bacteria > Actinomycetota > Actinomycetes > Mycobacteriales > Micromonosporaceae > Actinoplanes. Next base: position 210,840 of record NZ_CP191849.1, on the reverse strand, counting down.
AACGTCTCCGGAGATCTGCTGCGCCGCCCCCAGGACCTGGCCCCGCTGCTCCACCAGGCACGGCGCCCGGTGGTGCTCGAGGTGGGTGCCGAGACCCCGGCCGAGCTGGCCCAGCTCGGCGGCAACGTGCGCGTCGCCGTCGACGACCTGGGCGCCGGCTACGAGACGCTGGCCATGGTCGAGACGCTGCGGCCGGCCTTCCTCAAGCTGGGACTCGACTCGCTGGAGGGCGTCGAGAACCAGACCGCGCGGCAGGCCGCCATCCGGGCCCTGGTCGAGTTCGCCGAGCAGCACGGCTGCACGGTCATCGCCGAGGGCATCGAGACGGCCGCGCAGCGCGACGCCCTGGTGGCCTGCGGCGTGCCGTTCGGACAGGGCTTCTACCTGGGCAAGCCGGTACCGGTGGAGCGCGTCCTGACCGGCGTCGGCGGCTGGTAGCGGGCGGAACCGAACACCTAGGGGCGACGGCGCAGGGCGACGACAGCGATGTCGTCGGCCTGCTGCCCGGTGCCGCCCAGCTGGGTCAGCAGGCGGCGGCCGAAATCGTCCAGGTCGGGCTCGATCGTCGCCGCCGCCTCGGCCAGAGCGGTCAGGCCCACGTCGATGTCGGCGTCGCGGCGCTCGACCAGGCCGTCGGTGTAGAGCACCAGCGTGCCGCCCGGCGGCAGGACGAACTCCAGGTCGTCCGGGCGGGGCGCGTTGATGCCGAGCAGCGGGCCGCGCGGCTCCAGGAAATGGGGGCCACGGTCCGGCGTGTGCAGCAGCGGCGGCAGGTGACCGGCGCTGGCCAGGCGGACGCGGCCGGTGGCCGGGTCGAGGGTGAGCAGGCAGATGGTGGCCGACTCGGCCGGCAGGACCGTGCGCATGAAGCGGTTGACCAGGCCCAGCACCGCGCCCGGCGGATGGCCCTCGACCGCGTACGCCCGGACCGCGTGCCGCACCTCGGCCATGACCGTCGCCGCGTGCAGCGAGTGGCCGGCCACGTCGCCGATCGCCACCAGCAGCCGGCCGTCGAGCATGGTCAGCTCGTAGAAGTCGCCGCCGACCTCCGTCTGCGCGCCCGCCGGCTCGTAGCGCATGGCCAGTTCCAGGCCGGGCACGTCGGGCAGCCGGGACTGGAGCAGGCTGCGCTGGAGGGTCACCGCGATCCGGTGCTCCTCGTCGTACGAGCGCTGCGCCTCGACCGCCGCCGCCACGGCCTGGGAGAGCTGTCGCAGCACCGGGAAGCCGGGCGTCTGTGAACTGCTCGGCACCGCCACGAAGACCGGGGGACGATCGGCGCGCAGACGCGCGGCGGCCACCGCCACCGTGTCGCCCTCGGGCCAGTCGGTCAGGTCCCAGTCCGAGGGCTCCTCCCGGCGTACGACGGAACCGACCGCGACGTCACGCGACAAGGGTGACCAGCGGCGGACCTCCGGCGGGGAGCCGGAGACGGCCAGGCTCTCCCCATCGGCCGTCTCGGCCACCACCACGACGGGACCGCCGAAGATGTCGAGGGCGCCGTCCGCGGCCGCCGTCAGCAGGCCGGCCAGCGTCGGCGCGGAGTTGATCTCGAGGGTGGCCTCGGCCAGCCGCACCAGCCGGGTGGCCAGGGTCTCGGCGCGCCGGCGGGCCGAGTAGTAGCGCAGCACCGCGTGCACGGTGGCGATCAGCTCGTCGGGCTCGATCGGCTCCACCAGATAGGCGTCGGCGCCCCGGTTGAGGCCCTGCGTGCGATCGACGACGTCGACGGCGTGGGCCGAGACGTGGATGACCGGCAACGTGCCGTACTCGGCGTCGGTCTTGATCCGTTCACAGACGTCGAAACCGCTCATGTCGGGCAGCTTGACGTCCAGGACCACCAGGTCGACGTCCGAGCCGGGCAGCATCCGCAGCGCCTCGCCGCCCGTCTCCGCCTGCCGCACCGTGAAACCGGCGCGGGTCAGCCAGCTCACCAGCAGATATCGCTTGGTCGCGCTGTCGTCGACGACGAGGACGGTGGTGGTGGCGGAGCTCATGAGATCGGCAACCACAGCGTGAACGTGCTGCCCTCACCGGGCGTGGACGCGACGCGCAGGGCGCCGCCCAGGATGCCGGCGAGCCGGCGAGCGTACGGCAGGCCCAGGCCCGTGCCCTTGCCGCTGATCGGCTTGCTCCCGGGCACCTGGTAGAACTCCTCGAAGATGCGCTCGTGGAGCTCGGCCGGGATGCCGGTGCCGGTGTCGGACACGGTGAACTCGGCGTCGTCGCCGATCCGGCGCACGCTCAGACGTACCTCGCCGGCCTCGGTGAATTTCAGCGCGTTGGTGAGCAGGTTGCGCAACACCCGGGCCAGAAGCACTTCGTCCGTACGGATCGACGGCACCGACGGCTCGTCGACCACGAAATCGACCTCGGGCCGGGTCGCCAGCGGCCGCAAGGTGCCCCGGAGCTGCCCGAACACGGCCTTGAGGTCGACGTCGGCCATGCTCGCCTCGACCCGGCCGGCCTCGGCCTTGGCCAGGTCGAGCAGGTCGTTGACGAGCGAGAGCAGGTCGGTGGCGGAGCTGCGGATGAGATCGACCTGCCGGGTCTGCTCCTCGGTCAGCTCGTCGGAAGCGTCGTCGCCGAGCAGCCGGCCCAGCCCGATGATGGCGGTGACCGGCGCCCGCAGTTCGTGGCTGACGTTGGCCAGGAACCGGCTTTTCGCCTCGCTGGCCGCGGCCAGCTGCACCGATTTCTCGTCGAGCTCGGCGTAGAGGGCGACGACGCCGCGGTTGGTCTCCTCCAGCTCTTCGGAGAGCTGGTGATAGAGCGCCATGACGCCGCGGTTGGTCTCCTCGAGCTCGCCGTTGAGCCGGGCCAGGTCGTCACGCTGCGCCCGCACCTCGTCGAGGGCGGCGATGAGCTGCTGGTTCTGCACGTTCAGCTCGTCGAGAGGGCTGCCCGGGACGTGCTTGGCCAGCCCGGCGCGGATCTCGTCCATCCGGTCCGGGGTCAACCTCGGCGCACTCGCCGGCAACCGTCGAGCCATCCATACGACCGTACCGTTTCCGGCATCGGTGACCTCCAACTTGTCCACCAGGCGGCCGGCCTGCGCCAACTCGGGCCTCAGCCTCGAGGCGTCGCCGGGCACCTGACTCTCCACCGTCACCCGTAACGTGGGGGATACCCCGTCACGCTGGACTGTGAACGTCACATCGGCATCACGGGCGCCGTCCAGCAGCACCCGGCTCACCTCGCTCAGCGCGGTCGCGATCCGGGTCTGGTCCTGTTGCTCGAAGCCGACCTCACGGGCCACCTCCCGGCCGAGCTGGCGTACGGCGAAGATGTCCTGCGCCACCCGCAGGCGCACCTTCATCAGCGGCTCGGGTCCGTCGGTCATGGCAGCCGCGCCACGACCACGCCGGCGTCGTCCCGGCGCACACCGGCGTCACGGAGCACCGTCGCCGCGATCACCACCGGCGAGTGGGTGAGCAGGCCGGGATAGTCCGCCTGGTTCCAGCGGTCGACCACACCGTCGGAGTGCATGAGCACGGCCGAGCCGGGCTCCAGCGGATAGTCGTACTGCCGGATCTGCCGCCGCTGGTGGCCGGCGATGCCGGGCAGCGAGACCATGCCGCGCCGGGCGCCACCGGGCGCGAACACCGTGCCCGAGATGTTGCCGAGGCCGCAGTAGCGGACGACGCCGGCCTCGGCGTCGAGCTCGGCCACGGCCAGCGCGGCGCCCCGGGTGTGGTTGAGGCGGCGGTGCAGCAGCTCGACGACGCCCGAGGGCTGGTCGGCGGGCGCGTCGAGGAAGACGCGCACGGCCTCGTGGGAGGCGGCGGCCGCGAGCCCGCCGTGCCCGAGCCCGTCGGACATGAGGATCTGGCGGCGGCCGTTCGCCTCGCGCACGGCGAACGCGTCGCCGCTGACCGGCTCGCCGGTCAGCGGGCGGGTCACGCCCGCGGCCCAGGCCGGGCCGGGCTGGACGTCGGGCCACACTTGGGCGGCCAGGACGGTGCCTTTCCCGGGCACCGAGTGCAGGTCGCACCAGTCGGACTGACGCAGTATCGAGCCGAGCCCGATGCCGAGGGTGCCCGCGGTCGAGTGACCGTCGCCGAACGAACGGGCGAGATCGGCCATGCCCGGGCCGCTGTCGATCGCGACGATCTCGACTCCGGCCTGCCCGGCCGCCCGCACCGTGCGCAGCAGCAGAACACCCTCGTCGGCGTGCTTGACCAGGTTTCCGGCCACCTCGGCGGCCACTATCGAGAGGTCGGCGGTCTTGCGCTCGGGCATGCCGAGCTCGACCGCCAGGCGCTCGGCCGTCCGGCGCACGGAGGAAGCGGTCGCGGCGGCCTCCACCCGGAACCAGGCTCCCCCGTCGAGGAGTCCCTCGGGTATCGACGCCACTGCGCCTCCGCTCATCGGCACCACTTGGTCACGGTAATGCTCGTACCCGCGCCGGGCGCGGTGACGATGTCGAACTCGTCCACCAACCGGCGGGCGCCACTGAGACCGAGCCCCATGCCGGAGCCGGTGGTGTAACCGTCGGTGAAGGCCAGATCGAGGTCGGCGATGCCGGGACCCTGATCAGCGAAGACTATCCGGATGCCGGGCCGCCGGCCGTTGTCGACAGTGCTCACCTCGACGGTGCCGCCCCCACCGTAGACCAGTGTGTTGCGGGCCAGCTCGCTCGCGGCGGTGACCAGCTTGGTCTGGTCGACCAGCGAGAGCTTGACGGCCACGGCGACCGTACGGACGAGCTGCCGCACCCGTACGACGTCCTGGTCGGAGTTGACCTGGATGAGCTCGCCCTGCTGGTTCACGGTGTCGCTGCCGCGGGCGTCTCGGGCTCGCCCTCGTCCTCGGCGTCGCCCTCCTCCCAGTCCTCGGCGGCCCGCTCCCGGGCCAGCAGATCCATGCCGAGCTCGACGTTCAGCGCCGTGCGGATGCCGGGCAGTTGCAGGCCCAGCTCGACGAGCGTGATGGCCACGGCCGGGCGCATGCCGACGACCACGGTCTCGGCGTCGAGCACCCGCGAGATCGAGGCGATGGTGGCCAGGGTGCGCCCGACGAACGAGTCGACGATGTCGAGCGCGCTGATGTCGATGATCACGCCGTGGCAGCCGGTCGCGACGATCCGGTCGGCGAGGTCCTCCTGCAGTTGCAGGGCGGTCTGGTCCTCCATGTCGATCTGGATCGAGACCAGGAGGATGTCACCGATCTTGAGGACCGGAACACGTTCCACGTCAGCGCCCCAGCCGCTTGGCCTGGCCGGTCCGGCCCAGCACGTAACGCAGCGCGTCGGCCAGCGACGCCTTGGTGGCGATGTCGCCGAACTCGATGCCGAGCGCCACGATCGTTTGGGCGATCTGCGGGCGGATGCCGGAGATGATGCAGTCGGCGCCCATCAGCCGGGCCGCCACCACGGTCTTGAGCACGTGCTGGGCCACCTGGGTGTCGACCGCCGGCACACCGGTGATGTCGATGATGGCGTACGGCGAACCGGTGTCGACCAGCGTCTGCAGCAGCCGCTCCATGACGACCTGGGCCCGGGCCGAGTCGAGCGTGCCGACCAGCGGCACCGCGACGACGCCCTCCCAGAGCTTGACCACCGGCGTGGAGAGCTCGAGCAGCTGCTCGGCCTGGTCGGCGATCAGCTCCTCACGCACGCGCACGTAGCTCTCGGAGGTGAACAGGGCCGCCTCGTCGACGAAGGCGGACAGCGCCACGTAGTCGCGCAGAGCCGCCTCGCCGCCGCCGGTCTGGTCGACGACACCGAGCACGGCCTCTTTGAAGGCGAAGACGCTGACCGCCGTCTCGGTCACCGAGAAGCCCTGCCGGGCCCGGCTCGACGAGAGGTCGCTCAGCTGGGCCCGCAGCTCGGCCGCGGGCTCGTCACCGATCGTCTGGGCGCCGCCGGAGAGCGCCCGCTGGAACGCCTTGCGCAGCTCGGAATGCTGTCTCTGGAGCTCGGCCTGGCTCAACCGGCCCCGCAGGGTGGTCGCCACCTTCTGCGTCCAGGCCGCCACGAGGGCGTCGCTGTTGTCCTCCAGCAGACCGGCGAACCGAGCCGCCTCTTCCGCAGTCAGCGTCACCGCTGCCTCCCGACTCTGTTCTGTCAGTCCCACGTGCCGTCCGGCGTGCAACGCGCGGACTTTACCACCGGAAGCTCTAATACTTGCTGTCAGCCAAATAACGCGGTGGCGCGCCCCGGTTCTGCGGATCCCCCTGGGGTTGGAGTACCGTTCTGCTCATAATCTGGAGGTCCTGAATGTCTCTGACGGTACAAACGGAACAGCGCGCCGACATGGTCGTCGTGTCGGTCGCGGGTGAGCTGGACATGGCCACCGCGCCCCAGCTTCAGGACCAGATCAGCGACCTTCTGGAGAAGGGCCGCACCCGTCTGGTCTTCGACCTGGCCCAGGTCTCGTTCTGCGATTCCACCGGGCTCTCGGTCTTCGTCCGGGCCAAGAACAGCACCGACGACGCCGGCGGCACGGTCCGCCTGGCCGCTCCGCAGCGTGGCGTGCTGCGCATCCTCGAGGTCAGTGGCCTGGTGGAGGTGCTGCGCACCTATCCGACGGTCGACGAGGCCGTGACGGCGCAGGAGCCCGCGCTCGACTGACTTTCCCTGGTTGGCCCGGTCGGCGTAGTTTGTCGCCGACCGGCCGTGGGCACCTGCTGCCGGACGAAGACCCCTTCCGGTGACCGCAGGAGTGCTCGTGGGCAAGATGTTCCAAGGCTTCAAAGACTTCATCATGCGCGGCAACGTCGTCGATCTCGCGGTCGGCGTGGTGATCGGCACAGCCTTCACCGCCGTCGTCACCAGCTTCACCAAGTCCTTCCTCGAACCGCTGATCAAGCTTCTTTCGGGCGGCTCGGGCGAGCTGAAGGGCGTCTGGTCGCCGGTCAAAGGCGTCGACTTCACGTACGCGGCCTTCATCAACGTGGTCATCACGTTCCTGCTGACCGCCGCGGTGCTCTACTTCCTGGTCGTCTTCCCCCTCAACAAGCTGGCCGAGCGCCGCAAGCGCGGCGAGGAGCCGCCGCCGAAGGCGCCCAGCGAGGAGGTCAAGCTGCTCACCGAGATCCGCGACGCGCTGCTGCGCGGCCAGGGTCACCAGGTGCAGAACAGCGCCCTCGACGACGTCCTGGGCCGGCACCGGGAGCCCCCAGTTTCATAAAAGATCAACCCACCCGGTAGCGTTCGAACAAATGTTCGATACGCTGCCGGGATGGAGCAGCGTAAGCACTGGTGGAACGGTAAGTGGGGCCGGGTCGCCCGCAAGGACGTCTACCTGCGGGTGAGCGGCGACCAGTGGTATGTCGAGCAGCGCGCGGGCGGTGCCGACGGCGTCTCACACTTCTTCGAGTACGACTCGGAGGACGCCGCCCTCGACACCGTACGCGCCCTGTTGGCCGGCCCCGACGAGTGGCGCGAGCTGTCCATACGCCCCCGCCTCTAGCGTTTCGACGCCGTCCGTCGCCCTTCTTCCCGGGCGGTCATGCCGCCCGCTCCTCTCCGGCCGGCCATGCCGCCCACACTCCCTCTCGCGGCGTCACGCCGCTCTTCCCCCCGCGCGGCCACGCCGCTCTTCCCGGCGCAGTCACGGCGCTCGGCGCTCTCCCCCCGCGCAGTCACGGCCGCTCGGCGCTCTTCCCCCGCGCGGCCACGCCGCCTGGCGCTCTTCCCCCGCGCGGCCACGCAGCCCGCCCAACCCTGCGGCCACGCAGCCCGCTCTACCCCGCGGTCATGCCGCGCGGCGTTCTTCCTCCCGCGCGGTCATCGGGCCGCGCGGCACCAGTCGCAATCCGGGCCGCGCCGCGGGCTCGATCTCGTTCTCCTCGTCGGCGAAGCTCGCGGTCCAGCCCGAACCCGCGCCGGCCCGCGCGCCGGGCGGCGTGCTCGCGAAACCGCCCGGAATGCGGGAGAGCGTGACGATCAGCAAATAGCCGAGGATCACGAAGCCGTGGCTGACCAGCCGCGTGGCGTCGACCCGGCCGCCGGACAGGTCGTTCACCGAGAGCAGCACCAGCATCCCCACGAACGCGGTGAGCATCGGCACGAGCCCCGACGGCCGCACCCGGCGCAACGCGATGAACAGATATCCCGCACCGACCGCGACGTTCCACGCGGCCGACTCGTGCCACAGGTGACCGGGGTCGGCGGCCGCGGCGGTGTGCTGGTGGCCCCCGACGACCACTCCGCCGCCGATCTGGTCGAGACCCAGGATGAGCTGCACGGCCCCCACGGCCGCGAGCGCCACGAAGAGCGCCGCGGCGATGGGGATCCGCTTCACGAAGAAGGCCCGTTTCCGTGGCGACGGGGCTGGAAGCGCGGCCAGGATCGCCTCGCTGAGGTCGGGCACCACAGCCATCCGAGTGCTCGTCAGACGGTTGACCGCCGCCGCGCTGTTCAGCCAATCCCGGCATTCGGCACATTCGGCCAGGTGCTTGTCGACCAGCGGCCGGTCGGCCGGGTCGTCCTCGCCGTCCAGCTGCGCCGAAAGCATCTCGCGCCACCGCTCACAAGCCATGAATCCATAGTCGCGCGGGAGGGCCCCGAAGTTCCCGGGGCCCCCACGCTCAGAACTTGCCCTTGGCGACATCCGCCAAGGTCACGCGGGTGACCGTGTAGTTCACGGTGGTGCCCGTGTTGGCGTACTTGATCGGCAGTCCGGTGACGGCGTCGACGGTCAGCGTCTCCGGGTCGGGGTTGACCGGCTTGTTGGCGGTCAGGACGAGCACGGCCTTGCCACCGACGGTGCTCTTGGTGACCTTGACCTCGGGCATCTGGCCGAGCAGCCGCAGCACGCCGGCGCGGACGGCCGGGCTGCCGGCGCCGGACTGGAGCGCGTCCATCGAGCTGTTCCAGACCCGGTTGTCGGTGACGTTGATCTGGGCCAGCTCCTTGACCGCGGCGGGCACGTTCTTGTTGGTGGGCGCCGGCGGGACGAAACCGGGCGGCAGGAGCTTCTGCTCGGCGCGGGCGTTCTTCGGGACGTACGCCATGGCCATCCGCTCGCGGGCTTTGTCCAGGTCGCCGGTGGCGGCGTACTTGGCGGCCGCGACCACCTCCCGCTGGCCGGCCTTGTCGTCGCGGGACTGGATGTGGTGGCCCTTGACCTGGGCCGGCATGCCGCCGCGGGTCTTGGCGAAGTAGAGGTCGCCGTTGTCGCCGAACAGGTCCCAGACGTCGACCGTTTCACCATTTGCGAGGTGCTGGTCGCGGAGCACGAGCGTCGCGTCGCCCTGGGGCTGCTCGGCCTTGCTGAGATAGCTGACCAGCTGAACCAGCGGCGCCTCTTCCTTGACGGGGGCGGCCGCGGCGGTCGTCGAGGGTTTCGGAGCGGCAGCCACTGGAGCCGGCACCTGCGCCCGGCCACTGCTGGTGGCCACAGCGACGGCGGCGATCGCGGCAGCGGCGAAGCCCACTCCCGCGGTGGCCCGCCACACGATAGTGCGGCGCGGCTTGGCCTCGTGCTGGCCGATCTCGGTGATGCGCGACATGGTGTCTCCCTGGTCGAAATCCCTTACGACCAGCAAGACACCGCTCCCCTGGCGGGGGTTGTCAGCCTTTTAGAACCTTTCTCGGCAACCATTTCGACCGCCACGGCTATTCGAGGACGCCGGAAACGGCCGCCGGCTCCGGTAGAGGACAGCGGAACCCAGCGGACGCGCGAATCGGGCGCGGAACTCAGATCAAGCTCGGCGGCCCCTGAACCGTCGGGCGCGGCGGCACGGCGCCACTGCCACCCATCAACCGGCGACGCTCGCGGAAGGCCCGGAGATTAGCCGTGTTTCCGCAGGTGCTGACGTCATGCCAGACACCGCTGTTGTTCCGCGACGTATCGAAGAAAGCGGCCCGGCACTCCGAGTTGTTGCACAGTTTGAGCCGCGGCCAGAGCCCCGCCTGCTGAGCCAGCAGCGCCTCGGCCCACAGCGCCGACGCCAGCCACCGCACGCCGCGCCCGGTGGGCACGATGCGTACCCAGCCGTCGGCGTCGGGGACCAGGCTGACCGGCACGTCCGCCGGCGGAAGCGCTCCCGACGGCTCGCGTGTGCCACCGGCGAGGATCACGTTTTCAAAGGTGGAACGGAGCCGGCGCAGCGACCGCAGATCGGACGACGAGATCAGCAGCGTCGGCGCCGGCAGCCCGGACACCCGTGACCAGGTGGCGAGCGCCTCGGTCAGCCAGCGCTGCGCGTCGTCGGCGTCGAGCAGGAGATCGACGCCGTACGCCATGGGTGCGCGCGTGTTCAGCAACTCCTGAAGGAGGGCCAACCCGGCGGGGGCCTCACGTACGCCGTGCCGGGCACTGGCCATCCATGACATAGCCGAAGGGTACTTGATTCTTTTTCGCAGCAATGCCTGTGAAACCTTAGGTCCCCCTTAGAGATCAGTTTTTCATCGCCGCGGGGCGCTCCTCTTGTACCGGTTAGACACACTGCGGGGTGATCGCGTGATGCCACCTTGGACAATCACGGCAGCACACCCTTTCGGGGAACGCGATTCCGATAAGTCCCGAAAATGCGGGAAGCGTGCTATGGGCGTACGGAAACAAAGGTCTTAGCCGTCGATCCTCGTGATGTTGCGGATCTTGTTGGAGGCGTCGAGAGCGGCCACCTTGTACGCCTCGGAGAGCGTCGGATAGTTGAAGACCGTATCGACCAGGTAGTCGACCGAGCCGCCGCAGCCCATCACGGCCTGCCCGATATGCACGATCTCCGTGGCGCCCGTGCCGAACACGTGCACGCCGAGCAGCTTGCCGTCCTCGGGTGCGACCAGCAGTTTCAGCATGCCGTAGGAGTCGCCGACGATCTGGCCGCGGGCCAGTTCGCGATAGCGCGCGATGCCCACTTCAAATGGTGTAGAGCTCTCGGTGAGCTGGTCCTCGGTCGCGCCCACGAAGCTGATCTCGGGGATCGTGTAGATGCCGATCGGCTGGAGCTGGTGCATGTCGCGGGTGGGCTCGCCGCAGGCGTGATGCGCGGCCAGGCGGCCCTGCTCCATCGAGGTCGAGGCGAGCGCGGGGAAGCCGATCACGTCGCCGACCGCGTAGATGTTGTCCACGGCCGTCCGGAAGTTGCCGTCGACCTCGATCCGCCCGCGCCGGTCGGCGCTGAGCCCGGCCGCCTCGAGCGCCAGGTCGTCGGTCTGCCCCTGACGGCCGGCCGAGTACATGACCGTGTCGGCGGCGATCTTCTTGCCGCTCTTGAGGATGCAGAGCGCGGCGGTCTGGTGGCGCTCGACCGCGGCCACCTCCTCGCCGAAACGGAACGTCACGCTGAGGTCCCGCAGGTGGTACTTGAGCGACTCGACGATCTCGTCGTCGCAGAAGTCGAGCATCTTCTCGCGGCGCTCGACCACCGTGACCTTCGTGCCGAGCGCGGCGAACATCGACGCGTACTCCATGCCGATGACACCCGCGCCGACCACGACCATGCTGCGCGGCACCGCCTGGAGGTTGATCACGCCGTCCGAGTCGACGATCGTCCGGTCGTCGAAGTCGACGCTGTCCGGCCGCGCGGGCCTCGTACCCGCCGCAATAATGATCTTGTCGGCGCTGACCTTGCTCTCCCGGCCGCTGCCACCGTCGACCCAGATCGAGTGCGCGTCGGCGAAACGGCCCACGCCCGTGATCATCGTGACGTGGTTGCGGGCGAGCTGATTGCGGATGACGTCGGTCTGCCGGCTGATCACATGCTGGGTGCGTGCGGCGAGATCACTCACGGTGATCTCGTCCTTGACGCGGTAGCTGCTGCCGTACAGATCGCGCTGACTGAGGCCGGTCAGATAGAGAACAGCCTCGCGCAGGGTCTTCGACGGCACGGTGCCGGTGTTGATGCAGACCCCGCCGATCATGTCCCGGCGGTCGACGACGCCGACGCGGCGTCCCAGCTTGGAGGCCGCGATGGCGGCCTTCTGACCGCTGGGCCCGGAGCCCAGCACCAACAGGTCGTAGTCGTACACGACACTTAGCGTCGCAGTACCGGAGGGCCCGGTCTATGCCGTCACAAGATTTTCCCTATTGTTTCCCGGAACCGGAGCGTAGGCGGGCGGCCAAGCCGTGCCGTAGAGCTCGGCACAGATGACGACGCTCATCCACGGCACCCAGGGCCCGCTGAGCACCAGCGGCTCCTCGCGCCCGATGATCTCCAGCGCCACCGACCACTGGGCGTCGCCGGGCCGGAGCCGGGTGATCGCCCAGAGCGGGATCTCGCTCTCGCCGAGGATCAGGCGAAGGTTGGTGATGACAGCGACTTCCTTCTTCGAGCCGTCGACCTTGACCGGCAGCCAGCCGTACTGCTTCTCGGCGGCGCGCAGCGTGATGGTCGGGCTCACCGCCGCGGGCCGGCCTCCCCGCCCGACGAGGGCGGTCAGCATCGTCATGGAGCGGAACCCCGCGGTCAGTTGCTCGGCGTCGTACTCGGTCACGCTACCGATACTGTCCGACGGGGTACGCCCTGACCAGCGGCCGTTCGCGGGCAATCCCGCGCCCGAGCAGGCTAATCCTTCCGTGTCTGAACGTTCTGGTCGACCAGATCGCCGACCCCGTTCACCCAGGCCTGGCCGACCGGATCGCCCAGTTGTGCACGCAGCCAGTAGGCCGTCCAGCGGGCGATCGTCGTAGTGCCGGTCGCCTGGGCCAGCGTCTGCGGCGAGGCGTCCGGAACGGCGCCGGCCGGGTTCTGGGCGTTGGTGATGCCGTAGTGATTCGCCCCGGTCACGCTGACGTACAGCCGAGGTCTTCCCAGCATCGCCTCGTAGGTGGCGAGGCCCTTGGCCGGCAGCCCGATGCCGTCCGCGCTGCCCTGGATCAGCGCCACCGGCACGATGTTGGCGACCGGAATGTTGTAGTTGGCGCCATAGAAGGCGGCCGCCTTAAGCTCCGCCGGCGCCGCCACCGGCACATCGGTGAAGGGTGGGGTGGACAGCCCCGTCGAAATGCCCAGTCCCGCCGCTCCACCGAACGAGTGCCCGGTCAGCAGCAGCGTGCCGGTGTCGATGCGCCCCTTCACCGGCGATCCGGTCCGGGCGTTCTCGGCCGCGGCCCAGCTCACGGTCCAGTTCGCCTGAAGAGCATCCGGGTAAAGGCCGGTCACGGGGCCCAAGCTGCGTGCGTGGTTCGGCACAGCGACAACGAAGCCGTACGACGCCAGCGCGCTCGCGAAGTTTGAATAGGCCGATTTGTCGACGTTGGCACCCTGGAGGAGCAGGACCACCGGCGCCCGGTCCTTGCGCACCGGGTAGTACACGTCGGTCTGATCACCGTTGATCGTCGTGCTGTAGGAGCTGACCGCCGGAGCCGCCTCGGCCGCCGCCGGGGCAATGGCGACCCCGGCGACCAGCGTGGCAGCGATCAGAGCGGCGCGGCGTAGGACCATGTTGTTTCCCTTCGTGGAACGCCGTTTCCACTAGAGACTCACCTACGCAGCGGCTCCCGTCAATGCGTCATGGCGTTCTCGATCAGCTCGACCGTCGCCCGCGGATCGTCCACCTGCACGATGAGCCGCGCATAGTGCTCATCGGCGAGCTCGATGACCACGGCCTTCGCCGGATCGCGCACATCCCAGAAAATCCGCTCCCCCTCGCGGCGGAAAGAGCCGGCAACCACAACCCCCGGCATGTACGTCCCCGCGTTGCGCACACCCTTCGGCTCGTTCACGATGCCCGGGTCATTCGTCGCCCCGCGCACGTTGGCCAGCGGAATGGTGAGGCTGCTCTTCAGCGCCCACAGCTTGTCCATGCCCTGGACCCGCACCACCAGCGAGCCACCCTCGATCTCAACGACCGCCATGTTTCCCCTCCGCCAGCTCCCGAATTCGCAGCCCCAACGCGATCGTCGTGGCCTCTTCCCCGTCGCCCTGGTCGAGCAGCCGGATCCCTCTCGTCACCTCGGCCGCGACCTCACTGTCGACGGGCGCCCGCTCGGCCGCCGCCAACAGCAGAAACCGCAGGTCACCCCGTTCAGCGAGCTCCCGATCGACGTAGTGCCGCAGCGCCGCGAGATAAAGACCCCGCTTGCTGCCGAACGTCTTGTAGAGGCTTCCCCGGTGCACCCCGGTCTGCCCCACGAGGTCGTCCACCGAGGTCCCGTCATAGCTGCGCCCGGCGAACAACGCCGCCGCGGCCACCACGGCCGCCTCTTCGTCAAACCCTCTAGGCCGTCCCACACGACAACGCTAGCCGGTTTGAGAACGATCAGTCAAGAACAATCGTTCTCAAACTCGAAGGCCCTGAAGATCCTCGATCCGAACGCCACGGGGAAAGCCGCATGCTCGCCCCGCGATCGCTCCGGTAGCCTTATGGATCAGCGGGCCGCTAGCTCAATGGCAGAGCTGAGGACTTTTAATCCTTAGGTTCGGGGTTCGAATCCCCGGCGGCCCACGAGTGGCGGTGGAGTGTGCCCGCGGGGAGCGCGGGCCATGGCCGCTCGTCATACCTCCTCCGGGGGCGACCCCCGGAGACCCCGCGTTGCGGTGGGCGCGCTGGTCGTGATGGGTGCGCTGCGATGATGGGTGCGCTGATCGCGATGGGTGCGCTGCGATGGTGGGGGCGCTGCGATGGCGGTGCGCTGGTCGTGGATCTTGGCTGGTGGTTACTGTTTCTGGTGGCTGGGCAGCCTGGACCATGGTCGTAGGGTCAGCAGGCCGGCCAGGCAGGCGGTCAGGCCCAGGGCTGCGAACGCTGCTGCCTGTTTCCATGACTGGTCGCCGGTCAGTGGGTAGATCGCGGTTTGGCTTCCGGTGTCACGGGCGGCTATGACGTCGCCGGTCCTCGCTCCGTCGGGTAGGCCTCCGGACAACTCCATGTCCGTACGCACGTCTCTGCCGTCGTCGCTGACGAAGTCGCCGAACCAACCACATCGTTGGCGCGGAGGCTCCCATCGGTCACAGGACATCGGCTCCGTGAGGGTGAACGTCCCCACGCGACCCTCGCCGTGCGCCGCCCGCACGTCGGGCACGAGCATGGTCAGGCTTCCGGCGCCGACGACGGCCCCGATGACCACCCAGAACGCCGCCACGACAAGGAGCCCCGTGCGGAGTCTGCTTCGCCCTGGCGACACACCCCGACGCTATCCACGGCCCTCGATCCCGGCAATGGACCACAGGGGTTCACCTGGGGTTGCGTAGCGCTTCTCACCCGCCCGAATGGGATTCGGCGGCGACCGTCGGGGTCAAACTCCCTGACCTCTTCGGGAAACGTCGTCGGGGGTAGTGAAAATGGGCAAGCCGGAAATCGCGCCGTACATCGCCGGGATCGTCGGGGTCGTGGCGATCGCCAAGCTGGTCATCCTGTTCCTGCAGGCGATCCAGATCGTCTCCTAACAGCTCCACCCTCTTCTCCATCTCTCGGTGGTCCTTCTCCACCCGGGGTCGTCCGTAGCTTCCTTGCCATGACCAAGGACATGGACCGCCGGCCCGCTGTCCGGGCCGCGAACTATCTGATCACCGGGGACATGCGCGGCAGCCGGGGTACACGCCTCGCCGCGACCGTCGTCGATCGGGTGCTGGAGAAGGAGGGTGGCAAGGTGACCGGCAAGCTCGTCGCCGCGATCGTCGTGGTTCTCGTGGTGGTGGGTCTGGCTTTCGTCGCCTACCGTCTGCTCATGGTGGAGATCATCCTCGACCTCGTGCGGGACCGCGCTTGACGCTGCTGCGCCGGACCGCGGCCCTCATCCGCGCCGACGACCCGGAGACCGGGTGGATCGTCCGGATCGCGCTCAGCGCCCTGCTGATCTGGGCGCTGTCCGGGCAGGCGACCGCTCCGCTCGTGGCCGCTCTGGTCTGCTGGTTCGTCTTCGTGGCCACCGATCACCGGTGGCCGCGCCTGGCGCGTACGTCGTTGGCCGTGGCCGCTCTTCTGCCGGCCGCGGTCGTCGGCGGCGAGGGCAACGGATCGGCGCAGCTTTTCCTTTTCGCCGCTCTTTTCATCTTCGTGATGCTGCCGAGGATTCCCCTCGGGGCGATCCTCGGCCTCACCGCCGCCGTTGTGGCCGTCATGTCGCTCAGCATCAGAAGCGGCGCCATGCTCGCCCAGGCCGCGGTCATCGTCATCGTGGTGCTGTTCAGCCTGCACCGCCGGGAGCATCGCCTTCGTACCGAGGAGCGCGCGCGGACCCACGAGGCACAGGCGCGCGCCGCCGCTTTGGACGAGCGCGCGCGTATCGCCCGTGAACTTCATGATGTGCTCGCTCATTCGCTGGGCGCACTAGCCGTACAGCTGGAAGTCGCGGAGGCCGAGTTGACGGAAAAGCGCGACTTGACCGCCGCCGCGACCCGCGTCCGTAGGGCCCGCAAGCTGGCCCGGGACGGTCTGACGGAGGCGCGGTCGGCGGTGGCGGCCCTTCGGGCCGACGTTCCTCCGCTGCCGCAGGCGCTGGCTGATCTCACTGCGGCGCATCACGCCGATCACGGGGTCAAGATCTCCTTGCGTACGCATGGAAGCGCGCACAACCTCAGTCCAGCCGCTGAGGTCGCCCTCGTGCGGACCGCGCGCGAGGCGTTGACCAACGCCGCCAAACACGCCCCCGGGACCGACGTGACCGTTCTGCTGGAGTACACGGATTCCGCGGTACGGCTCATGGTCGCCAACGAGTGCGAAACGCCCTATTCAGATGGTGGCTACGGGCTGGTCGGCGCCCGGGAACGGCTGGCCCTGGCCGGCGGCACCCTCGAAGCCGGCGCCGCCGGGGGCACGTGGCACGTCGTCGCGGAGGTTCCCGCATGACGCTGCGAGTGGTGGTGGCCGACGATCAGCAGCTCGTCCGGGAAGGACTGACCGCCCTGCTCGACCTCGTCGAGGGCGTGACCGTGGTCGGCGCCGCCGCCGACGGCGAACAGGCCCTGGCTCTGGTCGCCCAGCACGAGCCCGATGTGGTGCTGATGGACCTGCGCATGCCCGTGCTCGACGGCATCACCGCGACCGCGCGCATCCGCGACCAGCACCCGGGCGTGGCCGTGGTCGTGCTGACCACCTACGCCGACGACGAGTCGATCACGGGTGCCCTCGCGGCCGGCGCGCGCGGTTATCTGACCAAGGACGCCGGGCGCGCCGAGATCGGTATGGCCCTGCGAGCGGCCGCGACCGGCCATTCCCTGCTCGACCCGGTGGTCGTCGCCCGTATCGCCCAGACCTTCTCCGGTACGCCGGCGGCACCACCGCCGCAGCTCCCGGACGGCCTGACGCGGCGTGAGGCCGAGGTGCTCGGCCGGATCGCGCTGGGCCGCACGAACGCCGAGATCGCGGCCGAACTTTACATCGCCGAGGCCACCGTCAAGACCCACATCAACAACGCCTTCGCGAAGATCGGCGCCCGGAACCGGGCCGAGGCGGCCACCTACGCAGCCCGTCACCGGCTGCCCTAGAAATTTGTGGCTCTTGTGATCGATGTGTGGGTGGTTTCGGGGTCATCGGTCAGGTAGCTCTGGTCGGTGACCGCCGAGGGTGAGCATGGCCAGGGCGATGATCGCGTGGGCTGAGTGGAAGCCGAAGCCTCGGCGGATGATGAGCCGGATCTTGGTGTTCGTTGATTCGACCAGGGCGTTGGACAGCCGGTTGGTGATGGTCGCGATGATCGCGTCGCGGTCACGGGTGATGCTTCGGGCGAGTTTGACGAACTGAGCAAGCCGGCAGCGGCGTGCCCAGCTGATCCACCGGTCGAGGGCTTCGACTGCTTCGCCGGGATCGCGGTGGGCGATCGCGAAGACGGTGCGCAGTCCTTCTTTCAACGCCCAAGCGCGGTGCAGGGCGGGGTGGGTCTTAGCGATCCAGGCCAACTGTTCGTGCTGGCGTTCGGTTAGGTTTTCGGGGTTCTTCCAGAGCGCCCAGCGGGCGCGTTTAAGGGTTTTCACGTCACCGCGCGGGCGGTGGTTGCGGTTGTTGGCGCGGGTAGTGCCCCGTGCGTGGCCACGGGCTTGGTTCCACACGGTGCGGCGTTGTTCGTCGAGGGCATCGGTGGCCCAGGCGACCACGTGGAACGGGTCCGCGCAGCGGATCGCTCGCGGGCAGTGTTCCGTGACGGCTTCGCGGATCCAGCCGGCGGCGTCACTGGAGATGTGGGTGATCGCCGCGCAGCGCTCGGGCCCGAGCCGGGTGAAGAAGGCGGCCAGGGCTGCCTTGTCCGCGCCGGGCGCGGCCCAGACCAGGCGACCGGTGTCGTGGTCGACGACCACGGTCAGGTATTTATAGCCTTTGCGGTAGGAGATCTCGTCGACGCCGATACGTTTCAGTCCGTCGAGTAGATCGACCTGCCGCTCGGTGTCGGCCCAGACCCGGCTGATGACCGCGCCGACGGTGCGCCAGGCGATCCGCATCAACTGGGTGACAGCGCTCTTGGCGCAGGTCGTGGCGAGCCAGGCCACGCTCTGGTCGAAGCTGAGGGTGTGCCCGGCCCCGTGCCGAGCCCAGGGCACCGCGGCGACCACCACGCCATGCTCCGGACACGAGACTCGCGGCGCGTCCGCTTCGACGTAGGCGACGGTCGTGCCCAGGTCCAATGCCCGCCACCGACGCCGGCCCGAGCCCTGGTCATAGCCAGGACACCGGCGCCGGCACAGCCCGCACCGGCGTCGCTGACCTCGAGCCGGACGGACCGCCGCAACGAGGATGTCCTGCTGCTCGTCGAACTCGACACGCTCAACGACTGCTTTCCGAAGTCCGAGCAGCCGAGCCCATACCCTGGTATTACGCACGCCGTTGTCCCGCTATCTACCGTTCTGACCTTCGACAAGCCAGAACCTAAGCGGGACAACGGCGTGCGCTGTCGTTACTGCCTGAAACCACCCACACAAGCGTCAGTAGAACCAAATTTGTCGTACCCACCCCCTAGCTTGTCCGCCATGGCAACCGCAGCGGCGTACTCATACCTCGGCTCGTCGGCGCTGGACCTCTCGGGCCTGGCCCTTCAGACCTCCGGCGGCCCGGCGGCGCATCCGCGCTTCTTCGCCGGATTCCTGACCGATCCCGGCGCCGCCGCGGCCGGACTGCTCGCGGTGGCCGAGGTCGCCCGCACCCGATATTTCCGGCCGGTCGGCCCGGCCAGCCTCGACCCGGTGGTGACCGCGGGCAGCGACCGGCTGCGCTTCGAGTCGTTCTCCGGCTGCTGCGGGGTCTACGCGCGACTCGACGTGCTGCCCACCGGCATCGACGGCGAGATCGTCGCTCACGGCACGACCAATGTGGACGTCAACCTGCCGTTGCAGCGCGCCCTGGGCCGGGTCGGCCGCGCCGACCCCATGCACCTGGCCGTCGGCCCCGACGACCTGGCTGTGACGACGTTCGACGGACCGGTCGTCGAGCGCAAGGTGCCGCTGCCGTCGCGCTGGCTGCGCGGCTTCGCCGAGGCCCAGGTGCTCACCTCCCGCTTCGACCCGCGCGCCGAGCTCGGCGCCGTCGAGGCCCGCGCCCTGCTCAACCGGCTCTCCACCGGCGACCGGTCGGTGCTCTGGGCGGTGCCCGCCGGCCGTTCACTGCGGTTCACCTCGCGGCCCACGGCCGGCGCGGTCTGCCTGCCGGGCGCCGGGCGCCTGGCCGCCCTCAAGCCTTTCCTGCGCCATGCCACCGCGCTGCGCGTCTACGGCCCGCCGGTCGCCGCCGGCAGCGGCCCGGTCGCCAGCACGTGGGAGCTGAGCACCCCGACGCAGCGCCTGTCGCTGACGCTCTCACCCGAGCCCTATCGGGGCTTCTCCGGCGAGGGCTCGGTGCTCGACTCGCTGGCCAGCGACGAGGCCGCCGACGACGCCGACCTGATCAGCGTGCTGCTCTCCTGGGACCCGACGATCGACGTTGACGCCCTGGCCTCGGCGGCCGGCCTGACCGCCACCCGCGTGCGTGACGCGCTGACCCAGCTCGGCACGGCCGGGCGGGTCGGTTACGACGTCGCCGAGGCCGGCTATTTCCATCGCACGCTGCCCTATTCGGCCGACGCCGTGGCCGACATGAACCCCCGCCTGGCCGGTGCGCGGTCCCTGGCCGCCGAGGGCGCGGTGACCTTCGATGGCGAGGCTGCGTCGGTTCGCAGCGGCGAGGAGCTTTATCTCGTACGTCTTGACGGCTCCTGCACGTGCCAGTGGTGGGCCAAACATCGCGGCGAGCGGGGTCCGTGCAAACACGCGCTGGCCGTCCGCCTGGTCCGTTCCGGCGTCATCGCCGACGAGGTGCGGGCATGAGCCTCGAGTGGGAAGTCCTCGAGCGTCGCGCTCACAACGGCGACACCGTCGGCGTGACCTCTCTGCTGCTCAAGGCCACCGAGGAGGAGCGCCTGGCGTTCGCCCCCGAGGTCGAGGCCCGCATCAAGGCCCTGACGCCGAAAGACTGGTGGCGCCCGGCCACCGACCCGACCGGCGGCTTCGCCCTGGCCGTATTCGGCACGATGCCCACCGCCGCTCGCGCGGCCCGCCTGCTCCTGCGCCGCGACATCCGCGACAAGTGGCGGCAGATCCCGATCCCCCGCCTGCTCGAGATCGTCCGGGGCCGTGAGCTGCCCTGGCTCGGTGACCTGGCCACCCGCCTGGCCATGAAGCTGTCCACGGACGACACCTGGACGGGCGGCTGGAAACTCGTCTCCACCCTGCTGGCCGAGTCGGGCGCGACCCCACCGGTGACCGAGCCGGTGGTCCGCTGCTGGCTCGACGAGACGCTCCGCAGCCAGTGGGAGCGCCCAGCGGTGCCGCCGCTCGACAAGTTCCGCGCGTCGCCCTACCTTGACGCGTTCCTCCCCGCGCTGTTCGAGATCGACGGCATGGGCGCCGAGCTGACCCGCGGAACGATGGATCCCGAGAACAACTCCTGGATCGACGAGCCGGTCTTCCCCGCCGTGACCGCCCAGTTGGTCGCCGAGGGCCGCCTCGACCGCAAGGAGATCCTGGCCGCCACCGTCGACCGCCTGGTCCGCGGCGACCGCCCGGCCTGGCTGCGCCCTTTCGTCATGCTCCACGACCTGCTGGCCCCCACGCTCGACGAGTCAGCCACCCACGCCGTCGACTACGCCCGCCTGCTCCCCGACGCGCCGTCCACCGTGGCCGGCCTGGCCCAGCGAGCCCTCCGAACCGTCGACGAGGCCGGCCTCCTAGACCTGGAAACCCTCCTCGAGGTCAGCCACTACACCCTGCTGCGCAAAGAAAAGGTGCTGGTCAAGGCCCAGCTTTCGTGGCTCGACAAGGCAGCCCGCCGCACACCGTCGCGGGCCACCGAGATCCTCGAGACGATCGCCGTCGCTTTCAGTCACCCCGCATTGGACGTACAAGAACGCGCTCTGACCCTGACCACCCAACACCTGAAGCGCCTCACCAAGCCAAGCTCCGGCCCGGGCGCGCCCGGGCGTTCCGACACACCGGACGGGATGCTCGACGCGGCGGCTCTCGATCGCCTGGCCGGCCTCGCGCGCGGTCTCGGCGGCGATCTGGCCGCGAAGGCGGCCGAGCTCTTCGGCACTGAGGAGCCCACTCCCGTCCTCGGCGTCACCTACCTGCCACCGCTGCCGGAAGTGGCCGAGATGCCACCGCCGATCACCTCGGCCGCCGAGCTGGCCACCGAGGTCGCCGCCCTACTGCACGAGGAGACCGCCGTCCGCTGGGAGCGAATCCTGGCCGCCCTGGTCACCCTGAACGCCGCCGGTGAGACGGCGGCCCTGGCCACCGCTCTCACCCCGCTGCTGGACCGCCACGCCGATCATTTCGCCGAGGACCACTGGCAGCCGCGCCCACACATGTCCTTCCTGGCCGCCGCGATCCGCCGCCTGACCGACCCCGCCTTCGGCGACCGGGCCGAGAAGGGCCGTTGGCAACGCCTGATCGCCACCGTCGACGCCCCCTGGACGATCGGCGGCCCGGTCCTTTCCGAGCCACCCGACCGCCTGCTGTTCCTGCGGGCGGCCGAGGTCTATGTCCGCATCCTCCGGTCACCCGTCCCGGAGCTGCTCGCGACCCCCACATTGGCCAACGGCAGCCTCGACGCCCGGGTCCTGGCCGACCGCATCCGCCGGCTCGAGGCCACCGGTGGCGAACCTTGGCCCCTCGACCTGGAGCAGGCCCTCCTGCGCCTGCCCCGCGACAGCGATCCCGCGGTCGCCGCCAACCTGGCGTCCGCGGCCGGCCGCAAGATGTTCGAATGGCTGACCGAGGGCGGCCTGGCCGACCCGATCAGCACCCGCATAGAACAGGCAGCGGGCCGCACGTTCGAGTTCCACGCCGGCCCGAAAAGCGACTCCTCCGTCGCCGCACCACCCGCGATCGCCCGCTTTGCCGTCAACCTGACCCCCACCCGCGCCCCACTGCTGCGCGTGGAGGACCAGCTGGTCACCCTGACCCGCCGCGACGTGAAACACGTCTTCGCCTACGACCAGATCCCCAACGGCAGCATCCTCACCGCCGCCCTGCCCCACCATCGCGAGGTCCTGGCCGCCTGGGCCCTCCCCGAGCTGGCCGCCGGAGCAGACGAGGACCAGCGCGGCGCCGGCCACCTGCTCCCGCTGCTGGCCGAGTGCAACGGCCCGATAGGCCCCGCCACGACCCTCACCCTGGCGTACGGCCTGGCCGCCCGCCATGATTCCGACCGCGTGGCCGCAGCCGACGCTTTCCTGACATTGGCCGCCCGCCACGACCTGGAACGCCTGGACGACGCCTCCCCTCTCATCCCACCCTCCGACTCGTTCGCCACAGCAGTCGGCCGCGACCTGGGCGACTTGGGCGCGCAAGGCCTGATCAAACTGAACCGCGTCGTACCCGCCTTGACCGACGCCCACCGAGCCGGCGCTTCCACCGCCGTCTGGAAAGTCCTGGCCTCAGCCATCCCGCTGCTCCTGGCCTCCGCCCCTCGTGGCCTGCCCGACCTGCTGGAGCTGGCCACCCAGGTGGCCACTACCACCGGCGTACGAGCAGAGCTCCCACCACTGACCAAAGCCGCCACCCAGAAGGGCAGTTCCCGACTCGTCAAAGAGGCAAAGCGCCTGCATTCCGTGCTGACCCGTTGACCCGTTGACCCGCCCAGTCTCCGCGCCCAGCCACTGACCGCCCACCTGCCGAGCCGCCCGGCCACTGACCGCCCACCCGCCCAGCCGCCGAACCGCCCGGCCACTGACCGCCCACCCGCCCAGCCGCCCGGCCACTGACCGCCCACCCGCCCAGCCGCCGAGCCGCCCGGCCAATTGACCGCCCACCCGCTCAGTCGCTGGCTACCGCACAGCGCTGGCTGGCCGCGCTGCGGCATGGCGTTGGGCGGGCGGCGGGAGTGCCTCCGGAGCGTGACAGGGTGCTGCCGCGGGCGGGCGGCTGGAGGAACGCCAGTAGGGTCGGTCGGCATGAAGTTGCGTGAGGACGAGGTGCGGGTTGCCGCGCCCGACTGCGAGATCCGGTCCAAGGTGATCAGGCCGGTTGGTGAGGAGCCGCTTCCCGGAGTGGTGCTCTACACCGACATTTTCCAGCTCACCGAGTCGACGCTGCGGACCGCTCGGCGGCTCGCGTCCGCCGGGTTCGTCGTGTGCGTGCCGGAGATCTATCCGCGCGGGGACGTCGCGGGCGTCGCCCTCGAGTTCGACGAGGCCGGTAAGCAGGCGGGGCTGGCGGCGGCTGCCGAGACGACGACGGCGCAGTTCGACTCCGACCGGGAGGCGGTGCTCGACTTCCTCGAGAACCGCGACGACGTCACGACTCTCTCGGTGGTCGGGTTCTGCCTCGGCGGGCACCTCGCATTCCGGGCCGCCTTCGACCCTCGCGTCCTGTCGACAGTCTGCTTCTACCCGACCGGGCTGCAGAACGGCTCGCTCGGCGCCGACGACCCCGGATCGCTGGCCCGGGCCGCCGACATCCACGGGCGCCTGATGGTCATCTTCGGTTCCCAGGATCCGCACGTCCCGGCCGACGCGCGGCTCCAGGTCATCTCCGCCCTCTACGCCGCCGGCTTGGAAGATCTGGAGCTCCACGTGTACGCCGGCGGCGAGCACGCTTTCATGCGTGACATCGGGCCTCGCCACGACCCGGTCCTCACCGACTTGGCCCTCTACGAGGGGATCTCGTTCCTGACCCGCCAGTGAGGATGCTCAACACCCCGCCCCAGATGCCGACAAGTGAGTGATGCGGCCCAGCCGCATCACTCAGCCCGACCCGACCCGCATTCAGCCCGACCCGACCATCACTCAACCCGATCCGACTGTCACTCAGCCCGACCCGACCATCACTCAACCCGACCCGACTGTCGCTCAGCCCTACCCGCCGAGGAGTTCCGCCGTGTCCCACCCGCCGCAGCACCCATGGCAGGAACCCTCGGCCGAACAACCGCACCCTCACCCCGGCGGCCAGCCCACCCCCGACCCGCTCTACCAGCAGCCGCAGTCCCCGGACGCCGTCTGGCAGCAGCCCTCAAGCCCAGGTGCTCAGCAGCCTCCGACTCCGGACGCTGCCTGGCAGCAACCGCAGTCCCCGGACACCGGCTGGCAGCAGCCGCAAACTCCGGACACAGGGTGGCAGCAACCGCAAACTCCGGCCGCCTCTTGGCAGCAGTCTCAGACGCCAGCCGCTCAGCAGGCGCAGGACCCGAATGCTTACTGGCAGCAGCCTCAAAGCTCGGGCTCTCACAACGCCCCGCCGGCGGGGACCTACCAGCCGGCCGCGCCGGAGGGTCATCAACAGGGCGGGGCCTTTCAGCCGCCGGTGCCGGGGAGCTATCCGCAACCTTCGCCCGAGGGGTACCAACAGCCTGGCGGCTACCCGTCCGCAGGCTATTCGCAGCCGGGGCCAGGCGGTATGCCAGGGGCAAGCGGTGTTCCGCAGCCGGGGCCGGGCGGTCTGCCGCAGCCAGGGCTGGGCGGTCTGCCGCAGCCAGGGCTGGGCGGTCTGCCGCAGCCAGGGCCGGGCGGTCTGCCGCAGCCAGGGCCGGGCGGTCTGCCGCAGCCAGGGCCGGGCGGTCTGCCGCAGCCAGGGCCGGGCGGTCTGCCGCAGCCAGGGCCGGGCGGTCTGCCGCAGCCAGGGCCGGGCGGCCTGCCGCAGCCAGGGCCGGGCGGCCTGCCGCAGCCAGGGCTGGGCGGTGTTCCGGGAGCAGGCGGCGCACCAGGGGCGCGCGGCGTGCCAGGAGCAGGCGGCATGCCGGAAGCAGGGCAGGCTCCTGGGTACTACCAACAAGCGCCGGGTTATCCCTACTACCCGGGAACCGTCGCGCCGCCCGCTCAGCCGTCTCGGCCGATGATTACGGGGTGGGTGGCTCTGGCCGCGGGTGCTGCGGCTGTTCTTGGGTCGCTTCTGCCCTGGGCCACCATCAACGCTCCGATTCTTGGCTCGATCAGCGTCTCCGGGACCGATGGGGCCGATGGGTGGATCACGCTGGTGCTTGGGCTTGTTCTGGCGGTCGGCGCCGGTTTGCGGATCCGTGGGCCCCGGCTGCCTGCAATGGCCACGATCGTGACCAATGTCGTCAGTGTCGGCAGTGCTCTGGCGCTGCTCATCATCGGTGTCTGGAAGATCGTGGATCTGCGGACCACCGAGAATGAGCTGCGGGACTCTCTCTCGTCCGCGCCCGACGATCCGTTCGGGATCGGTAGTGCGTTCAGCAGTGCTGTCCAGGTGCACCTCGGCGCTGGTCTCATGCTGATCACCGCTGCTGGGCTGGCCGGCACTGTTGCCATGGTTGTCATGCTGCTGCGGCGTAAAGACTGAACCGGAATCTGTCGTTCAACATCCGTCCATCCGATTTCTTGGTGGGCCGGGCTAGGCTCGGCGCCATGCGCCGTACCGCAGGGATCGTTGTTCTTGTCGCACTGACCACCGCTGTCGCGGCACCCGCGCAGGCCTCCGGCAAGCCCGCGGACGACTCCAAGCGGGAGATCACCGCGATCGTGGAGACGCCCGCCCTCTTCGACGACGAGGCCGGCGGGGACGCCGACGCCGACGATCCCGCGATCTGGGTCAACCGGGCCGACCGGTCGCGCAGCCGGGTCATCGGCACCGCCAAGAACGGCGGGCTACGGGTCTACGACCTGGCCGGCCGTGAGGTGCAGTCGATCCTGCCGCCCGAGGGTGGCCGGTTCAACAACGTCGACCTGATCAGTGGGTTCGGCCCGCAGAAGTACGACCTGGCCGTCGTGACCGACCGCGGGCGCGACCAGCTGCGGATCTACCGGATCGAGCGGCGCAGCGGCCACCTCACCGACGTCACCGCCGACAACGCGCCGCTGCTCTTCTCGCGCGACCAGGCCGAGGTCGAGACCCAGGCCACCGGCTACGGCCTGGCCACCTACGAGCGGTACGCGGTGGTCAGCCGCCGCCACAGCACGCGGCTCGGCATCTTCCGTCTGGAGGAGCAGCGCGGCGGCCGCATCGGCTATCGGGTGACCGACACCCTCGACCTGCCGAAGCAGTTCGCGCTGCCGAACGGCGCCACCTGGTCGCCGTGCCTCGAACCGGGCGAGGACCCGCAGGTCGAGGGCATGGTCGTCGACGCCGAGGCCGGTGTCCTCTACGCCGCGCAGGAGGACGTCGCTCTCTGGCGCATCCCGCTCGACCGGGACCGTTTCGCCGGCATCCCGCGCGTCGTCGAGAAGGTCGCCGAGTTCGGCGCGCCCGGAACGTACGACCCGGAGACCGAGGAGTGCACGCTCGGCGCGACCCGTTTCGGTGGCCGCATCGCCGCCGACGTCGAAGGCACCACGATCTACCCCACCGGCAAGAAGAACGGTTACCTGATCGTCTCGAGCCAGGGCGACAGCAAGTTCTTTGTGTACGACCGTCGCACCAACCGGCCGATCACCAGCTTCTCGGTCGTCGACGGCAAGCGGACCGACGGCGTGCAGCACTCCGACGGCGCCGCCGCGACCGCCGAGCCGCTGCCCGGATTCCCGAACGGCCTGCTGGTCCTGCACGACGGCGAGAACACCCCGGACGGCGGCCGCGTCAGCACCGACTTCAAGTACGTCGACTGGCGCGCTCTCAAACTGCGCTAGACGCGCTCGACATACTGGGGCTCGCCCGCGGGCCGGAGGCTCGGAGCGGACCGACGCGACGACGAGGCCGGTGAGCGCGACCTTGAAAGCGCGAATGCCGCTGCGCGCCGCGCTGGAACTGGCGGGGCACGCCCCGCAGGAGGATCAGACCTGTGCCAATAGCGGGCGCACGGCGCCTCGAGGGGTCAGAACTGCGCCATTAAGCCGGCGCACGGCGCCTCGGGAAGTTAGAACTGCGCCATTAGCCGGCGCACGGCGCCTCGGGGGGAGGGGGTTAGAACCGCGCCCAATAGCCGGCGCACGGCGCCTCGGGGTCAGAACTGTGCCAATAGCGGGCGCACGGCGCCTCGGGCGTGGTGGATTCGGGACTTGACCGTGCCCTCCGGCACCCCTAGGTGAGTTGCGATCTCTCGGTAGTCGAGCTGGCAGACGTCCCTCAGGACCAGCGGCGCGACCAGCTCGGGGCGTGACGACTCCAGCAGCTCCAGCGCGTCCAGCAAGTCGAGCCTCGAGCCGGCGATCACGCTCGTGGTGCGCGGGTCCGGTACGTCGACCGGCAGCAGGTCGTGTGCCTGTTCGGCCGCGCGCCTCTTCAAGGAACGGTACGTCTGGCGCGAGCAGTTCGCGATGATCACGTGCAGCCAGGTGGAGAACTGTGCCCGGCCCTCGAAACGGCCGATGTTGCGTGCGACCTGGAGCAGCACGTCCTGCGCTGCTTCCTCCGCGTCCTGGTAGCACGGCAAGAACCGCGCGCAGCGCCGCAGAATGCTCGTCCGGATCGCCCCGAGCAGTTGCTCCAGGGCCACCTGGTCGCCGGCCGCCGCCAGGCGCGCCAGCTCCTCCTGCTGATCGTCTCGCATACCGCCCCCGTATTCGATCTTCAGCGCCCTCATCATACGGCGGCGTTCACCTTCAGCAAGATCGGTCGATGTACGTCAGTCGGCCACAAAGGACGTACGCAAGCACCCGGCCGCCGGGACGGCCGGGTGGAGCGCTGCACAGAAGGTGCCGGAACGAGGTGCTCGCCGCCCCCCGTAAAAGCGGCGTCCACCTCGTTGTCTGGTGTGATGCGCTTCCCGGGGTCTTAGTTCTCGATCTTCGATAACGAAGAGATAACGCCCCGAGGGCCAGTGACGCCGACCGATACAGCAAACGTTCAGAATCAGCAGTACGCTGCGGCTCCTAGTCGTCGGTCATCGTTCGTACGTCGGCCACGGTCCGGACATCGGCGACGCTCATCGTGACTTCCATGCGAGTCGCTCTGGTCACGGAGTCGTTCCTCCCCGACGTGAACGGGGTCGCGAACTCGGTGGTGCGCACGGCCGAACACCTGCTGCGCCGCGGACACGACCCCCTGGTGATCGCCCCGCAGCCGCCCCCCGCGGTTCGCGATGTGCCGGTCACCGTCCCGTACCCCGTGGTGCGGATGCCCTCCCTGCCGATGCCCGGTTACCCCCAGATCCGGCTCGGCCTGCCCACACCCACCCTGACCGCGGCCCTGCGCGCGCACGGCACCCAGGTCGTCCACCTGGCCAGCCCGTTCGTGCTCGGCGCCTGGGGCATGGCCGCCGCCCGCTCGCTCAAGCTGCCCACGGTCGCCGTCTATCAGACCGATGTGGCCGCGTACGCCCGCGCCTACAAGGTCGGCATGACCGAAGGCGCCGCCTGGCGCTGGATCCGCACCGTGCACAACCTCGCATCCCGGACCCTGGTGCCGTCGACCGAGTCGGCCGCTGCCCTGACCACTCACGGCGTGGAGCGCGTCCACCTCTGGCGCCGCGGCGTCGACGACGTTCTCTTCCACCCGGGTCGCCGCAGCTCCGGCCTGCGCCGCGCCCTCGCTCCGAACGGCGAGGTCGTCGTCGGCTTCGTCGGCCGCCTGGCCGTCGAGAAGCAGATCGACCTGCTGGCGGACGTGAGCCGGCTCCCAGGCGTACGTCTGGTCATCGTCGGAGACGGCCCGGCCTCGCCGCAGTTGCGCAAGGCCCTCCCGGCCGCGCTTTTCCTGGGTGTACGCCGCGGCGCCCAGCTGGCGCGCCTCTACGCCAGTTTCGACCTTTTCGCGCACACCGGCCCGTACGAAACGTTCGGCCAGGCTGTGCAGGAGGCCATGGCGAGCGGTTTGCCGGTAGTCGCGCCAAATGCGGGCGGTCCTGTGGATCTCGTGCACCACGGTCGGACCGGTTACCTCGTTCCCCCTTTCCAATCCCAGGGCTTCACCGACGCCGTACGGGCATTGGCCGCCGACCCGGCGAAGCGTGCCACCTTCGGCGCGGCCGCACGGCAGGCCATCGAGGGCCGGAGCTGGTATGCCGTGGGCGAGGAGCTCCTTGGCCACTATGACGCCGCCCGCACGCTGGGTCTGTTCCACCGCAAGACTCCCGTGGCGGCCTGACAGCAGGCTCACAGCCGGGCATGAAATCTTTCTCCACACGTACAGAGCCGGAAGGTCAGCCACCGAGTGAGAATTGTCCGGGTTGCCAACTTCGTCATGCCGCGTTCCGGCGGCCTGCGCACCGCTTTGCGCCATCTGGGCGCCGGCTACCGAGCCGCCGGCCACGACCCGGTCCTGATCATCCCCGGTCCGTCCTTCTCCGACGAGGACACCGACCAGGGCCGCGTGATCACCCTTCCCGGCCCGCTGGTCCCACGCATGGGCGGCTACCGCCTGCTGCTCGACCGGGCACGCCTCAGCACGACGCTGAAGGCGCTGCGTCCGGACCGGCTGGAGATCTCCGACCGTACGACTTTGCGCTGGCTCGGCCGTTGGGCAAAGCGCCAGAACGTGCCGTCCATGATGGTCTCCCACGAGTCCTTGGCCGGCCTGCTGCGCCTCTTCGGGCCCGCGCCCGCCCGCCGGCTGGGCGACATGTTGAACGGAAGGTCAGCCGCCGACCACGACCAGATCGTGTGCACCACCGCGTGGGCGGCCGCGGAGTTCGAACGGCTGGGCACGACCAACCTCACCCGGGTTCCCCTGGGGGTCGACCTGGAACGGTTCACTCCCGCCAACCACAACCCGGAGCTGCGCTCCCGCTGGTCGGCCAAGGACGACGTACTTCTGCTGCATTGCGGCCGCCTCTCGCCCGAGAAGAAGCCGCGGCGTTCACTGGAGGCTCTGCATCACCTGCGCCAGGCCGGCGTACCCGCCGTGCTTCTGGTGGCGGGCACCGGCCCGCTTCGAGCCGCGCTTCAATCCGAGGCCGCCGATCGTGGCCTGCCGGTCCGCTTCCTGGGCCACATAACCAATCAGCAGGAGCTCGCAGCCCTGCTGGCCACAGTGGACGCGGCCATCGCACCGGGCCCCATCGAGACGTTCGGCCTGGCCGCCTTGGAGACTCTTTCGAGCGGCACCCCGGTGGTGGTCAGTTCCGAGAGCGCCCTCCCCGAAGTGATCGGCCCGCCCGGACCCGCCGGCCTGGCCGCGCCCGGCGAGGGACCCGCCTACGCCGAGGCCCTGCTCCAACTTCTTGCCACCCCTGAGGCAACCCGCCGAGCCGCAGCCCGCACGAGGGCCGAACGCTTCCCATGGCAGGCATCGGTGTCCGGTTTCCTCGAGGCACACGGTGCCCCCGCGACACAGACGATCCCTGCTGGGTCATCAGAGGAAGGGCAGGGCCCCATAGCCGTAGACCATCGCTTCTAGCCCGACGAAACAGCCATGAACGCCAGTGGCAGCCAAAGCCGGGGCTGATGGCCGGAGTTGGGATGGTTTTGCCGACGCTGGGCCGTAAGCAGCTCGAGGAATTCTGCTGCTAAGTGCCTGCGGGCTGCTGGGATGACGTTGGATTCTTGGCCGGCGAAAACAGAAAAGAGCCGGAAACGACAGTAGGCCCACCCGATCCCGGGTGGGCCTACTGTTTCACGTTGAGTCCGGCGGCGTCCTACTCTCCCACACCCTCCCGAGTGCAGTACCATCGGCGCTGGAGGGCTTAGCTTCCGGGTTCGGAATGAGACCGGGCGTTTCCCCTCCGCTATGACCACCGAAACAACCATCAGCGGAACAAACCAGCAAACGTCAGCTGTCACCAGCTGGTGCTTGGTTGTTCGTTTGCTGTGAATCACACAGTGGACGCGCTCATAAGTTTAGGGTGGTTAAGCCCTCGGCCTATTAGTACCGGTCGACTGAACCAGTTACCTGGCTTACATCTCCGGCCTATCAACCCCATCGTCTATAGGGAGCCTTACCCACTCAAGGTGGTGGGATACCTCATCTCGAAGCGAGCTTCCCGCTTAGATGCTTTCAGCGGTTATCCCTTCCGAACGTAGCCAACCAGCCGTGCCCCTGGCGGGACAACTGGCACACCAGAGGTTCGTCCGTCCCGGTCCTCTCGTACTAGGGACAGCCCTTCTCAAGTATCCAACGCGCACGGCGGATAGGGACCGAACTGTCTCACGACGTTCTAAACCCAGCTCGCGTACCGCTTTAATGGGCGAACAGCCCAACCCTTGGGACCTGCTACAGCCCCAGGATGCGACGAGCCGACATCGAGGTGCCAAACCATCCCGTCGATATGGACTCTTGGGGAAGATCAGCCTGTTATCCCCGGGGTACCTTTTATCCGTTGAGCGACACCGCTTCCACACGCAAGTGCCGGATCACTAGTCCCGACTTTCGTCCCTGCTCGACCCGTCAGTCTCACAGTCAAGCTCCCTTGTGCACTTACACTCAACACCTGATTGCCAACCAGGCTGAGGGAACCTTTGGGCGCCTCCGTTACCCTTTAGGAGGCAACCGCCCCAGTTAAACTACCCACCAGACACTGTCCCTCGACCCGATCAGGGCCGCAAGTTAGATACCCAAACCCAACAGAGTGGTATTTCAAGATTGCCTCCACCCGAACTGGCGTCCAAGCTTCACCGGCTCCCACCTATCCTACACAATTAAATTCGGATACCAATGTCAAGCTATAGTAAAGGTCCCGGGGTCTTTCCGTCCTGCCGCGCGTAACGAGCATCTTTACTCGTACTGCAATTTCGCCGGGCCTGTGGTTGAGACAGTGGGGAAGTCGTTACGCCATTCGTGCAGGTCGGAACTTACCCGACAAGGAATTTCGCTACCTTAGGATGGTTATAGTTACCACCGCCGTTTACTGGCGCTTAAGTTCTCCGCTTCGCCCTTACGGGCTAACAGGTCCCCTTAACGTTCCAGCACCGGGCAGGCGTCAGTCCATATACATCGTCTTACGACTTGGCATGGACCTGTGTTTTTAGTAAACAGTCGCTTCCCCCTGCTCTCTGCGGCCATACCACGCTCCACCAGCAAGTGGCTTCACGCGTCCGGCCCCCCTTCTCCCTAAGTTACGGGGGCAATTTGCCGAGTTCCTTAACCACAGTTCACCCGTCGCCTTAGTATTCTCTACCTGACCACCTGTGTCGGTTTAGGGTACGGGCCGCTCGGAACATCGCTAGAGGCTTTTCTCGGCAGCATAGGATCAATGACTTCACCTGAAACGGCTCGGCATCACGTCTCAACCTACATGCAGTGCGGATTTGCCTACACTGCGGTCTACACGCTTACCCCAGGACAACCACCGCCTGGGATCATCTACCTTCCTGCGTCACCCCATCACTAAACTACTACCCACCAAGATCCCAGACTCCACACCCTTGACCCGAAGGTCGCCGGCGCTTCGCGTGGTTAGTACAGTGAGGTTCGTCTTGGGCGTTCCTTTGCGGGTACGGGAATATCAACCCGTTATCCATCGACTACGCCTCTCGGCCTCGCCTTAGGCCCCGACTCACCCAGGGCGGATTAGCCTGGCCCTGGAACCCTTGGTCATCCGGCGGAAGGGGTTCTCACCCTTCATTCGCTACTCATGCCTGCATTCTCACTCGTGCAACCTCCACGGCTGGATCACTCCGCCGCTTCCCTGGTAGCACGACGCTCCCCTACCCATCCACACCACTGCACCCAACCCCGAAGAGTTGAGCGGATGTATTGTGTGAATGCCACAGCTTCGGCGGTGTGCTTGAGCCCCGCTACATTGTCGGCGCGGAACCACTTGACCAGTGAGCTATTACGCACTCTTTAAAGGATGGCTGCTTCTAAGCCAACCTCCTGGTTGTCTAAGCGACCCCACATCCTTTTCCACTTAGCACACGCTTAGGGGCCTTAGCTGGTGATCTGGGCTGTTTCCCTCTCGACTACGAAGCTTATCCCCCGCAGTCTCACTGCCGCGCTCTCACTTACCGGCATTCGGAGTTTAGCTGATTTCGGTAAGCTTGTAGGCCCCCTAGACCATCCAGTGCTCTACCTCCGGCAAGAAACACACGACGCTGCACCTAAATGCATTTCGGGGAGAACCAGCTATCACGGAGTTTGATTGGCCTTTCACCCCTAACCACAGGTCATCCCCCAACTTTTCAACGTTGGTGGGTTCGGTCCTCCACGCAGTCTTACCCACGCTTCAACCTGCCCATGGCTAGATCACCCCGCTTCGGGTCTAGAACATGCG